>NZ_NBXA01000013.1 GCF_003399625.1 Subtercola boreus | reverse complement strand
TACCAGCCGGCCATCGACCAAGCCGTCATGCTTCACCGTCGCCACGGCCTCGTCCTCCACGTCGATCTTCACGTCAGTCATTCGGTTCCTCCTTGCTCAGGAGTTACACCGAAAATCGTATAGACCCCCCGGCTCCTGCTCGACAGGGACGGGGTGCTACTGGCCGACGCGAGGCGCGTGCTGTTGTGGTCGCAGAGCAATGACTTCTGGTCGAAGAACATCTTGTCGATGCCGAAGTTCCGGGAGAAGTTCGATCAGCTCGCCATGAAGTCGAAGGGCGCGTCTGGTTCAAGCACCCTCGAGCGAAACTTGCAGCGCCTCGCTGCGATGCGGGCGCAGGAGGAGGCATCGTGAACGCCGGGGACGTGATGGAACTCCTGACGGTTGCGGCGATCGTGAACGACCGTGAGGTGCCTGACGCTCTGGTGCAGGCGTGGCTTCCGATCGTCGGGAAGTACACCCGCCAGCAGGGTTTGGATGCGCTGCGGTCGCACATGACGGAGAGCCCGTTCTTTCCGAAGCCGTCCGACATCGTCCACCAGGTTCGGGTGGCGGTTCAGCACCGTCGGGAGGTCGAAGGCCTTCACCCCGCTCCCCCAGCAGGCACTCGTTGGGCAGCAGACGTTATCGAGAACGATCCGCGCCTGAAGGAGGTCGGACAGTGACCATGACAGACACCATCGCCTCCCGCGAAAGCCTGCTGGCGGAAGTGGAGCACCTTCGAGAGCAGAACCGCGAGCTCGTCGCGCAGCTGTTTGTGCTGATGTTGCTGATCGAGAGGGAAACCGATGCAGAACGCGTTTGAGCGTCTCGTGGACACGTTCCACGACCACGGCCTGAAGGTGAAGATGCTGGGCCAGTCGAAGGCTTCAGCGCAGGCACCCGGACACTCTCAAGCGGACTTGTCGGTGTCCCTGGCGGCCTATGAGGGTGGGGTGCTTGTTCACTCCCACTCCGACCCGACTGATGACGTGCTGGCCGCGTTGAACCTCTCGAAGGCGGACCTGTTCGATGACCCGAAGGGCGCCAACTACGACTACCCAGATGGTCGTCGGGTGTCGCGTTCACCTGACAAGCGCTTCTCACAGTCGGGGAACACGAAGGGCACGGCGTTGTTCCGGGCTGACCGGCTGGCGGACGCGAAGGTCGTGTTCGTGGTCGAGGGCGAGAAGGACGTGCTGGCCCTCGAGTCTCTCGGCGTGAGCGCGACGTGCACGGCGATGGGTGCAGGGAAGGCGCATCTCTTCGATCTGTCGCCGCTCCGTGGGAAGACTGTTCGGATTGTGCGAGACATGGACGAGCCGGGCTTGGCGCACGCGAACCAGGTCGCGGCACTCTTGGTCGGCATCGCGGATGTGAAGATTCTGGAACCGGCAGTTGGAAAGGACGCCGCGGATCATGTGGCGGCCGGTCTCGGGATCGACGATCTGAAGTCACTAGAGCCCGTCGACCCAGAGTTCGAGAAAGCCGTCGAGATGCTTCTGCAGAACGAGCGGGTGCGGGCAGAGGCACGACGTCGCGAGTCAGGTTCGGGCGCCGCGATCCTCAATCCGAAGTCGCTCGGCGAGATCCTCGACGTGACAGTCGCCTATGACTGGCTCATCGAGGGACTGCTCGAACGACACGACCGGCTGATTCTCACAGGTGGTGAGGGTGCAGGGAAAAGCTACCTTGCCCGTCAGCTCGCGATCACGGCAGCGGCAGGTATTCATCCGTTCAGGAATGAGCAGATCGAACCGCGACGGGTGCTGGTCATCGACGCAGAGAACAGCGAGCAGCAGTGGGCCCGGAACGCCCGCTACGTCACGAACTTCGCGGCCCAGTACGGGTCCGGTGATCCTCGCCAGAACGTGCTCGTGAGCGCCGGCGTTCGACTCGACTTCACCCGTCAGGCCGACATCGACACCGTCCACCGACTCATCGACGCTCACAGACCTGATCTCGTATACATCGGTCCTCTGTACAAGCTGGTCCCGAAGGAGATCAGTCGAGACGACGATGCGGCGCCCCTCATCATCGCGCTCGACGAGATCCGCGCTCGAGGCGTCGCTTTGCTGATGGAGGCGCATGCGGGCCACTCAAAAGGAATGGGCGGCGACCGTGATCTTCGACCGCGCGGATCGTCTGCGCTCATGGGGTGGCCCGAATTCGGTTTCGGCCTCCGCCCGATCGAAGATGACGACAGCATGGTCTCGCTCATCCGTTGGCGAGGCGACCGCGACAAACGCGACTGGCCAAAGCACCTTCGAAGGGGCGCCGAAGGCGAGATGCCGTGGATGCCGGCGGGTGGTCTCTGATGGGCGACATCATCCAGGGGTACGTGAACATGGGCCGGGAGTACAAAGCGCCCTGGTGCTGCGTCCGTTGCCGCACGCCGTACATGTGCGCTGACGGTGCCTGTGACTGTCACATCAACCACGGGCAGAAACGACCGTATGTCGGCTGGCGTGACTGGGCTGACGTCATCGGGGCGCAGCCCTCCTTGAACCGCCAGGCACACCTGCAGAGCCCGCGCGAATGGCAGACCCGTTGGTTTGTCAACAACTTGATCCGCATCAATCCCGTGACAGGAGACCTACTCGCATGACGTCTACCCACCTCACCGAAAGCAGGGCAAACATGAACGACGACATCACCTACGAAGAGACCCTTCCGTGCACGCGTGGTTGCGCCTGGGACTCGCTCGTCGAAGGCGAAGCGCCCCGCCCCAAGCCTGCCCGACACGGGATGTTCTGCGACTCCTGCTTCTACCGGCTCCGGCACGCACTCGAGCTCGTCCCCGACCTCATGGCCAACATGCGGGCACAGATCAACGGTTTCGGCGCTGCACCGATAGGCGAACGAGTCTCGGGCGGTGGCGACGGCTCCCCCGCACCCCTCCGGGTCGGCCCGCTCGATGCCAGCGACTCCCTGTTCGCGAAGCTGGTGCTCTGGACCGGATCAGTATCCGAAACGCTGAGCGTGGCCCCGCCCCGCGTCTCGGTCTGGATCAATCTCACCGAGGTCCAAGGCTCACGGGTCGTCACGCCCGAGAGAGCACACGAGATCTCCACTGAACTGGTGGGATGGTTCCTCGACCGCCTCGAGACCATCGCGGCACTCCCCCTCGCGGTCGCTTTCCACGACGACCTCTGCTACGGCTACGACGACGCCCGAGGCGTGTTCACCCTCGCCGGCGCGTACGGCGTCGAACCACGACCTTTCAGGGATGCAGATAAGCGGGAATGCCCGCTCTGTGGCCAGCGAGAGGTATTCGTGAAGTTCCCCGACAAACTCGATCCGGACCTCACCGTGATGTGTGCCGCATGCGAGTGGGTCGCACCGCCCCTGCAGGTTGACCGTATTCTCCGTACCGTGGCCGCCTAGGATCGACGGATGTCGGAGAACCAGGAGAACTACACCATCAAGGCGGCCGCGGCCCGCGTGGGCAAGTCCACCAGGACTATCGAGCGATGGGTGAGACACGGGATGCGGTGCCGGGATGTCGCTGGCATTGTGGTCATCGAACACAGTGACCTGATGGCGCAGTACCGGATCAAGATCCTCGCGAACCCGAACAGGCAGAAACGCGGTATCCAGTAAGCCACGGTGTCGGTGGGAACAGGTATGCTATGCCTTAGGCATTCTTGTTCCCGCCGCCCGTAACTCTTGGCCCTCACCTTAGCGTGGGGGCCTGTTTGGTTAAACCACTTCTCGCGCTGGCTCGACGACAACACGACCGGCATCACTGCTGATACTCCAACCCACGGAGCTCAAGCGCGAGACACACTTCGGCCCCGTTGCCGAACGCATGAAGGTCTGCTCATGTCTCGCAGGCAAGTAACCCGCGTGGTGCCCACAAGCTAAATGCCGGCCGCGAAGTCCCACACCGCTCACCCTCAGGTCACACGGTGTGGTTGCACATAGGTCAGAGTTCTTCGACACGGGGATGTCGAGACGCAAGCCGTTCATGGAAACGTTCGGGCTGCCAGCACCTTGGGAGTAAGTGTTACGGAAGCACAGTCGGCTCCAACCCGACAAGCGCAGGTTCGACTCCTGCACACTCAGCTAGGCCGGTTCGGGGTGCACGTAGCCTTTCGTCGGCCGCTCACGACACATGACGGTCAGTAACCATGTATCCGTCAGGAGCAGTCATGAGCGGTCACCCAGCGCACCCGGGATGCCCGACAGCCTCCCAGAACGGGGTAGCGCTCAAGACCATACTGCTGGCCCTAACGCCGCTGCCAACATTCCCTACGCACGGCGCTACCAACGCAAACGACCACCTAACACCAGTGCGGATCGACTCAATGGGTAGCCCGATCTATGAATGGCAGGAGACAGCAGATGCGAGCAACGATCGCTGAACTCGCCGAAGCCTCAGACATCCTCCGTCGCTGCGGACTCATCGGTGACGACCAAGCAACATCACTCGTCATAGCAATGCGGGCCGTCGCGCCGAACACGACCTACCGCGAATGGGTCGAACAACTCGTAGCGACACCAGGCACGAACGAGCAGCAGTATCTCGCATGGGCGAAGCAGTACGGCAATGACGCCGTCCGTGTTGCCTCAGCACTCGCGCACGAATACAGCATGAAGGAGCAGCCATGAACGCGATCGCATCCGATGCCGAAGACAAAGGCCGCAAGGTCAAAGAGACGCTCACCGCCGACGTCAGCGGGTACGTCGCCGGAATGGAACAGGCAAGGCTCGTTACATCACAGCTTGCAGCCGAACTGCGTGCCCTCGGTATCGCTGAGCGAGATCTACCCGACGCAGCAAAGGGCGTCATCGCCTTGGCAAGTGCCGGCGGGATGGACACCAGCAAGACAGCGGGCATAGTCGTGACGGCCATCAAGGACTACCAGCTACGCAATGCAGGCTGACCGGTGGCACTGCCCCACCTGCGGGCAAGCATGCGTCGTCCCCTCCATCGCACGCACACACTGCGCTAAGAGGTAGAGCATGCGTGTGTGCAGCACACCAGGATGTCCAACCATCTACGACAGCACAGAGTCGCGCTGCCCGCAACACACACGCACAGCAGACCAACGCAGAGGCACGGCCACACAGCGAGGGTACACAGGCACAGGACACCGTGTCTTCCGCAACCAAGTTATTACACGCGACCCTATCTGCGTCATCTGCCACACAGCACAAGCAACAGTCGCCGACCACTACCCAACATCCAAGCGTGACCTCGACGCGCAAGGCATGGACAGCAACGACCCCGACCATGGCCGTGGACTATGCAAACCATGTCACGACAGATCCACAGCGCAGGAACAGCCAGGCGGATGGCACAACACCCACTGATGCACACCCGTAGGCATCCAGAGGGTGGGGGGAGACCCCTTCGAAACCAGCCCCGCAGGACCGCCGGGGAGGTGGCTAAAAGGTGCGGCAGAACCAAGATGTTCTCAATTCGGCCTTTGGGAGGCGTTTGCGGTGAACGAGATGCGCGTGATGGTGCCTGTGAGCGATGGGCTGGCGACCGATCAGGAGATGGTCGACGAGCTTGTTGCTACGCAGTTCAGGAAGCTTGCGGCGGATCATGGGTTCGCGGATTTTACGCGGCCAGAGCTTATTGAGTCCCGGACTGTAAACGATTTCCCAATGCTGAAGATGATGGTTTTCTGCTCGACTGCTTGCTGACGAACCCGAGGAGGTGATCATGCCTTCTGGTGGTGTTCGTAGAAACAGTGGTCGCGCTCCTGACCCAAATGCGTTGCGCCGTGATCGCACGGACGATGCGGCTTGGGTGACTCTCCCGGCAGAGGGTTTCGATGGCGCTGTTCCTGCATTTCCCCTGCCCGCCATTCCTATCTATGACATCTACTGGGAAGACAAGAGGCGGATCAAAGAGTTCGACAAGGATGCGACCGACGACCTCCATGCTCGAGAGATCGAGCTTTGGGAAGACCTCTGGTCGAAGCCTCAAGCTGCCATGTGGTCGAAGCTCAGCCTGAAGTACGAGGTAGCTGCGTATGTGCGCGGGTACATCGAATCAACGTCTGCTGAGTCAAATTCTGGGCTGAAGACGGCAGCGCTTCGGATGGCTGCCGAGATCGGCCTGTCGCTGCCGGGGATGCATTCTTTGCGGTGGCGGTTCTCTGAGGATGAGCTGTCGGTGAAGCGGTCGTCTGCCCCGGCGAGGAAGGCGGCGACTTCGGCGAAGGCTAGGTTCGCCGCTCTGAGCAATGGCTAGCCCGCTGCTGATCGTCCCTGAGTGGGTTGAGCAGCACTGTGTGATCCCAGATGGCGACAACCGGGGCAACCCGTTCGTGCTCGGTGATGAGCAGTTCACATTCGTCGCGAATCACTACATGGTTCGTTCGGATGCGCTGGTGGGTCAGAAGGCCGAAGCTTTTATCTTCCGTCGTTCGCAGTTGGTTCGTGCTCAGAAGTGGGGCAAGTCTCCGCTGATCGGCGCGTTCGTCTGCGTGGAGGGTGTCGGCCCTGTCTTGTTCGATGGGTTCGCGTCCGGCCGCGAGATGTACGACTGCCGCGACTTCGGTTGTGGTTGCGGGTGGGCGTATGAGTATGACCAGGGCGAGCCGATGGGCCGTCCGTGGTCGACGCCGCTTATTCAGATCACTGCTACGTCCGAAGACCAGACCGACAACACGTATGACGCACTTCGCCCGATGATTGAGCTAGGCCCGTTGGCTGAGATCATTCGGCATACGGGCGAGGAGTTCATCCGCCTTCCCGGTGGTGGCCGAATCGATGTGGTCACGTCGAAGGCAAACTCTCGCCTCGGTCAGCGTGTGACGTTTGCGCCGCAGGATGAGACAGGCCTGTGGGTGAAGTCGAATGGCGGGCACAAGCTCGCGTCGACGCAGCGTCGTGGTCTCGCCGGCATGGGTGGTCGGGCAATCGAAACGACGAACGCGTGGGACCCGGCACAGGATTCCGTCGCCCAGCGCACCTTCGAGGCACCGTCGAAGGACATCAATAAGGACTTCCGCCAGCCGCCCGCGCATCTGAGCTTCGGTGACAAGCGTGACCGTCACAAGATGTTCGTTTTCAACTATGCGGGCGCCCCGTGGGTATCCGTTGCTGCGATCGAGGCTGAAGCTGCCGAGCTCGTTCAGAAGGACAAGGCTGAGGCGGAACGGTTCTTCGGTAACCGCATCGTCGCTGGTTCCGGGGCATGGTTGGACTTCGCACGATGGGAGTCGAAGAAGGCCACGCATGTGGTGCCCGATAAGACACCGATTGTGCTCGGTTTCGACGGGTCTGATGTTGATGACTGGACTGGTATTGGTCACGTCCCGCTGAGTGGTGGAGTTTCTCAACACCGTGCGGGTCAGTTGTTCTAGTTTAGGCGGCGGCGAGTTCGGGGAGGATCACCGCCTCGTTGGGGGGTTGGATGGGGTTGTTCATGGTGGCCAGCTCGAGCATGGATGCTTCGGAGAAGTAGCGTCGTTCGCCGGCTTCCCACTCGTCGTGCTGCTCGATCAGGACCGCCCCGGCCAGGCGCAGCAGGGCGGCCGTGTTGGGGAACACGCCGACGACGTCGGTGCGTCGTTTGATCTCCTTATTCACCCGTTCCAGCGGGTTCGTGGACCAGATTTGGCGCCAGTGCCGCCTGGGGAACGCGGCGAACGCGAGCAGGTCGGGTTGGGCGTCGATGAGCATCGCGGCGACTTTCGGGTGGGATCGGGTGAGCATCGTGGTGACCTCGCGGAACTGCTTCTCGATGTGCTGACGGTCGGGCTGGGCAAAGATCGTGCGGATGATCGACGCGACCATGTCCTGGGAGCCTTTCGGGATCACGGCGAGGACGTTACGCATGAAATGCACCCGGCACCGCTGCCACCCGGCGCCCTGGAACACTGTCCCGATGGCCTTCTTCAGGCCAGTGTGCGCGTCAGACATGACCAGCTTGACCCCGTCGAGGCCCCGGGTCTTCAGCGACCGCAGAAACGACGTCCAGAAGCCTTCGTTTTCGCTGTCGCCAACGTCGAAGCCGAGCACTTCCCGGCGGCCGTCAGCGGCCACACCGACCGCGACGACGATCGCTTGGGACACGATCCGGTGACCGACCCTGGCCTTGCAGTAGGTCGCGTCAAGGAACACGTAGGGGAAGTCCTGTGCGGCGAGGGTCCGGTCGCGGAACTCGGCGACCTCCGCGTCCAGGCCAGCGCAGATCCGAGAAACTTCCGACTTCGAGATCCCCGTATCCGCGCCGAGCGCTTTGACGAGATCGTCGACTTTGCGGGTCGAGACGCCGTGGACGTAGGCCTCCATCACGACCGCGAACAACGCCTGATCGACCCGGCGGCGACGCTCAAGAAGCGCCGGGAAGAACGACCCGGCACGCAGCTTCGGGATCTTCAAATCCAGGTCCCCAGCCGTCGTGGACAGTGTCCTGGGCCGGGTGCCGTTGCGGTGGGTGGTGCGGTCGCCGGTGCGTTCGAACGGGGCGGCACCGATGAACGAGGTCGCTTCGGCATCGATCAATTCTTGATACAGGGTCTCTGTTGCGACGCGGATTCGGTCGGTGACGTCGGTGAGTTTGAGTTCTCCTAGCAGGTCGAGCAGGGCAGACTGGTCTAGAGCCATCGTGTGGTGTCCTTCGTGAGTTGCTTTAGTCGGTACTCACTGACCATCCCACGGTGGCTCCTTACGTTGACGAAGCAACGCTTAGTAGCCAGAAACCACACCACTCGCAGGGACGTAACCCTGGTATTAGAGCCGAAACGCTCGACGGCTACCAATTCACCCCGACTTACCATGATGGCCGACCGACCATCTGGGACCCGCGCCAGCACAACGGCCGAGTTCCGCGGTTGGAGATCCTGGCAGCGTTTGACGAGATTTTCGAACAGTTCGACGTGGTGCGTGCTTACTGCGACCCGCCGTTCTGGCAGTCGGAGATTGATGGGCTCGAGGCGAAGTACCCGAAGCGGGTCTTTCGCTGGGAGACATACCGGCCGACCCAGATGCACGCTGCTCTCGAGCGGATGAAAACCGATGTGATGCTGCCCGAGTCGCAGTTCACTCATGACGGTGACGAGACGGTCGGCACGCACATCCGTAACGCTGTCGAAGTTGCCCGGTCCGGACAGAAGTACCTCATTTTCAAGGCGTCCGAGACACAGAAGATCGACCTTGCCATGTCGTCAGTGCTGGCCCATGAGGCTGCCGGCGATGTTATCGCTGCTGGCTATACGGCCGACGAAGACGAATACGTGTACTACTAGGAGGCCGCATTGAGCGAGAACCCTGCACTCGATGAGGCGCTGCGTCTGGTTGATGCGTGTTACGGCCGCATTTCGTTTCGTCGCGCTGCGATGAGCAAGCAGGAAGACTATTTGGGGGGCAAGCAGCCTCTGACGTTTGCTACGGCGGAGTGGAAGCGGAAGAACGCGCAACGGTATTCGGGTTTCTCGGACAACTGGTGTGGCGCAGTTGTGAATGCTGAGTCGGAGCGTATTCGCCACACGGGCGTGAAGATCGCTGACAGTCCCGAGGCGGCAATGGTCCTGCACGAGCAGTGGCTGATCAACGAGATGGACATGCAGTCTTCTCAGGGTTTCGTCACCACACTCACCACGGGCCGTTCCTACGTGATCGTGTGGGGCGACACGAAGACGGACGAGCCTCTCATCACATGGGAACATCCCATGAATGTGGAGATCGAGTACGACTGGGCTAACCCGAGGCTTCGTGTCGCCGCGTTGAAGACGTGGGTCGATGACACGAAAGAGTACGGCACCCTGTACACCGCAGACTACGTGTGGAAGTTCGAGCGGTCACGTGCCTCTTCTGCCGACAAGTTCTTCTCCCAGGCTGAGCAGGCCCGCCAGAAGGGTCTCGGCGGAGGCGCTTGGACTCCCCGCGCGGTCGGGAATGAGGTGTGGCCTCTGCCTAACCCGATCGGCGAAGTTCCGGTCGTGGAAATCCAGAACCGGCCTACTCTCCTCGGCGACCCTGTGTCGGAAATCCAGGGCGTGATGCCTATGCAGGACGCTATCAACCTGCTGTGGGCGTACCTGTTCCTCGCGGCCGACTATGCCTCCATGCCGGCCCGTGTCGTGATGAACCAGGCGCCGCCGAAGATCCCTGTTCTGGACAGTACTGGGAAGAAGATCGGCGAGAAACCGGTCCAGATCGATGATTTGTCGGAGAAGAGGCTCCTGTTTCTTACGGGTGACGCCAAGGTTGGCCAGTGGGATGCGGCGCGCCTCGACGTGTTCACGGACACCATCGATGTGGCGGTGGCGCACATCGGCTCCCAGACCCGCACCCCGCCGACGTACCTTGTTGCGAAGTCGGGCATGTCGAACGTCAACGCGGATGGTCTCAAGGCGTCTGAGATTGGTCTGAACAAGAAAGTTCTTGAGTTTCAGACGTTCACCGATCCGGCGCTGCGTGAGATGTATCGCCTTGTCGCGTTAGCGAAGGGCGACAAGGAGTTGGCGAAGATGTGCCGGCTTGCGCACATGGACTGGATGAACCCGGAGATTCGTTCCGAGGCTCAGCTCGCGGATGCGTTGCTGAAGATGAAGACGATGGGGTTCCCGCTCGAGTACCTGATGGAACTGTACGGCCTGTCGCCAACAGAGGTGGAGCGGGTACTGGCGATGGTGGACGAGCAGAACACCGACCCGCAGTTGCAAGCCGCTCTACGCCCCGCACAGGGCCAGCCGGGAGGCGTTCTGAATGCTTCCCCAGTCGGCAACTAGCTACTACGAGACGCAGCAGCGCATCGCTGTGGCGACGGCCGCGGGTGCGAAGAAGTTCTGGCGCCGTATGGGGCCGGACTTCGATTCTTCATGGGCTGATGTCGTTACCCCACTACTCAACTGGGTGCAAACGGGGCGTGCTGCTGCAGTCGCCTCATCGATCGGGTACACGGCCGATGTTCTGCAAGAAACGAACGTTGATGCGGCACCTGTCGGGGTTCTGAGCCCTGCTGGCTTCCTATCTTCCGCGCCTGACGGTCGGTCGATGGGTTCGTTACTCGGAGAGTCTGTGGTGAAGGCCAAGTCTGCGGTGGGCTCTGGCCTGTCTGCGCCGCTGGCTTTGCAGCAGGCTGAACGGTGGCTCACCGGAACTCTGCTGACGGTCATGTCAGACACTGGGCGGAGTGTTGTTGCGGCGGGCATAGCCCAACGGCCCACCTTGCAGGGGTACACGCGGATGCTGAACCCGCCCTCGTGCTCACGGTGCGCGATCCTGGCGGGAAAGTTCTTCCGTTGGAACAGCGGTTTCCTTCGCCACCCGCGATGTGACTGCCGCCACATTCCGACCAACGAGAACATGGCCGGCGACCTGACGACCGACCCGTACAAGTACTTTCACTCGCTCTCCCCGGAGGCGCAAGAGAAAACGTTCGGGCGGTCTGAGGCACGTGCTATCCGTGAGGGTGCCGACATTTACCGGGTCGGCAACATTCAGCAGCGTGGACTTGCGACATCTAAGGGGCACCTGCGCTACGGAACCCCCTCTCGGATGACCGTGGATGACATCTTCCGCACTGCTGGCACGCGCACGAATGCGATCAAGATGCTTGAGCATGAGGGGTACATCACGGGTCCGCAGGTCGCCGGTGGCAACATCGTTGGTCGCATCGAGGGCTTCGGTGCCCTAGGCAAAGGTGGCAAGGCTCGCGCCGCATCGGACGCCGTAAAACAGGCCCGCGAGACCGGTGTCCGCGACCCACTGAACCGTTACACGATGACGGCTGCGGAGCGTCGACTGTATGACGCGAAGTACAAGCTCGATGTCGCCCGGACCGGTGTTTACCCACGCACGGTCGGGCTGTCGTCGGCTGACAAGTACGTGGCGCCGAAGCCGATCACCCCTATGCAGCTCGCACATATTGAGCAGGCATATGCAAATGAGGTTGCGAAGCTCGCCACCTCAGCCAGTTCGGTTCGCCGTCTGGCGCAACTTCTAGGCATCTGACTTCAACAAAAAGTGCCCTGCTTAGGTGGGGCTTTTTTGTTGCCCAAAACTTCCCGCTCCTTTGCGGGATCAGGCCGAGCGACTCGGCATCCATCCCCCAGAGGAAGTGATTTTCTCATGCCAGAAGCCGAAACCGATGTGACGTCGGAGTCGAACGAAGCACAGTCCGAAGACACCACCACCGAAGTTGACCCGAATGCCGGAGCCAAGAAAGCTCTCGACTCTGAGCGCGCAGCGCGAAAAACAGCCGAGAAGGAAATTGCGCAACTCCGGCGCGAGCTCGCCGCACGCGACAAGCCTGCTGAGGAAGTAGCCCTCGATAACGCCCGCGCTGAGGCGCGTGCTGAGGCAACAGCTTCCGCTAACGCACGCATTGTCAAAGCGGAACTCAAGGCGGTCGCCGCAGGGAAGCTTGCCGACCCGGCAGATGCTGCCGTGTTCATCGACGCCACCTCATTTGAGGTAGGCGATGACGGCGAAGTGGATGTCGAAGCGCTGAACAAGGCCGTAATCGACCTGCTCACCCAGAAACCGCACCTCGCTGCTGCCGCACAACGCAAGTTCGTCGGCGACGCAGATCAGGGCGCGAAGGGCAAGCAGGCCGCACCGGTCAAGTACGACCCGAACGACCTCATCCGAGCGGCGTTCCAAAAATCCTAGTGAAAAGAGTTCATCATGGCTGACATCAGTCGCTCCGATGCGCTGGCGCTGCTCGCAGTCCAGAACATCGGCACCATCGTCAAGGAGGCGGAGTACACCTCTGCTGCGCTTTCCTCGTTCCGCACCATCCGCATGGTATCGGGCGCCGCACGCATGCCCGTCCTGTCGGCTCTGCCAACCGCCGGTTTCGTCGGCGAGTCAGCGACCCTCGCGGCTGGCGTGAAGCCGACCTCCGAGGTTCTGTGGGCAAATAAGGACCTGATCGCGGAGGAGATCGCAGTCATCATCCCCGTTCACGAGAATGTGATCGATGACTCGACGTTCGACATCTGGGGCGAGGTCCAGCCTCTGGTCTCTCAGGAACTCGGTCGAGTTCTCGACGCGGCTGTGTTCTTCGGCGTCAACAAGCCGGCGACGTGGACCGACGCAGCCTTGGTGCCCGGCGCGATTGCGGCCGGCAACACTGTCGTTCGTGGTACGTCGACCGTCGACTTCGCTGAGGACATCAATCAGGTCTTCGCAAAGGTCGAAGATGATGGGTTCGACGTGAACCACGCGTACACGGGACGGTTCATGCGGTCGAAGCTTCGCGGTCTGCGTGACAAGCAGAACGAGCCGATCTACCTCGACTCGATCCGTTCGGACAACTCGCTGGGCAGCATCTACGGGCAGCCGCTCGACTATGTGCGGAACGGTTCATGGAACCCGGCCGTCGCCGAGCTCCTTGTCGGGGATTCGTCCAAGGCTATCCTCGGAATCCGGCAGGACGTTCAGGTGAAGATCCTCACTGAGGCGACTGTCGGCGGCATCAACCTTGCCGAGCGCGACATGGTGGCCCTGCGATTCAAGTTCCGTGCCGGCTTCGCAGTTGCTACGCCCGTGACAACCGAGGGTTCGGGCAGCAAGTACCCGTTCGCCGTCCTCACCCCGTCTGCGTAAACGTGACGGCGTACAAGTCCCCTTCGGGGGAAGTGCTCGACATTCCCGATAACGGGGTGCACGCGATCATTGCTCTCGGATGGGTTCCGGTCGATCCGCCGCAGAAGAAACAGACCGCTTCGAAGAAGTAGGAGTCATGGTGGACGCATTCGCTACAGCAGTAGAGCTAGGTACCCGTCTCAAGCGGACTTTCTCGTCTGACGAGACGGAGTGGGTAACTTCCCTGCTCGAGGATGCGTCCACCTACCTGCGTGAAGACATCATCGGCGCGCAGGTTTTTCCTCAGGCGACAGTCACATTTACTGTGTGGCCTGAGCCGGAGGGGATCGTGTTGCCGCAGCAACCAGTCCAGGCGGTTGTTTCGGTGAGCCGTGATGGCAGTGATGTCGACTATGTGTACCGCGACGGCCGTGTTCTGATTGCGAGCCCTCTGCCGGTGGACATCACGTTCACCTACGGATACGCGGAGGCCCCTGAGGGGCTCAAGCGGTGGACGATGGTCCTCGTCTCCCAGACACTCATCTCTCTGGAGCTCAACCTGGGGCTCACGGTTGGCGGGCTATCATCCGTCGCCCTCGATGACTTCAAAGCATCGTTCGCTGATGCTGGTGATTCAACCGGCATCACACTGTCTGACCGAAACATCGAACTGATCCGCTCCCAGTACGGCACTGGCGTGTGGGTTACCGGGTCGCGATGAGTATCGCTGACGGCACGCTTGGCATGGGGCGAAAGCTTGCCCAGTCCCTGATGCCGGATACGTGCGACATTGGTTTCGATGCGCCGAGCACTGTCCTAGATGAGGAAACAGGCGGATACGTTTCGACGTTCGCTCCGATCTATTCGGGACCGTGCGAGTACATGGCCCCTCACCGCTTGGGTTCGGACGTGGATGCTGCCGGCCAGATCCTCACCGACCAGAACGGGATTCTGAAACTGCCGGTCGCTACCTCAACTGAGGTCAAGAAAAACATGGTGGCAGTTATCACGTATTCGCGGCATGACCCGGCCCTGGTGGGCACGAAGTGTCGCATCACCAGCCCGTTCGCCGGGTCGTATGTCACGGCTCGCCGGTTCCAGGTAGAGGTGGTCTCCTGATGCCGGATGGTATCGAGTTCGACTTTGCTGACCTAACCAGGCTCGCAGTGCAGTTTTCCAACGTGCAGAACGAAATCCCGTCTGGTGCGAAGCGTGCTGCGACCGGTTCTGCGTTCGCAGTGAAGAAGGCGTGGGGTAAGAACCTCGAAGAGTCTGCGGTGCCTGCTTCAGCGAGCACGATCGAGTACACCGTGACCGCCGACGATCAGAGCGTAGAAGCGGTCATTGAAACAGTGAACGGCACCGACCGTCTCCGCGGTTACGCGTGGGCTCGAGAGTACGGGTCACTGACTGTCCCGCCTGCTCTTGACGGGCAGCGCGCCCTTGCGGCGACTACCGCTGACTTCGAGCGGGGCATGGGTATAGCTGGTGAGCGTGCGCTGCGAAGGGCATTGAACTCATGAGCCGTAAGCACACCGCAGCACTGGTCGCCCTGGTGTCGACGTCGAAGGTGACGAACTTCTATCCGGGTCTCGCCCCATTAGTGGACGGGAAGCCGCAGGCTGGCCCGTACGCGGTCTTCTACGCGCAGGCGGGCACTGATGAGGCGACCCGATTCACCGGTCCTGCGACGATGCAGAAGCCGCGCTGGACGATCCACGCTGTTGGGTCTACCGCGGATCAGGCCGAATGGGTGAATGAGCAGATCAAGTCTGTGCTGGTGCCTGGCGGTCGCGCGATAACCCCGACAGTAGCGGGCGAGAATCCGGGCCGATTCTGGTTCTCGAATCCCCAGCCGGTGCAGCGCGACGACGACTCCTCGCCGCCTCTCTTTTATGTCGTAGCCGAATGCGGCTTCTCGAGCGAACTGCTCTAACCCAACCACTTCAGGAGCCTCGCCACCGTGCGGGGATTTCTGCATTTAAGCCGCCCGCATGGTGCGGGTTCACGGCCTGCGGGGATTCTCCGCGCCGGTCAACAAAAGGAGAATCATATGGCACTCGAAACAGCCCCCGCTTCCAGCCAGTCCGATGGTCGCTGGCGCATCACTTCCGTCCCGCTCGGCGCGAACGCGCTTTCGGTCGCGATCCTGAACGGTGGAACGGCGAAGGCCGAGACGTACTCATTCACGCCGGACGGCTTCAACTGGGCGACCGCTCAGGCAACCGTCCCGGATAAGCGGCTGACTCTGAAGCAGGACCTCTCCCGGCCCGGTAAGACCACGGAGACGCTCGAGCTCAAGTACGTGGCATCGACTGACGCGAATTCGGCCGCACAGACACTCACTGAGGGATCAACGGGCCAGTTCAATGTCCGTCGTGGCGTACCGAACGAGACCACCTATGCGGTCGGACAAACGGCGGATGTCATCACGTACATCCTCGGCGCCCAGCGTCCCGACGCGCCGACCGAGAACGGTCTGGACACGATCTCGCAGACGGCGTACATCACCGCACCGACTGTTCGCGGCGGAACCATCGTCGCGTAACTAAGCCCCTGCCGGGGTGCCCCACCGTCGCCCCGGCAGGTTTTCCCAACGGTGGAAAACGGTGACTAGAACGGTGATGCAATGAGTTTTTCTGAAGACCTCCGTGCGGCGAAATCTGCTGCGATCCCTTATCTGGATGTTGAGGTGATGCTCAATGGGCACCTCCACACGCTGCGATTCCGGCAGATGGATGGGGTGGATTGGACAGATGCCGTCGACCGCCACCCGGCACGCATCGGCGTGGCTTACGACAGCGAGTACGGATACAACCTTCGCACCTTGACGAAGTATGTTGCGCCGAAGTGCGGAACGCTGGTGGTCGATGGCAAGGAGCGGAAGCTGCGCGTCGACGTGGCCGATCCCGCGAAGCCAAACGCCAAGCTCGTGGACGAGTGGGCGGACCTCTTCAAGGCGCTGACGGGTCATTTCGTCGGAAAAATCGGCGACACGATCTACAACCTAAATGAGTACCGGTCACACGTCGCAGTTGCGAAGGCTGTGGAGCAGGTAAAAAAAGCACTGGCGGCCTCTGGGAAGTCCTGAGGCTCGCCACCACGCTAGGCGTCTCCCCGCGCCGTTTGCAAGGTTGGGAGCCACGCCAGTTCACCTCTTACGAGTACGTCGATGGTGTGCGCTTCGGTGAGGTTTCGGAGCGTGAACCGGAGTGGGACACGGCGTCTCTGAATTTGATGCTCGCCTACCAGCGCATCCTCGCCGACATTGGCACGCACGGTCAGCCGATGTCTGAGGCGACCGATCCGCGGTCTGATCCGAACCGTCCCGGCGGGTGGCATTACGAGGCGAACAAGGCACCGAAGAAGGACTTCGCTGCGCAGTCGATTGACCACGCGCGCGAGGCCTTCCACAAGAAGTACCCGGACGCGGATAGAGCTGGCGATCTCTGGCACGCGAGGCGCGTCGAGGACGAGTAACTACACAGAGGGCGGTACACCGTGACGGACCGTACCACCCGAGTAAGTCTCGTCGCCAACGTTTCTTCCTACATCTCAGGCATGAACCAGGCCGCTGAGGCGACCCGTGCCACCGGAACTGAAGCTGAACGTCTTTCTCAGCGTCGTGAGGGTATCGAAACTCTCGGCAAGTCCCTGTTCGCGGTCGGTGGTCTCGCGGCTGCCGGTGTTGCTCTGGCGGTTGCGAAGTACGCGGAGTTCGATCAGGCTATCTCGTCAGTTCAGGCCGCAACTCACGCGACGGCTGCGGACATGGATCTGCTACGTCAGGCTGCGATCGACGCAGGTGGGGCAACCGTTTTCTCGGCAACAGAGTCGGCGAACGCAATCGAGGAGCTGGCTAAGGCTGGTCTGACCACGCAGCAGATCCTCGGTGGCGGCCTGAACGGTGCGCTGTCGCTGGCGTCCGCTGGCGGTCTCGAGGTGGCAGACGCGGCTAATATCGCGGCCGTCGCCGTGAAGCAGTTCAATCTGCAGGGCTCCGATGTGCCTCATGTCGCCGACCTTCTGGCCGCTGGCGCGGGCAAGGCTGTTGGTGACGTTTCGGATCTTGCTGCGGCTCTCGGTCAGTCAGGTCTGGTTGCTAAGGGCATGGGTCTGTCGATTGAGGAGACCACTGGCACGCTCGCCGCGTTCGCAGATCAGGGCCTCATTGGTTCGGACGCCGGAACCTCATTTAAGACAATGCTGCAGTCCCTTGTGCCTTCTTCTGTTCAGGCGAAGACGGAGATGGACCGACTGGGCATCAGCGCGTTCGACGCATCTGGCAAGTTCATCGGCATTTCCCAGTTCGCCGGAAATTACAAGAACGCGCTCAAGGATCTGTCTCCCGAGCAGCAGGCGGCGACGTCGAAGATCATCTTCGGTTCCGATGCAGTGCGGGCGTCGAACGTGCTGCTGGATCTCGGAGCTGCGGGAATCCAAAAGTACATCGACCAGACCAACGACCAGGGGTACGCGGCCGAGACGGCACGCATTAAGCTCGACAACCTCCGCGGTGACGTGGAGAAGCTGGGCGGCTCGTTCGATACAGCCCTCATCCAGTCCGGTTCTGGCGCTAACGGCACGCTCCGTGATCTCACCCAGTCAGCAACGTTCCTCGTGGACTCGTTCGGTAGTGCGCCGCCCGAGCTTCTGAATGTGGGACTTGCCTTGACAGTTCTTGTCGGGGCCATTGGTCTGGTCGGTGGCGGCGCGCTGCTGGCTGTTCCGAAGATCGTTGCCTTTCGGGCTGCGATGAACGGGGTAAGTGGTGGCGCGAAAGCTGCCGCTCTCGGCGTCGGCGTCCTGAGCGCTGGTCTTGCTATCGCTACCGTCGTCGTTGGTAGCTATGTCGCACAGCAGGCAGAGATAAAGGCGACGACGGCTGAGCTTGTTGACACTCTCGACAAGGCCACAGGCGCGACCACGAACTACACTCGCGCTGCGATCGCACGCAAGCTTTCGGAGGACGGCTCGTTCGAGGCCGCGAAGAAGGCCGGTGTTGGGCAGACGGAGCTCACAGATGCCATCCTGAAGGGTGGTGACGCGTACGACTCGGTGCAAAAGAAGATCGTCGACACCAACACATTCCAGGGCATCTTCGATGGCACTTCACTCGGCGCGTATAACGCTGGTCAGAACATTTCTAAACTGCGGACATCGGTGGAGGATTCGGGTCAGGCTTTCATCGATCAGGCGGCGGTCGCAGACAAGGCCGCAAGCGCGACGGAGAACATCTCGGGTGCGATCGATGGTGTCGCGATCTCGGCTTCTGACGCTAAGGGCGACATCGAGTCGCTGAAATCTACGATTGAGGGTTTCGGCAAGACGCAGCTCGACGTGAACGGGGCGACCCGCGATTTCGAGGCATCTCTCGATGACCTGCAGAAAACTCTTGCCACGAATGGTGCGACTCTCGACATCGGCACCGAGCAGGGCCGAGCGAACCAGGCCGGGCTGGACGACATTGCGAAGTCGACACTTGCACTGTCGTCGGCGACTCTCTCTCAGACCGGCTCACAGGAGGACGCTGCTGCTGCGATTCAGAACGGCCGGGATCAGCTCATCGCTGCCCTCGACCAGTTCGGTATCAACGGTCAGGCCGCGCAGGATTACGCCGACAAGCTCGGCCTGATCCCCGGGAGCATCGCCACTTCTGTCGCGGTCACTGGTTCATCTGAGGCGATTCAGCAAGCGATGGCTGTCGCCAACGCTATCGCGACCATTCCGGGTTACCGCGAGACGGTCATCAATCAGGTGATCAAACAGACGGGCGCTCCTCGCGGTGAGGTTGGCGCCGCGTATGCGGACGGCGGTCAGGTCACCGGTCCCGGTCCGATCGGGAAGGACTCCGTGGTTGCCATGCTCGCACCTGGTGAACACGTGCTGACCGCGACGGATGTGTCTCGTATGGGCGGTCAGGCGGCCGTGTACGGGTTCCGTCAGTCTCTTGCATCGGCCCCGCACTATGCGACTGGCGGGGCTGTCACGGCTTCTCCGACGATCGCGCCGGTAGTAGCTGGCGCTCAGGTTCAGGTGGATGTTCATCCCTCAGCGGGGACCGATGAGCGTGTCATCGGTCAGACCGTAGCGAACGACCTCAATTGGCGATTGGCGATGGCGAAATGATCGCGCGTATCAACGGATTGGTGTTCGACGGTGGCGCCGGTACTGACGGTTTCTATGTCAGCGAGGATGGTTTCACAGGTTGGGATTCAACGCCTGACATCCGTCGCGACGAAGCTCAGAAGCCTCTTGCCGCAGGATCGTTCGATGCGGTGGGTTACTTCTCCTCCCGGGTCATTTCAATTTCCGGGCTGTGCTTCGCGGATTCACCCGAAAAGCTGTTCTACTACCAGCAAAGACTGAGTGGTTTACTGGCAGGCCCCGAGCCGGCCCATCTGGTTGTTGATCAGGCGGGCCTGACGACGAGCGCTTCGGTTCGGCTTGCGTCAAAAACGCAGTTCCAGGTGACTCTGTGGGGCGTTCAGGCTTCTTACCAGATCCAGTTCTGGGCTGCTGACCCGCGGAAGTATGGCGAGTCGCACACGTTCACGGCTGACCCTGCTACCCCGCTGGTTGTGTCGGCGTGGCAGTACGGGAACTTTGCCGCGTACCCGGTCCTGACGATCACTGGTTCGATGCCGTCGTACTCGGTGTCATCGGGCGGGAAGACGTATCAGGTGAATAAGTCTGTCACGGCTGGTCATCCGCATCAGATCTTCATGGACTCGGGGCTGCTGATTGTTGACGGCTTCCCGGTCTACGGGGTTGTCGAGCAGGCGGGTATCTGGGCTGTCCCACCGGGGCAGACGATTTCGCAGACCCTCGCGCCTTCGGGCGGCACTGGGGTCATGACTGTGACGGTAGCCGACACATACATTTAGGGGGCACCGTGCAGACCTGCTTCATTGTCGAGACGGTGACTGGGACTGTGCTGGCGCAGGTGACCCCGTTCAAGTATTCGTGGAACCGGGTTCTGAATGGTGCTGGCGGCGGGAATGCGGACTTCCGCGTTTCTGCTGTCGGCCCGAACCTGAACTGGAATGACCTGCTTACGCCATGGTCTCGCACTTTTGTTGTGTGCGAAGAAGGCGTCGTAATTTACGCGGGGTTGTGCATTTCGCGGGATGACGACATCGGGTCGAACACGATCAGCCTGAAGCATCAGGACATCCGGGTTCTTCTGGATCGGCGTTCGACGTTCGGCACGAATGGGTACTCGGGCGGCACGCCTGACAACAAGCTCGAGCTCGTCAATATCACGGCCGATCGTTTGGCGGCGTGGGTTTTGTGGGCGGGGACGGAAGCACCTGCCCTCGCCAATCCGAGCTTTCGCGTGCCGATCATCCCTATTGCCAAGGGCACGACGACTGGCGGTGGTACGGAGAGCGAGACGTACTTCGACTACCAGTCCACGGTTGTGGGTTCGGCGATCACTGAGGTGCAGAACCGCGATGGTGGACCTGACATCGACTTCCTCCCGCAATGGGGGACTACACACAAGCTCGAATACCGGGTCCGATCCGGAACCACAGCGAACCCGCAACTGACGGGCGCGCTGCTCGAGTTCAACCTTGCAACCTCGAACCACGGGCTTGTTGACGTGAAACGCACGGTGGATGGGAAGAACCAGGCGACCTACATTTACGCGGTCGGCGAGGGCTCCGAAGCTGACATGAAAGTGAAGACGGCGAAGAACGAATCGTTCGCGCCGGCGCTTGAGAAGTTCGTCCAGTACAAGAAGATCGGCGACGAGACGGTTCTGCAGTCGCATGCTGATGCGGACCTGAAGACGTATTCCTCTCCCGTCGAGCAGTGGTCGTACCGGCTGCAACTTGACTCGATCCAATACCAGCCTCTCGGGACGCTACACAAGCTGTGGTTCGAGGGCAGCCCGATCATCGAGACCGGCTGGCACACACTCCGGGTCATCGGTTGGTCCGGTGATGAGACGCGCTGGGTAACTCCTGTTCTGCAACCGATTGGGTCCGAATGAGAATCGAACGCACCGATCAGGGCGAGCTCGACAAGATCGTGTCCGCCCCCCAGGAACAGGGTGTCGCTACCCCGCTCCGTAACAGTTCCGTGTCAGGCGGCCAGACCCGTTTCAATGGCGAGTCGTCGCTGATCGTGAACGGTTCCGAGGATGTCTTCGGCACCCTGAATGTGCAGGGCACGCTGAACGCGGATGGCACCGTGAACCTGACGACGACGATCAACATCACCGGCGTCCTGACGGTAGAGGGACCCGCTGACTTCTCGGGCGACGAAACCCACGTCGGCACAGAGTCGCACACCGGCGACATCACGAACATCGGGAAGACGACCCAGCAGGGCGACTACGAAGGCACCGGCCACTTCAAGCAGACAGGCGACGAACAGCACACCGGCAACATCGAGAACGTCGGCACGACGACTCAGAAGGGCGACATCAACATTGTTGCCCCCGGCATCCTGCGGGTCGGCGCTGGCATAACCATGTCTCCGTTCGCCGCTGGCGGCGGTCGTATCGACTTCAACCCGGGCGGTCGGATCGTCGGCACATCGGCGGCGTTGACCCTGCTCGCACCAGACGGCACCACCTACATTGTTGTCGGCAACAACGGACTTACGGTATCCGGCTACGCCTCCGTGCAAGACCTCTTTACGACAGGCGGGGTCTACCTGCGAAACCTGACCACAGCACCTACGGGAGTGACGATCACGCCGCTCTATCTCGGCTCTGACGGCCGCGTCTACAAGTAAGGAGCACTCATGGGATACGCCAATGGCTTGGCCCCCGAATCGGCACTATACGAGTTCCGCGGCTCGTGGTTCGCCCCCGACATGTTCTGCCGCGTCGTCCCCGCAGTCCTAGAGCTCGAAGCGGAGGGCGTCAATCTCACCGTCAATCAGGGATACCGGTGGCGAGGCACACTCTCCGACTACCAGATCGGTTTTCAGGACCGCAGCTCGAACAACGCGGCTGGCGAGAACACGTCTGATGGCACGGCGAACCAGAACTACCAGTCCGGTCAGGCGGCGCTCTACGTCGCCACTGGGGGTCGCTACGGCACGCCCTCCGCAGCGACCGTAGGAACGTCGGCGCACGGCGACTGGATCGTCGGCGCGATCGACTGCAACACCAACGACATGGCGGCCCGAGACCGCGTTTTCCGCAAGTACGGCCTCATCCGCAACATCAACTCCGAGACATGGCACTACGCCAACATCGGCAACCCCACCGTCACAATCCCCACCCTGCAGGAAGCCATCGACATGGCCGCAGAAACCGACCCGAAGGAAGACGAAATGAGCGCACAGGACGTAGCTGACATCAAGACCGCGGTCGACGATGCCGCAGCAGACACGGTGCAGAAGCTGAAGCCTTCCGCGACGATCGCCGGCCGAACCGCTGACGGTGGGATCGCGATCTTCGGCTCGGACTTCGTAGAGGACGGCATCGCCGAACCTGCCCGTCTCGGGAAGCGTGGACGGCGGATCTTCCGAAGCGCCGACGAGTACGGCACCTTCAAGACGATCTGCGACACCATCAATGCGAAAGGTGGCGACGCACCTGTGCTGCCCACCTTCGACAAGGTCGTGTTCCTCGACGAGAACGGTTGGGCTTCGTTCAACTCGTTCTACCAGGAGCCGTAACCAACCTCTCGTCCGACCTCGGAAGGGGCCAAAGTGGCAAAGCGTCGTTTTGATCTGAGAACACCGATCATGACCTCCCGGTGGGTCTACCTCGGGAAGTATCTCTTCTTCGCCCTGTTCGGCGTCGTGGCAGCGATCCGCGGCGCACCGAGCCTCGACCTGTCGACCCCTGACGGCTACCGGCCCATCTGGGCTGTATTCATTGTCATCGCGTCTCTCGGCTGCCTGTACGGGTGCCTGCGGGACAACGAGCGATTGGAGTGGCTGAGCCTGCTGGTGATGCTCCCGTGCCTCGGAGCGTACGTCTACGCGATCGCCTACGCCGCTGCGTATGGTGCACGTGAAAAGCAGGCACTCGCGATCATCATCACCCTCGTGTTGTTCCTCCCCACAGGCCGGTGGTTCGACCTGATGCCGCGGTTGAAGGTGCGTAAGTGATCGGGTTCGACATCACGCCCTACCTGCCCCTCATCGGCATCATGGGCGGCGGCGTCGTCGCAGGAGTGTTCATGCTCGCGCGCGGTCGAAGCGGTGACAGCTCAACCAAGATGCCGACCGTCGCAGAGATCTGGAAGCGCATGGATGACCTCAGCACCAAGGTTGACGCGCTCAGCATCGAGCTCAACAAGGAACGAAGCGCCCGCGTCACCCTGCGCAGCGTGTTCCTCGCCTACATCGAACGTGTCCGCGCTGGCGGCACACACAACCTCACCGAGGCCGAGAAACGCGCTCTTGACCTGACCGAAAACGAACGAGAAGAGAGCAACTCATGACCACCACGAACCCCGGCAACCTCGGCACCATCGTCACGAACGCGCTCGCACGGAAGACCATCTATGGCACCTACGTCATCGCCCTGGTGCTCGCTGGCGGCGCGCAGGTCGCATTCGCAACACCCGGTCTCGGCGGTCAGCCGCTCTGGCTCACAGTCACGCTGAACGTCCTCGCATACTGCGGTGTCCCGATCGGTGGCCTCGCCCTCGCGAACACCTCGAACGTAGCACCCACGAACACGACGACCCTGAATCAGACGATCTACCCGCCCGCCGGTGTGAGTGCCGAGAGTGTCGCGGAGTCTGCCCGACACGCGATCAAGCAGCAGCTCGGCGACTGATCCACCCCAAACCGGAAGGAGTGTGAAGCGTGGCCGCCACAACCGTAACGATCCCAGGGAACCTCAGTGACTTCGCTGTCACCCCCCGTCCCGACCTGCACCCGGTGCTTCACTTCATCCCCACCGGGATTACGTCGTCGGGGAACCAGATCCTGTTCCCGTACATCACCCCTGTGACACCGGACTCGTCAGGGAACTTCACCGTCACCGTCCCCATCACAGAAGGGCTGACCCCGGACGTGGGTATCCGGGTGCGCGTCGACTGGATCGACAACGTGGGGCAGGTCGCCGATCAGGACTGGTTCCCCGGACAACTGCGCATCCCCATCAACGGCGGCACACTCGCGACGCTGATCCAAACGTCGAACCCCGGCTCATATGTGATCGTCTCCGAGGAGATGCCCACTGCGGCCTACATCTACTGGTACCAGCCGTCCACCGGCAACCTGACAGCTTGGAGTTGACGTGGCCTACACGACAGTCATCGCGAACCTCAAAGGCCCCAAGGGCGACGACGGCGATCCCGGCCCCAAGGGTCTCGACGGGGTTACCGGGGCGACCACGGACGCTGCAGTCGCGGCGAACGCACGGAACCCGGAAGCGGCCACCTACTCCGCGATCAACGACACCGTCGTTGCGACGTTCAACGGGTTCTCCCCGTTCGGGTCCGGCAAGTACGTTGTCCTAAACAACGGCGACAGCATCAACACCGCCCGGCCCCTGACCGCTGCAGGTGGGGTGTGGCCGGGCCCGGTGATCTGGTGTTCGAAGATCGGCCGGCCCACGAACATGCTCGCCGGGACGGACTTCTACTTCGCGATCAGCACCGACCCGCTGTCGTTCTCACCGCTCGTCCTCGCTGGGCTGTTCGCGTGGTTCTCACCGACCAACAGCGGTGTCTCCGAGGGTGCGTCGATGTCGGCGTGGACGGACAACTCCCCGGCCGCCCACAACGCCGTCAACTGGAACATCAGCTCCACGGCTGCAACGAACCTGCCCGTGTACTCCGCGACAGCACTGAACAGCACCCCGGGTGTGCGCCTCATCGTCCGATCGGGGCTCGGGGCGTCCGGGTTCACGGTAACCTCCCCGGCGTGTGTGATCTTCGGGGCGAACGCGCAATGGCTCGACCCCGCCCCGACGTCCGTCAATCAGCACCTGAACTCGATGGGGAACACGGGTTCGTTCTCGATCTCCCGCACCCCGTCGAACACGTGGGCAGCGTCCATCGATGGGGTCACGTACTACAACTTCGGGACCGCCGACAACAACCCGCACTCGTTCGTTCTCGTCGCCACCTCATCCAACATTCAGGTGTGGGTCGACGGCAACAAACTCCTCGACCAGGCCATCGCGTTCTCACCACTCCCGACCGTGTCGTTGCTGCGGCTCGGGTTCGTCGGCACCACCTCCACGAACACGCAATGGAAATACATGGGTGGTGGTGTCAGCGGCGGCATCGTCGGCGACACGTTCGGGTCCACCCCGTCAGCGGCCCCGTCGAGCTCGGACATCTCCGTGTACACGCAGTGGCTCAAAGCACGCCGAGGAGCGTAACCCATGGCCTTCACCTCGGTCGGCACCTACACCACCTCATCCGGTCTGGTGTGCACCATCTACGAGACCGACAACGGCGCCGACCGACTGCAACTCATCATCCCCAACGGCACACCCCCAACAGGTGGCCGGCACGGCGTAATGTGGCTGCACGGGTCGCAGGGTGAGTACAACCAGATGCTCACCATCTCGTCCCTCGCCACCCTCCGCGACACGATCCTGAACAACGGCGGGTTCATCGCCCAGTCCCGCGGATCGAAGACGTCATCGTTCAACGGGCTCAACGGGTGGGGACGTGACACCGCGAAGGTTGCCTATTCTGAACTCGCGCAGCAGGCGGCGGCGTTCATCACCGTCGTCGATTGGGTCGTCATCGGCCGGTCGATGGGCGGCGAGGTCGGGAAGTGGCTCGTCACCCAAGACACCTACCTCGCCTCGAGGACCCTCGGGTATGTGGACATGTCGGGGATCTACGACATGCTCGCCGAATACGATGACGGCAACCATTTCGACCACCCATCCTGGTACGGCACAACCGAGCCCCCCACCCCGCCGGCGAGACCCGACCCGGCACCGGACTACGCAGACCCCGCATGGGCTGCATGGCGGTCGTCCCTGACGTCGTGGCGGTCGAACAGCGCAACGGTGTCCGCGCGGTCGGCTTTGGCTACCGCGACGACAACGAACGACCCGGGACGGATCACCGCGTCACTGTGGGCTGGCAAAAAAGTCCTCGTCGTGTATGGCACGAAAGACACCACTGCGTACCCGCCGATCGCAGGGCTGAAGTTCTGGAACGACTACAACACCCAGTTCGACGCCGCCACGAAACAACTCGTCGCCGTGACCGGTGCAACACACGCGCAAACCGCAGGCACCTACGACGCCCCGCAGGTACCCGACTTCATCAAACAGTTGTGGGGCATCATCACCCCATCGTTCAAGGTCGGCAACAAGATCGACGCCATGTACTTCCTCGACCGCGACAACCAGCTACACCGCATGAACCCCGTGCCAGTTTGAACCAGATGCCCCCTCGTTCTCATCTTCGGATGAGGCGAGGGGGCCTTTCGTCGTTTCCGCGGGAATCCATTCAGCTACCTATCTCGAGTAGCGAGAACCTCATTCAACGACACGAAGACTTCGCGGAGCGTGATGTGATCAACAACGGGTCCGCTCCGGTGCCCCCAGTCCTCGAACACTGGGAGCGGCTCGTCGGCATCCAGTTGCGACGCCCCAAGGTTATGGGCATCGCGAACTCGACGGATGACCTCATCCATCTCATTCACGCTGACTACAGTGGGCACAAACTCATTTTAACCCCCTCACCTCCTCCGGGACGGTGAGGGGGTTTCTTCTGCGTTAACCTGACCTTTTAATCTTCGGCATTGAGTGAGACAATTTCCCCATGCACTCCGTGGTCTCAAAGAGCACCCCGTACGACGGGCAAAGCGTCATCGGGGTGTTCGACGATCCGACATCTGCACGAGCCTTTGCCCAAGAAGTATGGGACGCCGACACCCGCCACTACGAAGACATCCTGATCGAAGAGTGGAATGGATCGGAGATGGTTAGGAGCACATTTGTGTTTCACTACGATCCAGCATCCGAGCACGTCTAATACGGTTCGTCTACGGATGCAGCCGGCAGCCGGGGCCAGCGTCCAACGGCCTTGTCCAAGGCGGCACCGTCAAGTGCTCCATCGGGTCCGATGAACGGTGACTCTTTGAATGGTGGGAAGTGTGGCTCAGATGCGTGATGCACACCTATCTCGCCTTCTTTCCAGTACACGGGAGCCCACTGATCGGGCGCGATGCGTAACAGCAAATTCGTACTATGAGTCATTGATCTGGTCGCCAGCACGCTCAAGTGCTGAGCGAGTTCCTCAGCTTCGGCCGCACTGAGATCCCGCATCGAGTTGGGGCGGAGATGGATCTTGACAGTCGTCGGACTGAACGCCTCACCGCGTAAGCCGTAGCTCGCGTGGATAAGCGGGTCGCGCTTCGCCATCGAGTCTCTCGCCTCGATTGCCCAGGCTGTGACCGCCTCACCGTCCGCCGTGCTCCAGGGCGGAACACCAACGGCCTCGACACGCTTGATAATTCGGTTGCTGAGCTCGCGAAATGGCAGGTCTCTTGGAGATTTCAAGCCCATATGCGTTCCGACCGCAATCATGCCGGCTTCTAGCCGGCCGGCGGCGACTACTACCATCCCCAGCGCCCGCAGCATCTCATTCGAGATGGCAAGAAATCCCTCGTCCTCCATTGCACACCCCTCGCTTATCGGCTCATTCTGGCAGGACCGGATGTCAGTCCGCCACCTGAGATCTGGCCGCCCGATACGCGAGCAGCAGATCATGTGCCGGCGGTCTCCTCGGCGCCCCGCCCAGACGCTCATGCGCTCTGCTGCCAGCCTGCGCATGCTGCCACGATGACGCGGGCCCGGTTGTAGTACCACGCCGCCTCACACGCCACAGGAAGGGTCCGGCACCAACAGATCAGCTCACGGCCTCGCGAGGTCTCCTGCCAGCTCACGACCCGATACCAGTCCTCGAGCTCGTTCTTCGGGCCTCGGAAACCGCAGCAGCCGACGCGATATCAACATTGTCGAGTGTGCTTGGGAATCGCACGCATAACACGATCTGGAAGAAGTCGCTTTTGTATCCCCCTATTTAGGGTACATTTCAGGGAACTAGTTGGGGGCATAATGGTTGGAATCAAGTTTTCACGCCGGACGTTCATATCGGCGGCAAGTCTGAGCATCGTCACAGCTACGAGTCTGTCAATGGCCCGGAACATGAGCCAGGGCGCCCCGGAATCCAGCGGACTGGGTGCAGTCTCGGGCACGACATCGGACGCTGCTCCCGCGATTCGCACCTATCTCGCCTCCGCGAGCGGAAGCGTCACCCTTTCCGGAGACTACTTTCTCGACTCCGTCGTCGAAATACCCTCAGCGGTAACCCAGCTCGAGCTGACCTCCGGAACAAAACTGAAAGTGCGCGGAGACCATTCAGCGCTCACTCGGACGGGGACGATTGTCTACCGTGAGCAGATCGCGACCGCGATGGCAAAGGGAAAGACTGCGATCACGGTGGTCAAGGCGGCCTCCTATAAAGCCAACGAGTACCTGCTGCTTGCCGGCGACGACGCGATCGCCGGTGGAACCGAACGTTACGGCTATCTTCGGAGAGTAACCACTATCTCCGGTTCCACAGTGCAACTGGACAAGGCTCTTCCGCGAACCATTCAGGTCAAGCCGCGCACCGCCTCGGTTACCCTTTCGCCTGCCGTCAAACTCATAGGAGCGGGCGAGATCTTCCACACGGACCCCGCGTCCAGTAACTCCCCACTGGTTCGCTTCTTCGCGGTGGATACACCCCAGGTGACCGGCATCACTGTTCACGACAACGGGGCCGCGGGCATCTACGTCGCCCACTGCCGGAACGGCGTCATCGACTGCACCATCCGAGACCTCCTCGACAATGAGGCGGCCGACCAATTCGGGTATGGCGTGAACGTCACCGGATCAACTCGCGGCCTCGTCGTACGTGGGACCATCAGCCGCGTACGTCACGCCGTCACGACAAACGTCGGCCCGTTCATCAGCGTGCTGGGCGCCGCGGGAGAACCAGAGGACTGCCGCTTCGAACCCATCGCCATCGACTGCAGCGACAAATCGGTCGACACCCACCGCATCGGCTGGAACACCACCATCGTCCCGCACATCACCGGTGGACGAGGCGGAGTGCAAGTCCGTGCGGACAACACCCACATCATCGGAGGCACAATCACCGGGTGCGCTGGCCCAGGCATCTCCATCAACCCGCTCGTGGCCATCGCCCCGACCGTCGATGGCACCATCATCAGCTACCTGAAACCGTCGGGAACAGCGCTTCTCGCCGACGCCCCCGTCATCGCGACGAATCTCGACATCCGAGACTCGTACGGAACGAACATCATCCTCGCTTCCGGATCGACGGTCACCGGCGGATCGATCAACGCCGGTGGGGCCATCGGGGTCCAATTCAGGGGCAGCAACAACACCGTGACCGGCATAAAGCTCGGCAGCAACATCACGACCCCGTACACCGAGGACAGTGGCGCGACGAACAACGTCTTCACAGCCTCCACCGAGAGTGCCGCACCATTCGCCGCACCAACCGCTACAACGAAACCGTCCGTCAGCGGAGACTTCCGAGTCGGCGAGCAGCTCAGCGTCAACGACGGCACTTGGAGCATCGGCCCACTGACGTACTACTTCACCTGGATGAGGAACGGGGTCGCGCTCTCGAACGCGACGAACCGCACCTACCGTACCTACGATCTCGTCTCAGGTGACCTCAACGCCGTCATGACCGTGCGGGTAGTCGCAAAACGAGCCGGTTACCAAGACGGCACCGCAGACACCGAGGGCACGGTTCCCATTGGAGCAGGACAGGCTCTCGTCCCGACGACACAGCCCGTGCTTTCCGGCACTCCGAAGGCTGGTCAGACCCTTACCGTCACCCGAGGAACTTGGGATGCTGCAGCGCAGTCCACAAAAACCGCCTGGTATACAAACGGGATAGCCAACGGCACCACCGGAACAACCTACCTCGTCAAGAAAGGCGACCTCGGAAAGACCGTTACAGTAACGGTCACAGCCAGCAGAACCGGATTCGAAAACGGAACCTTCACCCCGCCCGGGAAAACAATCACTGCCTGACCAGTTGTCCGCAACGGGCGATCGCGATACTGCTTATCCTCTCTCGAACGTCTTGGCCGATGCATTGCACCTGCTAAGCAATCCGGATGACAGCCGAATATTCTGAACGCCGCCCGATTACGCTCAGGGCAATCGGTTTCGGCTGCGCTTCCGAAGCACCGTCGCAATTTCGGTTGACGGCGTGCCCTCTAGTCCTGCGACGACAGGGGGCACGTTGCCGGATTCGCTGTTCCTGCTTCCTGATCCTTTGCACAGGGATTCACCCTCAAGCTGAGCGCGATAAGACTGCGGATGACCCGGGTATCAGCCTAGGATCAACCTTGCGACGCCGCCGGTCACGTGGCCCCGCGCCAAACCGGTTCGCCCAACTGATCCGGAGGCAGCAATGGCCGACATGCGACCGAGCAAACCCGTCGTGAGTCCACGATTTGACGCTCTGGGCCCCATTGTCATCCAGCCAACACACGCACTCGCGACGGTCGCGCTGATCGCGGACATACAGGAGCACTTCGGCGGTGACGCCGACGCCCGGATACTGATGGACCGACTTGATGGCCGGAAAGCGGTTGTTGTCGTCCTGAAGCTCGGCAGCCACCGAGCCGTTACCGGGGCAGTTACACCTCCCATTGCCGAAGCAATCAAGCCCGTTTTATGGAAGCTCCGAATGCGAGGTCGTGCGATCAAATGTCGAGCCCGAGTCGATTCCGACCCTGAGTCGCAGACATACCTGAGCATTCTGCTGAACCCAAATGCCGCGGAAAATCGCGCCACCAGGCATAGTCGCTGACTGGTGTCCGTCGGAGCTCGAACCCCCCGCATCTCGGTTCGGCGTCCGATGAGCGGCCGGTTGAGAGAATTGACCGGCCCGCCCGCCGGAGCGGCACTGACGCAATTGCACCCAAGACGCCGGTGCCGGGAGAACACCACCGTCGGTCTCCCGGCGTTGAATGATTTCCCGTCATGGAACGAGAGACGGCCAAACCTTCGAACGGAACAGACGTTGCTACACCCTTTCGAGGCAAAACGCACTGTCGGTCTTGAACTCTGGGTCTTAGGCAGTTCGAGGATCTGGAGTAGACGCGTCTGCTGGCAACCGCTACGGTCGCCGTATGGAGTGCTTGGTTGATGGATGCGACACTAACGCGTCCGAGCGTCTCGTCACCAGAGAGGGCGGTCTAAAAGTTGTCTACGCCATCTGTCTCGTGCACGCCCAAACGGTCAAAGACGGGGCTATGCTCGCCAGCGGCAGCAAGCTTGCCAGAGGCTTGATAGGTCCTGCTTGAGTGCCGGCGATTGCAGCCTGACAGATAGTATTTGTCCGTGAGCGAGACCGGGCAGAAGAGCCCCATTCAGCGACGGATCGCCGCGAACCGCGTGGCCGCCCTCGGGCTATTCGGCATCATCGTCGGTGGACTCTGCGCGGTAGTAGCTGTCTGGGTGTATGCGTCCGAAGACTTCGCGCCGAAGGGGCTTATCTCGGTTGGTGTTGGCGCGATCCTCGTGGCTCAAGGGATAATTGCGCGCTTGCGGGCACGAGAGCTCGTCAAGAAGCTCGAGCAAGAACACGGTGTCGATGCTGGGGTGCAGAAGCCTCGGTAGTGCATCCGACGTCGACGGGCCCAGCCGCATTAGGGTTATGGAGTGCGCGACTGGGTAAGGAACCACCGGTGGAGAACGCTGCCGGGACTTCTGATAGTGCTGATCACCGGCATTCGCATTTTGATCGAGCACGCTGGCGGTGCAGACCTGGATGTCCTGGGCCTTCTAATGGTCGGGATAATCGCCGCGGTTGGGGTGGCGTGGATTGTCTGGGCTTCGATCCTGATCCGGCGATACGGGCCCGTGAAGAGTGAAGCTCGCCATGCGTCCGCAAAGACGAAGTACTTCTAGGCGGCGATCGTCGCCAGTACCTGGGTTTCGATTGTCATCCACCCAGCACGCGGAGAACAAGCCCCGCGATCGCGCAGGCCCCTCCGACGATGAAGACGACGCCTACCGCTGCTAAAACAATCGGTGACTGAGTTCTTGGACCGACCTTCATGCCTCGAGCTTCCCAATTGGCCCGAATCCCTTGAGAGATCCGCCTTCGGAAGCGCACCGCGCAGAATCCAAAAACTATTGCCAGCGGTGCCCATACCCAGAGGAGGATTGTGGCTGCGTGCATGACTTCATCTAAGCAGTCTCGGTCAACGCACGGGAAGGTTTCTGGCAGGCCTGACTCGTATGAGGTCGACCGCTGAGTGACGTCCGTCGTGCAATCTCCTGACAGTTGTCGTCGTTTGTAGCTGGCACCTATTTTGGCACCCATCTTGTGCAAAACCATGCGGTGTGTTGCTGGAGGAACACCAGTGCTTCCCAGTGACTAGGCGATATTTGACAAGCAAAGCATGAGTATGCATCAGTGCCTGAAAAGTCTTCCAAACTGATGACGCCAGTTCGATCCTGGTCATCCCCTCTGTATTTATGGCCTTGCGAGTCCTCGCCTCGCAAGGCCCCCCTCACATGAGGCCCTTTCAATTCTCCCCGGTCTGCGACACACTGGGATGATTCGGTAATGGGTCCGGGGGGGCAACATGTTTCGCACACGTCAACTTCTCACTGGTCTGGCGATGGCGTCACTCGTCGTCTGCGCCTCGATAGGCACCGCGTCCGCGGCAGAGGCTTCGCCCGTCGCCGTTGCCGTGGTCACGGCTCCTGCTCCCGTGCCGACCAGGGCACCATCGATCGTCGGGGTTCTGCGCGTGGGATCACCCTCGAAGATCGACGTCGGCACCTGGAGCGGCACCCTGCCGACCACTACCTTCACCTGCCAGTGGTTGCGGGACGGCATTGAGGACGGCCCGGCGGGCTCCTGCAAGACCACCCGGAGCTTCGAGGCGCGCGACATCGGGCACCAGTTCACGGTGCGAGTGACCGTCGCGGGGGCGGGCCATGAAACAGCCACCGCCATCACGAAAGTGGTGCAGGCCTACGGAGGCCCCCCGGCCGTCAACACCGTTCTGCCCACGATCGATGGCACGGCCGAAGTCGGGAGCGTCCTCGTCGTCGCAACGAATGGAGAGTGGAGCCCCACACCGGCGACCTTCACCTACAGCTACAAGTGGTTGGCAGACGGGATCTTCATCGACAGTGAGATCTCGTCGACGCATCGCGTCAGCAGCACAGATGTCGGCAAGCGGCTCAGCCTCCAGGTGGCGGCGTCACGACCGGGCTACCAGTTCGGCTATGCCATCTCCGTGAGCACCACCCCGGTGCCCAAGATGGCAGCGCCAGCCAACACGGTTCGCCCGGTCGTCACCGGCACTGCGCAGGTGGGGACGACGCTCTCTGCTTCGCCCGGCACCTGGAGCCAGCCCGGCCTCACCTTCGCATACCAGTGGTACGCGAATGGCACATCCATCCCGCAAGCGACGGCGTCGACATACCAGGTGGATGGATCGTTGCTCGGCGCAAAGCTCGCGGTGCGGGTGAACGCAACGTCGCCGCTCTACGCCGACGCCTCCGCAACCAGCCTCGTGACCTCCGTTGTCACCGTCGGCCCGCGGCCGACAAACACCACCCTTCCTGCCCTGTCGGGCACGGCGCAGGTCGGCGAGGTTCTCACGGTGACGACCGGCACCTGGTCGGCGCCCGGACTGACGTACGCCTACGCCTGGTATCGCGACGGAGTCGTGATCACCGGCGCGGCAAGCTCCTCGCACACCGTCAGCGCCGCCGACACGGGCCACAGACTCACCGCGCAGGTGACGGTGTCGGAGACCGGCTACAACACCGCGACCGCAACATCGGCTCCCAGCGCCACGGTCACGGCTGCCGCGGCTGCGAAGTAGGGATCAGCTCGATCAAAGCGGTCTCGAAGGGTATTCGCACTTCCGGTAATGCGTGTGTTGACCCGAAGTCGGCCATCTGCCGAATGAGGCCCTACCGCCTGAATTTCATGTGCCAGATCCTAGTGTGCGCGCCGCGGCCCCCTCTGAGCCAGCAGCGGACACGCAGATAAACCCTTTTCTTTAGAATACGTCTACCAAGAACGTGACTGAGTATGTTGTGTCAGACACGGCAAGGGACAAGGCGATCGACAGGACACTAAAGCATGGCACGAGGCGACAAGGCTGAACTGACCGGGCGTCGAGGGTGTCTCTTTTGCGGCTCTCTCACGAACAAGGAGTCAAAAGAACATATGTTTCACGAATCTTTCGGCCTCCAGATCCCCCACAGCCCATATACAACCAGAGCGTTCTACAGGCCAGGCGGAGTGATGCCAGAAGTCTTGTCCCTCCCCCAAACTATGTTCGATCACAAGGTCGGGGGATTCTGTGTCGTGTGCAACAGTAAGTGGATGAACGACGCCGATATGGATGTCGAAAAACTCGTCGTTGCTTTGGCAAACCAGACGGTAAAGGGTCTGTCAAGAATTCGGTGTAACTAGTGTTGTTGTGGGTTAGCGTCCGACGGTGAGTCGGCCGTTGAAAGTGATGTCGAACGCGTTGAGCGCGGCCTTCCATCGTTGGGTCCAGCGGGCCCGCCCTTGGCCGGTCGGATCCAGGCTCATCACGGCCAGGTAGACACATTTCAGTGCGGCTTGCTCATTGGGGAAATGTCCCCTGGCGCGGACCG
>NZ_NBXA01000012.1 GCF_003399625.1 Subtercola boreus | reverse complement strand
ACCAGCCGGCCATCGACCAAGCCGTCATGCTTCACCGTCGCCACGGCCTCGTCCTCCACGTCGATCTTCACGTCAGTCATTCGGTTCCTCCTTGCTCAGGAGTTACACCGAAAATCGTATAGACCCACGGTAAACACAATTCCGGTTTCGAATGTTGCGGCCTTCGCAAGGTGGGCAACTAAGGTCGCTATCGTCCGGGCGGAAGTAGATCGGCGACGGCGTGGTAACGCTGACGCTCGCTTGCTTCAAAGTTTCTATAGGACGAGATTGCCGCCGCGAGGTACCGTAGTTCGGATCGGATTGCTTCAAAATCGCATGAAAGAGGGCGGCTCGAATGGGTTCGCTACTCTCGGATTCGATCATGGGGGCCGAGATCTGGAACGGGACGATGGTCGGGTGAACTTCGTCTCCTGGGGAATGAATGGTCTCTTTGTTCATGTGATCCTCACATCAGCCGAGACTCGCCAGACCACGGATGCGATCTCTCGCCAGATGAACCGCATGATTGGCCCGGGTTTTGCGAGGGTTTGGCCGGGACGCCGCCAAAAAATTACTTTGACTAGGTATGCAGACCCTGTAACAGTGGCGCAAATGGGCAGTACCGCCTACCTGCTTCGGAATATGCCGCTCCGTGAAGCAGACTACGCGTTCACCATGAAGGGCGAGGCCACGGTGCCGGTCGTGCCGGGGCCCGGATCTCCTTCGATGACAAGGTGAAGTGTTTACTTAGGCGCAGGTCGGCCAGGTTCTCACAGTGTCGACAGGCACCTGGTCGGCGCCCGGACTGGCGTACGCCTACGCCTGGTATCGCGACGGAGTCGTGATCACCGGCGCGGCAAGCTCCTCGCACACCGTCAGCGCCGCCGACACGGGCCACAGACTCACCGCGCAGGTGACGGTGTCGAAGACCGGCTACAACACCGCGACCGCAATGACGTCTCCGAGCGCAACGGTAACCGCCGCCGATGCGAAGTAACGGCGACCGGAAGAGACGCAGTTCTCTCAATCGGTACACGCATCCGACCCACTGGGTTCATCGGTTGTGGTTCGGGGGAACGGCGTGATTCACAGGTTCAGGCTGCTCAGCGGAGTGCTCGCTGCGATGCTCGTCGTCGGCGGGGCGGTCGGTCTGGCCCCGGTGGCCGAGGCGGATGAAGCGTTGACCGTCTCGGGCGTGATCTACGATCCGGCGGGCAAGGTCGTGGCAGGAGCATCCATCACGGCCGCGGCATGCTCTGATGTCGCCTGTCTCAACTACACGACGTACGCGAAGACGACATCGGATGCGGTCGGACACTACGAGATAAGTCAATCGTTGGGCCTTTTCCAACTCATCGTCGAGGCACCCTCGACCACGGTTCCTCCCCTGGCAGCCACGACAGCGCGCTTCGCCCGCACGGACAACCCCAACCCGATCCGCAAGGACGTACGACTGCTGGCGCGACTGATTCCTACGGCGCAACCGGCAATCGACGGTGTCTGCCAATACGGGAGGACCTTGACGGGCAACCCCGGCACGTGGCCGACCGATGTCACGGTCGCCTACCTGTGGACGACCTACGGCCACGATGGCTCCTACAGCTTGTCGGTGAGAACGGAGTCGACTGAACAATCGCTCACCGTGCCTATCTCACAGTCTTTCTACTATGACGTCGGATGGCGCTACACGGATCTCACTCTCACGCTCGTGGTCTCGGCTCCGGGTTTCGGCGACTACCAGACGACTCTCGTCTGCTCGCCGACCAGACAGCCGGCGTATTCCGTGACAACCCCACCCACCATCTCCGGGGAGCCGATCGTCGGCCAATACCTCACCGTCGACCCGGGAGTCTGGAGCGGGACCCCGACCGAGTTCACCTACCGGTGGTACGTCAATGGTCGATTCGTCGGCACGGGTACCGATCGCAGGAAGCTCGTCACGGGGAGCGCACTCGGCCAGGTCTACACAGTGGATGTCCTCCCCGTCTCTGGCCCTGAACGCCCAGCTTCGCGCTCTGTACGAAGCGGTCCGACCAGCGTCGTGCTCCAGGGCCCTGCCGCATCGTCGACCAGCGCGCCGACGATTCTCGGCGATCCCCGCGTCGGAATGGCTCTGACGGTCAACCCGGGCACCTGGGACGTACCGGACCTCAGTTACACCTGCCAGTGGCTGAAAGACGGCACTCCCGATGGGGCCATGTACAGCTGCGGCTCCCCTCGAATCCTGACACAGGCCGACTTCGGCCACACCTTCGCCACCCAGGTGTACGCTTCCCGCTCGGGGTACGCACCCGCGAGAGCCACAAGCAGCACGGTGACCGTCGGACCTGGCGATCCTCCCACCAACTCCGCCCTTCCGATGGTCAAGGGAACTGCGCAACTCGGCCAGACTCTCACCGCCACGCTCGGAACCTGGACGGGAGCCGCGTCGAAGTTCAGCTACCAGTGGCTGGCCGATGAGACACCGATCGCCGGCCAGACGTCGCCGTCGTACGCCATCGCGTTGACGGACCAGGGCAAGAAGTTCCGGGTCCAGGTGACGGCCACGTCCGGGGACTACGTGCCCGTGAAGGTCCTCTCGCCGTCCACCGCAACAGTGACGAAGAGGAAGGCGCCCGTAGCGAACGTTCAACCAGCGATCACCGGCACTGCTCAGGTCGGTCAGTCGCTGACCGTCTCATCCGGTACGTGGACGCAGAGCATCACCCCGCACTATCAGTGGCTTGCTGATGGAGTGGCGATTCCGGGGGCCACCAGGGGGACCTTCACAGCCGGCGTCTCGCTGCTCACCAAGCGACTCTCTGTGCGGGTGACCGTCACCTCGGCACTCTACGAAGACGGGATGGCCACGACTCTTCCGACCGCTGCCGTTTCGTACGGCCCGCGTCCGGTCAACACGATCCTGCCGACGATCTCGGGGACGCCGTACGTCACGGGAGATCTGAGGGCCTACGCGGGCGAGTGGGACAAGCACGGCGTGGAGAACTTCGCCTACTCGTACACCTGGTATCGAGACGGCGCCGTCATCTCCAGTGGCGCAAACTCGTATCTCAAAGTCGTCGCCGCGGATCTGGGCCATCGGATCTCGGTTCACGTCACGCTGTCGAAGCCCGGGTACAACTCGGCGAGCGCGAAAAGCGCTTCGAGCGGGGTCGTCGGGAATGCACCGCCCACCGTCAAGACGCTGCCGGCTATCTCGGGAACAGCATCGGTCGGTCGGACGGTGACGGCGACCCCCGGGGTGTGGAGCAGAACGGGCCTCACCTTCACCTATGCGTGGGTCCGCTCTGGCTCGACTGCGGTCATCGGAACAGGCACGACCTACGTCCTCACCGCAGCCGATCAGGTAAAGACGATCACGGTCGCCGTGACCGCATCATCGGGCGGATCGCCGACGAGAAAGGCCACGAGTGCGCCCACGGCCCAGGTCACGCAGGGCACAGCCCCCACGAGCACCGCGGCCCCCGCGATAACCGGAAAGACGATCGTCGGCCAGACCCTCACGTCGACTCATGGCAGTTGGTCGACCGGCGGGCTGATCTATTCGTACCAGTGGACTCGAAACGGCAGCGCGATCAGTGGGGCCACAAAGACCACCTACCTGCTCACGAAACCTGACCAGGGCTCTCGTATCGGCATGACCGTGACGGTGAAGAAGGCGGGCTACCAGAACGGAACTGCCAAAGCTGCTCCCACGGCGATCATCACGGCCAAGTAGAGGCGGGCGGGCACTGGTCATCCCCTCTCCTCATCGGGCACACTGACCGGACAACAACTCGTTCGGGGGAACACCGTGATACGCAGACGTCGACCTCTCGCCGTCTTCCTGGCAGCGGTGCTCGTCGTCATCGCATCCGCCACGATCGCACCAGGTGCAGGGGCGGATGACAGTCCGACCGTGTCCGGAACAGTCACCGCCCCGTCGGGGTCTGTCGTGCCCGGAACCACGGTGCTTGCTCAGTCGATGTGCCTGTACTCCGAATGCGAGGACTACAGAACGTACGCGACGACAGTCACCGATTCGGCGGGGTTGTACAGGGTCGCCCTCGTGGAGGACGCCTACCTCCGTCTGGTGCTGCAGCCGCCGGCCACGGCTTCGCCTGCCTTGGCCACCTCGACCGTCTACCTGAGCGGTTCCAGCCATCCCACCTCTGCGGTGCGAGACGTGCGGCTCAGTCCCGGTCTCGTTCCGACGACGAGCCCCTCCCTGCAGGGTGTGTGCCAGTACGGGAAGACGCTCACCGTCGACCTGGGCGCGTGGCCGGTGGATGTCTCCGCCCGGTACCGGTGGTCCATTTACGGCCACACCCAGGGTAGCGACAACAGCTGGACGAAGGAGGTCGGAGTGGGGCAGTCCGTCGTCGTCCCCCTCTCGTCGAGCGAGGAGTTCGGCTTCGTCTACCGGGACCTGAAACTCGATCTCACCGTTTCGGCCCCGGGCTACGGTGACTACACGAGCGTGCTCAGTTGCGCGCCGACGTTCCAACCCCGCTACGTCGCTACATCCCCACCCGTCATCTCGGGCGACCCGACGGTGGGCCAGTACCTCACCGCAGATCCCGGAGTCTGGACGGGCTCTCCGACGCAGTTCACCTACCGCTGGTACGCCGGATCGAAGTACGTCGGCACATCCACCAACGGGAGAAAACTGGTCACCCCGCTCGCGGTCGGTCAGGTGATGACGGTCTCCGTGCTCCCCGTCTCAGGCGCGGAGCGTGAGGCTCCGTCCCCGTCGGTCAGTGCCCCCACGACGACAGTGGCGCTCGGGCCCGCCCCGGTGCCGGTGAAGGCACCGTCCCTCTCCGGCGCCCCTCGTGTGGGCAATACGCTGAAGGTCGACAAGGGGTACTGGAACCTGCCCGACTACCAGACCACGTGCGCCTGGTTCCGGGACGGCAAGCCGGATGGCCCGGTCGGTGCGTGCGACACCGTCAGAGTGTTGTCCGCTGCTGACTACGGCCACCGCTATCTGGTTCAGGTGCACCTGACGACGCCGGGATACCAGCCGGCGGTTGTGAGCACGGCAGAGGTCACGGTGCTTGCGGGACTCCCGGCCGTGAACACGGTGCCTCCGAAGATCGATGGCACCGCGCAGGTGGGGCGCATCCTCGTCGCCACATCGGGCACCTGAGACCGACCCGGTGTCGCCTTCGGCTACCAGTGGCTCGCCGACGGCACGGAGATTGCCGGTGAGACCTCGCCGTCACACCGGGTCACACCTTCCGACGTGAGCAAGAAGCTGAGCATCCGGGTGACCGCGACGACGCCGGGATACTCGCCGAGCTCGGTCGTCTCCCCCAGCACCGCGACGACGATCAAGATGGCGGCGCCGGTGAACACAGTGCGGCCCGCGATCACGGGAACGACGCAGGTGGGATCGACGCTGACGGTGTCGAGCGGCACGTGGAGCCAGCCCGGCCTCAGCTACACCTACCAGTGGTACCTGAACGGCGCGTCGATCGCCGGGGCGACGAAGTCGACCTACACGATCGACGGATCGGCGCTCGGCCAGAAAATCTCGGCCCGGGTGAACGCCACCTCCGCCTCCTATGCCGACGCCTCCGCCACGACCCTTGCGACAGCCGTCGTCTCGGTCGGCCCGCGCGCCCTGAGCACCGCCCCGCCTGCACTCTCGGGCGCTGCGCAGGTCGGCCAGGTCATGAAGGTGACGACCGGCACCTGGAACACGACCGGCCTCACCTTCGCCTACGCCTGGTACCGCGACGGCGTCGTGATCTCCGGTGCGACCGGCTCGACGCACAGTGTCGTCGCAGCCGACAGGGGCCATCGGATCACGGCTCAGGTGACAGCGTCGAGGCTCGGCTACAACACCGCGACCGCGAAGACAGCCGCGAGCGCCACGGTTCTGGATGCTCCGCCCGCGAAGGGGACGGCCAAGGCCTCACCGACGGCGACCAGCACCGTGCAGTAGGAACCACGGCGCCGAGGCTGGCCTCGATCAGGGGAAGATGCTGGCGTTCGTCTCCGCCTGCCAGCCGCATTCGGGACAGATCCACTGGCCGGGCAGGAACGACGCCACCTGCTCCGCGTCGTCCTCACGGCCGACCTCGTGGCCGCAGTTCGGGCATCTGAATTCCATGTCGAGAGCCTATCCGGCGGTGCACAGGTTGACGAATATCAGTCGGCAGCGCACTCCCGATCACCCCCTAATGGGGTCGATCGCTCGCATCACACGCCGTGGTACTTTCAGACGTCACGCCGGGTCGGCGTTTCGGGGGTGCGCTGGGGCGCGGGGGAAAATTTCAGATGAGCGAAGAGACTGTAGCGCGTCGACCGAGGCGGATACTCGCCCTTGCTGTGTCGACTGCGCTTCTGGCGGTGGCGTTGGTGGCAACCGGAACGACCGCGGCGACCGCGGCGACCGCGGCGACCGCGGCGACCGCGGCGACCGTTTCAGAATCCGAACCCAATGGTTCGACATCCACCGCGAACGTGCTGGCGCTCGGTTCCACCGTCGCAGGCACCCTGCAGGGCACGTCGAGCTCCGACGACGACGTCTACGCCGTCGATGTGACGGCAGACGGACGGCTGCTTCTCGATCTGCGCTTTCCATCAGACCTCGGCACCGACCGGGCCTACTACGTCACTGTGCGGAACGCCACGGGCTCGGCCCTGTACGGGTTCCCGGTGTCCGGCGGTGAGTCCGACGGCACCAAGCTGCTGTCACAGGTGATGTTCACGCCGGTGGGACGGGTCTACATCGACATCTCCGGGTATTCCTACCAACCGTCGTGGGGGCGGCCGTATTCGCTGACAGTGTCGTTGACTCCCGGCCACGTGGAGACCGAACCGAACGGAACGACGGCGAAGGCGGACGTTCTCGCTCTGAATTCGAGGATTTCGGCGTCGCTGCTCGGCACGTCGAACGATGATGACGACTACTACGCCGTCGATGTGCCGGCAGACGGTCGTCTCACGCTCGACCTGCAGTTCCCCGCGGATCTCGGCACAGACCGCGTTTACTACGTCGACGTTCTGAACGCGACAGGCACCACGTTGTTCGGTTTTCCCGTGTCGGGTGATCAGTCCGACGGATCGGCGCTCCGCTCGAAGGCGATGTTCGTGCCCAAGGGCCGGGTGTTCATCGACATCTCGGGGTACTCGTATCAGCCGTCCTGGGGTAAGAAGTACACGCTGACCGCGACCTCCACCGCTGGCACGGTCGAGACCGAGCCGAACGGCTCGACATCCAGAGCAGACGTTCTGGCACTCGGCACCACCGTGTCGGGCTCGCTCCTCGGAACATCGAACTCTGACGACGACTACTACGCCATCGATGTGCCCGTCGCGGGTCGCACGATCCTCGACGTGCGATTCCCCTCCGGCCTCGGTGCCGACAGGTCGTACGACGTCGATGTGCTGAGCGCATCCGGGAGCCGTCTCTACAGCTTCCCTCTGACGGGCGATCGTTACGACGGCAGCTGGCTGAGGAGCCAGCTGGTCACGTTGCCGAAGGGTCGCGTCTACATCGATGTCTCGGGCTACGACTACGCGCCATCCTGGGGCAGGGCCTACTCGCTGTCGGTCTCGTACCCGCTCACGGCAGCGCCGGTGCCGACGGTGATGGGCACGGCGAAGGTGGGAAGCATCCTGACCGCCGAGGCGGGCACCTGGGCGCCGGCGCCGGTGACGCACAGCTACCAGTGGTCAAGGAACGGCACCGCCCTCGCGGGAGCGACGAAGTCGACGTACACCCCGACAGTCGATGACGCCGGCACGAAGGTGACGGTGACCGTGACCGTGAAGAAAGCGGGCTACACGACCTCGATCAGAACCAGTGCGGCCGTCTCCATCCCTCTGGTCGCCCTGTCGGCGATGCCGGTGCCGAAGGTGGTGGGTACCGCCAAAGCGGGGTACACGCTGACTGCTCAGCCGGGAACGTGGACCCCCGCCCCAGTGGCGCTCAGCTACCAGTGGCTTCGGAACGGATCGGCGATCCCCGGTGCATCGAAATCGACGTACACCCTCGTGAAGGCCGACGCGGGCACCTCGATCAGCGTCAGGGTGACGGGGACGAAGGCGCACTACGTGACAGCCAGCCGGACGAGTGCGGCCGTACCGGTTGCGAAATAGCTCGCCGGCCAACCTGGGCGCGGCCGCGTCCTGACAAATGAGGACTGTCCGACCGCGGCCGGACGAGCGAAGATGGGTGGATGCCCCACTCCCGCCGGCGTCTCACAGCCCTGCTCGCCATAGCGGCAGTATCGGCGCTCACCGTGACCGGTTGCACGACGGCGATGAAGCTGAGTCCGGCGCCCACACAGACCATCACGGTCACGCCGACACCCACGCCGACACCGACACCGACACCCACGCCGATCCCGACGGTCACAACCACGCCGGAACCGCCTCCCCCGCCCACACCGCCCAATGCGATGGGCGGCCAGACGGATGGCGGGAACACCGCGAACACGCCCGAGGTCGAGGACACGGGCCCCCAGTCCTACGCGGTCGGCAAGGTGAAGCAGATCAACGACTACGAATACCGCTACACCGTGGTGAAGGAGGACCAGGTGCTCGCGATCGCCTCTCGCTTCAACCTGCAGGTCGCAGACGTCGTCCGGGTGAACTTCCCCTGCTCGGACCCGCTCAACGTGCAACCCGGAACTGTGCTCGACATCCGCTGGCCCACAGACTCCGAGCAGCGTGGCTGCTGACGTGAGATCCGCATGAATACAGGTAATCCTGCCCTTCCTAAGCCGAGCCTCAGCTTGCTTGCGCAACATTCGAGGCTGAGTAACGTTGGAGTCAATGACCCGCCCGATGGGTCGAACACTTACGAAGGGAGACGTCATGTCCGACGTTGTCACCACCACCAAGAGCTCGTCCAACCCGGATGTCGCCGCCGCCGCCGCGCAGTTCCTGAGCCAGGTCGTCATCGACTCGCAGGCTCTCGTGCTGAACGGCAAGCAGGCCCACTGGCACGTTCGCGGCGCGAACTTCATCGCCGTGCACGAGCTGATCGATGAGATCGTCGAGCACGCCGAAGACCACGCCGACACCGCCGCTGAGCGCGTCGTCGCCCTGGGCCTGCCGATCGACGCCCGCGTCGGAACCGTCGCAGCGAAGACGACGCTCCCCGAGCTGCCCGCCGGGTTCCAGCCCGCCGAGGTCATGGTGGCCGTGCTCGTCGCCTCGATCGACGCGCTGCTCGTCAGCGTGAACAAGGCGATCACCGAGCTGGGCGCTATCGATGCCCCCAGCCAGGACGTGGCGATCCAGATCGCGCGGAGCCTCGAGAAGGACCGCTGGTTCCTCTTCGCACACATCGCGACGGTCTGACCGCACGACGGTCTCAGCGGAGGCTGTCAGGCGAGGGCCGCAGCCCACGAGGCGAGGTGCGTCGGGCGACCTGCGAGGAAGGTCGCCGAGACCGGCATCTTTCGGAGGTCGTCGGTGCTGCAGGCGAGCGGGTCGAGGTCGGTGACGACGAGGTCGGCTGGCATGCCCACGCCGATGAGCGACGTGCCGTTGGCCGACGCAGCGAGAGCCTCAGCCGCCGCGATGCGCTGCTCCGGATGCCACGGGGGGCGCTGGTCGCGGGAACGCCCGACGGCCGCGGCCATCGTCACCCACGGGTCGAGCGGGGCGACCGGCGCATCCGAGCCGAGCAGGAGTGACGCCCCGGAGGCCCGGAGGGATGCCAGCGCGAATGCGCGGTCGGTGCGGCCCACCCAGAAGTGGTCCGCCACGTCGCGGTCGTCCATCGCGTGTTCGGGCTGGACACTGGCTGTCACCCCGGCCGCGGCGAACCGTGAGAAGTCGGCCTCTGCGACCAGTTGGGCGTGCTCGATGCGCCCGCCCGTGCCGAGTCGCTCGAACACGTCGAGCGCGAGGGCATTGGCGTGGTCGCCGATCGCGTGCACCGCTGGCACCAGGCCCGCGGCCGTAGCCCGTTCGAGCAGGGCGAGCAGGTCATCCGGAGCCACGGTGAGCATTCCACGGGAGCCCTCCTGGCCCTCGAGTCCCGGGTATTCGTCGTAGCAGTATGCGGTGCGCGTGTTGAGGGAACCGTCGGTGATGACCTTGAACGGGCCGACGCTCAGCAGTCCCCCGGTCTTCGGAACGATGTCGCCGGTGCGCATCCGCGCCTCGATCGCCTGGTCGAGGTGGATGGCGTAGATGCCTGCCGCAACACGGAGGTCACGCTGGCCGGCCCCGATGCGTCGACGCCAGACGGCCAGGTTGTCGGCCATTTCGAGGTCGACGATGCCGACCACGCCACGGGAGGCCGCCACGCGGGCCGCTTCAGCCGCCAGTTCGTCGCCCGCCTCAGCGCTCAGGTCGTTCACGAGGCCAGTCACCCGGAAACAGTCGTCCTCCCGCAGCACACCCGTCGGGTGCCCGTCGAACCCGAAGTGGGCGAGGGCTGCCGAATTCAGCCAGCAGCAGTGCAGGTCGCCGCTGATCAGGATGACCTGCCGGCCACCCGCCACGGTATCGAGACCGAAGCGGTCGAGCGCCGAGTCCCAGAGCCCGTCGCGGAGGCCGAAGCCGATGAGCGGCGCCAGCGTCGCACCGCCGGCTCTGCCCACGGCGCCTGCTCCTGCGCCCGTACCGGTGCCGGCGATCGACGCCACCCGCGAGAGCACGTCGGCGGCCGAGGCTGTCCACGAGGAGAAGTCGTGCCGGCGCCCCTGCGCCGCCCATTGGGTGAAGTGCACATGGTTGTCCCAGAGCCCGGGAACGAAGAAGCGCCCGTCGAGCGCCAGCGCGCGTGACCTGGCCGGAGTCGACACGATGCCGCTCGGCACGATGGCGCGGATCCGCCCGTCAGCCATGAGCACATCGAACGTGCCCTCGTGCCCGGGCATCCGTCCGCCCTGCAGGAAGATGTCATCCGTCATGGGGCGAGGGGGTGCACGCGGCGCATCTCGGCGGCGAGGGCGGGGTTCGCGTAGTGGGCGCCGTCGGTCAGCTCGTGGATGATCCGCTCGACGGTCTCGGCCGGACGGTTCTGGCTGAGCTTCCACTTCGCCTCGACGCGGGTCGCAGTGAGGCGGAAGCCGACCGTGCCCGCGCTGATCCGCGCCGCGTACTCGGCGTTCTCGAGCGTTCCCCGCATGCGGCGCGGCTCGGGCATCCTGTCTTCGAAATGGTCGACCAGAGCGGCCAGCACCTCGAGGTTCTCAGCCGCCGGCAGGATCTCGGGCACTCCGTGCAGGTGCGCCACCGTGAAGTTCCAGGTGGGCACGGCCGGGTCGGCGTCGTACCAGCCCGGCGAGATGTAGCCGTGCGGGCCCTGCACCACCACGAGCACCTCGTGCTGGCCGAGTTCGTGGAGGCGTTCATCCGGTCGCCCGACATGACTCAGGATCGTGATGCCCGGGGCGCTCTCGTCGAGCACCACCGGGTAGTGCGACGCGACGAGGCCACGAGACGTGTTGCTGACCAGCGTGACCCACGGGTTCTCACTGATCAGGCGGCGGATCTCGTCGTCATCGGCTTGGGCGAAGCTCTGGTTTTCTCTCATGAGTCGAGGATACCTCGTCTCACGACGCCACCGTCGTGCGCGGCGTCTTCTGGTCTTTGGGGCACCAGTAGAGCTTTCGCGAGCCCATCTCTTCGAGCAGGATGTTCGTTCCGCAGACGCGGCAGGGTAGACCCTCGCGTTTGTACACCCAGTACCGGTCGGCACGGCTGCGGCGCGCTTTCGCCTCATCGGCGGGAGAGAGGTCGTCCATCGTGAGCATCATGCCCGTGCGGATGCCGATGTCGAGCAGGTACACCCAGTCCTGCCAGATCGCCCGCAGGCGCTTGACCGACACGTTCCTGCCGGGCGTGTGGGGGTTCAGGCGCGCCCGGAACAGAAGCTCAGCGCGGTAGACGTTGCCGATGCCGGCGATGACGGACTGGTCCATCAGCAGAAGCCCGATCGGCGTCGGTTTGGTGCGCACGCGCTTCACGAAGCGGTCTTCGGATGCCCGGCTGGCGTCTTCGGCCGGGTCGGGGCCGAGCTTGTCGATCGCCACGGCGACCTGGGCGGAGTCGATCACCTCGCAGGCGGTCGGCCCGCGCAGGTCGGCGACACTCTCGTCTGTCAGGAGGCGCACACGCACCTGGCCGACCGGTTCGGGCGGGAACGTCTCGAGGTCGGTGGACTTCGCCGACTCGCTCTCGGCCATGCGGAGAGCCCGGCGAAGCCGCGGGGCGCCCATGCTGCCGCGGGCATCCGACTCGTCGGTGATCGGCGACACGATGCCGAAGAAGTCCCAGGCGCCGTAGAGACCGAGGTGGATGCGCAGCCACTTGTCGTTCTCGAACTCGAGGAACATCTGTTTGCCGATGGCGTGGGAACTCAGCATCCGAAGCCCATCGATCTCGGAGGCGCCCTCGGCGAAGCGGCCCTGCGGGGAGCTGATGGCGGCGGTGTGGCCGACGAAGTCGCGTTCGAACTGCAGCGCGATGCGGTGGACGGAGTGACCCTCGGGCATGCCGGTACCCGTTACTCCGCGGAGGCCGCGCTGGCGGCGACGTCGGCACCGACGTGGATGCCCGCGATGGCGCCCGTCGCCTCGTACTCCGCGAGCTGTGCGATGCGGCGCGCGTGACGCTCCTCGAACGAGAACGGCTCGGCGATGAACGTGTCGATGAAGGCGACGGCCTCGTCGACCGTGTGCTGGCGCGCACCGATCGCAATCAGGTTCGCGTCGTTGTGCTGGCGGGCCAGAAGCGCCGTCGCTTCGCTCCAGACGAGCGCGGCCCGGGCGCCGTTGACCTTGTTCGCCGCGATCTGCTCGCCGTTGCCTGACCCGCCGAAGACGATGCCGAGCGCCTCGACGCCGGCCCGCTGGTCCCGCACGACGCCGAGCGCCGCGTTGATGCAGAACGAGGGGTAGTCGTCGATGGGGTCGTATCCCGCTGGGCCGTGGTCGATGACCTCGTGCCCGGCGGCGGTCAGGTGATCGAAGAGGTGACGGCTGAAGTCGAGCCCCGCGTGGTCTGTGCCGAGGTGGATGCGCATCCCCCGAGTTTACAAGTCAGCCGGGCCCTGCAAGTGGTTAGGCTGGAGGACGGAAATAACGGCGGCTCCCACAGCCCACGAGGCCGGGTTCGCCGCATCAGCCCCACGACCAGTTCGGAGAACATCAGTTGCCTGGAGAGAATCTCACCCGCGATGAGGCCCGCGAGCGCGCCTCGCTCGTCTCGACGTCGAGTTATGACATCAGCCTCGACCTGACGACCGGCCCTGAGACGTTCCTCAGCACCACGACCGTGCGCTTCACGGCGACCGAGGGCGCCTCGACGTTCATCGACGCGATCACGAAGACGGTGCGGAGCGTCACGCTGAACGGCACCGAGCTCGACCCCGCCGCCGTCAGCGACGGCGTGCGCATCCAGCTCGACGGCCTGCAGGCCGAGAACGAGCTCACCGTCGTGAGCGATGCGCTCTACACGAACACCGGTGAGGGCCTCCACCGCTTTGTCGACCCGGTCGACGGCGAGGTCTACCTGTACAGCCAGTTCGAGGTTCCGGACTCCCGCCGCGTCTTCGCGGTGTTCGAGCAGCCCGACCTCAAGGCGACCTTCACCTTCGCGGTCACCGCGCCGAGCTACTGGCAGGTCGTGTCGAACTCCCCCACCCCGGCGCCTGTGGAAGCGGGCGAGGGCATCTCGACGTGGAGCTTCGAGCCGACCCCCATCCTGTCGTCGTACGTCACCGCGATCGTCGCTGGCCCCTATGTCGTCGAGCGGAGCGAACTCACCTCGAGCGACGGCCGCGTCATCCCGCTCGGTGTCTTCTCGCGTGCCTCCCTCTCGCAGTACATGGATGCCGACTACGTTTTCGAGAAGACCCGCCAGGGCTTCGAGTTCTACGAGAAGGCGTTCGACTACCCCTACCCGTTCGCGAAGTACGACCAGCTCTTCGTGCCCGAATTCAATGCGGGCGCCATGGAGAATGCCGGCGCGATCACGTTCACCGAGGCCTACGTGTTCCGCTCGAAGGTCACGGATGCCCAGCGGGAGCGCCGCGTCGTGACGATCCTGCACGAGCTCGCGCACATGTGGTTCGGCGACCTGGTCACGATGAAGTGGTGGAACGACCTCTGGCTGAACGAGTCGTTCGCCGAGTACGCCTCCACCCTCGCGACCGCTGAGGCCACCGAGTGGAAAGGCGCCTGGGCGACCTTCGCCTCGACCGAGAAGAGCTGGGCGTACCGCCAGGACCAGCTTCCCTCCACCCACCCGATCGTCGCGACCATCAACGACCTCGACGACGTGCAGGTGAACTTCGACGGCATCACCTACGCCAAGGGCGCCTCCGTGCTGAAGCAGCTCGTCGCCTGGGTCGGCCAGGAGCAGTTCCTCGCCGGGGTCAGCCACTACTTCAAGAAGCACCAGTTCGGCAACACAGAACTCAGCGACCTGCTCCTCGAACTCGAGCACACCAGCGGCCGCGACCTCTCAGGCTGGTCGGCCGACTGGCTCGAGACCGCGGGCGTCAACACCCTGCGCCCGGTCATCGAGACCGACGCCGACGGGGTGATCACCTCGTTCGTGATCGAGCAGAGCGCCATCGAGGCGTATCCGACCATCCGCCCGCACCGTCTCGCCATCGGGTTCTACAACATGCACGAGGGTGCGCTGATCCGCAACCACCGGGTGGAACTGGATGTCGCGGGCACCTCGACCTCGGTCGATGAGCTGATCGGACTGAACCGTCCCGACCTCGTGCTGCTGAACGACGATGACCTCGCCTACGCGAAGATCCGCCTCGACGAGCAGTCGCTCTCGACCGTGATCGCGCACCTCGCGGCCATCGAAGACGGGCTGGCCCGGGCGATCGTCTGGGGTTCGGTGTGGGATGCCACACGGGATGCCGAGACGAAGCCCCGCGACTTCGTGCGCCTGGTGCTCGGCAATGTGGCGACCGAAGACGAGTCGACCACGCTCCGCACGGCGCTGAACCAGGTCGTGCAGACGGCGAACTCCTACGTGTCCCCGCCGTTCCAGGCCTCGACGCTGGCGCAGGCCGCCGACGAGCTGTGGGCGCTGGCGCGGAACGCGGCGCCGGGCTCCGACGAGCAGTTCCAGTTCGTGAAGTTCTTCGCAGCGTCCGCCCGAACCGAGGAGACCCTCGGGCACGTGGCAGGGCTGCTCGACGGTTCCGTCGTTCTCGAGGGCCTCGGCATCGACACCGACCTCAGCTGGGACCTGCTCACCGCCCTGGTGGCTGCAGGCCAGGCCGGCAGTGCCGAGATCGACGCGGCACTCGCCGCGGACAACACCGCGTCGGGTGCTCAGTCGGCCGCGAGCGCGCGGGCGTCGATCCCGACGGCGGAGGCCAAGGCGGCGGCCTGGGCATCCCTCGTCGACAGCGACGCAGCCTCGAACCTGATCGTGCGGGCCACCACAGTGGGCTTCCAGCGAGCATCGGATGCCTCGCTCCTCACGCCGTACATCGCGAAGTACTTCGAGGTCGTGAAGACGCTCTGGGAGACCCGCACCTACCAGATCGCGGCAACGCTGATCACGGGGCTGTACCCGTCGGGACTCGCCTCGGTGGAGCTCCGCGACGCGACCCTCGCCTGGCTGGCGACCGACCCGGAGCCCGCAGCGCTCCGCCGGCTCGTGGTGGAGAACCTCGCGGGCGTCGAGCGGGCACTCGCCGCCCAGGCTCGCGACGCCGAGTAGCACGCTCGACTCGAGCGCATCATCAGGGGCCCCTCAGAATCGTCTGGGGGGCCCTCGCTACGATTGAGGCCATATGAGCGAATTCTTCACCAACCTCGGCAACTTCTACACCTCGTACCAGCACCTGCTCAACATCGTCTTCATCGTGCTGGGTGCGCTGGTCATCCGCCTGATCCTGCTGCATTCGGTCGACCGCGTGGTGAAACGCATCGTCACCGGGGTGAAGAGGAAGCACGACGCCGAGGACACGCAGGCGATCATGACCTCACCGGTCGCTGCGGTGCGCGTCGTGCAGCGCACGCGCACCATGGGCAGCGTGCTGTCGAACCTCATCACGTGGGTCGTCGTCGTCTTCGCCTTCATCATGATCCTCGGCGAGTTGCAGTTCCAGGTGACCGCGATCGTCGCCTCTGCCGGTGTGCTCGGCGCGGCCCTCGGCTTCGGCGCCCAGAACGTCATCAAGGACATGCTGAACGGGCTGTTCATGGTGGTCGAGGACCAGCTGGGCGTCGGTGACGTCGTCGACCTCGGGCCGGCGACCGGCGTGGTCGAAGCCGTCGGGATCCGCGTGACGACCCTCCGCGACGTCAATGGGACCCTCTGGTTCGTGCGGAACGGCGAGATCCTGCGGGTCGGCAACATGTCGCAGGGCTGGGCGCGCGTGATCATCGACCTCGCCGTGCCGTACGACACCGACGTCGACGCCGTGCAGGCGAAGATGCTGGACACGGCCAGTACGATGACGTCGAGCCCGAAGTGGCGGTCGCGCGTGATCGAGAAGCCCGAGATCTGGGGCCTCGAGAGCATCTCCGCCGAGGCTCTGGTCATCAGGCTCGTTGTCAAGACGCGCACGAACGCCAAGGACGACGTCGCGCGCGAACTCCGGATCCAGCTGAAGCGCGCCCTCGATGAGATGGGCGTGCACCTGCCATCGCTGAACAGCATCGTGCTGAGCGGCTTCGAGGGTGCCACATCCGTGACGGGCTCCCGGCCGCCGCGAACCCGCCCAGTGCCGGTCGCGGAGACGCCGGGGCCCGACGGCGCGCCGGAGAATGGATCGGGCGGCACGCCGCCAGACGGCACCAGCCCGCGCACACCCCGAGGACGGAACAGATGACCGACCAGCCAGGCACCCCCGCCGTCACACCTCCGGCCGCCGCGGGCAGCGGCATCCCGCTCATCCCCGTCGTCCCCACGGCTTCAGCCGCGGCATCCGGAACCGACGAAGCCACCGGGAGCACGTTCTATGAGCAGCTCGGCGGTCGCCCCACCTTCGAACGCCTCGTGCGGGAGTTCTATCGCGGCGTCGCCTCCGACCCCGTGCTGGTGGCGATGTACCCCGAGGACGACCTCGAGGGAGCCATCCAGCGCCTCACCGGCTTTCTCGAACAGTATTGGGGCGGCCCGACGACCTACAGCCAGGAGCGCGGCCACCCACGGCTCCGGATGCGCCACAATCCGTTCAAGGTCAACCCCGACGCCCGCGACCGATGGTTGCTGCACATGCGGGCTGCGGTCGACTCGCTCGAGCTCGCTCCGCTGCAGGATGCGACGCTCTGGGACTATCTCGAACGAGCCGCGCATGCGATGGTGAACACGTTCGACGAGTAGGTATCACAGCCCGTGGGGCCGCACCCCGGGTCGCCCCACCCGGTAGGAACGAAGGAGTTCTGACATGACTGCACAGTCCGACGTGATCATCGTGGGCGCGGGGCTCGCCGGCCTCGTGGCGGCCGCCGAGCTGGTCGACGCCGGCCGGCGCGTGACGATCGTGGAGCAGGAGCCGGCCGCCTCCCTCGGCGGGCAGGCCTGGTGGTCGTTCGGCGGGCTCTTTCTGGTCGACAGCCCCGAGCAGCGCCGCCTCGGTGTGCACGACAGCCTCGAACTCGCCCGCCAGGACTGGTTCGCCTCCGCCGGCTTCGACCGGGACGTCGATGAGTGGCCGAGACGGTGGGCCGAGGCCTACCTGCAGTTCGCGGCCGGCGAGAAGCGCGCGTGGCTCCGCCAGCAGGGGGTGCGGTTCTTCCCTGTGGTCGGCTGGGCGGAGCGGGGCGGCGGAACGGCTCTCTCCCACGGCAACTCCGTGCCGCGCTTCCACATCACGTGGGGCACCGGCCCCGGTGTGCTCGAACCCTTCGTGCGGCGGGTTCGGGCGGGCGTCCGGAGCGGGCTCGTGACCCTGCTGCACCGGCACCGGGTCGATGGACTCACCACGACAGACGGGGGCGTCACTGGTGTGCGCGGCGCTGTTCTCGAGCCGTCATCCGCCGGGCGCGGCGTCACGAGTTCGCGCACGGTCGTTGGCTCGTTCGAGGTGGCGGCGTCGGCGGTCATCGTGACCAGCGGCGGCATCGGGGGCAACCACGACCTCGTGCGGCAGAACTGGCCGGCGCGCTTCGGCACTCCCCCGGCATCCCTGCTCTCGGGAGTGCCCGCCCACGTCGACGGTCGGATGCTCGGCATCACCCGCCAGGCAGGGGGAACCCTGATCAACTCCGATCGGATGTGGCACTACACGGAGGGCATCACGAACTTCGATCCCGTCTGGCAGCGCCACGGCATCCGGATCCTGCCGGGCCCGTCGTCGCTCTGGCTCGACGCCACGGGGCGCCGCCTGCCCGTGCCGCTGTTCCCCGGTTTCGACACCCTCGGAACACTCGAACACATCCTCTCGACAGGCTACGACCACAGTTGGTTCGTGCTGACGCAGAAGATCATCGAGAAGGAGTTCGCGCTCTCGGGCAGCGAACAGAACCCCGATCTGACGGGGAAGGACCTGCGGCTGCTGGCGGCGCGCGTCGGGCCCGGCGCTCCCGGGCCCGTCGAGGCGTTCAAGGCGCACGGGGCCGACTTCGTCGTGGCCTCCTCGCTGGAAGAGCTGCTGGTGGGAATGCAGAAGCTCTCCGGCGATGCCCCGCTCGACACGGCGCGGGTGAGCGCCGAGATCGAAGGGCGCGACCGGGAGATCTCGCACGAATTCACGAAGGACGCCCAGATCACGGCGGTGCGCGGGGCCCGGCGGTACCGCGGGGACAAGCTGATCCGGGTGGCGGCTCCGCACCGGCTCCTCGACCCGGCGGCCGGGCCGTTGATCGCGGTGAAGCTGCACATTCTGACGCGCAAGTCGCTGGGCGGCATCCAGACCGACCTCTCGGGACGGGTGCTCGACGGATCGGGGTCGCCCGTGCCGGGGCTGTTCGCGGCGGGCGAGGCGAGCGGGTTCGGTGGCGGCGGGATGCACGGCTACCGCTCGCTCGAGGGCACGTTCCTCGGTGGGTGCCTGTTCTCGGGCCGCCAGGTGGGGCGTGCGGTGGCGGCGGCGCTCTGACGGGAACCCCGCTCTGCGCCGGGTCAGCGAGTCAGGATGTGGCCGCGGCGGGTGCTGAGCCGCGTCCAGGGGCCCGACTCGTAGAGGGCGACAGGATCGTCGGGGCGGAGGAATCCGAGGCTCACCGCGGCGAAGGCGGCGCCCGACGGTGTGCGGCGGCCGATGCCCTCGATCGGGCGGCCCCAGACCTGGCTCCGCACGCGATGCACGAGCTGCTCGCCGGCGTCGGGGGGCAGGGCAGCTGCCACCTCGGTGATGCCGTCGCCGGCGGTCTTCTCCAGTACGGCCGAATCGACGAGCCCGAGGTTCGTCCAGCCGCCGCGGGGCGGTGAGATCCCGGCCCACGCCGTCGGGCCCTCGGAAGGCGGAAGAGTGACCTCCACAGGCCCTGTGTCCCCGTTCGCGACGACCGAGAGCAGGGCGAGCCGGTCGAGGAGAGCCCGGATCGACACGATCTCATCGAACTCCAGCTGCCTGTCGCTCAGGGCGAACGTGCGGAGGCCGAGAACCGTCGGGCCGGTGTCGAGCAGACCCTTGGGCGCAAGCACCGACGCATAGACGGCGAGAACCCCCTGGCCGGCGATCAGACGCACCGAATCGGTGCCCACCCGGGCGGAACGCCCGAGATACACCTTGAGGTCGCCGAGGGAGAGCGCATCGACGAGGGAGAACGTTTGAACCATCAACTCCTAAACTACAGAAGGCGAGGACGCCCCGCATGACCATCGGGCAGCCGTGGCCGGATCGAGACGGAGAGAACATGACCGACGCCTTCAACAGCCTTCTGGAAGCGCTCGACATCACCGAGAGTTCGGTGAGAACGACCGAGGACATCTTCGTCGCCCCGTCGATCTGGACGCCGCTCGGCCGGGTCTTCGGCGGGCAGGTCCTGGCGCAGTCGCTGGTCGCCGCGAGTCGCACCATCGAGGGCGATCGCCCTGCACATTCGATGCACGGCTACTTCCTCCGGCCCGGAGATGCGAACCAGCCCATCACCTTCTCGGTCGACCGCATCCACGATGGGCGCTCCTTCTCGACCAGGCGCACGCAGGCCTACCAGAACGGGGTGCCGATCCTGTCGATGATCGCCTCGTTCCAGACCGATGACCCCGGTCTCGACCACCAGATCGGAATGCCCGAGGGACTACCCGATCCCGAATCGCTGCCGACCACCGCAGATGTCATCGGGTCGCTGGATCACCCGGTGGCTCGGAGCTGGGCCCACGAACGCCCCTTCGACGTGCGCCACATCTCGCAGCCGGTCTATCTCCAGGCGGATGAGAGTCGTGCTGCGCACCAGGCGGTCTGGGTGCGCGCTGTCTCGCGGCTCCCCGATGACCCGGTGCTGCACCGGGCGGCACTGGCCTACGCCAGCGACTATTCCATCCTGGAGGCGGTCTTCCGTCGGCACGGCCTCACCTGGATGACACCGGGAATGAAGGTCGCGAGCCTCGACCACGCGATGTGGTGGCACCGCCCCGGCCGCGCCGACGAGTGGGTGCTCTACACGCAGGAATCCCCTTCCGCGACCGGCGGGCGCGGACTGGCGCTCGGGCGGATGTTCTCCCGGGACGGAACCCTTCTCGCGAGCATCGCCCAGGAGGGGACGATCCGCGTTCCGGGCGTCTAGGTTCCACCCCGATCCCTCTGGCTCCTGCCAGCGTCAGCGACGGTGCGTGAACTCGAGCGGTGCCTCGACGAACGGCTCCCACGCGGCGCGTTCCGTGGCGGAGATGCGACGGGGCCGCTGAAGTTCTGCGTCGAACAGCACGAGGGTGGTGGCTGCCCGGGTGAAGAGCACACGTGTCTCGGATGCCACGGGGTTCCAGACCTCGTAGCAGACGTCGAGGCTCGCCCCCGCGAGACGCCCGATCCAGAGCTGGAGGTCGAGGGGCTCCCGCAGATACGGTATCTGCGCGAGGTACTCGATCTCCTGGCGGGCGATCAGGGAGAGCGTGCGCGCGTCGGCGCGGCCGTCGAGCACCGCCATGGCGGTGTTCCCGGTGAACTCGGTCACCTCGCCATCTGCAGTCTGACGTGTGGTGGACTCGGTCGACCAGAACGCCTCGATGCGCGCCTCTTCGAGGAGGCGCAGCATCGAGACATTGTTCACGTGCCCGTAGGCATCGAGGTCGGACCAGCGCAGTCTGGTCGGAACGTTCAGTCGCATCTCAGCGGCCCAGGTGGTGCAGGGTCACGGCTGTCTCTCGGCGGCGGCGCGTCAGTCGCGGGTCAGCTTGCGGTACGCGGAGCGGTGGGGCTTCGCCGCATCCGGGCCGAGACGCTCGATCTTGTTCTGCTCGTAGGCCTCGAAGTTGCCCTCGAACCAGTACCAGTTCGCCGGGTCGTCCTCTGTGCCCTCGTAGGAGAGGATGTGCGTCGCGATGCGATCGAGGAACCACCGGTCGTGTGTGATCACCACAGCGCAGCCGGGGAACTCGAGCAGGGCGTTCTCGAGGCTGCCCAGGGTCTCGACGTCGAGGTCGTTCGTCGGTTCGTCGAGCAGCAGCAGGTTTCCACCCTGTTTGAGCGTGAGTGCGAGGTTCAACCGGTTGCGTTCACCACCGGAGAGCACACCCGCGGCTTTCTGCTGGTCGGGGCCCTTGAAGCCGAACGTGGAGACGTAGGCGCGTGACGGGATCTCGGTCTTGCCGACCTGGATGTAGTCCTGGCCGTCGGACACGACCTCCCAGAGCGTCTTCTTCGGGTCGATGCCGCCGCGGTCCTGGTCGACGTAGGAGATGTCGACCGTGTTGCCGATCGTCAGCTCGCCCGAGTCGAGCGGCTCGAAGCCGACGATGGTCTTGAACAGTGTCGACTTGCCGACACCGTTCGGGCCGATCACGCCGACGATACCGTTCCGGGGAAGAGTGAACGAGAGGTCGTTGATGAGCACGCGCTCACCGAATCCCTTGCTCAGCTTCTTCGCGTCGATGACCTGCGAGCCGAGACGTGGGCCCACGGGGATCACGATCTCCTCGAAGTCGAGCTTCCTGGTGCGCTCTGCCTCGCTCGCCATCTCCTCGTAGCGCGCCAGGCGCGCTTTGGACTTGGCCTGGCGACCCTTCGCATTCGACCTGACCCATTCGAGCTCTTCAGCGAGGCGCTTCGAGAGCTTGGCGTCCTTCTTGCCCTGCACCTGCAGGCGCTCCTGCTTCTTCTCGAGGTAGGTCGAGTAGTTGCCCTCGTAGGGGTAGAGCTTGCCGCGGTCGACTTCGGCGATCCATTCGGCGACGTGGTCGAGGAAGTACCTGTCGTGTGTGACGGCGAGCACAGCGCCCGGGTACTTCGCGAGGTGCTGCTCGAGCCACAGCACGCTCTCGGCGTCGAGGTGGTTCGTCGGTTCGTCGAGCAGCAGCAGGTCGGGCTTCTGCAGCAGGAGCTTGGTCAGCGCCACCCGGCGCTTCTCTCCACCGGAGAGGTTCGAGACACTGGCATCTCCGGGCGGGGTGCGGAGGGCATCCATCGCCTGTTCGAGCTGGGAGTCGAGATCCCAGGCGTCGGCGGCGTCGATCTTCTCCTGCAGCGTGCCCATCTCTTCGAGCAGGGTGTCGAAGTCGGCATCGGGGTCGGCCAGCGCCGCAGAGATCTCGTTGAAGCGATCGATCTGGCCCTTGATCTCGCCCACGCCCTCCTGCACGTTCTCGAGCACTGTCTTCGACTCGTCGAGCTCGGGCTCCTGCATCAGGATTCCCACGGTGTAGCCCGGGGAGAGAGTCGCGTCGCCGTTGCTCGGGGTGTCGAGGCCCGCCATGATCTTCAGGATGGTCGACTTTCCGGCGCCGTTCGGACCCACCACACCGATCTTCGCCCCCGGTAGGAACGACATCGTGACGTCGTCGAGGATCAGTTTCTCGCCCACGGCCTTGCGGGCGCGCACCATGGAGTAAATGTATTCGGCCATGATTAGAAGTCTATGGTGCGGGTCTCCCCGATCAGGCACTTGCCGGTGCCGAGCAGCGGGGCCACGAGGCTGTGGTACTCGCCGAAACTGTATTGGCCGATGAGGCACTGGCCACCGAGCGCCACTGAGAACTGGATCGAATCGGCCTTCACCCCCACCGTGGTGATGTCGGGGGTGACCTGCATGTCGGCGACGGTGAAACCCCCGTCGCGGAGCGCCGAGACGAATCCCTTTCCGTCGGCCGTCGAGTTCGCCGCCGTCGCAGCGGCGATCACCCCGTTGTTGACCGAGTCGAAGAACGGCAGGTTGTCGGTCGCCGATCCGCCGGGAACCAGCTTCGGTGCCGCCGTGGGCGGTGCGGTCGGGGCACCTGACTGCACCGAGGAGGACTCTGTCGGGGCCGGATCCGGGGTAGCCGTCGCCGTGCAGGCGGCGAGGGCGAGCGCGGTGGCTGCCGTCAGAACCGCAGTGAGCACGACGCGAGACGAGCGCGCTGGCATGAAAACTCCATTTGTTGTGGCGGGATCCCCTACAGACGGGTCGAGTCTAGGTGAGGAGTGAGCGCGCCATGCTCCGAATCGGCCGTGGACGCCGGAGTGAAGCCGTCGGATCCGAGCCCGGCGGCAGGTTCGGACCGTGCCCCGGGTATCGCCCAGCCACCCGATCCGGTGACAGCCGGTGCGGTGACGTCGCCCGACCCTGGCCCCAGGTCGCCCGGTCCGGGCGGCATACCGTGCCCTCCGCCCGGACCGGCACCGGGCGGAGCGGAAGACACCCCGGCCTGCGCCTCCGGCTGCACTGTGCGGCTGAACTGGGTCGTGCCCCAGCCGAGGTCGTGCCCCACAGACTCGACTTCGATCTCCACCGTCATTCCGCTCTTCTCGGCGTTCTCCCACTCACGGATGCGGAGCCGGCCCGCGGCCACCACCCTGTCGCCCTTGGAAACCGACGTCGCCAGGTTCGACGCGAGTTGGCGGAACGCCGTGAGGGTGTACCAGTTCGTGCCCACGTCGACCCAGCTGTTCTGGTGCCGGTCGAATCGGCGCTGGCTGGAGGCCAGCCGGAAACTCGTGATGTCGAGCCCCTCTGTGGTGGTGATGTGCCGCGGTGTCGTCGCGACGACCCCTGTCAGGCAAATGGTGTCGGGCATGGTGTGCTCCTCGGGGTGATCGGGCCGACGTCCGACGCGGGATGCGAAGGGCTGTGGTTCGGCCGCTGCGACGATTCTGGTCCCGTGACCCTGCGCTGGTGGGGGGCTCAGCAACCATCTGTGGAGAGATCCTGCAAGGCCGGCGTTGTGGGCGAGAGGAGAGCCCCACGTCCGCCCTCCACCGATGTCGGTGGTCGCGCATAGCCTGCAGTCACACCATCAGCCGGGCCGGCGCGATCACAGGAGGTACGACATGAACACCCTCAGAGCCAGCCGATTCCCCTCGTCGCCCCCGACCCTCCGCCAGGTGCGCCCCACTCTCTGGCGGGTGCTCCGTTCCGACGGCAGCATGGCCGGCTACATCGAGCAGGCGACCGAACGGTTCGAGGCCCGCCGGATGATCGCCTCCACGCGCCAGGTGGTGGGCGTCGGTGACTTCGCCTCGATCGACGATGCACTCTCCTGCTTCCGCTGATGGCCGTTCCGACCATCGCAACACACGCCCCCGTCATCCGGGGCCAGAGAACAGGCCAGAGGTAGTCTTCCCCCATGGAATGGTGGAGTGATTTTCTGACCTGGGCCGACACCGACGGGGGCGCCTACGTGATCACGAGCATCGCGGTGCCCGCGGTCTCGATCATCGTCGCCGGGCTGCTCGCGGCGTGGATCGCGAGCGGGTCGATCAAACGGCTGCTGGCCAGCCGTGACCGCGACCTCAAAGTCGCAGCGATCGGCGCGCTGGTGGATGCCGCGGAGCAGGCGTCCGTCTGGAATTCCCTCACCCCGCAGGAACAGGTGCTCTCCGACCGCGCCACAGGGCAGGCCGACATCCAGGTTCGCCTGCTGCCGATCAAGGGCGCCGCTGTCGCCGCGAACTGGGCAGCGCACTCGCTCGCCGAGATGAAGCGGAGTTCTGCGACCTTCGGCTACCAGGTCGAACCCGCCGTCATCGTGTTCCGCGACCAGCTCGTCGAATGGCAGAACCGTCCCGGCCGCACGCGGCGCTCGTTCCAGAGCGACCTCGACCGTTGGTCGACACAGGGCTCAGACAGCGAGCGCACCCTCAAGGAGCAGCAGGAGGCCTGGGTGGCCCAGCAGCATCACGAGCAGCACGGGGCTCCCGGAGCGCAGCAGCAGAGTGCCACGACCGCCGCGGCACCGACGCAGGCTGCGACATCCACGGGGCGCGAAGCTGCGCCCGCAGCTCCTGCGTACCAGGCATCCGCATACCAGGCCCCCACGTACCCGGCGCAGTCGACAGAGGCCCCCCGCGCAACGACGGGAACACTCGACACCGCACGCGTGCTGAACGACGTCGACGCGGTGCAGCGCCAGATCGACACCCCGGCCCCGCGCTGACAGCCCACCCTCGGCGAGCACCTCGGCGAGCACCCCGCAGAACGGGCATCCGCCGCGGAGTCCCCCCGGAGGGATTCGAACCCCCGGCCTGATGGGTAGAAACCATTTGCTCTTCCGCTGAGCTACGGGGGGAGGACTCCAGCATCCATTATGCCGTAGCGGCTCCGGCTGCTCCGAGCATCCGGCAGACGGCCTATTGCTTCGCCGGAGTCTGTCGAGCCGGAGTCTTTCGCGCCGGGGTCTTTCGCGGTTTCGACCGGTTGTAGGCGATTGCCGCCCGAACCAACGTCGCGAAGGCCTCTTCGTCGACCTCGTCGCCCTCGGCGAATTCCACGGAACGTCGCTGATTGCCGCCCAGCTCGCCGTTGAACAGGCCGTCGGGGTCGTCGATCAACGCGCCGTACATGAACCCGAGCTTCACTTTGGTCTTGAAGATGTTGCCCACCACGAGGATGCCGTCGAGTTCCCAGACGGGGGCTCCCATCCACTTCCATTCCTCGACGATGGCCGGATCGACGCCGCGGATGATGGCGCGCATCTGAGCAAGCTTCGCGCCGCGCCAGTCCGGGTGCTTCTCGATCAGGCTGTCGATCTCCTCGGTCGGATTCATCTCAGGTCTCCTTGCCTCGGGCCTGATCGTATGCCATCCCGTCGGCAGCAGACCGGTGTGGCGTGCAGAGAATCGGTGGGTGGGTTCCGCAGCGACCGGACGCCACCGAACCCACCCACCTGCCTGGGGGGGGTCGACTACGTGGTCGCGTTCTGTCCTTGGAAGCGGGCGTCGATCGCCAGGTAGCGGTCCAGGTCGACGATGGCATTGAGACCGTCGAGGCCGTGCATTCGGTCCATCCACGAGGCGGAGGACCCGTCAGCAGCAAGATCTTTGTAGAAGTCCCCGAACTCGCGCGCGGCGATGCGGAGCGTCGTCGTGGGGTAGATGACGACCCCGAATCCCTTCTGGTGAAGCTCGGCAAGGCTCAGCGCGGGCGTGCGTCCACCCTCGCTCATGTTCGCCATGGTCATCGGGCCGAACGCCGACCCGATGGTGGCGAGCTGTTCCACCGCTTCGGGAGCATCGATGAAGACGATGTCTGCGCCCGCGTCAGCGAAAGCCTCTCCTCTCCGGATTGCCTCATCCAAGCCTCGCGGTGCGAGCGAATCGGTTCGAGCGATGACGACGGTGTCGGGATTGCGGCGGGCCTGCACCGCGGCCGCCACCTTGCGCACAGCCTCGTCGAACGCAATGACCTCCTTGCCGCTCATGTGACCGCACTTCTTGGGCCACACCTGGTCTTCGATCTGGATCGCCGAGGCACCGGCTGCTTCCATGGCGCGAAGATTCTCTGTCACCGCGATCACATCTCCGTACCCGGTGTCGGCATCGCAGATGAGGGGCAACTCGGTGACCCGCCGCACAGCAGCCAGGGCATCCAGAGTCTCTCGCGCACCCAACAGACCGATGTCGGGCAGACCGTGCCGCCAAGCGGCAACGGCGTAACCGCTCAGGTAGAACGCGTCGAACCCCGACTGCTCGGCCACCCGGGCCTCGAGCGGTGTTCCTCCACCCGGGATGAGAAGCGGATCGGTCTCGATGGAGGCAAGCCGATGACGGAATCTCTCGCTGGCGTTCATATCTGGATACTCTCTTGGTTCGGTGCTTCGGTGGTGAGAATGGAGTCTGGGGGTGCCTGCGTCGGCGCCTGGTCGAATCGGATGATCTGGCGGAGCACATGGCCATCGGCCAGAGCATCCATGGAGCCGTTGATGTTCTCGAGGCTCACCTCCGACGAGACCAGGCTCTCGACCGGAAGCCGACCGGCCCGCCAGAGGTCGACGAACCGGGGAATGTCACGCTTCGGAACCGAGCCACCGAGGTAGCTGCCGAGGATCCGGCGCGCGCCGGCCACGAGCGCAAGAGGCGAGATGCTGGCGAGATCGTCCGGGGCCGGGAGACCCGCAGTGACGGTTCTGCCGCCGATCGCCGTCATGGCGACGGCGGCCTCGAACGCCACAGCCCGGCCGACGGCTTCGACGACGAGATCGGCGGTGATGCCGAGTTCCGCCGCTTCCGTGGGTGTGTACACCTCGTGCGCCCCGAGCCCGCGTGCGGTCTCGAGCTTGTCGGCGTGCACATCGATGCCGATCACCGTCACCCCGTCGTGCGCCAGACCGACGAGGAGGGCGGCCATTCCCACTCCGCCGAGACCCATCACGGCGAGTCGTTCACCGCTGACGAGCTGGCCGGTGTTGAGAACGGCACCGCCCCCGGTGAGAACAGCGCAGCCCATCAGAGCCGCGACGTCAGGCGGGACATCCTGATCGACGACGACAACCGAACGGTAGTCGACCACGGAACGTTCGGCGAAGCCCGAAACCCCGAGATGGTGGAAGATCGCACCCTCGTCGTCGTGGATCCGGATGCCACCGGAGAGCAGTGTCCCCTCGCCGTTGGAGGCGCTCCCCCGCTCGCAGGGGCTCGCGCCACCACTCGCGCAGGCGGCGCATTCCTCACACCGCGGCAAGAAGGTCATGACCACCCGGTCACCGATGCTCACACCGACGACTTCAGAGCCCACCACTTCCACGATTCCGGCGGCCTCGTGACCGAGCAGCATGGGTACGGGCCGCGGGCGCACTCCCGACACGACCGAGAGATCGGAGTGACAGAGGCTGGCGACCTCGATGCGCACCTCGATCTCGGTCGCTCCGGGCGCATCCAGCTGCACCCTGCGAATCTCGAGTGGCCGGCTGACTGAGTAGGGTCGCTTCGATCCGATGCGGCTGAGCACAGCGCCACGCACGGTGCCTCGCCGGGACGTTGCATCTTCGTCGATCATCGGTCGTCCCGTCCGTTGGAGAGGTCGGCGGGGCTCGAGAGCGTTCCGCGCACTGCCGTCGCCGCTGCGACGCCGGGCGACACCAGGTGAGTGCGGGCACCGGGGCCCTGGCGGCCCTCGAAGTTCCGGTTGGAGGTCGAAGCGATTCGCTCCTGGGGCTTCCCGCGGTCTTCGTTCAGGCCGAGGCACATCGAACATCCGGCTGAGCGCCACTCGGCGCCGGCGGCGAGGAAGATCTGGTCGAGCCCCTCCTCCTCCGCATGCTTCTTCACATCGAGCGACCCGGGAACGACCAGCATCCGGACACCGTCGGCGACGCTCCTGCCCTTGAGCACTCCGGCGGCGAGCCGGAGGTCTTCGATGCGGCTGTTGGTGCACGAGCCGATGAAGACCGTGTCGACCGGGATGTCGCGCATGCGGGTGCCCGGCACCAGCCCCATGTACTCCAGGGCCCGCTCGCCTGCAGCGCGCAGGGCGTCATCGACCAGGATCCCCGGATCGGGCACGGTGCCGTCCAGCGGCACGCCCTGCCCGGGGTTCGTTCCCCAGGTGACGAACGGCTGCACGAGGTCGGCATCGATCGTGACTTCGGTGTCGAACACGGCGTCTTCATCGCTGAACAACTGCGACCACCCGGCGACCGCCTCATCCCACGCGGCTCCGGTGGGAGCGTGCTCCCGCCCGTGCACATAGGCGAAGGTGGTCTCGTCGGGCGCGACGAGACCCGCTCGAGCACCCCACTCGATGCTGAGGTTGCAGAGAGTCATCCGCGCCTCGATCGAGAGCGCACGGATAGCCGGACCGCGATATTCGACGATGTGACCCGCTCCCGCTCCTGTTCCGACCTGGGCGATGAGCGCGAGAGCGAGATCCTTCGCCGTGGCACCGTTGGACAGAGAGCCGACAACGTTGACAGCCATCGTCAGAGGGCGCGCCTGGGGCAGCGTCTGTGTGGCGAGCACATGCTCGACCTCGCTCGTGCCGATGCCGAAGGCGAGTGCCCCGAGAGCACCGTGGGTGGAGGTGTGACTGTCGCCACAGACGATCGTCATCCCGGGCTGGGTGAGCCCCGTCTCCGGACCGATGATGTGCACGATCCCCTGGCCGGTAGCCCCGAGGCTCCGCAATCGGATGCCGAACTCCGCGCAATTCTTTCGGAGGGCCTCGACCTGGATGCGACCGAGCGGCTCACGCAACTCGAATGTGTCCGTGGGGACGTTGTGGTCCTCGACGGCGAGAGTGAGTTCGGGACGCCGCACTGTCCGGCCTGACAACCGCAGCCCGTCGAACGCCTGGGGGCTCGAGACCTCGTGCAGGAAGTGCAGATCGATGAAGAGCAGATCGGGACGGTCGCCCTCGCGGGGGATGGCCTGTTTCTGCCAGATCTTCTCGACCAGGGTCGTGCCGGTCATCGTTCGTGCACCGCAACGGCGAGCGCGTGGGCGCTCAAGTCGTCTCTCTCAATGGTCAACGTGATCCTCCCTGCTTTCACCACGTGCACACGAGTGCACAGTCTGGCGAGATCTTCGTATTCGACGCTGGCGATCACCAGCACCGTGCCCTCGGCGGCGAGGCCGGCCATCTGGCGGAAGACGTCGCGTTTGGCACCGACATCGACCCCCTGCGTCGGTTCGTGCAGTGCATAGACCCGCGGCTCGGCAATCACCCATTTGGCGAGAAGCGCCTTCTGCTGGTTACCACCGCTGAGGCTCGACAGCGCAGCATCCGGGTGCGGGGCCTGAATGGAATAGTTGTCGATCTGCTCGCGAACCACGGTGCGCTCACGGGCAGCATCGAGCATGACGCCTCGTGCACGGAACTTCGAGAGAGTGGCGATGGTGACGTTCTCGGCGAGGCTCAGGGTCTGAGCGCCACTGCGGTTCTTCCGGTCGGCGGGCAGCAGTGCAATACCGCGCGCAATGGCGGATTGCGGTGTCTGCGCGCGTGCGTCGACCCTCGCTCCGTCGATGGTGATCGAGCCGGACCTGGGTCGTGACGCACCCGACAGCAGATACGGAATGTGCTCGTAGCCGCCGCCCGGCAGTCCGATGAAACCGACGATCTCCCCCGCACGAGCACTGAAGCCGACCTCTTCGACTGTTCCGCCCGAAAGCTTCTCGACGGTCAGAACGGTTTCACCCGAACGCTCGTTGTAGTCGGGGTACAGCCCTTCGGGGGACCGACCGAGCATGAGCGTCACGAGATCTCTCTCGGTCTGACCCTCTGTCAGCTCGTCGGCCACGAGATTTCCGCCGCGGAAGACGATCACACGCTCACAGTGGTCGATCACCTCGTCGAGCCGGTGCGAGACGAAGAGGATACTGGTGCCGTCTTCGGTGAGTCGTCGAACGGCGGCGAAGAGCCGGGCGACGCCTTCCGCCGGCAGGTAGGCGGTCGGCTCGTCGAGCACGAGCAGGCGGGGGCGGTCGGTTCCGGCAGAGTCGATCTCGGCCAGCCCCCTGGCAATGGCCACGAGCGCACGATCGGTCACGCTGAGGTCACTGACAAGCGTTGTCGGCGACATGGTGAGACCGACCTTGGCGATCATCCCGGCGACGATTCGCTCTTCCTGCCTCCACCGGATGCGACCGAGCAGCCCTGTCGTGAACTGGGAGATCCGGAGGTTCTCGACGATCGTCAGGTTCTCCACGAGCGCGAGGTCCTGATGGATGAAGCCGAGACCGGTCTGTGTCGGACCCGCGGCGAGAACCCCGGAGATGTCGCGCTCCCCCATGCTCACGACGGCACCCCGATCGGGAGCGTGAAAGCCCGAGAGCACTTTGATGAAGGTCGACTTGCCGGAACCGTTCTCACCGATGAGTCCCACCGTCTCGCCGCGGGCGATGCTGAACGACACGTCGTTCAGCACAGTGATGGAACCGAACGTCTTCGACACGTGATCGACAACGAGCGCGCTGCTCCGGTCGGGGTTGGTCGCCATGTGCTATTTAGTCCACAGCTTCGCGAACTCCGCCTTGTATCCGTCGTAGTCGTACCACGAGAACTCATCCGTGCCCGTGATGAGGTCCTTGTTCGACTGGTCGAAGACACGGAGCCCGATGTTGTAGTTCTCGACAGGTGCGGTCCCGCTGAGCTCACGGAAGATCTGGTCCGCCATGGCGTAGGCCCACCACTCGTTGTGACCGCCGATGTCGAGCTTGAGCCCGCTCGTCGGGTCGTTGAGGCCATCCACGATCCCTGGGGTCGCATTGAATGTACCGACGTTCGCCTTCTCGCCCGCACCAGCGGAACGGATGGCGCTGAGTCCGGTCAGACCCTGTCCGTCGTACAGCGGGAGGAAGTAGGTACGGTCGGGGTCGGTGTTCAGCGCTGACTGGAACGCCGTCGGAATGCCGGTCTCCCACTGCGGGATCTGCACATCGCTGACGGTCACGTCGCAGCCGGGGCAGAGCTTGGCGACCTCGTCCTTCGTGCCATTGACCTGAGGCTGCGAAGCCGGAACGTCGTCGGAGGAGAAGATCGTGGCTTTGCCGGTGCCCTTGGAGTCCACGATCATCCAGTCGGCGATGAGCTGGCCGACCTTGACGTAGTCGAACGAGACCTCAGCATCCTGGCCCTTCGAGATGTCCCCGGGGACTCCCGACTGCGCGGTGATCACCTTCATGCCCTGTGCGTGAGCCGCAGCGATCTGCTGCGTGAAGAGGTCGGGGAAGAGTGCGACGAGAACGACGACGTCGGCTTTGGAGGCGATGGCCTGCTGGAAGCCCTTGTTCGCCTCGTCCACCGAGCCCTTGGCGTCGATCTCTTCGAGCTGCACGCCAGCCGTGTCGTTCAGAATGACCTTCAACGTGTCGGACCAGTACTTCAGCACAGGGATCGAGCTCGACACGTTGATGTAGACGACCCTCTTCCCGCTGAGCCCACTCGTCTTCACCGGATCGGTCGGACCCTGCCAGGTGGGCGGGTTGAGGTACGCGTCGAGGTTGGACTGTGCCGTCGCGATGCCGGCGGCGTCGCCCTGGGCCGCGGGCGCCGCGTTCGTATCGGTCCCACCCCCGGAGCACCCGGCCAGGGCGACAGTGGCGGCCAGGGCGACGCCGAAGACGGCGGAATGTTTACGTAAGGTGCGCATGGTGACTCCCGTGATTGGTGTGGGTTGAGGAAATGCGGAGGTGATGTAGTGATGTAGTGCTGTGGTGCTGGTGTGCGAGGTGCTGGCTTGTGCGGTGCCGACCTGAGGTTCAGCCTCCGTGCGATGCGGTCAGGAGCCGCCGCCGCGCGCTCTTCGGCCGGCGATGTGGCTGAGCGTGACTGCGACCAGGAGAGATGCTCCGTAGAAGACCTGTTCAGGCCAGCCCGCGAAGCCCAGATAGACAAGACCCGTGATGCCGGTGACCAGGAAGTAGACCGCGATGAAGGTACCGATCGCATTGAACCGGCCCGGTCGCACGGTGGTGGAGCCGAGAAAGGCACCTGCGAAGGCGGGCAGGAGGTAGTAGGCACCGGCCTGGGGGTTGGCGGCTCCGTTCTGCGAGGCGAGCACGACACCCGCCAGCCCGGCGATGAGCGACGTGGAGACCAGCGCGCCGAAACGGATGCGGTTCACTCGCAGCCCCGCAAGGCGTGCCACTTCCCGGCTCGCCAGGACGAACGCCATCCGGCGCCCGATCGGTGTGTGCTGCAGGATGAACCAGATCGCCACGGTCAGCAGGACTCCGAGATAGAAGGGCAGCGGGATGCCCAGCCATCGGGTAGCGACGAACTGCACAACAGAGACATCCAGCCCGGTCACGACCTTCGAGCCCGAGACCGCGAGCGTGAATCCGGTCAGGAGCGTCGCCATACCCAGTGTGACGATGATCGACTGCACCCCGACCACAACCACGAGCAGCGCATTGACCACGCCGACCAGCGCGCAGCAGACCAGTGTGAGCACAAGGGCGACACCGATCGGCAGCTTGAGCTGGCCGTTGAAGACCACCAGCAGGACGGCCCCGAATCCGACCACACTGCCGACTGACAGGTCGATCTCGCCCACCGCGAGCGCGAGCAGGAGGCCCATCGTCACGATCAGGATCACGGTCTGCGTGCCGAAGACGACCGAAGCTGTCCCCGAGGTGGGGAAGGTGTTCGGGCGAAGGAGGGAGAACACTCCGATCACGATGAGCCAGGCGATCAGCACGCCGTTCTTCTCGAGCAGCCCGAGCGGGCTGAATCTCGACGCGCGGGATCCCCGGGGCTCAAGGTCCGTCGCTGGCGGGGAGGGTTCTGCGACCTTCGTCATGATCTGTTCTTCCCATCGCCGCGGAGGTAGGCCAGAACCTCGGTCGAGGAACGCACCTCGCCGTATTTGGCCTGAATGTCGTAGAGACTCGCTTCGTGCGGCCCGTCGGCACGATCGCCGACCCCATCGCGAACGACCACCGGAAGGAAGCCGTGCTGGATGGCATCCACCGCCGTTGCACGGATGCAGCCACTGGTCGAGACACCCATGATGATCAGGGTGTCGATGCCTTGGCTGGTGAGAGTCGACGAGAGGCTGGTTCCGAAGAAGGCACTCGCGTACTGCTTCACGAGCACAGGTTCGGTGGGCCGTGGCGCCAGCTCGGGCACCAGCTCGCCGAGCGACGTGTCGCCGACGAAATGGGCCAGAGCGCCCACCTTCTGGAAGAAGAAGCCACCGTCACTGCCGCCCTCCGTGAAGGACACCCGAGTGTGGATGACCGGGATCCCTGCCTCGCGTGCTGCTGAGAGAACCTCCCCGGCAACTCCGAGGCACTCGTCGATTCCCATGTACAGCTGGGCGCCGGGTTCGAAATAGGCCCTCACGAAGTCCACCAGCACGATCGCCGGCTTGACACCGAGCGGCAGCCGCCTCTCGAATCCGGCCTCATCACTCTCCAACACGCGGGGGTCTCGCCGACGCGCGGTCACCGACGGCTCAGTCATGAGGCGGCCGGCATCTTCGGCGCCGGCAGTCCCGTCTCCTCGAGAGCGTTGGCAAGGATGATCTCGAGCTCCGGCCCACGATCGAAGAGCGGGAGTTCGCCTCGAGTCGAACGGAGCTCGGCTCGGAGTGCTGCAGAGGCATCGGCATCGGCCCGACCCGCATCCGTCACGACGACTCCATACGCCCGGGCACCCACCTGGGTGACGAGGCCTTCCCGCACCTCGGTCGCCACCAGTTCGGGATCGCGGAGCAACGGGTCGCCCCATCCGCCGCCGCCCCACGTGCCGAAATGCAACGACTCCCCTGCGCGAACGGGGACGTCGTGGATCTTGCTCGGCAGGACCTCCACCGATCCGTCGAGATGGTCGAGCCACTTGCGGGACCGCTCGCCCGGGTGGCCGCCGTTCACTCCCCAGGGGTAGGTGAGCCACCGGTCGTCATGGATGGTGATGGTGCCGCTCTCGAGGAAGTGGTAGACCACCTCGACGCCATTTCCGCCCCGGTGAAGGCCCGCTCCGCCCGAATCGGCGATGGTCTCCCACTTCTCGATCCGCATTGGGTAATAGCTCTCGAGGTACTCACACGGAATGTTCATGAATGACGGCCAGAGCGAGTGACCGTCGGGGCCGTCACCGATGGGTCGACCGGGGATACCACCGAAACCGATCGAGTAGAGCTGGAACCACTCACCCTTCTTCTCCCCCTCCGAGTGGTGCCCGGAGTACATGAAGTGAGGCGAGGAGGAGAATCCGGCAGCGTTCAACAGATCCGGCGTCTTCTGTCCGAGCAGACCCCCGAACAGGTCGAACAGCCGACCGATTCCGTGGTTGCGCGCGTTCAGAGCTGCCGGGTACTTCGGCTTCCAGAAAGAGCCTTCCGGAATGTTCACGTCGATCAGCGGATAGAACCCGTCGTTCCACAGGATCTGCGGGTCGGCCACGGTGATGATGTAGATGCCGAAGAACATCTTCACCAGGGACTCGTTGAGGTAGTAGTTGATCGGTCCCGGCGCCTGCGAGGAACTTCCCGCGAAGTCGAGGGTGACGGTGTCGCCGTTCCTCGTCAGCGTCAGGGTGAGCTGGAACGGCCCATTGCCCACTCCGTCGTCGTCGATGTAGTCGGTGAACGAGATGCTCTCACCGTCTTCGAAGATGGTCGAGAGCAGGATCTTCATGGCACGGTAGTTGCGCTCGAGCAGTGCGTCGAGACCGGAGGCGTAGGTGTCGACGCCGAAACGCTCGCACATCTCCTGTACGCGCTTTCCCGCAATGCGCGTTGCTGCGACGAGACCGTTCAGATCTGCCCGGTTCCACTGCGGCTGGCGCACCTGGTTCAGGATGATGTCGAGCGGATCCTTGTTGAGGGTTCCCGCCTTGTAGAGCTTGAACGGCGGGATGACGACACCTTCTTCGAAGATGGTCAACGCATCGGTCGGCATGCTCGAGGGGGTCTTGCCGCCGACATCCGTCATGTGACCGAACATCGCGGCCCAGCCGACCAGCCGGCCGTCGAAGAAGATCGGGGTGACGACGAGCCAGTCGTTGGCGTGGCTGATCGCGCCGTCACAGCTGTAGGGATCGGAGGTGAGGAGAACGTCGCCCTCCTCGATCGTGTCGGTGAACCTGCCGAGCAGTGCGGGTACCGACAGTCCGAACTGGCCGACCACCATGCGACCCTGCGCGTCGGCGATCAGGGGGAACTCGTCGTGCTGCTCGCGGATGCCCGGGGACAGCGCCGTGCGGAAGAGCACCTCGTCCATCTCGTAGCGGGCGTTCCGCAGACTGTTCTCAATGAGGTCGAGCGTGATGACGTCGACATCCACCGGCGCGAGCGGTTCGGTGTTGGTTTCGATGATCCGTGCCATGAGTCAGCTCCTTGTCGGGTTGATGAGAAGACATCCGCTGGGATCGACGGTGGCTTCGTGGTCGGGGAGGACGAGTGCCGTCGAGTCCATCTCGACGATGATGGCGGGGCCGGAGACGACGTCTCCCGCCCTCAGCAGGCCACGATCGTAGAGGGCGCTCTCATGACGCTTGCCCTCGACCCAGATCTCGGTCGTGCGGATGAGAGCAGCCGAGATGTCTCCGGTGCCCTGTTCGATGGGAACGCTCGGGATCTCGGTGGCCGTGTGGATCGCCACGACGGTCAGCGAGACGATCTCGTGATCAGCCTCGAGCAGGAAGGAGAAGAGCCGCTGGTGCTCCGCATCGAATCCCGAGGCGAGGGTGTCTGTGACGCCCTCCCCCAGACCGTCCGTCGGCAGTTCGATCGTGAGTTCGAAACCCTGCCCGTGATAGCGGACATCGGCCTTGTAGGCGTAGCTCAACTCGTCTGCCGCCACACCCTGCACAATGAGCCGGTCCGTCGCGGTGACCCGCAGTTGCTCGAACAGTGAGCCGAGTTCGGTATCCGACATGCTGCTGAGCGAACGCACGAGAGTACGCGCGGCCTCTTCCCGATAGCTCGTCATGACGTCTCCGTAGGCGTTCAGCACACCGGGCGACGGCGGAATGATCACCGGCCAGGAGCCGAGCAGCTTGCCGAGCGCGTTGCCATGCAGCGGCCCTGCCCCGCCGAAGGCGATGAGGGCGAAGTCCCTCGGGTCATAGCCCTGCTGCACCGAGACCAGACGGATGGCACCGAGGATGTTCTCGTTGACGACGGCGATGACGCCGGCCGCTGCGGTCTCGATGTCGGGCAGGCCCGCCGCCTCCGCAAGGCTGGCGACGGCAGTGCGGGCGGCAGCCACATCCATCCGGATCTCACCACCGGCGAGTTCCTCCGGGAGGTAACCGAGCACGACGTTGGCATCCGTCACCGTGGGGAGCGTTCCACCCTTCCCGTAGGAGGCCGGGCCGGGGACCGCGCCTGCCGACTGGGGCCCGACCCGAAGTGCACGCGTCAATTCGGGAACGTGGGCGATCGAGCCACCTCCGGCGCCGACAGTGCGTACGTCGACGGAGCTGACGCGAATCTTCAGGTCACCGACCTGGGTGTCTTTGGCGATCTTGGGTTTGTAGTCCATGACCATGGCGACATCGGTGGATGTTCCACCCATGTCGAACGAGAGAAAGTTGCCCTGCTGTGAAGCCTTGGCCGCCCAGGTCGCACCGGTGACACCACCCGCAGGTCCCGACATGAGCAGCGAGACGGGTCGCTCGATCGAGGCAGCAGGGCTGGTGAGACCACCATCGCTTCGGAGCAGAGCGAGCTCGGCATCGAGTCCACCTGCACGGATCTTCTCCTCGAGATTGCGCACGTAGTTGCCGACCTGCACCTGCACGTAACCGTTGGCGACCGTGGTGAGGGTGCGCTCGTACTCACGCATTTCCGGGAGCACCGTCGTCGACAGGGAGACCGGGATCCCCGGCATTTCCTCCTTGACGATCGCCGCGACACGAAGTTCGTGCTCGGCATTGGCGAACGAGTTGATCAGACTGATGCAGACGGATGCCACGTCGTTGGCTCGAAGGGTCTGCAGCTTGGCGCGCAGATCGTCTTCGTCGAGCGGTTCGATGATCTCGCCCCGCGTCGAGGTGCGCTCCTCGGCCTCGATCGTGTTCTCGAGACTCGCAAGAGGAGTCGGTTTGGGCCAGACGATCCAGCCGGCGAGGCCGCCGGGCACGTAGGAGCGAGCGATCTGGAGCACCTGGCGGAAACCGCGCGTGGTGATGAGCCCGACACGCGCGCCCTTTCCCTCGAGTACGGCGTTGGTGGCCACCGTCGTGCCGTGCAGAACATGGGAGACCTCGCCCTGGTCGATGCCCGCCTCCCGGCACGCCTTCTGGATGCCGTACAGCACCCCGATCGACTGGTCCTCCGGAGTGGAAGGAACTTTCGATCGCCAGGTCCTGCCCGATTCTTCATTGATCAGCAGCACATCGGTGAATGTTCCACCCACGTCCACTCCGACTCGATAGGCCACGGTGATTCCTCTCTAAATGATTCCGTCGGCGCGTAGTCGCGCGATGGCTTCTGTGCCCAGCCCCAGCAAGTGGCCGTACACGTCTTCGTTGTCCTCGCCCATCTCCCGGCCCGTGTGGCGTACGCGCCCCGGGCTCGCCGAGAGGCGCGGAAAAGTGCTCTGCATCGAGATCTCGCCGAAATGCTTGTCGGCGAGGGTGACGATGGCATCGCGGGCGGCGAAGTGCGGGTCGCTCAGCATGTCTTTCGCCGTGTAGATGAGCCCGGCAGGGATACCCGCTTCGTGCATCCTCGTGAGCACATCGTCAAGCTCGTGCGTCGCTGTCCAACCGGCAACGAGATCGTCGAGCTCTTTCATGTTCTCGCCCCGAGCGTTGTGCGTCGCGAAACGTTCGTCGGTTGCCAGCTCAGGCCGGCCCATTGCCGTGCAGAGCCGCCCGAACACCGAGTCCTGGTTCGCTGCGATCAGCACCATCTCGCCTCGACGCGTCGGGTAGACGTTGCTCGGGGCGACACCGGGAAGGGTCGCTCCGGTGCGCTCTCTCGTGTAGCCGGCAATCTGCCACTCCGGTATGAGCGATTCCATCATGGCGAACACCGCTTCGTAGATCGCGGAGTCCACGACCTGGCCGCGGCCGGTGCGCCCCCTGTCGTGCAGCGCCGCCAGAGTTCCGATGCACGCGAAGACCGCCGCGAGCTCATCGCCGAGGGAGATTCCCGCACGCGATGGAGCGGTCTCGGGGGATCCCGTCACGTAACGGATCCCGCCCATCGCCTCCCCCACCGATCCGAAGCCCGCCCGGGCGGCGTAGGGGCCCGTCTGCCCGTACCCGCTCACCCGCGTGATGATCAGACGGGGGTTGATCTCCCAGAGTTCATCGGGCGACAGCCCCCAGCGCTCGAGAGTTCCCGGCCTGAAGTTCTCCAGCAGCACGTCGGCCTCCGCAACGAGCAGTCGAAGCACGTCCTGCCCGTCCTTCTCACGGAGGTTGAGCGTGATGGTCCGCTTGTTGCGCCCGAGCACCGGCCACCACAGCGAGTGGCCATCGGCCTTTGCCTGGCCCCACTGCCGAATCGGATCGCCCTTGCCGGGCGCTTCGACTTTGATGACATCCGCGCCGAAGTCACCGAGTAGTTGTCCACAGAAAGGACCTGCCAGCAATTGGCCCAATTCGATCACCCGGAGATCATCCAGGGCCATCCGCCCATCGGTTGCATCGGTCATCCTGCGGCCTCACTCTCGTTGCGGGCTCGGAGCGCTGCAATACGGCCCTGAGCGAGGTGACTGTGCATGACGCTCTCCGCCCAGTTGGCATCACCGCTTCGGAGTGCCGCCACGATCTCGAGGTGATGCAGGGAGGAGCGGCGCTGTTCCTCGTCTGTGTACGACCCCCGCGTTCTCGCCAGCACTGCGGCATGCACGACTCCGTGCATGGCCGTTTCGAGCATGGGGCTGTCGGCGATGCGCAGGATTCCGTTGTGGAATTCCGAGTTCAGGCTCTGCACGGCATCTTCGTCGCGGTCGGGGCCCGGCTCACCTTTGGCCAGGATGCGCTGGGCGAGGGCATCGAGTTCATCGAGGTCGTGAGCTTCGGCGCGCTCAGCAGCACGGCGGCAGGCAAGCCCCTCCAGCAGCGAACGGATGTCGAAGACCACGGCGAGTTTCTCGTCGTCCCAGACGGTGACGCGCGCTCCGCGATTCATTTCCATCTCGACGAGGCCTTCGGAGGCGAGCGTTCGAAGCGCCTCCCGAACGGGCGTGCGGCTCATGCCGAGGCTTTCGGCGAGATCTGCAGCAGTCAGAGCAACCCCGGGCGAGTAGAAACCCGAGAGCAGGCGCTCTCGAAGCTGATTCAGGGCTGAATCAAACTGCGTCATTGCATTTTCTCCGGTTCGTCGATGAACTAATTGCATCCAATTAGTTCATGTTCATGTCTAGTTGGCAAGTGTTTCGGACAGATTGCATACTCTTAACGATCAGTTGCATGCTTTTTGCCTTTCCCGAGTTCCGGCTCCGTGATAGGAATAAGCATGGAGATCATTGAGGTCGGACCCAGAGACGGCCTGCAGAACGAGAGCAAGATCCTTTCCACCGCCATCAAGGTCGAGTACATTCACGCGTTGCTCGACGCGGGGCTTCGCCGCATCGAAGCGGTGAGTTTTGCCAAAGCCGACCGTGTGCCGCAGATGAAAGACGCCGAGGCGGTGATGTCGGCCGTACCCCGCGACCGGGGCGCGAGCTACATCGGTCTCGTTCTGAACGACTTCGGTGCTCGCCGGGCGGTGGATGCGGGCGTGGACGAGGCGAACATCGTGATCGTGGCGACCGATACGTTCTCCCTGCGGAACCAGGGCATGTCGACCGCAGACTCCCTCCGGGCGCTCGACCACATCGTTCCCCTGCTGAAGAACGCCGGACTGCGCGTGAGCGTGACGATCGGGGCTGCCTTCGGATGCCCGTTCGAGGGCGAAGTGCCCGCGGACCGCGTCACCGGCATCGTCGAACAGCTCGGTCACCACGACCTCGACGAGATCGCCCTCGCCGACACCATCGGCGTCGCTGTACCGACAGACGTGCGACGCCTCGTCACGGCCAGTCGGCTCCTGACCACCCTCCCCCTGCGCCTGCATCTGCACAACACGCGGAACACCGGATATGCAAATGCCGCGGAAGCACTGGAGCTGGGCGTGGAGGGCCTCGATGCCTCGAGCGGCGGTATCGGTGGATGCCCCTTCGCCCCCGCGGCGACCGGGAACATCGCGACCGAGGACCTCTACTATCTCGCCGAGCGAAGTGGTATCCCGACCGGGCTGTCGTTCCCGGGCCTGCTCACAGCTTCCCGCTTCGTCACGTCCGCGCTCGGAATCCATCCTGAGGCGATGCTCGGGAGATCAGGCATGTTTCCCGGTGGGGCGTAGTGATTACCCCATCGGCGGATGCGAACTCGACCTGAGCGTTCAGCCTTCGGGAGGGTTCAGCTCAGCGACGGCTTGTATGCCGGGCGCTGCCGCTCGAAGGCGTCGATCTCCCCATTGCTCTGAAGCGTGATCGCGATGTCGTCCAGGCCGTTCATCATCCTCCAGCGGGTGTAGCTGTCGATGGTGAAAGGAACCGTGACCCCGGGCGCGTCGATGGTCTGCTTTTCGAGATCGACCGTCAGGGCCAGGCCGGGCTCTGCCTCCACAGCCCGCCAGAGCGTCTCGCTGCCTTCCGCGGTGACCAGCGCCGCGAGAAGTCCGGACTTGCCCGCATTGCTCAAGAAGATGTCGCCGAAGCGGGGGGACACGACAACGCGGAAGCCGAAGTCCTGCAACGCCCACACCGCGTGCTCGCGGGAGGAACCGGTGCCGAAATCCGGTCCGGCGACCAGGATCGAGGCGCCGAGATACGGCGGCAGATTCAGCACGAAATCGCTGTCGCCGCGCCACTCGGCAAAGAGCGCGTCTTCGAAGCCGGTGCGGGTGATTCGCTTCAGGTACTTGCCCGGCAGGATCTGGTCGGTGTCGACGTTGCTTCGTCGAAGCGGTGCAGCAATACCGGTGTGTGAAAGGAACGCGTCCATAGTCTTCCCATCCGACGGCCCACCACGGAGGTGGATCCTTCGATTCTGAGCGCCCGGTACGTGGCACCACTGCCACACGCACGCCACAGTGTATCCGGTGCGCCCTGTCAGGGCGAGGCCAGCAGACCGGCCAGGAGGGCACGGAGTCGACTCTGCTCGGCCGGCCCGAGCGCGGCGAGCAGGGGGAGCAGCTGCTCTGACACCTCAGCGAAAACCTCGGCTGCGAGCTCAGCCCCGCGTGCGGAGAGCGCGACGATGACCGCTCGCCGGTCATCCGGATCAGCAGACCTCTCGACGAGGCCGCGGGCGCAGGCGCGGTCGACCAACCCGGAGAGCGTGGACTTCTCAAGCCCCAGAAAGGACGCCAGCCCCGACATGCGGAGGCGGCGGTCGCGGAGCACCCCGAGCATCCGGAGCTGTGTGAGCGAGAGGTCGTGTTCCAGGCCGATCCGGCCGAGCACGGCGGTCACGACGAAAGCCGTCTGCGCGAGGGCGTCGATGAGAGCATCCTGGTCGTCCCGGCTCTGCTGTGACATGGCTGGAGTCTACTTGACGTGATTCGTGATCCCAACTAGTTTAATTCGTAATACCAACCGATTTACGGAGGATCCCATGCTCGCAGCCGTCGTCACCTCGTTCGATTCAGCTCCCCGCTGCGAGGAGATCGCCGCGCCCGAGGCGCTCGCCCCGACGGAAATCATCGTCGACGTGCTCGCCGCGGGCCTGCACCCCCGGGTGCGTTCGCAGGCCGACGGGTCGCATTACACCAGCACAAGCGAACTCCCCCTCGTCCCCGGTATCGACGGTGTCGGCCGGGGTGCGGATGGCCTGCTCCGCTATTTCGTGCTGCCCGACACCACGATGGGGTCGATGTCCGAGCAGACGGTGATCGACACGCGTCGGAGCATCGTGCTGCCGGGGGACACCGATCCGGTCGCCATCGCGGCCATCATGAACCCGGCGATGGCGTCGTGGATCGCCCTCCGCCGACGCATCGACTTCGCTCCCGGCATGAACGTGCTCGTACTCGGCGCCACCGGGAACGCCGGGCGCCTCGCGGTGCAGATCGCGAAACGGTTCGGTGCGGCATCCATCGTGGCTGCGGCACGGAACCCCGCTCTGCTGGCCGAGGCGAGCGCCGGCGGCGGCATCCAGACCGTGCTGCTCGACGGCGACCAGGCGGAGGTCGCCGAGCGCCTGGGTAGGGCGTCCGCCGAGGTCGACGTGGTGCTCGACTACCTCTGGGGCGAACCCACCGCGCGAGCGATGACTGCTGTCGTCACACACCGCGCCGACGAGGGCAGACCGCTGACGTGGATCGAGATCGGCTCGGTTGCGGGGGCCACGGCATCCATTCCGTCTGCCGCACTCCGTTCGGCGCGGCTCAGCATCGTGGGCAGCGGCCAGGGCTCCGTGAGCCCGCAAAACATCCTCGGCGAACTCCCCGCGCTCGTCGCCGCGATCTCCGAGGGCTCGTTCGAGGTCGAGACCCGCAGCATCCCGCTCCGCGACGTCGAATCGGCGTGGCTCGACACGGCAGACCCGCGACGGGTCGTCTTCACACCGTGAGCGGGCTTCGGCAGCCGCACCGCCACCGCGGGCTTCGGCAGCCGAGACCTACACGCCGGCGCGCGGCGCGGGGGCGTTCCACAGCAGGATGACCGGCACATCGTGCTCGTAGCCGAGGGCGCTCATGGTCGACGTTCCGAGCGCGAACACCTGCCCACCCGTGGGCGGCAGCTCGACCCACGCTGCGGCGAGTGCGCGCAGGATGTGGCCGTGCGCGACCAGCAGCACGTCGTTGCCGGCGAGCACGTCGGCCCGCACCCGACCGAGAACCCGGAGGGCCCGAGACTGCACCTCGGCATTGTTCTCCCCCGGCGTCGCACCCGCGGGCACACCATCGGTCCAGAGGTTCCAGTGCCCGCGTTCGGCCTTGATCTCCAGAGACGTGAGACCCTCGTAGGCTCCGTAGTCCCACTCGGCGAGGTGCGGTTCGACGACGGCCTGGTCGCCGAATCCGATCAGGTCGGCGGTCGTGCGGGCGCGGAGGCGGGGGCTCGTCAGCACCTGGCTGAACCGGCGACCCGCAAGCGCCCGGCCCACTGCGCGCGCCTGCTCTTCACCGTTGGCGGTGAGCGGGATGTCGGTGACACCGGTGTGCTGGCCGGTCAGGCTCCACGCGGTCTCGCCGTGCCGTACGAGCAGGATCTGGCCGGGCGTCGGAGCGGGCGTCTGAGCGGGCGTCTGGGCGAGAGGTTCTGGTGACACGGGTGACACTCCACTTCAGTTGCAGCTTCAACCATATCGCACGGTGCGAGGCGGGCAACGGCCCGGCCGGTGTCGGGGGCCGACGGTAGACTCGCAGCATGAGTGCACAATCAGACCGACTGGTCTGGATCGACTGTGAAATGACCGGCCTCGACCTCAGCGTCGACGAACTCGTGGAGGTGGCCGTCGTCATCACCGACTTCGAGCTGAACCTCCTCGACCCCGGTTTCACCATCGTGATCAAGCCCGACGACTCCGCCCTCGAGCACATGGGCGACTTTGTGCGCAACATGCACGCCACGTCGGGCCTCGACAAGCTGATTCCGAACGGCGTGAGCCTTGCGGAGGCAGAATTCGAGGTGCTCGAATACATCCTGAAGTTCGTTCCCAACGAGCTGAAGGCTCCGATTGCGGGAAACACCATCGGCACTGACCGCATGTTCCTTGCGAAGTACATGCCGCGGGTGGATGCCCACCTGCACTACCGCAGCGTCGATGTCTCCTCGATCAAGGAGCTGGCGCGCCGATGGTTCCCGCCGATCTACTTCCACGCACCCGCGAAAGACGGCGGGCACCGTGCTCTGGCCGACATCCTCGAGTCGATCCGCGAGCTCGAGTACTACCGCAAGGCGATCTTCGTGGCGCCCCCCGGGCCGCCGTCGGCAGATCTGAAGGCCATCTCGGCAGAAGTGGTGAACGAGTTCGCCGCGAAGCTGTAGACTCGTTTCGTTCCAAAAAGTGCTTCGCCCTCGGGCGGGGCCATGGTGGGTATAGCTCAGTTGGCAGAGCGCCTGGTTGTGGTCTAGGAGGCCGCGGGTTCGAGCCCCGTTACTCACCCCACCGAAACGAGCGGCCCGACACTGTCGGGTCGCTCGTTTTACTTTCGCCTGGAGGTTCCGGATGCTCGAGCTCGACGCCGTCGCCTTCGAAGAGCTCGTTGTGGCAGAACTCGATCTTCTCCCCGACGACATGATCGACGGGCTCGACAACGTCGCCTTCGTCGTCGAGGATCGCCCCGAAGACGGATCCCTCGACGTGCTCGGCCTCTACGACGGCATCGCCCTGACGGAACGCGGGCAGTACGGTTTCGGCGAGATGCCCGACCGCATCGTGCTGTTCCGCGAGCCGCTGTTGGGTATGTGCGCCGACCTCGACGAGCTGCGGGACGAGATCCACGTGACGCTGGTGCACGAGATCGCGCACTTCTACGGCATCGACGACGAGCGGTTGCACGAGCTCGGCTGGGCCTGACCGACCCCTCCGAGGGCCGCGAGGCGAGGCGCGCGGGTCGGTCGCGGCGATCACGGCGGTGCCGCGCTAGCTTGGGGGCATGACCTCGACCGCCGCACATCGCATCCGGCGCGGCGTGGTGATCGCGATCGGCGCCGTTGTCATCCTCGGGATCGGGGTCTACGGACCGGCCACACTGCTCGGGCCGCTGCCGGCCGCGACCGCGCGGGTGCTCGACACCGCCGCCATCACTCCTGCCGCTGCCGCGCCGGCGCTGCCGTCGACCGGCGCGAGCGGAGTCACGGTGGCCGACGAAACCGCTGCCGCCGCGACATCCGGAGCCGCAGCCGCCACCCCCGCTGCAGCCGGCACGCCCGCCACCCCGGGCGCGACCGCGCAACCGACAGCCCCTCCCGCGAGTGCCGTCACCACCGCGGGCATCGCCGACCCGGTGCCCCTGGGCGGCACCACCAAGATCATCACGGCGCTCGTCGTGCTGAGCGCGCATCCACTCGACGCAGGCACTCCCGGTGACCCTGTCGTCATCACGTCCGAGGACTACGCCGACTACGTGCGCTACATCTCCGAGAGCTCCCGCGCGGTGTCGTTCATCACGAACGAGAGCTGGTCGGAGCGCGACATGCTCATCGCGATGCTGCTCGGATCCAGCAACAACCACGCCGATGCCCTCGCGCGCTGGGCCTTCGGCACGACGGAGGCCTACGTCACGGCCGCGAACGCCTGGCTGGCGGCGAACGGGATGACCGGCACAACCATCACGGACACCACGGGTCTCAGCGAGACGTCCGTCGGAACAGCCTCCGACCTCACCCGCATCGCAGAGCTCGCCTTCGAGACCCCGGTCATCGCCGAGATCATGGCCCTGCCGTCGACGACCGTGAACGGCAACCGGCAGGTGCAGAACCTCGCGGTCTACCTGCCGGATCAGGGCGTCACGGGCCTGTCGCTGAGCTACACCGATGAAGCCGGGCTGTGCCTGCTGTACCGGGCGACGGTTCCACTTGCGGGCGCGGATGGCGTGGCGACGATCTACGGCGCGATGCTGAGGGAGCCCGACTACCCCACGCTCGAGGCCGACCTCACGGCGCTGGTGGCGAGCGCATCCACCGGTCTGAAGCCGACCGAACTCGCGGCGGCCCAGACACCCTTCGTGGAGTACACCGCCGCCTGGGGGCAGACGGCACGCGCAGTCACGACAGAGGCGGAGTCGCGGATGCTCTGGGCCACCACCCCCGTCACGCAGACCGCTACTCCGCTGACGCTCACAACGGCACGCTCCGGCGCTCCGGCCGGAACGGTGACGTTCGCCCTGCCGGAGGGGGCGGTGGATGCGCCGCTCACGCTCGACGGGTCGCTCACCGATCCCGGGCCGCTCTGGCGCCTGGCGCATCCGTTCGACGTGATCGGGGCGTTCATCGCCTCGCCCGGCTGATCCCCAGCGCTGCTGGCCCGATTGTAGGAATGCGCCCAGCGAAACTGCGGCCCAGACGGGTCAGGATCGGCTCAGCGCATTCCATGGTGGCGGCAGGGCGAGAGGTCAGACGAGAGCCTCGCCGGGCTCCTGCCCGTCTTCGTCGCTCACCGGGGAGTCGCTGTTCGCGGCATCGAACGAATACGTGACGTGGGTCTGGCCGTTCAGCTCGCGGGTGCCGGTCGCGTGGTACTCGAAGTTCGCTTCGATACCGTCGACGAGGGCGATCACGCCGAACGTCGTGTCGTATTCTCCGCCGACGAAGATCCGCGTGTCGGTCTGCCCGACGAGGGGGCCGTCGCTGTATTCGACGACGTAGGAATTCGGGGTCTGTGTTGCATCAGTCATGCTCCCACCGTACCGGGCGGCAGCGGTTAGCTCTGGCTGCCGATGAAATTCCAGTGTCCGGTTGACACAGACACCAGCACAGCCGCGAGCGCCACGATGACGGCCAGGGCGATGAGCACACCTTCCCGCCAGCCCATGACGGACGCCCGGGCGTAGGTCCGCTCGCCGGAGGATCCGAATCCCCGCGCCTCCATCGCCGTCGCGAGCTTGCTGCCGCGACGGATCGAGAGCACCAGCAGCGCAAAGCCCTGGCTGAAGAAACGCCGGAAACGCCCGGAGTCTCCCACGCCCCGGGCGCGCCGGGCCAGTTCGAGCGAGCGCCAGTCCTCGAGGAACAGACCGACGAGCCGGAGCCCCGCCAGCCCGCCGAGAACGAAGCGACTGGGCAGGTGCAGTACCTGCGCGAGGCCGTCGGCGAGGTCGGTCGGATCGATCGTCACGAACAGCACGATCGCGGGAAGTCCGATGGCGAGCACCCGGAGCCCGGTCGCCACCGCGAGCTCGATCGAGCCGTCGGTGACGTTCACCAGCGCAAACTGCAGGTAGACCTGCCCCGACGGTCGCCCGTAGAGCAGCGTGGTGAGTGCGGCGGCGGGCGCGGCGATCAGCACGGGCAGCGTGCGGAGAAGGAAGGTGCGGAGCCCGAGCCCGGCCCAGAAGAACAGCACCGCCTCGAGCACGAGGGCGACACCGGCCGAGACCCAGTCGATCGAGAGCACGAGGGTGAGGCTCAGCAGCAGGGCCGCGACGAGCTTGGCGACCGGGTTGATCGCGTAGACGGCCTGCGTGCCGCGCACCGGGTTCAGGATGCTCATGCTGCGGCACCTCGTGCCGTGAAGGTTGCCGGGGCCGAGCCGGGCATCCGGATCTCGTGGGCGCTCACGCGGCACCGCCCGGAACCGGAGCCCCGGGCATCCGGAACTCGCGGTCGGCCAGCGCGTCGACGAAGTCGGCGTCGTGCGTCACTGCGACGAGGGCCGTTCCGGAGTCGAGTAGCTCGGCGAGGAGGGCGACGAGTTCGGCCCAGGTGCGGGAATCCTGGCCGAAAGTGGGTTCGTCGAGAACGAGGAGGGCGGGGCGGGTGGCAAGGGCGGTGGCGACGGAGAGGCGGCGCTTCTCGCCGCCCGAGAGCGTGAACGGGTTCGCCTCCGCGAGCGCTGTGAGACGGAGGCGGGCGAGGAGTTCGTCGACCCGCTCGTCGATCTCCCGCTGCGGGATCCTGAGGGCGGCGGGGCCGACGGCGAGCTCCTTGCGGAGGGTGCTCGAGAGGAACTGGTGCTCGGGATCCTGGAAGACCGTTCCGATGCGGGTGAGGAGTTCGCGCGACTTCCAGCGGATGGGGTGGGATCCTGCGCCGGCCGCAAGTGTGTCTCCCGCCTCGAGGGCGCCTCCTTCGGGCGCGACCAGGCCCGCGAGGGTGAGCGCGAGCGTCGACTTGCCGGCACCGTTCGGGCCGGTGATGACGGTCGCCACGCCGGGATCGACGTCGAGCGTGAGACCGCTCGCCACGGGCACGCCCTTCACCCGGGCGACGGCGAGTTCGCATGCTCGCAGGAGCGGTGCCCCGAGCAGCGGCGCGGAGCCGTGCGGTGACGCCGCTCGAAGGGGGCGGGCGGGCGGGAAGCCCGGAACCCAGACACCGGATGCCGCGAGCTCCGCACCACGCGTGGCGAGTACCTCCTCGGGCGGGCCGTCGGCCAGCACGCCCCCGCCCGGTGCGAGCACGACCACGCGGTTCACCACGTGCCGCCAGACCGCGACGCGGTGTTCGATGACCACGAACGTCGCCTCCGAGTGCGCGAGCACGCGGGCGACGGCATCCCGTACCTCCTCGACGCCGGCCGGATCGAGGTTCGCCGTGGGTTCGTCGAGCAGCAGGAGCCCGGGCTGCATCGCGAGCACCCCGGCGAGCGCCAGCCGCTGCTTCTGTCCGCCCGAGAGCGACGAGGTGGGGTGGGAGAGGGGAAGGTGGAGCCCCACGGCGTCGAGCGCGGAACCGACCCGTCGCCAGATCTCGTCCCGTGGCACGCCGAGGTTCTCGCAGCCGAAGGCGACGTCGTCGCCGACCCGCGCGAGCAGAACCTGGGAATCCGGGTCCTGGAGCAGCAGCCCGACCCGGCCCCGGGCATCCTGGGGCCGGGTGCCGCCGACGAGCAGCGTCCCGCGTTCCTCGCCCTCGTCGGCGGCGCCGAGCACCCCCGCGAGGGCGCTGATGAGCGTCGACTTGCCCGCTCCGGATGCCCCGAGCAACAGCACCCGCTCCCCCGCCGCGATCTCGAGGTCGAGCCCCTCGACAGCCCAGGCCCGCCGACCGGCGTGCCGCCAGCCCCAGCCCCGGGCCGACACCGAAGCGCCGCCGCTCATGCGCCGCCCCCTCCGCTCGCGAGAATGCCACCTCGGGCCGAGACCGACACGTCTGGCTGTCGCTCTCGGCAGGGGGTGTCGTTCTCGCGAGAAAGAGGCGCGAGAGAGAACGACGCGCGGGGTGCGGCGCTCAGACCAGCGCCCGAGTCTCGCGCCCGGCCGCGAAACGGTTCAGCGCGCCGGTCGCCGCGATACCGCGCATCGCCAGCCACGACAGCAGCCCCGCGAGCACGATTCCCGACACGATCGACGTCGCCGAGTAGGTCAGGATGAAGGGAGTGTCCGATCCCGGGTACGACAGCGTGAGGTCGGTGATCGAGAGAGCGATGCCCGCTCCGACTCCCGCGAGCAGCGCCACCCAGATGCGGTAGCTCGAGTACAGGAACAGCGCGAACACGATCTCCGCGCCGATTCCCTGGATCGCTCCGGAGACGAGCGTCGTGATGCCCCACTGCGTTCCGATCAGAGCAGACACGATGGCGGCGACGAGCTCGGTGTAGAGAGCGGCGCCGGGCTTCCGGATGATCAACCCCCCGAGCACGCCAGCGAACAGCCAGCCGCCGTTGAACAGCCCCTGGAGCCCCGGCAGCGCCGCGCTCAGCGGAGTGGTCACGGGGTTGTAGGCGAGCCCCCACGCCCAGAAGATGAGGCCGGCGGCCACACCGATGACGCTGGCGACGATGATGTCGACCACCCGCCAGCGGAAGCGCCCGCCCCCGGCCGGAGTCGCCGGGGAAGAGGAAGAGGAGGAGGTCTTCAGGGTTGAGGTTGTGGCGTGCACTGTCGTGCCCTTTCGTCGATACGAATTGTGTAGGGCACGGGTTGTGAGACGCCGCGAGCGGAGACTCCCACGGGCAGAACGCCTGTTTCAGTCAGCACAGCGACGGCTCGAGAGATTGTCCTCCCTGCGCTGGCATGATCCAGATCAGGTTCGACGGTCGAAGGTTGAGAACCTTCCTCTCAGCCCGGCTCACCGGACTCCCGTGTTACGGCAAGTATCCCATAGTGTGAGGTTCCATGCAGGTACTCATCGTTCTTGCCGTGCTGATCGTGATCGCGGGGTTGTTCCTCGCTGTGCGCGCGCACAGGCACATGACCGAGACATGGCTGCTGCGGAAGGGCACCCGCGCGCCGGGCCAGGCGGTCACGGTCGCACCTCCGATGTCGGCCGGGCTGATCTCGCGGCTGACGTCGACCGTCACGATCATCTCGTTCACGTCGGCGGATGGCGCGGCCCGCAGCCTCGTGCCGCGTTCGGGCGCCGCCACGTTCAAGCTCTCGGGCGCCGGCGGTGGGGTGACCGTTCTCTATGACGGAGCGCATCCGCTGAAGGAGGACCGCATCCGCGTCGGCTTCGGGAGCGCACCGGAACGCTGGCACCGGGTGCGCATCCGCCAGGCAGCGTAGCCGCACAGAGCGGCAGCCCCTGAGGGCAGAGCGCCCGGCTCGCACCGGAAGTGTGAAAAACTGGGCCCATGCAGTTGCGAATCTTCACAGAGCCACAGCAGGGCGCCAGCTATGACGACCTTCTCGCCGTTGCTCAGGCGACCGAGCGACTGGGCTTCGACGCGTTCTTCCGCTCCGACCACTACCTCGCCATGGGTGACGCCTCCCGGCTCCCCGGCCTGACCGACGCCTGGACCACCCTCGCCGGGCTCGCCCGCGAGACCAGCCGGATCAAGCTCGGCACGCTCGTCTCGAGCGTGACCTACCGGCAGCCGGGCATCCTCGCCATCCAGGTCGCCCAGGTCGACGCCATGTCGGGGGGCCGCGCCGAACTCGGTCTCGGCACCGGCTGGTTCGAGGCCGAGCACAGGGCGTACGGCATCCCTTTTCCCGAAAAGCGGTTCGGGATGCTCGAAGAGCAACTCGAGATCGTGACAGGCCTCTACGGAACCCCCGCCGGCGAGACCTACTCGTTCACGGGCGAGCACTACACGCTGGAGAACACGCCCGCGCTGGCCAGGCCGGTGCAGGACCCCTTCCCGGTCATCGTCGGCGGCAGCGGCAAGGCCCGCACGCCGTCACTCGCCGCGCGCTTCGCCACCGAGTTCAATGCGCCGTTCCCCGAGCTCGACCAGATCCGCCCGCAGTTCGATCGCGTGCGCGCAGCCTGCGAGAGTGTGGAACGCGACCCCGACAGCCTGACGTACTCGGCGGCGCTGATCGTGGTCGCGGGCGCCGATGAAGCAGAGTTCGCGCGCCGGGCCGCGGCGGTCGGCCGCCAGCCCGAAGAACTGCGCGAGCACGGGATCGCCGGCACGGCATCCGAAGCCATCGACCGCATCAACCGGCTCGCCGAGCTGGGCGTCGAGAGGCTCTACCTGCAGGTGATGGATCTTCACGATCTGGAGCACCTCGAATTCATCGCGGCTGAGATCGCGCCACACGTACAGTAGGACCGGCCCGCGACGAGCGCCCACCCGGGGCGCCGTAGGGCCGTGCAATCTTTGAGGAGTTTCCTGTGGACAGTTGGCCTGGATCCGCGTATCCGTTGGGGGCGACCTTCGACGGCAGCGGCACCAACTTCGCCCTCTTCAGTGAGGGTGCCGAGAAGGTCGAGCTCTGCCTGTTCGGTGAGAAGGGGGCGGAGACCCGCGTGCTGCTGCACGAGGTCGACGCCTTCGTCTGGCACTGCTACCTGCCCCAGGTGCAGCCGGGCCAGCGCTACGGCTACCGAGTGCACGGTCCGTACGACCCGGCGAACGGTCAGCGCTTCAATCCGAACAAGCTTCTGCTCGACCCGTACGCCAAGGCGACGAGCGGCACGATCGACTGGGACCAGTCCCTCTTCTCGTACAACTTCGGTGACCCCGACAGCGAGAACGACCTCGACTCGGCCAAGCACATGATGTTCGGCGTCGTGATCAACCCGTTCTTCGACTGGTCGGGCGACCGCGTGCTGAAGGTGCCCTACCAGGACACGATCATCTACGAGGCGCACGTGAAGGGGCTCACCGAGCTCAACCACGAGATCCCGAAGGACCAGCGCGGCACCTACGCCGGCATCGCGCATCCGGCGACCATCGAGCACCTGCAGAAACTCGGCATCACATCGCTCGAACTGATGCCCGTGCACCAGTTCGTGCAGGACAGCACCCTGCTCGAGAAGGGTCTCTCGAACTACTGGGGCTACAACACGATCGGCTTCTTCGCCCCGCACAGCTCATACTCCTCAGCAGGCGAACGAGGCCAGCAGGTGCAGGAGTTCAAGGGCATGGTCAAGGCCTTGCACGCGGCGAACATCGAAGTGATTCTGGATGTCGTGTACAACCACACCGCCGAGGGCAACCATCTGGGCCCGACGATCTCCTTCCGGGGCATCGACAATGCGGCGTACTACCGGGTCATGGATGACGACAAGCGGTACTACATGGACTACACCGGAACCGGCAACACGCTGAACGTGCGGCACCCGCACTCCCTGCAGCTGATCATGGATTCCCTGCGGTACTGGGTGACCGAGATGCACGTCGACGGCTTCCGTTTCGACCTCGCCTCGACCCTGGCCCGCGAGTTCTACGACGTCGACCGCCTGTCGAGCTTCTTCGAGCTCGTGCAGCAGGATCCGGTGGTCTCGCAGGTGAAACTGATCGCGGAGCCCTGGGATGTCGGACCCGGCGGCTACCAGGTGGGCAACTTCCCGCCCCAGTGGTCGGAGTGGAACGGCAAGTACCGCGACACGGTGCGCGACTTCTGGCGCGGCGAGCCGTCGACACTCGGCGAGTTCGCGTCGCGCTTCACCGGATCCGCCGACCTGTACGAGCACTCGGGCCGTCGCCCGGTCGCCTCGATCAACTTCGTCACCGCCCACGACGGCTTCACGCTTGCAGACCTCGTGTCGTACAACGAGAAGCACAACGACGCCAACGGCGAGAACGGCAACGACGGGGAGTCGTCGAACCGCAGCTGGAACAGCGGCGCAGAGGGCCCCACAGAGGACACGGCCATCCGGAGCCTCCGAGCGCGCCAGCAGCGCAACTTCCTCGCGACCCTGCTGCTCAGCCAGGGCGTGCCGATGCTCCTGCACGGCGACGAACTCGGCCGCACCCAGAACGGCAACAACAACACCTACGCGCAGGACAACGAGATCTCGTGGGTGCACTGGAAGCGCGCCGACGAACCCCTCACCGAGTTCACCGCCGCGCTGATGCGGCTCCGCAAGGAGCACCCGACGTTCCGGCGTTCGCGATTCTTCGACGGCCGGCCGGTCAGGCGGGGGCGCGGCGAGCCGCTGCCCGACATCGTGTGGCTGAACCCCGATGCGCTCGAGATGGAGCCGGAGGAATGGGATGCTCCGCTTCACCGTTCGCTCGGCGTGTTCCTCAACGGCCAGGGCATCCGCGGCCGCGACTACCGCGGTGAGCGGGTGGTCGACGTGAACTTCCTCGTCTACTTCAACGCCGACGACTCGGATGTCGCGTTCACGCTCCCCGCGGCCGAATACGGTTCCGCGTGGGACGTCGTGATCGACACCGCGGGCCAGGCCACCGACGAGGCGCCCTCCCGGCCCGGTGACGTGCTCACCGTCTGGCCGAAGTCGATGATGGTGCTCCGCGCCCATCGGCGCGAGACCACCGACCCCGATCACTCCGTGGCTGCCTCCCTCAGCAGCATGACGGGTGCGATCCAGACGATCATCCCCGCCACCCGGCCGTCGGCCGGCTAGCCCCTCCATCGCCTCGCGGGTGCCCGGTACGCCGGGTTCCCCGCGGGGCCTCCACGAGACGAGTCCCATGCCTGCTCCTGCCCCCAAGTCGACCTACCGCGTGCAGATCACCCCGTCGTTCACCCTGGACGACGCGGCGGCCACGGCGGACTACATCCACGATCTGGGAGCCGACTGGCTCTACTTCTCTCCGCTTCTGAAGGCGGAGAAGGGGAGCGATCACGGCTACGACGTGGTCGACCACTCGCTGGTGGATCCCGACCGGGGCGGTGCCGCGGGTCTGGATGAAGCGGTGGCAGCCGCACGCGCTCTGGGGCTCGGCGTGCTGATCGACATTGTGCCGAACCATGTGGGGGTCGCGACGCCGACGATCAGCGGGTGGTGGTGGGATCTGCTGAAGAACGGTCGTTCGTCGGCCTTCGCGTCGTACTTCGACGTCGACTGGTCGTTCGGCGGCGGCAAGGTGCGGATCCCCGTTCTCGGTTCGGCACCGGTCGCGGGCGAGGAGATCGAGGGCCTCGAGATCGTGGGCGACGAGCTGCACTACTACGACAACGTGTACCCGATCGCTCCGGGCACCGAGGCGCCGGGCTCCCCCACCGAGGTTCTCGCCCGCCAGCACTACGAGTTGATGGACTGGCGTCGCGCCGACGACAAGCTCAACTACCGACGCTTCTTCGCCGTGAACTCGCTGGCGGGCATCCGGGTCGAGGAGCAGGTCGTGTTCGACGACTCGCACGTCGAGATCGCACGCTGGTTCCGCGAAGGGCTCGCCGATGGGCTGCGGATCGACCACCCCGACGGTCTGCGTGATCCGGAGGTCTACCTCGAACGGCTCGCCACGCTCACCTCGAACGGCTATGTGCTCGTCGAGAAGATCCTCGAGGGGCGGGAGCCGTTGCCGTCGTCGTGGGCCACGGCGGGCACGACCGGGTACGACGCGCTGGCCGACTTCGACCGGGTGCTCGTCGACCCGGCCGGTCAGGCGGCTCTGGATGCCCTTGACGAGGCCTCGGCCACGGCTGACCGGCCCGTTCCGTCGTCGTTCGAGTCGCTCATCCACACCACCAAGCGGGGCATCGCCGACGGCATCCTCCGCTCGGAGGTGCTGCGCATCCAGCGCGACCTCGCAGCCAGCGGAGCGCTCGACGGCGCTGCGGGTGCCCTCGCAGGTGGTGCGGCAGGGCCCGGCGCCTCGGGGCCGGGCGCATCCGGGATCGACGCCCACGACGATTCCGTCGCCGACGCGATCGCCGAGCTGCTCACCTGCTTCCCGGTCTACCGCTCCTACCTGCCGCTCGGCCTCAACCAGCTCGAAGCCGCCGCTGCCCTGTCCGTGTCGCACCGGCCCGAACTCGCCGCTTCGATCGAGGCGATCCTTCCGGCTCTCTCGGATGCCTCGAATGAGGCCGCGAGGCGCTTCCAGCAGACCTCCGGCATGGTGATGGCGAAGGGTGTCGAGGACACGGCGTTCTACCGCTACAACCGGCTCACGTCGCTGAACGAGGTCGGCGCCGATCCGGGCGAGTTCGCGGTGGATGTGGCCGAGTTCCACAGAAGGCAGGTGATGCGCCTCCGGAACTACCCGAACGCCATGACCACCCTGTCGACACACGACACCAAGCGCGGGGAGGACACCCGGGCGCGCATCAGTGTCATCTCCGAGCTGCCGGCGGAATGGGCATCCACTCTGCAGCAGCTCCGCACGCTCGCCCCGCTCGGCGACGCGCAGCTCGAGAACCTGCTCTGGCAGGCCGTCATCGGTGCGTGGCCGGCCTCACGGGAGCGCCTGCACGCCTACGCCGAGAAGGCGTCGCGCGAGGCTGGCGACTCGACCGGATGGCTCGACGTGAATGAGGCTTTCGAAGAGAAGATGCACGCGCTCATCGACAGCGTGTTCGACAGCCCAGCTGTCGCCGACGTGCTGTCGGCCTTCATCTCCAAGGTGGAGCAGCCCGGCTGGTCGAACTCGCTCTCGCTGAAGCTGCTGCAGCTCACCGCCCCCGGCTCGCCCGACGTCTATCAGGGCAGCGAACTCTGGGAGACGTCGCTGGTCGACCCCGACAACCGGCGACCCGTCGACTATGCGAAGCGCCGGGCTCTTCTGGCGTCGATCGACGGCGGGCTGCGTCCCGCAATCGATCAGACGGGAGCGGCGAAACTGCTCGTCACCTCGCGGGCGCTCAGGCTGAAGCGGGATCGGCCGGGGTTCTTCCAGGGCTACCGTCCCCTCGTGGCTTCCGGGTCGGCTTCGGCTCATGTCGTCGCTTTCGACCGGGACTCAGCCGTCACCGTCGCGACTCGCCTACCGGTCGGCCTGGCTGCCGCCGGCGGTTGGGGAGACACGTGCCTCGACCTCGACGTCGACCGCGTCGTCGACGTGATCACCGGTCGGTCGTTCGACGGCTCGCGCGTGATGCTCTCAGAACTGCTCGATGAGTACCCGGTCGCGTTGCTCGTGCCGGCAACCGAAGCGTAGAGGCGAAGAGTCATGACGATCAAGCAATTCGATGTGTGGGCGCCGCGGGCGTCAGCGGTGACGTTGCGGTTGCGCGAGGTGGCGGCCTCCGACGAGGCGGTCGACCTGGCAGCGGCCACGGCGGCGGCGAGCGCCGACCCGGCCACGACGGACGTGGATGCTGCGGGCGCTGGTGCTGGCGACGGGCTCCGTTCTGTCGTGATGGAGGCGCGCGGCGACGGCTGGTGGACCGCCCCCGGGCTCGACGGCTTCGTCGAGGCCAACTACGGCTACGTGGTGGTTCCGGCCGACTCCGACGACGCTCCCGACGACGACGGAGACTCCTACGCCGACGCGGGTGCGCCCGGCCCCGTCTACGACCAGGTGGCGCCGAGCGTCGGCGACGAGCAGGTGCTGCCCGATCCGCGTTCCCGGCGCCAGCCCGCCGGCGTGCACGGACTCTCGCGCAGCTACGACCCCACAACGTTCACCTGGCACGACCAGGCGTGGAAGGGCCGACAGCTCGCGGGCGGCGAGATCTACGAGCTGCACCTCGGCACGTTCACGCCGGCCGGAACCCTCGACGCCGCGATCGAGAAGCTCGACCACCTGGTGTCGATCGGGGTCGACTTCGTCGAGCTGCTTCCCGTGAATGCGTTCAACGGCACGCACAACTGGGGCTACGACGGCGTGCTCTGGTTTGCCGTGCACGAACTCTACGGCGGCCCGGAGGGGTACCAGAGCTTCGTGGATGCCTGCCATTCGGCAGGTCTCGGCGTCATCCAGGACGTCGTCTACAACCACCTCGGGCCGAGCGGCAACTATCTGCCGCTGTACGGTCCGTACCTGAACGACGCCGCCGCGAACACCTGGGGCTCGGCAATCAATCTCGACGGGCCGGACTCGGCCGAGGTGCGCCGGTACATCATCGACAACGCGCTGATGTGGCTGAACGACTACCACGTCGACGGGCTGCGGCTCGATGCCGTGCACGCACTGCACGATTCATCCGACCCGCACCTGCTCGCCGAGCTGTCGACCGAGGTGGACGCCCTCTCGTCGTTTGTCGGCAGACCCCTCACCCTCATCGCCGAGAGCGACCTCAACGACCCCGTGATGTTCACCCCACGGGAGAGCTCCGGGTACGGGCTGACCGGGCAGTGGAGCGACGATTTCCACCACGCGGTGCACGTCGCGCTCACCCGCGAGACGACCGGCTACTACGAGGACTTCGACTCGCTCGCGGCGCTCGGCAAGGTGCTGACCGAGGGGTTCTTCCACAATGGAACGTATTCGTCGTTCCGCGAGAAGAACCACGGCAAGCCGATCGACACCGACCACACCTCCTCCTGGCGGCTCGTGGTGGCGAACCAGAACCACGACCAGATCGGAAACCGGGCGACCGGCGACCGGCTCACCGCTTCGCTGACGGATGGCCAGCTCGCGATCGCCGCGGTGCTGACGCTGCTCGGGCCGTTCACCCCGATGCTGTTCATGGGTGAGGAGTGGGCGGCCTCGACTCCGTGGCAGTTCTTCACGTCGCATCCGGAGCCTGAGCTCGGCGAGGCGACCGCCAAGGGGCGGATCGCGGAGTTCGCGAAGATGGGCTGGGACGAAGCGTCGGTGCCCGACCCGCAGGAGCTGTCGACGTTCGAGAACTCGAAGCTCGACTGGCGGGAGGCGGAGGGTGGCTCGGGCGAGACCCGGCACACGAAGCTCCTCCGCCTGTACCGCGAACTGGCTGCGCTCCGCCGGGAGGCCCCCGAGTTCACCGACCCTCGCTTCACGCAGGTGTCGGTGCGATTCGACGAGGCAGCGCGCTGGTTCGAGCTCCGCCGTGGTGACATCAGCATCCTGATCAACTTCGCGGACGCCCCTGTCGACGCGGCGACGATCGATGCCGGTGCCGCCGCGGGTGAACTGCTGCTCGCGACCGCGGACGTACTCAGAGACGCCGGACCCGCGACATCCACCCGCTCACCGCTCGGCACCCTCCCGGCCCACTCGGCGACCGTGTACCGCCGAGCCTGACGCTGCCGCCCCCGCCCACCCCGCCCTCCCGGCCGCGATCTGCGCCTCCTTCGGGCCTCGGATCGGGTCGGGCGGGGCCGGGCCTGCGGGTCAGGCGGGCGGAGCGGGCCGGTCGGGCGGAGCGGGGCGGTCGGGGCGGCGGCGTTCGCGGGGGCCAGGCTCGACCAGCGAAGCGCGCTTCAGGATGTCGCGGCCGAACTTCGCGGCGACACGGTCGACCGTGACCTCTGCGTCGCGCCAGCTCGACGGGGCCGCCGACTCGTCCTCCCAGAGCGAGGGCTGATGCACGGTCTCGTGCGCCTCGACGAGGTTCTCGGCCCGCACGCCGATCAGGCGCACGCGCTGGTCGAGTCCGACATGGTCGAAGAGATCGCGCGCCGCGTCGGAGATGGTCTGGGCGAGATCGGTCGGCTCGGTGAGCGTGCGGGAGCGCGAGATCGTCGAGAAGTCGCTGAACCGCACCTTCAGCGCAACGGTCTTCGCCGCGAGGCCGGCGCGCCTGAGCCGCACCGCGACCTGGTCGGAGAGGCGCAGCAGTTCGAGGCGGAGCTGGCGCGGATCCGACATGTCGAACTCGAACGTCATCTCGTGGCCGATGCTCTTCTCCACCCGTTCGGTCACCACCGAGCGCCGATCGTGACCGTTCGCCAGGCTGTGGAGCTTGTGGCCTGACGCCTCACCGACCCGCGAGACGAGCGTCTGCAGCGGGGTGGCGGCAAGGTCGCCGACCGTGCGGATTCCGAGCCGGGTGAGCGCCTCGGCCGTGCTCGCGCCGACACCCCACAGGGCGCCGACGGGCAACGGATGCAGGAACGCCAGCGACTCGGCGGCGGGCACCACGAGCATCCCGTCGGGCTTGGCCCTGCCCGAGGCCATCTTGGCGATGAACTTCGTCGACGCCGCGCCGACGGAGCAGGTGAGCCCCGTCTCGGCGTAGACGCGCGCCCGCACGGCGGCACCGATGGCAGACGGCGACCCGAGCAGGCGCCTGGCGCCCGCCACGTCGAGGAACGCTTCGTCGATGCTGATCGGTTCGACGAGCGGCGTGACGTCCCGGAAGACATTCATCACCTGCGCCGAATAGTGCCGGTACTTCTCGTGGTGGCTCGGCAGCACGATGGCCTTCGGGCAGAGCTGCAGGGCACGGGCTGTCGGCATGGCGGAGTGCACCCCGAACCGACGTGCCTCATAGGTTGCGCTGGTGACGACGCCCCGCCCGCCCGCACCGCCGATGATCACGGGCAGGCCGCGGAGTTCCGGATGCTCGAGGAGCTCCACCGAGGCGAAGAACGCATCCATGTCGATGTGCAGCATGGTCGAGGTGCCGTCGTCGGGGCCTCCGCCGAAGACGTGCTCCCCCGCGCTCGGCATGGCGCCGGATGCTGCGCGGTCGCCGCCCGGCGCCTTCGAGCTGCCCGGGGTGGGTGTGCGCTCGGGAATCGGCGTGCGCGACGGAATCGGCCGGGACTTCCACCCCGCCGCCCGCTTCGCTTCGCTCACCCCACCAGCCTAAGCGCCACCCCCGACACCCGCCCCCGCCCCCCGCCCGCGCCCTCGCCGACCCCCCACCCCAGCCCAATCGAGTGGGCAGTTCGGGCCCCATAACCCCGACCTCAGGGCCCGAACTGCCCACTCGATGGGTGATGGGAGCGCGGGGGGGGGGGGGGGGGGGGGGGGGGGGGGGGGGGGGGGGGGGG
>NZ_NBXA01000011.1 GCF_003399625.1 Subtercola boreus | reverse complement strand
CTCCCGGCCGCGATCTGCGCCTCCTTCGGGCCTCGGATCGGGTCGGGCGGGGCCGGGCCTGCGGGTCAGGCGGGACGGGAGAACGGGGGGCGCGGTCAGGCGGTGCGGGCGCGGAGGAGGGCGGCGAGCTTGTTCGCGGTGTTCACGTTGCGCGCGGTGTAGACGGGGCCGAGCCTCTTCCAGAAGGTGGCGGGCACACGGCTGTTCGAGATGCCGTCGGGGTGCCAGGAGTAGATCGCGTACTGGCTGGCCGCGAAGACTTCGGGGAGGGTGGCGTCCGCTTCGGGTAGCTCGAAGGAGGTGGCAGCGCCCGAAGAGCCGGCGGGGGTGGCGGAGGTGGCGGAGGTGGCGGAGGTGGCGGAGGTGGCGGAGGTGGCGGAGGTGGCGGAGGTGGCGGCAGGGGCCGCATCCGGAGCCTGCGGCAGGAACGTGACGACGAGGCGCGAGAGGTCGGTGCCGACGGCGAGAAGCGGGTTCTGATCGAGGATCGCGAGGAACTGAGCGGCCGACAGCACCACGAAGCCCGCGCGAAAGCCGGCTGCGGCCTCGAACGCGCGCTCGATGGCAGCGACATCCGCGAGCCCGAGTGGCCGGGCCGAGGCGAAGACCACGTTGCCGCTCTGCAGCAGCGTCTTCACGTCGGAGAAGCCGAGCCCCTCGAAGACCGCGCGGAAGTCGGCCATCGTGATGCGGTTGTTCCCGCCGACGTTGATGCCCCGCACCAGACCGACGTACTGCTGCGGAACGGCCGCCATGCCCGCAGCCGAAGCGACAGAACCGGCAGGAGCGGCAGGGCCGGCGGCGCTCACAGCTCGCTCACCTGCCCTGCTTCCACCCGCAACTGGCGGTTCAGAGTCACCGTCTCGAGCATGCGGCGGTCGTGGGTGACGAGCAGGAGCGTTCCCTCGTAGGCGTCGAGCGCCTGCTCGAGTTGCTCGATGGCCGGCAGGTCGAGGTGGTTCGTGGGCTCGTCCAGAACCAGCAGGTTGACCCCACGGGCCTGCAGAAGCGCCAGGGCCGCCCGGGTGCGCTCACCGGGCGACAGGGAGTCGACGGGCCGGTCGACGTGGTCGGCCTTCAGCCCGAACTTGGCGAGCAGGGTGCGCACCTCGGCGAGCGGCATGTCGGGCACGGCCTCGCTGACCGCCTCGAAGAGCACGGTCGTACCCGCCAGCTGCGCCCGGGCCTGGTCGATCTCCCCCACGGCGACGCTCCGCCCGAGGGATGCCGACCCCGACGACGGCGCCTGCGTGCCGAGCAGCAGGCGGAGCAGCGTCGACTTTCCGGCACCGTTCGGCCCCGTGATGCCGATCCGGTCGCCGCCGTCGACCTGCAGCGAGACGGGGCCGAGCGTGAACGATCCCTGCGAGGCGACGGCAGCGCTGAGCGTCGACACGACGGCGCTCGAGCGCGGCGCCTGCCCGATCGTGAACTGCAGCTGCCATTCCTTGCGCGGTTCGTCGACCTCGTCGAGGCGCGCGATGCGGCTCTCCATCTGGCGCACCTTCTGCGCCTGCTTCTCGCTCGACTCCGCGGCGGCCTTCCGCCTGATCTTGTCGTTGTCGGGCGACTTCTTCATGGCGTTCCGCACACCCTGCGACGACCATTCGCGCTGCGTGCGGGCGCGACCCACGAGGTCGGCCTTCTTGGCTGCGAATTCGTCGTACTCCTCGCGGGCATGGCGACGGGCCGTCGTGCGCTCCTCGAGGAAGGACTCGTACCCGCCGTTGTACACGGAGATGCTGTTCTGGGCGAGATCGAGTTCCACGACGGTCGTCACGCAGCGCGCCAGGAACTCGCGGTCGTGCGAGACCAGCACCACTCCCCCGCGGAGCCCCTTCACGAAGCTCTCGAGGCGGGCGAGCCCGTCGAGGTCGAGGTCGTTGGTGGGCTCGTCGAGCAGCACGAGATCGAATCGGGAGAGCAGCAGTGCGGCGAGCGCCACCCGGGCGGCCTGCCCGCCCGAGAGGCCGGTCATGGGCAGGGTCACGTCGAGCCCGAGGCCGAGTTCGGCCAGGGTGGCGGGGATCCGGTCATCCAGATCGGCGGCGCCGCTCGCCAGCCACCGGTCGAGCGCAACGGAGTACGCGTCGGCATCGGCGGCGTCGCCCGATCCGAGCAGCTCCGAGGTGCGCTCCATCTCGAGTGTCGCCGAGGTCGCACCGGTGCGCCGGCCGATGTAGTCGGCGATGCTCTCGCCCGGGATGCGCTCATGCTCCTGGGGCAGCCAGCCGACGAAGGCGTCGGCCGGAGCGAGGGAGACGGCACCGGCGAGCGGAGCATCCACTCCGGCGAGCAGGCGGAGCAACGTGGTCTTGCCGGCACCGTTCGCCCCCGTCAGACCCACGACATCACCGGGAGCCACGGTCAGGTCGAGCCCGGAGAAGAGGGTGCGGTGGCCGTGGCCGCCGGAGAGGCCCTTGGCGACGAGTGTTGCTGTCATGCGTCCAGTCTGTCAGGGGCGGGTGATCGGCGAGGGTCTGGCCCCCATCGATCTGCACCAGCAGGCCATCCCGTCGATCCGGCACGCCGTCGATGAGGCCCGCCGGACCGGGCCACCGGGCCCGCCCCACTTCGGGTGAACGTCTGCCCACCCGACGCAGGTCTACGGTGTTGGCACTGCGACGACTCTAAACTGGGTTGCACCAGACGGGGGGCGCCCACGCCCGCTGTCGCATCAAGGGGGCTCCACGTGGATCATTGGCTCGGCACCATCCCTCCCGCCGCGGTTCTGCTGGTCGTGCTCGTCTTCGTCGCGGTGGAGAGCCTCGGCGTGCCCCTGCCCGGGGAGACCATCCTCATCGCAGGCACCCTCGTGGCGCTCGGCGGCAGTGTCTCCCCGTGGCTGGTCGGACTCGCAGCCGCGGTCGGCGCCGTCGTCGGTGACACAGCGGGCTACTTCATCGGCCGCCGGTTCGGGGTGCGCCTGTTGGCGGTGCTCGCCAGGCGTTTTCCCGACCGGTTCAGCCCCGACCGCATCCACCGCGCCATCGGCGTGATGAACCGCTGGGGCGCCCTGGCGGTGTTCGGCGGCCGGTTCGTCGCGTTCCTGCGGGTGATCGTCGGCCCGCTGGCCGGCACGCTCCGGATGCCGTACCGCCGTTTCCTCGTCGCCAATGTGCTGGGGGCCATCGTCTGGAGCGGAGCGGTGACGCTGGTCGTGACACTGCTGGGCCGTGCTGCGGAGGAGCTCATCCACCAGTTCACCTGGTTCGCACTGCTCGCGGTGGTGGTCGGCATCGTGGTGCTCGCCACAGTCGCGGTCTACCGGTCGCGCCGCCGGGCAGCTGCGGCAGCGACCGCCGCGCCCGCACCCGCACCTGCACCTGCTCCCGCAGCGACCGCGGGCGGCACCCCGGGGTCCGGCGGAACCCCGGATGCCGCCACCCCCGCCCTCACGATGAGCGACCTCTTCGAAACCGACGGCAGCCTCAGCCCCCTCGCCGCCTCGGCCGGTCTGAAGCCCGGCACCCCCGGCAGTGCCGCGGGCCCCGGAGTCGCTGGTCTCGCAGGAATCGGGGCCGCCCTCGTCACCGTCTTCACCCCCGTCGGCCGCGCCATCAAGCGCACCCCGTTCACCGCAACACTTCTCGGCCTCTTCCTCGTGGCGGGCATCGCCACCGGCGCTCTCTGGGATCCGATCACCGCGCGGCCCTGGTACGCATCCATCGCCTACGGGGTGCCGGCGACACTCGACGGCCACTGGTGGAGCGTCATCACCGGCACGTTCTTCGCACGCCTGCCGATCCACTACGCGATCCTGCTGGTGGGGCTGATCGTGGGGGTCGGCTGGGCCGAGCGCACTTTCGGCACCTTCCGTACGTTCGGCATCTTCGTCGGCGGCCAGCTGTTCGCCGTCATCGGAACCGTGTTCTTCCTCCTTGCGGCCCGTTCGTTCGACAGCGAATGGGCCAGCAGACTGTCATTGCAGCACGACGTCGGACCCTCCGGCGGCATGTTCGCCTGCCTCGCAGCGGTGCTCGTGACGCTCCGGGCACCCTGGCGCCTCCGGGCACGCTTCGCCCTCTTCGCCTTCGTGACCGTGTCGCTCATCTACATCGGCACGCAGTCCGACATCCAACACTTCTTCGGAGTGGTGGTCGTGATGGTCATCGTGCCGTTCCTGCAGCCGCGCGGCAGCCGTGTCGGCCGGCCGAGCAGCCGCGAGTGGCGGATCCTCGCCTTCGCCAGCCTGGTCATCCTCGCCGTGGTCGAGGCCATCGGCACACTGCTCCCCGCAGACGACGCCACCACCAGCGCCCTGGCGGGGGCGAGCACCTGGGTCGACGTGGCGATCGATGTCGTGGTCATCGCCCTGATCGCGAATGGTGTGCGGCTCGGGCACCGCCTGCCCTGGCTGGTCGGCGTCGTCCTCGGTGTGTTCAATGTGCTCGAGTTCGTGGTCCTCGCCGCCTACGCGATCGTCGCGCGCGACTTCCCGCCGAGCCTGTTCGTGACAATGACGAACTCCTCGCTCTGGATCGCGCTGCTGGTTCTGCTCTGGCTCGGTCGCGGCGCCTACCGGGTGCCGTGGCGGCGGTCGCGGCGGATCGTGCGGCAGACGACGGATGCCCGCAAGACCCCTCTCGCCATCCTCACCAACGACGGCGGCGGCACCCTCTCCTGGATGACGATGTGGGACGAGAACCAGTACTTCGTCACCGCCGACGGTGAGAGCTTCGTCGCGTACCAGCGGCGCTCGGGCGTCGCGCTCGCCCTCGGCGACCCCATCGGTCCGGCCGACAAGCTGGGCGCCACGATCGCCGAATGGGTGGCCGAATGCGAGCGGATCGGTCTCGCGCCCGCCCTGTTCTCGGTCTCCGATGCCACTCTGGCCGTCGCCCCCGAGGGCTGGACGCACCTGCAGGTCGCCGAAGACACGATCATCGACCTGCCGACCCTCGAGATGACGGGAAAGAAGTGGCAGGTCATCCGATCGGCTCTCAATCGCGCGGATCGCGAGAAGGTCAGCTTTCGGATGACCGTGCTGGCCGACGAGCCGTGGGAGATCGTGTCGCAGGTGCGCGCCATCTCCGAGGAATGGGTGGGTGACAAGGCCCTGCCCGAGATGGGCTTCACACTCGGCGGCGTCGACGAGGCGCTCGACCCGCACGTGAAGACCGCGCTGGCTCTGGATGAATCGGGCACCGTTCAGGGCGTGCTGAGCTGGCTGCCCGTGTTCGGTGCCGACGACACCGTGCGCGGCTGGACGCTCGACCTGATGCGCCGCCGCGACGACGGTGCCTTCCGTCCCGTGATGGAATACCTGATCGCCTCCTCGTGCCTGCACTTCCAGGCCGAGGGCGCGCTCTTCGTCTCCCTCTCGGGCGCACCGCTGGCGCACGCTGCGGGGTACGAGGCGAGCGGGATCGACGCGGTGCTCGACTCGCTCGGCAAGGTGCTCGAACCGCTCTACGGGTTCCAGTCACTGCACAACTTCAAGACGAAGTTCAACCCGCGCTACGAACGCATGAGCCTGCTGTACCGGGATGAGGGCGACCTGCCGAAGATCGCACTCGGGCTCACGCGGGCGTTCCTCCCGCACGAGTCGCTGCTCGGCATCGCGAAGATGGGGCTGCAACGCTGAGACGGATGCGCGGGCATCCGCCCACCCGGGCATCCGCCCACCCGGCCATCCGCCCACCCGGCCATCCGCCCACCCGGAGAAGCTACCCTGAGAACATGGAATTCAGGTACCTCGGCAACAGCGGACTCAAGATCTCGGAGATCACTTACGGCAACTGGCTCACGCACGGTTCGCAGGTCGAGAACGAGGTGGCCCGCGCGAGCGTGGCCGCTGCCCTCGAGAACGGCATCACGACGTTCGACACCGCTGACGCGTACGCCGCGACCGCTGCGGAGAAGGTGCTCGGCAAGGCGCTGAAGAACGAGCGCCGGTCATCCATCGAGATCTTCACGAAGGTCTACTTCCCGACCGGTTCCGGGCCGAACGACACCGGTCTCAGCCGGAAGCACATCATGGAGTCGATCGAGGGCTCGCTGACCCGGCTCCGCACCGACTACGTCGACCTGTACCAGGCGCATCGCTACGACTACGAGACGCCGCTCGAGGAGACGATGACAGCCTTCGCCGACATCGTGCGCCAGGGCAAGGCGCTCTACATCGGGGTGAGCGAGTGGACGGCGGCGCAGATCCGTGAGGCGTCGACCCTCGCGCACCGGCTCGGCTTCCAGCTCGTGTCGAACCAGCCGCAGTACTCGATGCTCTGGCGAGTGATCGAGGCCGAAGTGGTGCCTGCGTCTGTAGAGGCCGGTCTCTCGCAGATCGTCTGGTCGCCTGTCGCCGGCGGTGCTCTCAGCGGCAAGTACAAGCCGGGCGCGCCTGTGCCGGAGGGCTCGCGCGCGACCGACACGAAGGGCGGCGCGAACTTCATGACGCGCTGGCTCGACGACGACACCCTCACCCGGGTGCAGAAGCTGCAGCCGATCGCCGACGAGGCCGGGCTCACCATGGCGCAGCTCGCTGTGGCGTGGGTGCTGCAGAACCCCAACGTCGCCTCGGCGATCATCGGGGCATCCAAGCCCGAGCAGATCGCGTCGAACGTCGCTGCGTCCGGAGTGAAGCTCGAGGCCGGCCAGCTCACAGCGATCGACGAGGCGCTCGGCGACCTCGTCACGCGGGACCCCGCGCTCACGGTGTCGCCCGCCTCGCGGGTCGGTTAGGGTCCCGGATGGATCGCGCCACACGTTTCTCGCTGCTCGGCCTGCTCGGGTCGTTCATCACCGTTGCGGCGGCCGTCGCGAGTGCGCTCACCCACGGCGCCTACGGCACGCCCCTGTTGATCGTGATGCTCGCCGGAATCGTCTTCGCCGCGGTCATGGTGGTCTCGGCGCGACTCGAGCGGCGGCGCATCCGCAAGCTCTCGGAGCCCCCGAAGCCCCTGCCGCCCACCATGCGGTTCCGCTAGCCGCCGCGCGCCGGACGCCGCGCGCCGCCCCGCCCCACTCTGCGCGCTGCCCCTCCTGCTCCCCGCCCCGCCCGACCTTTCATCCGGTTCTGCCACCGTTTGTCGCTTCCGCGCCTGCGCGCGCATGCGCGGAAGCGACAAACTGCGGCGGAACGAAAAAACGGCGGCGGGGCGTGAAGCGGCAGGGCGTGAAGCGGCGGGCGCGGGGCGCCGGGCGCGGCGGGGAACGCGGAACGCGGGCGGCGGGGCGCGGAACGCGCTGCGTGGCTACGCGCCCGCGCGGCTGGAGCGCGAGGCGGAGGCAGCGAGGCGGGCGAGGCGCTTCCGAGCCTGGGTCGCGCTCGGCTCGTCGTGCCCGAGCATGTTCCCGATGATGCCGAGCACCATCGCCGTCGACTGGCGGGCGGGCAGACGCAGCGGTCCGAGGCGCGCCGGCTGAAGCCCGAGCATGTCGCGGTAGAGCGGCGGAATCGACGACACAGCACCGTTGAAGAGCACCGCGTAGCCGGGCATCATCCCCTTGCCGAGCGGTGGGCGCCGGATGAACCTCAGCGCCTCGGCAACGCGTTCGTCGCTCTTCAGCACTCCGGCGTCGTGGAACGCCCGCAGCTGAGCGGCGAGCTCAGCCTCCGACCGGGGCGGATTCGGCACGCCCATCAACTCCCCCGCCTTCGCCCACTCCCGCACGTACGCATCGGGGCCACCGGGAATAGGAGTGCTCCAGAGCTTCGCCGTCGCCAGGAACGAGTCGGTGAATGCCAGGTGCACCCACGACAGCAGTTCTGGATCGTTCGCCGAATACGGCTTCTCCACACCGTTCGCGTCGAGGTAGGTGCCGTGCACCTTCTCATGGAGTCTGAGCACCCAGTTCGACGTCGAGACGGCCGTGGCGGTGTCGGCGTAGCTGACGGTGAAGATCCAGCGGATCGTGCCGGCCAGCCGCCCCAGCGGATCCTCCTTGTAGCGCGACCAGTCGTGCACCCCGGCCATGGCTCCCGGATGAAGCGCCTGCATCAGCAGGGCCCGCACACCGGCGACGATCGTGGCGGTCTGCCCGTGCACCGCCCACGTGGCGGAGTCGGGCGCGAAGAATCCTGCGTCGTCACCCTGTTCGAGTGCGAGCACCCAGTCGGGCTGGCCTTCGGGCTGGTTGGTGAAGGTCGAACGCAACCGATCGCGCATGGCCTGGGGAAAGATGTTCACCCCTCCAGTGTCTCCCGGCCCCAGATGAGCAAGGCACCCTTGACGAACGACTCCCAGTAGTCTCGGGGTCGCCGACTTCAGCGTGCGATGACCTCGACTGCCGCCGAGAACAGCCCGGGCATCCGCTCGGCGATCGGAACGATCATCCGGCGAACCGGCGACTGCGAAGCGAGCAGCAGGCCCGCCGTGAACCGGTTGGCGGAACCGGATGCCCGATGCCACTCCCGCTCGTACGATGCCGCCGCGCGCGCGCCCACATTCCACCCCCACGTCTCGGCGAGCGGCGAGTCGACGGCACCGGAGATGACGCGGACGGCGGCGGCGGCCTGGGCGAAGCCGACGCGCATGCCCTCACCCGTGAGCGCGTCGAGGTAACCGGAGGCATCCCCGACGAGCAGCACGCGGCCCGAGGCGTGCGCCCGCACGCGCTGGCGGAGCGGCCCGGCGCCGGAGAGCGGGCTGGCCGGTTCGGCTCCGCGGAGGAATTCGGCCAGCAGCGGGATCCGGGCGATCTCCTCAGCGAACACCATGCCGCGCGGCCCGAGCATCGCGACACCGACCAGTTCGTCGTCGACCGGGGTCACGTAGACCTCCGCCGTGCCGCTGAAGAACACCTCGACGACATCGCTCCACGGCGCCCGGCGAAAGTGCCGGCGGAGGCCGTACCGTCTCGCCGCACCCCCTCGCGGGGCAACGGCTTCGAGCCCGGCGAGGCGCCGCACGCCGGAGTGCAGGCCGTCGCATCCGACCAGCCACCGGCACCGGATGCTCGAACCGTCGGCCAGCGCCGCATCAACCCCCCGGGCATCCTGCGTCACACCCACGACCCGACCCTCGTGAACGCCGACCCCCGAGAGAGCCGCCTGCTCGTTCAGCGCGCGGGAGAGCTCGGTACGACGGACCCCCAGCCCGGGCGAACCGCGGAACCGGTGATCGGCTTCATGCGAACCGTCGTGATAGCCGATGCCGGCAATCGGATGCCCGTGCGGACGCACCCCGAGCCGGTCGAGTTCGGCGAGCGCTCCCGGCATCAGGCCCTCGCCGCACGCCTTGTCGATCGGCCCCGGACGCGGTTCCACGACGAGCACCCGCAGGCCTCTGCGCCGGGCGCCGATCGCTGTGGCCAGGCCGACCGGTCCGCCGCCGACCACGAGCACATCCGGGTTCTCCATGCCAGGCCGTTCAGGCGTGCCGTACGGTCTGGGCCAGCCCGAACTCGAGGGCCTCCTCCTCGACAGGGATGCGGAAGCGCAGCAGCAGAACGAGATTCACGACGGTGAACACCAGCGCCGTGATCCATGCGGAGTACACCAGCGGGAGGGCGACGCCCTCGGCGACGACGGCGACATAGTTCGGGTGTCTCAACACGCGGTAGGGCCCCCTGCTGACCAGGGGGAGCCCCGGAACGATGATCACGCGAGTGTTCCAGCGGGGCCCGAGGGCGCCGATGCACCACCACCGAAGCGCCTGGCAGGCGAGAGCTGCGACCAGCATCGGCCAGCCGAGCCACGGCACGAAGACACGCTGCAGCAGGAACACTTCGAGCAGGCACGCCAGCAGCATGCCCGTGTGCAGGCTCACCATGAACGGGAAGTGGTTGCGGCCGAACTCCACCCCGCCGCGGGCGAACGCCCAACCGGCATTCCGGGTGGAGACCCGGAGTTCCACCAGACGCTCGACCCCGGTGGCGAGGATCAGGGCGGCGTAGAACAGCATCAGCCAGCCTCGGCAGCTCGCGCGGCCGGCATCAGCTGTGCGCTTCCGGCCACTGGAGAAGCACGATCTCGGCGCAGACGCCGGGCCCGAGGGCGAACAACAGCCCGAGGTCTCCCGGTTCGAAAGCGTCCCGATCGAGCGTCATGGAGAGCACGTCGAGGATGGATGCCGATGACATGTTGCCCTTCTCCGCCATCGACTCCCAGCTGACGTCGAGAGCGCCCTCGGGCAGCGAGAGGGCCGACGCGAAGGACTGCAGCACGCGCGGGCCGCCGGGATGCGCCAGCCAGACGTCGATGTCGTCGACAGCGCAGCCATGCTCTTCGAGGAAACCGACCACGTCGGAGTCGAAGTGCTCGTCGATGACATCGGCCACGCCGGCGGTCAAGACGATCCTGAAACCGCTCTCGCCCGGGTTGAAGCCGAGAACGCTCTCAGTGCCGGGATAGAGCCTGCTGCGCGAATCCAGCACGTCGGGCCCTGTCACCGGCAGGGATCGGGCTCGCTCGTCGCCTACCATGACCACGGCGGCGGCACCGTCACCGAAGAGCCCGCTCGCGACGAGGTTGGCCATCGAATCGTCTCCCCTCTGCACCGTCAGGGAGCAGAGTTCCACCGAGACGAGAAGGGCGACCGCATCGGGATGGCCGAGGAGGTAGTCGTTGAGCCGCGCGATGCCGGCAGCGCCTGCCACACAGCCGAGGCCGAACATCGGAACACGTTTGACATCCGACCGGAATCCGAGGCGGAGGGCGAGCAGCGCGTCGACCGAAGGGGCGGAGATTCCGGTGACGGACGTGAAGATGATGTAGTCGACGTCTTCGGGTGCGAGCGCCGCCTTCTCGAGGGCCGCGGTGACGGCCCTCTCGGCCAGCTCCACTGCCGCCACGATGAACAGATTGTTGGTGAGGGTGAAGTTCAGGTCGCTCTCGCGGTACCAGTCGTAGGGCATCACCAAGTGGCGGCGATTGACCCTGCTGTTGGCGTGCAGCCGGTTCAGCAGGGCGCGCTTCGAGGGATCCTCGGTGATCAGGGGTCCCAGAAGGTCCGTGATCTCGGATTGGCTGTACGACTGGGGCGGGAAGGCCGTGGCGACCCCCGAGATTCGTGGCATTTTTGCACGCTACCACGAGGAGGAAGGGCATCCTGAACCTGCCGGGCTCCGCGTCGCCCTGTCAGAGCCTCTCACCCGTGTCGATTCGTCGCCGTGGGATGAGCGGGAGCGCCACCAGGGGCAGGGCTGCGGCCACGGTGAAGGAGGCGGCGAACCCGATCGCACCGATCAGCAGACCGACCAGGGGCGCCGTCGCGGCGGCGGCGAGGAACTGGGCGGTGTTCTGGGCGCCGAGTGCGCGGCCCGACCATCTGCTCCCCGCGATCTCTGCAACAGCGGTGAAGGCGAGGCCGTTGTCTGCCACGGTGACGGCAGACGCCAGCACGACCGCGACTGCGGCGAAACCGGAGAGGTGCAGCCAGTCGGTGAGAGCCAGCAGCACCATGACGAGGCTGGCGAGTGCGGCGACCACGCGAAGGGGCCCCATGCGGCTGCCGACTCTGTCGGAGACCACACCGACACCGATGCGCCCGAGCGCCCCCACGCACTGGGCGACCCCGACGACGATGCCCGCGACGAGGGGCTCCCAGCCCTCCGAGTTGATGAGCCACACCAGCGCGAACGTCGAGACGACGAACTGGGGAACGACGAGAAGCACGGAGACGGAGTGGATCTGCCAGAGCAGGGACGACGACCGGTAGGGGTTCGCGAGCCTCCGTGCCCGAGCGAGCTCGGTAGGGCTGTCGTCGCCGGCTGCGGCCGTGGCCGGGGCCGCAGCTGCTGTGGCCCCGCGCGGCGGGTCGACGATGAACACCACCGCGGCGAGCGCCGCCAGAGTGACGACGACGAACGGGAACACCAGCGCAGCGGGCAGCCCGTCGGCCGCTGCGAGAGGCGGGATCACGATCGCCGCGACGGCGACCCCGAGCGGCTGGGCCATCTGGCGAATGCCCATGGCCAGCCCCCGCCGGCCGGGTGGGAACCAGCCCACGACGAGGCGACCCCCCGCTGCGTTGGCACTGGCCGCACCCATCCCCGCGACCAGGAAGAACACCCCGGTCACGACTAGCTCGCCGGCGAGCAGGGCTCCCAGCGCCGCCAGGGCGGCCACCGCGAGCCCCGCCGCGATGACCCAGTGCTCGCCGATGCGGTCGGCGAGGGCGCCCCAGAGGATGAGCGTCAGCACCATTCCGACCGAGGGCGCCGCGACGACGAGGCCCGCCTCGGCGAGCGAGAGGCCACGGTCGGCGTTCAGCGAGGGTACGAGGAATGCCGGAGTGGTCACCACGATCGTGCCGGCGACCTGGGCGAGCAGGCCGAGGGCGAGCATCAACCAGGGGCGGGCACCGAGGGTGGCCGTGCTGGAGGTGGTCGCGCTGGAAGTGGTCTGGGTGGTCACGGTGTCCTTTCTGCACTGCCACTCTAGTGGTATACCAAAGCGGTATACCACTGTGCTATGCTCATTTTCGTGAACGAGACAATGCAGGCCCCCTCTCAGACAGCGCAGGCCCCCTCGCAGACAGAGCAGATCTACAGCCGACTGCGACAGAACATCCTGGCTCTAGACGTGACTCCCGGGGCACGCCTCACGGAGCGGGGCCTCGAGGCCGAGCTGTCGGCGTCACGCACTCCAGTCAGGGCCGCACTGATGCGTCTCGAATCGGAGGGGCTCGTGCAGCGCGACGGACGGGGCTGGATGGTGGCTCCGATCGACCTCGGCGAGGTGGAGTCGCTGCTCGAGCTGAGGGTGGCTGTCGAGAGCGCTGCTGCCGGGCTCGCCATCCAGCATGCGAGCAACGAAGACCTCGACGCGCTCGACGAGCTGTTGAGCTCCTTCGACCCCCGCGACTCCCAGGAGGCGGGCCACCGCATGGGAACAGACTTCCATGTCGAACTCGTGCGGCTCAGCGAGAATCCGTTCATGGTCGCCTCCACGGTCGACTCCATGACACGGCTCTCCCGCACCCGGTGGCTCGAGGTGCGCACCGAGCAGTCCCGCGCCCTCGCGGTCGCCGAACACCGGGCCATCGTCGAAGCCCTGAAGGCGCGAGACGCTCCCGAGGCCGCACGGCTGGTGGCCCTGCACATCTCCAACACTCAGGAACGACTCGGCGAGTCTCTCGACGAGGAGCGTTCGAAGTCCCTCCGGGCCCGTGGTTTCGTCGTCCTGAGGGGGCTGCCAGGTGCCGCGCTCTGAGGCGCTACCAGCCGAGCGTGCCCGGCGCTCCCTTGAAGGGGCCGACGACCCGCGAGGTGATCCAGCCGCCGTAGAAGTCGCCCTCCTGGCTGACCACCACCTCGCCGTCGACAGTGCACTCGCCCATCGCCGCCGGGTAGAGGGCAACCCTGCCCCGAAGAGCCTCATAGCCCGCCGAGGGGCTGGGATAGAACCACGCCGCCCCCACCGCTTCGACGCCTCCGGCTCGCACGCTCAGGTAGCCGGCCAGGCCCTTGAACTCGCAGAACGACGAACCCGGGGCATCCACGAGCACGCCCGGCGCGAAAGCCTCCCGCGGCAGGTAGTACACCGGCGGATGACTCGTCTCGAGCACCCGGATCGAATCCGTCGTGTCGACGATGCGCTCACCCCCGAGGGTGACGACGATCCGTTCGGTGCTCGGTTCCGCGCGGGGTGGCCGGGGATAGTCCCAGACGGACTCCTGGCCCGGGCCGGGAACAGCTCTCCGGGAACGAGGTGGTTGCATGGGCCGAGCCTAGACCGCGCGGCCGAGAAGCGACACCACGACCGATCCACCCTTGGTCTGCTGGGTGTCGAGCTGTTCAAAACCGAGCCTGCTGTGGAACACGAGCGAACCCGGGTTCGGGGGCTCGAGGTTGACCTCGCAGAACATCTCCGCACACCGTGCCGCACGGGCCACGGCGAAGAGGTCGTCGTAGAGAACCCGGCCGAGCCCCTGTCCCCGCGCTCGGCCTCCCACGACAATGCGGTCGACGTAGAGGAAGCTCCCGGATCGCGCCTCGAACCAGCGGTAGTTCTCGCTCGCATAGGCCGCACCGGGCAGCATCGCCAGGGCAAAACCGACGGGTGTGGCGGGATCCCCTTCGTGCACCACGGCCACGGCCCGGTGGCTGAGCGCCACCAGCTTCCCGAGCCCCTCTTCGTCGAGGTGGTTCACCGCCGGCACGGCATCGTTGTTCATCGCGAGGAGCGCGGGCAGGTCGTCCGTTCGCACAGCACGGGTCAGGGCAGTCACGACTCGACGCTACACGCGGAATGCCCGGGTCGGTGCGGGGCTTTACTCTTGAGAAAGAAGGAGACCCCCACCATGAGCATCGACTGGATCAGCCTCCACGAAACCGCGCACACCGAATTCAGTCAGCGCCTCGCTGCCGTCACCGACTGGTCGGCACCGACACCCGACACCGACTGGAACACCCACCAGCTCGTGCAGCACGTCATCGAAGAGCAGCAGTGGGTGCCTCTTCTGCTGGCCGGCCGGACCGTCCGCGAGGCCAAGCCCCTGATCAAACGGCTCGGCGACGACCTGATCGCCGAATGGCACACGTATTCCGCCGCCGCGGCGTCAGCCTGGTCGAAAGCTGACAGCGAGACCCCCGTACATGTCTCCTACGGAACCATCCCCGCTCACGAGTACCTTCGCGAACAGGTCTCCGACGTCACCATCCACACCTGGGATCTCGCCCGCGCCACCCACTCCCCGGACACGCTCGACATCTCGCTCGTCGAAGCGGTCTACACGGTGTTCGAGCCGCAGAAGGACACCCTCGAGGCGAGCGGGCTCTTCGCCTCCCCCGTTCCCGTGCCCGAAGATGCGCCCCTGCAGTCGCGACTGCTCGCGCTCACCGGCAGGGACGACAGAGTGTGACCAGCCACGACCCGACTCCACCTCCCCGGCCTCGCCGCCATGACATCGACCTGCCCGACCTCAACGGTCGGCGGGCCCTCGTCACCGGTGGCAATTCGGGGCTGGGGTTCGAGACGGCCGCCCGACTGAGTGCCGCCGGCGCCCACGTGACGATCACGGCACGCTCCCCCGAGAAGGGCCAGGAGGCGCTCGCGCGGCTCCGCGAACGCCTCGCTGCAGCATCGGATGCACGGGGCGCCGATGCACGCGGCGACCGAGCAGGAGGCGAGGTCCACCTCGCCTCGCTCGACCTGGCGAACCTCTCGTCGGTGGCCCGGCTCGCCGACGACGTGATCTCCTCCGGGCATCCACTCGACCTGCTGTTCAACAACGCCGGGGTGATGGCCGTGCCCAGGCGCACCCTCACAGACGACGGCTTCGAACTGCAGTTCGGAACCAACCATCTCGGCCACTTCGCGCTCACGGGGAGGCTGATGCCCGCTCTCCTGGCCGCAGACGAACCGCGCGTCGTCACGATGTCGAGTATCGTGCACTGGATCGGGCGCCTCGACTTCGAGGATCTGCAGCGCGAACGGCGCTACAACGCCTGGACTGCGTACGGTCAGTCGAAGCTCGCGAACCTGATGTTCGCCAAAGAGCTGGGTCGGCGAAGCCGGGAACTCGGCTGGGAGATCACCAGTTTGGCCGCCCACCCGGGCTTCAGCCGCACGAACCTCCAGTCGTCGGGGCCGAACCTCGGTCGCGCGAAACCGCGCCCAGGCTCGCAGCGGGCGATATCGTTCCCCGGCCTGTCGCAGTCGGCCGCCGAGGGCGCACTGCCCGAGCTCTTCGCCGCAACCACACCGCACGCCCTGAACGGCGACTACTACGGGCCGTCCGGGTTCCTCGAGTTGACGGGCACACCCGGCTTCGCGCACTTCGCGAAACGCGCCGAGAAGGAGTCTGCGGCACGCCATCTGTGGTCGCGCTCCGAGGAACTCACCGGAGTGAGCTTCCCCACCGACTGAGGCTTTCTGGCAGAAGGCTCACCGACCCGGCACCCTTCGCCAGGGAGCTCACGGCGACTCGGGTGCCCGGCTGGGCATCCTCCGGCGGTCGACGTGGCAGGATTCCCCTCATGACCACTTCCCGACCGGCTGCGATTCCGCTGATGCACCGTTCCGCCGCCCGCGTCGTGGCGATGTTCGTCGTAGGCCTCGTCGCGGCGCTGCTCTGCGGTCTGTTGGGATATTGGACAGGCGCAGCCGTGGTGGGGTGGATCTTCGCGGCAGCTGTCTACATCTCCGTCGTCGCCGTGCACACGCACGGCCGGGATCCGGAACAGACGGCGAAGCATGCCACCCGCGAGGACCCGTCTCGGGGAGTGAGCGAGCTGCTCCTCCTGCTGGCGAGTCTCGCGAGTATCGCGGCCGTCGTCATCGTGCTGCTCGGCTCATCCGACTCCCGCGGGCTTGAACGTTTCGGGGTCGGAGCGCTGGCCGTGCTGAGTCTCACGCTCTCCTGGGTGCTCGTGCACACCCTGTTCATGCTGCGGTATGCCTCGCTGTACTACCGCGGGCCGGATGGCGGGGTCGACTTCAACCAGAAGGAGCCGCCGCGCTACAGCGACTTCGCCTACATCGCGTTCACCATCGGCATGACCTACCAGGTGTCCGATACGAGCTTCCAGACGAGCGACTTCCGTTCGACGGCACTCCGACACGCACTCCTGGCGTACGTGTTCGGGGCGGTCATCCTGGCGGCGACGATCAACCTGGTCGCGGGCCTCGCGGGCTGACCTGCGTGGCTCGATCACCTGGCGGCTGACGTCGGGCCCACGGTATGCGGGCCCGACGTGCGTAACGGAGGATGACAGATCCGTTACGTCGCACTTGGACGCAACGCCCACGTGGTCCTCATATACGCACGGCAGGGGCGGGGGTCAGGCGTTCGCGCGCTCCAGCACCAATTCGCGCACGCGCGCCGCATCGGCCTGGCCCTTCATCGCCTTCATCACCGCACCGATCACGGCACCGGCGGCCTGCACCTTGCCGTCGCGGATCTTGGCAAGCACGTCGGGCTGCGAAGCGAGCGCATCGTCGATGGCGGCAATGAGTGCCCCGTCGTCGGAGACCACGGCAAGCCCGCGGCTCGCCACCACCTCATCGGGAGTACCTTCGCCTTCGATGACGCCCTCGAGCACCTGCCGGGCGAGCCGGTCGGTGAGGGTACCGGCGTCGACCAGAGCGACCAGCTCAGAGACATGCAGTGGCGAGACGAGGGTCGACGCATCCACCCCGCGGGCGTTCGCGACGCGCGCGATCTCCCCGGTCCACCACTTGCGGGCGGACTGCGCGGATGCGCCGGCCGCCGTGGTCTCGATGATCTCGTTCAGCAGGCCCGAGTTCACGACGTCCTGGAACTCGAGGTCGGTGAAACCCCAGTCCGCCTTCAGCCGGCGACGCCGGATGGCCGGCGCCTCGGGCAGCGCGGCACGGAGCTCCTCGATCAGCTCGGCCGACGGCTCGACCGGCAGGAGGTCGGGTTCAGGGAAGTAGCGGTAATCGTCGGCATCGCTCTTCGGCCGGCCCGCCGAGGTCTGGCCCGTGTCCTCGTGCCAGTGCCGGGTCTCCTGGATGATCGTTCCGCCGCCCTCGAGAATCGCGGCCTGGCGCTGGATCTCGTAACGGATGGCGCGCTCGACCGAACGCAGCGAGTTGACGTTCTTCGTCTCGGTGCGGGTGCCGAGCTTCGCGGGGGGTTCACCCGGAGCGGTGCGGCGGCGAAGCGAGATGTTCGCGTCGCACCGCAGGTTGCCGCGTTCCATCTTCGCGTCGGAGATGCCGAGCGACACCACGATGTCCCGGATGGTCGAGACATACGCTTTCGCCAGCTCGGGCGCGTCGTACTCCGCGCCGTAGATGATGTCGGTGACGATCTCGACGAGGGGAACACCGGCGCGGTTGTAGTCGACGAGTGAGTATTCCGCGCCCTGGATGCGGCCCGTGGCCCCGCCGACGTGCGTGAGCTTGCCGGCATCCTCCTCCATGTGGGCGCGCTCGATCGGCACGGTGAAGAGTCTGCCGTCGGGCAGCTCGACCTCCACAGAGCCACCGAAGGCGATGGGTTCGTCGAACTGGGAGATCTGGTAGTTCTTCGCGAGGTCGGGGTAGAAGTAGTTCTTGCGTGCGAAGCGCGACGAGGGCGCGATCGAGCAGCCGAGGGCAAGCCCGAGGCTGATCGAGTACTTCACGGCCTGCTCGTTCACCACCGGGAGGGAGCCCGGCAGACCGAGGTCCACCGGGGTGACGTTGGTGTTCGGCTCACCGCCGAAGAAGTTCGGCGCATCGGAGAACATCTTGGTCTTCGTGTTGAGCTCGACATGCACCTCGAACCCGAGAACCGGCTCGAAGAGTTCGAGCGCCCTGTCGTAGTCCATCAATTCGGCCTTGTTCATCAGACTGCACCTTCTTCAGAGGCGAACATTTCCTGCGGGGCGAGATCCGGAGCCTGGCTCAGGAGCGTGTGCCCCCAGCGGTCTTCGAGCAGCGCTTCGAGCGTCGCCCCCACCGAGTAGAGCCGGGCGTCGGCGCGGGCCGGTGCCATGAACTGGATGCCCACCGGCAGCCCGTCTTCGGGAGCGAGCCCCACGGGGAGGCTGATTCCCGGTACACCCGCGAGGTTTGCCGGGATCGTGGTGAGGTCGTTGAGATACATCGACAGCGGGTCGTCGAGCTTCTCGCCGAGCTTGAAGGCGGTGGTGGGCGCGCTCGGGCTGACCAGCACATCGACGTCGGCGAACACCCGGGCGAAGTCGCGCTGGATGAGCGTACGCACCTTCTGCGCGCTGCCGTAGTAAGCGTCGTAGTACCCGGCGCTGAGGGCGTACGTACCGAGGATGATGCGCCTCTTCACCTCGGGGCCGAAACCGGCTTCGCGGGTGGCCGACATGACGTCTTCGACCGTGCCTCCGCCGGTCGGGTTGACGCGCAGGCCGAACCGCACGGAGTCGAACTTCGCGAGGTTCGACGAGGCCTCGGCCGGGAGGATCAGGTAGTACGCCGCGATCGCGTACTCGAAGCTCGGGGTGCTGACCTCCACGACCTCCGCGCCGGCCGAGGTGAGCAGTTCAAGTGCTTCCTGGAAGCGCTGGGTCACGCCAGCCTGAAAGCCGTCGCCGCCGAGCTCGGTGACCACGCCGACTTTCAGGCCCTTGAGGCTCAGGTTCTGCTGCCCGGCGCGGGCGGCGGCCGCGAAGCTCGGCCAGGTGTCCTTCAGGCTGGTCGAGTCCCGCGGGTCGTGCCCGCCGATCACGTCGTGCAGGAGGGCTGCGTCGAGCACGGTGCGGCTGACCGGCCCGACCTGGTCGAGACTCGAGGCGAGCGCGATGGCGCCGTAGCGGGAGACGCCGCCGTAGGTGGGTTTCATTCCGACGGAGCCGGTCACGGCGGCGGGCTGGCGAATCGAGCCGCCCGTGTCGCTGCCGAGCGCGAGAGGCGCTTCGAAGGCGGCCACGGCCGCGGCCGAACCCCCACCCGAGCCGCCGGGGATGCGGTCGAGGTCCCACGGGTTATGGGTCGGACCGTAGGCAGAATGCTCGGTCGAGGAGCCCATCGCGAACTCGTCCATGTTCGTCTTGCCGAGTGGAATCAGATCGGCGTCACGGAGCTTTCGCACGACGGTCGCGTCGTAGGGCGGAACCCAGCCCTGGAGGATCCTCGACCCCGCCGTCGACGGCATGTCGAGGGTGCAGAGAACGTCTTTGATCGCGATCGGAACGCCGGCCAGCGCGCCGAGAGTCTCGCCCGCTGCGCGGCGGGCGTCGACGGCACGTGCGGCGGCGCGAGCGCCCTCCGCGGCAACGTGGAGGAACGCGCGCACGTCACCGTCGACGGCGTGGATGCGGTCGAGGTGGGCTTCCGTCACCTCGAGGCTCGACACCTCACGGCTGGCGAGTGTCGACGCGAGGTCGGCCGCACTCAGGCGGGTCAGGTCGTGCTGGCGGGTTGCTTCGGGGCTCACTGCTCTTCTCCCAGGATCGCGGACACCCGGAAGCGGCTGCCGTCATGGTCGGGGGCACCGGAGAGCGCCTGCTCCTGGGTCAGCGTCTCGCCGACGACGTCGGGACGGTAGACGTTCGAGAGCGGGATCGGGTGGCTCGTCGCAGGCACGTCGGGCGTCGCGACCTCCGTCACCTTGGCAACGTTCTCGACAATGGCGACGAGTTCTCCCGTGAGCTTGGTGATCTCCTCGGGCGACAGGTTGATGCGGGCCAGGCCCGCGAGGTGAGCCACCTGGTCGGTCGTGATCTCACCGGGCGTACCCGAGCCGGCCGGGCGGCTGTTGGCGCTCGTGCTGACGGTCGGGGGTGTTTCAGATGACATGCGACTCCGTAATGCTTCTGCCCGCCGGATCGCGGGCTGGACAACCAATCGATTCTATTCGGTGGTGCTGTCGGCGGGCGGCTCGGGGGTTTCGACGTCGGTCTCCGGAACGGCCGCTTCCGGCAGAGCGCCCGGCCCCTCGGCGAGCAACAGCGCGAACTGGGCGGCGTCGATGATGCGCACGCCGAGCGCCTCGGCCTTCGGGAGCTTGGAGCCGGCGCCCGGGCCGGCGGCCACGAAGTCCGTCTTCTTGCTGACCGACGACGCGGCCTTGCCTCCCGCGGCGATGATCGCCTCGATCGCACCTTCCCGGGTGAACCCGTCGAGGCTTCCTGTCGCGACGACGGTGAGCCCGTCGAGCGTTCCGCCCGCACCGACGGCAGCCCCGGGCCCCGGGTGACCCGGGGTGCTGAACTGCACTCCCGCGGCCGCCCACCGGTCGACGATCTCGGCGTGCCAGTCCACCTCGAACCAGTCGATGAGGGCGTCGGCGATGATGCCACCGACACCGTCGACCGCAGCCAGCTCCTCGCGGGTTGCGGCGCGGATCGCCTCGAGCGACCCGAAGTAGTCGGCGAGCGCGCGAGCCGCCACCGGGCCCACATGCCGGATGCTCAGGGAGACGAGGATGCGCCAGAGCGGGCTGGTGCGAGCCTTCTGGATGTTGTCGATGAGCTTGATCGCGTTGCTTGACGGCACGAAGAGTTCGTCACCGTCGAACGGGCCCTCGGGGTCGTATGCGCCGTCCTTCTTCTGCCGGCGACGACGGAAGGGCGACTCGCGCTTGGGTGCACCGGAGTCGCCGAGCTTCTCGAGCCCGGTCTCCGAGTCGCGCACGACCGTCGTGATGGGAAAGATCTGTTCGACCGTGAGGTCGAACATGCCCGCCTCCGTGTCGAGCGGCGGCTCCGAGGGCTCGACGGGTTGTGTGAGGGCCGCGGCGGCCACCTCACCCAGCACCTCGATGTCGAGCGCGCCTCGCGAACCGACGTGCTCGACCCGTCCGCGCACCTGCGCCGGGCAGCTCCGCGCGTTCGGGCAGCGCAGATCGATGTCGTTCTCCTTCGCCGGCGCGAGTCGTGTTCCGCACTCCGGGCAGAACTCGGGCATCACGAATTCCCGCTCGGTGCCGTCGCGCAGCTCGACCACGGGCCCCAGCACTTCGGGGATCACGTCGCCGGCCTTCCGGAGCACGACCGTGTCGCCGATGAGCACGCCCTTCGCCTTCACCACGTCCTGGTTGTGGAGGGTCGCCTGGCGCACCTCGGAGCCTGCGACGCGCACCTTCTGCATCACCGCGAACGGTGTGGCGCGACCGGTGCGGCCCACGCTCACCACGATGTCGAGGAGTTTCGTCTGCACCTGTTCGGGCGGGTACTTGTAGGCGATCGCCCAGCGGGGGGCGCGGCTGGTCGCGCCGAGCTCCGTGTGGAGGGCGAGCTCGTCGACCTTGACCACGACGCCGTCGATCTCGTGCTCGACGCTGTAGCGGTGCTCCCCGAAGTATTCGATGAACTCGGCGGCGCCGGCCCTGTCTGGCGTGACGCGGTAGTGCGTGCTGGTGGGCAGGCCCCACGACGCCAGGAGCTCATAGACCTCGGACTGCGATTCGACGGGAGGGTTCGGCCAGGCGCCGATGCCGTGCACGAGCATCCGGAGCCGGCCGAGACGTGCCCGCATGAGGGCGAGCTGCGCCTCGGTCTTGTTCTCGGACTTCTGCCGGAGCGAACCACTGGCCGCATTCCGGGCGTTGGCGAAGAGCCGGTCGCCTGCGGCGAGCTGCGCCGCATTCAGTTCATCGAATGCTGCCGTGGGAAAGAAGATCTCTCCGCGGACCTCCATGAGTGCGGGGGGAACCCTGGCCTCGTCGGGCGCCGCACCGCGCGGCTCTGCCTGCCAGGCCAATGACTTCGGGATGCCTGGGATCAGGGCGACGTTCTCGGTGACGTCTTCGCCGACGACTCCATCGCCCCGGGTCGCCGCAGAGACCAGCTCCCCGTTCACATACCGGAGGTTCATGGCGAGACCGTCGATCTTCAACTCGCAGAGGTAGTGCACCCTCCGCCCCGAATCCCGTTCGACCTTCGTCGCCCACTCCGCGAACTCGTCGAGGGAGAACACGTTGTCGAGACTGAGCATGCGCTCGGCGTGCTCCACCGGCGAGAAGAGGGTCGTCTCGGCCCGGCCGCCCACCGTCTGCGTGGGGCTGTCCTGGCTCTGAAGCTCGGGAAAGAGCCGCTCGAGCTCGCCCAGTCTCCGGAGCAGTGCGTCGTACTCCTCATCGGCCACGAGCGACGCATCGCGGTCGTAGTAGGCATCACGCAGCTGCTGGATCTTCGTGGTCGCCGCCTGGGCCTCGGCCGCGGCCGCCTCGAGGCTCAGTTCTTCGGTGTCGTCGGGCATGGCTCAGGCTGCGCCCACCGGTACGGCGCTCACGGTGCGGTCGATCGTGGTCTGCCCGAGCACCCGGGTGCCGATGTAGACCACCGCGGTCTGCCCCGGGGAGACGCCCACCAGCGGTTCGTGCGGGCGGATGACCAGCTCCCGCGCACCGTCGGATGCCACCCGGACCTCCGCCGTCGCGGGCACGGGGTCGGCGTGGGCGCGGATCTGCACCTCGCATTCGAACGCGATCTCGGGATGCTCGGGGGCGAGCCCTGCCCAGGTGTACCGCGACCCGGCGATCTCACCGATGGCCAGCGCCTCCTTCGGACCGACCACCACCGTGTTCGTCGCCGGCTTCACCTCGAGCACGAATCGTCGCCGCCCGTCTTCGGCCAGGCTGCCGAGGTGCAGGCCCCGCCGCTGGCCGACCGTGAACCCGCGGGCACCGTCGTGGGTGCCCACCACGGTGCCGTCGCGTTCGACGATCTCGCCTCCCGGCTGGGTTCCGACCCTGTCGGCGAGCCAGCCGCGGGTGTCACCGTCGGGGATGAAGCAGATGTCATGACTGTCGGGCTTGTTCGCCACACTGAAACCGCGTTCGGCCGCCTCAGCACGAACAAGCGCCTTCGACGGTGTTGCGCCGAGCGGGAACATCGAGTGCGCGAGTTGCTCGGCGGTCAGCACGCCCAGCACGTAGCTCTGGTCTTTCGCCCAGGCGCTCGCCCGGTGCAACTCCCGGTTGCCGTCGGCATCGGTCAGGATCGTCGCATAGTGGCCGGTGGCGACTGCATCGAAACCGAGGTCGAGCGCCTTCTCGAGCAGCGCCGCGAACTTGATGCGCTCGTTGCAGCGCATGCACGGGTTCGGCGTGCGGCCCGCTTCGTATTCGGCGATGAAGTCGTCGACCACGTCGAGTTTGAACCGTTCGGAGAAATCCCACACGTAATAGGGGATGCCGATGATGTTCGCGGCCCGCTGGGCGTCGGAGGAGTCTTCGATGGTGCAGCACCCCCTGCTGCCGGTTCGGAGGGTGCCGGGCATCCGGCTCAGCGCCAGGTGCACACCCACGACGTCGTGCCCCGCCTCCACCGCGCGTGCCGCGGCCACCGCGGAATCGACGCCGCCACTCATTGCTGCCAGAACCTTCATGTTTAAAGTGTAGGTGCCGCCACCGACGCCGGTCGGGGGTTGCCCACATCTGTGCAGAACTCGCGACACGATGGGGTTGTGGAGGACTCTGACACGATCCGCCCAGACTGTTCGGCGATGATGAGTCAGATGTCCCTTATCTCCTCACCTCCCCGCGACCGGGCCGCCACCGTCGGCAGAACCGGCACGGCCCCGGTGGGCGCACGCCTCGGCGGGTCTGCCCGGGCCGGCACCGGCCCCGGTTGGCACGGTCGCCGCGCCCACCGCCGCCCCGTGCTGGCCGCGTGCGTGGTCGTGTTCTCCGTGCTCCTCAGCGCGGTGCTGCTGTTCCACCGCGCGATCCCGGATGTCGCGGGTGTCGGCCTGCTCGTCGACAGTGTCGCCCCGTGGTTCGGCCTCTTCATCCCGGTGCTGGCGGTGCTCGCCCTGGTCACCCGCTACCGCCGCGCGCTTGTCGGAGTTCTCGTGCCCGTCGTCATCTGGGCGCTGCTGTTCGGTCCTGGCATCCTGCCGCTGCCGGCTGACGCCCAGACGCCCGCAGCAGCTGCAACAGCCGCAGGCGCCACAGGTCGACTCACCGTGGCCAGCCAGAACATCGAGGCGTCCTCCGGAACGGGAGACATCTCAGCGCGTGCCCTCGCCGCCACCGGAGCCGACGTGATCGCACTCGAGGAGATGACCTCCGACGACTTCGACACCATCTCAGCCTCCCTTGCCTCCCAGTATCCGTACTCCTACGGGGTCGGCACAGTCGGGCTCTGGAGCACCTACCCCGTCGTGAACGCGCAGCCCCTCACGCTCGGGCTCGGCTGGAACCGGGCCCTCGCTGCCGACCTCGAGACGCCGCAGGGGCTCGTGAGCATCTATGTGATCCACGCCGCCTCGGCCCGGCCCGGCGATGTCTCAGCGCGCGACTCGATGCTCACGGCCCTGGCCGACACGCTGCCGAACGACGAGAACGAGCGGGTCATCGCCGTGGGCGACTTCAACGCGGCATCCACCGACCGTTCGCTCGGCGGGATCGACAGTCAGCTCTCCGAGCCCAATCAGACCGGCGGGATGTTCGGCAACACGTGGCCGTCGAACCTTCCCGTCACGCGGCTCGACCATCTCTTCCAGCGGGGGATGACGGCCACCTCGAACACCACCTTCTCGGCCGGAGCCAGCGATCACCGGGCCATTCTGACGACGCTCGCGCTCTGACGCGGGGTTTCTGGCCAGACGCCGCGCCGCCACACTCTTCTCGGTGAAGCCTGGCCGATCTAAGCTGGCGGAATGACCGACGACGCGCTCCGAATCGCCCAAGAGGAGGCCGCCGCCGCGGTCGAAGCCGCCCGCAGGGCGCAGCAGGCGGCCGAGGCTGCGCTGAAGCGGGCTCAGGATGCCCAGGCCTCCGCCGAGGCGAATGCCGCAGCCGCCGCTGCCGCTGCCGTGCCTGCCGCTGACGAGGCGAACGCCGGAGCCGCTCCGGCCGTGGTGACAGAGACCCCTGCACCGGCCAGCCCCGCGACATCCACCCCCGCACCCGCCAGCCCCGCGACATCCACCCCCGCGACATCCAGCCCCGCGACATCCACCCCCGCGCCCACCACACTCGCACCGGCCGCGCCCGCCAGCCCCGCAGGCCCCGCGCCCGCCACCCCCGCAGGCCCCCTGGACCCCGCAGCGGTCGACGCCATCCGCGCCGGCTACGCGTTCACCGGCCCGGCCCTCGAGATGGGCGCGCTCGTCAACGGCGACGCGCAGCCCGGCGTGCAGGTGCGCATCCCACTCGCCATGACCAACCGCCACGGCCTCGTCGCCGGCGCGACCGGAACCGGCAAGACCAAGACGCTGCAGGTACTCGCCGAGCAGCTCGCGGCCGCTGGCGTGCCCGTCTTCGCCGCCGACATCAAGGGCGACCTCTCGGGAATCGCCAGCGCCGGCGCGAGCAGCGCGAAACTGCTCGAACGCACCGGAGGGATCGGCCAGGACTGGCAGCCGGTCGCCACCACGACCGAGTTCTTCAGCCTGGGCGGCGTCGGGCGGGGCATCCCGATTCGCGCGACCGTCGCCGGCTTCGGACCCCTCCTCATGAGCAAGGTGCTCGGCCTGAACGACACGCAGGAGTCGAGCCTCGGCCTCGTCTTCCACTACGCCGACCAAGCGGGCCTCCCCCTCCTCGATCTGAGCGACCTCCGCGCCGTGCTGAGCTTTCTCGCCAGCGACGACGGCCGCAAGGAGCTCGTCGACCTCGGCGGCATCTCCCCCGCGACCGTCGGGGTGATCCTCCGCGAGCTCATCACCTTCGCCGACCAGGGCGCCGATGTGTTCTTCGGCGAGACCGAGATCGACACGGCTGAATTCCTCCGCACGACGGCCGACGGCCGCGGCATCGTCAGCCTGCTCGAAGTACCGGGCGTCGCCGACAAACCTGCCCTCTTCTCCACCTTCCTGATGTGGTTGCTGGCGGATCTCTACAACGACCTGCCCGAAGTCGGCGACCTCGACAAGCCGAAACTGGTCTTCTTCTTCGACGAGGCACACCTGCTCTTCTCTGGCGCGTCGAAGGATTTCATCACCTCCATCACGCAGACGGTTCGCCTGATCCGTTCGAAGGGTGTCGGCATCTTCTTCGTCACCCAGACGCCGAAAGACGTGCCCGGCGATGTGCTCGCCCAGCTCGGGTCGCGCATCCAGCACCAACTGCGTGCCTTCACCCCCGATGACGCGAAATCGCTGCGGGCGACCGTGTCTACCTACCCGAAATCGGGTTACGACCTTGCCGAAGTGCTGCAGAACCTGGCAACCGGCGAGGCGATCGTCACCGTCATGAACGAGCGCGGCGCCCCCAGCCCCGTCGCCTGGACCCGGCTCCGGGCGCCGCAGGGGTCGATGTCTCCGACCCCGGATGACCGGATCGACGCTGCCGTCGCCGCATCCCCGCTCCTGCCTGTCTACGGGCCGGTCATCGACCGGGAGTCGGCCCGGGAGATCCTGACGGCCAAGCTGAACACGGCGTCGGATGCGGCTGCTGCCGCCGCGCAGGCGGTCGTCGACGCGAAGGCGGCTGCACTCGCCGCGAAGGAGGAGGCTGCGGCCGAGAAGGCGGCATCGAAGGCCGCGGCCGATGCGGCCAAGGCAGACGCGAAGGCCTCAGCCGACTACGAGCGGGCCCTGGCGAAGGCCCGGGCAGCGGATGCCGCTGCCGACCGCGAGCGGAACCGACGGGCATCCGGCACCCGCACCACCTCCCGCGCCGAGCCGAACATCCTCGCCGAGGTGCTGGGCTCGAAGGCGACGCGCACGATCCTCACGAGCGTCGTCTCCGGCATCTTCGGCACCCGCCGCCGCCGCTGACCCCCCGCCGCGTCGCCCCCTCCGCCGCGCTTCCCGTCCTCCGCGCTTCCCGTCCCCGCCCCGCGCCGTTCCGCGGCCGCCTACCGCCGATCGAGTGGGCAGTTCCGGCCCTGAGATCCTGGCTGAAGCGCCCGAACTGCCCACTCGATTGTCAGGGTGGCGGGTGGGAGCGAGAGCGGGGCCGGGAGGACGGCGAACCGGGAGCGGGGCGTCAGGCGTGGCGGGGCGTCAGGCGGAGCGGGGCGTCAGGCGGGGCGGGGCGTCAGGGGTGGCGGGGCGTCAGGGGTGGCGGGGCGTCAGGGGTGGCGGGGCGTCAGGCGACGACGCGGTCGGCGAAGCCGGCGCGGGCGGCACGCTCGACCGCCGCCGGGAGCGCCGCCACGAGGGCATCGACATCGGCCTCCGTGGAGGAGTGGCCGAGCGTCATCCGGAGGGCGCCGCGCGCCTCCTGCTCGGGCACGCCCATCGCCGTCAGTACGTGCGACACCTCCGGCACACCGGCCTGGCAGGCTGAGCCGGTCGAGACGGAGAAGCCCGCGACATCCAGAACGAACAGCAGCGAATCACCCTCGCAACCGGGGAAAGTGAAGTGCGCATTGCCGGGCAGCCGTCCGTCTGGCGAAGGGTCGCCCCTCAGCACGGCGGACGGCACGGCCGTGTGGATGCCCGCCACCAGCCGGTCGCGGAGCTCTGCGACCTGCGCGGCGAATGCGGGAAGCTGAGCCACCGCCTCTGTCGCGGCGGCGGCGAACGCCACGGCACCTGCTGCATCCTGGGTGCCCGAGCGCCCGCGCTGCTGCCCACCGCCGTGGATGAGCGGAACCACCTCGGCCGTGCGCGACAGCAGCAGCGCGCCCACGCCGACCGGCCCACCGATCTTGTGCGCCGAGACGCTCAGCGCGGCGACACCCAGCGCATCGAAGTCGATCGGCACGTATCCGTACGCCGAGACGGCGTCGACGTGCACCGGCACGCCGTGTTTCGCGGCAACGGCGGCGAGCTCGGCCACAGGCTGGATCGTGCCCACCTCGTTGTTGCCCCAGAGGAATGTCACCAGTGCCACGTCATCCGCGCCCTGTGACGAACGTCCGGCCAGGGCAGCGTCGAGCACTTCGGGGGTGAGGCGGCCGAACGAATCGACGGGCAGCCACTCGACCACGGCGCCCTCGTACTGCACGAGCCACTCGACCGCATCGTTCGTCGCGTGGTGCTCGCCGCCCGGCACCAGGATGCGCTGCCGCCGCGGCGCGAGCGCCCCGCCCCGGGCATCGGCGTCGCCCGCCTCGCCGGCGTCGCCCGCGCCACCCGCCTGCCGCGCCCAGAACAGCCCCTTCACCCCGAGGTTGATCGACTCCGTGCCCCCCGACGTGAAGACCACCTCGACCGGCTCGGCCCCGAGCGACGCCGCGACCGCCTCGCGGGCCTCCTCGAGCATCCGTTTCGCCTGCTGCCCCTGGCTGTGGATCGACGACGGGTTGCCGACCACGCCGAGCGCACCGATGTATGCCGCGAGCGCGCCGGGCGTCAGCGGCGTGGTCGCCGCGTGATCGAGGTACACAGCCACACCGGCACGCCCTTCCCAAAACATTGCTGTAACAACCATTCACTACTCTAGGACTCATGACTCAGGCCGACCCCTTCGCCCACCTCGGCATCCGTCAGACGGCGGCGGGGGGCGAGCTCCGCGTGTGGTCCGAGAACGCCACAGCCATGGAACTCTGCCTCTTCGACAACCGCGATGCGAACTGGATCTTCAAGACCGTCGCAATGACCCGTGACGACAACGACGTCTGGATGGCCTGCACGAAGTCGCTCGCCCCCGGCCGCAAGTACGCGCTCCGCGTGACCGGCCCGAACGGTCCCGACCATCCGCGGAACTCCTTCGACCCGAACACGCTCATGCTCGACCCGTACGCCCGCGGCCTCACCCGCACCGGCCCCGACCTCTGGCGCGGCGTGGTCGTCGACGACGAGTTCGATTGGAACGGCGCGACGAAACCGAACACGCCCCTCGACCACACGGTCATCTACGAGGGCCATGTGAAGGGCCTCAGCAAGCTGAACACGCGCATGCCCGAGAACCTCCGCGGCACCTACGCCGGTCTCGCGCACGAGACCACGATCAGCTACCTGAAGAAGCTGGGCGTCACCGCGGTGCAGCTCCTGCCGGTGCACGCGTTCGTGAGCGAGCGCCGCCTGATGAAGCAGGGCCTCAGCAACTACTGGGGCTACAACACCCTCAACTTCTTCAGCCCGCACTCCTTCTACGGAACGAAGGCGGCGCAGCAGGGCGGGCCGAGCGCGGTGCTCCGCGAGTTCAAGGGCATGGTGAAGCTGCTGCACGAGGCGGGGCTGGAGGTCATCCTCGACGTCGTGTACAACCACACGGCCGAGGAGGGAATCACCGGACCGCGCTCCAGTTTCCGCGGCATCGACAACGCGAACTACTACCGCCAGACGAAGTCGGGCACCTACATCGACGTCACCGGCTGCGGCAACAGTGTCGACACCAGCGTGCCCGCGGTCTCCCGCCTGATCCTCGACTCGCTGAAGTACTGGGCCAACGACGTGCAGGTCGACGGCTTCCGGTTCGACCTCGCCGCCACGCTCGGACGCAACGAAGACGTCTACTTCGACCCCGACCATCCACTGCTCGAAGCGATCACCCACGACGAAGACCTCAAGAACGTGAAGATGATCGCCGAGCCGTGGGACGTCGGCATGGGCGGCTGGCAGACCGGCAACTTCAAGCCGGGCTGGCACGAATGGAACGACCGCTACCGCGACCGCATGCGGAAGTTCTGGTTGCGCGACACGAAATCGATCCGCGAGCACGGTTCGCCGGGCGACGGGGTCGGGATGCTCGCCACGCGGCTCGCGGGCTCGGCGAACACGTTCCAGCAGCACCGCGGCCCACTCGCGTCGATCAACTTCATCACGGCCCACGACGGCTTCACGCTGGCCGACCTCACGGCCTACGACGTGAAGCACAACGTGGGCAACGGCGAGTCGAACCGCGACGGCACCGACAACAACATGTCGTACAACCACGGCGTCGAGGGTGCCACGCCGAACCGTACGATCGAGGCGACCAGGCGGCGCACCATCCGGAACCTGATGGGCACCCTGCTGCTGAGCGCCGGCGTGCCGATGATCACGGCGGGCGACGAGTTCGGCCGCAGCCAGAAGGGCAACAACAACGCATACTGCCACGACTCCGAGCTGACCTGGCTGAGCTGGGACCGCCGCCGCTGGCAGAACGGGCTCTGGCAGACCACGCAGCACCTGCTGAAGCTCCGGCGGGAGAACCCGGCCCTCCGCCCGGTGCATTTCGGTGTGTTCGGCGAGACGACGCCGAGCGCCAGCCAGATGGACTGGTACGACCTCAACGGCGAGGAGATGAGCAATACGGAGTGGAACAGCCCCGAGAACCGCACCCTGCAGTTCCTTGTGGCATCGACCCCCGAGCACGAGGAGTTCAACCGGGTGCTCGTGGTGATCCACGGCGTCGAGGAGCCGACCACGATCACTCTGCCGGAGCATGAGGGGGTCGGCTCGTACGAGCTGCTCTGGGACAGCGCCGACGACGCGCCGACGGCTCCGGATGCCCAACTCCCTGCCCTCGAACCGGGAGTTCGGCTACCCGTCGCCGCCTCGTCGATCCAGCTGTACCGCGCGCACTGACCCGACCACCCCCTCCCGGCCGCCACCGGCGCTCGGCCCACCACCACTTCGCCCCACCCGCCACGCGTAAAAGAGGACTGGAGCGACGTTGGGGTCTCCACGACCTCAACTCGCCTCCAGTCCTCTTTTACGATGGCCGGCAGCAGCGGCTGCGCCGGCAGCGGGCCGGGCGCTACCGCGCCGCGGCGATCAGCCCCAGCTCGGCCGCCGAAGCCAGGTTGTCGTGCCGCGGCACCACGCGCACCGTGTAGCCGAACGAACCCGCCTTCTCCAGCTTCACCAGCCCCGAGAATCCGTAGAGCCCCTCGGAGTCGCTCTGCGCGGCCTCCGTGCCCGGCGTCACGACCGTGATCGGGGTCGTGTTCGTCGCCAGCACGGCCGGCGCGAGGGCGACCGTGCGGGCATCCGCGAGCTGGTCGCCGTTCGTGGTGTGCCCGTAGACCACCTGCACCGACACGTCGGCAGGCGTCAGCGATCCGAGGTTCACCCGTGCGCGCACCTGCAGTTCGTCGCCGACCTGCGGTGTGTCGTCGAGCCCCCCGGATTCGACGTGCACGACCGCGACCGACGGCCAGGCCACGCGTTCGCGCTCCTTCCACTCCGAGAGCGAGGCGGCCACGGCATAGTCCCCGTCGATCACCGCGTGCGCGGCGGCAGCAGCCGGCAGGTAGAGACGCTGCGCGTACTCCCGCACCATCCGCTCGGCCGAGAGCGACGGCGACAGCGTCGACAGCGTGTGCCGGATGGACTGCGTCCAGCGCTCCGGCACGCCCTGCGCGTTCCGGTCGTAGAACCGCGGCGCGACCTGGTGCTCGATCAGGTCGTAGAGCGCCTCCGATTCGAGCTGGTCGCGCTCCTCGGGGGTGTCGACCGAATCGGCCGTCGGGATCGCCCAGCCGTTCTCGCCGTCGTAGTACTCGTTCCACCAGCCGTCGAGGATCGACAGGTTGAGCCCGCCGTTCAACGCGGCCTTCATGCCGGAGGTACCACACGCCTCGAGCGGACGCAGCGGGTTGTTCAGCCACACATCCGTGCCCGGGTAGAGCTTCTGCGCCATGCCGATGTCGTAGTTCGGCAGGAACACGATGCGGTGCCGCACCTCAGGGTCGCTGGCGAACTGCACCAGCTTCTGGATGAGCCGCTTGCCCTCCTCGTCGGCCGGGTGCGACTTGCCGGCGATCACGAGCTGCACGGGCTGCGTCGGATTCAGCAGGATCGACTTCAGCCGCGCCGGGTCGTGCAGCATCAGCGTGAGCCGCTTGTAGGTCGGCACGCGGCGGGCGAACCCGATGGTGAGCACGTTCGGATCGAGGAGTCCCCGGTACCAGGCCGGCGGGATGGAGCCGGGGCTCTGCTCGAGCCACGCCTCGGTGACGCGGTGCCGGGCATCGAAGACGAGCTGGCGGCGCATGTCGTTCCGCACCGCCCAGAGGTCGTCGTCTGTCACGTCGGGCGACGCCCAGTTCGCCGTGGCGGTCTCGGAGGTGCCGAGCTTGTTCTCGGCGAGCTCGATCAGCAGCGGGTCGGTCCAGGTCGGCGCGTGCACACCGTTGGTGACCGACGTGATCGGCACCTCCGACTGGTCGAATCCGGGCCAGAGCCCGGCGAACATCCCGCGGCTCACCTCGCCGTGCAGCTGCGAGACACCGTTGGCGCGCTGGGCGAGGCGGAGCCCCATGACGGCCATGTTGAACATGCCGGCGACCCCGCCGTTCTCGACCTCGTTGCCGAGCGCGAGCACCGCATGCGCGTCGACTCCCGGCAGCAGATCGGTCGAGAAGTAGCGCTCGACGAGCGAGGCGTCGAAGCGGTCGATGCCGGCCGGCACGGGCGTGTGGGTCGTGAAGACGGTGCCTGCCCGAACCACCTGCAGGGCGACATCGAACGAGAGGCCGTCGCCGATCAGGTCGCAGATGCGCTCGAGACCCTGGAATCCCGCGTGCCCCTCGTTGGTGTGGAACACCTCGGGCTCGGCGGTCTCGGTGAGCTCGCTGTAGATCTTCAACGCGCGCACGCCGCCGATGCCGAGCAGCAGCTCCTGCAGCAGCCGGTGCTCTCCCCCGCCGCCGTAGAGCCGATCGGTGACGATGCGCAGGTCGTCGTCGTTGTCGGGGATGTCGGTGTCGAGCAGCAGCAGCTTCACACGACCCACCTGGGCCTGCCAGATGCGCGCGTAGAGCGCACGGTCGTCCGGCAGCGCCAGCACCACCTGGGCGGGCGATCCGTCGGCGAGGCGCAGCACGCTGAGCGGCAGGCCGTCGGGGTCGAGCACCGGGTAGCTCTCCTGCTGCCAGCCGTCACGCGAGATCGCTTGGCGGAAGTAGCCGGCCCGGTAGAACAGGCCGACGCCGATGATCGGCACGCCGAGGTCACTGGCCGCCTTGAGGTGGTCGCCGGCGAGGATTCCGAGGCCGCCGGAATACTGCGGCAGGGCGGCAGCGATACCGAACTCCGGTGAGAAGTAGCCGATGCTCGCGGGCTTCGGCTCCTCCTGGGCTTGGTACCAGCGCGGCTCGGTGAGGTAGCGGTTCAGGTCGTCACGCAGGCTGTTCGCCCAGGCCACGAAGCCCTCGTCTGCGGCGAGCTGGGCGAGGCGCTCCGGTGCCACCGCGCCGAGAAGCGCGATCGGATCCCCGGTCGTCGCCTCCCAGTCGTCGGGCGAGATGTGCGCAAGGAGCTTGCGGGTCGGCTCGTGCCAGGACCAGCGCAGGTTGGCGACGAGTTCTCCCACGGCAGAGAGCTCCGGCGGGAGAACGGATCGAACGGTGAATTTCCTGATGGCCTTCACGCACAGCTCCTTCGGGTTTTGCCAAAGCCTAGAGCGAAGAGGTTACGGAATGCCAAACGCGCAAGGGCCGAATGTTGACGGGAGGTTCCGGCGGCTTTGTCGGTAGGGTCGAACCGTGGCTAAGACAGTGGCGAAAACGACAGCAAAAGGTACGACGATCAAGCAGTCCAAGGTGGCTGCGCTGACGGGGGCCAGTGGGTTCACTCCTGCCATCGGTCGCATCCCGATCGTGGATGTCTTCCCTTCCGTCTCCGGCGGCCGCTGGCCGGCCAAGGCCTATGCCGGGGAGGTGGTGCCCTTCGGCGCCACCGTCTTCCGCGAAGGCCATGACGCCGTCGGGGCACGCCTCGAGCTGCGGGATCCGGCCGGCGCGGTGTCGAGCTTCGGGCTGCGGATGATCGGGGTCGGCCTCGACCGCTACCAGACCGTCGCACAGCTGAGCTCCGAGGGCGCCTGGGCGTTCCGCATCCGCGCGTTCAGCGACGACTACGAGACCTGGCACCACAACGCCTCGATCAAGGTTCCGGCCGGGATCGACGTCGAGCTCATGTTCCAGATCGCGGGCGAACTCTTCACGCGTGCCGGTGCTGACGGCTCCAGGCCCGCGGCCGAACGCACGCTGTTCCTCGACCTCGCCGCAGCGGTCGTCGACACGGCCACGCCAGCGGCCGACCGGCTGGAGGCCGCCACCTCCCCCGCTGTCGCCGGAGCGATCGAGGCCGCACCGCTCGCGAGCCTCGACACGTATTCCGAGTGGCAGCCGCTGAACGTCGAGCGCCAGCGCGCCGGCTTCGGCTCCTGGTACGAATTCTTCCCGCGCTCCCTCGGCGCCTCCCAGGACGACGACGGCACGTGGACAAGCGGCACCTTCCGCACCGCCGCGGCCCGCCTTCCCGAGGTCGCCGCGATGGGCTTCGACGTGCTCTACCTGCCGCCGATCCATCCGATCGGCGAGGCCTTCCGGAAGGGCCCGAACAACTCGCTCACGGTCGAACCCGGCGACCCCGGCTCCCCGTGGGCGATCGGCGGCGCGGCCGGCGGGCACGACGCCGTGCACCCCGACCTCGGCGGCATGGCAGCGTTCTCGATCTTCGTCGAGGCCGCGAACCGTGCGGGGCTCGAGGTGGCGCTCGACTTCGCGCTGCAGGCCAGCCCCGATCATCCGTGGGTCAGAGAACACCCGGAGTGGTTCACCACCCTCCCCGACGGCTCCATCGCCTACGCCGAGAACCCGCCGAAGAAGTATCAGGACATCTACCCCATCAACTTCGACAACGACCCGTCGGGAATCCGGGCCGAGGCGCTCCGGATCATCCGGTTCTGGATCGCGGCCGGGGTGAAGATCTTCCGGGTCGACAACCCGCACACCAAGCCGCTCGACTTCTGGGAGTGGCTGATCGGCACCGTGAACGCCGAGACGCCCGGGGTCATCTGGCTCGCCGAGGCCTTCACCCGGCCCGCGCTGATGCAGACGCTCGCGAAGGTCGGCTTCACGCAGTCGTACACCTACTTCACGTGGCGGAACACGAAGGAGGAGCTCGAGGAGTTCCTCGACGGGCTCTCGCACGAGACGGCCGCATTCTTCCGGCCGAACCTGTTCGTGAACACGCCCGACATCCTGCACGCCTACCTGCAGTTCGGCGGGCGCCCGGCCTACAAGGTGCGAGCGGCGATCGCGGCTACGGGGGCTCCCACCTGGGGCGTCTACTCGGGCTACGAACTGGTCGAGAACGTGGCACGGCCCGGTTCCGAGGAGAACATCGACAACGAGAAGTACGAGTACCGGCCGCGGGACTTCGAGGCGGCAGAGGCCTCCGGGGTGTCCCTTGCGCCCTACATCACCCGGCTGAACCAGATCCGGAACGAGCATCCGGCCCTCGCGCAGCTGCGGAACCTCGACATCCACGCCGCCGACGACGACTCGATCCTCGTCTACAGCAAGTACGTCGCCGGCGAGTACACCACGAGCGGACGGCCCGATGGCCTCATCGTCGTGGCGAACGTCGACCCGCATTCGGTGCGGGAGACGACCGTGCGCCTCGATGTGACGAAGTTCGGTATCGAGGCCGGCGCGAGCTTCCGGGTGACCGACCAGATCACGGGCGACTCGTGGATCTGGGGGGCCGACAACTATGTGCGGCTCAACGCGTTCGGTGAGCCGGTGCACATCCTCTCGGTGCACTACGAGCCCGACCCGTCGGCCGAACCCGGAGCCGGAACGCTCTCGCCCGCAGCAGCAGCCGCCGCGCCCGTGCCCGCCACCCCCACCGCCACGCCCTCCCCCGACGGAACGGATTCCCACTGATGTCCCAGATCGACGGCCTCACCGCCCTCAGCCAGAGCGACGTGCCCGAACACGTGCTGCAGCAGGTGTCGACCGGCTCCTACTTCGACCCGCACAGCGTGCTCGGCCAGCATCTCGTCGACCCGTCGAGCGAGGGTGACCAGGTCACGGTCATCCGCACCCTCCGCCCTCTCGCCAGCGAAGTGAGCGCAGTTCTCGCAAACGGCGCCCGCACCTCGCTCCAGCACCTCTACGGCGGCATCTGGCAGGGCTTCACGATCACCGGGCTCGAGGACTACTCGATCGACGCGACCTACGACGACGGATCGGTGTGGAGCGCCGACGACCCCTATCGCTTCGCCCCGACACTCGGCGAACTCGACCTGCACCTCATCGGCGAGGGCCGCCACGAGCAGCTGTGGGACGTGCTCGGCGCGCACTACCGCACCGAACAGGGAATCAACGGCGCCTTCGCCGGCACAGCCTTCAGCGTCTGGGCCCCGCACGCCCGCGCCGTGCGCGTCATCGGCGACTTCAACGGCTGGGACGGCACCCGGCACTCCATGCGGAGCCTCGGCTCGACAGGTGTCTGGGAGGTCTTCATCCCCGACCTCGAGCCCGGCAGCGCGTACAAGTTCGAGCTACTCTCCCAGCACGGTGGGTGGGTGCAGAAAGCCGACCCGATGGCGCGCCGCTCCGAGGTGCCCCCGCAGACCGCATCCATCATCACCGACTCGTCCTACGAGTGGGGCGACACCGAGTGGATGACGAAGCGCGCTTCGACCGACCCGCACAACTCCGCGATGAGCGTGTACGAGATGCACCTCGGATCGTGGCGGCCCGGGCTCGACTACCGCACGCTGGCCGATCCGCTGATCGACTACCTGAACGAGCTCGGCTTCACCCACGTCGAGTTCATGCCGCTCGCTGAGCACCCCTTCGGCGGCTCGTGGGGCTACCAGGTGTCGGGCTACTACGCGCCGACGGCGCGGTTCGGGACTCCGGATGACCTGCGGTACCTCATCGACCGCCTGCACCAGGCGGGCTTCGGCGTGCTGCTCGACTGGGTTCCGGGCCATTTCCCGAAAGACGCCTTCGCGCTGGCGAACTTCGACGGGCAGCCGCTGTACGAGCATCCAGACCCGCGGCGCGGTGAGCAGCCGGACTGGGGCACTCTCGTGTTCAACTTCGGCGACTCCCAGGTGCGGAACTTCCTGGTCGCGAACGCCCTCTACTGGTTCGAGGAGTTCCACATCGACGGCCTGCGGGTCGACGCCGTGGCCTCGATGCTCTACCTCGACTACTCCCGGAAAGACGGCGAGTGGCTGCCGAACCAGTACGGCGGGCGCGAGAACCTCGAGGCCATCAGCCTGCTGCAGGAGGCCAACGCCACGGCCTACAAGCGCTACCCGGGCATCGTGATGATCGCCGAGGAGTCCACCAGCTGGCCGGGCGTCACGAAGCCCACCTCACAGGGCGGGCTCGGCTTCGGCATCAAGTGGAACATGGGCTGGATGCACGACACCCTCGCCTACATCGAGACCGATCCGCTCTACCGCTCGTACCACCACGGCGAGATCACCTTCTCGTTCGTCTACGCGTTCAGCGAGAGCTTCATGCTGCCGATCTCGCACGACGAGGTCGTGCACGGCAAGGGATCCCTGCTCTCGAAGATGCCGGGCGACCACTGGCAGAAGCTCGCCAATCTCCGCGCGTACCTCGGCTTCATGTGGGCGCACCCGGGCAAGCAGCTGCTGTTCATGGGCCAGGAGTTCGGGCAGCCGTCCGAATGGAGTGAGGAGCGCGGGCTCGACTGGTGGATTCTCGACCAGCCGGTGCACCGCTCGCTGCTGCACCTCGTGTCGTCGCTGAACCGGGTGTACCGAGAGAACCCGGCGCTGTGGCTCCGCGACAACGAATCGGCCGGCTTCGAGTGGATCGACGGCGGTTCGAGCGAGAAGAACCTGGTGTCGTTCCTGCGGTGGGATGCCGACGGCAATCCCATCGCGGTGCTGATGAACTTCAGCGGCGCCCCGGTGGGCCCCTACCGCGTCTCGCTGCCCTTCGGCGGGATCTGGGACGAGATCATCAACACGGACGCTCTCGAGTACGGCGGCTCGGGTGTCGGCAACTTCGGTGCCGTCACGGCCGAGAACGTGCCGTGGCAGGGCCGCCCCGCCTCGGTGGAGCTCACGCTCCCCCCTCTAGCGGCCCTCTACCTCAAGCCCCGCCGCCCCTGACCCCCACCCGCCGCCGCCACCAATCGAGGGGGCAGTTCGGGCCCGAAACCTCCGGTTTCAGGGCCCGAACTGCCCCCTCGATTGCGTTCCGCGTGCGCGCGCCCGCTTACTTGGCGTCCTGCTGGGGGAAGACGACCTTCTCGATGATGATGATCGCCGAGGCCGCGATGGGGATGGCGACGAGAGCGCCGAGCACTCCGCCGATCGTGCCGCCCGCGACAGCTCCGATCACCACGACAGCCCCGGGCACGGAGACGGCCCGGTTCATGATGCGCGGGCTGAGGATGTACGCCTCGACCTGCATGTAGACGAGGTAGTAGATCGCCGCGACCAGCGCCGTGAGCGGCGAGGCGAAGAGGCTGATCAGCACGATGATCGCCGATCCGGTGACCGTACCGACGAGTGGCACGAGCGACAACAGGAACGCGATGAAAGCCAGCAGCACCGGCAACGGTGCCTGGATGATTGTGAGGAAGATGAAGCTCAGCACACCGTTCACCAGCGCCAGCGCGATCTGCCCCACCACGTAGCGGCCGACCGCCTGCGTGATCTGTTCGGTGATCTCCGCGAACCCCGAACGCTTGGTGGCCGGCACGAACCGGTACACGATGCGCTTCATCGACCGGAGCGACGCGAGGAAGTACAGCGTCAGGATCAGCACGATAACGGTGCCGGTGATCCCGCTCGCCACGCCTGCACCCACGGCCAGCAGCCCGCCGCCGATCCCGAGGATCTTGTCGGGGCTGAAGAACGACTGCACGTTCTTGATGATGTCGTCGACGCTCACGACCCCGGAGAGCTGCTGTTCGAGGTTCTTCACCCACTCGGCGTTCTGCAGATTCGTGAAGTAGCCCGGCAGATCGTTGATGAGGTTGGAGGTCTGCCCCACGATGATCGGGATGATCGTCAGGAGCAGCCCCGCCAGCACGGCGACCACGATGCCGAACACGACACCGATGGCAAGGCCCCGCGGCATCCGCTTCGAGAGCCGTGAGACCAGCGGATCGAGCCCGAGCGCGATGAACAGGGCGACACCCACGTAGACCAGCACGGTGCCCAGCTGGGAGACGATGCCTCCGATGACGAGAGCGACGAGCACGCCCAGTGCACCGAGCAGGCCGATCTTGAAGGCATTGATCTGCGCGAAGGACTGCCTGCCCTCTGTGGCGACCGTGACCTCAGGCGCGATCTTCGCCTGCGACGGAACGGGGGCGGGGTGGGAGCGTCGAAACATCATAGGTCGACTGTATTGCAGCCGGATGCCCGGGATGGGTCATTGACAGCGGGGGCCGTCGTGTGACGTGCATCCGGCCCGCCGAGGAACAGTACGAGCTGGCTCAGTACAGCAGCATCGTGAGTCTGCGGCGCGCGGCCGTCACCCGCACATCGTCGGTTCCGACCACCTCGAACAGCTCGAGCAGCCGGGTGCGGAGCGTATCCTTCGTGGCCTGGTCCGACGCGGGGAACAGACCGAGGATGCGGTCGAACGCATCCTCGACATGCCCGCCCGAGACGTCGAGGTCGGCCACCAGCAACTGGGCCTCGAGGTCCCCGGGCGATGCAGCTCCGGCGCTGCGGATCTCGTCGAGCGACTTTCCGTCGAGCCTGTCGAGCAGTCTCACCTGGGCCAGGCCGGCAATGGCCAGCTGGTCTCGGGGGCTCTGCGCAATGGCCTTCTCGTATTCCGCGATGGCGCCCTTGTAGTCGCCGCGGGAGATGGCATCGAACGCCTCCGCGTGGTGCGGCGGCAGTGGCTCCTCGACCGGTTCGGCGTCGTCAGCCGCGTCGGCCCCGTCAGCGGCCCCCGTGCGACCGTCGGCCGGGATCGCCGAACCGGTGACCCCGTTCTGCGCGGCGAGCTGCAGCACCTGCTCGAGAACCTCGCGCACGGCCTCCTCGGGCTGCGCACCCTCGAAGAGCGCCACGGGTCGTCCGGCGAGGATCGCAGCGACGGTCGGAACCGTCTGGGCCTGGAAGGCAGACGTGAGCTGCGGGTTCGACTCCGTGTCGACGCGCACCAGCACGAAACGTCCGCCGTACTCGAGCACCACCTTCTGCATGATCGGAGCGAGCACCCGTGACGCGTCGGCGTACGAGGCCCATAGCTCCACGATGACCGGAACCGCGTTGGAGAGGTCGAGCACCTGCGAGATGGTCGCATCCGTCGCATCGAGCAGCAGGCTCGGAACGCTGACACCCGGCCCGGCCGGGCCCCCGGCCGCGGGCATCGCCGCTCCCCCGGCGGCGGGCGCACCCGCGGGGGCAGCCGCGCGGTTCACGAGCGACGAGAGGTCGACCGCGCCTCTCAGGCTGGCGGCAGAGGGGGGGACCTGGCTCACGGCAACTCCTTGGCAGACAGTAGGCCCTGGGCGAAACCGAGAAGGATGACCTTCGACGTGTCGCCCGACGGCGGGATGTAGAACAGCAACTGGTAGTCGTAGATCGCTTCGGTGCCCTTGGAGCTGACGGTGAGTCCCGACGCCGCGGCAACCGCGCCCTTCACCGTCACTGTCGCTCCGGCCTCGACCACCTTGGCAGTCTCGGATTCCCGGATGTTCAGGGCCACGAGAGCGCCGGACTGGTTCGTGGCGAGTGCGATGCTCTCCCCCTCGCCCGCGACCTTCGCGTAGTCGAGTGTCGCCGTGTTCTTCAGATTGGCCTTCTTGTCGGCCTTGAACGCAGCGCCGACGCTCGTGCGGAGCGTGTCGCCTGTCGCATCGAACTGGCTGAAGTACGGGCTCGCCTCACCGACGGCGAGGATGTCGGCGTAGCCGGCGGCCACATCGGCAGGTGTCTCGGCCAGGAGCTTGGTGTCGTTCGCGAGCTTCGAGGTTCCGATGGTGACAGGTGCCACCGGCGGAAGCGTCGTGTTCGGCTCCAGCGCGATCGCGTAGTACACCTTGTAGACACTCCGCGGGGTGTCCTGGATGAGCATCAGAGAGAGGGGCGCCACCGTCTTGTCGTCGGGATTCTCGACGATGGTGAACACGGTGCGCGGCCATGAGTCTGTCGCCTGCGGAAGGATGACCGACGAGGGCCCGGCCGGAATGGGCTGCGGCGCCGCATACGACGGGAAGGTCTTCCGGATCGCGTAGGTCTCTGTGCGGAGGTCGAGCGCCGGGCCTGTCATCCGCGCGGCGAGCGCCGTCGCGTCTGAAGCCGCGTCGGCGGCCGTGGTCGACGCGGAGATCTTCGCGAGGATGCCGTTCAGCTGGGCTTCGGTCACTGCCGGCGGCGGTCCGGTCGTCGCATCCGTCGCCACCGGGGTCGGCGTGGCGGTCGACACGTCGGGCGCATCGGTGGCCGGCGCGCTGGTCTGGGTGGTGACGGTCGGCTCGGGAGTCGGGGCGGGGGCCGTTGCGGCGTGGGCCTGTCCGCCGAAGGCGAAGCTCACGAGAAGCACCCCCGGCACAGTGACAGCGACAGACCGGGAGATCGACCGGCGACCGCGACGCCCGACACCGGACTCGATGGCATTGGTTCGGGACGACGAGAAGCGCTTGCCCTTCGGCAGCGCCGGAGGCTTCCGCCTGGGGCCCTGGGACTTACGGAGGTGATGGAGGCCGAGCAGCAACAGCACCAGACCGGCGATCAGGAAGAAGGCTCCCGCCAGGAGGAAGGGCACCGCAAGCGGCGTGCTGTCGTCGAGTGGCCACGAGATCTGCACGGAGTTGGGTGCGGGAGCGGTGCCGTCGGTCGCCACGATGAGCGAATACCCGGCGGGGAGGTTGAACGTGCGGTTCATCGCACCGTCGCTGGTGAACTCTTCAAGCCAGAGGTCGGAGCCCGCCGGGTTGGCCGAGCCACTCGCCACGTTCGCTTCGCCGTCCGGAGTCGCCGCGACTGTGGTTGCTGTGAGGGTGCGCCCGCTGCTGTCGCTGGCGTCGAATCCGACGCTGTCGTACGTCGACCCGTTCAGCCAGGCCTTCACGTCGTCGGTGCGGCCGTAGGCGGCGAAGACCGTGGAGGTGCCGCCGAGGCTCACGGTCTGGTTGCCGCTCTCCGCCTGGAGCACATCGCCGTCGATATAGAGGTAGGGGGACCCGTCGCTCGTTGTGGTGGAGACGGTCAACGACGAGGGGGGCAGCAGCACCGTGCGCTCGGCGATACCGATGCCGATGAGCGCCGTCGCAACGACGAAGGCGAAGATGGCAAGTATGAATCGCACGTGAGAACTCCAGACAAGGACATTAAAAGATAGCTGATCCTCCTTGGGTATGCTCCCAGACTTCGCTGTGCGCCGGTAATCGTCGGCCCGCCGGGGCTCGGGGAGCTGGCCCTAGAATGTCTCTGCGCCCCGAGATCCCGGGGGCTCAGAGGAGAAACTGTGAAGATTCAGAACGCCTTCGTGTTCGGTCTGGTCGGCACGCTCGGAGTGGGCCTCGGCCTTCTCATCCTCTTCATGGTGGGCAGCCTCGCCACGGTGCTCACCTATGTCGGCATCGCGATCTTCCTGGCGCTCGGCCTCGATCCGCTCGTCTCGTGGTTGCAGCGCAAGAAGGTGCCCCGTGCCCTCGCCATCCTGATCGTCGTGGTCGCCGTGGCCGGGGTGATCACCGGTCTCGTCTTCGCGGTACTCCCGATCATCATCCAGCAGCTGAGCCAGCTGTTCGACCAGCTCCCGCTCCTCTTCGCGCAGCTCACGTCGTCGGACTTCGCGTCCAATCTCACCCAGCAGCTCGGCGGCTACATCGATGTGCAGTCGGTCGTGGATGCGGTGACCAAGTACCTGCAGGATCCGGGCAACATCACGACCATCGCCGGCGGCGCGCTGCAGGTCGGCATCGGTATCGCGAACGGTGTCTTCGGCATGGTGATCGTGATCATCCTGACCCTCTTCTTCACCGCGAACCTCGGCATGATGAAGCGCACGGTCTATCTGCTGGTGCCGGCAACCAAGCGGGAGCGGTTCGCCGACCTCGGAGAACAGATCACCGACGCGGTCGGCCGCTATGTGGTCGGGCAGGTGGCGCTGGCGGCGTGCAACGGCGTTCTGAGCTTCATCTTCCTGTCGATCATCCAGGCGCCCTACGCCGCCGTGCTGGCCTTCATCGCGGGCATCCTCTCGCTCATCCCGCTGGTCGGAACGATCTCCGGCTCCGTCATCATCGTCGGCATCTGCCTGATCCCGACCATCGGTTCACCCCTGACGGCGCTCGTCGCCGCCATCTACTACCTCGTCTACATGCAGGTCGAGGCATATCTCCTCAGCCCCAACATCATGCGCCGCGCCGTGTCGGTGCCAGGCTCGATCGTGGTGATCGCCGCCCTGGCCGGCGGTTCGCTCCTCGGCGTGCTCGGTGCGCTCGTCGCCATCCCCGTGGCGGCATCGATCATGCTGATCGTCAAGCAGGTCGTGATCCCGGCGCAGAACGAGCGCTGAAGACACCGGGCCGCACCCGTGGGCCCGTTGGCGGCCTCGTCGGGTCTCGTCGGATCTCGACGGATCTAGTCGGCCTCGTAGGTCTCCGGCAGCGGCGCCCGGGACGGATTGACGCGCTCGACGATCTCGTTCAGCACCCGGCGGGTCTGCGTCTCCCCCACCCAGAGGTGCTTCGCGCCATCGACGGCCACGAGGTCGGCCCCCGGCACGACCGCGAACCTCTCCCGCGCCTCGGCCGGCCGCAGAAAGTCGTCGAGCTCGGGAACGAGCGCCACGAGCGGCACCCCCGCGTGCGCCCAGGCGGCGAGATCCGCGTCCGTCGCGCGGTGAAGGGGCGGCGACAGCAGGATCGCCCCGTCGATCTCGTGCGACAGCCCGTACTTCAGGGCCAGCTCGGTGCCGAACGACCAGCCGACGAGCCACGGATGCGGCAGCCCGCGTTCGCCGACGAAACGCATCGCCGCGTCGACGTCGAGCCGCTCATCCACTCCCTCACCGAACGCCCCGTCACTCGTGCCGCGCGGAGACGACGTGCCGCGGGTGTTGAAGCGCAGAACAGCGAGATCTGCGAGTTCGGGGAGGCGCCAGGCGGCCTTCCGCAGGATGTGCGAGTCCATGAACCCGCCCGCCGTGGGCAGAGGATGAAGCGTCACCAGCGTCGCAACCGGCGGACGCCCGACCGGCAGGGCCAACTCGCCCACCAGCGTCAGCCCATCGGAGGTGTGCAGCTCGATCTCTTCGCGCACAGCCGGCAGCACGACCGTGGAGCGGATCTCGATGGTGGTCATGACAGTCCGATCCTCCAACAGTGGATGTGCCAGTGCCGCCGGGCGGCGAGGTCGCTCGCGTCTCCCAGAACGCCGTCGGCCCGCCACGCCACGAGGTGGGCGGTTCCGGCAGTGACCGGCAACGAGCATCCGGGGCACACGTAGTCCTTCGTCGCCTGGTTCGCCGTGATCGGCTGAACGTTCCAGTCGTGGCCGCGACGCCACTCGAGGGTGCGCGAGCCCGTCATCATGCGTTCGATGTCGGCGGATCCCTCTTCGTCGCCGTGCACCTTGGCGCGGCGCGACCGGTTGCTGCGTGGCATTACGGCCTGACCGCGACCATCACGTCGACGACGGCGTCGAGCACGAGGTCGACCTGGGTCTCGTTGTAGCCGCCGAGCTTCGGTGTGAAGAGGGCGCCCCGTACCGTCTCGATCGGCATGGGTGCGCCATTCCGGAAGTAGTCGACGAGCCGGCCGCAGAACGCATCCACCTCACGCCGGTCGTAGCCGCCGCTGAGCACCCCGGCACGCCGGAACTTGTGGCCCGCCTCGCGCTCGAGCCGGGCGAGGATCTCGCGCGCACGGTCTCTGTTCACGTCGTACCACTGGGCATCCCCGAGGTCGCGCTTGCCGGCGGCCCGTTCGCGCGCGGCGAAGGCCTCCTCCAGTCGTTCGAGGGCTGCATCGACGTGAAGCGTCGAATATCCGCCCTTCTGCAGGTCGAAGGAGGTGCCCCGGATGCTCCGCGAATCGATGACGGCAGGTGAGCCCGTGCCGGCGCCGTCGGCCTGTGCCTCGTAGGCCAGCCGGGCATCCACCAGGAACTTCTCGACGTCGTCGACGTTGTAGCCCAGCTCTGACTTTCGGCTGAGGGGAAATGTTTGGCTCACACCGTCATTCTGCCACTGCGCGCTGTGCGCTACGCGAAGACGATGTACAGCACGTATGCGGCTGCGGCCGAGGGCAGCATGGAGTCGAGCCGGTCGAGGAATCCCCCGTGGCCCGGAAGCCAGGTGCTCATGTCCTTGATGCCCATGTCGCGCTTCAGCAGCGACTCCGCCAGGTCACCGAACGTCGCAGTGAGCGTGAGCACCGCCCCGAAGAGGAGCCCGAACCACCACGGCTCCTGCAACAGCAGCACCGAGAGCAGCACGCCCGCGACCAGGGCAACGAGCAGGGCGCCCGCAAAGCCCTCCCACGTCTTCTTCGGGCTGATGCGCGGGGCCATCGGGTGCTTGCCGAAGTTGAGCCCGGCAGCGTAGGCACCGGTGTCCACGCAGATCACCACGACCATGAACGAGAGCACCCACCACCGGCCGTCCGGCTGGGCGACGAGGAGGATCGAGATGCTGCCGAGAAAGACGACGTAGGCCTGCACGAGGATGGCGGCGGCGACATCCCGTGCGAGTCGGCGACTGCCGCCGACCCGGTGGGCGGGGCGTACCAGCATCACGAGCCGCCACACGATGACGAGCCCGATGCCGGCGAGCAGGGTCAGCCACTGGCCGGATGCGCCACCGTAGAACGCTGCGACAGACACCGCCGCGGCCGAGATGACCGAAGGCACCACCGGAACGTAGCGTCCCGACTTTCTGAGGGCCGCCACCAGCTCGACACTGCCGACGCAGGCGATCAGCCCGACGAAGACCAGGAAGAGCTCTGTGATGAACACCAGACTGACCACCATCAGGGCGGCCAGCGTGACGCCGATGGCGACAGCGCTCAGCAGGTTCCGGCCGGAGCGGGCCGTGATCTTGTCGTTGGCCTCTTCGAACTGCTCACGGCGCGCTCTCACGCGCTCTTCGAGCTCCGCCCGCGAGATGCCCGTCGGACGCTTCTGCTTCGACGGGCCTCGCCCACCCGGATCGACTGTCACGAAGAGCCGTGCCTAGATTTCCAGGAGCTCTGCTTCTTTGCGCTTCAGAGCGTCGTCGATGGCGTCGACTGTCGCCTTCGTGCTCGCCTCCAGCTCCTTCTCAGCGCGTGCGACCTCGTCGTCGCCGACCTCGCTCTTGAGGGCATCCAGATCGTCCTTCGCCTTCCGGCGGATGTTCCGAACGGAGACCTTGCCGTCTTCGGCCTTGCCCTTCACGACCTTGACGAACTCCTTGCGGCGTTCCTCGGTGAGGTCGGGCAGCGTGACGCGGATGATCGAACCGTCGTTCGTCGGGTTCGCACCCAGGTTCGGCATGTCGCGGAGCGCCTGCTCGATGTCGCGGAGCGCACCCTTGTCGTAGGGCGTCACCAGGATCGTGCGGGCCTCGGGGTTCTGCAGCGAGGCAAGCTGCTCGAGAGGCGTCGGCGACCCGTAGTAGTCGACCAGCAGCTTCTGGAACAGCGCAGGGTTCGCGCGCCCGGTGCGGACGGTCGCGAAGTCGTCTTTCGTCGACTCGAGCGCTTTGCGCATCCGCTCGGCGGAATCGGTCAGTACATCGGCAATCACGGTAACTCCTTCAGAAATCTCTGGGCCAGTTTAGTTCGGATGCCTGCGTCACTGGTGCGAGGTGTGCACGAGCGTACCGATCTGCTCGCCGAGGATCGCCTTCGTGACGTTGCCCATCGGCTCCATCCCGAAGACCATCATCGGCATGTTGTTGTCCATGCAGAGGCTGAAGGCGGTCGAATCGACGACCTTGAGTTCACGCTGCAGGGCATCGATGTAGGTGAGGCGGTCGATCTTCTTGGCGTCGGGGTTCGACCGCGGGTCTGCGTCGTAGACGCCGTCGACACCGTTCTTCGCGACCAGCACCACGTCTGCGCCGATCTCGAGTGCACGCTGCGCGGCAACGGTGTCGGTCGAGAAGTACGGCAGCCCCGCTCCGGCACCGAAGATGACGACACGACCCTTCTCGAGATGGCGCTCGGCGCGTCGTGGGATGTACGGCTCAGCGACCTGGGTCATCGAGATGGCCGACTGCACGCGCGTCGCAGCGCCGGCCTGTTCGAGGAAGTCCTGCAGCGCGAGGGCGTTCATCACGGTGCCGAGCATGCCCATGTAGTCGGCGCGGCCCCGGTCCATTCCGCGCTGGGAGAGTTCCGCACCGCGGAAGAAGTTGCCGCCACCGACGACGATAGCGATCTCGACCTGCTTGGCGGCCTCCGCGATCTCGCGGGCCAGCTCACCGACCACATCGGGATTCACGCCCAGGGACCCGCCACCGAAGGCTTCACCGGAGAGCTTCAGCAGAACCCGTCGGCGTCCTGTTGCTTCAGACATGGTGGTTGTCCCTTCGTTCGTTCGCTGTTCAGGCTACCGGTAAACAAAAAGCCCCGACGCCGTTACGGGCGTCGGGGCTTTGAGGTGCGAGAGCTTACGCGCCGACCTTGAAACGGGCGAAACCGGTCACGGTCAGACCGGCCTCTGCCAGCACCTTCGCGACGGACAGCTTGTTGTCCTTCGCGTAGTCCTGGTCGAGCAGGGCGACCTGCTTGAAGTACCCGGTGAGACGGCCTTCGATGATCTTGGGCAGCGCCGCTGCCGGCTTGCCCTCGTTCTCGGCGATCTCGGTCACGATCTTCCGCTCGGCGTCGACTGCGTCGGCGGGAACGTCGTCACGGCTCAGGTACTCGGGGTTCGCGAAGGAGATGTGCTGCGCGATGCTGCGTGCCGTGTCTGCGTCATCGCCGCTGTAGCCGACGACCACGCCGACCTGCGGGGGCAGGTCCTTCGAGGTGCGGTGCAGGTAGATGGCGAAGTGCTCGCCACTGACCTTCGCAACGCGGCGGAGTTCCAGCTTCTCACCGAGGATCGCGGCCTCGTCGGAGATGGTCGCGGCGACCGTCTGCGAGCCTGCGTCGGCCGCGAGGGCCTCCTCGAGAGTGGATGCTCCGGATGCGGTGACCGCGTCCAGGACCTTCTCGCTCAGGTCGATGAACTTCTGGTTCTTCGCCACGAAGTCGGTCTCGCTGGCCAGCTCGATGAGGGTGGCGGTGTCGCCGTTCTCCTTCGCGGCGACGAGGCCTTCGCTGGTCGCGCGGCCCTCGCGCTTGGCCACGCCCTTCTGGCCCTTGAGGCGCAGGATCTCGATGGCCTTCTCGATGTCTCCATCGGCCTCGACGAGAGCGTTCTTGCTGTCCACCATTCCGGCGCCGAGACGGTCGCGCAGGATCTTGACGTCGGCAACGTTGAAGTTTGCCATAGTGCTTCTTACTCCTTGTTCACTGGCTGTGCCCGGGTGTTCTCCCCGGGCACAGCATAGATGTTCTGGATGGCTCCCCAGCCCAGATCATGGGCTCAGGATTCATTCGCGCCGGGCCCCTCGGGGCCCGACGCCATCAATCAGACGGTCTGCTCAGGGTCTTCGGTGCGGGCCTCGGCGACGGGGTGCTCCACCGGGTCGCCGATGTTCTTGCCGATGAGCTGCGCGTCAGCGTCGTTCTCCTCGGTCGGCTCTTCAACCAGCTCGGCCGCGTCGCCGTCGATGACGGCCGCGTCGGCCTGGGCGGACTCGACCACGGCCGCGTCAGCGCCCTCGGTGGCGAGCGTCTCGGCGACAGCGGTCTCGTCAGCGGCGAGTGCGTCGGTCGACGCACCGAGGAGCTCGCGCTCCCACTCGGCCAGGGGCTCGACGGCCGACACGTTGCCGGTCTCCTCGGGCTTCTGGTGACGCTGGATGAGGCCCTCGGCGGCGGCGTCGGCGATGATGCGGGTCAGGAGGCCCACCGAGCGGATGGCGTCGTCGTTGCCCGGGATCGGGTACTGCACTTCGTCGGGGTCGCAGTTCGTGTCGAGGATGCCGATGACCGGGATGCCGAGCTTCCGCGCCTCGTCGATCGCGAGGTGCTCCTTCTTGGTGTCGACGACCCACAGTGCCGACGGGGTCTTCGCGAGGTTGCGGATACCACCGAGGCTCTTGTGCAGCTTGTCGAGCTCGCGCTTCTTGATGAGCAGCTCTTTCTTCGTGAAACCGCTCTTCGCGGTGTCTTCGAAGTCGAGCTCCTCGAGCTCCTTCATGCGGGCGAGGCGCTTCGAGACCGTCTGGAAGTTGGTCAGGAGGCCACCGAGCCAGCGCTGGTTCACGTAGGGCTGGCCCACGCGGGTCGCCTGCTCGGCGATCGCTTCCTGCGCCTGCTTCTTGGTGCCGACGAAGAGGATGGTGCCGCCGTGGGCGACCGTCTCCTTGACGAAGTCGTAGGCCTTGTCGATGAAGCCGAGCGACTGCTGCAGGTCGATGATGTAGATGCCGGAACGCTCGGTGAAGATGAATCGCTTCATCTTCGGGTTCCAACGGCGGGTCTGGTGCCCGAAGTGCACGCCGCTGTCGAGCAGCTGGCGGATGGTTACGACGGCCATGAGCCGTTCTCCTGTTCTCCCGGCGTCTTCGCGCACGGATGCACGACAGAGCCGAATCGGTTCGTCAGTGGCGATCGGATGATCGTCTCTCCTGGTACCCGGCACAGACCCGCTCACGCTCTTTCGAGACGTGAGACCGAATGGGTTCTGGCGGCCGATGGGCACGCGTAGTCACCGCGACGAGCGCGGTGCTACGAAAAGAGTACCACTACGCCGATGCCTTCAGGGCTGCCGCCGCCTTGGCCGCCCGCCCACCGCGATCGACCTTCAGGTCGTCCATGCTCTCCAGCGACCTGCCCTTGGTCTCCGGCACCGCGAAGAACACGAAGATGAAGGAGAGGAGGGCGAAGAACGCGTACATCCCGTAGGTGAACGGGAGCGAGAACGCCGAGAGCGCGGGGAACGTCTCGGTGACGGCGAAGTTCGTGAGCCACTGGGCCGCTGCGGCGATGCCGAGCGCCTTGCCGCGGATGCGGTTCGGGAAGATCTCGCCGAGAAGCACCCAGACGAGCGGGCCCCAGGTCGCGCCGAACGAGATGACGAACAGGTTCGCCGCGACGAGCGCGATCGGTCCCCAGGCCCCGGGCAGCGACGGGTTGCCGTCGACCTGCACCGACTGCGCGAACGAGATCGCCATGAAGGCCAGCGAGACGACCATTCCGATCGATCCGATCAGCAGCAGCGGACGACGCCCCGTCTTGTCGACGGTGAAGATGGCGACGAACGTGACGAGCACGTTGACCACGGCCGTGACGACCGAGATCGTCAGGCTCGTCCCCGCGTTGCCTGTGTCGAAACCGACCGAGGACCACAGGGATGTCGAGTAGTAGAAGATCACGTTGATGCCCACCAACTGCTGGAACATCGACAGCAGGATGCCCACCCAGACCACGGGCAGGAGACCGAACAGTTTGCCACGGAGGCTCGCGGTGCGCGCGTTCTCCTTGTCCTGCTTCAGGGACTCCTCGATCTCGGCGAGCGCGTCGTCCACCTGCGCCTTCGGCATCACACTGGCGAGCACGTTCTTCGCGTCGTCGTGGCGGCCCTTGCCCGCGAGGTAGCGGGGAGACTCGGGCAGCCGCCAGGCGAGGAGCCCGTAGACGATCGCCGGTACGGCGCAGACCACGAACATCCAGCGCCAGGCATCCACTCCGAAGAAGAGGGGGCTGTTCGCATCCCCCGCGGCGTTCGCGAGGATGGCGTCTGAGAGAAGGGCAGCGAAGATGCCGAGCGTGATGGCGAGCTGCTGCAGCGAACCGAGGCTGCCACGCACGGCCTTCGGGGCGATTTCAGCGATGTAGGCCGGAGCGATGACGCTCGCGATGCCGATTCCGAGCCCGCCGAGCACCCGCCAGAGGATCAGGTCGGTGACGCTGAAGGCGAAGGCCGAGCCGATCGAGCTGAGGAGGAACAGGCCCGCGCCGATGAGCATGACCGGCACGCGGCCGAGACGGTCGGCGATGCGGCCGGCGAAGTATGCGCCGATGGCGCAGCCGAGCAGAGCGGATGCGACGGCGAAACCGCTGAGGAAGGGGAGGGTGTCGAGCCCGAAGTCGGTCTTGATCGCATCGACGGCCCCGTTGATCACAGAGGAGTCGAAACCGAACAGGAAGCCGCCGAGAGCGGCTGCGATCGACAGGGCGAGCACCTTGCGGTTCAGCCGTTTCTGGAGGTCCTTCTCCGACTGCTGTGCGTTCGTGGATGTGGTGTTGCTCGTGCTCCCGGCCATGGCCTGCCCCTCTGGTGATGTGTTCCTGTGGAGCGGGAGGGGAGGGGCGACGCTGCCCGGGCTCTTCTCGCCCACATCTTCGATCTTGCCACGATGTTCCACCGATGGCGGAAACCGCCCCCCGGACTTGCGCCCACGGGCCGAGGCTGTTGTCATGTCCGAACTACGTGTGGCCACAGCCGTGGCCGTCTGCCTGTTATTGCTGGGGGTGCTCGGTGGCGTGGATGCGGCCGGCGCTGCCGGCCCCGCCAGCTCTGTCGGCTCTGTCGGCCCTGTCGGCCCTGTCGGCCCTGTTGGCGCTGTCAGCTCTGCGGGCGCTGTCGGCTCCTGGCCGACGGATGCCCCGCACTTCGTGCTCCGGCCCTTCGAAGCCCCCGCCACCCGCTACTCCGCCGGTCACCGCGGAATCGACATCGCCACCAGCCCCGGCCAACCTGTCTACGCCGTGCTCGCCGGCACCGTCTCGTTCGCGGGGGTGGTGGTCGACCGGCCCCTCGTCTCCCTCGCCCACGGCGGCGGCCTGCTCTCGAGCGTAGAACCCGTCACCCCCACCGTCGCCCTCGGAGAGACGGTGGCCGCCGGCCAGCAGATCGGAGTGGTGGCGACCTCCCTGCACTGCGAGCTCGGGTGTGTGCACCTCGGCCTCCGCCGGAACGGGGAGTACGTGTCCCCCTTGCTGCTGTTCGGCGGCATTCCTCGCGCGGTGCTCCTCCCGGAGCCGGCCGGTCCGGGCTGAGGCGCGCCCGCTGCCCTCAGGCGCGGGGGTGGGCCGCGAGGTACGTGCTCCGCAGCCGCTCCGTGGTCACGTGGGTGTAGATCTGGGTGGTGCCGAGGCTCGAGTGACCGAGCATCTCCTGCACGGCACGCAAGTCGGCTCCCCCGTCGAGAAGGTGGGTCGCCGCCGTGTGCCGGAAGGCGTGCGGGCCCTCCGGTCCGCTTCCAGGCACCCGCGAGAGCAACTCGGAGACCACCGCGTAGACCGCCCTTGTGCCGAGCCTCCCGCCGCGGCGGTTCAGGAACAGTGCGCTCGATACGCGTACCTGCGACGCCTGGCCTGATGCGGCATCGATCAGAAGCTCCCGCCTGCCGTTCTCCCGGTACTGGGTCAGCGCCGCGAGCGCGGGGCCGCCGAAGGGAACCACCCGCTGCTTCGAGCCCTTCCCCGTCACCAGCACCGTGCGACGGTCGTCGTCGAGATCGTCGACGTCGATGCCCACGATCTCCGACACGCGGAGCGCGGACGCGTAGAGGAGTTCGACGATCGCCCGGTTGCGTTCGGCCACCGGGTCGCCACCCTCCGCCCGTTCGACGAGCAGATCGAAGATGGACTGCATGGATGACCGACTGAGCACTCTCGGCAACGCCCTCTCGGGCCGGGGCGCGCGAAGCCGCACCGCGGCGTCGCCGCTCTGTCGTCCCGTTCTCGTCAGCCACCCGGAGAAGCTCTTGGCTGTTGCGGAACGCCTGGCCATCGTCGCCTTCGAGAGCCCCTGGTTGGATGCCGCCCACAACCAGTCGCGCAACAGCTCCAGGGTCACGTCGGTCTCACCCTGTTCGACACTGAAGGCCAGGAGGTTCGCGAGATCGGAGCGGTAGGCGCGAACCGTATTCGGCGAGTAGCCGCGTTCGAGCGCCAGGTGCGACAGGAAGTCGTCGGCGTTCTGTTCGAGGCTCATGCTCCCAGAATGCCGGACAGATCGCTGGATCAGCCGGCGCGGGGTGCGTGGCGCGAGAACGCGTCGCGCTGCTCCGCCGGGCTGAGCGCCTCGATCCGTCGAACGACATCGGTCGGAAAGCTGTTGATGACGCCGTAGTCGCCGACAGGAACGATCGAATGCACCACCTGGTCGCGGTAGACGTGCACGAGGGTGAAGGACTGCCCACCGCCCACCCCGCTGAGCTGATCGGGCCCTGCCGAGAGGTCCATCGTGTAGCAGGTCGCCGCCGCCACGGAGATGGGGATTCCGGCGAACAGCGAGGTGGTCGAGTAGTGCAGGTGCCCACCGAGGATGCCCCGCACATCCGTCCCCCTGATGACGTCGGCGAACCGCTCCTGTTCCTGGAGTTCCAGGATCGGCATGAGCGGGAGTGTCGTCGGAATCGGCGGATGGTGAAGCGCGATGAGCGTGCCGTGGGCAGTAGGCGTGCGGAGTTCCTGGCGCAACCACTCCAACTGCGCGCTGTCCAGTTCGCCGTGGTGAAAGCCCGGCACCGACGTGTCAAGGGCGATCAACCGCAACCCGTCGAGGTCGAAGACACGGTCGACCGGGTCGTCGCTCTCGGCCTGGTCGAGCAGCTCGACCCGCATCCGGCCCCGTGCGTCGTGGTTTCCCATCACCCACACCAGCTCCGCTCCCATCCGCTCTGCAGCCGGCTCAACCAGCGCGCGGATCCGCCGGTACGCGTCGGTCTCGCCCAGATCGGTGAGGTCCCCGGTGAAGACCAGGGCGTTCGGCTTGATCTCCGACCGCTCGAGCTGCAGGAGGGCACGAGCCAGCGTCGAGTCGGTGTCGACCGTGCCGTAGAGCTTCGCCCGCCCCTGCAGGAAATGCGTGTCACTGAGGTGGGCGATGACATGGGTGGGTGCATTCGTCGTGGCCATCTCCCCATCCTGCCAAACCCCTCCGACGCCGCGGGCGCACGTCATCGCCTGTCGGCGGGGGGCGGGTGCGCGCGTGCCTCAATCGGGCGGCGCCTGGCCCGACCGCCTCACCGGGACGTCACGCTCCGCCACCCGCCATGCTGTTCCTCGACGGCGCCCTCCAGCCCGAGCGCCCCGAGCACCGACTGCACGGCAGCCACCCCCAGTCCCGCCCGCCGCGCAACCTCGTCGACCGAACGCGGAGCGCGTCGACCGAGAGCATCGAGCACCCGAACCTGTTCGGCGGGCCGGCGCTTCTGGGTGGAGGGTGGTGCTTCGAGTCCCCGGAGAACCGGCTGCGGTGACGCGCGCTGCACCTCCCCGACCAGCTGCACGACTTCATCGGGAGTCGTCACACAGACCGCATCGAATTCACGGAGGAGCCGGTGACAGCCAGCCGACGACGGAGAGGTCACCGGCCCCGGAACAGCACCGAGCGGTCGGCCCAGCGCCGCGGCGTGAGCCGCCGTGTTGAGGGATCCACTCCGCACCCCCGCCTCGACGACCACGGTGGCCAGAGCCGCAGCCGCAATCAGACGGTTCCGTTGTAGAAAGCGCCACTTCGTCGGTGCAGAGCCGCACGGCAGTTCGGAGAGAACGACACCCACCTCGGCGATCCTGGTGAGGAGCGCATCGTGTCCCGTCGGGTAGAAGCGGTCGACTCCTCCGGCGAGGAACGCGAACGTCTGGCCGGAACTCGCCAGGGCGGACCGATGGGCCATCCCGTCGATGCCGTAGGCCGCACCCGAGACGATGCCGAAGCCCCGGTCTGCGAGACCGGCTGACAGCTCCATCGCCATGTGTTCGCCGTATCCGCTCGCGGCCCGGGCTCCGACGACGGCGATGGCGGAGCGGAGCCCGAGAACCGCGTCGGGCCGTCCCCGGGCCCAGAGCGCCACGGGCTGGTGCGGACCGAGACCCTCGAAGCCCTCTGGCCACTCATGATCCGTCGGCACGATCAGTCGCGCGCCGCACCTCTCGGCCTGCCTCATCGAGGTCAGGACCGTCGATGTCGTGAGCCGGGGCCTCCACCGTTCGAGCGCGGCTTCCACCTCTCCGGCCGTTCCCACAGCGGCGCCCGCATCGCGGGCCAGCCCGAGAATCGTTGCCGGCGACTGGCGGGCGACGACGCATTCCAGCGCGGCGGCCGATCCGAGCGCCGCAACGAGCCGGCCGGCAGTGGCGTCCCCCGGTTCGGCGATGCCGCTCCACGCTGCGTGAGCGAAACGCGACGCAGCCGACGCAACCGAGACATCCGAGGCAGCCGGCTCGACAGCACCATCCGGCTCGGCGCCGCCGGCGTCCCCGGCTGAGCCGTGAGGCCAGACGGGGCTGACGGAGGAGACGGCGTCGATCACGAGTCTTTCGTCCAACAGGAAGATGTTCACAGTGTCAGCGACTTTCTGAGATAGAGGGCGCGGCCGATCTGGTCGGCACCCGGCCGCGGGGCGCCATCGAGGTCTGCAAGAGTCCAGGCGACTCGCAGTATGCGGTCGTAGCCGCGCATAGTGATGAGGCCGCGTTCCAGCGCGCGGTCGAGCGAGGCAGTGGCGTCCCTCGCCAGCTTCTCCGGCCCGCTCCGAAGCCACGTGCCGAGCACCTCACCGTTCAGCTTCCACGGCGTACCAGCCAGCCTCGCGGCCATCCGAGCGCGAGCCTCCTCGACCTGCACACGCGCTTTCGCCGTCGTGAGCCGCTCACCTGATTCGTCGATCCTGAGCTGCGCGGCAGACACCCGCCGCACCTGCACCTGGATGTCGATCCGGTCCAGAAGCGGCCCGGACAGCCTCCCCAGATAGCGCCTGCGCGTATTGGGTGTGCAGAGACAGTTGAGGTCGACGGTTCCGTACTGCCCGCAGGGGCAGGGATTCGCCGCCATCACGAGCTGGAACCGCCCCGGGAACCGCGCGATCGCATTCGCCCGATGGATGCTGATCACCCCGGACTCGAGCGGCTGGCGGAGGGTATCGAGAACGTTGCTTGCGAACTCGGGAGCCTCGTCGAGAAAGAGCACGCCGTGAGATGCCCGCGCCGCTGCCCCGGGCCGGATCTGTTTCGAGCCACCACCGATGAGGGCCCCGGCCGATGCGGAGTGATGCGGGCTCTCGAACGGGGGCCGGGTGGCGAGAGTGCGCGGCACCGAGGCCCCGGCGAGCGAGCGAACCGAGCTCACTTCGAGGGCAGACTCGGCGTCGAGGTCAGGGAGCAGACCCGGGAGCCTCATCGCGAGCATGGTCTTCCCGGCACCGGGCGGACCGAGCATGAAGATGTGGTGCCCACCCGCGGCCGCCGCAATGAGGGCCAACACCGCATCGGCGTTGCCGATCACATCGGCGAGCTCATGTTCGGGCGGCTCCGTGTCGAGTGCCCGGGCGCCCTCGATGACGTCGAGCGGTATCGGGTCGAGCCGTGCGCCGTGGTGGATCGCGGCATCGCGAAGCGAGACCACCGGAACGATCGTCACGCCGGGTACGAGGGATGCCTCGTCGCGGTTGCCCGCAGGCACGACGAAGGTGCGGAACCCCGCACGTGCTGCCGCGGCGATGGCCGGCAGTACTCCATTCATCGGGCGGAGCCGGCCATCCAGACCGACCTCTCCGAGGTGCACGACCCGTTCGACCGACTCAGCCGAGACGGTGCCCTCGGCAGCGAGGATCGCCATGGCGATGCCGAGGTCGAAGGTCGACCCGTGTTTGGGCAGGGCCGCGGGTGAGAGGTTGACGGTGATCTTCGTCGTCGGCAGGGGGCAGCCGGAGTTCGTGGCCGCTGCGCGAACGCGATCCCGGGCATCCGAGAGCGCCGTGTCGGGCAGCCCGATGATCATCAGGGTCGGCAGGCCGTTCCCGATGTCGGCTTCGACCTCGACCATGGAACCGGTCATCCCGAGCAGAGCCACGGAGTGCGTGCGGGCCACCATCAGAAGATTCCGACGAGATGTTCGATGACGGCATCCTGCCGGGGCGGCGCCAACACACCGATGGCATCGATGCGGATCTGCCGGCGCCCGGACTCGGCGCCCTCACACCATGCGCCGGCGAGCCTTCGCAACCGGGCCATCTTCGCGATGGTGATCGCCTCGAACGGATGGCCGTAGCGAAGCCCCGAGCGGGTCTTCACCTCGACGAAGACTGTCACGCCCTCGTGCTCGGCCACCACATCGATCTCGCCCTGGCGACACCGCCAGTTGCGCTCGATTATCCCGTATCCCTGCTTGACCAGGTACTGGGCGGCAAGCTCCTCGCCGCGCCTGCCCAGTTCGTCTTTTGCCTTCATCGTGTGCCTCCGCCACCAGAGTGGCAAGAAGGCCCAGCGAAGAATGGTGCAGCAGGCGGATCTGTGGAGAGATCCGTGGATCAGATGCCTGTGGAGAACAGGAGCTACTCGTCGAGCGCGAGCTCCTTGGGCAGCTCGAAGTCCTTCGACGACAGCTCTTCGATGTTGACGTCTTTGAACGTCAGCACGCGCACCGACTTCACGAACCGGTCGGAACGATAGACATCCCACACCCACACATCGCTCATCGTGAGCTCGAAGTAGAAGTCGTGTTCGGTGTCGCGGCGCACGAGATCGACGTCGTTCGCCAGATAGAACCGGCGCTCGGTCTCGATCACATACTTGAACTGCGATACGACGTCGCGGTATTCGCGGTAGAGCGCCAGCTCAACCTCGCGGTCGTAGTCCTCGAATTCGTCTTCTTCCATGGTGCTGCAAGTCTATGCCGGAACGCTGTCGGCGATCATCCGCTCGCTCTTCAGCCAGCTGTGACGGTGATGCACGGTCGGCCCCAGCAACTGCAGTCCCTCGAAGTGCGCGGAGCTGCCGTAGCCCTTGTTGCTCGCCCATGCGTAGCCCGGGTGCTCGTCGTGCAGCGAGATCATCAGCCGGTCTCGGTGCACCTTCGCAACCACAGACGCTGCCGCGACCGACGCGCAGTCCCGATCGGCCTTGACCTTCGTCGTCACCTGTACCTCGTCGCCGATCTGGGCCGCGAGGTAGTTGTGGTTGCCATCCAGCAGCAGAATCGCCTGGGCGGTGTCGACGCCGACAGCCCGCAGTTGTGTGAGCGCGCGGGCGCCTGCAATACCCAGGCAGGCGATGATTCCGAGGCGATCGACCTCGTCGGCGCTGGCAAGCCCGACAGCGGATGCCCACGCCCACTCGGCGGCGAGGGGTGCGAGTTGCTCCCGCCGCGCCTCGGAGAGCAGCTTCGAGTCGCGGAGCCCCGCAGGGAACCTGCGGCGACTGGCGGGATCGATGACGCACATTCCCACGGCGACGGGCCCGGCAAGCGCGCCGCGGCCCACCTCGTCGACTCCGATGACGAGGTGGGCTCCGGCGCGCCCGAGAGTGCGCTCATGCCGGAGGGTCGGATCGCTGACCGGCGTCACCCCGACCCACCCGACGAGCCCGAGGCCGACGAGGGCGCGGCATCCGCGGCCCCCCTGAACACGGATGAATAGTTGTCGAGGAAGCTCCACCGGGTCACGGGGAACGTGATCCAGAGAGCGCGGCCGACAACATCGCTCTCGGGCACGAATCCACCACCGGGATTGGTCTGGTTGTAGCGGGAATCCGCCGAGTTGTAGCGGTTGTCCCCCATCACCCAGAGCGATCCTTCGGGCACTGTCACGTCGAAAGCGAGATCGGAGACCTTGGTGATGCCGTCAGGGAGTTTCAGGTACGGCTCGTTGAGCGGCACGCCGTTGACCATCATCTGGCCGACCGCATTGCAGCACTCCACGTGGTCGCCCGGCAGCCCGATCACGCGCTTGATCAGATGGTCGTTGCTGTCTGTCGCTGCCAGCCCCACGGCATCGAGCACCCAGTTGATCGCCCCGACGATCGGCGTCGTGGGCGGGTCGACATGGGCGGGAAGCCAGCCGCCCGGGTCTTTGAAGACGACGACGTCGCCGCGCTCGATGGGGATGACGCCCGGCTCGAGTTCGTTGACGAGGATGCGGTCGCCGATCTGCAGCGTGTTCTCCATCGACCCCGAAGGGATGTAGAACGAGCGCACCAGGAACGTCTTGATGAGCACAGACGCGAGCAGGGCGATCAGGAAGATGACGACGATGTCACGAATGAAGAGGGCGGCGCTCTTCTGGCGTCGCCCCGTGCGTCTGCCGCCACGATCCGATCGTGGCCGCAACGATGTTTCTGTCATTTAACCGCCTGAGCTCCCGACCCATTTTATGGGGCAGGAGCTCAGGGAGACGGTCAACCCGCGAAGCGAAACCGGCGTATTCCCAGACGCGTTATCCAAATGTTAGGACGACCCTCAGAAAAACCTGCCGATTGACAGCGCAGACGACGAGTTACGCGTCGCGCTTCTCTTTGATCTTCGCCTTCTTGCCGCGAAGAGCCCGGAGGTAGTAGAGCTTCGCGCGGCGCACGTCGCCGCGGGTGACGATCTCGATGTGGTCGATGACCGGGGAGTGAACCGGGAAGGTACGCTCGACGCCGACCTGGAAGCTGACCTTGCGCACGCAGAACGTCTCGCGGATGCCCTCGCCCGAACGGCCGATGACGATGCCCTGGAAGACCTGCACGCGCGAGCGCGTGCCTTCGATGATGTTCACGTGCACGCGAACGGTGTCGCCGGCGCGGAAGTCGGGGACGTCGCTCCGCAGGGATGCTGCGTCGACGCTGTCGAGAATATGCATGGTGTATCGCTCTCTGCAACCGCCACAGGTCGACTACGTTCTTGAGGCCCGATCAGGGCCATTCAGTGAAGGGGTGTGCGACCGTGACTGCAGAACTCCCCTGTGGCAGAGTCTGGCGGTGGCACAATCGAACATTCTGCCACGACATGCGCATCAATAGCAAAGAGCGACGTCCAGACACCCGGCGTGAAGTGCGCGCTCCGGATGACCGAACCCTACTTCTGGTGGTTGCGGCCGGTCTCGATGACGATGTACTCGCCATCGGCCACGATGGGCTCGCGCACCGCCTGCGGGGCCCCGCCCATCTCTGCCGCGTACTGGAACGTGTCGAACACACCCTGCACCCGCCGCTTCGTCTCGCCGACCAACTGGGCGATCGAACTCCAGAACGCGACCAGGCCCAGCACCACCGAGGCGACCGCAATGAACGATCCTGCGGGGAGGAAGAAGCCCACCGCGATGATCGACACATGCCAGAGGGCGACCAGCAGCACGTCCTGCCAGGTGACGGACCGGGTCAACCGGACCTGCTTTCGGGCGAACGTGATCAACGCGACGGCGGCCATCGCGAGTGCGAGCACTCCGCACGAGAGCATCACGATGAGGAACTGCCAGACCTGGCCACCGAAGACGGACCAGCCGATCAGCACCCACAGTGGCAGCACGACGACAGCAGCGACCTGCCAGTAGTAGAAAGCCCGGCGAACGAACATGCCTCAAGAGTACGGCGGGTAACGTGGACCGTGCCGTGTGTGGTTCGGAAACACAGGCAAATCAAAGGGAATCACCATGATCGAACTCAGAACGCCTGCCGAAATCGAGCAGATGCGCCCCGCCGGCGCCTTCGTCGGAGAGGTGCTCACCGCTCTGGCTGCCCGGGCCGCGGTCGGCATGAACCTCCTGAAGCTCGACGCCATCGCGCACGAGATGATCAGGGCACGCGGTGCCGAGTCCTGCTACATCACCTACCACCCGTCCTTCGGCGCCAGCCCGTTCGGCAAGGTGCTCTGCACGTCGGTCAACGACGCTGTGCTGCACGGCCTGCCCCACGACTATCGCCTCCGCGACGGCGACATGCTCACGCTCGACTTCGCGGCCTCAGTCGACGGCTGGGTAGCCGACTCGGCGATCACCGTGATCGTCGGCACGCCGCGGCCGCAGGATGCCCGCCTCATCGACACCACGACACGAGCGCTCGACGCGGGAATCGCCGCAGCCCAGCCCGGTGGCCGCGTCGGCGACATCTCGGCCGCGATCGCGGCTGTCGCCCTCGGCGACGGCTACTCGATCAACACGGACTTCGGCGGGCACGGCGTCGGCCGCACGATGCACGGCGACCCGCACATCCCGAACAACGGTCGACCGGGGCGCGGAGTGCACCTCGACCCCGGCCTCGTCATCGCGATCGAGCCGTGGTTCCTCGAGAGCACCGACAAGATCGTCACCGACCGCGACGGCTGGACCCTCCGGAGCGCGGACGGCTCCCGCGGCGCCCACATGGAACACACCATCGCCATCACCCCCGATGGCCCCCTCATCCTGAGCGCACGCGCCTAGCGGTGGTTCCCGGCCGACCCTGGCCGTTCTGTTGCAGAACACACGGCTCCGGGCCGGTTCACTCGGGCGGCAGAAGATCCGGTCGCACACGGCGGGTGCGCTCCCGTTGCGCCTCGCGGCGCCAGCTGGCTATGGCACCGTGGTTGCCGCCGATCAGCACCGGTGGTACATCCAGTCCCCGCCAGCTCGACGGCTTGGTGTAGCTCGGATATTCGAGCAACCCGTCTTCGTGGGACTCCTCGACGAGACTCTCCGGGTTGCCGATGACGCCCGGAATCAGCCGCCCGATCGCCTCAATCATGGCCATCACGGCCACCTCTCCCCCGTTCAGCACGTAGTCGCCGAGGCTCACGAGGCGAACGGATGCCCGGCTGCCGGCATAGTCGAACACTCTCTGGTCGATGCCTTCGTAACGCCCGCAGCCGAAGACGAGGTGGCTCGCGCGGCTCAGCTCGCGGGCCATCGCCTGGGTGAACACCTCGCCAGCGGGCGAGGGGAAGATGACAAGGGGGCCGGTCTCGCCCCGGGCATCCGGAACCTCACCCGGCAGGATCGTGTCGAGCGCCTCTCCCCACGGCTCCGGCTTCATCACCATGCCTGCTCCGCCGCCGTAGGGTTTGTCGTCGACAGTGCGATGCCGGTCGTGGGTGAAGGTGCGGAGGTCGTGCACATCGACCTCGAGGATGCCGTCTTCCCGCGCCCGCCCCAGCAGGGAGATGTCGAGCGCATCGAAGAACGTGGGGAAGATCGTGACGATGTCGATACGCATCCCCAAACCCTAACGCGCCCGCCCGCGCGCCCTCTCCTGCGGCCACACACCTGGCTGCGATACGGGATCCCGAACGACTACTCGGGCTTGGCAGCCTCGCCTGTCGGGCCATCGGCCGCGCCGGACTCTGCAACGCCCGTGTCCGAAGCGCCCGCGACAGGGTGAGGCGCGTCAGCGTCAGCGTCAGCGGCGGCATCGGCGTCGTCGGACGAGTCCGTCGAGACGCCGGCCGGCAGCACCGCGGCAGCGAGCGCAGCTTCGTCGGCGATGGCCGACTCCGGGAGGTCTTCGAAGAGCCCGGGGGGCGGGGTCACCGTGATGGTGCCGCCCGCGACATCCACCGCCGGAACGATCGCCTTGACGAACGGCACGAGAACTTCGCCCGAGACGGTCGAGACGTGCAGGAGGTCTTGAGCGGGGAGATGGTCGATCTGCGTCATCGTGCCGATGCGCACTCCATCGCGGACGACCGCGAGACCGACGAGCTGGTGGTCGAACCACGCATCCTCTTCGTCGGTGACCTCAGTGAGGTCGTGGTCGATCCAGAGGATGGCCTTGGCGAGCGACTCGGCAGCGGTTCGATCGGGAACGCCGACGAAGAAGCCGACCGGATGCCCGTTGTACCAGCGGAGTTCCGCCAGCTCGAGGGTCTTTCCGTGCCAGGGCGAGGTGGTGGGTACCTGGAGCGTGAACACCGAGCCCGGAACGAATCGTCGTTCCGGGTCGTCGGTGAACATCTCGAGCTTGATCGCACCCTTCAGCCCGTGGGCTTTGGTGAGACGACCGACTCTCAGCTGCGTTTCGTTCTTAGAAATCTGTATCAACCACGTCAACACGAACGCGCTTGCCATCGGCAAGAGCGGCTACGAGCGTGCGCAACGCCTTGGCGGTGCGGCCCGAGCGGCCGATCACGCGACCGAGGTCGTCGGGGTTCACACGAACCTCGAGGACCTCGCCGCGCGGAGAGTTCTTTGCCACGACGTGCACATCGCCGGGATTGTCGACAATCCCCTTGACGAGGTGCTCGAGAGCCGGTGCGAGCAAGACTTACGCCTCGGTCGACGAAGCGTCGCTGTCGGCAGCAGCCGTGTCGGCCACCGGTGCGGCGGGGGCTGCAGGAGCCTCGGCCTTCGGGCGGAGCACGGGCTTCTTCTTCTCGTCGGCGACGAAGGCCTCTTTCGGAGCCTTGACCCGAACGGTCGACACCGACGTGGCGGCGTCCTTCTTGAAGATTCCCCAGTCACCGGTGAGCTTCAGCAGAGCGGCGACCTGCTCGGTCGGCTGTGCGCCGACGCCGAGCCAGTACTGCGCGCGGTCGCTCTCGATCTGGATGAACGAGGGCTCTTCGGTCGGGTGGTACTTGCCGATCTCCTCGATGACACGACCATCGCGCTTGGTGCGCGAGTCGGCGACGACAATACGGTAGTAAGGAGCGCGGATCTTGCCCATGCGCTTCAAACGGATTTTTACAGCCACAATTCTCCTGAGTATTTTTATGGGGCGAACTGCCGGCCGTGAGCGTGGGGACGCACACTCGGCCAAGAATAAGTTCTAAGGTTCTGCGCGACGCCTGATTAGAGGGTCGGGCGGGGGCAGACTCGACTGACCATTCTGTCAGAAAAATACGCCATAGAGTAATCACATTCGCATATCCGCACCGCGTGGCCGTTTCGCAGGCACAGACAGAGGCAGGGCAGGCCGTTGGAGATCACCTTCGCGCACTCAGAGCGTTCCACTCTCGGCATCGAGTGGGAGATCGCCCTGGTCGACCGGGTGAGCGGCGATCTGGTCTCTGTGGCCGGAGAGGTGCTCGATGCGCTTCGCCAGAGCGACGGCTCCGAGCATCCGCAGATCACGGGCGAACTCCTCCTCAACACCGTCGAACTCGTCACGACTGTCCACAGATCGGTTCCGGATGCCGTGGCCGACCTGCTCGGCATGTTGGATGAAGTGCGGGCCATCACCGACCCGCTCGATGTGGAGTTGATGTGTGCCGGCAGTCATCCGTTCGCCCAGTGGTTCGACCAGGAGGTGACCGACAAGGAGCGCTACCACCGCCTCGTCGACCGCACCCAGTGGTGGGGTCGCAACATGCTCATCTGGGGCATCCACGTGCACGTGGGCGTGGAGAGCCGCGACAAGGTGCTCCCCCTGGTGGACGGCCTGCTGACGTACTACCCGCACCTGCAGGCGCTGAGCGCGTCGAGCCCGTTCTGGGGCGGCGTCAACACGGGGTACGCCTCCAACCGGGCGCTGATGTTCCAGCAGCTGCCGACCGCCGGGCTTCCGTACCAGTTCACCGATTGGGCGCACTACGAGCAGTACGTGGCCGACCTGACGACCACGGGAATCATCGACGACCACACCGAGGTGCGCTGGGACATCCGCCCCTCTCCGCAGTGGGGCACCGTGGAGATGCGGGCGTGCGACGGGCTGTCGAGTCCCGAGGAGATCGGTGCTGTTGCGGCGCTCATCCAGTGCCTCGTGGAGCACATGTCACAGAGGCTCGATGCGGGCGAAGATCTCGTGACCCTCCAACCCTGGTTCGTGCGCGAGAACAAGTGGCGCGCCGCGCGCTACGGGCTCGACGCCGAGATCATCCTGAACCCCGCGGGAGACGAGCGTCTCGTGACCGACGAGATCCGAGACCTGCTGGTGACCCTGGCGCCGACGGCGGCGAGGCTCGGATGCGCTGCGGAACTCGAGCAGGTGAACCTCATCCTCGAGAAGGGCGCCAGCTACCAGCGGCAGTTGCACGTCGCAGAGCAGAACGGCGGCAGCCTGCAGGCCGTCGTGTCGTCGCTGACGCACGAGCTCCGGCATGGCCTCGGCCACTGACGCCGCTCCACCCGCTCCCCCGCTCCGCCCCCCTCCGCCCCCACCAATCGGCGGCCGCATCAGTATCGAAACACCGAAAGCTGTCGGTATGTCTGTGTGATTCCGACAGTTTTCGGTGTTTGGATGCCCCGCCACGGGCGCGGCGGGGTGGGTCAGGCGGCGTTCTTCGCGTCGCGCCAGGCGAGCAGGTCGGAGACCTGTGAGGTGTCGAGGCCCGGGCCCGAGATGCCGAGAGTGAAGAGGGTCGCGCCGAGCGCGTGCTGCGCATCGAGGGCATCGGTGTCTGCTGAGCCGATGCCCGCACGCACGCTGGCACCCGTGGAGATCTCGATGTCGCCGAAGTCGCGCCCGATCTCGTCGCAGTGCGAGCGGAGGATGCCGAGCTTCCGTTCGAGCGTCTCGGTGTCGGCGAAGCTGTGCCAGATGTCCGCGTGCTTCGCGACGATGCGCAACGTCTTCTTCTCGCCGCCCCCGCCGATCAGCACGGGGATCTTGCGCGTCGGGGGCGGGGTCAGCTTCGACCAGCGCGACTCGATCCGCGGCATGGCCTCTGCGAGCGCATCCAGTCGCTGGCCGACGGTGCCGAACTCGTAGCCGTACTCGTCGTAGTCGCGCTCGAACCAGCCCGAGCCGATGCCGAAGACCAGGCGCCCGGAGGCGCCGTTCTTCGCACTGATGTGGTCGACGGTGCGGGCCATGTCCGCGAGCAGGTCGGGATTCCGGTAGGTGTTGCAGGTCACCAGCGGCCCGAACTCGATCGTCGTGGTCTGCTCCGCCCAGGCGGCGAGCATGCTCCAGCCCTCGAAGTGGGTTCCCTCAGGATCGCCCGAGAGCGGGTAGAAGTGATCCCAGTTGAAGGCGACGTCGACCCCGAGCTCCTCGAGCGTTGTCAGGGTGTCGCGGATCTCGGTGTAGGTGGAGTGCTGCGGGGCGATCTGCACGCCGATGCGTACGGGACGGATGCTCGAGGAGGTCATGCTTCGATCCTACGACCGCCGCTCGCCGCTCAGACGAAAGCGGCCGGCTCGCGCGCGTCAGGCCCGCGCGGCCAACCCACGCGTCAGCACTGCGCGCAAGGTCCGCACGTCAGCGCCCGAGGAACTTCTGCAGCGACTCGAGTTCCTTCTCGCTCGGGCCGCCGGCCGGAGCCGATCCGCGCCCGCCGCCGCGCCCGCCGCCGAGACCGAAACCCGAACCGGCCGGAGCGCCCGCCTCGGCACCGCCCGCGCCCGGCAGCTTCTCGCCCGAGGCGATCGCCGCGTTCTGGGCCGCCCGCTTGGCCGGATTGCCCGACTTCGAGCCCTTCTTGGGCTGCACCTTCTTGCCACGGCCGCCCGCGAACCCTGCACCCGCCATCGGCCCCATGCCCGGGATCTGCGGCACACCGCCCTTGGCGACGGTCTTCATCATCTTCGAGGCCTGCTCGAAGCGCTGGACGAGCTGGTTCACGTCGGTCACGGTCATGCCCGATCCGCGGGCTATGCGCACGCGACGCGATCCGTTCAGCAGCTTCGGATTGGTGCGCTCGGCCTTGGTCATCGACTGGATGATGGCCTCGGTGCGCACGATCTCGCGCTCGTCGAAGTTGTTCAGCTGCTCCTTCATCGCGCCAGCACCTGGAAGCATGCCGATCATCTTCTTCAGCGACCCGGCACCCCGCAACTGCTGCATCTGGCCGAGGAAGTCGTCGAGCGTGAACGAGTCGGTGCGGAACTTCTCGGCGACCTTCGCCGCCTCCTCCTCGTCGAACGCGCCCTGCGCCTGTTCGATGAGGGTGAGGATGTCACCGAGGTCGAGGATGCGCGACGCCATCCGGTCGGGGTGGAACGGCTCGAAGTCGTCGAGCGACTCCCCCGTCGAGGCGAAGATGATCGGCCGGCCGGTGACCGATGCCACCGAGAGCGCCGCACCGCCGCGAGCGTCGCCGTCGAGCTTCGTGAGAACGACCCCGGTGAAGTCGACGCCATCCTGGAACGCCTTGGCGGTCGCAACCGCATCCTGACCGATCATCGCGTCGATGACGAACAGAACCTCGTCGGGCTGCACCGCCTTACGGATGTCGGCGGCCTGCTTCATCATGTCGGCATCGACACCGAGGCGGCCCGCCGTGTCGACGATGACCACGTCGTACTGCTTGTCGATGGCCCACTTGATGGAGTCCTTGGCGACCTTGACCGGGTTGCCGACACCGTTGCCGGGCTCGGGCGCGTAGACCGCGACGCCCGCCTGGCCTGCGACGACCTGCAACTGCTGCACCGCATTCGGGCGCTGGAGGTCGGCGGCCACCAGAAGCGGTGTGTGCTGCTGCTTCGCGAGCCACTTCGCGAGCTTGCCGGCGAGGGTCGTCTTACCGGCACCCTGCAGGCCCGCGAGCATGATGATGGTCGGCGGTTTCTTGGCGAACTGGATCTTGCGGGCCTCGCCACCTAGGATGGCGATGAGCTCCTCGTTGACGATCTGCACCACCTGCTGGGCCGGGTTCAGCGCCTTGTTGACCTCGTCGCCGAGGGCGCGCTCCCGGACCTTGCCCGTGAAGTCCTTGACGACTTCGAGCGCGACGTCGGCGTCGAGCAGGGCCCGACGGATCTCCCGCACCGTGGTGTCGACGTCGGCAGGGCTGAGCTTGCCCTTGGTGCGGAGGTTTCTGAACGTCTCCGCCAAGCGGTCAGACAGGTTTCCAAAAGTTGCCATGGTGTGAAGAGTTTAACCGATCAGGTTCTGCACGAACACGTGCGGGGTGAAACCGGTGAGGTCGTTGATGCCTTCACCCTGGCCGATCAGTTTGATCGGGATGCCCGTGCGCTCCTGCACGGCGAGAACGAAACCGGCCTTCGCCGAACCGTCGAGTTTGGTCAGCACCAGCCCGGTGACACCGGCGTGCTCGATGAAAGCCTCGGCCTGCAGGAGCCCGTTCTGGCCTGTGGTCGCATCGAGAACGAGCAGCACCTCGGAGACCGGTGCCTGCTTCTCGATGACACGCCTGATCTTGGTGAGCTCATCCATCAGCCCGCCCTTGGTCTGCAGGCGGCCAGCGGTGTCGATGATGGCGATCTCGATGTTGTTGCGTTTCGCGTAATCGACGGTCTGGAATGCGACGGACGCCGGATCCTGCCCTTCCTGCTGCGGGCGCACGATGTGGGCCCCGGCCCGTTCAGCCCAGGTGGCGACCTGCTCTACCGCAGCCGCGCGGAAGGTGTCCGCCGCACCGACGACGACCGTGCGGTTGTAGTTGGCGAGGAATTTAGCGAACTTGCCGATCGTGGTCGTCTTGCCGACCCCGTTGACGCCCACGACCAGAACGATCGCGGGGCGCTCCGTGAGCTTCAGCGTGGAGTCGAGCTTCGAGAAGCGCTCCTCGAGCGTCTCCCTCAGCATCCGCTGCAGGTCCTTCGGATCCGTGGTGTTGTACCTGGCGACCTTCGAGCGCAGGTCGCCGACGATCTCGTCGGTGACGTCGATCCCGAAGTCGCCCGTGATCAGCGCTGTCTCGAGGTCGTCCCAGGTGTCCTGGTCGATGGTGCGCTTCGCGAACATGCCGCGGAGGGCACCGGAGAGGGACCACGGGGTTCGTTCAGCCATGACTCCAGACTATTCCGTCCGCTTCCGGATGACCGACCCGGCCGGCGCCCCTGAGTGTGGGCTGAACGGGTGATTGACTCCTGCGGAGGATCGGAGTTGTGTTGGGAGAGCAAGGAAGGGGGCATCCGATGCCCGCAACATCCACTGCACTCCAGGTATTTCCGATCCTGTTCTCCGCCGCCTGCGTCGTCGTCGCCGTAGGATTTGTGATCACCGTCGCCCTGATCATCCGGAACGCGCGTCGCGTGCGAGACACTGGGCACAATCCGTTCACCCTCCAGGCCGACCTGGCAACCCGCGCGATGGACAGCGCTCTGCTGAAACCGGCGAAGAGCACAGAAGAGCGTCTCGGCGAGCTCGACGACCTGCAGCACCGACACGTCATCTCCCCTGAAGAGTACGTTCGGGCTCGCGAACGGGTGCTGAGCGGGGAGTGAGACCTACGGGTTGGACACCCGCTGGCCGATCACCGCCGACACGCCGTCCTGTCGCATCGACACCCCGTACAGCGCGTCGGCGATCTCCATCGTGCGCTTCTGGTGGGTGATGACGATCAGCTGCGATGTCTGCCGGAGGTCCTGGAAGATGGTCAGCAGGCGCCCCAGGTTCGCGTCGTCGAGGGCCGCCTCGACCTCGTCCATGATGTAGAACGGGCTCGGCCGGGCCTTGAAGATCGCGATCAGCAGGGCGACCGCGGCGAGCGACCGCTCCCCACCCGAGAGCAGAGACAGCCTTTCGATCTTCTTGCCGGCCGGCTTCACCGACACCTCGACGCCGGTCGTCAGCAGGTCGCCGGGGTCGGTGAGGGAGATGGATCCGGTCCCTCCCGGGAACAGCACCGGGAACACCTCCGCGAAGGCGGCCTGCGTGTCGAGAAAAGCGCTCTCGAAGATGAACTTCATCTTCTCGTCGATCTCGTCGATGATCGTCAGCAGGTCTTTCCGGGTGTTCGTGAGGTCGGTGAGCTGTTCGGTGAGGAACCGGTGCCGCTGCTCGAGCGCCTCGAACTCCTCGAGGGCCAGGGGATTCACGCGTCCCAGCTCCGCGAGCATCCGTTCGGCCTTCGCCAGTCGGCGCTTCTGGTCGTCGCGGTCGAATGGCATGCCCTGCTCCTCGTTGTCGACGGGAATCAGCTGGTCGGGCCCGTACTCGGCGACCAGGTCGTCTTCGACCAGCCCGAGCTCCGATCCGACCCGTTCGAGCACACTCGAGAGGTGCAGCTTCTTCTCGTAGATCTGCAGCTCCAGGCCGTGCACGTTCTCGGTGATGCCCTGCAGCCTGTCGCGGAGGGCCACCTCCTCGCGGCGGAGTTCCCCGAGCTCGGCGTTCTGTTCGCTCCGTTCGGCTTCGCGCTGGGAGAGTTCGAGGCGCGCCCGAGCGACCGAGCGGTCGACGGAGTCGAGCACGCCGGGAAGGCTCCCCGCGACGGCGCTCGCTCGATCGACCTGCCGCCGGCGGAGCACCTCCCGGCGGGCCGCCTCATCCGCGGCCGCCCGCTCGGCGACGAGCTGGCGTTCGAGATCCACCACGCGGGCCTGCTCGGCTCGCACGCGTTCACGAACGGTCTCGAGCTGCAGTCGGGCATCCAGTTCGCCGTCGCGTGCTCGTTCGAGCGTGCCGAGCAGATCGTCACGGGAACTGACGTCGAGGATGGGCCGGGGCCGGGAACGGGCGGTTTCGAGCTCGGCGCGGGCCTTCTCCGCGGCCCCGAGAGCAGTGGCGACGGTCTCACCGGCGAGCGCCCGGCTCCGTTCGAGACGCTCGTACTCCCCCTGGCTCGCGTCGACCTGTGCCCTCAGCCGGGAGAGGCGCTCCGTCTGGGCGGCGAGACGGGAATCGAACTCCCGGAGCGCGGCGAGCGCAGTCGTGGACTGCTGCTTGGCGTTCTGCAGGATGCCGCGCTGCTCGGCAAGGGCGAACTTCGCCCTGTCGATCTCGGCGGTGACGACGTCGAGTCGCAGCGCGGCGGAGTCACGCTCGGCAACGAGTTCGAGGCGGGACCTCTTGGCGCCCGAGCCGCCCCGCAGCACATAAGCGGTGAGAACGTCGCCCGCGCGGGTGATGACGGTGGGGCCGAAGCTCACAGCGCCCCGGGCTTCGTCTGAAGGCGCTGACCCCGCGCCCGGCAGCAGGCTCCGGATGCCCGGCCAGGCCGCCCGCGCTGTGTCGAGGTCATCGGCGATGAGGGTCGCCGCGAGCAGCGCGTGCACCCCGGCCGGCGCGGTGATGACGTCGACGGCCGCCCGCAACCCGTCGCCCTCGAACTGCGGCGCGATCCGTGCGCTGCGCGAAGCGACCGTGTCGCCGTGACCGCTGCCGGCGCCGCCGCCGCCGGCACCGCTCGCGCTCCCGCCGCCCGCCACGATCACCTCGACCCGGCCCATGTCTCCGCCGCGGGCCCGTGCCAGAGCCTCGAACGCGTCATCCGTCGTCTCTGCCAGCACTCCGTCGGCGAGCGACCCGAGCGCGGCCGCGATGGCCACCTCGAAGCCCGGCTCGACCTGCACGTGGTCGGCGACCAGACCGCGCACCCCGGGCACACCGGACGCGGCGAGTTCGCTCGAACCGTCCTTCTGGCCGAGCGCCATCGACAGCGCGCTGGTCTTGCCCGCGAGCGCGTCGCGTTCACGCTCGTGCGTGTGCAGGGCCTCCCGCAGCTGCTCGATCTCGGCCTCGGCCTCGAACACCGCGGCCTGCGCGAACTCGTAGCCCTCGTCGAGGTCGGTCTCGCCCGCGTCGGCGGTGGCGGCCTGCGCTTCGAGGGCGACGAATTCGATCTGCAGACGCTCGCGGCGCTCGGCGGCGGCGTCCAGCGCGTTGGCCTGGCGGAGATCCTCGCCCCGGACCGCTGCGAGCCGCGAGTTGGCGGACTCGAGCTGCCCGCTGAGCTTCGAGATCTCCAGGTCGTGGCGGGAGACGAGAGCACTCTGCGCCGCGATCTGCTCGTCGGCGTTATCGAGGGAACGCCTGGCTGCGGCGGTCACCTGCTGGGAAGCCATCCACGCCTGCTCGGCGGCGACCACACCGCCCGCGAGCCGCGCCGCCTCCGCGCGCGAATCCGCGACCATCGTCGGCGTCACCCCGGGGCCGGAGTCGAGCCCATCGTTCGGCGCGCTGCCGAGTAGGGCAAGGCGCTGGTTTGCGAGTGTGTAGAGGCCGCGGAGCCGCTCCTGCACCGACTCGAGCCCGAAGGCGGTTCGGCGGGCGAGGTCGACGGCGTCGCCGTCCTGCGCCTCGAGGATGCGGTTGATGCGCAACTGGTTCTGCTCGAGCCGCTCCTGCAGCACGATGCGTTCGGTGCGGCGTTCGTTCTCGCTCCGGGAGTGGTCGTCGAGCGCCGTGCGGAGGGCCACCACCTCGTCGGCGAGCAGCCGTGCCCGGGCATCCCGAACCACCGAGGCGATCGTCTGGGCCTCCTTCGCGACCTCGGCCTGCCGACCGAGAGGTTTCAGCTGGCGCCGGAGCTCACCCGCCAGGTCGCTCAGCCGGGTGAGGTTCGCCTGCATCGCCTCGAGCTTCCGCTCGGTCTTCTCCTTGCGGCGACGGTGCTTCAGGATGCCCGCAGCCTCCTCGATGAACCCGCGACGACCCTCGGGGGTGGCGTGCAGCACCGCGTCGAGCTGGCCCTGGCCGACGATGACGTGCATCTCCCGCCCGAGACCAGAGTCGCTGAGGAGCTCCTGCACGTCGAGCAGCCGGCACTGGTCGCCGTTGATCGCGTACTCGCTGCCCCCGTTCCGGAACAGGGTTCGACTGATCGTCACTTCCGAATAGTCGATCGGCAGTGCCCCGTCGGCATTGTCGATCGTCAGGATGACCTCGGCCCGGCCGAGAGGCCCGCGCGTCGAGGTGCCGGCGAAGATGACATCCTCCATCTTTCCGCCGCGGAGAGTCTTCACGCCCTGCTCCCCCATCACCCAGGCGAGGGCATCGACGACGTTGCTCTTGCCGGAGCCGTTCGGCCCCACCACGCAGGTCACGCCGGTCTCGAAGGCGAAAGTCGTCGGCTGCGCGAACGACTTGAACCCTTTGAGGGTGAGGCTCTTCAGGTGCATGGCTCGCCCCTCTCTGGTCTCCGTGGGCTGCGCTTTCGCGTGTTGGTCTACGCTACCGAACCGGATGCCCGTGGCCGGCGTGCCGCGCTGCAGCGCCCCTGCCCCCTGCGCCCTGCCCGCTGCACCGCCGCACGCCCCGCGCGCCCCGCCGACGGCCGCCCCTCGCCTCAGCGCGCACGTTTGTCGCTTCCGCGCCTGCGCGCCGGGGCGCGGAGGCGACAAACGGGCGCGGAGGCGACAGGGGGGCGCGGATGCCATGGGCGAGGGAGCGCAAGGGGGGCGGGAGACGGGGGCCGGGGCGGGGGCGGGGTAGCGCGGGGGTGGCGGGCGGACGGACGACGCGGGCGGGCGGAGACGGGGGCGGGGCAGCGCGGGGTGGCGGGGCGCGCGTAAGCTCGGGGGATGGCACGCATTCCCCTGGTCGAGCCGGGCGACGACCTCGACGAGAGCGAGCTCAGACGGTACTCCCGGCAGCTCCGGATGCCGCAGATCGGCGTCGAGGGCCAGCAGCGCCTCAAGGCGGCCCGGGTGCTCGTGCTCGGTGCAGGGGGCCTCGGATCCCCCGTGCTGCTCTACCTCGCGGCAGCGGGAGTCGGCACCCTCGGCATCGTCGACGACGACACGGTCGACGAGTCGAACCTGCAGCGGCAGATCATCCACTCGTCCGAGGTGCTCGGCCTGTCGAAGGCGCGGTCTGCGCGCGAGTCGATCGCCCGGCTGAACCCGCTGGTGGGGGTCGATCTGCACGAACTGCGGCTCGATCACGGAAATGCCGCCCGGATCTTCGGCCAGTACGACCTCGTCGTCGACGGAACCGACAACTTCGCCACCCGCTACCTGGCGAACGACACAGCGGCCGCCCTCGGCATGCCCTACGTCTGGGGCTCCGTTCTGCGTTTCGACGGCCAGGTCTCGACGTTCTGGCACCGGCCGGCGGCGAATGGATCGGGTGAAGCGGGCGAAGGTCTCACCCTCCGTGACCTGTTCCCGCAACAGACCGAGGACGACGAAGCCGAGTCGTGCTCAGTCGCCGGCGTGCTCGGGCCGCTCTGCGGAACGGTCGGATCGGCGATGGCGACCGAGGCCATGAAGCTCATCGTCGGCTTCGGCGAACCGCTGCTCGGCCGCATCCTCGTGATCGACGCGCTGGAGGGCAGTTACACGGAGGTGCCCTTCGCCGCGCCGAACGCCGCCGCCGCCGCGGATGCAGCCGCCGCGGCTGCCGGCCCCGCCGCCGCTGCCGGCCCCGCCGCTGCCGGCCCCGCCGCCCCCGGCCCCGCCGCCCCGGCACGCGCACCCGCCTCTCTCAGTGTCACGGAGCTCGACCGGCGGCTCCGGGCACGGGCATCCGGAGTCGACGACTTCGTGCTGCTCGACGTGAGGGAGCCGTGGGAGCGCGAGTTCGCCGCGATCGACGGATCGGTGCTCGTGCCCCTGCAGTCTCTGCTCTCGGCCGCCGCCGAAGAGGTTCTGCCGAAGCACGCCGAGATCCTCGTGCACTGCCACCACGACACCCGGTCGCAGTATGCACGGGAGGTGATGCTCCAGTCGGGCTGGCAGCACGTGACGTTCGTCGAGGGCGGAATCGAAGCATGGTCGGTCGAGGTCGACCCGGAGGTCGCCCGCTACTGAGCGACGGGCCTCGTCAGGGCTCCCCGACGATCGCGACCGCCGCGCGCACCAGTTCTGCGTTCGACTCCGCCACGCGACCGTCAGGCAGGTGGAAGGTGTCCTCGAACCCGATGCGCGTGTCGACGCCGCGCCGGGCCGCGTCTTCGAGCAGCACCCAGGTCGCCTCGCCGTCGCCGTGCTGGAGCCTCGGAACCTCCACTCGCCCGCGGTCGAGCACCCCGTGGATCTCCGCCACGATCTCGAGCGCCACAGTCAGGTCGAGCTCCACCGGCTCGATGAGCACTCGCAAAAGGCTCGGCGACAGGTCGTTCGCCACCAGGAACTCGGCGTCGCCCACCGTCCAGACACCCGCCTCCACGGCGATCCCGCGTTCGGTGAGTCGACGGATGAGCGCAACGGCACCCTCCTCGGCGAGGTTCACCGACGCGAAGTCGGGTTGCGTCCACTGTGAGACGAACTCGAACCGGCGGAGGACGTCCCCCGCGATCCACGCGCCGGACCCGACCCCCACCGGATGCGGCTGCGCGGCCTTCACGGCGCGCACCACCTGGTCGAGAACGGTGTGCTCGAGCGTCTCGGCTCCGGAAGCGGACCTCGGATGCACGTGGAAACCCCGCGCACCGGCGGCGGCACACGCCCGCGCATCCGCCGCCAGCTCCGCACTCGTGACGGGAACAGCGGGGTGGTCGTCCTTCGAGAACGGCCCGTTCAGGCTTGCCTGGATCACGCGCTGAATCAGCCTCCCGCAAACGGCGGGAGGACGTCGAGCCTGTCGCCGTCGACCAGAACCCGGGTGGGTGCCGGAGCCGACACCGTGACACCGTTGACGAGGAAACTGCTGCGGCCGATCACCGGATGCCCGCCGAGCCCCGCCGCGACCAGCAGGCCGTCGATCGTGCTCCCGCCCGGCAGATCGTGCACGTCTTCCGCCACGCCGGCCGCGGCTTTTGCTGCGGCGAAGTATCGCACTCGAACCTGCACCCGTCTCAGCCGCCGATCGCGCTCATCGGCCGGTCGGGCTGCTGGAACCCGATGAGGTTCATCTCGTGCCCAGCGGGCTTCGCCCACATCGCCTGGCGCCAGAGGTCCGCGATCTCGTCGTCACCGGCACCCGCACGCATCGGCCCGAGCAGGTCGGTCTCGGTGTGCGAGAAGAGGCAGCTGCGCACTCCGCCCTCTGCGGTGAGCCGGGTGCGGCGGCAGTCGTCGCAGAACGCTTCGGTGACCGAGGCGATGATGCCCACGGTTCCGAGTTCCGGGTCGTCGACGGAGGCGCCGCGGCGCTTCACCCGGTAGAGCTCGGCGGGTGCGCCGTCGCGGGGAGCGGCATCCGGGGTCAGCTCGAAGCGTTCCGAGAGCCGCTCTCGGATCTGCTCGGCCGTGATCATCGCAGCGCGGTCCCAGACATGGTCTGCGTCGAGCGCCATCTGTTCGATGAACCGCAGCTGGTGTCCTCCGGCGAGCGCCCACTCGAGCAGGTCGGGGCCGTGGGTGTCGTTGATGCCCGGCAGCAGCACCGCGTTGATCTTCGTGTGCCGGATGCCCGCCAGGCCGAGCGCGTCGATGCCCTTCAGCACCCGTTCGAGGAACGGGCGGCGGGTGATGATGGCGAAGGTCTCCGGGCAGATGGTGTCAAGCGACACGTTCACCCGGTCGAGACCCGCTTCGGCCAGAGCTGTGGCGCGACCGGAGAGCCCGATGGCGTTGGTGGTGAGCGAGATCTCGGGGCGGGCATCCAGAGCAGCCACATCGCGGATGATCTCGACCAGGTCTTTGCGAAGCAGCGGCTCGCCCCCCGTGAAACGCACCTGGCGGACGCCGAGCGCCTCGGTGGCGAGGCGGGCGAGCCGCACGATCTCGTCGCGCTGCATGAGCGTCGAGGGAGGCTGGAAGGGCAGGCCCTCAGCCGGCATGCAGTAGGTGCAGCGGAGGTTGCAGCGGTCGGTGAGCGAGATGCGGAGATCTGTGGCCGTGCGCCCGAACGTGTCGAGGAGGCCGGGTACCGCGGGCCGCGAGGAGGCTCCGGATGACGCGGACCCGCCCGGCACGGCACGGTGTGCTGCTCGCACCTCGGGTACACCCAGCATGACGGTCATAGTCGTCCCAGTGTAGAAGGGCATCCGGGTGCCGGAGTCCCCCGCACCACAGATTGGGCGCCCGCTCCCGGAGTGTCGGAGGAGTGCGGCAGGATGGAACCGTGAAACGCCGACCCCTCGAAGAACACCGTGCTGCCGTCGAGCTGCTGCTCGCCCCGCTCGCGGAGAACCGCGCCAGCGAGGCGCTCGTGGTGTCGCCGTCCCGCATGGCGGCACGCCCCGGGGACTACCGCGGCCGGGTGCTGGCGGTCGATGTCGTGTCGCCGACAGACCTGCCCTCCTTCGACAACTCGCAGATGGACGGCTACGCCGTGTCGTGGTTCGACCTCGTGACGGCCTCGCCCGAGCATCCGGTGTCGGTGCGGGTCGCCCGCCAGATCGCGGCGGGCGACGGCGGGTTGCCGCTCGTCTCCGGTACGGCCGCGCCCATCATGACGGGCGCTCCCGTGCCCCTCGGCGCTGATGCGATCGTTCCGATCGAGTCGGCCCTGCCGCCGGTCTTCCCCGACGCGGAGGCGCTGCGGCTGGCATTCGAACCCGATCTGATCCTGGGAGCCGAGCTGAGCGGCGTCGAAGCACCGGCGGCAGGTTCTCCCGAGACGGGCGGAGCCAGTGCAGTCACCGGATCCTCCGCGCGCCCCGACGCGGCCGGCGCGGGCGATGCGGCCGAGGCGGCTGGCGGGTCGCGTCCGCCTGCTGCTCCCGACACGTTCGCAGGCCCGAGTGTCTCCTTCACCTCGCCGGTCACGCCCGGAGCCTTCATCAGGCGCACCGGCAGCGATGTCGCGGCCGGTGACGTGCTCCTTTCCGCCGGCAGCACCCTCGGCCCCGCCCAGTTCGGTGTGATCGCCGGCACCGGCCTCACCGAGGTGGCCGTCGTGAAACGACTGCGCGTTCTGCTCGTCTCGACGGGGCACGAGATCAGGGAGGCCGGCTCCACTCTCGGCGTCGGCCAGATCTACGACTCCAACAGTGTGGCCCTCAGCATCGCCCTCATCGACGCCGGCTGCGAGGTGACGGCTGTCGCCTGCCGCTCGGATGACGCTCCTGTGCTGCTCGGCATCCTGAACCAGCACGGTCCGACGGCCGATCTCATCATCACCGTCGGAGGGGTCAGCGCGGGTGCGCGCGAGGTCGTGCGCGACGCGCTCGCTCCCCTCGGCGTGCAGTTCGGTTCGGTCGCGATGCAGCCGGGCGGCCCGCAGGGTCTCGGTCTCGCCGTCATCCCCTCCTCGGCCCCCAGTACGCCGCTGTCGCGCCCGACGCTCTGCCTTCCCGGCAATCCCGTGAGCGCCCTGGTCTCGTTCGAGATGTTCGTGCGCCCGATCCTCCGGCGCACGGCCCAGCTCGAACCGGCGGAACGCATCCGCGAAGTCGCGATGCTCGCCGAGGCCGTCGACTCGCCCGCGGCGACCTACCAGGTCAGGCGCGGTTTCGTCGCCGACGACGGCACAGTCGCCCTCGTCGGCGGCCCGAGCTCCCACCTGCTGCACTCGTACGCCACGTCGAATGCCCTCGTGCACCTTCCGGCTGACGTGGAGCATCTCGACGCCGGCGACCCGGTGATGATCTGGAGGATCGATGACTGACGGCGCCCGCACGACCGGCGATGCCCCGGCACAGGGTGCTGCCCGCACGACCGGCGCTGGCACTAAAGCCGACGCAGGCGGAGCAGCTCTCACCCACGTACGCCCCGACGGTGCCGTGCTGATGGTCGACGTCACCGACAAGGCCGTCACGAAGCGCATCGCGCACGCCGAGGCGACCCTCATCACCCGGCCCGATGTCATCGCGCTGCTGGTGGCAGGAGAGCTCCCGAAGGGCGAGGCGCTCGCCACAGCACGGATCGCCGGCATCATGGGGGCGAAGCAGACCTCGGCGCTGATCCCGCTCTGCCATCCCCTGCCCCTGTCGGGTGCGACGGTCGACTTCACGCCGCAGAGCGACAGGGTGATCATCCACACCTCGGTGAAGACGACAGGGGTGACCGGTGTCGAGATGGAGGCGCTGACCGCGGCCAGCGTCGCAGCCCTCACCCTCTACGACATGATCAAGGCGGTCGACAAGCTCGCCACGATCACCGACATCCGGGTGGTCTCGAAGAGCGGCGGCAAGAGCGGGGACTGGGTGCGGCCCGGTTCCCAGCCAGGCGGGGATGCCTCGTGAGCGCCGTCAGCATCCTGATCGTGTCTACGCGCGCCGCCGCGGGCACCTACGAAGACGTGACCGGTCCGCTGATCGAACGGTGGGCGACGAACCGGGGATGGTCGGTGCTCGAGTGCCTTGTCGAACCCGACGGCCCCGGGGTCGGCCCGGCGATTGCGTCCCTGTTACAGGCGCGGCCCGATCTGGTCGTGACGAGCGGGGGAACGGGCATCCACCCCCACGACCGCACGCCCGACCAGACCCGCGAGCTGCTGGACTACGAGATACCGGGCTTCTCTGAGGAACTGCGGCGGCGCGGAGGCCTGAAGGTCGCGAGCGCCCTGCTCTCCCGCGGGGTGGCCGGCGTTGCGGGATCCACGATCGTCGTGAACCTGCCCGGTTCGAGCGGCGGGGTGAAAGACGGCCTGGGCCTGCTCGACGACGTTCTCGACCACATGGTCGACCAACTTCACGGAGGCGATCATCGACGCACCGACTGAACCCACGGGGACCGGCGGCCGCGCGCCAGACGGCGCCGAGCTGCCCGGCAGCAGCAAGACCGGCGGTTTCGACCTCGACGACCGGAGCACGCCAGGCCGGGTGGCCTTCGCGGTGGTCAGCGAGGAGTCCATCAGCGTGGAGTCGTGCGTCGAGAACGTGACCACCGACTCCGACGGAGCCGTCGTCACCTTCGGCGGCATCGTCCGCGACCACGACGACGGGCGCGGGGTGACGCGCCTGAGCTACTCCGGGCATCCGTCTGCCGGCGAGGTCATACGCCAGGTGGCCGACGACGTCGCCGCAGCCCACCCGGGCACCCGGCTGGCAGTCGCACATCGCATCGGCGATCTCGACATCGGCGACGTCGCGCTCGCCTGCGCCGTCTCCGCAGCGCACCGGGGCGCCGCCTTCGCAGCCTGCGCGGCCCTGGTCGACGAGGTGAAGGCGCGCGTGCCGATCTGGAAGGAACAGTTCTTCACCGACGGCACCGCTGAATGGGTGGGCTCCATCGGCTGACGCAGCCCGCCCCCTCCCGGCGCCCATCAGCCCGCGCAGAAGAGGATCAGCGCGGCGCTACGGCGGAGGGCGACGCCGCTCCGCCGTCATCCTCTTTTACGCACCGCGTGCCCCGCCGGCGGACACCAACCGCCCCGGTTTACACGTTCGTCATCTTCCTGCGGTTCGCTGGCAGGGGTCCGCGCTACGCTGGGCCGGTCGTGTCCGTCCCCATCGTGGGCAGGTCGTTCAGCACCAGCAGAAGGGGCCACCGTGGATCTCAACACCGTCGCCGACGTCATTCCCGCGCGCACCCGCGCCGATCTCGCTGCCCTCGGGCCGACGGTCGCCCCCCTGGCCGGCGGCTCCGCTCTCTACGGCGAACCGCAGCACCACCTCACCGCCATCGTCGACCTGCTCACGATGGGCTGGCCATCTCTCACCGTCACCGCCGACGGCCTCGAGATCGCCGCCACCTGCACGCTCGCCGAGCTCTCGCGACTCCCCCAGCAGCCGGGCTGGGCCGCCCAGCACGCCTTCTTCGAATGCTGCACGGCACTGTACGGTTCGTTCAAGGTCTGGAACGTCGCGACCGTCGGCGGCAACCTCTCCGCAGCCCTTCCCGCCGGCCCGATGACCTCCCTCACCTCGGCCCTCGACGGCGAAGCGCTCGTCTGGCGTGCCGACGGGAGCGACGAACGGATGCCCGTCACCCGGTTCATCACGGGCAACAAGACGACCGTGCTGGAGCCCGGCGACGTTCTGCGTTCGATCACCGTTCCGCTCGAATCCCTGCTCTCCCGCGTCGCGTTCCGCAAGATCGCCCTCTCGCCCCTCGGCCGCTCCGGCGCCGTTCTCCTCGGCCGACGCTCCCCCTCCGGGTCGTTCGTGCTCACCGTCACAGCCGGCACGGTCCGCCCCCTCCAGCTGCGCTACGAGACCCTGCCCGACGCCGCCCAGCTCGAAGGCGATGTGCTGGCGATCACCGAATGGTTCACGGATGCGCACGGTGCCGCCGACTGGCGCCGGAGTGTGAGCGCCCTGCTGGCCGCTGAGATCCTCGAGGAGCTCGCATGAAATTCGACGTCAATGGCGAAACCCTCGAGGCGAACCCGCGCGCGGGTCAGTCGCTTCGCACCCTGCTCCGCGACAACGAGCACTTCGAGGTCAAGAAGGGCTGCGACACCGGCGACTGCGGCGCGTGCTCCGTACTCGTCGATCAAACGCCGATCCACTCCTGCGTCTACCCCGCGCACCGTGTCGCGGGCCGAGCTGTCACCACCGTCGCCGGGCTCGGCACGCTGGAAGATCTGCACCCGGTTCAGCAGCGCTTCGTCGACGCGGCCGGCTTCCAGTGCGGCTTCTGCACGGCTGGCATGGTCGTCACGGCGTCCACGCTCACAGATGCTGATCCGGCCGACCTTCCGCGCCTGATGAAGGGCAACCTCTGCCGCTGCACCGGCTACCGGGCGATCAATGACGCCCTGCACGGGGTCGCCAACGTCACGCAGGCCGGTTGCGCGGGTCGCGCGGCCGGCGCGGGCTCCCCCGGCGCATCCGGTGCCGGTTGCGCCGGCCACGGCGGCTCCGGATGCCCGGCCACCGCCGCGCGCGCTGCAGCCGGCACCGCACCCTCCCCTGAGCGCGCCACCGGCGCCACACCCGGCACCTCCGCCTCCACAGACATCGACGCCCCCACCGACACCGGCGGCCCAGGCCCCACCCCGGTCATCCGCTCGGTCGGCACCTCCGTGCGGGCACCCGCCGGCGCCCGCATCGTCACCGGGCAGGAGCGCTACACCCTCGACCTCGCGATGCCCGGCCTGCTGCACCTGGTCGTGCTGCGGAGCCCGCACGCGCACGCCCGCATCACCTCGATCGACACCGCGGCAGCCGTCGCCCTCGAGGGCGTCGCAGCCGTCTTCACCCACGAGAACGTCCCCCAGACCCTCTTCTCGACCGCCCGGCACCAGAACCGCACCGAGGATCCCGACGACACACTCATCCTCGACAGCGTCGTGCGTTTCCGCGGCCAGCGCGTCTCGGTCGTCGTCGCCGAATCGCTGAGCATCGCCGAGGAGGCCTGCCGCCTGCTCGACGTGACCTACGACGTGCTGCCGGCGAACTTCGACCCCGCCCAGGCACAGGAGCCCGGCACCCCGGCGCTCCACGCCGACAAGGACGCCCACGTCTCCCGCATCGCCGACCCGGCCCGCAACCTCGTCGCCGAGCTCCACGGAGAGTACGGCGACCTGGCCAAGGGCCTGGCAGCTGCCGACGTCACCGTCAGCGGAACCTGGCAGACCGCCCGCATCTCGGCCAGCGCCCTGGAGACCCACGGAACGCTCGGCTGGCTTGATGACGACGGACGCCTCGCGCTCCGCACCAGCTCGCAGGTGCCCTTTCTCGTACAGACGGAGATCGCGCGCATATTCGAGCTCGAACTCGACCGGGTGCGCGTATTCACCACGCGGGTCGGCGGTGGTTTCGGCGGCAAGCAGGAGATCCAGACCGAAGACCTCGTGACCCTCGCCGTGCTCGCCACCGGTCGCCCCGTGCAGTACGAGATGACCCGCACCGACGAACTCACCGTCGTGCCCTGCCGTCACCCGATGCGCACCAGCGTCACCCTCGGCGCGACCCGTGACGGCCACCTCACCGCGATGCACGTCGAGGTGCTGAGCGACACCGGAGCCTACGGCAACCACGGGCCGGGCACGATGTTCCACGGCTGCGCCGAGTCGGTCAGCCTCTACAACTCACCGAACAAGCGGGTCGATGCCGAGGCTGTCTACACGAACAACATGCCTTCGGGCGCATTCCGTGGCTACGGTCTCGGCCAGGTGATCTTCGGCGTCGAGTCGGCGATGGATGATCTCGCCATCGCCCTCGGCATGAACCCCTTCGATCTGCGGCGGCTGAACGCCGTGGGGCCGGACGACCCCCTCGTCGTCACCCACGTCGAGGGCGACGACCTCGTCTTCGGCGGCAGCTACGGTCTCGACCAGGTGCTCGACCTCGCTCAGTCGGCTCTCGAACGGGGCAACGGAGTCGCCGCCCCTGAAGGCTCCGAGTGGAAGGTCGGGGAGGGCATGGCCACGGCGATGATCGCCACGATCCCCCCGCGCGGTCACTTCGCGGAGGCGTCGGTCACCCTCGGTCTCGACGGCGTCTACACCCTGAGCGTCGGCACGGCCGAATTCGGCAACGGCACCACGACAGTGCACACGCAGCTCGCCGCGACGGCCCTGAACACGGAGCCGGCCCTGCTGGTCATCCGCCAGTCCGACACCGACGTCGTGCCCTACGACACGGGGGCCTTCGGCTCAGCCGGCACCGTCGTCGCGGGCAGGGCCGTGCTCGCCGCGGCAACGGCGCTCGCCCTGAAGCTCCGGGAATCCGCAGCCGCCGTCACGGGCATCCCTGTCGACGAGTGGATGCTCGAATCAGAGGGTCTTCGTTCCGGTGACCGTTTCGTGCCGCTCGCCGAGGTGGCTGCGTTCGCCGCTCCGGCGGCCACGGCGGCGCTCGTGCCCGAGACCGTGTCGATCCCCGGCGGCCGGGCCCGTGTCCTCGCCACCCCCGACGGCATCACGGCCACGGGTGAGCACGACGGCGCCCAGCGCTCGCTCGCCTTCAACGTGCACGCGTTCCGCGTCGCGGTGAACACCGGAACGGGTGAGATCCGCATCCTGCAGTCCGCGCACGGTGCAGACGCCGGCTTCGTGATCAATCCCGAACAGTGCCGCGGCCAGGTCGAGGGCGGAGTCGCACAGGGGCTCGGCACCGCCATGTTCGAGGAGCTGATCATCGGCGATGACGGCGAGGTGCTCACGTCGGTGCTCCGCAACTACCACCTGCCATCGATAGCCGACCTGCCGGTCACCGAGGTCTACTTCGCCGAGACCACGGACGGTCTCGGTCCGTTCGGCGCCAAATCGATGAGCGAATCCCCCTACAACCCGGTGCCGGCCGCTCTGGCGAACGCCGTGCGCGACGCGATCGGTGTGCGCCCCTACGAACTCCCGATCTCGCGCGACCGCGTCTGGCGTCTGCTGCACGGCTGACCCGGCTCCGGTCGCTATATGCCGCTGACGGCATGAAGGGGCGCGGAGCGGTGGATCGGGCCGCTCAGGCTCCGCAGGTGCGAGCCCGAACCGGCGTTCCGGGTCGCCACGATCTCGGCCAGGATCGACACCGCGGTCTCCTCGGGTGTGCTCGCCCCGATGTCGAGCCCGATCGGCGAGTGCAGCCGCGAAAGCGACGTCTGCGGCACGAGCGCGGTGAGAGCATCCAGCCGCCGATCGTGGGTGCGGCGCGAACCCATGGCTCCGACATAGGCGAGTGGCAGCCCGAGCGCCACCTGCAGCAGCGGCACGTCGAACTTGTCGTCGTGCGTGAGCACCACAACGACCGTTCGGGAGTCCGTGTCGGTTCGGGCGAGGTAGTCAGCAGGCCATTCGACGACCACCTCGTCGGCTGCCGGGAACCGGTCTGCCGTCGCGAACACGGGGCGGGCGTCGCAGATCGTCACACGGTAGCCGAGAAGCACCGCCGCATTCGCGAGTGCGGCCGAGAAGTCCACCGCACCGAACACGATCATCCGCGGCTTCACCGCTGCCACGACGAAGAGCGCCTCGACGGGACCGTCCTCGCAGTCGACCACTGCCACGCCCGAGCGCCCCGAGGCGATGCGAGCCGCGAGCTCGGCCAGCAGCCGTCGCACACTGTCGACACTGAGCCCCGGCACAGCTGTGAGCTCGCTCCCGCCGGTCAGCAGCGTGCCGAGCGTGGCCCCCTTCGTGATTAGCACGACACCCGCTGGCTGTCCCGCCGCCGAGGCCCGCAGCTCGTCCAGCAGGGCAGCGCCGCTGCCCGCCGCGTCAAGCCGCTGCACGATCACCTCGAGGCGACCGCCGCACGCGAGCCCCACCGCGAACGCGTCGTCGTCGGTGTAGCCGAACTCCTGCAGCGTCGGAACACCCGAAGCGAGAACCTCCTGGCACGCTTCATACACGGCCCCCTCGACACAGCCGCCGGAGATGCTGCCGATCACCGCCCCGCGCAGGTCGACCGCCATCGCCGTTCCGAGGGTTCGCGGCGCGCTGCCGTCGATGCGGGTCACCGTCGCCACGGCCACCGATTCCCCGCAGTGGAGCAGTTCGAGCAGGGCTCCGGAGAGTTCGAGCATCCCTTGTCCTTCCCTGCCTGGAACGAGCGCGTCATCAGCGTGACACAAAAGAATGTTAGAACTCATTCATGCTCACCGTTCACCACGCCCTCGCCATCCTCATCGACGATGAAACCGAATCAGGCGGTGACCTGTTTTTGCAGAACGCCGTCGTCTCGGCTCCGGATGCCCGCCACACCGGCCCCGACGACGAGACCTTCGACACGCTCGACGCCTCCGGATGCATCGTCACCCCCGGTCTCGTCAACGCCCACCATCACCTGCTGCAGACCGCGTTCCGCACCCTGCCCGGCACGCGGGGAGTGCCGATGGCGACGTGGCTCCCCACCATGGCTGCGGCGTATGCGCGCGCAGGCATAGATCCTGAGCTGGAATATGCTGCCGCCCGCGCCGGGCTGGCCGAGAGCCTTCTCAGCGGCGTGACGACGATCGCCGACCACCACCTGAACTGGCCGGGAGGGCCCGGCAACACCGACATCGACCTGACTGTCGGCATCGCCCGGGCCGCCGCGAGCGCCGCCGCCGACCTCGGAGCCCGGCTGGTCTTCGTGCGCGGATCGGCTCGCGACGATGCGGAGCAGGCTGCCCTCTCGGCGGAGGCGATCGTGGCAGCCCTCGTGCCCGGCGCGCCCGGCGGCATCCGGCAGGGTGGCATGCTGCAGGTGGCCGTCGGCCCCGCGGGCGTGCACAGCGACAGCCCGGAGACGTTCCGGCTGCTGGGCGAAGTGGCCGCACGCCACGGGCTCCGCCGCCGCACACAGGCGAATGAGCAGGTCGACGTGGTGATCGCCCTCGAGAAGTACGGTCGGCGACCCATCGACCTTCTTGACGACTGGGGCTGGCTCGCTCCCGACGTCACTCTCGCCCACCTCTGCGCGGTCACCGACGACGAGATCTCCCGCCTGGCAGCGAGTGGCGTGACAGCAACGCATGCCCCGGCCTGCGACCTCCCGATGGGCTGGGGCATCGCGCCCGTGGCGGCGCTCCGGGCATCCGGCATCGCCGTCGGTCTCGGCACGAGTGGCGGCGGCAGCAACGATGCCTCGAATCTGCTCGCCGACGCCCGGCTGGCGATGCAGATCGCCCCGCTGGTGGGAGCGCCGATCCCCGCCCGCGAGGTGCTCGGCCTGGCCACCAAGGGCTCGGCCCTCGGCCTCGGCCGGCCCGAACTCGGCTCCCTGGCCCCGGGCGATGCCGCCGATCTCTGCGTCTGGGATGTGTCGGGCGTCGCCGATGCTGCCGTGGCGGACAGAGTCGCGGGCCTCCTCTGGGCGAACCCCGGCCGGCGCCCCAAGCACGTCGTCGTGGCCGGCCGCGTGGTCGTGCGCGACTACCAGCTCGTCGGCCACGACGAGCGCACCATCGCGGCCGATCTCGAGTCGCTGCTTGGCGCCCGCCACGCCCGCTGACCCGCGGATCACCCTGGGCACCGGTCGCGGCTAGAGCTCCAGCACCAACTTTGCCGAGGCCGCCCGCGACACACAGATCATCATGACCTCGTTGTCGGCCTGCTCCTCGGGCGTCAGCACCGAGTCGCGGTGGTCGACCTCGCCCGAGACCACCGGCGTCTCGCAGGTGCCGCACGTTCCCTCCCGGCACGACGACAGCACGAGCACGCCCGCTTCTTCGACCACATCGAGGATGCTCCGCTCCGGCGGGACGGTCAGCGTGAGTCCCGAGTACTCCAGTTCGACCTCGAACGCGTCGGAGAGCACAGGCGCACCCGTCGACTTCGCCTCGAAGCGTTCGAGGCGAAGTCGCCCGGCCGGCCAGCCGAGCTCTGTCGAGCGGGCGGTGGCCGCATCCAGCAGCCGAGCCGGGCCGCAGCAGTACACCTGCGCGCCCGCGGGAGCCGCAGCAAACAGGTCATCGAGCGCGAGTCGTTCGCCCGCCTCGCTCGTGTACACGCTGACGTGCTCCGCATGCTCGCCCACGAGCTCCTTCACGAAGGCCATCGATCCCTCCGACCGCCCCGCGTAGGCCAACGTCCAGGGCGCACCGGCCCGAGCGGCCTCGCGGATCATCGGCAGCAGCGGCGTGATCCCGATCCCGCCTGCAACGAACACGTAGGAGGAGGCTGCCTCGAACGCGAAGTGGTTCAGCGGCCCCCGTGCCCGCAGCGTCTCACCGATGGCCAGGGTCGCGTGCACGAACTCGGAACCGCCCCGCCCACCACTCTCGCGGAGCACCGCGACCTGCCAGCTGCCCCTGTCGGCGGGGTCGGAACAGAGCGAGTACTGCCGTTCGACGCCATTGGGCAGCATCAGGTCGAGGTGCGCGCCCGGGCTCCACTCCGGCAGGTCGCCACCGCCCGCCGCAGCCAGGGTCAGCAGCAGGATGTCGTCGGCGACACTCTGCCGGTCGGTCACGATCACATCGACGGAGGGCAGGGGATGAACGTTCACGGTTGCTCTTTCTGAAAACGCTGCTTCACGATCAACAGCCGGTAGGTACCCTCGCCTGCAGAACGCCAACGGTGCAGGGTGCCGCCCTCGAAGTACACCGAGTCGCCGCAGCCGAGCACGAATTCGCCGTCGCCGGAGAGGTCGACCACGACTCTACCTTCGACAACGGTGACGAATTCGTCTTCCGCGTGGTGATAGAAATCCCCGAAGACGACATTCGCCCCGGTGAACTCCATCGGCTGGAACCGGGCGCGGGCACCGACCAGCAACCGGGCGCTGCCCTCGGCGTAGGGACCGATCGTGCCCTCGCCCCGCCTCACGAACTCGGCCCGGCGCGGCAGGCGCGCCGGCGGCACCAGGGCCCCGGCGGTCACGGTGACGGGCCCCCAGAGCAGCTCCGGATCGTCGGCCGCGAGATCCGCTGCGCCAGCCAGCAGGTCGAGCTGGCTGGTCTCGAGAGCCCGGGCGATCCGCTCGAGCGACGCCATGCTCGGCCGGGCGTGACCGCGTTCGAGCTGCGAGAGGAACGGATGCGACAGCTGGGCCAGGCGAGCCAACTCGACCAGCGTCAACGCTTTCGAAAGCCGGGCAGCGCGGATGGCCGCTCCCAGCTGTCTGGTCTGAGTGTCGAGTGCCTCGGTGACGGGTGTCATGTGGGCCTCCTTCCGACGCCTCTGCAGAGACAGTAACCGCCCGCGACGGGGTTAGGACAATCGGACTCCCCGGTATTTATCAGGGCGAAATGCCTGCGTTACACGTTGGAAACGCACCAAACGTAAGTTCGTCCATGTTGAACACATCAACATCCGTGTGCCGTCAGGAGCTTGTGCAGCCGTGAATACTCTTCCTCTGAGGGTCACCCTGTTGACAAACGCGACCCTGCCCGACGGGTCCACCTGCGATGTGCTTCTGGATGGCGACACCGTCGCCGCGGTCTCGCCCGCACACTCGTTCGACGTGACATCAGACGCGGAATCGCCCGAACCCGGTGCGACGATCGACCTGACCGGCTTCCTGCTGCTCACGGCCCCGGCCGACCCGCACGCCCACCTCGACAAGGCGCTCTCCTGGGACGCGATCAACCCGCCGATGGGCGACTTGGTCTCGGCCATCCTGGCCTGGCGCGCCTACGCGGCGACGATGTCGACCGCGAGCATCGCAGAGCGGGCCAGGACCGCGGCCCTCCTCATGCTCCGCCAGGGAACGACTGCCGTGCGGAGCCACGTCGACATTCTGCTGGGCGACGAACCTCTCCGCGGGGTGCACGCACTGGTGCAGGTGCGTGAGGAGCTCCGTGGCCTGATGGACATCGAACTCGTGGCCCTCGCCGGCTCCGACGTTCCCGACGCCGACATCGAAGCCGCCATCGATCTCGGAGTCGACCTCGTCGGAGGCTCCCCGCACCTCGCCCTCGACCCGAGCGCCGACCTCCAGCGCCTGTTGCGCCTCGCCGAACGGAAGGGCGTCGGTGTCGACATCCACACCGATGAGAACCTGGAAGGCGCCCTGACCCTCGCCGAATTCGCCCGGGGGGTTCGTGACTGGCCTGCTGAGCGGAATCGGAGTGCCGGCCACTGCGTGCGTCTCGGCACGCTGGCACCGAATGAGGTCTCCGACGTTCTCGACGAAGTCGAGGCCTCGAACCTGGGGATCATCAGCAACCCGATCACGAACCTCTACCTTCAGGGCTGGGAGCACCCGGTGTCGACCCCGCGTGGGCTGACCGCGGTCCGCGCTGTGCTCGACCGCGGCATCCGGTTCGCAGCTGGTGCGGACAACGTGCGCGATCCCTTCAACCCGGTCGGCCGGAGTGACGCTCTGGAGACCGCCTCCCTGCTGGTGATCGCCGGGCACCTCACCCTCGACGAGGCCTACTCGGCGGTCTCCGACGGAGCCCGTGACGTCATGGCGCTCCCGGTCGCCGGCGTCGCTGTGGGTGCCCGCGCCGAGTTCCTCGCCGTGCGCGCCACCAACCTCTCGGACGCCGTCGCCAATGCCTCCGCCGACCGTTACGTCATCCACGCCGGCACACTTGTCGCCCAGAGCACGGTGAGCTACAACGTCGCCGAGCCCACGCCCGCACACCACCCCTCACTAGTGGAAACGAGGTAGCTGAAATGACTGTGACAGCACCCGCACCGAATGCCCCCACCCGCGCGACGTCGGATACCCTCCTCGACTTCGCCAACGTCGAGATGACGTTCCCCGATGGCACCATCGCCCTGCAGGGTGTCGATCTCGTGGTCAAGCGCGGCGAGTTCGTCACCGTCGTCGGCCCCTCGGGCTGCGGCAAGTCGACCCTGCTCCGGATCGCCTCCGGGCTCGAGACCGCCTCGGACGGCACAGTGGCCCTCGGCACCGACCGCATCGGCTACGTCTTCCAGGATGCGACGTTGCTGCCGTGGCGAAACGTCACAGCGAATGTGGAACTCCTCGCGGAACTGCACGGCGAGAGCAAGAAGGATCGTGCCGCGAAAGCGAAGGACGCGATCGACCTCGTCGGCCTGAAGGGCTTCGAGAAGCACTTGCCGAAAGCCCTCTCCGGTGGCATGAAGATGCGCGCGAGCCTCGCCCGCTCCCTCACCCTGGATCCCGAGCTGTTCCTCTTCGACGAACCGTTCGGTGCGCTCGACGAGATCACCCGCGAGCGCCTCAACGACGAACTCATCAGGCTGTTCAACGCGAAGCAGTTCGCCGGGCTCTTCATCACCCACTCCGTCTCCGAGGCCGTCTACATGTCGACGAAGGTCGTCGTCATGTCGGGTCGGCCCGGCAAGATCGTCGAGACCTTCGATGTGCCGTTCCCGCAGCCCCGCGATCCCGAGATCCGGTTCACCCCCGAATACGCCGCGCTCGTCGGCGAAGTCGCTCACGCACTCCGGAAGGGACACGGCCACTCATGACCACCATCTCGAACGAGAAGACAGTGACCGACGGAACCGACGAGCTTCAGGCACACCCGACGCCCGGGCTCGCCGTCACCGCGACCGTCGCGAAGCCGAAAGGCAGGAAGCGTCGGAGGACCACGTGGCTGCCGCCGCTTGTCGTCTTCCTGGTGATCGTGGCCGTCTGGTACCTGATCAGCCTCTTCGTGCTGAACCCGAACCTGCGGTTCCTCCTCCCCCTGCCCCAGGACATCGTGATGAAGGGGTTCATCGATCCGCTCTCCTTCAACGCCCTCATCGTGGCGCTCTGGCAGACGGTCATCGTCTCGATGCTCGGCCTGGCGATCGCCATCGTGATCGGCGTGGTCTGGGCCATCGCCATGTCGCAGGCGAAGTGGATCGAACGCTCCCTCTTCCCCTACGCCGTCATCCTGCAGTGCATACCGATCCTCGCCCTCGTTCCTCTGATCGGGTTCTGGTTCGGGTACGAGTTCCAGTCCCGTGTGCTCGTCTGCGTGATGATCGCCCTCTTCCCCATGGTGAACAACACGCTGTTCGGCCTGCAGTCCGTCGACAAGGGCCACCGTGAGCTGTTCACGCTCCAGGGCGCGAGCCGTTTCACCACACTGTCCAAGCTCTCCTTCCCGGCAGCCCTGCCCGCGATCTTCGCCGGCATGCGCATCTCCGCCGGACTCGCGGTCGTCGGTGCGATCGTCGGCGACCAGTTCTTCCGCCGCGGCACACCGGGCCTGGGCATCCTGATCAGCAACTACAGCTCACGCCTGCAGGGTGAACAACTCTTCGCGACGATCATCACCGCAGCCCTCTTCGGCGTTCTCGTCTTCTGGCTCTTCGGCCTCCTCGGTCGCCGCACCGTCGGCAAGTGGTACGACTTCAGCTGATTCCGAGCGCGGTTCCGGATGGCCGTTCCGCGGTCATCCGGCCCACAACTGTCCCACCCGCACCATCCGCACAGCACAGCACCTGCACCCATCCCAAGGAGAACTCATGCTGAAGAAGTCCAAGAGGGTCGCTTTCGCCAGCGGCCTTGCCGTTCTGAGCATGGCCACCCTCGCGGCCTGCAGCTCAGGAGGCGCAGCAAGCACCCCCGCAGCGAGCGCCGCCGCCGGCGGAATCGACCTGGCCGCGGCCGGTTGCCCGGCAAACGTCGTCATCCAGACCGACTGGAACCCGGAGGCCGAGCACGGCCACCTGTACGAACTGCTCGGCCCGAACCCGGTCATCGACTCGAACAAGAAGTCGGTCTCCGGCCCCCTGTACTCCAAGGGCGTGTCGACCGGCGTCAATGTCGAGATCCGTTCCGGCGGCCCGGCAATCGGTTTCCAGACGGTGACCAGCCAGCTGTACGCCGACCCGAGCATCACCCTCGGTTACGTCACCACCGACGAGGCCGTGCAGCTCTCGGCGGACCAGCCCACCACGGCCGTCTTCGCGCCGCTCGACAAGACCCCGCTGATGATCATGTGGGACCCGGCCACCTACCCCGACGTCAAGACGATCGCCGACCTCGGCAAGACGGGTGCGATCGTTCGCTACTTCGGCGGGTCTGCGTACATGGAGTACCTGATCAGTGCGGGCCTCCTCTCGAAGGACCAGACCGACGGCAGCTACGACGGCACCCCCGCCAGCTTCGTCGCCGACCAGGGCAAGGCGGGCCAGCAGGGCTTCGCCAGCGCCGAGCCGTACCAGTATCAGAACGAGGTTCCGGCCTGGGGCAAGCCCGTCGCCTACCAGACCCTCGCCGACGCCGGCTACCCGGTCTACGCCTCAGCCGTGTCCGTGCGCACCGGTGACCTCAGCACCATGTCGGGCTGCCTCAAGGCACTCGTGCCCGTGTTGCAGCAGGCGGAGGTCGACTACTTCGACAGCCCCGACGCCGTCAACACGCTGATCCTCGACCTGGTCACCCAGTTCAACACCGGTTGGGTCTACTCGCAGGGCATGGCCGACTACTCGGTCAAGACCCAGAAGGACCTCGGCCTCGTCGGCAACGGCTCCAACAGCACCATCGGCGACATGGATGAGGCGAACGTGAAGAAGATCATCGACGTCGACACCCCCATCTACGCAGCCGGCGGCAAGGCTGTGAAGTCGGGACTCGTCGCGAGTGACATCTTCACGAACGAGTTCATCGACACCTCCATCGGTCTGAAGTAGTCCGATGACCGAGACTCCGCCGGTGCCCACTGCCCGCCTCCAGGGACGACGCATCGTGGTCACCGGCGGAGCCCGGGGGATCGGGGCATCCATTGCCAGCCGCTTCGCTGCAGAGGGTGCGGATGTCGCCATCCTCGACCTGCTCGAAGAGCCCGGCCGGGCCACCGCCGCCACGATCGGCGGCAGGTTCTTCCGGGTCGACCTCTCCGACGAGGCCGACACCCGCACTGTGCTCACCGAGGCGATCGACTCGCTCGGCGGCATCGACGTGCTCGTCAACAATGCGGGCATCCTGCGCTTCGCACCGCTGCTCGAGATCACGGTCGACGACTGGGACGCGATGTTCCGGATCAACACCCGGGCCATGCTCGTCACCACGCAGGTGGCGGCGAAACGGATGATCGACCAACGCCTGGCCGGTAGCACTGCCCCCGGCAAGATCATCAACATGGCCAGCATGGGCGGCAAGACCGGTGGCGCGGGCCAGGCCCACTACGCCGCATCCAAAGCAGCCGTCATCTCGCTCACCCGCGTCACCGCCCTCGAACTCGGCCCCGAGGCGATCACCGCCAACTGCATCTGCCCCGGCTATGTGCTCACCGAGATGGGCGCGGCCACCCGCACCGAGGCGGATGTCGCGGAATGGTCGAGTTATTCCCCTCTCGGCCGCCTCGCCCAGCCGGAGGATGTGGCCGGTGTGGCCGCCTTCCTCGCAAGCTCCGACGCCGACTACCTCACCGGGCAGGCCATCAACGTGACCGGCGGCATGATCATGCACTGAGCAGTCCGCCCGCCGCGCCTCGGAGCCCAACGCCTCCAACCGCACCCGCCTCCAACCGCACCCGCCTCGTACCGCACCCGCCACCACCCCGCACCACCACCGCAAGGACCACCACATGCCCCGCAACCTCGTCGAACTCTCCAGCCTCGCCGCCGTCGAAGCCCTCCGCCAGGACTCGATCGTGGTGCTGCCGACGGGCGCGATCGAGCACCACGGACCGCACCTGCCGCTCTCGACCGACTTCCTCGTCGCCGAGGAGTCGGCGAAAGCTGCCGTCGAACTCGCCGCCGCCGGCGGCGTCAACGCGTGGTTGCTGCCGGGCCTGGCCTACACGAAATCCGACGAGCACCACTGGGCGCCGGGTACCGTCTGGCTGAGCTGGGAGACGCTCATGCAGACGATCGTCGAGATCGGCGAATCCCTCGCCCAGACGCCCTGCACGAAACTCGTCTTCTACAACGGCCACGGCGGCAACGTCGCCCTGCTGCAGGTTGCGTGCCGCGAACTCCGCCGCCGCTTCGGACTGCAGACCTTCCTCATCGGCGGCCAGATGCCCGCGAACGGTGGAGCGAAGTCCGGCGAGACCGAGTCCGGCCTCGGAATCCACGGCGGCCACGTCGAGACCAGTGTGGTGCTCCACCTCCGCCCCGACCTCGTCGACATGAGCCTGGCCGTTCGGAGTGTGCCCGAGCACCTGCTGGACTACGACTACGTCGGATTCGGCAAACCGGTGAGCTTCGGCTGGGTCAGCAACGACTTCGCAGCCAGCGGTGTCATCGGCGACCCCACCACAGCCACGGCCGAGTTCGGAAAGGCGCACTTCGAGAACAACGTCACGCAGGCCGCCGCCGCCCTCGCCGAGATCGCCCGCTTCAGCCCTGCCGCACCCCAGAAGCGCATCGGCTTCTCCGCATCCTGATCAGAACCCACCTGAGGACATCCGCATGACGACCAACACCGACGCTCTCGCCGCAGAGCTCCGCGAACTGCTCGGCGACAAAGCCGTCACCGTCGAACTCCGGGCCCGAGAGAAGGCCTCCGTAGACGGCGCCTACCTCTCCCCCATCCTGATGGCCCAGCTGCCCCTCGGCCTCGCCGACCTCGTCGCCTTCCCCACCAGCGCCGAGCAGATCGCCGAAGTCATCGGCGCTGCCGTTCGCCACCACGTGCCGATCACCCCGCGCGGCAAGGGCACCGGCAACTACGGCCAGGGCATCCCGATGCGGGGCGGCCTCGTGCTCGACATGTCGAAGGCCCGCGGCGTCATCGAGGTCGGCGATGGCTTCATCACCGTCGAGGCCGGAACACCCATGGTCATGATCGAGCAGGCCGCGAATGCCGCCGGCCAGCAGATCCTGATGTACCCCTCGACGGCCCAGTCCTCCATCGGTGGCTTCCTGTCGGGCGGATCCGGTGGCACGGGCTCGATCAAGCACGGATCGAACCACACCGGCTTCGTCACCGCGCTCGACGTGGTGCACGCGGTTCCGGATGCCCAGCTCATCCACGTCGAGGGCGAGGCCGCTGAGCCCTACGTGCACACCTACGGCACCCTCGGCATCATCGCCCGGGCCACTCTGCAACTCGAGCCCCTGCAGAACTGGCGCGGACTCTACGCCAGCTTCGACACGTTCGAGGGTGCGCTGAGTGTCATCCGTGAGATCGGCGACCTCGAACCCACCCCCCGCCTCGTCTCGGCCGACCTGCCTGTGCTCGCGAATGCCCTCCCCGACGACGCCGCGATCCCGAAGGACCGCGCCAGTCTCCGCGCGATCCTCGACGAGTCGACCGTCGAGGCGGCGACCGCTCTCATCTTCGGCGCCGGCGGACGCATCGAGGACGTGCGCGAAGGCCCACAGGCCTCGATGAAGATCAGCATGCTCTCCTACAACCACCCCATCGAGTGGCTGCAGAAGAGCGACCCGGGAAAGTACTTCCACGTCGAAGTCGCCGGCCACGCACTGGTCGAGCGCATCGACGAAGTGCATGCGGTGTACACCGGGGGGATGCTGCACATCGAAGCCCAGCACGGCCGCCCGATCGGCATGCTCGCCGGCATCTACGAGAGCCCCGAACAGGTCTATGCCGGGTTCGCCGCGCTCGACGCGATCGGTGTCGGCTCCCACAATCCGCACCACTGGGAGGTCGACCACGAGGTCGAGCGCACTCGTCGTCTCGCTCGCGACACCGACCCCGAGGGTCTCCTCAACCCGGGCAAGCTGCCGGCAGAGGGCGCGGAAGCCGTGGCGGGCGCCGGCAAGGTCACCTGATGGGCCCGTTCGGCGACGTACTGGCCGGGTGGCTCCCCGCCAACGACGATCCCGTCCGGCCGCTCGTGGCCCTGTCGAGCATCGGTCTCGACGGCTACCCCGACGTGCGCCATGTTCTTCTCAGCGAGTTCGACGACAGCGGTTTCTCCTTCCACACCGACTCCCGCTCCCGAAAGATCGCCGAGCTCACGGCACTCCCTCGCGCCTCGTTCACCGTCGCCTGGCCGGAGCTCGGTCGCCAGCTCACCGTCGCGGGAGACACCGAACCCGCCGACGAGGCTTCGCTCGCCCGCGTCTACGCGAAACGATCCCCCTACCTGCAGGTGCTCGCCCAGCTGAACGATCCCGCGTTCGCCCAGCTGCCTCTGGATGACCGGCTCACCCGCTGGGCGGCCTTCACGGCCTCGCACGAACCCGGCTCCCTCACGCCCCCGGAGACGTGGGTGGGCATCCTCCTCCGGCCGCGGCGCGTCACCCTCTGGCACGGGCGTCCCGACACCGCGAGCCAGCGCACGGAGTACACCCGGGAGGCCGACGGCTCATGGACCACCGTCACCCTGCCGGGCTAGCCGGCCGTGCCGGCTTGGAGGCTCCTCAGGCCGAGACCATCCGAGATGCTGGCCAGCGCCTCCGCGAAGAACACCTCGCGACCCCGCTCGGGTCCGCCCGAGAGATTCACCCCGACCATCCCCTCGACAGCCAGCAGCCCCCGGCTGAGCTCGATCGCTGCGGCGATGCCCTCGGCGTACACGTCGCGCGCCCCCAGGATGCGGTCGAGGTAGCCGTCCGGAAGCACCAGCGTCGTGAACGTCTTCAGCAGTTCGGCGCTGCCCCGGTCGATCACGACAGGTACGCACGCGATGTAGCGGAGCCCCGCCCCGGCAGCCGACCCACCGGCTCCCGCACCGGCCACTCGCAGCCCGCCCTCCTCCTCGAGCCGCCGCACCTCGGCGATGAACCGTGCCACCGGCAGCACCCCACCCGCGTGGTTGACGAACGCGATCTCCGCGCCCGCCCGCTCCTTCTCGACCAGCCGCGAGGCACGCTCGGACACCGGCGGGGTGGCGGGCGACTCCCCCACCGAGACGAGATGACCCGCCGCACGTGCGAGCGCCGCGACCCGAGTGGAATCCAGGTCGAACACCGGCAGGGCATCCGGTCGTCCACCCGTCAGGGTGTGGTCTCCGGTCACGCAGTGCACCCCGGCCACCCCGACGGAGGCGAGCCCTGCCAGCTCGCCTTCGATCGCCACGCGGTTGCGGTCCCGGCAGTTCAGCCCGCTCCAGACCGCCAGCCCCAGGCGTTGGATGAGCGCGGCCCGGTAGGTGGGCGAGAACTGCACCCGCTCCGCCCCGGAGTCCCCCGCCAGAACGGCATCGACGCGGCCGGCCAGCACCCCGGCGCACTCCTCGAGCGATGTGGCATCGAGAGCACGCGCGGGAAAGTCGGCCACCACGATCTGCCGCTCGGCCAACAGTTCGCGCATCGCGACACCGCCGGCGCTGCTCCGCTCGCCGCCCCCGCCGCTTCGCACGTCACCCTCGGCGCGGCCAGGCGACCTTTCACCCGCGCCACCCCGCGAACCCTCACCCGCGCCACCCCCGCCGCGCGGCGCATCCCCGCGCCAGCGCACGGTCGCCGCGTCCACGAACACGCACCGGTGCTCCGACACCTCGCAGCTGCCATCGAGCTCCACCCCACCGCAGGGGCCGTACTCCATGCTCTTCGGACACGTGAACTCTGCCGGAGCCTGTATCGTCACGCGCAGCACTCCCCTCGAAAGTCAGGTTGAGACACCAGCATTATGGCACCACACTCCACATCCTCCCCTGCCACCGGCCAGTCGGGTCGCACCGAGCGCTACGACCTCGTAATTCGCGCCGAACGCGCCTTCGTGAACGGATCCTTCCGCCCGGCAGCCCTCGTCGTCAGAGACGGCATCGTGCAGGCCGTTGCCGACATCGGGGCGCCCTTCGACACCGTTGAAGACCTGACCCTTCCCGCCGACCAGGTGCTCATCCCCGGAATCGTCGACACCCACGTGCACGTGAACGAGCCCGGCCGAACCGACTGGGAGGGATTCGCCAGCGCAACGAAGGCCGCGGCCGCCGGGGGCGTCACGACGATCATCGACATGCCGCTGAACAGCATCCCCCCGACGACGACACCGGATGCCCTCCAGCAGAAGCGCGCGGCAGCCGTCCGGCAGGCCACCGTCGACGTCGGGTTCTGGGGAGGCGCGATCCCGTCGAGCCTCGGTCAGCTCCGGGCAGTCCACGAGGCCGGAGTCTTCGGGTTCAAGGCCTTCCTCTCCCCCTCGGGCGTCGACGAGTTCCCGCACCTCAGCACCGAGCAGCTCCACCAGGCCCTCGCCGAGCTCGCCGAGTTCGACGGCCTGCTCATCGTCCACGCCGAGGATCCGGCGGTGCTCGCGGCCAGCGAGAACGACGGCGGCCGGGGCTATGAGGACTTCGTCGCCAGCCGGCCCGAATCCTCCGAACGCTCGGCGATCGAGCACGTCATCGACGGCCTTCGGATGACCGGCGCACGCGCTCACATCCTGCATCTTTCGGCGGCCTCCGCCCTGCCGGCCATCCGGGCCGCGAAGGCTGAAGGTCTGCGCCTGACCGTGGAGACCTGCCCGCACTACCTGAGCTTTGCCGCCGAGCACATCTCCGACGGTGCAACCCAGTACAAGTGCTGCCCGCCCATCCGCGAGGGGAGCAACCGCGAGGCACTCTGGCAGGCACTGCTCGACGGCGACATCGACCTCATCGCCTCCGATCACTCACCGAGCACCCGCGAACTGAAGCTGGCCCACGACGGTGACTTCGGTCTCGCCTGGGGCGGGATCTCCGGTCTGCAGGTGAGTCTCCCCGCCGTCTGGACAGCCGCCCGTGCCCAGAACATCCCGCTCGAACGGGTTCTCGACTGGATGTGCGTCGGCACCTCCCGCCTCGTCGGTCTCTCCCAGAAGGGGACTCTCACGGCCGGAGCTGCGGCCGACTTCGTCGCGTTCGCCCCCGACGAGACCTTCACCGTCGAGGCCGATCGACTCGAGCACAAGAACAAGCTCACCGCATTCGAGGGCTCTGAGCTCACCGGCGTGGTGCACGTCACCTGGCTGGCCGGTGCGCCCGTCTACTCCCGCGAACCGGCCGTCGCGGCCCATGCCCTCCGGGGCACCCTCCTCACCTCTCCCCTCACCCACTCCTAAGGAGACCCACCCCGTGTCCATCACCCTCGGCCCCAATCGGTACGGCAAAGCAGAGAGCCGGGTCGTGCGCATCTACCGCGACGATGCTCGCCATGAGATCCGCGACATCAACGTGTCGACCGCGCTCCGCGGCGACTTCGCCGGAGCCCACCTGTTCGGCGACCAGTCGAAGGTGCTGCCGACAGACAGCCAGAAGCAGACCGCCTACGCTTTCGCGAAGGAGAAGGGGCTCGTCTCGATCGAGGACTACGGGATGACCCTCGGCAGCCACCTCGTCGACACCGTCGAGCACATCGACAGCGCCCGTGTCGAGATCGAAGAGTTCGCCTGGCAGCGCGTGCTGGTCGACGGCTCCGAACACGACCACACGTGGATCCGGCAGGGCCAGGAGACCCGCACTGCAGCCATCACGGTCACGGGCCGCGGCGAGACCCGGGAGACCACAGTCATTGCGGGATTCAAGGATCTGACCATCCTGAAGTCCACCGGCTCGGAGTTCACCGGCTTCTACCAGGACCCGTACACCGTGCTCGAACCCACGAACGACCGCATCATGGCGACCTCGCTCATCGCGCAGTGGCGTTTCAACGGCACGCCCACGAGCTGGGAGTCCGCGTACGCCGGGGTCAAGCAGATCCTTGTCTCCACGTTCGCCACCGTGCACTCCCTGGCCCTGCAGCAGACCCTCTACGAAATGGGCAAGGCGGTGCTCGAGGAGTTCGACGACATCGTCGAGATCCGCTTCTCCGCCCCGAACAAGCACCACTTCCTCTACAACCTCGCCCCCTTCGGCGTCGAGAACAACAACGAGGTCTTCAACGCGGATGACCGGCCCTACGGCCTCATCCAGGCGACTGTGCTGCGGGATGACGTCGCCCCCGCCCCCGCCGAGGCCTGGGACAGTTACACCGGCCTCGTCTAGTACTGGGCGGGCCAGTCGAAGGGGGCCTGCGGCTCGACGGCCGCTCCCACCGGCGCGACGACGATGTCGATGTCCATCTTGTTCGTGAACACTATCGAGGCCGGATCCCCGGTGAACGGCTGCTGGTTCACGAAGACCGTGAGCGTGTCCGTGGGAGTACTCGGGTAGGCCCCGATGATCGTCGCGTCGAGCGCCACGTTCCACTCGGTGAAGAACTGCCCGAGGGTGAAGTCCGCCTGCACGGGCGACTCCACATGGATGATCCCCGTCGTGTCGTGCGTGTGAAGCGGCGACACGGTGCCCGACGGGTTGTCGATTCCGATCTCGGCAGGCACCGTCTCGTCCTGACCGTCGACCGTCACCGTCAGGTGTGCGTGCAGATGAAGCGCCGTGCCCTCTGTCTTCAGCATCCGGAGACCCGCCAGAGCGGCACGCCCCGTCGGATCGTCTGGACGCGCCCAGGGCAGAGCGCTCACAGCACCCACCGCAGTTGTCGCCGGAAGGAACGGGCTCTCGACGGCGGCCGGCACCGGCGCTTCCGCTGGAGCGCTCCGCACTGCCCCGAGCAGCACCGCTCCACCAAGCACCACAACGCTCACCCCCGCAAGCGCAACAACACGGATCGACTGCTTCTGTACCATCCCACTACCGTAGGTCGGTTGGCTGGTTAAATGCAGAATGCCCGGCACCTGTTGGGGTGTCGGGCATTCTGTCTAATGTGGGTCCGGCGGTGTCCTACTCTCCCACAAGGTCTCCCTTGCAGTACCATCGGCGCTGAGAGTCTTAGCTTCCGGGTTCGGAATGTTGCCGGGCGTTTCCCTCTCGCTATGGCCGCCGAAAC
>NZ_NBXA01000010.1 GCF_003399625.1 Subtercola boreus | reverse complement strand
TAATGTGGGTCCGGCGGTGTCCTACTCTCCCACAAGGTCTCCCTTGCAGTACCATCGGCGCTGAGAGTCTTAGCTTCCGGGTTCGGAATGTTGCCGGGCGTTTCCCTCTCGCTATGGCCGCCGAAACACTGTCGACGTTCTACGGTCTGGGTGCTCCTGCAGTTGCTGCAGTATTCAGTTGTGTGCCCCCATGTGTGGGGGCGGTTTCCGACCGTATGTCGGGAACCACAGAGTGGACGCGAGTGTTTTTGTTGCGCAGATCACTTTCAGCCACACCCAATCAGATCAGGGGTGGTGGTGTTTGTGAAGTTATCGGCTTATTAGTACAGGTCAGCTCCACACCTCGTTAGTTGGTGCTTCCACATCCTGCCTATCAACCCAGTAGTCTCCTGGGAGCCTCTCACCATGAATGGTATGGAAATCTCATCTTGAAGCCGGCTTCCCGCTTAGATGCTTTCAGCGGTTATCCGTTCCGAACGTAGCTAATCAGCGGTGCACTTGGCAGTACAACTGACACACCAGAGGTTCGTCCATCCCGGTCCTCTCGTACTAGGGATAGCTCTCCTCAAATTTCCTGCGCGCGCAGAGGATAGGGACCGAACTGTCTCACGACGTTCTAAACCCAGCTCGCGTACCGCTTTAATGGGCGAACAGCCCAACCCTTGGGACCTACTCCAGCCCCAGGATGCGACGAGCCGACATCGAGGTGCCAAACCATGCCGTCGATATGGACTCTTGGGCAAGATCAGCCTGTTATCCCCGAGGTACCTTTTATCCGTTGAGCGACAGCGCTTCCACAAGCCACTGCCGGATCACTAGTCCCGACTTTCGTCCCTGCTCGACTTGTCAGTCTCACAGTCAAGCTCCCTTGTGCACTTACACTCGCCACCTGATTGCCAACCAGGTTGAGGGAACCTTTGGGCGCCTCCGTTACTCTTTAGGAGGCAACCGCCCCAGTTAAACTACCCACCATGCACTGTCCCAGAACCGGATTACGGTTCGTAGTTAGATATCCAGAGTGACCAGAGTGGTATTTCAACAATGACTCCACCAGCACTAGCGTGCCCGCTTCACAGTCTCCCACCTATCCTACACAAGCCACACCGAACACCAATACAAAGCTATAGTAAAGGTCACGGGGTCTTTCCGTCCTTCTGCGCGTAACGAGCATCTTTACTCGTAGTGCAATTTCGCCGAGTTCGCGGTTGAGACAGCTGGGAAGTCGTTACGCCATTCGTGCAGGTCGGAACTTACCCGACAAGGAATTTCGCTACCTTAGGATGGTTATAGTTACCACCGCCGTTTACTGGGGCTTAAATTCTGGGCTTCGCCTTGCGGCTAACTCTTCCTCTTAACCTTCCAGCACCGGGCAGGCGTCAGTCCGTATACATCGTCTTGCGACTTGGCACGGACCTGTGTTTTTAGTAAACAGTCGCTTCCCACTGGTCTCTGCGGCCCTATCACGCTCCCGAAGCAAGTTCGTTCACGATTGGGGCCCCCCTTCTCCCGAAGTTACGGGGGCATTTTGCCGAGTTCCTTAACCACGATTCTCTCGATCTCCTTAGTATTCTCTACCTGATCACCTGAGTCGGTTTGGGGTACGGGCACATGGAACCTCGCGCCGATGCTTTTCTTGGCAGCAGACGATCACTGATTTCCCCACTGAAGGGTACCCATCGAGTCTCAACCTTATATGAGGGGCGGATTTGCCTACCCCTCGGCCTACATTCTTAGACCGGGACAACCATCGCCCGGCTCAGCTACGTTCCTGCGTCACACCTGTTAATACGCTAACCGCACCACCATAGGGTCACACGCTACGTCCACCCCTCTCACCCCGAAGGGATCAATAAGGTGGGTTTCAGATGTTTAGCATTAGTGGATTGGCTTGGACGGTTCTTCTGCGGTACGGGAATGTCAACCCGTTGTCCATCGACTACGCCTGTCGGCCTCGCCTTAGGTCCCGACTTACCCAGGGCGGATTAGCCTGGCCCTGGAAACCTTGATCTTTCGGAGGACGGGTTTCTCACCCGTCTTTCGCTACTCATGCCTGCATTCTCACTCGTGTGGCCTCCACGGCTGGTTTACACCGCCGCTTCGCTGGCCACACGACGCTCTCCTACCCATCCATACGGCTGGACCACGAAGGCCTGCCAAAAATATAAATGCCACAACTTCGGTGGCGTGCTTGAGCCCCGTTACATTGTCGGCGCGGAATCACTTGACCAGTGAGCTATTACGCACTCTTTCAAGGGTGGCTGCTTCTAAGCCAACCTCCTGGTTGTCTATGCAACTCCACATCCTTTCCCACTTAGCACGCGCTTAGGGACCTTAGATGGTGGTCTGGGTTGTTTCCCTCTCGACGATGAAGCTTATCCCCCACCGTCTCACTGCTGCGCTCTCACTTACCGGCATTCGGAGTTTGGCTAACGTCAGTAACCTTTTAGGGCCCATCGGCTATCCAGTAGCTCTACCTCCGGCAAGAAACACGCAACGCTGCACCTAAATGCATTTCGGAGAGAACCAGCTATCACGAAGTTTGATTGGCCTTTCACCCCTATCCACAGCTCATCCCCTCCATTTTCAACTGAAGTGGGTTCGGTCCTCCACGACGTCTTACCGTCGCTTCAACCTGGCCATGGATAGATCACTTCGCTTCGGGTCTAGAACCAGCGACTCAAACGCTCTATTCGAACTCGCTTTCGCTACGCATTCCCCTCACGGGTTAAGCTCGCCACTGATCACTAACTCGCAGGCTCATTCTTCAAAAGGCACGCCGTCACACCAACAAAGGGCGCTCCGACGGCTTGTAAGCAAACGGTTTCAGGTACTATTTCACTCCCCTCCCGGGGTACTTTTCACCTTTCCCTCACGGTACTTGTTCACTATCGGTCATCTGGGAGTATTTAGGCTTATCAGGTGGTCCTGACAGATTCACGCGGGATTTCTCGGGCCCCGCGATACTTGGGATACTCACCGAGCCATAACTACATTTCGACTACAGGGCTGGCACCTGCTACGGCTGGGCTTTCAATCCCATTCGTCTATATAGCGCTGTAACTCTCGCAGTACGGCAGTAACTGCAGGCAAGTCCCACAACCCCGAACATGCAACGCCTGCCGGCTATCACACATGAACGGTTTAGCCTGTTCCGGTTTCGCTCGCCACTACTCACGGAATCACTATTGTTTTCTCTTCCTGAGGGTACTGAGATGTTTCACTTCCCCCCGTTCCCTCTACCCGCCCTATATATTCAGGCGGGAGTCACCAGGTCACCCAAAGGGCCTGGCGGGGTTTCCCCATTCGGAAACCCTCGGATCACAGCTCTATTATCAGCTCCCCGAGGCTTATCGCAGATTTATACGTCCTTCTTCGGCTCCAGATGCCAAGGCATTCACCGTTTGCTCTTAAAAACTTCTCAAACAAAATTTGCACAACAAAGACCAATGCTTTCACCCAACTCCCGAAGGAATCAGGCTGAACATTGATTACCAGTCCACAAAGAGACCCTCGAAAGGATCCAATTGCGACTGGAGATGCTCGCGTCCACTGTGTAGTTCTCAAAATACGGGCGGTACCCCAAACAATCCGAAACAGACGTTTCGAACCGAAATGAGGTCCAGAGTTATGAGTCAACCCACCCGACGCGATAAACCACGACGAAAAGGCTGCCCGGTCCCTCAGGACCCAACAGCGTGCACAACACGGTTACTCAACCCAACCCCCTTCCAAACCAGCCCCCGAAGGAACCAGTCGTACTAACGACTGAACAAGCACTACGCGAATGTCAAATGTTCCACCCATGAGCGCCACCAACAGATAACTTCCGTTGAAATGACTGTCACTGCGATTCCGCTGTATACAGACGGACAGTGAACGTGCTCCTTAGAAAGGAGGTGATCCAGCCGCACCTTCCGGTACGGCTACCTTGTTACGACTTAGTCCTAATCACCAATCCCACCTTAGACAGCTCCCTCCCGAAGGTTAGGCCACTGGCGTTGGGTGTTACCGACTTTCATGACTTGACGGGCGGTGTGTACAAGGCCCGGGAACGTATTCACCGCAGCGTTGCTGATCTGCGATTACTAGCGACTCCGACTTCATGAGGTCGAGTTGCAGACCTCAATCCGAACTGAGACCGGCTTTTTGGGATTCGCTCCACCTTACGGTATCGCAGCCCTTTGTACCGGCCATTGTAGCATGCGTGAAGCCCAAGACATAAGGGGCATGATGATTTGACGTCATCCCCACCTTCCTCCGAGTTGACCCCGGCAGTCTCCTATGAGTTCCCACCATAACGTGCTGGCAACATAGAACGAGGGTTGCGCTCGTTGCGGGACTTAACCCAACATCTCACGACACGAGCTGACGACAACCATGCACCACCTGTAAACGAGTGTCCAAAGAGTTGATCATTTCTGACCCGTTCTCGTTCATGTCAAGCCTTGGTAAGGTTCTTCGCGTTGCATCGAATTAATCCGCATGCTCCGCCGCTTGTGCGGGCCCCCGTCAATTCCTTTGAGTTTTAGCCTTGCGGCCGTACTCCCCAGGCGGGGAACTTAATGCGTTAGCTGCGACACAGAAACCGTGGAATGGTCCCTACATCTAGTTCCCAACGTTTACGGCATGGACTACCAGGGTATCTAATCCTGTTCGCTCCCCATGCTTTCGCTCCTCAGCGTCAGTTACGGCCCAGAGATCTGCCTTCGCCATCGGTGTTCCTCCTGATATCTGCGCATTCCACCGCTACACCAGGAATTCCAATCTCCCCTACCGCACTCTAGTCTGCCCGTACCCACTGCAGGCTGGAGGTTGAGCCTCCAGTTTTCACAGCAGACGCGACAAACCGCCTACGAGCTCTTTACGCCCAATAATTCCGGACAACGCTTGCACCCTACGTATTACCGCGGCTGCTGGCACGTAGTTAGCCGGTGCTTTTTCTGCAAGTACCGTCAAACCGAAGTTCTTCTTCCTTACTAAAAGAGGTTTACAACCCGAAGGCCGTCATCCCTCACGCGGCGTTGCTGCATCAGGCTTTCGCCCATTGTGCAATATTCCCCACTGCTGCCTCCCGTAGGAGTCTGGGCCGTGTCTCAGTCCCAGTGTGGCCGGTCACCCTCTCAGGCCGGCTACCCGTCGTAGGCTTGGTGAGCCATTACCTCACCAACAACCTGATAGGCCGCGAGTCCATCCTTGACCAAAAAATCTTTCCACAACCAGAACAGGCGTTCGGTCGTCATATCCGGTATTAGACGTCGTTTCCAACGCTTATCCCAGAGTCAAGGGCAGGTTACTCACGTGTTACTCACCCGTTCGCCACTAATCCGCTAAGCAAGCTCAGCATCATCGTTCGACTTGCATGTGTTAAGCACGCCGCCAGCGTTCGTCCTGAGCCAGGATCAAACTCTCCGTAAATGCTTACGCGCCAACCAGACAACGGGAATCGATGACTGACTGACAAGTTCGATACTGACAGAACAAATCATTACTGACTTGCTTGTCCGTAAACCCTCCCAAAGAAGGGCCTACTAATTTCAATTTCCCAAAGGAACCCGGACACCAAAAAGGTGCCACGGGGATTTGGCATTTGACAATGTGCACGCTGTTGAGTTCTCAAAGATCGGACGCTCC
>NZ_NBXA01000009.1 GCF_003399625.1 Subtercola boreus | reverse complement strand
ACGCCCAACCCCGCACCGCCGTGCAACGACACCTCGACGCTGCCGCCCGGCGCCGCCTCGACCTCGACCCCGCCACCGACGGCATGGCCTACCTCACCCTCTACCTCCCCGCCGTCGAAGCCGTCGCCATCCACAACCGCGCCACCGACCTCGCCCGCTCCGCGAAAACCTCCGGCGACCCCCGAACCCCCACCCAACTCCGCCTCGACACCCTCACCGACCTCCTCCTCAACGCCGACCCCACCACCCCCGGCACCACCCAAGGCATCCGCGCCCGAATCCACGTCACCGTCCCCGCCCTCACCCTCCTCGGAACCCCCACCCCCACCCGCAACACCCCCGGCACCCCCACCACTGCCACACACGACGGCAGCACCGCCTCAGACCCCGGCCACCCACCACCCGAACCATCCCCCGGGTTCGCGCAGCTCGAAGGCTACGGCCCCATCGACAGGCTCACCGCCCTCCACCTCACCCGCCACGCACCCACCTTCACCCGCGTCCTCACCGACCCCGCAACCGGCTGCGCCCTCACCTAC
>NZ_NBXA01000008.1 GCF_003399625.1 Subtercola boreus | reverse complement strand
ACGCCCAACCCCGCACCGCCGTGCAACGACACCTCGACGCTGCCGCCCGGCGCCGCCTCGACCTCGACCCCGCCACCGACGGCATGGCCTACCTCACCCTCTACCTCCCCGCCGTCGAAGCCGTCGCGATCCACAACCGCGCCACCGACCTCGCCCGCTCCGCGAAAACCTCCGGCGACCCCCGAACCCCCACCCAACTCCGCGTCGATACCCTCAGCGATCTGCTCCTCAACGGCGAGACCAGCATCGACGGCATCGCGAAAGGCATCCGCGCCCGAATCCACGTCACCGTCCCCGCCCTCACCCTCCTCGGAACCCCCGCTCCCACCCGTAACACCACCGGCACTCCGACCACCGTCACTCCCGCGACCGGCGCCCCCACCGCACCCACCACCCGCATCTCTGCCACCACCGGCGTCGCTGCCGCCACCGGCATCGCGACCGCGACTGACGTCGGCACCGCGACCGCGACCGACGCCGGCCAAGGCGACGCCGACAACGACCCCGGCCACCCACCACCCGAACCATTCCCCGGGTTCGCGCAGCTCGAAGGCTACGGCCCCATCGACAGGCTCACCGCCCTCCACCTCACCCGCCACGCACCCACCTTCACCCGCGTCCTCACCGACCCCGCAACCGGCTGCGCCCTCACCTAC
>NZ_NBXA01000007.1 GCF_003399625.1 Subtercola boreus | reverse complement strand
TAAACCCTCCCAAAGAAGGGCCTACTAATTTCAATTTCCCAAAGGAACCCGGACACCAAAAAGGTGCCACGGGGATTTGGCATTTGACAATGTGCACGCTGTTGAGTTCTCAAAGATCGGACGCTCCCGAACCGATCCAGTTCTCAGAACCAGACCCTGCCCGGGGCAACTTCACTAACTTAGCACTTCCCGCCGCGTTGTCAAGTCCGTGTTCTTCGCTGCAACCGAAGTCGCCAAAAGAACCCGAACCGATCGTTGCGGGAGTGGTTTTACATCTTACGCTGCAGTGACAGAAACGCCAGAGGCATTTTTGTTTCTGAGGTGTGATGGCCCCCACTTGAGGCCCAGAAGCACTTCGGCTTTCCGGCACCTTTGGGGTGACGTGTAGTTACACTACGGAGGTCTTGGCGAGAATGCAAATCGACTCTCGAACCCCCGAGAACACCCGTCAGCTGCCCCGGTAGGTCGAGTAGGCGAAGGGGCTCAGGAGAAGGGGGATGTGGTAATGCTCAGCCTCCTCGGCCAACACGAACGACACCGACACTTCGGGGTAGAAGACCCGTTGCCCCGTCGCTCCGAAGTACGCCGCGGTGTCGAAGGTCACTCGGTACGTGCCCGCCGACAACAGGGCCGGACCGAGGGAGGTGGCGCGACCGTCGTCGTCGGTGAGGGCGGAGGCCACGGGCATCCAGACTCCGTCGACGGAACGATCGAGAACGACCGGCACCCCCGACGCCGGGTGCCCCAGGGTGGAATCGAGAACGTGCGAGGTGACGTGGCTCCGGATCATGACAGCTGCTCCACGGACGTTTCCAGGCGGAGCAGGGCGATGTCGGCCAGTTCGGAACCCACGATCTGAAGCTCTGTGGCATCGTCGAGCACCATCCGGCGTCGCAGTTCACCAAGGATTTCAGCGCGGGTGCGCCCTTTCGCCCTGACCAGGAAAACCCGGCCGAAGAGGTGCTCGTAGTCGGCATTGCCCTCGGCGATCTGCGCGTTGACAACCGCGTCGTCTGCATCGGTCGACGCCTGCTCCTCCCGGGAGAAGTTCTCTGCCGCACCCTCCCCCGTCGGCTTCTCGCCGATCCGCGGGTGTCCGGCAAGCGCCTCAGCCACCTCGTCGGGACTCAGCGGTGTCGCAGCGTGCCGGGCTTTCGCCAGAAGGGCGTCGACCGAATCGTAGGGCGCGGCATCCACCACCTCGTCCACCCAGCGCGGAACCGCCAGGCACGGGACGAGCAGCTCACGGAGCTCGGACGGTTGCAGGTTCAGCAGGGTGACCTCCTGGTCGACAGACGGTGTCTTCAGCTTAGAGCGGGTCGGGGCACCGACACCTACGATGAACGGGTGAGTGACGAATGGCGCATGGCCGGGATGCTGCTCGCCGCCGGAGCGGGCCGTCGGATGGGCATGCCGAAGGCCCTGGTTCAGACCGAGGGCGGCGAGCCCTGGGTCGTGCGCGGCATCCGGGTGCTGCTGGATTCCGGATGCTCGCCCGTCGTCGCCGTTCTGGGGGCAGGCTCGCGCGAGGCCGCGCAGCTGCTCGCGGCCGCGTTCGGCGACGAGCCGCGCCTCATCGTGCAGCGTGCAGACCGCTGGGCCGAGGGGATGTCGGAGTCGCTCCGGGCCGGGATCGACGCCCTCTCCTCGCTCGAGCTCGACGGTGTCATCGTGACGTTGGTCGACACCCCCTCGCTCCGACCGGAGACCGTCGAGCGCGTCAGATCTGCGGCCGGGGCCGTGGACGGCGAGCGGGGCGGGGCGCTCGTACAGGCGACGTTCGACTCGCGCCCCGGGCATCCGGTGTTCATCGGCCGGGCGCACTGGGCGGATCTCTGCGCGGGCCTCGCCGGAGATTCGGGCGCCCGGGCCTACTTGCGCTCGCGCGACGCGCTCTCGGTGGAGTGCTCGGATCTCGAGACCGGCGAGGACATCGACAGCGTGGAGACCGTTCGGCCGTGAGGCAATCCTCGGGTCAGGACCGGTGTTCGAGTTCGTCGAGCCCGCCGTAGAGACGGTTGATGGAGGCGATCCGGGTGCGGCTGTCACGAGCGGCGACCGCAAGACTCTCCGTCGCGAGCAGGGCGACGAGGCTGTTGGCGGCGGCGTAGCTGTCTACGGCGAGCACGCTGTCGACGGGGCACTCGAGGTGGACCGCGACACGGCCCGAGTGACGCCGCGCCGAGCTGTCGGCGAGCAGCACGACCGGAACCCGGAGATCGGACGCGACATCCAGCACCCTGCCGAACCCGCTCGGGCGACGACGGAAACCGACGAGCACCACGGCGTCACCGTCGGTGAGCCCGGCCAGTTCCTCGCCGATCGACTGGCCGGGCTGCGGGGCGAGCCGCACATCGTCGAACCCCAGGACGAGTTGTTGGCGGAGGTGCAGCGCCACCGGATACGAGTTGCGGAGACCGATCACGACAATGCGGCGCGCGCGACCGAGGAGGGCTGCCGCCTCGCCGAGTCTGCCGTCGGAGACGGTGGTGAGCATCGCCGCAAGGTTCGACTGCTCCTGTGCGAGGTGGGTGTCGATCGCCGAGGAGCGCTCGGCGTCGAGGGTGACACCGCCGAGCGGAATCCCCTGGCTGCGGAGAGCCCGCGCGTGGTCCCGCACCTCCTGCGCATCGGCGAAACCGAGGCTGCGGAAGAGTCTGCTGACCGTGGCCTTCGAGACGCTGCTCAACCGGGCGATCTCACTCGCGTTGTAGAGCGCGAGGTCATCGAGATGGGCGAGGATGACGTCGGCGGCGCGCTGCTCCTGCGGGGAGAGTTCGGCGTAGCTCTCATCGATGCGCTGGCCGATGGGCGCGTCGGGAACGGCCGGGCGCAGCATCAGGCCGGCGGGGTGGCGGCCGGGGCGGCGGCGTCGGCGGGGGCGGCGGGCGAGCGCGGCGTCTCGGCTGCGACGAGGGCGAGCACGGCCGCTTCGAACGCGTCGGTCGCCGCCGCGACATCCGCTGCGAGCACGTGCTCGTCGGGGTGGTGGCTCACACCTCCCCGACAGCGGATGAAGAGCATCGCGATCTCGGTGACCGCGGCCACGGCCATCCCGTCGTGTCCCGCGCGGCTGAGCAGGAACAGCGGATCGGCGTTGCCCGTGCGGGCGATTCCCGCGGCGACGGCGTCCCGAAGCCGTGCGCTACAGGCCACGGCCGGCGCGCTGTGGGTCTGCCTTGCGTCGACGGTCAAACCGCGACGATCGCAGATCTCTGTCAGGGCATCACTGATCTGCTTCCAGACCCCGTCGCGGTCGGCATCGGACTCGGCGCGCAGGTCGAGGCTCAGCTCCACCCGGCCGGGGATCACGTTCACGGCGTTGGGGAAGACCTCGAGGTGGCCGACGGTCGCGATGATGCCGGCGCTCCGGGCCGTGGCTTCGATGACGGTCACGATCTCTGCGGCGCCCGCGAGCGCATCGTGCCGACGCTCGAACGGGGTGCCCGAATGACCCGCCCGGCCGTTGACGGTGAGGGAGAACCGCCGTGCACCGGCGATCGTGGAGACGATACCCAGTGCGTGGCCTGCCTCTTCGAGGTACGGACCCTGCTCGATGTGGGCTTCGAGATAGCCGACGAGGTCGTCCGGCTGCCGGGCCGCGGCGCCGAGGGCGTCCGGGTCGAGTCCGAACGCCCGATAGGCCTCGCGGAGGGTGATGCCCTGTTCGTCGGTGAGGTCGAGCCAGGCGGGGTCGCTGGTTCCGGCGAGCGCTCGACTGCCGAGCAGGGCGCGGCCGAAGCGGGTTCCCTCCTCGTCTCCGAAGGCGACCACTTCGAGCGCAACGGGGAGCCGGATACCGCTGGCGTGGATGCGGTCCACCGCCGCGATGGCGATGAGCACCCCGAGGATGCCGTCGTACCGCCCGGCGGAGGGCACCGTGTCGAGGTGCGATCCGAGGAGCAGGGCCGGCAACCCCGGGGTGCTGCCCTCGAGGCGGCCGCACTGGTTGCCCGCGGCATCCTGCCAGGTGCGCATGCCGGCCTCGATCATCCACTGGCCGGCGAGTGCATTGACGGCGCGGTGCTCAGCGGTGAGGTAGACCCGGCGGATCAGGCCACCCGGCAGGGTGCTGTGAGCGGCGAGCTCGTCGCAACGCGCGAGGAGGGAGAGCGCGCCGGTGCGGTCGAGAGTCGCCGAGGTCACGGGGTGGCTCCGGATGCGGCACCCGTGTCTGTGTCTGCGTCTGCGTCTGCGTCTGCGTCTGCGTCTGCGTAGAAGTCGTAGGCCGCGCCCACTCCCCCGCCGGCGGTGACCGTCGCGCCCGCCCGGCGCAGCACCTGTTCGAACGCCGCGAGTGTCGTCAGCACGGTGTCCTTCCGGGCGTTGTAGCCCATCGTGCCGATGCGCCAGACCGTGCCGTGCAGGGGGCCGAACGACGTGCCGATCTCGATTCCGAAGTCGTCGAGCAACTCTCCGCGCACCGCGTCGCCCGAGACCGAGTCGGGGATGTACACGGCCGTCACGTTGTTCATCTTGTGCGAGAGGTCGCCGAAGATCTCGAGCCCGAGACCCTTCAGGCCCTCGAGCATGGCTCCCCCGTGCATCCGGTGCCGCTCGACGGCGTTGCCGATACCCTCGTCGACGAGCAGCCGGGCGCATTCGCGAGCGCCGTAGAGCATCGAGGTGGCCTCGGTGTGGTGATTCAGGCGCTTGGCGCCCCAGTAGTCGAAGATCATGGCCAGGTCGAAGTAGTTCGACCGGATGGGGGCGCGGAGTACCTCGTCGCCTTCCGAACGGATGCCCGCCTCGATGCTCTTCCGTGAGTTGATGAGCTCGACGGCGCGGGGCGAGAACGTTGCGGGAGCCGATCCACTGGGCCCTGCGAGGCATTTCTGGAGTCCCGCGGTGACCGCGTCGAGACCCCAGGCGTCGGTCTCGAAGGCATTGCCCGCGAGGGAGGCCGTGACATCGGTGTAGAAGATCACGTCGTGCTCGCGGCAGATCGCGCCGAGTTCGTCGAGGGGCTGCGCCATGGTGGTGGAGGTGTCGCCGTGCACGACAGCGAGGATCTTCGGCTTCGTCTCGCGGATGGCCTGCTCGATCTGCTCGGGGGTGAAGACCTGGCCCCATTCGACCTCGCGCACGTGCACCTCGGCTCCGCAGCGCTCGGCGATCTCGCGGAGCAGGTGACCGAATCGACCGAAGATCGGCACGAGCACACGATCGCCCGGCTCGATCATGCTCACGAGCGCGGCTTCGATACCGGCCCGGGAGGTTCCGTCGACGAGGAGCGTCTGCTCGTTTTTGGTGCCGAAGACCTCACGGTAGAGGCCCATCGTCTCGGTCATGTACGCGGTCATCGCCGGGTCGTACTGCCCGAGGAGCTCGGCCGACATCGCCCGCAGAACCCGGGGATCGGCGTTGATCGGGCCCGGGCCCATCAGGAGGCGCGACGGTGGGTTGATGGGCTGGCTGCTGATGGGGTGCTCCTCGCGCGCTGTGGATGTCTCTGAGTCAAGTGTTTCAGAAAACCAGCATATGCAACAGGTGTTTCACCGGTGTTACGGGAACGACCCGTGGCTCAGTTCGAGATCGCGGCGAAGTCAGCGACCCGGATGCGGGCATGGACACCTTTCACGATGTCGACCACCTGCGAGATGTTGAAGTCGGTCGCCGCGCTGAGGTAGGCATAGGCGAGGTGCGGCTCCATCCCGTAGCGGGCACCCAGCAGAGAGATGGCCGCGCGTACGCAGTGCTCGACCGCTTCGTCGAGGTCGACGCTCATTCCTGTCGGCACCAGGAACTCGCGGGTCTCGGCGAGCGGGCCGACGAGCGCGCCGAACTGCCGCAGGGCATCCGACTGGCTGAGAAGCTCGAAGCGCACGGTCACCCGCAGCGACGCCTCCATTGCGGTGAGCGCCACCTCACCGTCACCCTGGGCGAAGTGGGGGTCACCCACATAGGCGAGGGCGCCGGCCACCTGTACCGGGAGGTAGAGCGAGTTGCCGGCGGTCAGCAGGTTGATGTCGATGTTGCCGCCGTGCGCACCGGGCGGGACGGAATGCGGCCGCGTGTCGCCGGCGACCGCGACACCCATGATGCCGAGGAAGGGTGCCAGCGGGAAGCGCACGATGTCCGGGCCCCCCGGGGTGACGGGCAGAACGCCGACCAGGCGGCCGTCGGGGTCTTCGTCGACGCGCGAGAACACACTGACGGTGCCGAGGCTCGCCGGATACTCACCCGGCAGCGCACCCTTGCCGTGCCGGTTGGAGATGACACCGTAGGGAACGCGGGGCAGCGCCTCGACAAGCGTCATCTTCAGCAGGTCGCCCGGCTTCGCCCCGCGCACCCGGATCGGGCCGGTCACCACGTGCGGGCCGTCGGCCGCTCTGTCGCGAGGGTAGTCGGAGGCCGCAATCGCGATCGCGTCGTCGAGGATGTGATGACGCTCGACGCCGTGCCCCTGGAAGTACCGCAGCGGATCCCGGCCCTGGTCTTCGAGGATGCCCTCGTGGCTGAGGGTGTCGATGGTGACCTCGTCGCCCGACTCGATCTCGAGCACAGCTTCGTCCCGGGCGCAGGGTAGGCGGCCCCAGAGCACATTCCGGCCGGTTGCAGGCAGATAGTGTGGGGATCGAATCGCGCCGGCGTTCGGCTGGAGCGGGTCAAACTGCATCTTCCACTGCCCTTTCGTCGACCCTTCGAGAGTACTGCGCGCCGAGTGCCGCGCTGACAAGGAATCCCCGTGCCCAAGCGCCTCGCCCGTAACATCCCGAACCTCCACCTCGCCCTCATGCTCGCGCTCACCTTCTCGACAGGCGTGGTGGATGCCGTCGGCTATCTGGGGCTCGACCGGGTGTTCACGGGCAACATGACGGGCAACGTCGTCATTCTCGGCATGGCGCTGGCCGGAGCCGACGGGCTGCCGGTCATCGGGCCGGTGATCGCCCTGCTCAGCTTCATGCTCGGCGCCGTGATCGCCGGGCGGGTGCTGCGGCCGGTCACAGACGGCTGGACCCATCGGAGCACCTCGCTGCTGACCGCGGTCGCCGTCATCATGGTGGGACTCGCGGTCGCCCTGTTGGTCTACGGCGGCACGCCCCCGCAGCCCCAGGAGTACATCGTGACGATGTTCCTCGCGATCGCGATGGGGATCCAGGCCGGCACGGCGCGGCACATCGGGGTGAAGGATGTCACCACTGTGGTCGTGACGTCGACCATCACCGGGTTCGCCGCCGACTCGCGCCTGGCGGGTGGGAAGGGGCAGCCGTGGTTCCGGCGGGCCGCGGCCATCGTGCTGATCGCTGCCGGCGCCGGGGTGGGAGCGCTGCTGCTTCGCCTCGGACTCGGCTGGGGCGTGTCGCTCTCGGCGCTGATCACGGTGGTCGTGGCCGTGCTCGGCCACGTCGGCGCCCGCTACTCGGCGAAGGAGCCGGAACTGCGCGCTGCGTCGAAGCCGGTCTGAGCGACCGATCCACCGAAAACTGTCGCTCTGAGGCAGGTCAAACGACAGATTTCGGTGGATCGAGTCAGGGAATGTGGGGACGGGCCGGTGACGGGGCGGCGGCGGCGCAGGTCAGACGCGAGGGCGGCGGAGCTTCTGGCAGTGGGGGCAGAAGTGGGAGGAGCGGTTCATGAAACGCTCGCGCACGATGAGGTGGCTGCAACGCGGGCACGGCTTCCCCTGCTGCCCGTAGGCGTTCAGGCTGTGCGAGAAGTACCCCGAGGCACCGTTGACGTTGACGTACTGGGCGTCGAAACTCGTGCCACCCTCGGCGAGGGCCTTCGTGAGCACGAGACGCACCTCCGCCAGCAGATGCCTGACGACCCGCGGGCCGAGAGACGAAGTCGGCTGCTCGTAGTGCAGTTTCGCCGCCCAGAGTGCTTCGTCGGCATAGATGTTGCCGATGCCGCTGACGAGTGTCTGGTCGAGAAGAGCGCGCTTGATGCCGGTGTTCTTGCGCTTCAGGGCCGCGAAGAATGTCGTCTCGTCGAACGCCGGGTCGAGGGGGTCGCGAGCGATGTGCGCGACCTGGCTCGGGATGAGCACCGCCCACTCCGGTTCGAGCAGGGCCGCGCCCGCGAATCCGGCGGCTCGGCCATCCGGTGTCGGAACGAGCTCGTCGACGGCCATCGAGCCGAAGATGCGCTGGTCGACGAAGTTCACCCAGAGCTCACCCTGCACCGGATGCTCGATGCTGACCCGGATGCGGAGCAGCCCGTCTTCGATCGCGCCCGGCGCCCGCAGCAGCACCTGCCCGCTCATGCCGAGGTGCGTCACGAGGGCGCGGCCCGAGGAGAGCGGGAACCACAGGAACTTCCCGCGGCGCACAGCTGCGAGTATCCGGTGCCCGGAGAGCAGGCTCTCGAACGGGCCGGCGAGCGCGCTGTGCCGCTTCAGGGAGCGCACGTCGAAGACCTCGACGCCGGTGATCAGCGAGCCGGTCACGGCGGGTTCGAGACCTGCGCGCACGACCTCGACTTCGGGGAGCTCGGGCACTACGTCGCCTGCTGCGTCGCAGGTGGCGAGGCAGGCGGCGTCAGAGGGGCGGCCGGTTGCTGGCGAGAAGGCGCGAGCAGCAGGCACGCCCGGCGGGCCGCGATCGACTCGGCCTGCTTCTTGCTCGACCCCTCGCCCGTCGCGGTGACGAGAGAGCCGACAGTGACCGTCGCGACGAAGGTCTTGCGGTGGTCGGGACCGCTCTCGGCGATCTCGTAGACCGGGGCAGCGTCGCCCAGGGTGGCTGCCAGCTCCTGCAGTTCGGTCTTCGGGTCCATCGATTCGCCGAAGGTCTCCGGGTTCGAGATGAGCGGCTCGACGAGGCGCAGCACCAGGGCGGTGGCGACGTCGCCACCGAGCCCGAGGTACGTCGCACCGATGAGCGCCTCGACCGTGTCGGCGAGGATCGACGCCTTGTCCCGGCCCCCCGTGAGGTCTTCGCCCTTGCCGAGCAGGATGAACTCTCCCAGCCCGATGGACCGGCCGATACCGGCCAGAGCCACCGTGCTGACGAGGCTCGCGCGCCGCTTGGCCAACTCGCCCTCGCCCCGCTCGGGATAGCGGGTGTAGAGCATCACTGTCACGGCCTGGCCGAGGATCGAGTCGCCGAGGAACTCGAGGCGCTCATTCGTGGGCACTCCGCCGTTCTCGTACGACCAGGAACGGTGGGTCAGTGCAAGGTGCAGAAGATCGTCGGGGATCTCAACCCCGAGGATCGAAAGAAGGTGCGCCCGATCGGGTGCTGCAGCCGTCTTGCTCACTGCCTCACTCCGATCGAACGCACCCCGTCAGACATCGCCGGAAACCCGGCGGCAGATCCCTTCGCGTCGCCCAGCGGGCGAGCCAGAGGAAATGCTAGACGTCAGCGACCTTGCGGCCCTTGTATTCAAGGAACAGCGCGGTGCCAGCGGAGTCTTCGACAACCTTGGCGCGGTGCGGCAGGCTGTAGGTGGTCTTGCCGTTCTCGATCGTCTTCACCAGGGTCGGCGCGGTGGCCTTCCACTGGGCACGACGCATGCGGGTCGAGGCCCGCGACATCTTTCGCTTCGGTACAGCCATGAGCTAACTCTTTTCTCTCTCGGTGGGGCTCGCAGACGGAGTCGCACCGTCGGTTGCCGTGTCTGTGGAAGCTTCTGGGAGTGTTTCAGCGTGCGCACCCGAACCACTCGGGCTCAGCAGCCCGGTCAGCGCCGACCAGCGGGAATCGAATTCTTCCTGCGGGGCACGCTCGGGCAGGTCTTCCAGCCGCTCACCCGTGACCGGGTCGAGTCCTGGGCAATCTGGCCGACAAACCGGCTGAAACGGGAGTGCGAGAACAACCGCATCCCTGATCAGTGGCTCGAGGTCGATGTGATCGGCCTGAACCTCGTAATCAAAAGCTTCGTCAAGAGAATACGCGAAAAGCTCCGCAAACTCGACTCGAACCGGCAATTCGATCTCCCGGAGGCAGCGACCGCACTCTCCGGAGGCCTCGGTGTCGACCCTCACGGTGGCCAGGATGCCGTCGTGGAGGCTCTCCAGCCGGGCATCGATCTCGAGTGTCGCCCCTGCCTGCACGGCAACGAGGCCCTCGCCCATCTTCTCCGGCACAATGATGTCGAGCTGGCGTTCGCGGAGCTCGCCGGGCACGTGCATCAGGTCCCAGACACTGACCGTGAACGGGGTTTTGTTGAATTTGCTCACTGCGAGAGCTTACCCTGCCTCGGCGGGTGGTCGGCGGGTGGTCGACCGGTGCCTGCTGCCGGCACGTCAGGACCGCGTGGGGTTTGCCTCGCGAATGGCGTCGGCCTCGGCCCGGAGGAGATCGGCGATGGTGCGCACGGCGAGCCGTTCGGCGCGGTCAGGACGCATCAGGGCGTAGATGTGCCGCTCGGCGCGCATCCCGGAGAGCGGCTTCAGCGCGACGCGCGGCAGGGAGTCCGAGGTGAGATACGCGCCGCCGGCAGTGTATCGGGGCAGGATCGCGACGCCGAGGCCCGACGAGACGAGCGCCTCAGTGACGCGGGTGTCGGCGAACCGCTGCACGATGTTGACGGGCGCACCCGCCGCTGCCGAGATGTCGTAGAGGGTGCGTTCGAACGGGTATCCCCAGGGGACGCCGATCCACTGCTCGCCGATCAGGTCCGAAGGGCTGACGCTGGCCTGGTCGGCGAGTGGATGCCCGGGGGGAAGTGCCACGTCGAGGGGCTCGGTGATCAGGTGCACGATGCTGAGGCCCCGCCCGTACCAGAGCGAGGGCGGGCGCGATGGCGCGTGGGCGACCACGATGTCGAAGTCGTTGGTGAGGTCGGGGAAACCCTCGGAGACGGGGTCGCGGTCGCTCGCGTGGAGGGTCAGGCCGGACTGCCCGGCGAGCCGGTGCAGCACCCCGGGCAGGAGCATCTGGCCGCCGGTCGGAAAGGTCGCCAGCGACACTTCGCCCGTGGGGTCGTGGCGGAACTCGTCCCAGAGCGCATCGGCGCGCTCGAGGGCGATGGCGACATCCGTGGCGCTCCGGGCGAGGGCCCGGCCGGCGTCGGTGAGCACGATGCCGCGGCCGGCCTTCTCGGTCAGGGGAAGGCCGGCCTCGCGCTCGAGCACGCGCAGCTGCTGTGAGACGGCTGAGGGCGTGCGGTGGGTCGCTCGGGCGACCTCGGTGATGCTGCCGCGCTCGGCGAGTTCCCGGAGCAGTTCGAGCCGGCGTACGTCCATGTAGGAACGCTACCGGTTCAGGCTGCGACCGTGTGGCCCGTCTGCCGCCCCCTCCGTCAGGCGTGCACCGCGATCGACGCGAACGCCTCGTCGAAGATGCCGAGCGCCTGGGCGACCTCCGCATCGGTCACCACGCAGGGCGGCACGACGTGCAGCCTGTTGTCGGCGAACATCGGGAGGAGCCCGAGGGAGAGCAGCTTCGCCTTCAGCGCACCGATCGTCGCAGCCGGAAGGGGCTCACGCGTCTCGGGGTCGGCGACCAGGTCGAGCGCCCAGAAGACACCGATCCCGCGCACCTCGCCGATGGCCTCGTGCTTCTCGGCGAGCGCGCGGAGCCCGGGGCCGAGCACGTCGCGGCCGATGCGTTCGGCGTTGGCCACGATGCCCTCGGCTTCCATTGCATCGAGGGCTCCGACGATGGAGGCCATGGCGAGTGGATGCCCGGAATAGGTCAGACCGCCCGGGAAGACGGTGTCGTCGAACGCTTCAGCGATGTACGGCGGGATGATGACGCCGCCGACCGGCACGTAACCCGAGTTGACGCCCTTCGCGAAGGTGATGAGATCGGGCACGACGGTCTCGCCCTCGACATCGCCGAGCGCCTGGAACGCGAACCAGCCGCCCGCCCGCCCGAACCCGCACATCACCTCGTCGAAGATGAGCATGATGCCGTATTTGTCGCAGAGGCCGCGCACTCCGGCGAGGTAGCCGGGCGGCGGCACGAGGATGCCCGCGGTGCCGGGAATCGTCTCGAGCACGATGGCGGCGATCCCCGACGCCCCCTCGGAGACGATCACCCGTTCGAGGTGGTGGAGGGCCCGGGCCGACTCCTCCTCGGGGCTCGAGGACCAGAACTCGCTCCGGTACTCGTAGGGCCCGAAGAAGTGGACGTGGCCGCGAGCGTACTCGTTGGGCATCCGCCGCCAGTCGCCGGTCGCGACGACCGCCGCCCCGGTGTTGCCGTGGTAGGAGCGGTAGGCCGAGAGGATCTTGTCGCGCCCGGTGTAGAGCCTGGCCATGCGGAAGGCGTTCTCGTTGGCGTCCGCGCCGCCGTTGGTGAAGAAGACCTTGCTGAAGCCGTGGCCGGCCCGTTCGAGGATGCGCTGGGCGGCTCTGCCCCTCGCGAGGTTCGCCGCTGCCGGGGCGACGGTGGTGAGAACCTCGGTCTGCGCGCGGATGGCCGCGGTCACGGCCGGGTGCTGGTGACCGATGTTCACATTGATGAGCTGGCTCGAGAAATCGAGATAGCGGTTGCCGTCGAAGTCCCAGACGGTGCTGCCGAGGCCGCCGGCGATGACCATCGGCTTCAGCGCGGCCTGGGCCGACCAGGAGTGGAAGACGTGGGCGCGGTCGAGTTCGTAGGCGAGCTTTCCGTCTTCGGGGTTGAGATCCATGAGTGGTGCCTTCTTCGTGTCGAGTGGTGGGCTGGGCATCCGGTGCCTGCCGCATGTGGCGGCGACGACGGATGGCCAGCCCGGGGTCGTACGGACTATTACTTGCCGCCCTCGGTGAGGGTGACGGTGATGGGCTTGTAGGACGTTCCCGTGACGTCGACGCCCTCGGCCTTCAGCGCGTCGAGCGCCTTCTGCACGTAGGTGTTCGTGTACGCGTCGGAGTCGGGCGCCTTCGTGATGACGGTCGTGCCTTCGAGGTTCTTGGCCGTCATGGCGACGTCGACGGTCTGCTTCCAGGAGGCGTCGTCGATGATTCCCACACCGGCTGCCGACGGCCAGATGAGCTTGTTGATCTCATTGGTCTGCCAGAGCTGGTGGCTCGCGCCGAGCTGCGACCCCTTGGCCACGACGATGGCTGAAGCCTTCTCGGGGTTGTCGCGGGCGTAGATCCAGCCTTTGAGCGCAGCCGTGAGGAACTTCACCGTCTGGTCCTGGTAGGCCTGGTCGCTGTTGAGCTTCTCGGTGTTCGCCCAGATCGCGTCCTGGAGCATTGCGGTGCCCTCGGTGTTCCAGTCGATCACGTTGAGGTCGCTCGGCTGGTACAGCTTGCCGGTCGCCGGGTTCATGGTCTCGAGGATCTGCGCGTACTCGTTGTAGGTCTCGGCCTGCGCGGCGTCGATCGATCCGTCGAGGAGGCCCGACTCGTCGAACGCCTGCTGTACGAGCTTGACGTCTGTCGCGGGGTCGAGACCCGCCTTGGTGATGCCGGCGAACATCTCGAACTCGTTGCCGTAGCCCCAGTTGCCGACGGTCTTGCCCTTGAGATCGGCGGCGGTCGTGATGTTCTTGTCGGCCATCGACACCTGCAGGGTGCCCGACTTCTGCAGGATCTGGGCGACATCCGTGATGCCGGCGCCCTGCTCGCGCGATGCGAGCGCCTTCGGAACCCAGGCCACGGCGTAGTCCACGGCGCCGTCTGCCAGCTGGGTCTGCGGAACGATGTCCGTTCCGCCTTCGACGATGGTGACGTCGAGGCCCTCGTCGGCGAAGTAGCCCTGGTCGAGGGCGGCGTAGTAACCCGCGAACTGCGCCTGCGTGAACCACTGCAACTGCAGCTTCACGGGGGTCAGGGCTCCCCCACTCGAACTGGCGGTGTCGCCGGTACCCGACGAGCTCGAGCATCCGCTCAGGATGAGGGCTGCCGACGCGGCGATGGCTGCCGCGCCGAGGGTGATGCGTCTGCTGTGCTTCATCTTTCCTCCGTTGATCTGTGTGCTGGACGGGTGGTGCGGTGAAGGTGGTGCGGTGGTGGTGCAGGTGGAACGGTGGTGCGGTTAAACGTTCTCAGGCCCTGCGGCGGCTCGCGAGCCGTTCGAGCAGCAGAGTGACGCCGTAGAAGACGAGGCCCAGGATGATCGCGCCGAACACGTAGGCCCAGGCCCGGGGGTAGGCGCTGTTCGCCGCGGCGGAGGTGATGCGGGAGCCGAGACCGTTCTGCAGCCCGCCGAAGTACTCCGCGACGATGGCGGAGATGACGCCGAGCGGTGCCGCGATGCGGAGCCCCGTGAAGATGAACGGCACGGCCCCCGGGAGCGTGACCGTGCGGGTGAGCTGCCAGTTCGAGGCGGCATAGGCCCGCATCAGGTCACGGTGCACCGGCCGCACCTGGCGGAGACCACGGAGCGTGTTGATGAAGATCGGCGCGAAGACGACGATCAGCACGACGACCCGCCGGGGCGTGTCGGAGGTCGATCCGAACATCGTGTTCAGGATGGGCGCGAGGGCGACGATGGGTACGACGGCGACGGCCGCGACGATCGGCACGATCATCCGGTCGAAGATCGTGACCCGCGAGGCGAGAAGGGCGAGAACGACGGCAAGGACACCGCCGAGCACGAGCCCGATCAGCGCATTCAGGCCGGTTGCGAGCAGCGAGGACCAGAGCAACGGGAAGACGATGACGATCTGGCCGACGATGTCGGTCGGGCTCGGCAGCAGGTACGGCTTGATGTCGAAGGCGACCACGGCGAGCTGCCAGACGAGCAGGAAGGCCACGCCGAGCACGACCGGGGGAAGCACCGAGCGCGCGACGGATCGCCCTGCGGCCCCTCGGCCGGCGCCCGCTCCGCCGGCGGACGGATCGGTGGCCATGGCGGCGGCGGAGACGGTGGTCGTCATCGGAGATCCGCGCCGAGGGGGGCGACGGGGGACCCGTGGAGCGCTTCCCGCACGGCGGTCACCCCGGCGAAGAACGCCGGGTTCTCGCGGAGGGAGTCGCTGCGCGAGGTACCCGCACCGAGATCCACCGACACGATGTCGACGATGCGGCCCGGTCGCGGTGACATCACGACGACCCGGTCGGAGAGGAACACGGCCTCGGGGATGGAGTGCGTGACGAAGACCACAGCGGCGCCCGTCTCGGAGCAGATGCGCACGAGCTCCTGCTGCATTCGCTCGCGTGTCATCTCGTCGAGGGCACCGAACGGTTCGTCCATCAGCAGCAGTTTCGGCCTCTCGGCGAGCGAGCGGGCAATGGCCACTCGCTGCTGCATTCCGCCCGAGAGCTGGTCGGGGAAGCGGCTCCTGAAGTCTGTGAGCCCGACGAGTTCGATGAGTTCCTCGGCTCGGGCGGCGCGCTCGGCCTTGCCCACGCCGTGCAGTTCGAGCGGCAGCTCGATGTTCGCCTGCACGGATCGCCACGGCAGGAGCCCCGCGCTCTGGAACGCGATGCCGTACTCCTGGTCGAGCCTGGCCTGCCGGGCGGTCTTGCCGAACACGAGGATCTCGCCGCTGGTGGCGGAGTCGAGATCGGCGATGAGCCGCAACAGGGTGCTCTTGCCGCAGCCGGAGGGGCCGATGAGGGAGACGAACTCGCCCGGGGCGACCGTCAGGTCGATGCCGGTGAGCGCCTGCACCTCGGCACCCTTCGCCACCGTGAAGATCTTGCCGGCCGCACGCACGGAGATGGCCGGGAGCACCTCGGAGGGTGCGGGGGTGGTGGTGCGGGCAGTGTCGGTCACGATGCCGCTTCCTGTCTGTTGAAACGTCTGAGAGTCAGTCCGATCAGTGCCACGATGCCCGCCGAGACGAGCCCGAGCACGACGGCCCCGGCGATCGGTGCGTAGGCCTTGGCGGGATCGGACGTACCCGACTGCGCGAATTCGATGATCATGCGGCCGATTCCGCCCTTGTACCCCGTCGAGACCTCGGCCACCACCGTGCCGACGATGGCACTCGCCGCTCCGAGCCGGAGAGCGGGAAGCAGGTAGGGCACGCTGGCCGGCAACCGGAGTTTCAGGAGCGTCCGGAACCAGCCGGCGTTGTAGCTGCGCATCAGTTCGACATGGATCGTGTCGGGCGACTGCAGCCCTCGGAGTGCACCGACGGCCACCGGGAAGAACGCCAGGTACGAGGCGATGACGGCCACGGACATCCACCGGTCCCAGGAGAAGGCGCCGATCTGGATCTTGCCACCCCAGGCGACGATCACCGGCGCGAGGGCGATGAGCGGCACGGTCTGGCTGAGGATGAGCCAGGGCAACACGGCACGCTCGGTGACCTGCAGCCGCTGCATGAGGAGAGCAATGAGGAAGCCGACCACCGAGCCGATCGCCCAGCCCACCGCCGCGACGCCGAGGCTGGTGAGCGCCGCGCCGATGACCGCCACCCAGACCGGCGGGGATCCTGCGGACGTGTTCACCGGCTCGATCGCCCGGGACAGCATGTCGACCAGGTGCGGCATGGAGCGGTCGTCGGTCTTCGGCAGGATGCTCGTGTCGAACAGCACAACGCCGGTCGGCGGCCCGACCGCCTTGTAACCCTCCCAGAGCACCGCGAGCAGCACGACGCCGAGCAGGCCCCAGAGCAGGGCGCTCCAGCGACGGCGCGCCAGGCCCGCCCCCGTTGTCATCGTCATGCGGTCGCCGTGATGTGCTCTCGCATCGCGGGGATGACGGCTTCGCCGTAGACCCGCAGGGTCTCCTCTTTGTTGTCGTGCTGGAGGTAACCCGCGAACTGGTCGACGCCGAGCTCCTTCAGCGCCTTCAGCTTCTCGATGTGCTGGTCGGCCGTGCCGAGCAGGCAGAAGCGGTCGACGATCTCGTCGGGAACGAAGTTCGCGTGCTCGTTGCCGGCGAGGCCGTGCTGGTTGTAGTCGTAGCCCTGGCGCGCCTCGATGTAGTCGGTGAGCGCCTTCGGGACGTTCGAGTCGGTACCGTACTTCGACACGATGTCTGCCACGTGGTTGCCCACCATGCCTCCGAACCAGCGGCACTGGTCGCGCATGTGCTCCCAGTCGTCGCCGATGTACATCGGTGCGGCCACGCAGAACTTGATGGACATCGGGTCACGACCGGCCTTCTCGGCCGCATTCCGGACGGTCTTGATCATCCATTCGGCGATGTCGACGTCGGCGAGTTGCAGGATGAAACCGTCGCCGACCTCACCGGTGAGCTTGAGGGCGAGCGGGCCGTAGGCGGCGACCCAGACCTCGAGCTCGGAGCCGCGGCTCCAGGGGAACTGCACCGTCGCCCCGTTGTACTCCACAGCGCGGCTGTTCGCGAGCTCCCGGATCACGTGGATCGACTCCCGCAGGGTCTTCAACGTGGTGGGGGCACGGTTCGTCGTGCGCACTGCGGAGTCGCCCCGGCCGATGCCGCAGATCGTGCGGTTGCCGTACATCTCGTTCAGGGTCGCGAAGATGGATGCCGTGACCGTCCAGTCGCGGGTCGCGGGGTTCGTGACCATCGGCCCGACCTTGATGCGGTGGGTCTCGTTGAGGATCTGGCTGTAGATGACGTACGGCTCCTGCCAGAGCAGGTGGGAGTCGAACGTCCACGCGTAGTCGAAGCCGTGCTGCTCGGCGAGTTTCGCGAGCGCCAGCGTTCGCGACGCCGGCGGGTGGGTCTGGAGAACTGCTCCGAATTCCATGTTGTGCTTTCTGTCGAGGAGGTGGGGCTGAGTGACGTATGTGCAGCCGGGCGGGGACCGGCTGCGCAGAAAGTGGCTAGATCAGATACTGCGAGAGGCCGCGCTTGAAGTACTTGCCGTCACCCTTGGTGCCGAGGTATTCGTTGTCGTCGACGATGACCTTGCCGCGGGAGATGACGGTGTCGACGTGGCCGTCGATCTCGTAGCCCTCCCAGGCCGAGTAGTCCATGTTCATGTGGTGCGAGCGGCCCTCACCGACGCCGATCGAGGTGTGGCCGTTCGGGTCGTAGATCACGACGTCTCCGTCGGCTCCGGGCTGGATGACACCCTTCTTGCCGTACATGCCGAACATGCGGGCGGGCGTGGTCGACGTGAGCTCGACCCAGCGCGGCAGGCTGATCTCGCCCATCACGACACCCTGGTAGATCAGGTCCATGCGGTGTTCGACCGAACCGATGCCGTTCGGGATCTTCGAGAAGTCGCCGACCCCCATGTCCTTCTGCCCCTTCATGCAGAACGGGCAGTGGTCGGTGGAGATGACCTGCAGGTCGTTCGTGCGGAGCCCCTGCCACATGTGGTGCTGGTGGCCTTCCGCCCGCGAGCGCAGCGGAGTGGAACAGACCCACTTCGCACCCTCGAAGTCGCCCCATTCGGCGCTGGATGCACCCAGCTGCTCTTCGAGCGAGAGGTAGAGGTACTGCGGGCAGGTCTCGGCGAACACGTTCTGGCCGCGGTCGCGCGCGATGGCGATCTGTTCGACGGCCTGCTTGGCGCTCACGTGCACAATGTAGAGCGGCGCGCCGGTGAGGTTCGCGAGCATGATGGCCCGGTGGGTCGCCTCCTCCTCGGCCTGCCAGGGACGCGTGGTGCCGTGGAAGTACGGAGACGTGTCGCCGCGGGCCACAGCCTGCTGCACGAGCAGGTCGATGACGCTGCCGTTCTCGGCGTGCATCATCATCAGCGCACCGTTCTCACTCGCACGCTGCATCGCCTTGACGATCTGGCCGTCGTCGCTCAGAAAGACGCCCTTGTAGGCCATGAAGAGCTTGAAAGAGCTGACGCCCTCGTTCAGCAGTTCATCCATCGCCGTGAGCGAGGAGTCCTGCACATCCGAGAGGATCTGGTGGAAACCGTAGTCGATGGCGCAGTTGCCCGCGGCCTTCTGATGCCACGCCTGGTACTGGTCGAGGATGTTCTCGCCCGCGTACTGCACGACGAAGTCGACGATCGAGGTGGTGCCGCCCCACGCCGCCGCCCGGGTGCCGGTCTCGAACGTGTCGCTCGCAAAGGTGCCGCCGAACGGCATCTCCATGTGCGTGTGCGCGTCGATGCCGCCCGGGATGACGTACTTGCCCCGCGCATCGATGACCCGGTCGACATTGGCCGCGACGTCGAACCCGAGCAGGGCCGATCCGGGTGCCAGCACGGCCGCGATCGTCTCGCCGTCGATCAGCACGTCGGCGGTGGCGACACCTGTCGCGTTCACCACGGTGCCGTTGGAAATGAGTGTCTTCATCGGTTCAACTCCCTCGTTTCGGACAACCTACGGCTTGGGGATCGAGGTGTACGACTCAGGCCGGCGGTCGCGGTAGAACTGCCAGTCGTCGCGCATCTCCCTCACCAGGTCGAGCTCGAGGTCGCGGATCAGGATCTCTTCGTCGGTTCCGGATCCGCGTTCGCCCACGAAGTTCCCGCGCGGGTCGATCACCTGGCTGGTGCCGTAGAAGTCGACGGCGAGTTCGCCGTACTCGTTGTCTTCGCGGCCCACCCGGTTGGGCTGCATCACGAAGTAGCCGTTCGCGACCGCAGCGGCCGGCCCCTCGACCTCCCAGAGCCGGTTCGACAGCCCCGGCTTCGTGGCGTTCGGATTGAAGACCATGTGCGCACCGTTCAACCCGAGCTCCCGCCAGCCCTCGGGGAAGTGCCGGTCGTAGCAGATGTACAGGCCGATCTTGCCGACAGACGTGTCAAAGACGGGGTAGCCCATGTTGCCCGGGCGGAAGTAGAACTTCTCGAAGAACCGGTCGACGTGAGGGATGTGGTGTTTGCGGTACTTGCCGAGGATCGTGCCGTCGGATTCGACGATCACCGCGGTGTTGTAGTACACACCCGTGATGTCCTCTTCGTAGATCGGCAGGATGATGACGAGGTTCAGTTCCTTGGCGAGCGCGGCGAACCGCTGCACGATCGGCCCGTCGGCAGGTTCGGCGTAGCGGTAGTACTTCTTGTCTTCGGTGATTCCGAAGTAGGGGCCGTAGAACAGCTCCTGGAAACAGATGACCTGGGCGCCGTCAGCCGCCGCATCCCTGGCGAACTGCTCGTGCTTCTGGATCATCGACTCCTTGTCGCCTGTCCAGGTCGTCTGAGTGATCGCTGCGCGTACAACCGTCATTGGTGCAATTCCTCTCGAAGCCCGTTTTGTTATTATTGGTTCTGAACATTTCTCTCGTGTTTCAGACTGTGACGCAGGCGTAAAAATAAGTCAAGAGGTGTGGATGATCGACCAGATCGTCGAGGCTGTGGAGAACAGGACGCCCGAGGCCATCGCCGCGGCGGTGTCCCGACTGATCCGGTCGGGCGGCATCGCCTCCGGCGACCGGCTGCCCACCGTGCGGGACCTCGCGCGCGCCCTCGGGGTGAGCCCGGCGACCGTCTCGAGCGCCTGGCAGGCCCTCGCCGGGGTCGGCCTCATCACCTCCCGGGGCCGCGCCGGCAGCTTCGTGCTGAAGGCCGGCACGACCTGGATGCCCGCCCACTTCGCCGAACTCGCCGGCACCCATGTCGAGGCCCGCCTCGACCTCTCCTCCGGAACCCCCGATCCGGCCCTCCTCCCCTCCCTCGGCCTGGCACTTGCCCGCGTGCCCGCCCGGGCCGACACGTCGAGCTACCTCACCCAGCGGGTGCTGCCAGAACTCGAACGCCAGCTCCGGGCATCCTGGCCCTACTCACCTGAAAGCCTGACGATTCTCGACGGCGCACTCGATGCGGTCTCCCGCTCGCTCGAGATGGTGGTGCGCTACGGCGACCGCGTGCTCGTCGAAGACCCCTCCTTCCCGCCGTTCTTCGACCTCCTCGAACAGTTCGGGGCGGAGCGGGTACCCGTAGCCATCGACGAACACGGCATGCGGCCGGAAGCCCTGGCGCGGGCCCTCGCCACCAACCCGGCCGCGATCATCCTGCAGCCGCGGGCCCACAATCCCACCGGCGCATCGATGACGGCGAAGCGCGCCGAGGAACTCGTACGGGTGCTGCGGGCGCACTCGCACCTCACAGACCCGGTGATCATCGAGGACGACCACTCGGCCGAAATCAGTTCTGCACCGGCGCTCAGCCTCGGCTCGTGGCTGCCGCACCGGGTGCTGCACATCCGGAGCTATGCGAAATCCCACGGCCCCGACCTGCGGATCGGAGCCCTCGCGGGGCCGTCTGCGCTCATCGACCGTATCGTTGCGCGCCGAATGCTCGGGCCTGGCTGGACCTCGCGGATGCTGCAGGTGATCCTGTTCGAGTTGCTCACAGCTCCCGAGTCGGCGGCGCAGGTCGCCCGGGCACGCGACACCTACCGGGCGCGCCAGCAGGCTCTCGCTGCGGCACTCGGGAGCCACGGGCTCACTGTGGCATCGGCTGACGGCATCAACCTCTGGCTGCCGGTGCGCGACGAGAAGGCAGCCATGGTGTCGCTGGCCGCGAGCGGGATCCGAGTGGCTGCGGGCACCTCGTTCCAGTCGTCGACGGATCCCGGGGGCGGCCAGCGCGCGCACGTCAGGGTGACGGCGGGTCTCGTGCAGAACGACGTGCAGGAGGTTGCCGCTCTGCTCGCCGCGGCCGCCCTCGGGGAGGCGCCTCCCGGGGTGCTCCGGGCGGTCTGAGCACGCCCTCCCTGGTGCGCCGAGCCGGTGTCGGCGGGCGTCCCTAGACTGGGCGCATGCGCTTCGGAATCGTCATCCTCCCCCAAGACCCGTGGGCCGTGGCCCGCCCGAAATGGGAGGCCGCCGAACAGCTCGGTTTCGACCACGCGTGGACCTACGACCACCTCTCCTGGCGATCGCTGGCCGGCGAACCGTGGGGGGCGACGATGCCGACCCTCACGGCGGCCGCGACCGTCACCTCGCGCATCCGGCTCGGAACCTTCGTGTCGTCACCGAACTTCCGGCACCCCGTTCCGTTCGCGAAGGAGGTGGCGACCCTCGACGACATCTCAGGTGGCCGCTTCCTGCTCGGGGTGGGTTCCGGCGGAACCGGCTTCGACGCCTTCGTGCTCGGCCAGCAGGAACTCACGCCCCGCCAGCGCCACGAGCGTTTCGCCGAGTTCGTCGAGCTGACCGACCGGCTGCTGCGGTTCGAGGCGGCTCCGGATGTCCCGGGGGCGGCCGCATCATCCGGAATCACGTTCGACGGGGAGTGGTACACCGCCCGCGATGCGCGAATGGTGGGCCGGCCGGCGCAGGAGCCCCGCGTTCCCTTCGTACTGGCAGCAAACGGGCCGAAAGGGCTGGCACTCGTGAGCCGGTTCGGCCAGGGCTGGGTCACCACGGGGGCAGATGGCGCGGTTGGCGAAGAGTGGTGGAGCGCGGTCGAGACCCTGGTGCACCGGCTGGATTCCGCCGCGGAGGCGGAGGGTCGGGACCCGGCGACGATCGACCGGTACCTGTCGCTCGACTCGGGCGGTCAGGTGTCGTTGGCCAATGTCGGGGCATTCGAGCGGATGGTGGAGCGGGCATCCGCACTCGGCTTCACCGATGTCATCACGCACTGGCCGCGGGCCGAGGGCGTGTATGCCGCCTCGGAGGCCGTGCTCGAGGAGGTCGCGTCCCGGCTCGACGGCTGGCGCTGAGCCGGTGCGCCCGCGCGGCGCTCGGTTTCGTCGGCCGCAGCACAGGTGTGAGGATGGAATGTGAAGATAACCGTTTTGGCCGGTGGCGTTGGTGGAGCGAAGTTCCTGCGGGGGCTGAGACAGCACCTGCGTGACACCCTGCCCGACGCCAGCGGCGGCACGACCGCCGAGGTGACGGTGGTCGTGAACACCGGGGACGACCTCTGGCTGACCGGGCTCCGGGTCTGCCCCGACCTCGACTCGATCATGTACACCCTGGGCGGCGCGAACGATGAGGTGCGCGGATGGGGTCGGCTCGGCGAGTCCGAGCGGGTGAGCGCAGAACTGACCGCCTACGGGGTGGGCTGGCCGTGGTTCACCCTGGGCGACCTCGACCTCGGTACCCACATCACCCGTTCCCATCTCCTTCGCGAGGGACTGACGTTGAGCGAGGTGACCGACCAGATCACCGCGCGCTGGAATCTCGGTGTGAAGCTGCTCCCGATGAGCGACCAGCCGGTCGAGACGCATGTGGTGGTGGCTGCCGACGGCAGAGGCGGAGTCGACGGCAGCGGCGGAGTCGACGGGCCCGATGCGACAGACCATGCAGACGCGACAGACGATTCAGACGCGACAGGCGGCACCCGCACCATGCACTTCGAGGAGTGGTGGGTGCACTACCGCGCGTCACTGCCGGCCCTCCGTTTCGAACAGCACGGTCTCGAATCCGCCACGGCGGCGCCGGGCGTCGTCCAGGCGATCCTCGGCGCGGATGTCGTGCTGGTCGCCCCGTCGAACCCCGTGGTCTCGATCGGCACGATCCTGCCGGTGCCGGGCATCCGTGAGGCCCTGCGCTCGACACCCGCGCCCGTGGTCGGCGTCTCGCCCATCATCTCCGGCTCGCCGGTGCGCGGAATGGCGAAGGCCTGCCTCGACGCGATCGGCGTGGCCGTGGCTGCCGACGCGGTGGGGATGCACTACGGCTCCCGGGCGAACGGCGGGATCCTCGATGCCTGGCTGATCGACGAATCGGACGCCGGCCTCGCCGAGAAGATGGAGGCCGCCGGGCTGCGGGTGAGTGTCGTTCCGCTCTGGATGAACACGGTCGACCAGGCAGCTCAGCTCGCCGCCGATGCCCTGGTGGCCGGGAACAGCCGCTCGAGCACCTCGACAGGCCGCTCGATCTGACCGAAGTGGCCCGCGTCGTCGAGGATGCCGCCCACGAAGTCGGGGATCGTCGCCGCCAGCCGAACGTGGTCATCGTCGGCGACGAAGACATCCCTGCTGCCGCGGAGCGAACGAACCGGGCACCGGATGCCCGCCCAACGCCGTGCGTCGTACTCGCCCGCACAAGCCGACGCAAGCACGAACGACAGAGGCCGCGCCTCGGCGGCGAGCGCACGGTACACACTCTGCGCGATCCGCCCGGGGTGAGCGAACAGCGGGCCCATCGACCGTCGGAAGAACCGGGTCGGCCCGATCAGAGCGACGAATCGGGTGCCGAACCGGCCGAGCCTCGCAAGCACGAGCATGACCCCGAGCATGCCGACATAGGCGGGCAGGTTCCGGAGCTCCCGGAAAGGCTGGCGCACGGCCGCCGCGACGCCGAACGTCGTCGGCGAGACCAGAAGCACACGCTCGGTGGCCGTCTGCTCGGCGGCGGCGAGTTCGAGGGCGACGAAACCGCCGAGGGAGTGGCCCACGATCATCCACCGGTCGTAGCCGAGGGAGCGGGCAACCTCCGCCACCGATGCGGCGACGACTTCGATGCTGCGGTCTTCGGCCCTGGTGGCGAGAGCGGAGTCGCCCCAGCCCGCGAGATCGGGAATGACCAGGTCTTCGAAAGAGGCGTATGCCCCGCCGGTGGCCCCGAGGTCTGCGGCAGACAGGAGCGGCGTGAAGGTACTCCACGAGCCGGCCGCTCCGTGCAGCAGGATGATCGCCCTCGCGTCGTCGCGGCCCGAACGGCGGCCGTGCCTGACTGTGATCGGCCCGGCCGAGGTCAGGGCGACGGAGGTGACGAGCCCGAAGGCCTCCGGGTCGGCTGTCACGCCGAAATGCCCGTAGTCGCGGGCGGCCATGGGGAGTTCACTGGAGTTCACCACAGGTGTTCGTCACGGGCGCACAAACCGAAAGCTCACAGTTGATGAGATTTTGTCGTTTAATATAGAGTAGAAGAATGCCAGCCGACGAGATCATCTACCGAAGCGTCGTCAACGGCCAGCGGGCGGAGGTGTCGGTCGTCGACGAACCGACTCGCACCTATCGCCTGACCGTCGACGGCGTGCCACAGTCGCAGATCTGCCTGGCCGACCCCACCCTGGTCGATTTCGACTACGCCCGCCATATCGCCCGGGCCATCGACACCCGGGCAGCGGCGGGGATCCCCCTCGTCTTCGCCCACCTCGGCGCGGGCGCCCTGACCCTGCCCCGCTACGTCCAGGCAACCCGGCCAGGGTCAGTGCAGTACGCGGTGGAATCCGAAGCGGAGCGCACCATCGACGTGCTCGGCATCCTGCCGCTCGATAAGGGAAGCGATGTGCGCCTCCTGTTCGGTGACGCTCGGGCCATAGTCGACGGGAGGGCGGGGAGCGATTCGAGCGAGCCGCGCGCACCATGGCGGAACGCCGACGTCACGGTGGTCGACCTGTGGGCGGGATCGACGATCGGGTCGCAGGTCGCAAGTATCGAGTTCTACACTCAGCTAGAGTCCCTGTGCGCTCCGGGCGGGATGCTCGCCGTCAACCTCCTCGACGGGCCCGGATGCGTGTACATCCGTCGGCAGGCCGCCGCACTCGGCCTGCTCTTCGATCACGTTGTGGTCGCGATGGACAGCCGGATGTTCGACGACACCGGTCCCGACAAGGCGCCTCGCACCATTCCCGACCCTGTTCGCAGCGGCAACATCGTGCTCCTCGCCTCGAACCGCCCTCTCGACCTCCTCACTGCACCGGGCTGGCCTGTGGGTGACCACAATCCGCCCCGCGTCTTCGCCGGTGACGAGCTGCGGAACTGGATCTCAGGCGCCACGCCCCTCACAGACTCCGACGCCACCGACTCCCCATCGCCCAGTGCAGGAGATCACGTCGGTGACGGTTGCGACTAGGGTCGCGGCGAAGGTTTCATGGTACCCATCGACGTCACCTCCCTTCGAAGAGACTCAGTGGAGCCGGGCACGGCCCCATACTCGATGATATCTCATCTTCGTTCCAGGGAACGCCGAAGGTGTTCCGCGTCGGCGGCCAGGACCTGTCGGGTGTGTCGACCGAAAGTCGTCACCTCCTGTGCGACGTCAGCTGGGGTATCCACATCACGGCGGAGGCTCGAAGCCGGCGGCAGATCGAGCGGCACCAGCCCGGCCGCCCGATGAGCGGCCGCAGATCCCTGGCCGAACCGCGGCACGAGAGGCACACCGGGCCGGGCCGCGATCGTGGTCGTTCCGATACCCTGCAGATCGGCCACGAACGATGCAGGATGACCGGCGGCAGCGTGCAGCGCGTCGTCGAGGTCCGCGGTGGTGAGCGACGGCAGGTCAGCCGTGATTGCGGCGACGAAGGCCTCAGGCCGTCGGCGCCGCGCCTCGGTGATCCCCACCGAGATGGCCGCGTTCAGTCCCTCGCCGGGGTCGGCCATGATGCGGGCGCCGAGCGATGACAGCGCGGCGGTCGACTCGGTGTCGCCCGTCACGACGAGGATCTCCGCGACCCGGGACGAGGCGCGAAGCGCCTCCACGGTGTCGAGCGCAAAAGCCAGGGCCAGGCGTCGCCGCTCGAGCACCGACGCAGGCAGATCCGCAAGCCGGGTCTTCGAGAGATCCGATCCCTTCACCGGCACGACGATGATCCACTCCATCACGGCCGCTCGGCCAGCCCGGCCAGGCGCCCGGCCGCGAAACCCTCGGCATAACCGGTCGCCCGGCCCTCGGCGAGCGCCTCGTCGGTTCCGAGCCGGAACATGTCCGTCGGCCCGGTGCGCGTCAACGCGCGCGCGGGCGTCTCGAGCGAATCGACGACGAACTGCGACAACCCGCGTACCAGCGCGACGGGCATCCCGCTCGCCTTGCCTTTCACCAGATCGGCGGCAGCGGCGATCTCGTCGGCGACGGCCATCTGAGTGACCTCGAGCCTCTGCCCGAAGGTGTCGACTCCCCCGCGCAGGTCGTCGACGACCAGCACGCCGGCCGAACCGATCGCGGCATCGGTCTGGCCCTCGCGCCACGCTCGCCCGAGGGTGTCGGAGACGAGGATGCCCAACCGAACCCCGAGGTGCGCGCGGAGGGCCGTGGCGAGCTGCCTGGCCGACGCATCCGGGTCGACCGGCAGCAGCAGCACGGTGCCGGACGGCGTGTTGCTGGCATCCACTCCCGCTGCGGCCTGCACGATGCCGAGACGGTTCTCGACGATGCGCGTCACACCACCCGGATGGGCGCGAGTGGCGACCACGCGAACGGTCTCGGCTGTGATCGCCTCTTCCCGATCATCCGCCCGCACGGAACGACCCTCGGCTTTCGAGACGATTTTGCTGGTCACGACGAGGATGTCGCCGTCTTCGACGTCGAGGCCCTGGCCCGCGAGCGCTACAGCGATGAGCTCGTCGAGCGCGTCGCCCGCCGCCACCTCGCCCATGCCCGCGAGGGCATACACCTGGATCGCCGGCACGGTCAGCAGGGGCAGTTCGGGGTCTCGGCAGCACGCCGGGCGGAGTCGCTCATGAGTCGATTCTCTCACCTCGCTGTCGCACGCCAGCCGGTGCCGGGATGAATCTGGACTCCTCCTGGTCGCCGAGGCCGGTCAGCCCAGTTCTCCCACAATCTGTTCCGCACGAGCGAGAAGGGATGCGAGCTGGGTTCTCTCCTCGTTCAACTCGGTGGCATGACGCTCGATGAAGTGCTGCTGGTAGGCGGCCGCGATGTCCGCGAGGCCCTGAACGAAATTCGATTCCCGCTTGCATCCCACATCGAGCAGCGCGGTCGCGATCCGCTGTTCCACTGTCATGGATTCGAAGCCCTCGACCGACCAGTCATCTGCAACCTGCACATCATGCCCCGCCATACAGCTGCGATGCGCTTCGATGATCGTTACCGAACGCGGGTCGGACTCCATCTGGAGCCAGCTCTCGCTGTCTGCGTTGCTGGCGACGCCGTTCGATTCTCTGCCGTCGTTCAGTTCGCTGGCCTCCGGTTGCGCGTTGCAGTCCTGCACGGCAGCCAGCCGAGCGCGATCACCGCCTGCAAGGTCGGTTTCGAAAGCAGTCTCCCCCGCAGTTCGCGGCACGAGGCCATATCCGTATGCGGCGGCCCGACCCTCCGTCCAGACTCCGAAGGAGAAGTGCGTCACGGACAGCTCCTCGGTCGAACTTCGCGCGGGGAAGACGAGCGGAAAGCCCGCCCTCGCGACGCACTGCTGCACCAGGTCGTCCGACGCACGGCGGAGCAGAGCGTATTCAGCAGGCTGCAATTGGAATGCCCCCAGCGGCATCAGCACGTCTTCGTGGGCCGCGTCGAGCCTCGCCGCACCGACAACGACCTGAGGCCGCTCGTCCTCCCGCATCGTGCCGGTCGCGGCACCGGACGCGCCCGCACAGGAGGAAAGCAGAGTTGCGCAGACAGCGACACAGGCCCCGGCCACAGCCACGCGCGTCGTTCGCGTCGTTCGCGCGCGCATCAGACCCACCTCCAGCTCGAGAGGATGTTGTCAAAGCTCCGCGACCGCAGATCAGGAATCCCGTTGGCGCGGATCACACCCACCCACCGCCCACCGAAGTCCGCATGCTCGTAGGCCCTTATGTTCATGTAGTTGCCGTTGCAGAAGACCGACGAAGCGGTGTCATTGAAGGCGACCAGCCTTTCGTCCCACGGGCTCGACGTGATGAGGCCCGTCCAGCCGGTGTCATAGTTGTACCCCTGCCAGGCACACATGTACCCGCTTCCGCAGAGATTCGCGGCGGACGCTGGCGCTGCTGCGCCGAGGACCGCCGCTCCGATCAGCGTCGAAACGGCAAGGATCGCAGTTCTTTTCTTCGTGGAACATCCAATCTGATGATTACTCATCTTCAGTAATCAGAACTGTCCCTCATCTGCCCGTGGAAGTCAACAGACGACTCGCGTCATGGTCACCCGAGGCGGGCAGCCCGGCACCGTCAGCGGGGGGACTGCAGGAACTCGGCGACCACCGGCGGAACGTAGGGCGAGACGTCGCCACCGAGACCAGCGACCTGGCGTACGAGCGAACTGGAGACGTGGGCATGCGCCGGGTCGGGCAGCAGGAAGACCGTCTCCACGCCCGAGAGGTTGCGGTTCACGATCGCCATCGGCGTCTCGTAGGCCACGTCGACCTGCGAGCGGATGCCCTTGACGAGCACTTTCGCGCCGACCTCGACGCAGTAGTCGACCAGCAGGCCGACGCTCCACGAGGTGACGATGATGTTCTCCGGCAGACCGCCGTCGGCGATCGCCTGCTGGATGAGGGAGACACGCTGGGCGATCGGCAGCAGAGCCGACTTGTCAGGATTGTGCACCACCAGCACGTGGACTTCATCGAAGATCCCGGCCGCACGCCCGATCACGTCGAGGTGGCCGAGGGTCACCGGGTCGAACGAACCGGGGACGACCGCAATGGTGCTCATACCCCCAGATTAGCAAGCCCCCCGGTCAGCTCTTGGCGAGGAAGGCCCGATCGTTCTCGTCGAGTCGGCGCGTGAGGGCTGCGCGCAGCTCCGGATGCCCGGCGAGCGAGGCATCGGAGGCCAGCACTTCTGCCGCTGCCTGCCTCGCCTCGCCGATGAGGTCACCGTCGCTCACCACCCGGAGCAGGCGAAGCGACGACCGGCCGCCGGACTGGTTGCTGCCGAGCACGTTGCCCTCGCGGCGGAGCTCGAGATCGATCTGGGCGAGCTCGAAGCCGTCGATGGTGGAGGCCACGGCATCCACTCGTTCCCGTCCGAGCGTCTCGAGCGGCGCGTTGGTCACCAGGAGGCAGAGCCCCGGCACGCCGCCTCTGCCCACCCGGCCGCGGAGCTGGTGCAGCTGCGAGACACCGAACCGTTCGGCATCCAGAACGACCATGGTGGAGGCGTTCGGAACGTCGACGCCGACCTCGATGACGGTCGTCGCCACCAGGAGATCGATCTCGCCGGCCGCGAAGGCCTGCATGGTCTGGTCTTTCTCGTCGGCCGTCATACGGCCGTGCAGGGGTTCGATGCGGGACCCTGCCAGCAGGGGGTTGGCGCGGAGCTCGAGCAGCACGGTCGACACCGAGGCGAGCGGAGGCTTCGGCCCGGCCCCGCCCTCCGGGCCGTCGGCCCCCTCACCGTCGTCTTCGAGAGCGTCGGCGTTCTCGGCCACGGTGGGCTCGATGGCAGGGCAGACCACGAAGGCCTGGCGACCGAGCGCCAGCTCCTCCGCCGTGCGCTCCCAGATGCGCCCGACCCAGCCGGGCTTCTCAGCGAGAGGCACCACGAAACTCGAGATGCCCTGCCGACCCGCCGGGAGCTCGCTGATCGTCGAGATGTCGAGGTCGCCGAACACGGTCATCGCCACGGTTCGGGGGATCGGCGTGGCCGTCAGCACCAGCACGTGCGGGGGTTGGACGCCCTTCTTGCGGAGCGCCTCGCGCTGCTCGACTCCGAAGCGGTGCTGCTCGTCGACGACGACGAGGCCGAGGTCGTAGAACTGCACGTTGTCGCTCAGGAGCGCATGGGTGCCGATCACGATCTTGGCCTGGCCCGACACCATCCGGAGCAGGGCCTTGCGGCGGGCAGCGACAGGGAGCTGGCCGGTGTGCAGGGTGGGGACGAGTTCGGCGGCGAGGTCGGGGCCGAGTGTTCGGACGATCGAGCGGAGATGTTGCGAGGCCAACACCTCGGTGGGGGCGAGGAGGGCCGCCTGGCCCCCTGAATCGGCGACGGCGAGCATCGCCCGGAGCGCCACCAGCGTCTTGCCCGACCCCACCTCACCCTGCACGAGGCGGTTCATCGGCTCGCCGCGGGCCAGGTCGGTGCTGATCTCGCTGCCCACGAGCTGCTGGTCGCCCGTCAGGGTGAAGGCGAGCGCACGGTCGAACCGCTCGAGGTAGCCGCCGGGCTTCGGCACGCGTGGCACGGCCTTCAGCGCATGCGCGGCCTGGCGCTGTTCGAGCAGCGCCATCTGCAGCACGAAGGCCTCCTGGTAGCGCAGCGCCTCCCGCGCCCGCTTCCAGTCGCTGTCGCGCTGCGGGCGATGCACGAGTTCGAGCGCTTCGCGAAAGTCGACGAGACCGCGCTCGGTTCGCACGTCGACCGGCACCGGATCGCCGACGGCCCCCAGGGCATCCAGGACCAGTTCGACGGACTTCTGCACCTGCCAGCTCGCCATCGAGGCGCTCGCCGGGTAGATCGGGATCGGCATCTCCGCCCACTTCTTGGCCGACGCGGACCCGGTGTCGAGCGTGAGGTCGTCGAAGAGTTCGTAGTCGGGATGCGCGAGCTGCAGCGCCCCCCGGTAGTCGGAGACCTTGCCGGTGAAGATTCCGCGCACGCCGGGGCGGAGCTGGTTCGCACGCCACGACTGGTTGAAGAACGTGAGCGAGAGGATGCCGTGGCCGTCGGAGATCGACACCTCGAGGATCGAGCCGCGGCGGGCCTTCATGCTGCGCTCCGAGACCGACCGAACCTCGGCGACGATCGTCACCGTCTCGCCCTTGGGCAGTTCGTCGAGGGCTGTGAGCTCGCCCCGGCGCGCGTAGCGACGCGGATAGTGGGCGAGCATGTCGGCCACCGTGCTGATGCCGAAGGCCTTCTGCAGGGCGCCGGCGGTGCGGCCGCCGAGGATGGCCGCGATCTTCGAATCGAGCGTCGCGCTGCCCCGGGGAACAGCGGGAGAGGGCGGCACCTTCCCGATGTCGGGGTCGATCGGTGCGGCGAGCGCGGCTGCGGCACGACTCGCCCTGCCTCCGGATGGACCTGCCGCCGCATTCATACGCCGATTCTAGGCGTCGCCCCCGACAGCGGGAGCGCTAGGGTTTCTTCAATGACCCGCATCATCGCCGGATACGCCGGCTCCCAGCGGCTCGCCGTCCCCCCGACGGGCACTCGCCCGACCAGCGACCGGGTGCGGGAGGCGATCTTCTCCGCCCTCGAGGCGCGCGGCGCCGTGGCGGGCTCGGCCGTGCTCGACCTCTACGCCGGCTCGGGTGCACTCGGGCTGGAAGCCGCCAGCCGCGGCGCCGCGGAGATCACCCTGGTCGAGAAGAACCCCGCAGCTGCCCGCGTGGCGAAGAACAATGCTGCGGTCATCCAGAAGGCGGCCGCTGGCGCTGGGCAACGCGGTGCGCCGAAGCCGCGTATCCACGTTCTGACCCAGTCGGTGGCGCACTTTCTCGCCGCGACCGTCTCGACGTTCGACATCGTGTTCGTGGACCCGCCCTACCACCTGCCCGAGGACGAACTGGCGGACGGTCTGCGGATGCTCGCCCCCCGGGTCACGCCCGGCGCCGTGATCGTGGTCGAACGCACCTCCCGCTCCCCCCAGCCGACGCTGCCGGCGACCCTGGTGGTCGATCGCCGCAAGGACTACGGCGAGACGACCCTGTGGTGGCTCACCACGGCGTGATCTGAGGTCTCACAGGATCTGCCCCCAAACCTGAGATATAGCTGCAGTACTGCAAGTTTGCACTTGCGTAACTTTGCACAAAGCGTAAAGTTGCGTCTATGAATACTTCCTCCGAGCTCGGGCTGCGTGATCGCAAGCGCATCGAGACACGAGCCCGGCTCGAACGCGCTGCGGTCACGCTCGCGCTCCGGGACGGACTCGCCCTGGCGACCGTCGATGCGATCAGCGAGGAGGCCGGAGTCTCGCCGCGCACGTTCTTCAACTATTTCGACAGCAAGGAAGACGCCGTGCTCGGCGTGCGCGACCTCCAGCTCACGAGCCAGACGATACGCCTCCACACCGTGCGCGCCGACGGCAGCGAGCTCGTGTCGTCTGTTGTGCGGCTGCTGCTCGCCGTCATCGCGCCGATGATCGGCGAGGCCGATCTCCGCGAACAGCGCATGGACATCGTCAAGACTCATCCCGAGCTGCTCTCCCGGCAGCTCAACCAGATGACACGCATGGCCGATGAGCTCGTCGCCGCCGTCAGAACGCTCGTTGCGAGCGATCCCGATCCGTCCCGCCTTCAGACCAACCCCGAAATGCTGCTCGCGCTCTGCGGCAGCGGCGTTCGGATCGCGATCAGGGAGTGGGTCGCCGCCGGCAGCACAACTCCCCCAGAACAGCTTGAATCACGAGCGGCCTCGCTCGTCAGAGAGGTAACGAAGAATATCCAATGAGTACCGCAACCGCGCCGAAAGTCGCTGCAGCACCAACACCTGCGGCCGATCCGTCAACAAGACGCAACATCCTGCTCGTCTTCGCCGGCCTGATGGTGACGATGCTGCTCGCATCGCTCGACCAGACCATCTTCAGCACAGCACTGCCCACGATCGTCGGGGAACTCAACGGCGTGCAGTACATGCTGTGGGTCACGACCGCCTACATTCTGGCATCCACCATCATGCTGCCGGTGTACGGCAAGCTCGGTGACCTCATCGGTCGCAAGGGTCTCTTCATCGCGGCGATCAGCCTGTTCATCCTCGGCTCGATCGTCGGAGGGCTCGCACCCGACATGGGCCAGCTCATCGTGGGCCGCGCCATCCAGGGCCTCGGTGGCGGCGGGCTGATGATCCTCTCCCAGGCGATCATCGCCGATGTCGTGCCCGCCCGCGAGCGCGGCAAGTACATGGGAATCATGGGCGGCGTGTTCGCGCTGTCATCGGTTGCCGGTCCGCTGCTCGGCGGTTGGTTCACCGAGGGTCCCGGCTGGAGATGGGGATTCTGGATGAACATCCCCCTGGGCATCCTGGCGATCCTGTCAGCCGTGATGTTCCTGCACCTGCCGAAGGGGTCCCAGACGAAGCCGCGGATCGACTTTCCCGGAATGGTGCTCCTCGCCCTCGCGTCGACCGGCCTCGTGCTGACCACCACGTGGGGCGGCAACACCTACGCGTGGGATTCGCCCACCATCATCGGCCTGATCGCCGGAACCGTGGTGGCGGCTCTCGCGTTCATCTTCGTGGAGCGGCGCGCCGTGGAGCCGATCATGCCTCCGCACCTGTTCAAGGACCGCAACTTCAACCTGACGACGATCGCCGGCCTCATCATCGGCATCGCGATGTTCGGAGCCCTGGCATACCTGCCGACCTACATGCAGATGGTGACGGGGGCGACCGCCACCCAGGCCGGTCTGCTGCTGATTCCGCTGATGGCGGGCCTGTTGATCACCTCGATCGGGTCCGGCCAGCTCGTCAGCCGTACGGGCCACTACAAGTTCCTGCCGATCATCGGCACGGTCATCACGGCGGTAGCGCTCCTGCTGCTGTCGACCATGACTGCAGGGATGCCCGTCTGGATCATCTGCGCCTACCTCGCGATCATGGGTATCGGGCTCGGTATGTGCATGCAGATCCTGATCCTCATCGTGCAGAACTCGTTCCCCCTCCGTGAGGTGGGCACGGCGACGGCGTCGAACAACTACTTCCGCCAGATCGGTGCCTCCCTGGGCTCCGCCGTGGTCGGATCGCTGTTCGTCGCCAAGCTGACCTCGCTGATGGCCGAGCGCCTTCCCGCTGGTGCGGGCACGGCCGGTGGCAGCAACTCGTTCACACCCGACCTGGTGCGGAGCCTGCCATCCGCGGTGCGCGACATCATCGTCGGGTCGTACAACGACGCTCTGACCCCGGTGTTCCTCTACATGGTGCCGCTGGTGCTCATTGCGACGGTTCTGCTCTTCTTCGTGAAGGAGAAGCCGCTGGCGACGACGCTCGACCGTGACGCAGCGCCCGCTCCCGATTCCGCTGCTGCTGGTGCTTCGCTGAGCCGCTGAGCACCCTCCCGCCCGCGGAAGGTCAGCGGCCGGGGTCGGGCTCCGGGAGCAGTTGCAGACCGACGGTGGTGCTCGCGCCGAGCATCAGTGCTTCGATCCAGGCCCGGTTCAGCACCGGCTCCTTGCTGCCGTAGAACTTGAACTGCAGCGGAATCGACGGATGCATCCAGAGTGACGCGTGACCGGCTCCCGCATCCGGACCGTAGGCGTACTGCATCGTGAACGACTCGGCCCGCCGGAGCTTCGTGACGATGACCACTCGCAGATGGGCGAGCACCCGGTCGTCGAACTCGATCTCCACGCCGGGCGTTCCGTAGATCAGTTTGCCCATGTCCGCGCTCACTCCGTTCAGCCGAGTCACGCGTTCACTGCTCGATCGCGCCAGTACAGTCCCTGAGTCTAATCGGGGATCAGACTCAGCCGACTGCGCCGTTCCAGTCGCCGAACGGGTCCCAGCCACCCGGCCTCACGTATGCTCTGCCGCCCACGGTGACCGGCGGATGCCCGTCCTCCCGGTCGCGCACCTCTCCGATCACCCGGAACTCCGCCGGCAGTGTCGCAGTCGGAGGGAAGGTCGCGAGGAGGGAGTGGTCCTCTCCTCCACAGAGCACGAAATCCACGGCTTCTCCACCGATCGAGCTGTCGAGCCCCCGCAGGGTCTGCCCTTCGGCTTCGATGGCGTCATGGAACAACTCGAGAGAACACCCACTGGCCACGGCGATCCGCCCCGCATCGAGCACCAGCCCGTCAGACACGTCGAGCATCGCGGTGGCACCGGCATCGGCAGCGCGCGGCCCGGCCGCCAGAGGCGAGACCGGCGTCAGCTGCGCCTCCACGATGGCGGGGTGCGCAGCACGCACCGCACGCCCGGCGGCGGCGTCGGGGACGCGGATGCCGCCCGGCCGCACGGTCGCCGGCGCGACTTCTGGCAGGCCGTGTTGCGTGCTTGGCGGCAGGCCTTGTTGCGTGCTTGGCGGCAGGCCTTCTGGCGCGCTGGCGTCGGACTGCCCCTCGGCGAAGAGTCTCGCGATCCCCGCCCCCGCAAGGCCGAGCGCTCCCGCCACGGCGACCCGGTCGCCCGGGCGCGCCCCCGACCGCAGTACCGGCGCACGTCCGGCCAGGTCTCCGAACGCCGTCACCGCCAGCACCAGGGTGTTCGACACCGACAGGTCTCCGCCGACCACGCCGGTGCCGGGTGAAAGTGCCGCGCAGGCGTCCCGGAGCCCGTCGGCGATGCCCTCGAGGGCAGCAACCGTCGTGCCGAGTGGTGCGGCGATGGCCACGACGAGTGCGCTCGGCGTTGCTCCCATGGCTGCGACATCCGACAGGTTCGTCACGGCGGCCTTCCAGCCCAGATCGTGCGGCGTCGACCAGGCGAGCCGGAAGTCGGGGCCGTGGATCATCGTGTCCGTCGTCACCACGAACCGCCCGTCGGGCGCGGCCACGACGGCGGCGTCGTCTCCGGGGCCGACCAGCGCCGCGTCGGCGTGCGGCAGCCGAGGGAAGATGCGTGCCAGTGCAGCGACTTCGCCGACGCTCGCGAGGGTATCGTCCGGCGAAGCGGCAGCCTGCCCTCCGACTCTGATGTTGCTGGGTGCGTCTTCGCGCGAAAGCTGAGGGTCTGCCCCACGGGTGTCCACAGCTCAACGGTAGCCTGTTGATGATGTCTCCCCGCAAACGCCTCCTGGTTCCGGGTGCCCTCGCGGCCGCCCTCGTCGTCGCAGCTCTGACCGGTTGCGCTCCGACCGTGGCTCTCGATCCCGCAGCCGGCGCCACCGACCCGGGGTGCGCCGAAGTGATGGTGAGGCTTCCGTTGACGGTCGCCGAAGAGACGAGCCGCGAGACGAATGCGCAGGCGACGGCTGCGTGGGGTTCGCCCGCCTCGGTGCTGCTTCGCTGCGGGGTGGCCGAGTACGGCCCGACCACGCTGCCCTGCCTCGACATCGGGACAACGACCGGGCAGACCGGCCAGAGCATCCAGTGGATCGAAGACGACTCCGAGAAGCCCAGCTACACCTATACGACGTTCGGCCGGAGCCCTGCGACCCAGGTGATCGTGGACTCCACTGCGGTCTCCGCGACCACCGTGCTGATCGACCTGCAGAGCGCCATCGCCGCCATCCCGCAGACGTCGGTCTGCACCAACCCCGACGACGTGCTCGGAACGGGAGGCACCGCCACCGACGGGGCGTCCGACGGGGCGACCGACCCCGCCACGTCTGTACCCGCTGACACCGGCGCACCGTTCGTCATCGAGACCACGCCGCCGACTCCGGCCGGCTGACGCGCCCGCGCCCGACACAGATGGATTCCACGGCTTCCGCGCCGGACCCGGGTGTTCCGCCGCACGACGCACTGCGAGGGAGCGGCACGCACCAGAATCGCGGCACGCTCCGGAATCGCGGCACGCTCCGAAAGAGAGGCACACTGCGGAGGCGCCTCGCACTGGGCTCCGCGGCGCTGGTGACGATCATCGCCGGGCTGTCAGTGCACACCCTCGCCACCGGCGCGGGTGGGGACATCGCCGGCGACGCGCTCTACGCCGTGCTCGTCTACCTCGTCGTCGCTGTGATCGCTCCGAGAGTGCACCCGGCGCGCATCGGCCTCGTCGCCCTCATCCTCTGCGCTGCGGTGGAGCTGTTCCAGCTCACCGGTGTTCCCCTCAGCATCGCGAGCTCGTTCCCGCCCGCTGCACTGCTGCTCGGCAGTACCTTCTCGCCCATCGACCTCCTCTCCTACGCGGCAGGAATCGCCGTCATCACCGCGCTCGATGCCACCGCGCGCACCGCCCAGTGGCACTCACGCAGCCGCTGACGCAGCCGCAAACGCAGACGCAGACGCAAACGCAAACGCAAACGCACGGACACGATTCTGAGCAACCACGCCCCCTCGTGCGCCGATGCGCCGAATCCGTGTCGGATCTCTGCGACCACAGTCCGGCGGAGCGGCCGCGGCCAGCCAGCCACGCAGCCAGCCAGCGAAGCACACGGGTGAGCCGGCGGAGCCCGCGGGTGAGGCGGCGCCCTAGGCGTCCAGCCCGCGGCGCGCGAGGAGCGGAGCGATCTCAGCGGCACGTCCCCGGAATTCCGCATAGGCCACCAGAGGGTCCTTCGACCCTCCCACCCCGAGCAGCAGCGCCCGGAAACGATCGCCATTCGCTCGGGTGAGCCCGCCATTCTCCCGGAACCATTCGACCGTGTCGGCATCCAGAACCTCGCTCCAGATGTACGAGTAGTACCCCGCGTCGTACCCACCCGAGAATGTGTGGGCGAAGTACGTGCTCGAATAGCGCGGCGGCACGGCCGGATTGTCGAGACCCACGGCGCCGAGCGCCTCAGCCTCGAACACTCCGACATCGTCCGGCGCGTCATCTGTGCCGAGGGAGTGCCAGGCCTGGTCGATCAGCGCAGCCGCCAGGTATTCGCTCGTCTCGAATCCCTGGTTGAAGGCAGCCGACTTCAGAACCTTCTCAGCGAGAGACTCCGGCATCGCCTCGCCGGTCTCATGGTGAACGGCATAGTTCGCGAGAACCTCCGGCCAGAGCATCCACATCTCGTTGACCTGGCTCGGGAATTCGACGAAGTCCCTGAACACCCGGGTTCCGGCGAACCGGGGGTAGGTGACGCGCGCGAACAGTCCGTGCAGGGCGTGCCCGAACTCGTGGAAGAGCGTGCCGACCTCGCTGTAGGTGAGGAGCGTCGGGGTTCCGGGAGCCGGCTTCGGCACGTTCAGGTTGTTGGTGACGACCGACGGATGCCCGAGCAGGGTGTTTTCGGCGACAAGCGAGTTCATCCACGCGCCGCCCCGCTTCGAGTCTCGCGTGTAGAGGTCGAGCACGTAGAGGCCCACCTCCGACCCGTCGTCGTCCCGCACCTCGAAGACCCGCGCCTCGGGGTGGTACGCGAGAAGGTCTGGGCGCTCGGTGAAGGTCACGCCGTAGAGCCGGTTCGCCGCCCAGAACACTCCCTGCTGCAGCACCCGCTCGGCCTCGAAGTAGGGCCTCATCTCCGACGTGTCGACGTCGAAGCGAGCCTTCCGCTCCCTCTCGCTGAGAAACGCCCAGTCCCAGGATGCGACGTCGAACGCCTCACCGGCCTGGCTCTGAAGCGCGACCTGCTCCCGGCGGGCGTTGCGGGCGGCCGGGCCGCTGAGCATCCGGAGCATGTCGGCCACGGCTTCGGGCGTCTTTGCAGTCTGGCCCGCCGTGACGAACGCGGCATGCGACTCGAAGCCGAGAAGCGCCGCGCGCTCAGCACGAACGCGGGCGATCTCGAGCACGAGCTGCCGGTTGTCGTGAGGGCCACCGCGACGGCCACGTGACAGGGAGGCGGCCATGATGCGTTCCCTGACCTGCCGGTTCGTGAGCATCGCGAGATACGGATGCCCGGTCGGGAGCACGAGCGTGATGACGAACGATCCCTTGAGCCCCCGTTCCCGGGCGGCTTCGGATGCCGCGGAGAGCTGCCCGGCGTCGAGCCCTTCCAGCTCGGCGGCATCATCGACGACCACGGCGAGCTCGTTCGTGTCGGCGAGCAGGTTCTTCTCGAACCGCGTGGTCAGGGTGGAGAGCGTCTGGTTGAACCCGCGGAGGGCGGTCTTGTCGTGCTCGTCGAGCCCGGCCCCGGCCCTCACGAAGTCGGCGTGGTAGCGCTCGACGAGATAGCGGGCCTCTCGATCGAGCGCAGGCTCCCCGGCACCGGCGGCGGCACCGGCCCCGACCAGCCCCTCCCAGACCGCCCGCACGCGTGCGAACAGCGCGGGGTCGAGCCGGATCCGGTCCGAGTGGGCCGCGAGCACCGGGGCCAGCTCCTCCTCGAGCGTCTCGGTGAACGGGCTGCCGTCGGCGGAGGCGCGATTGTAGAACACCGTCGAAACCCGAGCAAGAATCTGGCCCGCCCGCTCGAGCGGGATGATCGTATTCTCGAAGGTGGCGGCATCCGGAACCGCGACGATGGCAGCGATCTCCGCCTCGTGCTCGACGATCCCCCGTTCGAATGCGGGCCGGAAGTGCTCGTCGAGAATCTCCCCGAACGGCGGCAACGCATACGGCAGAGTGCTGGGCTCGAAGAACGGATTGCTCATGCTCTGAAGCCTACGACGAGCATCCAGACGCCCGAGCGCAAGGGTCAGCTGCCGATTGGCCAGCCACGACGAAGCGAGCGTAGCGTTGAGGGCATGACAGTTCCCACAGTGACCCTGAACAACGGCGTCGAGATCCCCCAGCTGGGTTTCGGCGTATACCAGATCGATCCCGCCGACACGAAGGATGCCACCCTCGCTGCCCTCGAGGTCGGCTATCGACACATCGACACGGCCGAGATGTACGGCAATGAGAAGGAGGTCGGTGAGGCGGTTGCCGCGTCGGGCCTCGCCCGCGAGGACATCTTCGTCACCAGCAAGCTGAACAACGGCTTCCACGCCCGGGATGCCGCGCTGAAGGCGTTCGACGGCACGCTCGAGGCACTCGGATTCGAGTACCTCGACCTGTTCCTGATCCACTGGCCGCTGCCGAAGGTCGGAGACTACCTCGAGACATGGAAGGCGATGGAGGAGATCCTCGCCTCGGGCCGGGTGAAGGCCATCGGCGTCTCGAACTTCCAGCAGCACCACCTGCAGCGACTGTTCGACGAGGCCGACATCGTGCCGGCCGTCAACCAGATCGAGGTGCACCCGTACCTGACGCAGGATGCTCTGCGAGCCTTCGACGCCGAACACGGCATCGCGACCGAGGCCTGGTCGCCCATCGCCCAGGGCAAGGTGCTCGACGACGAGGCCATCACCGCGATCGCCGACCGCCTCGGGAAGTCGGCGGCACAGGTCACCCTGCGCTGGCACATCCAGCGCGGCGACATCGTCTTCCCCAAGTCGGTGACGCGCTCCCGCGTCGAGGAGAACTTCGCACTCTTCGATTTCGAGCTGACGGATGCCGACCTCACGGCCATCACCGCTCTCAACCGCGACGAGCGCACGGGCCCGAACCCCGACGAGTTCAACTACATCCCCGACTGACCCGCAGACCCGCACGCACGCACCCGCCACGCAATCGAGTGGGCAGTTCGGGCCCGGAATCGCAGATTCCAGGGCCCGAACTGCCCACTCGATTGCATCGGGCGGAGGGCTACTCGAGAGCGAGGGCGAGGAGGTGCGTGATCAGGGCGGGGTAGGAGACCCCGGTGGCGATCCAGCAGGCGGGGAACATGCTGATCGGCGTGAACCCGGGCATCGTGTTGATCTCGTTCACGACGAAACCTGTCGGCGTGAGGAAGAAGTCGACCCGCGCCAGCCCTTCACAACCGATCGCGGTGAAGGCTCGCACGGCGAGCTCCTGCATCTCGGCCAGCTCCGCCTCCGTCAGGGCGGCAGGGCACACCAGCTCGATGCCCGCAGCCCCGAGGTACTTGGCATCGAAGTCGTAGAACTCGCGGCCTTTCATCACGACCTCACCGGCGACGGATGCCCGTGGTTCCGCCCCGCCGAGGGAACCGAGCACGCCGCACTCCACCTCGCGACCGACGATCCCCTCCTCGACGAGCACCCGGTCGTCTTCGGCGAACGCGACCGCCATCGCGTCGGCGAACGTCGACCAGTCCTTGACCTTGCTCACACCGACCGACGAGCCCGCGCGCGCCGGCTTGACGAACACCGGCAGAGCGAGAGCAGACGCGGCGGCATCCTGAACCGCCGTGGGCGACGCAGCCCACGCCGCGGCGGTCACCGTCTGCCAGGGCGCGACGGCGATTCCGGATGCCGCGAGCACGGTCTTCGTGAAGTGCTTGTGCATGCCGAGCGACGACGCGAGCACGCCCGACCCGACGTACGGCAGAGAGACGAGCTCGAGGAGGCCCTGGACGGTCCCGTCTTCGCCCCACGGCCCGTGCAGGATCGGGAACACCACGTCGACGTTCCCGAGCGAGCGGGCGACGCCCCCGGCATCCAGAACCGTGAGCTCCCGCGACAGGGCGGACGACGGCCACTGCACCCGCGTGCCGTTGTCGGCGACCGACGGCATGGCCGCCGCGTCGAGCGTGAACTTCGACGCGTCGTCGTCTTCGAGCACGAAGGCCCCGTCACGCGTGATGCCGATCGGGATCACCTCGTAGAGCGAGCGGTCAATGGCCGCCAGCACCCCGCCCGCCGTTGCGCAACTGATCGAATGTTCGCTGGAACGGCCGCCGAAGAGCAGGGCCACCACGGTTCTTTCTGCCATCGATCGGCCTTTCGCCCTGGGGTTCGAGTGAATCGGTTGTGAGGTGGGGCGCGATGTCCCGAGGGTTCAGCGTACCGGCAAGTACTTGGCTCACCTGTTGCACGATGGGCATGTCGACCCCGCGGGCCGCTGCCAGAGTGAGGATCGGCGCGACCGACGCGAGGCCCTCAGCAGTCTGCTGCATGCGTGCGACGACATCGGTGAAGCTGTAGCCCTGGCCGAGCAGCCGCCCCGCCGTGTTGTTGCGGGAGAGCGGAGACGAGGACGTCGCGATGAGGTCACCGAGTCCGGCAAGCCCCGACATCGTCTCGGGGCGCGCGCCGTAGGCCACGGCGAAGTCGGTCATCTCGGCGAGCCCTCGGGTCAGGATCGACGCCTTCGTGTTCTCGCCGTAGCCCACCCCGTCGACGATGCCGATCGCCACGGCGATGAGGTTCTTCAGCACCCCGCCGAATTCCGTTCCGATGACATCCGTGTTCACGAATGAACGGAAGTACCGGTTCGTGGCGACCATCGCGACGGCCTCGGCCGTGGCGAGCGAGGCGGACGAGATGACGGCGGCGGTCGGCTGCTCCTTCGCGATCTCAAGGGCGAGATTCGGCCCGGATGCCACAGCGAGCCGGTCACGGTCGATGACGAGCCCCTGCTCGAGCACCTCGCTCATGCGGAGGCCGGTGCCCTTCTCGACCCCCTTCATCAGGCTGACGACGACCGTCTCGGGACCGATCAGCGGTGAGAGCGCGGCGAGGTTCGACCGCAGCGACTGGCTCGGAATCGACACAAACACGAACGCCGATGCCCCGACGGCCTCCTCGAGCGACGACGTCGCCCGGATGCTCGGCGGCAGGTTGATGCCCGGGAGGTAGTCGCTGTTGCGCTTGGCGAGGCCGATCTCCCGCGCGAGCTCGGGTCGCCGTGCCCAGAGCGTCACATCGGCACCGCCGTCGGCGAGGATCTTGGCGAACGTCGTGCCCCAGCTTCCCGCCCCGAGGATGGTGACCTGCGGCACAGGCGGAACGACGATCGGCGGCTTCCGCCGTCCGAAGAGGGGGCTCACCGGAGGGTGCTCACAGTCGCCCGTATTCGCTCTGGTCGTGCTCGGCCGGGTTCCAGCGTTCGGGCGGAGCCGTCTCGCCGCGGAGATCCTCGAGGAGGTGGGTGATCGCATCCATCACCAGCGACGTGGCCTCGGCAAGCGCCGACTGGGTGAGCGGAACTCCCCGGAAACGCGCGAGGTCGACCTCGTCGCCGTATTTGAGGTGAACCGTCTTGCGCGGGAACACGCTGATCTTCTTGCTCCACCGGGGCAGGATCGCCTGGGTTCCCCAGTGCGCGACCGGGATGACCGGCAGACCGTTCTCGAGCGCGATCCGCACGGCACCGCTCTTGCCCCGCATGGGCCAGAGCCCGGGATCACGAGTGAGCGTGCCTTCGGGGTAGACGATCACGCCCTCCCCCGCCGAGGTCAACGAGTGGGCCGCGTCGAGCGGATTGTTGCCGTGTGTGCGGCCCGACCGCTCGACCGGCACCTGTTTGATCGCCCGGAGCGCCCTGCCGAGAACCGGAACCTCGAACAGCGACGCCTTGGCGAGGAACCGCGGCACGCGACCGAGCCGCCAGACCGACCAGCCGATGATGACCGGATCGAAATCGCTGTAGTGGTTCGGCGTCAATACGAAGGCACCGGCCCGCGGGAGCTTCTGGGCATCCTGGACCTCGAGCTTCGCCAGCAGGGCGACCACCGGGATGACCGGGGCCGCCAGCAGGCGGAACGTGAGGTTCTTCTCCGACCGGCTCGAACCGGCCCGGCCCTCAGCCACGCCCGTGCCCGTGCCCACGCCCACGCCCACGCCCACGCCTACGCCTACGCCTCGAAGGAGAAGTCGGCTCCCAGCTTCTTGAGCTTGCCGGTGAAGTCGCCGTAGCCGCGGCTGATCAGCCCGACGTTCGAGACGCGTGACGTACCCTGGGCCGTGAGAGCCGCGATGAGGTGGCTGAAGCCGCCCCGCAGGTCGGGAACCTCGATGTCGGCACCGTGCAGCTTGGTCGGCCCGGTGATCACGGCCGCCTGCTCGAGTGCACGACGGGGAACGCGGCGGTTGCCGCCCTCGAGGCCGTTCTTGTGCACCTCGATGTGGGCACCCATCTCGACGAGAGCGTCGGTGAAACCGAACCGGTTCTCGTACACGGTCTCGTGCACGGTCGACGTGCCGATCGCCTGGGTGAGAGCGACGATGAGCGGCTGCTGCCAGTCGGTCATGAAGCCGGGGTGCACGTCGGTCTCGATCACGACGGGCTTGAGGTCGCCGCCGGGGTGGAAGAAGCGGATGCCGTCCTCTTCGATGTCGAAGTCGCCACCGATCTTCCGGAAGACGTTCAGGAAGGTCATCATCTCCTGCTGCTTCGCACCGACGCAGAAGATGTCGCCCTTGGTGGCGAGGGCGGCGGATGCCCAGCTCGCGGCCTCGTTGCGGTCGAACAGCGCGCGGTGGTCGTAGCCCTTGAGCTTCTCGACACCCTCGATGAGGATGACACGGTTCGGCTCGATCGAGATGATCGCGCCCATCTTCTGCAGCACGGCGATGAGATCCATGATCTCGGGCTCGATGGCCGCGTTCTTCAGCTCGGTGGTGCCCATCGCGCGAACGCCGGTGAGCAGGACCTGCTCGGTGGCGCCGACGCTCGGGTAGGGCAGCTCGATGTTGGCGCCCTTCAACCCGTTGGGGGCGGTGATGTTGATGCCACTCGGGAGCTTCTCGACGACGGCGCCGAAGGCACGGAGCGCATCGAGGTGGAAGTCGATCGGGCGGTCACCGATGCGGCAGCCGCCGAGGTCGGGGATGAAGGCGTGCCCGAGACGGTGCAGCAGCGGGCCGCAGAACAGGATCGGGATGCGCGACGAACCCGAGAGCGCGTCGATCTCGGCACTCTGGGCAATGGCCACGTTAGCCGGGTCGAGCACGAGGGTGCCGGATTCGGGGCTGCCGGTGATCTCGACACCGTGGATCTCGAGCAACCGAGAGACGACGTGCACGTCACTGATGTCGGGAACGTCGCGGAGCACACTCTTGGTGTCCCCGAGGAGAGCCGCGACCATGGCCTTGGTCACGAGATTCTTCGCGCCGCGCACGTCGATCCGGCCCCGGAGTGGACGACCGCCGTGCACGATGATCGTGTCGGAGAGAAGACCCACGTGGGCTGCCGCCTTCTGTGCGTCGAGAACGAGCTGGGCGTCTTGGAGGAGAGTGTTCATATAAGGGTGCTGCCTACTTCACTGGGAGGGTCTTCGGTCGCCAGCCCTGCCGGCGACTCTCGAAATCTGTGATCTCTGCCTCGCTTCGCAGAGTGAGCCCGATGTCGTCGAGACCTTCGAGCAGCCTCCATCGAGTGTAGTCATCGATGTCGAACGGGACTGTGAGCGACCCGACGGAGACCGTCTTCGAGAGCAGGTCGACGGTGATCTCCCGGCCGGGTTCGGCGTCGATCGCCGCCCAGATCGACTCGATGTCGGCCTCGGCGAGCTGGGCCGCGAGCAGCCCCTGCTTGCCCGAGTTGCCGCGGAAGATGTCGCCGAAACGCGAACTGAGCACAGCCGCGAAACCGAAGTCGCGAAGCGCCCAGACGGCGTGCTCGCGAGAGGAGCCCGTGCCGAAGTCGGGGCCGGCGACGAGCACCTTCGCCCCGGCGAAGGCGGGCTGGTTGAGCACGAATTCCGGGTCCTGGCGCCAACCCGAGAAGAGGGCGTCTTCGAAGCCGGTCTTGGTGACCCGCTTCAGGAAGACAGCGGGGATGATCTGGTCGGTGTCGACGTTCGACCGCTTCAGTGGTGCGGCGATACCGGTGATGACGGATACGGCTTCCATGCTCTAGACCGCCTTCGGCGCTGTGGTGGCGAGTTCGTCTGTGGTGGCGGGCCCGTCTGTGGTGGCGGGCCCGTCTGTGGTGGCAGGCCCGTCTGTGGTGGCAGGCCCGTCTGTGGTATCGGGCTCGGGTGCCTGCTCGAGGTCCCACGGACTCGACAGCGTCCCGCGGATCGCGGTCGCGGCGGCGACCAGCGGCGACACGAGGTGGGTGCGCCCGCCCTTGCCCTGGCGGCCCTCGAAGTTACGGTTGGAGGTGGATGCGCACCTCTCCCCCGGTGCAAGCTGGTCGGGGTTCATGCCGAGGCACATCGAGCAGCCGGCGAAGCGCCACTCGGCCCCGAACTCCTCGACGATCCTGTCGATCCCCTCGGCCTCGGCCTCGATGCGCACCCGGGCAGAGCCCGGAACCACCATGACGCGAACATTGTCGGCCTTCTTCTGGCCCTTGATGACGGAGGCGAAGGCGCGGAGGTCCTCGATGCGGCTGTTCGTGCACGACCCCATGAAGACCGCATCCACGGCGATCTCCTTCATGGGGGTGTTGGCGGTGAGCGCCATGTATTCGAGAGCCCGTTCGGCATTGGCCCGGTCGTTCGCATCGATGATGGTCGACGGGTCGGGCACGTTCTCGCTCAGCGAGACACCCTGGCCGGGGTTCGTGCCCCAGGTGACGAACGGTTCGAGGGCGTCTGCGTCGAGGAACACCTCGGCGTCGAAGACAGCGTCGTCGTCGGTCTGGAGGGTGTCCCAGTAGGCGACGGCCTCGTGCCAGTCGGCTCCCGCGGGAGCATGCGGGCGGCCCTCGAGATAGTCGTACGTGATCTGGTCGGGCGCGACCATGCCCGCCCGCGCACCGGCTTCGATCGACATGTTGCAGACGGTCATCCGCCCCTCCATCGAGAGGCTCCGGATGGCCGATCCGCGGTATTCGAGCACGTAGCCCTGCCCGCCGCCGGTGCCGATCTTCGCGATGACCGCAAGGATGATGTCCTTCGCCGTGACCCCCGGTCGGAGCGTGCCCTCGACCGTGATGGCCATCGTCTTGAAGGCCTTCAGCGGCAGGGTCTGCGTGGCGAGGACGTGCTCGACCTCGCTCGTGCCGATGCCGAACGCCATCGCGCCGAACGCGCCGTGGGTCGAGGTGTGCGAGTCACCGCAGACCACCGTGATGCCGGGCATGGTGAGCCCGAGCTGCGGGCCGACGACGTGCACGATGCCCTGCTCGACGTCGCCGAGCGAGTGCAGGCGCACCCCGAACTCCTTCGCGTTGTTCCGGAGGGTGTCGATCTGGGTGCGACTGGTCAGGTCGGCGATCGGCCTGTTGATGCCGAGGGTGGGGGTGTTGTGGTCCTCGGTGGCGATGGTGAGATCGGGACGCCTCACCGGGCGACCGGCCTGCCGGAGGCCGTCGAAGGCCTGCGGGCTCGTCACCTCGTGCACGAGGTGGAGGTCGATGTAGAGGAGGTCGGGGGCACCGTCTTCACCCTTGACGACCAGATGGTCGTTCCAGACTTTCTCTGCGAGGGTCAGTCCCCTGGTCTCCGACATGCTTCCCACCTTCGAACGCGGCAATCTATCCGATCATTCTAACCGCGCACCCCCGGATTGATTCCCGGCGGCAGAGTCAGGAACGCACGCTCTGTTTCAGCTCGGACTGGATGCGGCGGAGTTCGGAGGTGAGCGTGGCGACGGCCGCCTGGTCGAGTGCTCCCTCAGCTGCGCGCTTCCGGAGCTCTGTGCGAACGGCCGCACGAAAGCTGTTCAGCTGGGCATCCACCTCGCGGAGGGTCGACGCGTTGAGGGTGCGCACGGCATCCGCGCTCTGCGATGCTGCAGTGCTCTGCGATGCTGCAGTGCTCTGCGATGCTGCAGTGCTCTGCGATGCTGCAGCGGAAGACTGGTCGGCGCCGTCCCGCGTGTCACGCGCCGCCGCCGCGAGTTCGGCGCGAAGGCTCCGCATCGCATCGTTCACGCCTGCGCGGAGGCCGTCGGCGAGCATCCGCACCGAGTCGGTCACCCTGTCTTCGATGCTCGACAGCTCGGGCAGGCGGGAGTCCCGTTCGGCGCGGCCGGCATCGGTGATCTCGTAGACCGTCTTGCGGCCATCCGTCGACTTCGTGACCAGGCCGTCTTCTTCGAGTTTCGCGAGGCGCGGGTAGATCGTGCCGGCGCTGGGACTGTAGGTGCCGCCGAAACGGTCGCTGAGGGCCTGGATGAGTTCGTACCCGTGCCGGGGCTGTTCGGCGAGCAGGTTGAGGAGGTACAGCCGCAGGTGACCGTGGCCGAAGACGGGGGTCATGCGGGCACTCCGCCCCGGGGCAGGAGTTCAGGCTCGCTGATCGTCGGTGCAGCATCCACTCGTCTCATCGAGGTGATGTCGCCCGTGACGGAGTTGGCACGAACCTCCACGACGTGGCCGTCGAGCGAGCCGCTCGTGAAGGTGTTGCCCTTACCGCGCGTCGAACGGAAGGTCGAGCCGTCGAGAGTCAGCACACCCGAGACCGTGTTGACGCTGTAGCGCGCACCGAAGCCCTCGTCGAGCCGAACGGTGAAGTCGCCGGAGACCGTGTTGTTGGTGAGGGAGTCGACAGGGCCGGCGATGTCGAGGAACACGGCCGAGGAGACGCCGTCGGCCGAGAAGGTCGGGATGCGGCCGCTCGCCGTGAGATCGCCCGAGACACTGTGCGAGACGATCGGCCCGGTGTGGTTCTGCACAGAGACCTCGCCGTTGACCGTGTTGATCTCGAGGCTGCCGGCGACCCCGTCGATCACAAGGTCTCCGGAGACGGTGCTGACCGTGGCGTCGGCGGCCAGCCCCGAGAGGAGTGCGCTCGCCGACACAACTCCGAATTTCAGGGCGATGTGGCGAGGGACGAGCACGCTGATGTCAGCCTTCGCCGTTCCCCGGAAGGAGGCGAAGACGTCGATGAAGCTGTCCCAGCGGAGCTGCGGGTGGTCGATCTCGAGCAGGTCGTCATCGATCGACACCGTGAGGGCTTTGCCCTGCACGGAGTGGATCTCGACGCGTGCGCCGGGCTCGTCGTGGCCGATCACATCGATCCTGCCGCCGATGAGGCTGATCTTCACCGAGCGCACTACTTCGAGGTCGATGACTCTGGGCCCTTCGATGAGCCATTTCTCCAGTGCCATGTGCTTTCTCCTTCGAGCTATATCGCGTTTCACCCAGACTAGGCAGCAGGATGCCGCGGGTCAAGCTCTATCGCGAGTTCAGTCGTAGGTCCTCAGCAACTGCCAGAGGTGCCGGTGGTCATCCCACCGGATGTCGAAGACCCGGGCCTCCCCCTCATCGGTGGTCGCCTGAAAGCGCCAGCCCACCGAGAGTCGCGGCGGGTGAGTGAAAGCCAGGGCGTCGAGGAACGACTCCGGGAGGTCGTCGCCGAGGCGCGTCGGCGAGTCCGTCACCCGGAATCGCCGGGACCCCCAGACGAGGCGATTCGGCCTCCCCTCCTTCAGCCAGACGGCCACCACTTCGTCGACCTTCACCATGCGCCTCCTCCGCTTTTTTCGAACGTATGTTCGAATAGCTGACTGTAGGCCGGGAGAAGTGGACACGCCAAACGATGCTTATAGCTGAAAATCTGCTTTGAGGTCAAAAAGGTGAACAAACGAAAAAACAAGTGACAAAAGTGCAGGTCATCGGTTACCTTCATCAAGATGTCGCCGTCGCAGGGGGCGCTCTTCCTCTGTCAATTCCACTTCAGGAGCACCCATGCACGGTATTTCCCTACCTGAGCGCGCGACGAGCCGGCCACCGGCTTCGCGCGGTCTCGCGAAAAGACTGGCCATCTTCGGCGCAGCCGCGGCTCTCGCTGTTGTACCGTCGCTCGCTCTCGCCCCCGCAGCCTTCGCTGCCGGCGAATTCAGCGTCACCTCCCCGGCCGCCGGGGACATCGATGTAGCGCAGGCCGGCCCCGGCCTCACTGGCTTCACCGGTACCAACCTCGACGCTGGCGACACCGTGCAGGTGTACTACACCGCTGCCGACGGAACCGTGGACACCCCCGCCATCTTCGGTGGCGTTCAGGTCGACGGCGACGGCAACTGGAACGCGATCGCGAACTTCGGTGCTCTCGCGCCGGGCCAGACCCTGGTCAGCGTCACGGTCAAGGAGCTGAAGGACGACGAAGCAGGAACCGTCGTCGCAACTCTCGCCCCCTACGCCTTCACCTTCAAGGACGCGCCCGTGCCCGGCGACCCCTTCGCGGTCACCTCGCCCGAGCAGCTGAGCACCGTCGACACGGCCACCCCGGTCTTCGAGGGAACCGGCACGCCCGGTGCAACCGTCGAGATCCAGTACACGGGTCGCGCGGGCAACCAGGACAGCGCCGGGAAGACCGTCGTCAAGGCCGACAAGACGTGGTCGATCACGACTGACTTCAGCGACCTCGAGCCCGGTGGCGGAACCGTCGAGACCGACGGCATCCGCGTTCTCACCTACCAGACGGACGCCGACGGAAACGAACTCCCCGGAGCCGACCGCCAGGCCATCGTGTTCTACTTCGCGACCGCACCGGTGCCGCTGATCCCGCTGAGCCTCACGCTCGACCCGACCTCGACCACCGTCTCCGACACGGCCCTGACCGGAATCGCCTTCACGGCGACCGGCTTCAGCCCCGCCGAGTCGCTCACCCTGCTCATCAAGGACCCGACCGGCGCGGTTGTGGTTCTGCCCGGTGCCGACACTGCTGCCCAGCTCTTCGCTGACGCGAAGGACGGCAGCGCCAAGGGAGCGATCATCCTCGCGGCCAACGCTCCGGTCGGCGACTACACCGTCGCCCTGACGGGTGACCGCTCAGCGCGAGTGGCAACCGGTACCTTCACGGTCGTCGCAGACCCGACGCCGACCCCCACCCCGACGCCGACTCCCACCACGCCGGCCAACGGTGGCGGCAGCGGATCGGGCGGCAGCGGATCCGGCAGCGGAACCGGCAGCCTCGCCAATACGGGTCTTGACGCATCAGGCATCGGCGCCCTCGCCAGTGGATTCCTGCTCGCCGGAGCCGGCGTGGTCTTCGCCTTCCGTCGCAAGGCGAACGCGTAGCCAGGCCCGAGTCACCACACCTTTCTTTTTCTTCTTCTCACCCGTTTGGAGCTCCACATGTTCGACGAGAAATTCATCACCAACGCCATCAACCGCAGCGCTGAGACCAAGCTCGACCGCCGCAAGCTGCTCGCAGCCGCCGGGATCGGTGCCGCCGGCATCGGCGCCGCCGTGCTCGCACCGGCAGCTGGCGCCGTCGCCGCCCCGGCCGTCTCGGCTGCCGGTATCAGCGACGGTTCGATCCTGAACTTCGCCCTCAACCTGGAATACCTCGAGGCCGAGTTCTACCTGCACGCCGTGACCGGCGCGGGTCTTCCCGCCAGCCTCACCGGCGGCAAGCAGACCGTCGGTGCGGTGACCGGTGGCAAGCAGGTCACGTTCCAGACCCCCGCGATCAAGGCCTACGCCGAGGAGATCGCTGCTGACGAGCGTGCGCACGTCGCATTCCTCCGTGCAGCGCTCGGCTCGGCTGCCGTCTCGCGCCCCGCGATCAACATCTCGGATGCCTTCACCTCGGCTGCCGTCGCGGCCGGCGTGATCAAGCAGGGCCAGACCTTCGACCCGTATGCCGACGAGGTCAGCTTCCTCATCGGCGCCTTCATCTTCGAAGACGTCGGAGTCACCGCCTACAAGGGTGCAGCAGCTCTCGTCACCAACAAGACGTACCTCGAAGCCGCTGCGGGCATCCTCTCGGTCGAGGCGTACCACGCCGGAATCGTGCGCACGAGCCTCTACCGCATCGGCGTCGAGACCCCCGCGGTCATTGACACGGTCAACAAGATCTCGGCCGCCCGTGACAGCCTCGACGGCTCGACCAGCCTCGACCAGGGCATCACGGTCAATGGCAAGGCGAACCTCGTTCCGACCGACTCGAACGGCATCACCTACAGCCGTACGCCCGGCCAGGTGCTGAACATCGCCTACCTGAACCCGAAGGCCGTCACGAAGGGCGGGTTCTTCCCGTCCGGCGTCAACGGAACCCTGAACACCTCGGGCGGCGCTGCGTAAGGCACAACTGCATACTGGGAAGGGCCCTCGCTTCGGCGGGGGCCCTTCCTTCATGAATGGAGCACCAGGTGGCCGAGCGAACAGCACTTCCCGTCGGCACCGCCGAGCCCGAATACGAGCTCACGACCGCGCTCGACACCGATCCCCTGGGTCTGTTCGAGGGCCTGCCCGCCGAAGACCTCGCCTATGCTGCCCGGGCGCGCGGTTTCGTCGAGGCCGAAGTGCTGCCGGTGATCGACGGCTACTGGGACCGCGCCCAGTTTCCCGCGCAGCTCGCCCACCGCCTCGGCGAGCTCGACCTGCTGCGGGAGGGTACCGACATCCCCGGGTTCGCTCCGATGTCGAAACTCGCCGCCGGACTCGTGAACCTCGAGATCAACCGGGGCGACGGTTCGCTCGGCGCGTTCATCGGCGTGCAGGGCGGGCTCGCCCTCCGGTCGGTGGCCTCGTTCGGTTCGCCCGGGCAGAAGCACCGCTGGCTCGAACCCCTCGCCCGCGCAACGGAGTTCGGCGCCTTCGCCCTCACCGAACCGACGCACGGCTCCGATTCCGTGGCGCTCGAGAGCACCGCGACGAGGGCGAGCCGGGGCGGCACCGCCGGCTACCTCCTGAACGGTGAGAAGAAGTGGATCGGCAACGGCTCCCTCGGCGGCCTCACGATCGTCTGGGCGCGAACGGCCGACGGGGCGGTGCGCGGCTTCCTCGTCGACCAGGGGACTCCCGGATACGAGGCCACGGTCATCGAGCAGAAGGCCTCACTCCGCGCGATCTGGCAGACGCACATCGTACTGACGGACGTGTTCGTGCCGGAGGATGCTCTTCTGCCCGGGGCGACCTCGTTCCGCGAGACGGCCAGGTCCATCCAGTCGACCCGCCTCTCGGTCTCCTGGGCCGCCCTCGGTCACGCCACGGCCTGCTACGAGGCCGCGGTGCAGTACGCGGCCAAGCGCAGCCAGTTCGGCCGGCCCCTCGGCGCTTCGCAGATCGTGCAGGAACGCCTCGCCCGCATGCTGAGCGAGCTCGGCACGATCCAGTTGTACTGCTTCCAGGCGACGGCTCTGGATGCCCGCGGGGCCCTCACGGCCACGCAGGCCAGTCTCACGAAGTTCACCAGCACGCGAACCGCCCGCGCGATCGCGTCGAACGCGCGCGACCTGCTCGGCGGCAACGGCATCCTGCTGAAGCACTCTGTCGCGCGCCACCTCGCCGATCTGGAGTCGCTGCACACCTACGAGGGCACCGAGACCATCCAGGCCCTCCTCATCGGGCGTTCCATCACCGGGATCTCCGCCTTCGCCTGAGTTTCCGGTCGTCACCCGGGCGGTCACCGCCCGGCGGCGGTTGTCGTTATCGTTGACGGGGTACTTCGTACCGAAGAGGAGCCAGCACCCGATGAGCACAGCGCAGATCGTTCCCGCCCCCACCTCGCCCGGGGCCCGGATCGCCGGCTTCGGCTTCGAGAGGGGCTCGCGCATCGTCACGAACGACGACCTGTCCCAGACGCTCGACACCAACGACGAGTGGATCACCCGCCGCGTCGGTATCCGGGAGCGCCGTTTCGCGACCGCCGACGAGACTGTCGTTTCGCTGGCCGTGAAGGCCGGCCGGATGGCGCTCGAGGATGCCGGGATGCTGCCCTCCGACATCGACACCGTCATCGTGGCCACCTGCACGATGCCGTCGCAGATCCCGCACGCCGCGACGCAGGTCGCCGCCGGGCTCGGCATCGAAGCCCCCGGCTCGTTCGATCTCAATGCCGCGTGCGCCGGGTTCTGCTACGGCCTCGGCGTGGCCTCGAGCGCCATCAAGAACGGGGCGGCGAAGAACGTGCTGCTGATCGGCGCCGAGAAGCTCACCGACTGGGTCGACCAGACCGACCGCGGCAACGCGATCATCTTCGGCGACGGCGCGGGAGCCGTCGTGGTGACGGCGAGCGAGGTCGACGAGATCGGACGGGTGGCGTGGGGCTCGGCCGAGAAACTCGTGTCGACCATCCACATCAAGGACCGCGACTCGTTCATCTTCCAGGAGGGCCAGTCGGTGTTCCGCTGGGCGTCGACCGCGATCGCTCCCGTCGCCCTCCGCGCCGTCGAGGCATCCGGAGTCGCCCTCGGGGACATCGACGCGCTGGTCACGCACCAGGCGAACCTCCGCATCGTCGAGGCGATCGCCCACAGGGTGAAGGACGCAGGCGCCCGCGACGACCTGATCGTGGCCGACGACATCGTCACGACGGGCAATACCTCCTCGGCGTCGATCCCGATCGCGATTGCACGGATGCGCGAGGCCGGCACCCTGACGTCGGGTGACCTGGTGCTCTCCGTCGGGTTCGGCGCAGGCCTCACCTACGCGGGAATCGTCTTCCGCCTGCCCTGAGACCCGGCGCCGGTACCGGTCTCAGCACAGGCACCACTGGTAAGGTAAGGCTTACCATGGTGACGACCCTGCCGAGCGTGCGTACAGGAGCTCCCCCGCGAGGAGCGGTCGCAGCCACCGCGAGCCGCCGCACGATCCTCCTGCTGGCACTGCTCCTCCTGCTGCTGCTCCTCGCGGGCCTCAGCCTCTTCATCGGTTCGGGCAACCTCGCCCCCGACGCGGTCTGGAAGGCGCTCACCGAAGGCGGCAGCGACACCACAGCGCTGCTCGTCAACACCTTCAGGGTGCCCCGCATGCTGCTGGCCCTCCTCGTCGGCGCCGCGCTCGGCCTCGGCGGGGCCCTCATGCAGGCCATCACCCGCAATCCCCTGGCCGACCCGGGGCTGCTCGGAGTGAACGCCGGGGCGTACATCGCCGTCGTGCTGGCGATCACCTACGCGGGCGTGGCCGGCATCTCGAACTACGTCTGGTGGTCGTTCGCCGGGGCGATCCTCGTGACCGCCGGGGTCTACGCGATCGGCGGGCGCGGGCGGTCGGGGGCCGATCCGGCGCGACTCGTGCTGGTGGGCGTCTCGGTGTCGTACCTGCTGAACGGCATCAGCATGGGCATCACGCTGCAGAACCCCGACACGTTCGATGCGATCCGGTTCTGGTCCGCCGGTTCGCTGCAGGGCCGGCAGTGGGACATCGTCTGGGGTGTGCTGCCGTTCATCCTGGTGGGCGGGGTGGTGGCGCTCGCGCTCGGGCGATCGTTGAACGCCTCGGTGCTGGGCGACGACCTCGCACGCTCGCTCGGCGCGAACCTCCTCGGAACCCGCATCATCGGATTCGCTGCCGTGACGATTCTCTGCGGCGCGGCCACGGCGGCGGCCGGCCCCATCTCGTTCCTCGGCCTGATGGCAGCCTTCGTGGCGCGGCGGATCGTGGGGCCCGACCAGCGCTGGATCCTGCCGTTCGCTGCCGTCATCGCGCCGATCATCTTTCTCACAGCCGACCTGGTCGGCCGCCTGCTGATTGCGAGCGAAGTGCCGGTCGGACTGGTCACCGCGTTCATCGGTGCTCCGCTGCTGATCGTGCTGATGCGCGGCCGGAAGGCGGTGAAGGGGTTGTGACGAGGCTCGAGGAGGCGCCGGCGATCCGGGCGGACGAGACCCGCACGCTCGCAGCCGTGAAGGGGATACACGTGATTCGGCTCGCGGGTGGACGGGTGAGCATCCGGATCCGCACCCGCACCGTCTGGGTGGTGGGCGCACTCACGGTGTTCACTCTGGCGCTCGCGGTTCTCGCTGTGACGCTCGGCGAATACCCGATCGCACCCGGCGACGTGTTCGCGGTGTTCACGGGGCACGGTTCGGCAAGCATCCAGCGCATCGTGCTCGAGTGGCGGGCGCCCCGGATCGTGCTGGCCATTCTCGCGGGCGCGGCGCTGGCGCTCTCGGGCGCGATCTTCCAGTCGCTCACACGGAACCCACTCGGCAGTCCCGACATCCTCGGCTTCTCACAGGGTGCGTACACGGGGGCCCTGGTCGTGCTGTTCGTGATCGGCGGCAACTACGTGGCCACCTCGATCGGCGCGTTCATCGGCGGGGTGGCGACGGCCGCCGTCGTCTATCTGCTGAGCTTCCGGAACGGCGTGCAGGGCTTCCGGCTGATCGTGATCGGCATTGCGGTCAGCGCGTTCCTCGTGGCGGTGAACGGCTGGCTGATCATCTCGGTCGACGTCAACCGCGCGCTGTCGGCGGCCACCTGGGGCACCGGATCGTTCGACCTCTCGACCTGGGCCGACGTGATCCCCGTGCTCGGCACGATCGTCGTGCTCGTGCCGGTGCTGGCGATCCATGCCCAGCGGCTCCGCACGCTCGAGCTCGGGGACGATGCGGCGGTCGGCCTCGGGGTGAGGGCCGAACCGACCCGGCTCGTGCCGCTGCTGGTGGGCGTCGCTCTGGTGGCCGTGGTCACGGCGGCGGCCGGGCCGATCTCGTTCGTCGCCCTGGCCGCACCCCAGATCGCCCGCCGCCTCACCCGGTCACCCGGCACTGCCCTCCTTCCCGCCGCGCTGCTGGGCGCAGCGCTGATGCTCGGCAGCGACGTGATCGCACAACGGATCATCGCGCCCACCCAGCTACCCGTCGGCATCATCACGGTGATCGTCGGTGGCGTCTACCTCGTCGCCCTGCTCGCGGCGCAGTCCCGGAAGGCCTGACGTGAACCCTGGAACACCCGCCGGCTCGGCTCCCGCTGCCGCGTCCCCGCCTGCGTCACCGGCCGCGCCCGTGCGGCTCGCGGGCCTGGGCCTCCGGGTGGGCTACGACAAGCGGACGATCATCCACGGTCTCGACATCCAGATCCCGGATGACTCGTTCACTGTGATCGTCGGCCCGAACGCCTGCGGCAAGTCGACGCTGCTGCGCTCGCTCGCCCGGGTGCTGGCACCCACGGCCGGGAGTGTCGTGCTCGACGGGCGCGACATCGCGAAGTACCCCTCCAAGGAGGTCGCGCGGCGCGTCGGACTGCTGCCGCAGACCTCGGTCGCGCCCGACGGTATCACCGTGCTCGACCTCGTCTCGCGCGGACGCTTCCCGCACCAGTCGATGCTCCGCCAGTGGTCGGTCGACGACGAGAGCGCCGTAGCCGAGGCTCTGGCCGCGACGAACGTCACGGAGCTCAGCGGGCGCTCGGTCGACGAGCTCTCCGGCGGGCAGCGCCAGCGGGTCTGGGTGGCGATGGCGCTCGCCCAGCAGACCCCGATCCTGCTGCTCGACGAGCCGACGACCTACCTCGACATCGCCCACCAGGTGGAGCTGCTCGACCTGTTCTCCCGGTTGAACCGCGAGTCGGGTCACTCGCTCGTCGCCGTGCTGCACGACCTGAACCAGGCCGCACGCTACGCGACGCACCTCGTGGCGATGAAGGACGGGCGCGTGGTCCGAGAGGGCGCCCCGAACGACATCGTGACCGCGGAGCTGGTCGAACACGTGTTCGGGCTGCGGTGCCGCATCATCGAGGACCCGGAGTCCGGTACGCCGCTGGTGATCCCCCTGCGGTCTCACTGAGCTCTCCTGTCGGGGCGATTCGCTTCCCTGAGAATCCACACAGGTGCTCGGGTTTGGTTAGGCTAACCTAAAATCACCCGTGTACCCGATCGAGAGAGCTTCAATGCGCACCCGTCTTCTCCGTACCACCACCGTTGTTGCCGCAACAGCAGCGGCCCTCCTCGCCTTCAGCGGATGCGCCGCGAGCGCGACCAGCGAGCCAGCCTCCTCCGCAGCATCCGGACCCCTCGGCACCGTCGACACCATGTTCGGCAGCGTCGAGGTTCCGCAGCCGGCCACCGCCGACCTGAAGGTCGTCGCCCTCGGCTGGTCGGATGCCGAGATGGCCCTCGCCCTCGGCGTCAAACCGGTCGGAGTCTACGACTGGCAGGGCTTCGGCGCCCCGACGAAAGGCGTCGGCGAGTGGGCCGCACCGCTCTTCGGCGACGTCGTTCCCGAGCAGCTGGGCGGGGGTGAGACGCTGAACTACGAACAGATCGCGGCCCTCGACCCAGACGTCATCCTGAACGTGCGGAGCGACAACGACGAGGAGACCTACAAGCGTCTCAGCGAGATCGCACCGACGGTCTACGCCCCCACCGGAACCGGCGCGTTCGCCACCGACTGGGCGACGCAGCTCACCTCGGTCTCGGAGGCCCTGGGCCAGGCCGACAAGGGTGCCGAGCTGATCTCCTCGACGAAAGCCGACATCGCGGCCGCCGCTGCCGCCAACCCCACCTTCGCCGGCAAGACAGCTGTCTCCGCCGCCAAGTTCGGTGAGGCATACGGCGCCTACCTGCCGGGCGACGGCCGGTTCGACATCCTCGCCGACCTGGGCTTCGTGAGCGCCCCAGCCGTGACCGCGCTCGGTGCCGGTGCGTTCTACGCTGCCGTCTCTGTCGAGAACGTCTCGGCACTCGACGCCGACGTGATGGTCGGCGTGCCGATCGGCTTCACCGCCGCAGAGACCTCGGCCGACCCCCTGCTCGCGAGCCTTCCCGTCGTGCAGGACGGCCGCGCGGTCATCCTCGACCCGGGCGCCGAGGTCACGAAGGCGTACAGCGCGGCCAGCGTGCTGAGCATCCCCGTCGTGCTCGACCAGCTCGTACCGCTGCTGGCCACGGCCGCCGCCAGGTAGCGCGCACGCCGAGCACCCCCGAGACCGCCACTTCCGGTCGAGACCGCCAGTTCCACCCGGCGATCTCGGCACGAAGTGGCGGTCTCGTTGGTGCAGGGTGGCCGTGGGGGCGCTGGGGGCGCTCTCAGGCCCCGGATGCCGCGGCGGCGGCGCTCGCCAGCAGACGCGGCTCGGGCTCGCCGGGCCACCGGCCGAGGAGCATGGCGCTCGTCCCCGCGATGGCCGCCGCCGAATCGGCCCGAGCGGCAGACGCCGCGTCGGCAGCAGAGAGCGCACCCTCGCCGGTCACCCGGCGCAGCACCTCGATCACCAGGTCGCCGGTGTGGATCAGCGTCGACTCGGTTCCCGTCTCGACGGTGACGATCGCCCACGGCCCTGCGTCCGCACCGCCGCCGTTCGCACCGCCGCCGTCCGCTCCGCCGCCGTCCACTCCACCGCCATTCGCCCCACCGCTGCCGAGCACCGCGCGCCCGCCCGTGCCCTCGACGAGCGTGTCGAGCGGTTTCGCCACCTCCTCGCCGTCGATCACCCAGTGCTGCTCGACGTGGCTTCCGCCGTTCAGGATGACTGCGGCGAGCACTGCCGCATAGACCGGGTCACCGCACGCGTCGTACACCCACCGCGTACCGAGCACCGAGTGCTCGACCTTTCCGATCAGTGAGGCGTCGGCACCGTCGAGCGGGGCCGCACGGTACGTCACCGGAACCTGCAGCACCGGCCCGGCGGCCTCCCCCTCCCCCGCCCGGAGAAGCATCGTCTCGATGCCCACCTCCCCGTCGGGGTCGTCGAACCGATAGGAACCGACCTGCACCAGGGGTGTCGCGTCGACATCCGAGCCGCCTGCAGGCCCGTCCGCAGCGCTGAACCACGGCTGCTCGGGCACCCACTCCTGCAGCAGCTCGAGTTTCGAGGGGGTCAGAACCGCTTTGTAGAGAAGAGCCATGACCCGATCGTAGGCCCGGGGGCGGGCCTGGGCTCAGGGTGCGCCGAGCTCGGCGAGCGACGGCGGGTTCGCTCCGGCCCGTGAGACCGTGATGCGCGCACTCTCGAGCGCCGTGCGCGCGATGGCCTCCACCTCGTGACCGTCGAGGTGCCCGGCCAGGATGCCGGGCACGAGCCCGTCGCGAAGGATCGCGTACAGCATTCCCGACATGAACGAATCGCCCGCTCCGATGGTGTCGACCACCTCGACCGGCTCGGCGGGCAGCGCCACGCGCACGCCGGGGGCCGCGAGCAGGCAGCCCTCCCCTCCCCGAGTCACTCCCACGAGCAGGCTCCCCGCGTCGAGAAAGCGCGACACGACCGTCTCGAGGTCGACACCGGGGTACAGCCACTCGGCGTCTTCATCGCTCAGCTTCACCACGTGCGCATCCGCTGCGAGTGCTTCGACATCCGCCACGACGGCAGCCCTGTCGGGTGTGATGCTCGGCCGCACGTTCGGGTCGTAACTGAGCAGCACGTCGCCTCGCGCCCGGGCATCCGCGAACAACCGTCGGATCTCGCCTGCCCCCGGGCGGAGCACCGACGCGATCGACCCGGTGTGGAGCACGCTCGTGCCGTCCGCGATCTCGCCGCGGTCGAGCTCCCACACGATGTCGAATTCGTAGCTGGCCCTGCCCTCGGCATCGAGGTGCGCCGTGGCGGTGGAAGTCGGGGCATCCAGAGCCGTCGCCTGCTCGAGCACCACGCCGGCCTGCTCGAGGTGCCGGATGATCGCCCGGCCGTGCTCGTCTGAGCCGACCTGTGCGCGGAAGGTCGTGGGCACGCCGAGCCGTGCGAGCCCGTAGGCGACATTCAGAGGGCTGCCACCCGGATGCACGACCGGGGCTGCGTCGTCTGGGGCATTTGCATCACCGTCCCGCACGACGATGTCGACGAGCGCCTCCCCGATGACCAGCACGGACGGGACCAGCACGGCGGGAACCAGCACGGCGGGGGCCAGCACGGACGGGGGCTGTGGGTCTTCGCTGGCGTTCACGCCACCATCCTAGACTGGGCGCGGGCACCGGCCACGGCCGGACGGACCCACGTGGTGCAGTCGAGGAAGCAGGCAACGATGACGTCGAGGGACACACTGGTCAGAGGGCTCTGGACCCTGTTCGAACCCATCCACGCCGTGACGTACTTCTCGGCGGAGTCCCGCGCAGCCTTCGCCGCCATCGGCCTCACGCGTTACTGGGACGGCTACTTCGCGGGCCGGTCCGCTCCGCTCGGCGCGGTGACCGCCGCCCCCGTCACCGCCCTGTTCAGCGGGTTCGCGCCCGCGCTCGTCGAGCGTGCGCTGCCCGCTGCGTGGTCGATCGCCTCGCCCGACGCGGTTCTGGATGCCCGGGCGGCAGGTGCGGCATCCACTCTCCGCACCCTGGTGCCCGACGAGGATGTCGCGGCCCGAGCCGCCACGGCCCTCGCCCCGATCGCGGCCGAAGTGGACACCATCGGGCGTCCGCTCGCCGCAGCGAACCGTGCCCTCCCCACCACGGGCGACCCGTACCGCGACCTCTGGCAGGCGACGGCGACCCTCCGCGAGCACCGCGGCGACGGTCACGTGCTCGCCCTCGTCACCGAGAACATCGCGGGCCTCACCACAATCGTTCTGCGGAGCGGTCTCGACCTCGACACCTCGTCGATGAAGCGGTCGCGCGGCTGGAGCGACGAGGAGTGGGATGACGAACAGTCCGACCTCGTCGACCGCGGGATGCTCGACTCCGACGGCCTCATCACTCCCGCCGGCCGTGACACGATCGACCGCGCCGAGCAGCTGACGAACCGCCTCGCAACCGCTCCCTGGTCTGGCCTCAGCGATGCCCGGCTCGCAGCGGTCGCGGCGGCGCTCGCCCCCCTCGCGAACGCCTGCGCACCGCTCTACCCGCAGCCGAACCCGATCGGCATGCCGACGCCCTGGGATGCGGCGGCCGACCCGGCGGGCGCGACGATCCTCGCGGGCCCCGCCTCGCGCTGACCCGGTTTGCGTTCGTGCCCCGTCACAAGGGGAGGAGACTGGGAGTATGAGTGAACCCGAAGCGGGACAGGGCCGTAGCAGCATCAGCGGCGGCGGCGGCCGGTACACCGGCGACACCCAGGGCGCGCGCGCCCCGCAGACTCGGAACACGCTCGGCATCGTCGCGCTGGTGGTGGGCGTGGTGGGCATCCTGTTCAACGTGCTCTTCACACTTGTGCAGGCTGTCGTCGTCGGGCAGGGGATGTATGAACTGCTGGCCACGTTCGGAGTCGCCCACTCCGTGCTTGCCATCGTCATCGCGCTGGCGACCATCGCGCTCGGCATCGTGGCACTGCTCCGCCCCGGCGCGCCCCGCGGTGCGGCGGGCGCAGGCACAGCCCTCGGCGCGGCCAGCCTGGTCACCGTGCTGACGGGCTTCCTCTACTCCGGCGTCATCGCGGCCACCGGCTTCTGACCCCTCGCCCTCCCGCGCGCGGCGGTCTCAGTCGTCTGCTGGCGTCTCACCCCGGTCGGCTCTGCCGCTCGAGCCCAGCGGGTCGTCGTCGAGCTCCCTAGCGCCCGACCCCGCCGCGTTGTCACCGTCGTCGTCGCCGGAGCTCTCGGCGTTCGGTGTCGGGGACGCGACGAGGTCGGCATCCTGCGGAACGGAGAAGTCGTGGAACGGGTCGGACGCTGTTTCAGCCATGACCCAACGCTACCCGGGTGTTCAATGGAATACATGGCAGTCAAGTGGATCGCACAGGAATTCGGTGGACTCGACGTGTTCGAGGAGGTCGAGGCAGAGGTCGCCCCGCCCGGCAGGGGCGAGGTCACGATCGAGATCCGCGCTGCCGGCATGAACCCGGCCGACTACAAGCACGTCGCGTCGGGGAGCGACCGGGGCCTCCTACCCGTGCAGGTGGGATACGAGGTCTCCGGCGTGATCTCAGCCCTCGGACCCGACACCGAGATCGCCTCGGGCGGCGGCGCCGTGGGCGACGAAGTGCTCGCCTTCCGGGTCGCCGGCGGCTACGCCTCCGCACTCACCGTTCCGGCCGCCGATGTGTTCGCGAAACCGGCCTCCCTCAGCTTCCCCGAGGCCGCGAACCTCCTGCTCGCCGGTACCACCGCCGCCGAGATGCTCCACGTCACCCGGGTCACCGCGGGCGACACGATCCTGCTCCACGGAGCATCCGGAGCCGTCGGCGTGAGTGTGCTGCAACAGGCGGCACTCCTGGGGGCGAAGGTCGTCGGCACCGCCAGCGAGGGGAGCTTCGACGTCGTTCGGCGCTTCGGCGGGCATCCGGTGGCCTACGGCGGCGGTCTGGAGGAGCGCGTGCGGGCGGCGGCCCCCGGCGGGATCGCGGCCGCGCTCGACGCGGTGGGCACCGACGAGGCGGTCGACGTGTCGCTGGCGCTGGTGGATGATCGGCAGCGCATCGTGACCATCGCAGCGCCCGGCCGGGCCGAAGCCGATGGCATCCGGGCGATCGCCGGGGCGATGCCGGCCAGCGCGGCCTTCCGGAACGCCGCACGCGCACACCTGATCGATCTTGCGGGATCCGGCCGGCTCGTCGTGCCGATCGCTCGCACCTGGCCGCTCTCCGAAGCGCGCGACGCCCTCGAGTTCCTGAAGGGCCAGCACCCCGGCGGCAAACTCGCCCTCCTGCCCTGAATCCTGTTCGCCGGAGCTTCGCTGCGAAAAGCAAGCCCCTGCCGGTCGCGGGCCGTCTGGCATAGCGTGAGACCATGAGCGACACGAATATCGGCACTGACGGCACCATTCCCAACTCCGAGGACGGCCTCGCGGTGGGTCACGCTCCGGATGGTTCACACTTCAATCCTGAAGAGGAAGCCGGGCCCGCGACCACTCCCGCATCGACTGCAGGCGAGGAGTCGGGCAGCTACACGGACACCGAGGGAGACGACCGCGAGGACCGTCCGGCGGAGCACGACGGCACCTACACCGAGGTCGACGAGTAGGCCGGTCCTGCCGGGGTTTCCTCAAAAACTTCACCCTCTCTTAAGATGGGACAAGTTGTCTGGTTTCATCTGATCAAAGGCGGGGTGCTGGTATGGCAATCGACAAGAGTCGGGTGCTCGACACTCCACACATCACGGCGGTTCTCCGCGGTGACAATACTGGTGTGCTGCGAGTCGATGGAGCGGAGCAGCACATCGCTGCCGACTCGGCGGGCTCGGCACTCCAGGAGCTCGTCGGCCTCATCCAGGGTGAAGCCGAGAACCTCGGTCGCCCCGTGCGAGTCACGGTGACGGCGGAGACCGGTCGCAGCATCCTGCTCGCCGACGAAGACGGTTCGATCGAGGAGGAGAGTTTCGTGCCAGCTGAAGAGCTCGAGGCCTCCGGCGAGCGAACCGACACCGACGAGCCGAACAACGCCGACGCTGAGATCGGCGTGATGGCTGACGAGGGTGACGACGACACTGTCGAAGGTGACGACACCGTCGAAGGTGACGACGCCGCACACGCCGACGGCGACACGGACGCCGATGCGGACACGGATGCCCATGCGGACATCGCCACGGACGCCGCGGTCGAGGTCGACCAGCCAGTCACCGACGACATCGATCCCGACGCCGATGCCGACGTCACTGACTCCGACGCCGACATCACTTCCACACAGACCTCCGGCCCCGCAATCACAACCACAACCACAACCGCCGAAGACGCCGCAGAAGTTCCGGACGAGAGCGACGATCCAGTGCCCGCCGCACTTCCCCTGCCCGCATCCCTCCCGGTTCCCCTGCCAGCATCCGCCCGCCCCGCGCTGGCACTGTCACCCGAACGATCAGAGCCCCCCATGCCAACACCCTCCCGTACCACTGCCGCACCTGTCCGGGGTGCGCGCACGACCGACTCGGCCGAGCAGGCAAGACCGTCGAAGCAGTCCACGCCTTCCGGCTCAGGCCGGCAGAAGGATCTGCTCGATGCCCCCTCGTTCCTCGCCGTGGCGAAGGTCGACGAGCCTGCCGAGCAGGGCTTCAAGGGTTTCCTGAACCACCTGGGATTCCACTTCAAGCCCGGCCCCACCGAGCAGGCGCAGCGCAGCGACATCGAGGCGATCTCCCGTCATTTCCCGGCGCACCGCACCATCAGCGTGATCAACCGCAAGGGCGGGGCGAACAAGACCCCCACGGTCGCCAACCTCGCGGCAGCCTTCGCCCGGAGCGGCGGCGGCGGAGTGCTCGCCTGGGACAACAACGAGACCATGGGCACGCTCGGCTGGCGTACGGAACGCGGCGAGCACGACTCCACCGTTCTCGATGTTCTCGCCAATGCCGATGACCTTCTGGATGCCCGCGCCGAGTTCGGCCAGATGTCCCGCTTCGTGCACCACCAGCAGGCCGACAAGTTCGACGTGCTGCGATCAGACGAAGACCCCTCCGGCACCCACGAGATGACGGCCGAGGAGGTCGACATCGTGCACAGCATCGCGGCGAAGTACTATCGGCTCATCCTGATGGACTCCGGCAACAGCGACCGCGCCGAGAACTGGCTGCGGATGATCGACCACACCGACCAGCTCGTCGTGCCGACCACCACGATGGAGGATCGCGCCCAGGCCGCCCTTCTCACACTGCAGGCCGTGCAGAGCCGCAGCGAGAAGGCCGCGGAGCTGGCGAAGAACGCCGTCGTCGTCATCTCCGAGTGGCAGCCGAAGGAGCAGAACATCTCCGAGCGCATGGCCGACGACTTCCGTCCGTATGTGCGCGACGTCGTGATCGTGCCGTTCGATCCCGCGCTGAAGGCCGGTCGGATCCTGCACAGCTCGCTTCAGCCCGCCACTCGTCGAGCCTGGCTCGCGGCCGCAGCGGCCATCGCGAAGGGGCTCTAGCGCCTGCTCACCATCCGATGAGACTGCTGGTTTCAGAGGTGAATGACAATTGGAGAAAATCATGACCGGTTCGATGACCACCAACCCCTACGACCAGATCGCGGATGTTCCCACCTTCACCCTGACGAGCGCCGACGTTCTCGACGGCGAGAGACTGCCCACCCCCCAGGTGAGCGGGATCTTCGGCGCCGGCGGCTCCGACACGAGTCCCCAGCTCACCTGGTCGGGGTTCCCCGAGGGCACCAAGAGTTTCGCGATCACGGTGTACGACCCGCAGGCGCCCACTGGTGCCGGGTTCTGGCACTGGGCCGTCGTCGACGTCCCCGTCACCACCACATCCGTTCCGACGGGCGCTGGTGACGAGTCGGGCGCTTCGCTGCCTGCGGGGGCGTTCCAGTTGAAGAACGACGCTAGCCTCGCCCGCTTCCTCGGGGCCGCTCCGCCCGCCGGAAGCGGCAAGCACCACTACCACATCGGCGTTCACGCTCTCGACGTCGATACCCTCGGCATTGACGCTGGGGCAACACCCGCGTTCCTTGGTTTCACCATGTCGGGGCACACGCTGGCGCGTGCCGTGATCACGCCCTGGTGGGAGGCATAGGGGCCTCGCGCTCTCCTCAGCTGCGGGGCTCGTCGGCGTTTCCGAGCCGGCGGGTTCCCTTACCTTTGCGGGCTTACTGTCTGCTGAAAATTCCTTCCTGAGAGTTTTGGGTTTCGGCCTGCGGGTACCCTGATTTACTGAGGGAATGTCAGTGGTTGGTGTTTGACTGTTGGTATGAACCAGCCAGCCGCCTCCTTTGACATCGCTTCGGTGATGGGGTGGGTTTCGGATGCCCGGCAGCGGTTCGACGCGCTGCTGGCGTCGGGGGTTGGGGCTGCCGCGCCCTGCGGGCTTGCCGACGACGACGTCATGGCCGCTACCGCGGAGGTCGAGTCGTTGGGCCGGATCGTGGATGGCCTGCGTGTGCGGATGGCGGGGGAGGTGGCGGCTCTGTCTGCTGTCGAGTACGGCGATGAGGGGTTGTCGAAGTCTCAGGGGTTCCGGTCTGTTCAGTTGTTTCTCGAGACGGTGACGCAGGCGTCGAAGCGGACGGTTCAGGATCGCCTTCGGCTCGCCACCCGAACCCATACGACGATGTCTCTGGTCGGTCTGCCGAACCCGCCGCAGTTCCCCCGCGTCGCGGAGGCGTTGGCGCGGGGCGACATTGGGGTGGATGTCGCGGAGCGGATCACCACCCGCCTCACCGACGTGGCTTCTCGGGTCGGGTTCACGGAAGCGGTCGAAGAAGCCGAGGGCGGCCTGGTGTCGTACGCGCAGGATCGGGTCGGCGGGTTCGGATACTCCGTTCGGGAGGTCGATGATCTCGCGATCAGGTACCGGGAGCACCTCGACCCTGACGGTACGGAACCCCGCGACGCAGACCTGTTCGAACGCCGCTTCCTGACGTTGACGCCGCATTGTTCGGGGATGACCCGTGTCACGGGGATGCTGACAGGCTCGATGGCCGGGATCATCGGCGCAGCCCTGGAACCCTTCACGTCACCCCGGATCGTGTCCTTTCAGCCCGACCCGGCCACCAGCGACGGCAGCGGCGGCGAAGACGAAGACGGCGAAGACGGCGAAGACGGCGAAGACGGCGAAGACGGCGACGATGGTGGCGGTGTGCTGGGTGATGCTGTGACGGCGGATGTTCGGAGTGCGGGTCAGAAGCGCGCCGACGGACTGGTGCAACTGATCGAGCTGGGCGTGAGAGACCCAGCGGTGCCACGGTTGAATGGTGCGGCGCCGACCGTGAACCTGCACGCCACCCTCGAGGATGTGACCTCCGGGCGGGGTGTGGGCTGGATCGACGGGCTCACCGAACCCGTCCCGTACACGACCGTTGAAACGCTCCTGTGTCACGGGGATGTCATCACGACCCTGTTCGGTGAACACGGGCAGGTGATCCAGCACGGAAAGACCCGGCGCCTGTTCACCACCGCCCAGAACCGTGCCCTCGCCGCACGGGACGGCGGGTGCGTCTGGCCAGGCTGCAACGCACCCCCGTCCTGGTGCGAATCCCACCATGTCGACGGGTGGCTATCCCCGACCCACCCCGGCGGGCTGACGGACCTCGACAATGGGGCTCTGCTCTGCCACTTCCACCACACAAACGTCCACAAAGCCCGCTGGAAACTGACCATTCGTAATGGCACCCCCCACGTCATCCCACCCGCATCGCTCGACTGGAACCAAACACCCAGACCCTGCCAACAGAACCGGGCCAGACAGTTACCGCCCGGCCACCACCCACCAGGCCATGAAGTGGACGACCAATTGCGAGACGACCATTCCAGCGACACCGGGTAAAACGACGCCCTGAACCCGGCCATCACAGCCGACCACCCATGCGTCGTATCGTCGCCGACCATCGCGCACCACCGATCCAGCCACGCGCATCCAGAACCCGTCCATCCGACGGCAAGCCCGACGGGCGCGGCAGCCACAGCAGCAGCGCGACAGCAGCACGGCTGACCGCGGCGACCACCGGGAACCAGTAACGTTGACCGGAGACGCTGGCGTGCGCTGGCAGGAGAGCGGGTCGAGATGTTCGAGGCAGAGAACCTTCGCGACTGGATCGGCCAGCCGGTTGTCGATGAGGCCGGCGACAAGGTCGGGTCGCTGGAGAGCATCTACTTCGACACTGCCGCTGGCGTTCCGACGTTCGCTACTGTGCACGTCGGCATCCTCAGCGGGCAGAAGCTCGTCTTCGCACCCCTCGCGGGCGCGGTTGTCGCTCCCAAGTACCTCAAGGTGATGTTTCCGAAGAAGCTCATCAAGGATGCACCCTCCATCGCCACCGACGGCGAGCTCGAAGCCGCCGAGGAACCCGCTCTCTTCGCGCACTACGGCCTGACCTACCAGACCGGCTCCGGCGGAGAACGGCGTCTCGGCCGCCGCTGAGCCCCACCCGGAACGCTCAGGACTGGAGGCCCGGCCCGCCGGCCGTCGTCTGCGGGTCCGCGGCCCAGGCCACACCGAGGGCGAACAGCGTGGACACACCGTAGTGATCCATCGCTGCGGCGATCCGGCGTCGACCGGTCCGGGGGTTGATGCCCACCCGGCGTGAAGCGGTGTCGAGCGTGATTCCCTGCCGCATCAGCCGCAGCAGCGGGCTCCAGGCCGCATCCTCCCGTTCGGCCGGTTCGGCCTGTTGCCACAGCACTTCGAAGTAGGCCAAAGCGAGTGACGCTAAGGCGGAATTCCGCACCCCGATGGCGCCCGTGGGGCGCCCCTCACCCCACGCGAACGGAACCCCGACGTGGTCCCCATCCACCCAGAACCAGCTGGCGGGGGCATCCAGCAGGCGAAACTCGACGCCGGCGGGACGGTAGTGCGTCATCCGCTGCAGCACCAGTGGATCGTCGGCCGCCCGCGTCGGCATGATGACCCGCACGGAATCCTTCGCCGCCAATGCCCGGCCGAAGCGCTCAGCGCGATGCGGTTCACTCAACTCGAACTGGTCGACGTCCGGCAGCACACCGTTCAGGGTGCCGCTGCTGGGACGAGCGATGTCGTACCAGACATCCTCGCTGGCGTAACGGCCATGCCGGGTGATCACTGGCACCTGGTCGGTGGATGTCTCCCCCACCGACCAGTGCCGGAGCATCCCGGGCAGTTCGGCGACGATCCGCTCCAGTTCCGACAATGTCTCGCGTGAACTCCGACGGAGCTCTGCCGAGCGCTCCGCGACGACCTGGGCCGCCCAGAGTGCGGGATGGGAGTAGACGAGTCCGTCGCCCTCACCGCTCAGCAGTCCGCGGGCCCGGAGGTCGGCGACGGCTGCCCGAGCCTCGCCTTCCGGCAGATGGGACAGTGCGGCGAGTTCAGCGACCGTGGCCGGGCGGCCGCGGTAGATCACCGCGAGAAGCGTATCGTCCTGCATCCAGCAGCCCCCGGTCCCGGTCGGATGTGCGGGCGGTCACGATGCCCGTACTCCGTTCTGCTCATCCTGCCTGCCCACTGTGGCGTGCACAAACCGACGCCGCCGGTTGCGCTGCCGAGGCCCGTGATGCTACGGCCCGGGCAGGAACACCTTGCCCGGGTTCAGGAGGTTCTGCGGGTCGAACAGGGTCTTCAGCGAACGCTGGAGTTCGTACTGCACGTCACCGAGCTCGGCGCGGAGCCAGCGCCGTTTGAGCATCCCGATCCCGTGCTCACCGCTGATGGTTCCGCCGAGTTCGAGCACGCCGGCGATCATGGCATCGGCAGCGAGCCAGGCCTTCTCGGGCAACGCCCCGTCCGGCCCGATCTCCGAGTTCGGGATGCGCAGGTTGGCGTGGATGTTGCCGTCGCCGATGTGCGCGAGGATCGTGATGACAACGCCGAACCGTGCGCTCGTCGACTCGATGAGGCGCACCATCTCGACCAACCGGTGGCGCGGCACCGCGAAATCCTCATTGAGGGTGACCTCGGGGCGGGGCGCCTGGTCCTGCGAGGTCCAGCGACGAATGTCGAGCAGCTCCTCGGTGCGCCGGGGATCGTCGGTGACCTCGGTCTCGCCGCCGAAGCCCTCCAACACCTCGCGGAGCAGAGCGGCTTCGGCCGACCCGGCCAATCCATCGGTCTGCACCAGCAGCAGCCCCGCGCCTCTACGGCGGAAACTGCTCCCCCGCCATTCGTCGATGCGTGACAGGTGAACCCCATCGATGAGCTCGAGCATGCTCGGCCGCACCCCCGAGGCGAAGAGTCCGACGCTGGCCGCCGTCGCCTGTTCGACAGTCTCGAAGAACGCAGCGATCGTGTGCACCGCGCCGAGCGGCACCGGGAGCAGCCGGAGGGTCGCGCCGACGACGATGCCGAGCGTCCCCTCCGATCCGACGAACAACGCGGTCAGGTCGTATCCGCTGACACCCTTGATCGAGCGGTGGCCGGTGTGGATCAGCTCACCTCCGGCGAGCACCACGTCGAGCGCGAGAACCGAGTCGCGGGTGACGCCGTACTTCACACAGCAGAGCCCCCCGGCGTTGGTGGCGATGTTGCCTCCGATCGTGGAGAGGGCTGCGCTGGCCGGATCCGGTGCGTAGCGTAGCCCGACTGCCCGCGCGGCCGCGGACACGTGCGCCGTGATGACCCCCGGCTCGACAACGCAGAGCCCGCTCTCCGGGTCGATCTGCGTGATCGCGGTCAGCCTCTCGAGCGACAGGATGATCGCCCCCTCGGTCGCGGCGGCTCCGCCGGCGTATCCCGTGCCGGCGCCGCGCGCGATGACCGGCACCCCGAACTCGGAGGCGGCCCGGCACACCAGCTGCACGTCGGAGACGCTCTCTGCAACGACGACGGCGAAGGTGACATCGCCGGGGTCGTGGCCAGACCTGTCGCGGGCGTAGGCCAGCGTTTCGGCCGCGCCTGTCAGCACGACGGCCACCCCGTCTGTTCGGAGTCGCGTGACAGCAGCAGTGAGCGGGCCCGGTTCAGACACGTTCCCGTACCTCCTCGATCTCGCTGTATCCGGCATCGGTGACGGTGATGCGGAGTTTGGCAGAGATCTGTTCCTTCATCGACTCGACGTGGCTGATGAGGCCGATGGTGCGCCCGCCGGTGCGCAGGCTGTCGAGCGTGCTCATGGCGATCTCGAGGGTCTCCGCATCCAATGTGCCGAAGCCCTCGTCGACGAAGAGGGTGTCGAGCGAGATGCCGCCGGTCTGGTTCGACACCACTTCGGCGAGCCCGAGAGCCAGCGCCAGCGACGCCAGGAACGTCTCACCCCCGGAGAGCGAGTGCGTCGGCCTTGCTCTGCCGGTGTGCTCGTCGCGGATGCTCAGCCCGAGTCCCGCCTCGACGTTGCGATACTGCAGTGAGTCATCGAGTTCGAGGGAGTACCGGCTGCCCGTCATCGTCGTGAGCCGAGCATTGGCCGCCTGGATGATCTGCTCGAGCTCCGCCGCGAGAACATATGTCTCGAGGCGCATACGTTTGGTGTTCGACCCGCCACCGGCAACGAGTTCCGCGAGCTCGCGCACCCGGGCCTGCTCCTCGATGAGGCCGGCGGAGGCCTCGAAGAGCGTCTTCACCTCTTTCACGAGCCCCTCGAGTTGACGGTAGTCGGCAGCGAGAGTGCTGCGCACCGCATCGAACTCCGCGCGAGAAGCAGCCGCTGCTGTGCGCGCTTCAGCGGTGAGCGAGGTCTCGACCGGCGCCGCCGGCAGGCCGACGAGATCCGGATCGGCGAGCAGGGCCGTGGCCGCCGCGACACCGTCGGCGTGGTTCCGCACCCGCAGCTCCTCAGCGGAGAGCTTCGGCGGGGTGAGCCGCGCGCCGTCGGCGGCGGCGCTGTCGGCGAAGCCCAGCTCGGCGAGCTGCCGGGCTTCGGCAGCGACGGCGCGACTCCGACGTTCGAGTTGGGTCGCCGTCGCGGTGAGCGCGTCCTCCAGGGCACGGGCGGCTGCGAGCCGAGCCTCGATCTCGCGGGCGCGGTCAGCCACAGAGTCGAAGCCGCCGCGCACCTCCAACACCCGGAGCGAGATGAGGGCGTGGCTCGTCTCCGCAGCGGTGAAGGCGAGCTGGGCATCCGCCACCTCGTCGCGAAGGGTCCGGAGTGACATCTCGGCGGTCTCACGCTGACTCAGGATCTCTTCGCGCCGGATGGTGAGTTCGGCGACCTGCACCTCGGCTCGTTCGGCGACGGCCGCCCGCTCGCCAGCGACATCGAGTTCGGCCTGGAGTTCGGCCGAGGTTCTGCCACGCGCCGCAGCCCGTTCGTCGGCCAGGGCCCGGCCGAGGGCGCCGACCTGTTCGTCCGCTTCTGCGAGCGCTGCCTGGCAGACGGCTCGGTGCTCTTGCGCGCGATCCGTGTCGCCCTCGGTTACCGGCTTCGCGTCACTCCGTGCGGGTTCAGGATGCTCGGTCGAGCCGCAGACGGAACACGGCACACCCTCGGCCAGCTCGGCCGCGAGCTCGTAGGCGTGGCCAGCCAGACGCCGGGCCAGGAGGGTGTCGACGAGCCGGGCCGCCTCGAGGTGGGCCGTGCTCGCCGCCTTCTGTGCGAGCAGCGCTTCCGTCAGGGCAGCTCCCGATGCATCTGCCCGGCGGGCCGCCGACAGGGCGTCGCGAATGTCTCCCTGCTCAATCCGCAGGCCGGGCAGCCGGGCTGCTTCCAGCTTCGCCGTGGAGAGCGTCTCTTCGAGCTCGGACAGCACAGCGGGAACGTCGGCCAGCCCGGCCTCGACCGTGCTGAGATCGGCTGCCACGGCCGCTCGTCTCGCCGAATGCGCGGCGAGCTCCGTCTGGAGTCGCTGCAACCGCTTCTCGTCCTCCAGTGCTCCATCGAGCATCCCGCGCTGGGCGACGAGTTGCTCGACCGTCTCCCGGAGAGTCGTCGCGGTGGTGGGGGCCTCGTCCCCGTAGGGTTCCCACCGCTCTCGGGCGTCGGCCTCCGCGGCCAGCGCTTCGGCGAGGGACTCCTCCGCCCCGCGACGCGCCTCGATCTGCGGCCACACCTGGGCGGCACGGTTCGCTCGCTCGATGCGGGAGCGGAGGCCCTCGATCGCCGGAGTCGCCTCGAGCAGGGTGGCCAACGTGGCCGCGGCGGCATCGCGCTTCGTCTGGCGCCGCAGGACTTCGAGCTGCACGGTGTGGGCGCTGTCGGCCTGTTCGAAAGCGGCACGGGCGACCTCGGCACGCCGGTCGGCCTCGTCGCGCGCCGCCTCGACGTCTGCGAGCAGGGCACCGAACCACCCGAGCCCCGGATCGACCGGCACGATCCCCCGGTCTTCGTCAGCGCTGCCTACTGCGCTGCCGCCTTCTGCACTGCCGCCTACTGCACTGCTGCCTACTGCGCTGCTGCCTTCTGCGCTGCCGCCTACTGCACTGCTCTCGGTCACCGATCGGGCGATGCCTGCCGCCTGCGTCGCCCGCAGGTGGATGCTCTGCCGGGCATCCGCGACCTGCGACGTCAACGCGCGGCTCTGGTCTGCCAGCGCTTTCTCGAAGGCCTCGAATCGGGCGGTTCCGAAGAGCGTGCGGAGAAGCGCACGCCGCTCGTCGGTCTTCGCGAGCAGGAACTGCTGGAACCGGTTCTGCGCGAGCAGGATCACCTGCAGGAACTGGTCGACCCGGAGCGGAAGGATCTCGCTCAGGTAGCGCCCCACGTCAACGGGCTTCGCCGCGATGCCGCGCCAGTCGGAGTCGCCGGCCGGCTCCCCCGCCGCGCCTTCGTGCCTCACGCCCTCCTCCCGCACGAAGAGCCGCGCCTCGGGCGCCGCCGTTGTGAACCCGTCGCCCCGACGCTTCGGCCGCTTGTACTCGGGGCTTCTGAAGAGACGGTAGTCGGAGCCGCCGATGCTGAATTCGAGCTCGACGAAGGTCGGATCTGCGGGGCCCGCATGATCGCTCCGCAGCTGCGACTCACGCCCGTCGTACCGGGGGACCGAAGCGTAGAGCGCGAAGCAGATGGCGTCGAGGATGCTCGACTTGCCGGCGCCGGTTTTGCCGGTGATGAGGAAGATGCCGTCGTCGTCGAACTGTTCGAAGTCGACGTTCTGCTCGTCGCGGTAGGGCCCGAAGCCGGCGAGGCGGAGGTGCGTGATCTTCACTGCTGCACCTCTCTGCGCTGCGGCACCTCTCTCATTTCAGCGCCAGCCCGGCATCGATCGCGCCCAGCGTCTCGCTGACCAGGCGGGTCTCGAACTCGCTCGGCCCGGAACCGTTCCGCACGAACTCCACGAAGCCCGAGACGATCTGCTGGTCGGTCTTCTGGGTGAGACGTTCGGCGTAGGTCTGCAGCCCCGGGTCGTTGACGACGGAGGGCCGGTACTCGAGCGCCACACAGTGGGCGAACCGCTGCTGCAGCTTGCGCATCCCGTCGAGCGGTCGGGCCTGGTCGGTGACGATCGCCTTGATCCAGTGGTCTTCGAACGGCGCGAGGGACGGGTCGTCGAGGAGGTCGCTGAGCGTGCCGGTGATCTCCCGGAGGGGCCTCGGCACGGGAAAGTCGATCCAGCTCGTCGAGGCGAGGCCTGCGGCATCCAGTTCGACCAGCCAGCCGCCGCGCACCCGGGAACCCTCGCTGAACGAGTAGTGCAGTGGTGCACCCGAGTACCGCACCCGATCACTGAGCGTTTTGCGGGAGTGGATGTGGCCGAGCGCGACGTAGTCGGGCCCGTCGAAGACCGCGAGGGGGACGAGGTCGAGGCCACCCGAGGTGATGTCGCGTTCGACATCGGTGGCGCCCTCGTCTGCGGCCGGGGGCACCGAAAGCGAGGGAGCCTCCGCCACGTTCACCGCGAAACAGTGCGACAGCACGACCGAACGGCCACCCCGCACCGCGAGGTCGTCGCGGATGCGCCCCATCGCGAAGGCCAGCGCCTGCTGGTGCGAACGCAGCGTCTCGTCGGGATAGTGGTGGCGGATCAGGCTCGGTTCGAGGTACGGGATGCCGTAGAAGTGCACCGGCCCCGCTTCGTCGTCGAGCGTCACCGGAACGTCGAGGCGATCGTGCCGGGTGAGCACGTGCACGCCTGCCTCCGCCGCCCACTCGGCCTGGAAACCGAGTCGCGTGGCGGAGTCGTGGTTGCCGCTGCTGAGGATCACCGTCGCACCGGTCTGCCGGAGGGCCCGGAGGGTTCGGCTGAGAACGTCGTAGGCCTCGGCTGACGGTACCGCCGAGTCGAACACATCACCCGCGACGACAACGACATCGACACCCTGCTCCCGCACGGCACCGGCCATGGCGGCCGCCACGATCTCGAAGTGTTCGAGCGTCGGATGCGTGTGGAAGGTACGCCCGATGTGCCAGTCGGAGGTGTGCAGGATCTTCATAGGCCGCACGTTAGCCCCGGCCGCCGACAGTGACCGATCGGTCGGGGCTCTACGCGGCATCCGTCCAGTGTCTCACGGAGCCGCACGAGACCCCGAGCGACGCGGCGCTCCGGCCTTACAGCTCGACCTTCTCGTTCTCGCCGCCGTCGTACGGCGTGCCTGTGATCCTCGACTTCAGGAGACTGAAGACCGTCGCGACCCGGCCGCCCGGGGTGTCCCAGTACTCGGCGCTGTCGCTGACGACCTTGACCAGCGTCGCATTGGGGTCTTCGGGACCGTTCGGGAACCACGCATCGACAGCGGGGTTCCACAGTTCCTTCAGCTTCGCATCGTCGTCGACCTGCTCGGCGACGCCCGAGAGGGACACCCAGGTGTCACTCGAGCTGAACGAGACATTCACGACGGAATCGGCGGTGATCTCCGCGATCTCGTGAGAGTCGCGGGCGACGATGAACCAGAGGTCGCCGTCGAATTCGACGTCCTGCACGGTCAGCGGCCGGGCGACGAGCTTCCCATCGGCGGACCGGGTCGTCATCATGGCGAATCGGAAACCCGCGATGAGCTTCGCGACCTTCTCGACGCCGGATCCCGCGTCGGAGGTGCCTGAATCGGAGGTGTCTGAAGAGGTGGTGGTGTCAGTCATGTGCCTGCTCCTTCGCTGGTGGATGTTCCACCCTGTGGTGGACCCACTCTGCTCCGGATGCCCGGGGTCTCGGTACCCCTTGACGACAGCGCCCTCGGCAGCCGGGCATCCAGTTCGGCAAGGTCCACGTCGCGCACGGCACGCATGCGCGCCTCGCGGTGGGCCGCGTAGCCGGGGTCGGACGCGGGGAGCCCGCCCGCAGCATCCAACCGCACCTCGATCGCGTGGCTGAGCTCCGACCACGCCCACTGCCTCGACGAGTCGACCGCGGCGGGCACGAACTCGCCGTCGAGACGCAGACGGTCGAGCTTTGTGGAAAGGGCCGAGTAGACCACCCGGCGCTGCACCAGCAGGTGGTGGTCGCTGATCGTGGTCGACCTGCGGAAGCTCGGCGGGAACTCGGCCATCAGCCTCCGCATGTGGGCTGCGAGGGAAGCCTGTTCGAGCACCAGGGCACGGAGCTCTGCGTCGACGAACCGGGCGATCTGTTCCGGGTCGTACGGATCGCCCGACCTCAGCGCCCCGACGACGATGTGGTTCATCGTGGCCATCGTCAGGGCTGTGCGCGACAGGGAGACGCCCTCCTCGACGGCACGCTCGACCAGGGCCGCATCGACCGGGAATCTCAGGGCGCGCCGACGCGGCCCGGCAGGTTCACTGCGGCGTCGCCTCTTCCTCCTCGGCTCTGCCATCGTTCACCAGGACTGCAGGGCGCGGGTGCCGGGAGGCGCTTCAGGCGATGGCGGCCGGCTCCGCGAGCGGCTCCGGAAGCAGACGGAGCCCCGACCCGCTGTTCGCGACGGCCGTGAGCTGTTCGATCCAGTGGCGGTTGAGCCCGGTGTTCGTCGAGGCGTCGAGCACGAACTGCAGGGGGATGGCGGGATGCAGCCAGATGGTGTGGCTCCGGCCCGTCGCCTCGTCGTCCCACGACAGGGCGAACTTCTCGTCGCGGCGGAGCTTCGCCAGCACGACGACGCGGAGGTGCAGGAGAGCGCGGTCATCGAAGGGGATCTCGACTCCCGGCGCACCGTAGATGAGGCTTCCCATGATTCAGTCCTGACTGGAGCGCGCGGGGTCTCGGCGACTCGTACCCCGATCCTAATCGCTCAGCACTCCAGCCTGCCTCAGTTCGAGGGCAGACAGTGCACCTATCGTGGGAGGGTGGCCCGCGCGCCAGGCGGCAACAGGATCCGGAGCCAGTGCGAGCAGCGCCTCGGGCCGTGAACCCACAAGGGCCCGGAGAGCCAGAAGTTCCCGCCCGGCGGCCGTCTGGCTGAGCAGCCGCGAGTGGGCGGCCCGCCGCACGAATCGGATTCGCGGGCGGAGCCAGAGCAGCAGGATGGCGACGATCGGCACCACCGCGACGACGATTCCGACGACGAGCGAGGCCTGGCCGATGAGCTGCTGCTGGCGCTGCCCGGCATCGGCGAGCATCGTTCCCGCGTCACCGGCCGAACGGAACGGAGAGCTCGCGCCGGGGCCGATCAGAGGGATCCCGCCCAGCGAATCGGCCGCATCGGTCATTGTTCCGCTGAGCCACGTGCCCGCATCCTCGATCCCGCGCCCGAGTGACGCCAACGAGTTCAGCAGGACGCCGGCCAGCACGCCGAGCACGACGAAGGAGATGATCGAGACCACCGCTGAGGCGTCGGCGACCAGTTGCAGGGCACGCCGACGGGGCTGGGCCGAGTACAGCAGCTTCATACCTGCACGCTACGTGCGACAACAGGCAGCCGCGAGGGCTTGCCCTCCGCCCCGGAGGGCTGTCAAGGTGCCGCGGAACGCCCTGTCGACAACTCGACTATCCGAGTATGGTGCTGCCATGACAGATCACAGCGATTCTCCCGTGGAATATCCCGACAGCGCCGGCTACCCCGACGGCGAGGGAATTGTCGGCAACGGTCCGACGACCGACGCACCGCCCTCAGGGGTCGACGCCAGCCTGGCCGACGAGCCGGAGAGCGAGGAGACGCTCGACGGCGAGGTGCCGACCGACGAGGAGGACACGGAGGTCAACGACGGCTGAGCGCCCGCACGGCTGAGCGCATGCCGGTCTGACAGCGCCCAGGGTCCAGCACCGCGGTCCTCCCGCTCCTCGCGATCCTCGCGCTTAGGCGAGGTTAGGTTAGCATTACCTAACCATGCACTCAGCGCCTCGCACATCCCGCATCCGCCCACTCGTCTCCGCTGTTCTGGGCGCGCTCCTCACCGTGGCCGTGCTGGCCGGATGCTCGGGGTCCGGCGCCTCGACGGGGGCCGGTGGCGCCGCCACACCGCGTCTCGCCGATGTGGCGGCCGTCACCGATCCGAAGGCGTGGGACGGCGCGAGCACCGCCCGCATCTCCCCCGTGCCCGTCGAGCCGGTGACCGACGGGCAACAGCAGCTGCCGGCATCCCTCGTCGACGCGCAGGGCACCCCGTTGACCGTGACCGACACGTCACGCATCCTCGCGCTCGACATCTACGGTTCCCTCTCCCGCATCGTCTTCGATCTCGGGTTCGGCGACACCGTCATCGGTCGGGACGTGTCGAGCGGATTCCCCGAGATCGCCGACCGGCCCCTCGTCACCCAGAACGGGCACGACCTGAACGCCGAAGCGATCCTCGCGCTCGCACCGACGCTCATCATCACCGACACGAGCCTCGGCCCGTGGGACACCGTGCTGCAGATGCGGGACGCCGGCGTGACCGTCGTCATCGTCGACTCGAAACGGTCGCTGGCGACGGTCGGTTCACTGACCACACAGGTCTCGGATGCCCTGGGCGTGCCCGCACGCGGCGCCGTCCTCGCGGCACGCACCTCCCAGTCGATCGACGCCGCCGTCCGGGCGATCGCCGCCATCGCGCCCGCAGACCCGGCCGAGAAGCTCCGCATCGTGTTCCTCTACGTGCGCGGCCAGGCCGGCGTGTACTACCTGTTCGGCGAAGGCTCGGGGGCCGACGACCTCGTGGGTGCGGTGGGCGGCATCGACGTCTCGAGCGAGATCGGCTGGTCGGGAATGCGTCCCCTCACCGACGAGGGGCTCGTGGCCGCCGCGCCCGACCTCGTTCTGATGATGACCGGCGGGCTGGAATCCGTGAACGGGGTCGATGGTCTGCTCGAGGCCGTTCCCGCTCTGCAGCAGACCCCCGCGGGCCAGCACAAACGGGTCGTCGACATGGCCGACTCCCAGATTCTGAGCTTCGGGCCCGACACCGCGAGCGTGCTCGAGGCGCTCGCCGTGGCGATCTATGCGCCGCAGGATGTCGCGGGATGACCGCGCTCGAGACGAAGCCACCGGCTTTGCAGGCTTTAGAGGCGGCCGCGCCCCACCCCACCCGCCGACCGAACGCCCGGCACCGGCATCCTGCGGCCCGGCGGCACCTCGTCGCGGGCGGGCTGCTCGTTGCGCTCGTGGTGTTGGCGATCGTCTCGGCGGGGCTCGGCCAGCTGCCGGTTCCCGTGCCCGAGATCGCGGGGTCGCTCGCGATCCACCTGAACGAGGTGCTGGCCGGTGTGGGGATCGACTGGCTTCGGGTTCCGGTGCTGGCCACCCCGCAGCATCCGAATGCCGATGCCACACTCTGGGCGATCCGGTTCCCGCGCATTGTCATGGCGATCGTGGTCGGCGCGGCTCTCGCGGTGGGCGGCGTGGTGATGCAGGGCATCTTCCGGAACCCGCTCGCCGAACCCGGCGTGGTGGGCGTCTCGGCCGGCGCTGCCCTCGGGGCAAGTGCGGTCATCGTGCTCGGTTTCACCTTTCTCGGCACCCTCACCGCACCGGTCTTCGCGTTCGTGGGCGGTCTCGCCGCCACCTTCCTCGTGTACTTCACGGCCCGCTCCGGCCGACGCACCGAGGTCGTCACGCTGATGCTGACCGGCATCGCGGTGAATGCGGTCGCGGGCGCCGGCATCGCCTTCATGACCTTCGCCGCGACCACTCAACAGCGCGAGCAGATCGTCTTCTGGCAGCTCGGCTCGCTGAACGGCAGCCGCTGGCAGGATGTCTGGATCGTCATCCCGATCACGCTCGCCGGCATCGCGGGGTCGATGCTGCTCGCCCGGAACCTCGACCTGCTCGCACTCGGGGAACGCCAGGCGCAGCACCTCGGGGTGCCGGTGGAGGCGACACGCATCGCGGCGATCGTGCTCATCGCCGTGCTCACCGCCGGGGCCGTGGCGCTCTGCGGGATCGTCGCGTTCGTCGGCCTCGTCGTGCCCCACCTGATGCGCATGGCCGTCGGGCCGGGGCACCGGGCGCTCATCCCGCTCAGCGCCCTGGGCGGCGGGCTGCTGCTGCTCGCGGCCGATCTCGTGGCGCGCACCGCCGTGCCGTACGCCGACCTGCCACTCGGAATGCTCACAGCCCTCGTCGGCGGGCCCTTCTTCTTCTGGCTGATCCGGCGCACGCGGCGCCGTTCGGGCGGGTGGGCCTGATGGGGGCGCGTTCTGAGGGCACTGCACAGGCGCCGCGCCTCGAGGTTCTGGATGCCTCCCTCAACTTCGACGCGGTGCCGGTGCTCTCGGGCATCCGTCTCACCGTGTCGCCGGGTGAGCTCGTGGCGCTGGTCGGGCCGAACGGTGCCGGCAAGTCGACTCTGCTGCACGTGCTCGCCGGGGATCTCACCCCCGACACCGGCCACGTCGAGGTCGATGGGCGGGTGATGCGCTCGTGGCGACCGGCGGAGCTCGCACAGGTGCGCGCCGTGCTCACCCAGGCGAATGAGGTGTCGTTCTCGTTCTCCGTCGCCGAGGTGGTCGCGATGGGGCTCGCGCCGTGGATCGGCCTCAGCGAGCACGAGGAGGAGGCGCGCATCTCGGCAGCACTCGGCGACGCGGAACTCAGCCACCTCGCCGCGCGACGGCTGCCCGAGCTCTCCGGCGGGGAACGCGCCCGCGTGGCCTACTCCCGGGTGCGGGCACAGGGCTGCGAGATCGTGCTGCTCGACGAGCCGACGGCGAGCCTCGACATCCGGCACCAGGAGCGGCTGCTCGGCCAGCTGCGCTCGCACGCCGACGCGGGCGGATGCGCGGTGATAGTGCTGCACGACCTCAACCTCGCCGCGGCCTATGCGCACCGCATCGTGGTGCTCGACGGCGGGCGGATCCGCGCAGACGGCCCCCCGGCGACCGCTCTGGATGCCGCACTTCTCAGCGACGTCTACCGGCACCCAATCGGGGTCGAGCGGCATCCCGCGTCGGGGGCGCTGCTCGTGCATCCGGTGCGGAGAGCTGCCCCCGCTCCCCCTCCCTCGCCACCCGTACCCCACCAGGAGAGTGCCGCTCGTGCATGACACCGGATCTGCCGACAGCCACCGTGCGGGTAGCCGCCGACGCGGGCGCGCCCTGCTGCACTCTGCTCCCGCACTCGCGCTCGCGCTCACCATCCTCGCCACCGTCGGCTCGGTCGTCGCCGCGCCGGTCTCGCTGCCGGGAGCCTTCGCCGCCGGGTCTGTCAGCATCACGAACAGCGCGGGCGGCAGCACGGCCGACCCCGACTACGCGACGTCGATGACGGTCTCCGGCAGCGGATTCCAGTCGATCCAGGGCGGATTCGGCGGCATCTACGTGCTCTTCGGCTGGGTGGACTCGGGCTGGCAGCCGAGCACCGGCGGGGAGGTCGGGCGGGACTACCGCTACGTTCCGGACTCGGAGGCCAAGGACAACGCCGGCTTCCAGCGCTTCGTCGCGTTCCCGGGCAGCGACACGGCCGAAGCCGCGAACGCGGTGATGGATGCCTCGGGCGGCTGGTCGACGGACTTCACGGTTCCTGGCGCGAGCTTCAACTCGGTCGACCGCACGGGCGCGATCTCGGTTGTCGACTGCCTGACGGTGCAGTGCGGCATCCTGACGATCGGTGCCCACGGGGTGAAGAATGCGAACAACGAGACGTTCACGCCGATCTCGTTCGCGGCGCCGGTGGCGGGCGGTGCGGGTGCGGGGGGTTCGGCGGCCGGCGGTGCGGCGGCGGCCGGTACGGCGGCGGGTGCTGGTGCTGCTGTGGCGGGTCCCGCAGCAGTCGCGGCCGGGACCGGCGCATCCGCCGCCCGGGTGGGCTACACCTCGGGCACGGCCGTCGCGGGCAACGCGCTGAGCTTCACCGGGCAGGGCTTCACCCCGGGTGAGCAGGTGGTCGCCACGTTCGACAACGGCGCTGCAGCGGTCGGGCCGCTCACGGCGGGTGCGGCGGGCGAGGTTGCCGCAGTGCTGACGATCCCGGCCGACGTTCGGGCCGGAACCCACGTGCTCAGCCTCTCCGGTGCCGCCTCCGGGGCGCTGGCCGAGTCGGAGGTGACGGTGGCCGCAGCCCCGGATGCCCGCGCCTTCCCGGCCACGTCCGCGATTACTGCCGAGGCACCGCCCGCGTGGCCGTATCTGCTGCTCGCGGTGGCGATCCTGGCCGCGCTGGTGCTGCTCGTGGTGAGTCTCGTCACCGCCCTCGTGCGCGCCGGGCGCCACCGTCGGGTGCGCCGTGCCGCGCGCGAGGCGGTTGCCGTCGGCGGCACGAGTGACGCGGGAATGTCTTCGAGCCCGTCTGCGGGTGGCCACACCGCCGACCGGGTCGGCCGATGAGGGCGGCGCGCGTGGGGCGGGCATCCGCTGCCGTCGCGGCGGTGCTCGGCGGCATCGTGCTGCTGGGCATCCTCGGGCCTGCGGGAGCCGCCCGGGCCGACGACGACGTTCCGATCACCGTGACCGTGCCGACGGGCGCGCCGGAGCAGGGTGACGGCAGCATCACGAATGCCGAGCTGCGCTGGGGACTCAGCCGGGAGGCCTCGAGCGGCGCGTATGCCGGGGGATGCAACTTTCTGTCCGCGGGGATCGCGGGCGACGCCGGCAGCTCCCGGGTCTGGACCGAGGCCGACGGGCTGTACTCCGCCCAGAGCGGTGAGGTCACGATCGAGAAGGCCACGGCATCCGGAGGCTGGCAGACGGCAGACTTCTCGAACAAGTGCGTTTCACCCGACGGGTCCGCCGTCACGGTCTCGTCGCTCACATCGTCGACGCAGAGCCAGGTCGTCATCGACGGCGGAACCGGCAGCGTGTCCGCCGCGGGCGGGCTGCAGCTGGCCTGGCGGGGATCGTTCACGGTCGCGTTCTACGGCGGCATGACGTACTGGAGCGCGACGGATCCCACGCTCGCCCTCGACGCCTCCGGCACGGGCCGGCTGACCGCGACCCTGAGCGGCTACGGGGCGAGCCGGGACGACCCCGGCACGTGGCTGCCAGTCGGCGCCCAGACCGTCGTTCTCGCAGAGTTCCGGAACGTCAGCCTGGCGAACGCGGGCGGTTTCGGCTCGATTCCCGAATACCTCGGGGTGGCGAACCCATCCGGCGGCCAGGCCCCCCAGTCGGCGGAGAACGCCGCCTTCTGGGGGGCGTTCCCCCCCGAGTTCCTGTCGTTCCAGGAGCTGACCGGCCAGTCCGGCTACTGGCAGACGACCGGCGGGGCGCGAGACGCGGCGAAGCCGGCGACGCTGCTGCTGGTGAACTACGACGCGGATGCGCCGGCCCTCGTTCCGACGGTGGACGGCGCCGCACCCGGCGGCGCCGCGCCCACGAACACGCTGAACACCCGGCCGCCCGCTGCCGCTGCCCCGGCTGCGGGCACCGCCGCGGGCGCGTCGGGCGCCGCGGCCGCCGGGGCGGCAGTCCTGCCGATCATCGCCATGCGCGACAGCGGCGGGCTCGTGCCCGAGGTCACCGCCGAGGGAGCATCGCCCCTGCTCCTCCCCCTGCTCGGCACGGCGCTGGCACTCCTCGTGTCGGTGCTCGCGGCGCTGCACCTGTCCGGCCGGCTGCCGCTCCCCCGGCGGCGCGCCGCCCGCTGACGCGTCACCCTCCCGCACGGAGTGGCCGGCGAATGGGCGAGCCTCGGCGAGCGCGACCCGCTCTGCGGGACCGTCTTCGCTCAAGCTCGCCAAACTGAGCTGCCTGCACGGCGGCAACGCGACCTGCGCCGACGCACCGACGACCACGCCCGGCGCGCTGCCCCGCACCCAGCCGCCGCACCGCGGGCGGCGGCGCGTACGGACACGATTTCGGGGAACTTCCGCAGTGTTCGGCGAGAATGCGCGAACCTGCGCCCGTTCTGAGCCGGCGGGCGGCCGATGGGCCCGTCCGGGAGGAGCTCACGCGATCCGGGGCTCTCCGCGCCTCGGATGCGCTCCGCTCCTCCCGGGTGGGTGGTTCGGCGTGGGCCGAGCGGCGACCGCGCGGCCTCCAAGGCCACCCCGCACCGCGGGCGGCTACGGGCACGGCGGGGTGCGAACGAGCGAGCCCGACTGTGCGCGACCCGCTCTGCGAGGTTGTCTTCGCTGAGGTTCGTCCGTCGGGCTGCGGAATCAGGGAGCGGGGGCGGGGTCGGGGTCCGAGGTGGGGGCGGTGGCGGGGTCGGGGTCCGAGGCAGAGGCAGAGGCAAAGGCGACGGCGCGGGCGGGGCGGGCAGCGCGGGCGCGGCGACGGCGGCGCAGGGCGAGCAGCACCCCGACGACGACGAGCGCCAGCACGAGCACGAGGATGAGCAGCCAGAACGGCAGGGCGAGCATCCCGTACGGCGTGCTGACCGAGTCGAGGGGCACGGCGCCGAGGCCGACGGCGGTGGGCAGAACGGTGACAGCGCCGCTCAGCCAGAGGAGCGCCGCGACGCCCGAGATCCGCTGGTGCACGTCGATGGTGGAGCCCGGCAGCACTTCGGGCAGCTGCTCGTCGCCCGTGCGGGCGGGGGCGATGCCGAAGGGGCCCTCGACGGTGAGGTTCGTGAGGGCTGTGACCCGCGTGTTGCCCGTGTTGGAGAGGGTGTAGCTCACGTCGAGGGCGCCCACGGCGAGCGGGTTCCACGACCCCGAGTAGTCGACGGTGAGGCCGGAGACGGTGGCTGCCGGGGCGAGGTCGCCGTCCACCCGGATGTACATCCGGCTGCCGAGGCGCCGGTCCACCTGCACTTCGGCACCGGCGTCGGTCGACAGGATAGAGGAGACGATGCCTGTCGGATGATCGCCCGGCCGGGCATCCTGAGGCACAGTGATGGTGAATGGAATGACCATGACCTGGCCGGGCGTGAGGGTGATGTCGCTCGCGCCGAGCGTCACCCAGGTACCCGAGTCGACGGAGGGTTCGCCTCCTGCGAGCAGGTCGATGGTGCCCTCCCGGGTGGTGAACGCGTCGGCCGCGTAGACCTTCAGCAGGAGGGGGGTGATGCCGTTGTTGGTCACCTCGAAGGCGTCGTCGACCACGGCACCGGGGGCGAGTGCGTACTCGAAGTTCGCACGGTTCGCGCCGAGCGCGGTGTCGGCGGGCGCGACGCCCCAGCTCGGGCCCTCGACCGCTTCGGCCGCGGTCGCCGGAACGAGCATCCCGAGCAGCAGCAGCGCAGCGAAGGCTGTGCTGGTGGCCCCCGCGCGAAGAACAGCGCGGGGCGGGCGTGCGGTGGCCGATGGGGCTGCGGCTGCGGCTGCGGCGAGCGTGCGAGTCATAGAGAGTCCTGGAGGTTGTGGGAGCAAGTGGGGAACACGCACCAACGGGCGGCACCGCCCGCGAGGGGTGGCGCCGCCCGAGGGCGTGCTGCGGTGGGGCTGCCTGGCCCGGCTTCTAGCTGAGCGCCGTGATCGTCAGGGTCGAGGTGTAGCTGCCCGCGGGCGTCGAGCTCGGGATGACCAGGCTCACGTCAGCGTCGATGTCGGCACCCGCGGCGGCCGAGCTCGAGGCCAGCGTGGCGGAGGTCGCGAGACCCGTGCCGCCCGTGAGGGCCGACGTCACTGCGGAGCCGGCGGTCGCGCCCGTTCCCGCGTTCGAGACAGCGGGGGTCCAGCCGAGGTACTCGGAACCGAAGGTGTTCGCGCCCGAGGCGAACGCTCCGACCTGGCCGGAGATGCTCCAGCTGTAGGCCGAGGGTCCGGTGCGGGTGTCGGTGACGGCGATCGACGTCAGGGCACCGTTCGCCACGAAGCTGCTCCCCGACTGGGTCGCTGTTCCGAGCGCGATGGCGGCGTCTGACTCGAAGGCCCAGCCGAACGTTCCCTCTTCGGGTACCACCACGGTCGGCACGATCACGGAGATGTCGCGGGACGCCTCCGCGGGAGGGGTGGTCGGGTCGGTGGGGCCGGTCGGGTCAGTCGGGTCGGTGGGCGGCGCGACGACGGGCGTCACTGCGTAGCTCACGGCCAGCGGCGTGGCCGGCTTCGCAGCGTCGCGCGATCCACCCGAGCTGTACCAGTAGCTCGACTGCCCGGTGAGGTTCTGGAAGTCGATGTAGCTCTGCGGGAACGAGCCCCACGAGGCGGGCGTCGTGCTCTGCGGGGTGCCCGGGGTGGTCACGGCGACGCCAAGGTATTTCGGGGTCGTGGTGACACCGGTGTCGGTCGCCTGGGCGCCCGCGATGTCAGCGAGCACGATCTGCCGGCCGGTGATCGGCACCCACTGGCTCGTGTCCTCCATGCTGGTTCCGTAGCCGCTGGCCGTCGCCGTGAGCTGGCCGTTGCCGGCAGCGTCGAGGCTCAGGGTCGGGTTGGTGGCCGTCCAGTAGGTGAGCCCGCCGTAGAACGCGACGGTGAACGAACCGGTCCAGGAGATCGACGACGATCCGTCGGCCGCGACCGTTCCGGTGCCGCCTCCGAATTGAACGACGTTGCCGGTCAGCGAGGTGGCTGACGACGGGCTGACGGCCGTTCCCGCGGGGGTCTGGCACTTCGTCGCCCAGCTGGTGGGCGCCAGGCTGCCTGCCGCGGTGGGCTTCGCGATGCTGACGTTTCCAGCGGACTGGGCGTAGAACCCGTCGGCTTCGGTCCAGAGGCGTGAGCTGCCGGTGTTGCCGGCGGTTCCGGCCGAGAGGAAGTTGCAGCCGCCGAAGAAGGCCCCGCCTCCGGCTTCACCGCTCAGGCCCCAGGTGAAGGAGGCGTTGTCGATGCTGCCCTGCGAGGGGGCGGCCGAGGCAGAGGTGGTCGCGGTGAGAGCCGCGCCGAGTGTGAGCGCTGCCACGGCTGCAACCGCAACGGTTCGACGGATGAACGGAGTCATCCCTCGCCGACTATGAGATTCCACGAAGAACCCCTTTCAGATTAGGTAAGGCTAACCATACTTAGTTAAGCCTTACCTAAACAAGCAGCGTCCTCGACGCCCAATCATGCCGCGCAGTCCTGCCGTGCAATCATGCCGCCAGGGCAGCCACCAGTTCACCGTCGATGAAGCGGGCGGTGATCTCGTGCGCCCGGCCGATGGCATCCCGGATGTCGCCACTGCCGCGGTAGCTCACGGCGAGAGCCGCGCTGAAGACATCACCCGCACCGATCACGCTGCCGACGCCCTGTCGTTCGAGCGGTTCCGCCGGAACGTGCACCGAGACGCCGCCGTCGAAGGAGGTCGCACCGTTCCTGTTCTGGGTCACCACGACCGTCGTCCGGAAGAAGTCCCTCGACCACTCATCAGCCACGGTGAGGGCCTTCTGCAGGTCCTCATCGGAGAACACGACGACATCGAACAGGGGGATCACGTCGGCGTACTCCGCGAAGTCGCGCTGGCCGACCGTTCCATCGTCGTCGACCCGGCGGAGGAGACCCTGCACGAGCAGCATCTTGAGGGCATCCGGCCGGGTCTCGGCCAGAGCGGTTGCGAGATACTCCGGGGTGAAGTTCGCGAGAAGCGGGGCGACGATCACGATGTCGGCGGCCGCGAGCGCGCGGGCGTAGGTCGCTGTGACGGGCACAGGATCGGCGTTCTCGGCATGGAAGCACTGTTGGCGGCGCACATCGCCATCGATGTGGTTGCGGTAGAGCAGGGTACCCCCGGGCGTGGCGGGGTTCAGCAGGGGAATGGCTGGCGGCGCGGCCGACATCACGGGGAGGAAGTCGCCGCCGTACGGGGCGATCACCGAGACGGTGACCCCTGCCACGGCCTGCAGCTGCCGGTTGATGAAGAAGGCCGGCGAGCCGACAGTTCGACGCAGGCGCTGCGGGGCGTTGTCACCCGAGTCGGTTCCGGTGTTCTCGTCGATGCAGACGTGACCGATGATGACGACGGAGCATGCGTCTGTGGTGGGGGGTCCAGGGGTCACCCGTTCGACTTTACCAAGCCCTGAAGGCCCGGCACCTCTCGGGCACTCACAGCACGGGCAGCCAGGGCGTCGCCATCACGTCTTCGTGGTTGTGCACCATCAGCCAGTTGCCGGATGCCCGCCTCCACACGCTCGTGTTGCGGACCGCCTGCTCGGGCGATCCGTCGGCCAGGTCGACGGCGAGGTAGTGCAGCAGCACGGCGGTGTCGCCCCAGATGCGCACCTCGGGGGCGATGCCGCGGAGCACCGGGGTGGGTGGCAGAGTTTCGGGCGGGGCGGCTGGCGCGGCTGCCGGTCGGGCATCCCGGATCGCGTCGAGCTCCGCCTTGCCGTGGATGAGCGGCATCGTGTCGCTGTCGAACATGGTCGCCTCGGGCGAGATGTTCGCGTCGATCGCCGCGCGGTCGGCCGCAGTGAACCCCGCGTAGATCGCGAGGGCTCCCGCCCAGATCGCGTGCTCGTCGGTTCCCGTCGCGAAGGGGTTCTGGTCGGGATTCGGGTCGGGTGCTGGACGCTGCGTATCGCTCATGGTGCTCCCAGCCTAGAAGCTGCTCTGTCGGGATGCTCCTCAGGCAGCACAACAGTCAACCAGCACGGATGACGCGGCGGAGCACGGCGCGTTCGCCGAGCGTCCAGACGGCGCTGGTGACGAGGTAGATTGCTGCGGCGAACGGGGCGATGGCGGCGAACAGCACGGTGATGAACGGCAGGAACCGGGCGATCGAAGCGATCGCAGCCGCACCTGGGAGGGAATCTGACGGAGCACCGGCAGCGATTGCCGAAGTGGCAGCAGCGCTGGTAGCAGAACCTGCCCAGCGGAGATTCGCGCGGCGTGTCAGCTCGACAGCCACGGCCAGCACTGCGAGGAGCCCCACGACGACCAGCACCTGCGGGAAGGCGACGCCGAGGGCCGCGAACAGGTTCGAGCCGAACGGGATCCCGAGGAACGTCTGCAGCAGCAGCACATTCGCGTGCCCCGCGAGCTGCGGATGCACGAACAACGCGTAGATGGCCGACAGCACCGGTGCCTGCGCGAGCGTCGGCAGGATGCCCGCCAGAGGCGAGACCTTCTCGCTCGTGTACAGCCGGGTCAGCGCTTTCTGCAGCGCCTCGGGCTTCTTGGCATACTTCGCCCGGAGCGCCGCGAGCGCCGGAGCGAGCCGCCGCCGCGTGACCTCCGCCCGCACCTGCGAGACAGACACGGGCACAAGCGCCAGGCGCACCAGCACGGTCAGGAGCATGATCGCGAGCATCGGTGCGGCGCCGCCCGCGAACGGCTGCGCGACCGCTCCGATGCCAAGGACGAGGTTGTACAGGGCGTCGAGCACGATGGCGATCGGGGGAAGAGTGGAGATGTCCATGGTCTGGGGTCCTTTCGGGGTGAAGGGTGAAGGGTGAAGTGCGAGGGGCGCGGGGCACGGGGTACGACGCAGCGCAGCCCCGCCGAGGGGCGCGCAGGGGGGGAGGGGCCGCAGGGCGGAGGGCCCGCAGGGCAGAGGGGCAGCGTCGGGCGGGGAGGCGGAGAAAGAGGCTAGCGAGGAAGGCCAGCGAGCAGGCTGGCGACCAGTCCGGGCGCAGCCGGAGCTCGGGAGCGCACGTGTCCGGGCGCGTCGGGGTTGCTCTCTGCGAGGAGGGTGGGCAGGTCGGCGTTCTGCTGCGGGGCCGGGCGCGCCCGGGCATCCGGTGCGGTGCGCATCGACCGCGCGACCAGCACAGCGGCTACGACGAGCAGCACGCCCGCCAGGCCGAGGAGCCCGGCCAGGAGCAGCGCCGGAGAGAACAGATCGCCGCTCGCGAGCGCGCCGACCGACTGAAGCGCGGCGAGCACAAGGGCGACCATCCCCCGACGCTATCAGGCCTGACCGGGGCGTGGCGAGGCGGGCTGTTCCACGAGACCGATGAAGGCGCTCAGCTGCGCGAGGCCCGCGACCGAGCCGGGAAGGTACTCCGTGAGGGCGGGCGAGTGCACGAGGTAGGCCGCCCACTGCGCGCGGGAGATCGCCACGTTGAGGCGGTTCGCGAGCAGGAGGAACTCCAGCCCGCGTGGCACATCGCCGGATCCGGATGCCGCGAGCGTGACGATCGCGACGGCCGCCTCCTGGCCCTGGAACGTGTCGACGGTGCCGACCGGCACATCGGCGAACCCGGACGCCGCGAGCGCGAGGTGCACCGTCTCGACCTGGGCGTTGTAGGGCGCGACCACGATGAAGTCGCCCTGGGCGAGGGGGCGCGTCTGGCCCTCCGACGTCCACGGTGAGCCGATGAGCTCGGCGACGATACCGACGACCGCGGCTGCCTCCTCGATCGACGACGTGGAGTTGCCGGAGTGCCGCACGGGCACCGGATGAAGCCCCGGTACGACTCCGACGAGCATCCGGTCTGACGCATGAGCGTGCAGCCTGCCCTCGTAGGAGAGCTTCGAGACGGGCTCGCAGAGCGCCGGGTGCATGCGCCAGCTCGTCTCGAGGAAGTAGCCGAACTCCGCGGGGAGCACTCCGTGCCCCTCGGCCAGCCAGCCGAGCGCCGACACGTCGACGGGCTCCGGGTGCGTGCCCTGGCTCACCTGCGGGAGCTGTTGGGGATCACCGAGCAGCAGCATCCGCGTCGCTGCGACCGAGGAGGCGACGGTGCTCGCGAGGGAGAACTGCCCCGCCTCGTCGATGACGAGCAGGTCGAGGGAACCGCGCGGAACCGTGTTGGCGTTCGCGAACGTCCACTGGGTGCCGCCGAACACGTACCCGCCGTCCTGCTGCACGAACCCGGGCACGGCCTTGGCGTCGAGGGCTGTCCACGAAGCACCGGCGCCGCCTGCACTTCCGCCGCCAGCGCCGCCGCCCGCCGCATCCTTCGGCTTCTTGCCGACGAGCCTCGGATCAAGCCCTGCCCCCACGATCGCCTCGAGCATGTTCTCGACGGCCGCGTGGGACTGCGCGACGACCCCGACCTTCCAGCCGTGGTTCTGCACGAGGTCGGCGATGACCCGCGACCCGGTGTATGTCTTGCCTGTTCCGGGCGGGCCCTGCACCGCGATGTAGGAGCGGTCGAGGTCGAGCAGCGAGCTGCGGATGCCCGCGATCACGTTCTCGCCCCGCACGAGTTCGGGCAGGGTGCTGAGGCGCGGCGGTTCGCGGCGGAGGATGTCGAGTGCGGCATCCGGAGCCATCGTCGGCAGTGCCCCCAGCAGCACGCGCCCCCAGTCGGCGATGGCCTCGGCGAGCTTCGTCGCGTTCGGCGGCGAGGAGGGAGTGACGGCCATCGGGAATTCGGGGTACGGGTCTCCGCCGGTACCGACCTTCTCTGTGAGGAGGTAGCTGCCGTCGCCCCGGTCGGTGAAGCTCACGCGGCTGTGCGCGACCCGCGCTCCGGGCTCGGATCTGCCGATCAGCGGCGGGAACGGGGAGTCGTAGAGCACGAACGGGTCGTCGGTGCCCGAGAACCGACTGCCGGGTGCGGCGGTGCCGGTCACGACGAGATCGCGAGAGAGGTTCCGGGCGCGCGGGCCGGCCAGCGACCAGTCCCGCTCGACCTCCACGGTGTCGACGATGAAGACGCCGCGGGTGTCGGCCCATTCGTCCACCGGGCTGCGGAGACGGTCGAAGTGCTCCCACCAGAACGACTTCGCCTCTCTACGGTGGTAGTCGATGGCTGCCGAGGCGAGCGCGATGGCCGTCTCGTCGGCGGAACGCTCCGGGGCTTCCGGGGATTCCGGATGCTCGGCCCGCCTGGCGGCCTCGAGCCTCCCGAGGTAGGAGACCAGCTCCGAGTAGACCGGATCGGGCTCACGGATCGGCATCGCGGCGAGCATCTCGATCGTGAGGTCATCGTCGACCGCCGGTGTCACCCCGACCTCCGCCGCGCGGGCGAGCAGCCAGTCACGGAGCCGCAGTGTCGAGACGCAGTCGTACTCGTTGTACTGCACGATGTCAGCGCGAACGGCAGCCGCGGCATCCGTCTCACCGGCCGCACGGAACTCGGAGTAGCGCACGTACTCACTGATCGAGTCGGCCGCGTTGGCCGTGCCGTCGCGGCCGACGTCCATGTAGAGCGGCTCGAGCTTCTTGAGCGAGTAGCTGTGGCTGCCGATCCGGAGGCCCCGCCGCACGATCGGGTACAGGTCGACGAGCACGTTGTGTCTCAGCAGGTCGTCGATCTCCTCCTCCCCCACCCCGTGCCGGGCCGCAAGCGTCAGCAGATGGGTTCGTTCGTAGGAGGCGTAGTGGTAGATGTGCATGCCCGGATGCTCGGCCCGGCGCTCCCGCACGAAGGCCAGGAAGTCGACCAGCGCCGTCTTCTCCTCCACAAGGTCGTCGGCCCAGAAACCTGTGAAACGGGCATCCACGTCGACCAGCCCGAAGAGATAGTCGAGCCCCCACTGCTGGCGTTCCTCATGCAGTGGATCGCCCTCGAAGTCGAAGAAGATGTCGCCCGGAGACGGCTCAGGCAGAGCGGTCAGGGCGACCGGGCTGGCGACGCGCCAGGGCGGCGGCGAGCCCTCGGGCGCGAGCGCCCGTTGGACCTGCATCCCAGCCTGTTCGCGGAGGGCGACCAGCGTCGCCTCGCTCATCTCCTCCACAGGGGTCTCGCGCACAGCGAGCTCTTCGACGGTCGTGACGCCCGCCGCCCGGAGCTTCGCCCGCTGGGTCAGACGCATGCCGGCGACCTGCAGCACGTCGTGCGTGCGTTCGACCTGTTCGACACAGGCATCGCAGCGCCCGCAGGCCGTGTAGCGGGGATCGCCCCACGGCGTCGGTTCGGGATCGAGCCTGCGATCATCCAGAATCTGCTGCAGCCGTGCGCGCCGCTTGCGGTACACCGGCAGGATGTCGGTGAGACGGTGCGTGCTGATCTCGCCCGTGCCGAGCCAGAGGTGCACGTTCTCGCCGATCTCGAAGCCGAGGTGCTGCAGCTGGTCGCTGTAGGCCGCGAGCTGCAGCAGTGCGGTGATCTTGGCCTTGCGGGCGAGCTTCGTGTCGTAGACCTCGTACCGCCCGTCGGGCCCCAGGATGACGAAGTCGGAGTAGCCGAGGAACCTGCCGTCGAAGAACGCCCCCTGGAACACCACTTCGGCCCGGCCCTCGAGGGCAGCGAGCGTCGCCTCCGTCGCCGAACGGATGCCCGTGAACGACCCGTCGCGGATGCCCGAATCCTCCGGCCGCTCGATCTCCACGACCACCCTCGTCTCGGCGAGCCCGTCGAGCACCCTCTTCTCGTGCAGGTCACCCAGTCGGCCGGCGCGCTTCAGCATGTCGTCTTCGACGAACGGCGGTTTCTCGATACGCCCGAGCATCCAGTCGAGCTTGCGCATCAGGGCCCACTCGCACGTCGATGCTGCCGCCAGGTCTGTCGCCGAATAGATGACCGCGTCGCCTGCGAGTTGCACTGTCGACTCCCTGGATGCCGGATCGCCGCGGGGCGACCCACCCGGCACTGTGCCGGGATGCGGCAAGAGTAGCGCTCGCCGCCGACATCCGTTCTGAGTTATCCACAGGCCCGAACGAAGACCCGAGGGAGCGGACCCGAACCGGACGCTCTCGCCCTACTCGTCCGGCACGAAGATACAGAACGGATGCCCGGCCGGGTCGGCGAGGATCACGATCGACTCTTCGGGATCATCCGTGCCGTCTTCGAGCACCCTCGCCCCGAGCGCCACTGCTCGCGCGCACTGCGCGCGCAGCGCGTCGACCGTCGCCACCCAGAAGTCGAGGTGCATCATCTGCGGCCGCGGGCCCTCAGGCCAGGTCGGCGCGGGCATCGACGCCACCTGCTGGACGGCGAGCACGCGCGCGCCGTCGCCGTCGGTGAGCACGAGCCAGTCGGCCGGATCGTCGCCCTCCGCACGCGCCTCAGGCTCGTCGCCTGGCAGGTACTCGAGCCCCAGCAGCTCCCGGTAGAACTCGGCGAGGCCCCGCGCATCCTCGGTGTCGAGCACCACCTGTCGCAGGCGGGGTACGGATGATCGTGCCGTCGTGTCGCTCATGCCCCCCAGTCTCGACCCTCGCGGCCAGGTCTGCATCCCTGATTTTTAGAATAATTGATCTTTACTCAGATTCAGGCGTAGGGTTTTCACAGGTGATCGCGAGGAAGGAACGAACCATGTCCATCACGATGAAGGTCGCGTCCGGCGTGCTTGCCGCCACCCTGGTCGGCGGCGGTGGCGGCGGCGGCGGCGGTGCCGCACCCGAGACGGCGACCGGTGACACAGATCTCGACCCGGGCACTATCGCCCTCTGCAACGCCGGTCGACAGCGTGGGCGGCGGCATCTGGGATGACTTCATGGAATACGCACTTGCCGAATCCGTGACGACTCCGGGCGATGGGTACCCCATCGACGTCGGCGGAGGGAAGTACTGTTACTCCGCCCCGATCGAGCTCCACGACGCGAGCGACGGCCATTACATCAAGACCATCAATCCGACGATCATCGTCTCGGGAAACAACAAGAAGGTCATCACAGCGATCCCGACGAGCGAGAAAGTCTCGTCCAGTTGCTACTCGGCCGACTGAGACCGAGGATGAGTGCCATGCGCGAACTCACGCTCTCCGTCGACTACGCCCAGGGCTGGCCACTGTCGGACATCACCTGGTGGCCAGAGGACAAGCCCGATTGGCCGGCCCTCATCACCCCGCAACTCGACGCAGACCTCCGAGCCTGGGCGCATTTCTTCGTGAAGTGGGGAAACGACGAGACCGGCCTCTTCGGCTCGGAGGAGCGCCGCAAGTGGTTCGACCTCGAGGGGTTCCGGCTGCGGGACGAACTCGAGAAGCAGGTGGGGCACCTCTACACGATCACGCTGCAGCTCTGGTTCTGAGGAGCGCAGCGCGAGAGAATCGAGGCATGCCGACGACGGAGGAGTTGTTCGAAGCGCTTGCGGCAGAGTTGCTGGCGCAGGGCGCGGAACGCAGCCAGATGATGGGGCGACCGATGTTCGCCGTGAACGGCAGGATGTTCGCGTGCCTCAGCAACGACCGCCTCGGTGTGCGGCTCGGTGCCGGTACCCCTGAGCTCGCCGATGCCCTCGCCGTGCCGGGCGCTACCCTGTTCAGCCCGGGCGCTTCGAAGAACGGCGGTGGGCACCGGGTCTGGCGCGACTGGGCGTCGCTCCCGGCCAGCGCCGCCGATGCCTGGCCCGACGTCGCGGGTGCAGCACTCCGCCACCGGCTGGCGTGACGCCTGGTCGCACCACCTCAGGACGCGGGCGGCGCCGAGCCCGTGTGCTCGCTGGCCCCCCGCATATCCTGAACAACCCACGCATCCTGAATAACGCACGCGGCCAGACCAGTCAGGCGGCGCCCGCATCGGCGACGCGTCCCGCGAAGACGACTGACGGGAGTTCTCACACCCGGAAGGCCTCGACCACCGCAGCGATGTCCTCGGATCCGTACCCCGCCCGCCCTGCCTGCGCGAACACGTCGTAGAGCGGCCCCAGCAGGGCTGCCGATGCGGCGGTGCCGGTCACAGCCTCCTGCATCAGCCCGAGGTCCTTCGTGAGCCCGTCGACCGCGAACGATGCCGTGAAGTCGCCGTCGATCATCATGCCGCCCTTCAGCTGCGCGTAGGGCGTGTTCGAGGGCCCGCCGTCGATGGCGTGCAGGAACAAGGCCGGATCCACTCCGAGGGCCCGGCACATCTGGACAGACTGCGCGGTCGCCGCAGTGAGCGACGCCACCCACGCATTGCAGGCCAGTTTCAGCGCACTCGCCCGGCCGGGTTCGTCGCCCGCCTCGACCGTCTTCGAACCGATCGCGTCGAGCACCGGCCCGAGGCTCTGGATGCTCGCCCTCTCCCCCGACACCAGCACGACGAGCGCGCCCTCCTCCGCCGGCTTCTTCGTGCCGACCATGGGCGCATCGATGAACGACACACCGTGCTCGGCCGCCAGCTTCGCGAGACGCTCTGTGCCGGCGACCCCGACCGTGGCGCTCTGCATCCAGATCGCTCCGTCGGCCAGGTGCGGGAGGAACTCCGCGGCCGTGTCGGTCACGGCCTCCTCGTCGAACAGCATCGTCAGCACCACATCGGCCCCGGCGACGGCTGCCGCAGACGAGGATGCGACGGTCGCGCCATCCTCGGCCAGCGCCTCCGCCTTCTCGCCGTGCCGGTTCCAGACGGTGACCTCGAGGCCGGCGCGGAGCATCGAGCGGGCCATCCCGGCACCCATGGTCCCTATTCCGAGTAGTGCGATGTGCATGGTTGTTCCTTCTCTCATCCGCCTGGTCTTCTCCCATCAAACCCGCACCTGCCCCGCTGACCCAGGGGTTGACCGGATGCCCCGATGCTGTGAGCGAACCCGCACGCTCGGCGCCCCGGGCATCCGTAGCATCGGATCCACCGGCAGCGCACCTGCGCCGGGTGATGGGAGTAACTCGGATGGACCTGATCTTCGTGCACGGCGCCCTGGTTCGCGACGGCTCGTGGTGGTGGCAGCGCACAGCCGACCTGCTCCTCGCCCGTACGGGCATCCGGAGCCGAGCGCTGGAGCTGCCGTCGTGCGGTGAGGGCACGGCGCGGGACGGGGCGGCGCATCCGGTCGCCTCGGGCCTCGAGGCCGACGCCAGGGCGCTCCGCGCCGAACTCGACAGCCTCGACGACCCGGGTTCGGCGATCGTCGTCGGGCACTCCTATGGAGGCACGGTCATCGCCGAAGCCGGCGCGCATCCTGCCGTGCGGAACCTCCTCTACGTGTCGTCGTACCTCCCCGACATCGGGCAGGCGCAGGGCACGATCATGAGCGGCGAGAGCGACCCCGTCACGATCGGCGACAACGGTGACGGCACGCTCAGCGTCGCGGGGTACGACGCTGCCTCGTTCGGCGCGCGTTTCCTGCAGGACACCGACGCGAGCACGCAACGCGCGGCCTGGTCGCGGGTGACCGCGCAGGCCCTCGGATCCTTCGTCACGCCGACCACCGCCGCGGGTTGGCAGGGTGTCGACTCGACGTATCTCGTGTGCGCCGACGACCGGAGCACCTCTGTCGGGCTGCAGCGCTTCCATGCCGCCCGGGCGACCCGCTCAGTCGAGGTGCCCACCGGCCATCACCCGTTCATCACGCGTCCCGAGCTCGTGGTGGCCGAGATCGAGGCGCTGCTCGACCGTTCGTGAATGGATGACCTCCCGCCGCCAGACGCCGGCCCCGTCGCCCTGCGTTGGTCCGGTCACCCTGCGCCGGTCCGGTCGCCCGGACGCTACCCTTGGTGCAATGACTATCACCGCATCCGCCGACGGCTCAGCACTCGGTAACCCCGGCCCGGCGGGCTGGGCCTGGTACATCGACGACAACACCTGGGGGGCCGGCGGATGGCCGCATGGCACCAACAACATGGGTGAGCTGAAGGCGGTGCTCGAGCTCTTCCGCGCGACGGCTCACGTCGACGACGACCTGCACATCCTCTGCGACAGCCAGTACGTCATCAACACAATCACCAAGTGGATGGCGGGCTGGAAGCGCAAGGGATGGCGGAAGGGCGACGGCAAACCTGTCATGAACCTCGACCTGATCAAGGAGATCGACGACGCGATCGCCGGGCGGCGGTACCGCTTCGAGTGGGTCAAGGGTCACGTCGGACACACGCTGAACGAAGCAGCGGATGCCCGGGCCCGCGGCGCCGCAGAGGCGCACTCGCGCGGTCGTGCGCCCGATGCGGGGCCGGGGTACCCGGGGGCTGTGCAGCTGAGCGCGGCGGCCGCGGCCGAACCCTCATCGGCTCCCGTTTCGGCGCCGATCACCCGATCCTCCGGGACTGCAACGCTCTTCTAAAGAACTCGGCGCGGGGGTGGCCCTCTTCTCGTCCACAGGTGGGTCGTATCGCGAGTTCTCCACCAGTATCTGCTTTCGGCCTCGGATGTCGGCGCGACGTGGTTGGCTTGACCCATGACACGAGGATCACTCACCATCGACAGGCCGGTCGGAGCACCCGCCCCGGTCTCCGTCGTGCCCTCTAAACGGCAGCGGTTCGCGGCGGCCGTCAGCGCTGTCGTCTCACAGCACAGGGCCATCGCGGCCGCGTATGCGGTTCTGACAGACCTCGTGGAGGAGGCCCGCCTCGCCGGCACCGCCCTGCACACGACGGACTCGTTCACGGGTGGCCCGCAGTGGTCGAGTGACATGGTCGTCGAGCGCCAGCTCATCACCGAACTCGCCGTCGCACTCCACCAGAGCGAGAACGACGCCCGCCGGCTGCTGTACACGAGCGAAGGCCTGACCGGGGCGTTCGCCGCCACCCGGGCTGCCCTCGAGTCTGGTGCGATCTCCTACCGGCACGCCGAGAAGATCGTGCAGCACAGCGCCACCCTGGCGCGGTCGTCCGTCGCGGACTACGAGCGCGCCCTCCTGCCCCAGTTCAGCGGCACCTCGACGCAGCCGCGAGGAGACGCCTCGACATCGATCCCGCCTCCGACGGCATGGCCTACCTGACGCTCTACCTGCCTGCCGTCGAAGCCGTCGCCGTCTACAACCGCGCCCACGAGCTGGCGCGCTCGGCGAAGAACAACGGCGACCCCCGAACCATCGCCCAGCTCCGCGTCGACACCCTCAGCGACCTGCTCCTCAACGGCGAGACGAGCATCGACGGCGTCGCGAGAGGAATCCGTGCCCGCATCCACGTGACTGTGCCTGCCCTCACCCTCCTCACCTCTCCCCCAGCGCCGGGTGCGGCTTCTCCGCAGGGCGGGCGCGCTCCCGTCTCTGGGTCCGCGCAGCTCGAAGGGTACGGGCCGACCGACCGGCTCACCGCTCTCCGCCTCACCCGCGACGCGCCGAGCATAACGCGCGTGCTCACCGACCCCGTCACCGGGTGCGCACTGGCCTACGGGCGCGAGAGGTACCGGCCACCCGCCGATCTCGACGAACTCATCCGCCTGACCTATGCCGAGTGCACCTTTCCACTGAGTTGCGAGTCCTCGGCGACCTCAGACCTAGACCACACCGTCGCCTGGAGCGACGGCGGTCACACCGAACTCCGCAACATCAGCCCGCTCTGCTCACGGCACCACACGGTGAAACACCACACGGAATGGTCCGTCGAACAGGCCCCCGACGGAACAATCACCTGGACGTCGCCGGCAGGCTTCGAGTACATCGTCGAACCGACACCCCTGCCGCAGCACGTGCCGCGTTTCGAGGACGGAGCAGCCATGCGCCCACCTTTCTGACCCCGACGGTAGCCTGAAGCCATGGGTCGGTTCGGGCGAGGCATGTTCGGGCGAGGCATGTTCGGGCGGGGCATGTCACGGCGGAGCCGCCAGCCAGAACCGGCACCCGAGTACTGCGCCACGGTCATCCTCTACCAGGCGATCTCGAAGCTCGACACGCTTGCGGTGATCTCCCTGGCCGTCGATCGGCCTGTCGAGAACGCGAAGCTGGGGCGTCCGATGATCCCGCTGGCCGAGGGGGCGTGGGTGGAGGTCGAGCTTCCGAAGCTCGGCGAACCGCCGCCACTCGCGATCGATGTCTACAGCAGCGTGAGCACCGACCAGGCGAGGCTCCAGGCGTTGACGCTCGTGGCGACGCTGCGTCAACAGACCGGCTGGGACGTCCGCCCCGACTTCGGCCCGGGCGACGACGACTGACAGTGGAATGGCTGTCAGCTGCCCAGGCCGAGCGCACCGGCTAGAACGGCGCGACGCCTGAGCGGTCGATGAAGGTGCCGGTCGGGCCCGAACCGTTGCGGGTGGCGAGTTCGACGACGGCATCCGTGCCCTCCGTCACGCTCTGGGGGCCGCTGTGTCCGTTCAGGTCGGTCGCGGTGTAGCCGGGGTCGGCTGCGTTGATACGGAACTCCGGGAGCGCCTTCGCGTACTGCACGGTGAGCATGGTGACGGCCGACTTCGAGGCGGTGTAGAGGGGCGCGATGATCGTCGACTCGATGCGTGAGCTGTCGTGCACCGCCCCGAAGGAGCCGAGGCCGCTCGTGACGTTGACGATGGTCGGCGCATCCGAGGCGCTGAGGAGCGGGGCGAAGGCCCGGGTGAGCCGCACGATCCCGATCACGTTGGTGCCGAAGACCCGTTCCGCGTCGGCGGCGGTCTGGTCGAGAGCGTCGACGTACGGCCCGGCGATGCCGGCGTTGTTGATGAGCACGTCGAGTCCGCCGGCTTCCGTGAGGGTGGTGACGGCGGCATCCACCGAGGTGTCGTCGGTCACGTCGAGCTGCACGAAGCGGGCCCCGAGGGCATCGGCTGCGGCCCGGCCCCTGGTCTCGTCGCGGGCGCCGATCCAGACGGTGTGTCCTTCGCCGATGAGGCGGCGGGCGGTTTCGTAGCCGAGGCCCTTGTTGGCCCCGGAGATCAGTGTTGTTGTCATGTGCCCAGTCTTGACCGTGGATGCGGGGGTGTCGTGGCCCGGCGGAGCATATGGACTGGCGGTACCACCCTGCACCCTTCGATCGACGGGCGGAGCGGCGCCGGAGGGCGCAGACTGGGGTGATGCAGGATGATCCGCACGGCGACCTCGGGGCACTCCTCCGTTCCTGGCGCGACCGTCTCTCCCCCGTCGACGTCGGACTCGCGGCGGGTGACTCCCGCCGGGCTGCGGGACTCCGGCGCGAAGAGCTCGCCGCCCTCGCGGGGTTGAGCGTCGACTACGTGGTGCGACTCGAACAGGGCCGGGCCCGCCGGCCCTCGGCACAGGTCGCCGCGGCCCTCGCCCGGGCCCTCCAGCTGAGCGAGGCGGAGCGCGACCGCCTGTTCATCGTCGCGGGGCTCCTTCCTCCGTCGCCCCGCGAGGTGCCCGCCCACATCCCGCCGGGGGTGCAGCGCCTCGTCGCCCGCCTCGGCGAGGTGCCGCTGGCGGTCTTCACCGCGTCGTGGGACCTCATCTCGTGGAGCCCGCTCTGGGCGGCGCTCCTCGGCGAGCCGGTGACGGGTGCGCGCCCGGGCTCCCGGCCGAACCTCATCCGCTCGCTCTTCACCGGCGAGCCCCTCCACGAGGGAGAGAACGGCATCGTCAGCCGGTCGGGCAGCCTCGAGCGTTTCGGCGTCTCTCTCGTCGGCGACCTCCGCAGGGTGCAGGGCCGGTATCCGGATGATCGGGGGGTCGGCGCGCTCGTCACGGAACTGCTTCACGCGAGCCCCGAGTTCCGCCGACTCTGGGAGAGCGGAGCGGTGGGCGAGCACCAGTCCGAGCGGAAGGTCATGCGCAATGCTGTCGTGGGTGACGTCGAGCTCGACTGCGATGTGTTCAGCGTGGCCGGCAGTGACGTGCGCATCGTCGCCTACACGGCGGCCACGGGATCCGACGCCGCAGCGAAGCTCGACTTCCTGCGGGTGTCGGCGGTCGGGGCCGCGACGCGCTAGGTGCCACTGCGGCTGGTCGGTCCACCGCCACGCCCGCGGCGAACGAGCGCGTTCCGCACGACGCGCATCACCCCGAGGAATCCGAAGAACCCGATGACGGCACCGAGCAGGTCGAACAGGTCGAGGTTCGGAGCGAGCAGAGGCCCCGTGCCCGACACGATGAGAACGATCGCCACGACGACGGCGGCGATCGACACGAAGGCCCCCACGATCTCACCGACGATCCCGTTGATGAAACCCCGGTCATCCGATGCCGCGAACTGCCGCACCCTCACGCCGAGCGTGCCCTTCTCGAGTTGTGTGAGCAGCGCATCGGCGCGCCTCGGCAGCGTGCGGAGGATGGCGGCCGAATTGGAGGCCTCCGCCTGGGCCGAGGCGGCGAGACGCTTCAGGCTGAGCATGCGCAGAAGGAGCTGCGGCACCCGGTCGAGCGCCGCCCCCATCATGTCGAAGTCGGGCACCAGCACGTGCAGGCACCCCTCGAGGGTGGCGAAACTGCGGAACGCCGACGCGAGGGTCGACGGCAGGGCGATGTGGTGCTGTCGGATCACGTCGAGCATCAGCGTGAAGATGGATCCGCCCGCCCCGCCGTTCCGGTGCCGCACAGTCGTCAGCATGATGCCGATGTCGTGCCGGAACGAGTCGATGTCGGTCTCCGGCGGCACATCGACGATGAGCAGCAGGGCATCCGTCGCCGCGATGTCGTCCTCGTTCGATGCGGCGAGCAGCAGGGTGGCGAGACGCTCGCGCTGGCTCCGCTCGATGATGCCGATGGCACCGAAGTCGATCAGTCCGAGCGATCCGTCCTCCCTCAGGATGACGTTGCCGGGGTGGAGGTCTGCGTGGAACACCCCGTAGACGAGGATCTGCTCGAGCACCGTGTTCATCAGCCCGGTCGCGAGTGTGTTCCGTTCGTCGGCGTTCAGCAGGGCGAGGCGATCGGATGACCGGCTGAGCGGCGTGCCGTCGACGAGGTCCATCGTGATCATGCGCCGGCTGCTCGCGTCAGGGTAGACCACGGGAACACTGAGGGGAGCCGTCTGGGAGCCGGGCTGTGGACGCGAACCGGCCTCCGCGATCCGCCGCAGGGTCGAACGGATCATCTCGGTGTTGTTGTACTCGATCGTGTAGTCGAGCTCGTCGAGCAGCGTGGTTGTGAAGCCTCTTGCCACCGACTCGGCCCGCAGGTCCCGGCCCTGCTGGGTCTGCTGTTCGGCGCGGCGGGCGAGGCGCAGGATGATGTCGACATCAGCCTCGACCTGCGCGCGGGCGGTCGGGCGCTGCACCTTGACGACCACCTTCGTGCCGTCGAGCAGGGTCGCCCGGTGCACCTGGGCGACGGAGGCGGCGGCGAGCGGGGTGGGGTCGATGTGCTCGAAGACGGCATCGATCGGGCGGCCGAGTTCGCTCTCGATGGCCGTACGGATCTCCGGCCACGGCAGGGTCGTCGCGCTCGACTGCAGGGAGGCGAGGGCGCTGAGATAGGGCTCGGGAATGAGGTCGCGACGGGTGGAGAGCACCTGCCCGATCTTCACGAAGGTGACGCCCGAGGCGTTGATCGTCGAGATCACGGCGTTCGCGCGCTGCTGCGCCGTGCTGAGATCGGATGACCGGCGAGCCCGGCCCGAGAAGATGAAGCCGGCTCCGTGCCGCGATGCGATCTCGAGGATCTGGAGGTAGCGACGGGTGCGGCGCCGCTGCGCGAGGGCACCGCGCACGACGTCGATCGGGTTGGCCTTCGGCCGGGTGGGCACCAGGGCTTCGAGGCCGACCAGCACAGCGACGCCGAGCGCGAAGATCCACGCGACGCTCAGCACGAGCACGATGATGCCGACGGTGTTCGACGTCTGGAACGTGTGATTGTCTCCCGACACCGTGCCGGTGCGCTCTCCCACCCAGAAGGCGAACGGGAGCCCCGAGACGAAGACGAGGATGCCCACGACGATGCTCCGCGGCCAGCCGACCGGCCCCCCGAGCACCCGCCTCGAGACGAGCCCGACGAGCACCGCGGAGACGATCCCGACGAGGACGATGACGACGTCTGCGAGCACGGTCGACATCAGCCTTCGACGACCGGCGGGGCGGGGTGCGGGACGGGAGGCGAGGCGGGGTGCGGGGCCCAGAAGCCGAGGTGCGGCTGGCGGGCCTCGTCGAGGAGGGCCGGGCCCGCGACATCCACTGCGCGATTGCCGCGCGCGAAGACCTCGCGGCAGGGGAGAAGAAGTGTGGGGGCATCCGAATCGGGGCCGACGACAGCGAGCAGGCCGATCTCGTCGAGGGCGAACACGACGCGGCCGATGCCCGACCAGAAGATCGCGCCCGAGCACATGGCGCACGGCTCGCAGCTCGTGTAGAGGGTGTAAGCGGAGAGCTCGGCTGCGGAGAAGGCGGCGCTCGCCAGGCGCACGAGATTCGTCTCGGCGTGGGCCGTGACATCCGAATCCGTGGTCACCGAGTTCTCGGCGGTCAGCACCACGGCACCATCCGCATCGGTCAGCAGAGCGCCGAACGGATGGTTGCCGTGGGCCGCGGCCTCGGCGGCGATCGCGATCGTGCGGTGCAGCAGATCGAGATCGACACCGGTGACGGACGGGTCGGGCTGGGACGGCTCGGGAGGCGAGGTCATCCCGCCAGAATAGCGAGAACCCGAAGGTATCGCGGGCCGTCGGGGAGGGACTACGCGCGACGGGCCTTCACGCGGGTGTAGATGAACAGCACGATGATCGCGCCGATGATGGAGCCGATGATGCCCGACGGCTGGAAGAAGCCGTCCATGTTGTCGCTGCGGAAGATGACGTAGGCGAGGAACCCGCCCACGAACGAACCGACGATGCCCAGGATGATCGTCATGAGGATCGACATGTCCTGCTTGCCGGGGATGATCAGGCGGGCGAGGGCACCGGCGATGAGGCCGATGACGATGAGGCTGATGATGAGACCGAGCATTGTGTGCTTGCTTTGCTGTGAATGCGCGCGCCAGTCGTGGAACGCGCCCCCAGCCTAGAAGTTCGGTGTTTTCTGTGCGGGGACTGGCAATGTTCCCGAAAACGTGCTTACGAGCGGTCGATTCTCAGTGGACTTCGTTCGATTCGAGCGCATTCGTGATGAAGGTGTGCGCGTGCTTCGCGAGCGCGGGCCCGTCGTTCCAGAGGTTCCGCCAGATCGAGAGGTCGGTTGAGAGCGTCTCCGAGACGACAGCACTCGAGAACGACTCGAACGTGATGCCGCCGGTGTAGCCGATGTCGGCCAGCGAGTGGAAGAACGTCGTGAAGTCGAGGTGCCCGCTGCCGAGGTAGCCCCGGTGGTTCTCCCCGATGTGCACGTAGCCGAGACGGTCTCCCACGAGGGCGAAGGGGCGGACGAAGTCGTCCTCCTCGATGTTCATGTGGTAGCTGTCGAGGTGCACGGTGACGTTGTCCTCGCCGATGTCGTCGGCCAGCATCAGCGCCTGCTCGGCGGTGTTGACCACGTTCGTCTCGTAGCGGTTGCAGACCTCGAGCCCGAGGGTCATCCCCTTGCCCTGGGCGTCCTTCGCGGCATCCTTCAGCACGGCGACCGCATTCGCGCGGCCTGCGGCGGTGAGCGCGCGACCGTAGTTGCCGAAGGCGCTGTAGAGGGCTCCGGTGAGGAGCGTGCCACCGAGTTCGTGCACGGCCTGGATGCTCGTGCGGAGCAGCTCCGCACCGCGGGCGACGACGGCGGTGTCCTCGCTCGAGACGTCGGCGTCGAAAGCGAGCCCGCGGGAGCAGACGACCCCGAGACCGGCCGCTTCGAGCGCGGCGCGGGCGTGGCCGGTGTCGAGGGCCTGGGCATCCTGGAGCGACAGTTCGAGCACGTCGTAACCCGCCGCCTTCGTCTGCTCGATGGCGTAGTCGACCTCGGCGGGCGAGGTGCCGCCCGAGAAGACGAGGGCGTGGACTCCGAGTTTGTTGACGGGCATTGTCATCCTTGATCTGCTGTCGGGGGCGTTCCCGGCCAACACTATCGGCTGGCGGGGCTGGGGGCGCTGGGGCTGGCGGGGCGGGGGCTGGCGGCGTTCTCCCGGATCGGATCGGTACTGTTCGTGGCATGCCCACGATTCTTCGCGTCGCATCTGCTGGCCCTCGACCCCTGACGGATTCCGGACCCGCCGCCCTGGCGCCCTCTGCCTCGGAGCCCGCCGTGGGCGAACCGGGCGGCCTCATCGGATTCGCCCTCACCCTCATGAACAGCCTCGGCGAGTGGGGCGTCGGCCTGTTCACTCTGCTCGAGACGGTGTTCCCGCCCATCCCGAGCGAGATCGTGCTGCCGCTCGCCGGGTACCTCGCCCAGCTCGGGCGCCTCAACATGGTGCTCGTGGTGGTGCTCAGCACGCTCGGCGCCTACCTCGGTGCGCTGCTGCTGTACGCGCTCGGGGCGGCGCTCGGTCTCGAGCGCTCGATCCGGTGGCTGTCGAGGCTGCCTCTCGTCGATCGCGAGGACTTCACGAAGGCGGCCGACTGGTTCGCACGGCACGGCCGCACGGCGGTGTTCTTCGGGCGGCTCGTGCCGGGCATCCGGAGCCTGATCTCGCTGCCGGCGGGCGCCGAACGGATGCCGCTCCTCACGTTCAGCGTCTTCACGCTGGCCGGCAGCCTGCTCTGGAACGGGCTGCTGATCGGGCTCGGCGCCCTGCTCGGAACGCAGTACGAACTCATCGACCGGTACTCGGAGGTGCTCAACTACGCCGTCTATGCCGCGCTGGCCGGGGTTGTCGTGTGGCTTGTGGTGCGGCGCGTGCGGCGCCTGATTCGCACCCGGCCCGACCGCGCCGGGCGGATGCCGTAGCGTTGGAACATGACCGAGACGGACACCCTGGCCACTGCCCGCGCGACCGTGCGGGAGGCTCTCGCTCTCAGCCCGGTGATCGACGGGCACAACGACTGGGCCTATGAGTGCCGGCTGCACCGCGGGTACTCGGTCGAGGGTCTCGAGGCGGGGCTCGCCACCGACACCGACATAGCCCGGCTCCGCGCGGGCGGCGTGGGCGGCCAGTTCTGGTCGGTGTACGTCGAGGACTCGACGGGTCTCCCCGAAGGGGGTGCAGGCGGCGCGGGCGGCGCCGGTTCCGTCGCGGGCAGCGCCGCCGCTGTGCAGGCCACGCTCGAGCAGATCGACTGGGTGTACCGGCTCGCCGCGCGCTACCCCGACGACTTCCGGATCGTCCGCACCGCCGACGAGGTCGAGGCCGCCGTGGCCTCCGGCCGCATCGCGTCGCTCCTCGGAGCCGAGGGCGCCCACAGCCTGAACGACTCGCCCGCAGTGCTCCGGATGCTCGCGCGGCTGGGGGTGCGCTACCTGACGCTCACGCACGTGCACAACACGAGCTGGGCCGACTCGGGAACGGACATCCCGGAGCACGATGGACTGTCACCGCGGGGTGTCGACTACATCCGCGAGATGAACCGGCTCGGGATGCTCGTCGACCTCTCGCACGTCTCACCGGCCACGATGCACCAGGCGCTCGACGCGACATCCGCCCCCGTGATCTTCAGCCACAGCTCGTGCCAGGCGCTCTCGCCGCACCCGCGGAACGTGCCCGACGACGTGCTCGCCCGCCTCGCGGCGAACGGCGGCGTGCTGATGGTGACGTTCGTGCCGCAGTTCTTGAGCGCCGCCTACTCGGACTGGTTCGACGGGCCGCGCACGGGGCCGGCCCCTCGGGTGACGGTCTCGGATGTCGCGGACCACGTCGAGCACGCCCGGTCGGTGGCAGGCGCGGCGCACATCGGCCTCGGCGGCGACTTCGACGGCACCGACGAGTTCCCGACGGGACTCGAGGGCGTCGACGGCTACCCCGTGCTGCTCGAGGAGCTCGCGCGCCGGGGTTGGAGCGCGGCCTCCCTCGCGGCGCTGGCCGGCGGCAACATCCTGCGCGTGCTGCGGGAGACCGACGCCGCGTACCTCAGCGGCGGCGCGGGCGCGCCCGCCCTCGAGCTGTAGGCGCCCGCCCTCGAGCTGTAGGCGCCCGCCCGCGCCCGCACGCGCCCTCCCGCCCGCTCGCCCGTCCGCCCGTCCGCCCGGGAGGAACTCAGCCGATCCGACGCTCTATTCGCCTCGGTTGGGCCGTGCTCCTCCCTGAGCGGATGTCGCGCGAAAAAGTTGTCCACAGATTTGCCGACAGCGCCCCGGACGGCGCGACGCGCGGCCACACTGCTCGGCATGGAACTCGAAGAACGCATGACCCGGCTCGGCGGGGTCGCCCACACCAGCCAGCTCGAGACGTTGGGCGTCACTCCCGCAGGTGTGCGCCACGCCGTTCGCGCCGGCACCCTCATCCGTCTCCGTCGCGGATGGGTGCACACGCTGGATGCGCCCCGCGACGTCATCCGGGCAGTCCGGGTCGGCGGCACCCTCACCTCGCTCTCCGCACTCGAACCCCTGGGCGTCTGGTGCGCGACGGATGGCCTCCTACACGTTCGGGTCGGACGGCATGCAGGCCACCTCTCCTCCCCCGACGACAGGGCTGAACCGCTCGGCGAACCATCGGCCCACGGCGTCTGCCTCCATCGGAGCCGAACGGGTTCATGTGCCCCTGTCGTCGCCAGGGACTCCCTTGAAGAGGCCCTCATGCAGATGGTCGACTGCCAGGAGCGCAATCACGCTGTAGCCGCTTTCGATTCAGCGCTGAAGAAGAGACTGACCAATCGGTACCGGCTGGGCATCCACGCCTCACGACTCACACACGAGCATCGGGAGGTGCTCGCCCTGTCGAGTGCATCTTCCCACTCGGGGCTGGAGACCACCGCGCGTCTCCGGCTCCGCGCGCTCGGGATCACCTACCGCACCCAGGTGCAGGTGCGTGGCGTGGGCGCCGTCGACCTCGTCGTGGGTGACAGACTCGTGATCGAGCTCGACGGCAGGGAGTGGCACTCGACGGAAGCCGCTTTCGCCGAGGACCGACGTCGTGACTTCCTCCTCCACGAGTACGGATGCTCGGTTCTGCGGTTCACCTACGCGCAGGTGATCTTCGAATGGCCGCGTGTGGAGGCTCTGATCCGGGCGATCGTCGCCCGGAAGGAGCATCGCTGGAGCGCCCGCCAGCTCCGCGCTGGGCTCGGGCTGCCGCTGGAGTGAAGCCCGGCGACCCCGCACGCCCTCCGCTGTTCCCGTTCGGGAGGAGCACAGCCGATCCGACCCTGTATACAGCGAGGATCGGCGGCGCTCCTCCCGGACGAGAGCGGGGTGGAGCCGCGAGGCGGGGGGCAGGCGGCGGGACGGGGGCGGAGGATGCGGTGGGGCGGGGGCAGGCGGAGGGGCGGGGGTCAGGCGGCGGGGAGGCGGCCGAGGCCGTCGGCCACGGGGATGGCGGCGAGCAGGCGCTGCGTGTACGGGTCGGCGGGGGCCGACCAGACCGAGGCGACGGGGCCGGTCTCGACGATGCGTCCGGCCTGCATGACGGCCACCCGGTCGGCCACGACGCGCACGACCGACAGGTCGTGGCTGATGAACAGCAGCGAGGCGCCGTTCTTCAGCGCGACGTCACGCATCAGCGTGGCGACCTTGGCCTGGAGCGACGCGTCGAGCGAGGCGATGGGTTCGTCGCCGACGAGGATGTCCGGCCGCGCCCCCATTGCGCGGGCGATCGCGATGCGCTGCCGTTGTCCGCCAGAGAACTGGTGCGGGAACATCCCCGCCGCGTTCCGGTCGAGTTCGACGTCGTCGAGCAACTGGGCCACGGATGACCGTTCCGAAGCGGGAGCGATGGCGAGGCCATCCGCGATCTGGTCCCCGACCCGGCGGCGCGGGTTCAGCGAGCTGTACGGGTTCTGGAACACCATCTGGATGCGGAGCAGGTGCGCCGGGCGCCGCCGGAGCCCGAGAGTCGGGATCGACTGCCCGTCGAAGGTGACCGTTCCGGACGAGAGCGGCTCGAGACCGCAGATGGCGCGGGCGAGGGTCGACTTTCCGCAGCCCGACTCCCCCACCAACCCGAGCACTTCGCCGGGTGCGAGGTCGAAGCTCACGCCGTCGACGGCCGCGAGGAGGCGCCGCCCGGGGAGCTTGTAGGTAACGTGGGCGTCGCGCACGGCGAGCTGGCCGGCCATCAGAGTTGTCCTTCGGTTGTGTTCTCTGCCGGCGGGTGCGGCAGCGCATCGATGAGCGCCTTCGTGTACGCGCTCTGCGGCTCGCGGATCACCTGGTAGCGCGAGCCGTGCTCCACCACCTCGCCGTAGCGCATGACGGTCACCGTGTCGGCGAGCGCCGACATCACGCCTAGGTCGTGCGTCACGAGCAGGATCGCCAGGTCGAGGGTGTCGCAGAGCTCCCGCAGCAGGTGCAGGATGCCCGCCTGAACGGTCACGTCCAGCGCGGTCGTGGGTTCGTCGGCGATGAGCACGCTGGGCTCCGAGGCCAGCGCGATGGCGATCGCGATGCGCTGCAGCTGCCCGCCCGAGAACTGGTGCGGGTACTTCTTCAACGCCGTCTCAGGATCGGGAACACGAACGCGCGAGAGCAGCGCAAGAGCCCGCGTGCGCGCCTCCGACCGCGAAATGTGGAGGTGGTGCCGCATCCCGTCCGTGAGTTGCGCCTCGATGGTGATCATCGGGTGCAGGCTCGCTGTCGGGTCCTGGAAGATCATCGCGATCTCGCGGCCCCGGAGCGCGTTCATCGCCCGCGGCCGGAGCGCGAGCAGGTTCGGCGCCGCACCGCGGGGTCCTGTGTAGGAGATGGTGCCGCCGAGACGGGATCCGGCCGGCTGCAGTCCGCAGATCGCGAGGCCCGTCATCGTCTTGCCCGAACCCGACTCGCCCGCGAGCCCGGTGATCGAGCCTGCCGGGATGTCGAGGTCGATACCGCGGAGGATCTGCTTGGCAGACCCCTTCGAGCCGAGTTCTAGGGTCAGGCCACGGAGGCTGAGCCCGTGCGGCGTGGTGTCACTCATATCTTCACCCCCTGCACAGCGCCCGCGGTGCGCGGGTCGAGCGAATCGCGGAGCGCGTCGCCCACGAGGTTGAACGCCACGACGACGGTGAAGATCGCGAGCCCGGGGAAGGCCGCAAGCCACCAGTCGCTGAAGTTCTGCACGCCGTCGGCGACCATCGCGCCCCACTCCGGCGTCGGCGGCGTGGCCCCAAGACCGAGGAACGACAGCCCCGACAGCAGCAGGATGGCGTTGCCGAAGTCGAGCGTGGCGAGCACCAGCACGGGCGCGGCTACGTTCGGCAGGATGTCGCGCTGCAACGACCGGAACGGGCTGAACCCGAGCAGCCGGCCGGCGACCACGTATTCGCGCGAGCGCGCCCCGAGCACCATCGACCGCATCACGCGGGCGTAACTCGGCCACGAGACGAACAGCAGCGCGATGACCGCATTCGTGAGACTCGGCCCGAGGGCGGCCGTCACGATCATGGCCAGGATGATCGTGGGGAACGCGAACACCAGGTCGGCGACCCGCATGATGACCTCGTCGACAGCGCGGCCGAAGTACCCCGCGATGGCGCCGAGCACCGACCCGATGATGGCCGACGCGACGACGAGGATGAGTGCCAGCGGCAGCGAGATCCGGGCTCCGTAGAGGGTGCGGCTGAGCACATCGCGGCCGAGCGAGTCCGTGCCGAACCAGTTGACCGGCCCCGGCGGCTGCAGCCTGTCGAACTGCTGGGCGAGCGGATCGAAGGGCGCGATCCACGGCACGAAGATCGCGACGATGAACCAGAGCGCGATGATCGTGAAACCGATGACGGCCATCGGGCGTCGATAGGCCGAGGGGAGGCGGAGGCGCGAGCGCACGGCCGCGAAACGGAGGCGCGTGGCGGCACCGGCGGTGGGAGCATCCAGAGCGGGATCCAGGGGGACAGGATTTTGAAGGTCAGGCCGACTCACTGCACACGCACCCGGGGGTCGATGACGCCGTAGACGACGTCGATGATGAAGTTGGTCAGGATGTACACCACACCGACCACGAGCCCGACGCCCATGACGGCGGGCAGATCCAGCGTCGTCGCCGACTTGTAGGCGTACTGGCCGATACCTCCCCAGCCGAACACCTGCTCGGTGAGCACTGTGCCCGAAAGCAGCGAGCCGAAGGCGAGGCCGACGATCGTGAGGATCGGCAGGGATGCCCCGCGGAGCACGTAGCGGAAGATGACGGCCGCCGAGCTGAGGCCCTTGGCCCGCGCGGCCAGCACGTACTCCTGGTTCAGAACGTCGAGCACCGCCGAGCGGGAGAAGCGCACCAGGAGACCGACCGTGAAGAGCACGAGCACGAGACCCGGCAGGATCAGGTGCGAGAGCGCATTCCAGAAGGTCGTGTACTGGCCTGCGACCAGCGCGTCGACCGTGTACAGGCCGGTGACCTTCGGCGGCGCCTGGAGCGAGGCGCTCAGACGGCCGGTTCCCGGCGCCCAGTGCAGTTGGTAGAAGAAGACGTAGAACGCCGCGAGTGCGAGCCAGAACGTCGGGATCGAGATGCCGATCAGGCTGACCACCCGGAAGAGCTGGTCGACGAAACGGTTCTGCCGAAGGGCGGCCCACGTTCCGAGCCCCACACCGATGATGATCGAGAAGACGATGACGAACAGCGCGAGCTCCGCGGTCGCCGGGAAGGCGACCGAGAGATCCTGGGTGACCGGGTTGTGCGACTGCGTCGACGTGCCGAGGTTGCCCTGGAAGAGGTGCGCAATGTAGAGGAGGTACTGCGTGACGACCGGCTTGTCGAGCCCCTGCGCCTCGCGGAACGCGGCCACGATCGCCGGATCGGATGCCGCACGCTCACCGAGCGCGGCCTGCGCCGGGTCGGCGGGCACGAGGTTCGCGAGGGTGAACGTCACCAGCGTGACGCCGAAGATGAGCAGAACGCTGATACCGAAGCGGATCAGGATGTACCGGGCCAACGGCCCCAGGTGCGGGCCACGACGGAGCGTGACCGGCACCTGGGCGCTGGATGTTGTGGTGCTGATGAGCTGTTCTCTACTTTGTGTCGGAGATTGACTGTGTGAGCGAATGACTGAGTCGGCGGTTACTTGATGTCGGCGATGTCGACGGTCCAGACCGGGTTGAGATCGAGGGTGGTGATCTCCGAGGTCGTGACGGCGTACTGGCCGGGCTGGATGACCGGGATGAACGGTCCCGTCGCGTTCGCGGCGTTCTGCCAGGCCTCGTAGGCGGTCTTGCGGGCGTCGTCCCCGCTCGCAGCCGAAGCGGCATCGGCGGCAGACGTGACAGTGGCGTCGCTTCCCGCAGCCCAGCCGGCGCGGAGGCCGAGTGACTCACCCGGGTTGAAGACGAGGTAGTCGGCCGGGTCCGGGTAGTCCGGGCCCCAGTACATGATGCCCGACTGGAGCTTGCCCGCACGGAACGCGTCGAGGAAGGTCGAGATCGGTGACGGAGCGAGCGTCAGCGTGACGCCGACATCCTTCAGCTGCGACTGGATGGCCTCGGCAAGGGTCTGCATCTGCAGGCCGTTGACCGTGATGTCGTTCGGGTACGAGAACGTGACCGGCTGGCCCGAGTATCCGGATGCCGCAAGCGACGCCTTCGCCTTGTCGATGTCGAAGACGTTGGCCGGGTCGCTCGTGATCGCGCCGAGGAACATTGACGGAACCATGCCGCCGGGCTGCGTCGAACCTTCACCGGCGATCGACAGCAGCTTGCTGTAGTCGATGCCCTGGCGCACAGCCTTCACGAAGTCGGCGTTGTTGGTGACGCCGGCACCGACGGCCGGGTCCTGGTTGTACCAGCTGTAGATCAGGTACGGCGAGGCGTTCTTCAGCACCTTCACGGAGCTGTCCACGCCCTGCACCTGGTCGGCGTTCAGGTCGAGGGCGACCTGGGCCGAACCGGCCTGCACGTTGATCTTCTGCGTGGGGCCCTCGACGTTCTCGAGCACGACGCGGCTGTAGGCCGGCTTGGTGCCCGCGTAGTTCGGGTTCAGCGCGAACGCGACCTTCGTGGTCACGTCGTACGACTCGAGCTGGTACGGGCCCGACCCGGCCGACGTCGTGTTGAGGAAGGCTTCGGCCGCGTCATCCGCACCGGTCGTGCCGCCGTTGGCCTTCAGAACCTTCGAGTTCACGATTCCGAGCGAGGGGTTCGGCAGGATGAACGGCAGGGCCGGATTCGAGGTGGCACTGGTGAGCGTGATGGTCTTGTCGTCGACCTTCGCTACGGTCACGCCGTCGAGCAGGAACGACGGGTTGCCCGCGATGCCCTGCACGCGCTGCAGCGAGAAGACGATGTCGTCGGCCGTGACCGGGGTGCCGTCGGAGAAGGTGTGGGTGCCATCCATCGTGAGGGTGAGCACCGTGTTGTCGGCGTTCTCCTCGAACGTGGCGATGCCGGGGACGACCTTCGTGACGTCGCTGCCGTTGAAGTCGAGGACCGTCTCGTAGATCGCCTTGTCGACGATGCTGCCGGTGAGTTCGAACGCCCGGGCCGGGTCACTCGTCTTGAGGTCGAACGACTTGTCGATGACGAGCGTCTTGTCGGCGGCGCCCGTCGACGAGGTCGACACCGAGTTGTCGGTGCAGGCCGAGACGGCGAGCACCGAGGCGAGGCCGATGGCCACGAGGGCGGTGACCCTGGCGGGTCTGGTGGGTAGTTTCACGGGAAGAACCTCTCGAGCAGAGTGCAGGTGATGTGAGTGCAGGTGATGTGAGTGCAGGTGATGTAGCGGTGTGATGCGTGCAGTGATGCGTGCTGTATTACCCTTTATACGCCTCGGACGTTTCGATTGTATTTCTTCGGCCGGCTCTGGCCTTTCGATTGGCGCGTCGGTTCGGGCGCCAGGAGGCTTCCGGCGGCGTCAGTCGGCGGGTGCCGGCCCCACCGTGGCGCCCGGGCGGGGCACTGCCGCCTGGCCCGGGCCGGTCGTCTGGCCCGGGGCCTCGGCGGGCGCGGGCGCCGGCACCTGGCTGCCGTCGCTCGTGTAGACCGTGACCGTCGAACCGCGGCCCGCGGAGCCCGAGGGGGTGGTGCGGGCGACGGTGCCGGCGCGCTGGTCGGAGGCCGTGGATCCACCGTCCTGGAACTCGAAGCCCGCACCCTCGATGGCCGCGCGCGCCGCGGAGACCGACTGGCCGACGACGGACGGGATCGACACCTGCACGCCCTGCACGAGGGCACGGTCGGGGGCCGGGAACGCGTCGCCGCCGTACTTGCCGTCGGCGGCGAGCATGTATCCGCGCCAGACGAGGTGCCGGAGGCTGGCCCCGTTCGTGCCGTCGATCGACGTGTTGCGGAGCGACACCTCACCGACCACGTTGCCCACCCAGACCGCCGTGGTGAGCTTGGTCGTCGAGCCGACGAACCAGGTGTCCTTCTCGGAGTTGGTGGTGCCCGTCTTGCCGAAGTGCGGGATGCCGTTCCGGGGGTTGGATGCCGTGGCCGTGCCGCTCGTGACGACGCTGGTGAGCGCGTAGGCCATGGTCGCGGCGATCTCCGGCGAGACGGCGGGGGTGCAGGACGCCGGCGGCAACGCGAGCTCGGCGCCCGCGGAGTCCACGATGCGGGCGATCGAGACGGGCGCGCAGTAGACACCCTCGTTGGCGACGGCAGCGAAGGCCGCCGCCATGTCGAGCGGGGCGATCTCGTTCGTGCCGAGTACATCCGAGGGGTACGAGGTCAGCTCGTCGCCGTCGGCCCGCGCCACCCCGAACGCCTCGGCGGTCTTGCGGATCTCGCACTGGTCGAGGCGCTCGGCCATCGTCAGGTAGGCGTTGTTCACGCTCGACGCGGTCGCGTTCAGCACGCTGATCGTGCCCGGGTTGCCGCCGCCGTCGTTCTTCGACGAGTAGGTGCCGGGCCCCGGGCCCTGGCAGGAGTTCTCGAAGTCCGAGATGGTGAACGTGCGCTGGTTGCCGTTCACCCGGTCGTTCAGCGCGTTTCCCTGTTTCAGCCACTCGGCGAGAGTGAAGATCTTGTAGGTCGAGCCGACCTGGAAGCCCGTGGATCCGCCGTCGGGGAACCGAGTGCCGTAGTTGACTGCGGTGCTCTCGGGAGTCGCCGCGCCGGGGTCGGTATTGTACTCCTTGTTCTGGGCCATTGCGAGCACCCTGCCGGTGCCGGGCTCGACGGTCACCAGCGACGCTCCGAGGTCGAGTGCGCCGCTCGAGCGCGGAACGTACTCGTCGAGCTGTGCGTGGGCCGCTGTCTGCAGATCCACATCGAGCGTGGTGTAAACGTCGTACCCGCCGCGGTCGAGGTTCTTGGCGACGCCCGCCTCGTCTGTTCCGAGCAGCGCTCTGTTGACGATCTGGCGCCCGACGTAGTCGCAGAAGAAACCGGCCCCGAGACTGTTGGCGGTCGAGCATCCGGTCGACACCTCCGTGATCTGCGGCGCGACCGGCGTGGCGAGCGCCTCCTCGTACTGCGCCTGGGTGATCGTGTTGGCCTTCAGCATCGCCGGGAGGATGTCGAGGTCGCGGCGCGCCTGGTTCGAGGCGATGTTGTCGGGGTCGTCGAGCCGCAATCCGTTCGGCTCGTTCACGATGGCGATGAGACTGGCGGCCTGCGCGAGGCTGAGGTTCGCGGCATCCACACCGTAGTAGCGTTTCGCGGCGGACTGGATGCCGTAGGTCACCCCGCCGAAGCTTGCGATGTTGAGGTAGCCGAGCAGGATGTCGCTCTTCGAGAACTGTTTCTCGAGGCCGATCGCGAGCTTCATCTCCTTGAGTTTGCGGTCGATGGAGGTCTGTGTGGCCTGCTGGTAGGCGAGGGTGCGCTCGGCCTCGTCAGTGATCGCCTCCGCACGCTGCACCAGGATGTTCTTCACGTACTGCATCGAGATCGTCGACGCCCCCGACTCGACGCCGCCGGATGCCGCGTTGCCGAGCGCCGCACGCACGGTCGCCGCCACGTCGACGCCGCCGTGCTGGTAGAAGCGCGGATCCTCGGTGGAGACCACGGCGTCCTTCGCGAACGGGGAGATCTGGGCCCAGGCGACCTCCTCCCTGTCCTGCTCGAAGACCGAGGCGAGCAGCACATTCGCCCCGGTGCCATCGACGGCGTAGATGTTGCTCTTCTGCGGAAGCTGGTCGGGCCGGATGTAGTCGGGCAGGCTCGTGAACACCCCCAGCGTGCTGGTCGCACCCACCCCCGCGACGGCGACCACCGGCGTGATCATGGCGGTCACGAGCAGGCCCGCGATCGCACTGAGGCCGACAAGGCCGGTGGCGGCCCCGATCTTCGCGCCCACGGCGCGGCCGACGCGGGAGCCGCGGGAGGTGCTTGGGGTGCTTGAGGTGCGGGTGGTGCTGTTGCTGGGGTGCTGCGTCATGTGCTCGGACTCTCGGATGCATCGGTGCTCGGCTGTGGGGGGGGTGTGACGGACGACGGCCGCTGGGTGGCCGCTTCCGTTCCGGCCGCTGGGCGGCCCCGTGCCCGAGCTAGGTGCGGTTGATCGAGAGGAGGAGGGTGACGGTGCGGCCGGCGGGTACGGCGTGGCCGGCTGCGGTTCCGGATGCGCGGGGGGTTAGCCCGACGGCAAGTGACGTCGGCGAGGCGAGGCCCGCCTGGAGCACCCCGGCGGCGGCGAGCGGTGTTGCGCCCTGGCGGTGGCGCGCGTCGCGGTGCAGGGGGGTGGCCGCGGCGGAGAACAGTGGCGCGTCGGCGGACAGTGGCGCGTCGGCAGCTTCCGCCGCTCCTGCGCCTTCCGCGTCGGCGGCTGTGACGGGTGCGGGTGCGGCCGGAGCTGGCGCGGCGATGCGCGTGGCCGAAGCCGAAGCGGTGGCTGCGGGAGCGGACTGCGAAACGCACAGGAGCGCCACCACCAGCGCGAACAGAATCACGGCCACACGACGGGAGCGAAGCGAGAGCGAAGGCTGCGCGGCGAAGCTCAGTGCTGTCACGGTCTCCCCCGGCGGTCGTGTGGCGGTCTGCTGTCGCCCTCAGCAAAGCACCCGAATATGGGAAAGAGGTGCAGGCGCTCCCGCCAGCCGCTTCCCACCCACCTTCCCACCCCACCTTCCCACCCCACCTTCCCCCACCCCCACCGTTGCGCTCACATTTGTCGCTTCCGCGCCTGCGCGCGCACCAGCGGAAGCAACAAATGTGAGCGGAACCGTGGGCGGGGAGGCGGGCGGGACGAGAGTCAGGGAGCGAGGGCCGCGGCCTTCGCACGCAGCACAGCGCGCTCGCGCGAGTTCCCGGCGAGCGCCGCCGCCGTGGTGAGTTCTGAGCGGGCCTCGTCGGTGCGTCCGAGCTGGGAGAGGAGCTCGCCCCGCACGCTCGGCAGCAGGTGCGACCCGGCGAGCGCCCCGCCCGAGGCGAGCCGGTCGACGATCAGCAGCGCGGAGGCGGGCCCGGTCGCCATCGACACCGCGACCGCCCGGTTGAGTTCGACCACCGGGTTCGGGGCGAGCTGGCCGAGCGCCTCGTAGAGCAGCACGATGTGGGCCCAGTCGGTTCCGTCGACGTTCGGCGCGGTCGCGTGACGCTCGGCGATTGCCGCCTGCAGGGCATAGCTGCCGCGACCTCGGCCGAGTGCATCCGATCTCGCAAGCAGGGCGCGCCCCCGCGCGATCTGGGAACGGTCCCAGCGACTGCGATCCTGGTCGACCAGGAGGATCGGCGTGCCGTCCGTCTGCACTCGTGCCCCGAAGCGGGACGCCTGCAGCTCCATCAGCGCGACGAGGGCGAGCACCTCCGGTTCGCGGGGAACGAGCGCCGCCAGGACGCGGCCGAGGCGGAGGGCCTCATTCGCGAGGTCGACGCGCATCCAGTGCTCTCCGGATGTCGCCGCATATCCCTCGCTGAAGATGAGGTAGACCGCGCCGAGCACGGAGCTGAGGCGCGCGGACCACTCGCCCGGATCGGGCACCTCGAACGGCACACGCGCGGCGGAGAGCGTCTTCTTGGCGCGGGTGATGCGCGCCTGAACCGTCGCGACCGGTACGAGGAACAGCCGCGCGATCTCCTCCGTGGTGAGCCCGCCGACGATGCGGAGCGTCAGAGCGATCTGCGCCTCGCGCCCGAGCACGGGGTGGCAGGCCGTGAAGATGAGTCGCAGCACGTCGTCGTCGATCGGCTGCCAGGCGGCATCGTCTGCGGGCAGGGCGGCCGTGCCCGAGCCGAGGTCGAGACCCAGCTCCTGGTAGCGGGCATCCAACCGTTCGCGTCGTCGCCAACCGTCGATCGCCTTGCGCTTCGCGACCGCGGTGAGCCAGGCGGCGGGGTTTGAGGGAATACCGGCCGACGGCCACTGCGTGAGCGCGTCGACAACGGCCTCGTGAGCCAGGTCTTCGGCATGGCCGATGTCGCCGGTGAGGCGTGCGAGGGTTCCCACGATGTGGGCGCTCTCGATGCGCCACACGCCGTCGACCATGCGGGCGACGGCGGCAGCGGCAGCGGCGTCGGCAGCAGCGGCAGCTGTTCCGGCCTCAGCCACAGCTCACGCCTGGCCGTTCGCGTCGCGCCAGGCCGCCTCGTTCTTCATCGCATCGGTGTCGCTGAACTCGGCGAAGTCGCTCATCTCCGAGACACGGCGCACCTCGAGCTTCGACCCCGCGCCGAGCGGCGCGCGGGAGGCCCACTCGGCTGCCTCCTCCTTCGAGCCGACCTGCAGGATCCAGAAACCGCTGAACAGTTCGTGGGTCTCGCCGTACGGGCCGTCGGTCACGAGGGGTGCCTCGCCGGCGAAGTCGACGACGAAGTTGTCGGTCATGCTGTCGGCGAGACCTTCGCCCGCGAGCAGTACGCCCGCCTTGGCCAGGGCGTCGTTGTAGACCCCCATCTGCTGCATGATCTGGGCGAAGTCAGCCTGTTCGTAGGCGGCCTTGGCTTCGTCTGTCGCTCGCATGATCAGCATGTACTTCATGGGGTTCTCCGTTTCGGTGCGGGCCGCGGAATGCGTGCTCCTACTATGACGTCGAACGGGATGCGGCGGAATCGACACGGGCCGGAAAGAATTCCCACCACTTCCGCCAAGCCCGTCAGAAGACCGTCAAGGAAGCGTATGAAGTCCGTCAGGACTCCGCCGAAGGTCGGAATCCGAATCTAGCCTGAGCCCATGACCCAGTACCACTCCCTCTTCGCCGCACACCACCACCCGGCAACGGCCTTCGCCTCCCGCACCGCCGAGCACCTGCTGGAGGGACCGCACCGCTGGGGCAGCATCGACGTCAGCCCCGCCGGGCGTACATCGTGGAACCGCACGCGGCTCACCGTCTACCCTCCGGGCACCACCCACGCCGAACGCCGCGCCCTGCACTTCTCCCGCACCTGGCCCGTCGTCGGCGCGGTCGTGGCTCTCTTCACGCTCCTCGCACTCAGCGCGTACACCGCTGCCCCGGCCGCGACCGCCGCCGCGGTAGCGGTGTACGCGCTCGGGCTCCTCGCCGGCTTGCGGATGACCCGAACCCTCCGACCACGGCTGAAGTGCCTGACCGTGGTCACCATTCCGCTCGGCGGCGGCATGGAGACGATCGGCGACGTCGACTTCTACCAGGCGGCCACCGACCGCCTGCGGGCCCTCGACGACAGGAACGACCGCGGACTCGTGACCCCGGCCGAGTACGAGTTCTGCTGCACGCAGATCTACAACGCCATGCCCGAGCAGGCAGCGGCACGGGCACGGGCACAGGCACAGATGCCGATGCCGATGCCGGCGAAGCTCAGGACAGGTCGCGGTCCCGGTCGCGGTCCCGGTCCCGGTCGCGCACCGCGAGCGCACTGAGGCGCTCGTTGTAGGCGAGCAGCTCGGCCTCGCCGGTGCGTGCGGCGTTCCGGTCGTAGCGTTTCGCTTCGCGTTCCTCCGAGGTGATCCACTGCCGCACGACGGCGAGCGTCACGAAGAGCACCGGCAACTCCCCCGCGCCCCAGGCGATGCCACCGCCCACGTGCTGGTCGGCGAGGAGGGCCGCATCGTCGGTGTAGCCGAGGGCGTGCCACCAGTCGATGGCGAAGATCGTGTCCGACGACATGATGGCGAGCCCGAAGAAGGCGTGGAAGGCCAGCGTCGCCAGCAGCAGGATGATGCGGAGCGGGTAGCTCGGCCGCTGGGGTCCGGGGTCGACTCCGATGATCACCCAGAAGAACAGGTACCCGGTGGCCAGGAAGTGCAGGCACATGAAGACGTGGCCCTGGTGGGTGTCGAGCGAGAACTCGAACCAGTCGGTGTAGTAGAACACCACGAGGCTGCCGGCGAAGAGGATCCCCGCGACGGCAGGGAAGGAGATCACCCTCAGGAACCGGGAGTGCACGACCACGAGCATCCATTCGCGGAGCCCCCTGCTGTGGTCGTGCCGCTTCGGCAGCGCACGGAGGGCGAGCAGGATCGGCGCCCCCAGCACGAGCAGCGGAGGCACGAACATCATCAGGCCCATGTGCTGGATCATGTGGGTACTGAAGCTGACCTGCCCGTAGACGCCCGGCCCGCCGCTGGTCACATACGCCAGCAGCACACAGCCGACCAACCAGGAGGCGGTGCGGCCGACGGGCCACGCGTCACCCCGACGGCGCAGACGAACGACTCCGGCGAGGTAGCACCCCGCGAGCACCGCTGCGCCGCCGAGGAAGGCCCAGTCGGGGTGGATGGCGGTGAGCATCCGGCCGATCGTCGCGGGCTCGGGGAACGGGAATCCGAGCAGGGAGAGCTGCACATCCGTCGCCGCGACCGACCCCTGCGACACCGGCGGCGCACTCTTCGACAGGGCGACCGACACCCCGATCGCGACGGCCATGAAGACGACCTCGGTGACGGCCAGCCGGATGAAGGCCCGGTGGTCGGCCGGGTCCTTCCTGAGCTTCGGGATGATGAGCTGGCGCTGCCAGAACCCGGCGAGCCCGAGGAGGATCAGGATGACCGACTTCACCACGATCAGCAGCCCGTAACTCTGCAGCAGGTCGGCGGGCGACGAGATCCGGAGGGAGGCGTTGATGAGTCCGGAGAGCGCGACGGCCACGAATGCCCACGCGGCGAGCACGGAGTATCGGCCGATGACCACGGCAAGGTCACGGCCGAGGCGCTTCCGGAGCAGGATCAGCCCGATGAGTCCGCCCACCCAGGTCGAGACCCCGAGCAGATGGATGGCGAGGCTGTCGACGGCGTTGGCGTGCTCGTCGGAGCCCGCGGCGTGCCCGGAGAGCGCGAGCGGCAGGAGGGCGAGCAGGGCCACGGCCGCAGCGAACGCGATCACCGACACCCGCTTGCTGACGAGCAGCGTCACGAAGACGACAAGCACCCCGATGACCGAGACGAGCAGGGACTGGCCGAGTTCGATCCCGGTGGCGAAGAAGAGGAACTGCTTGGCGAACCGCTCGTCGGTGACGGGTACGCCGATGGTGGTCGCCGCGGTGAACACCAGCACGGCGATCCCGGCGGCGGCCCAGACAGCCGCGGCTCGGGCAGCCCAGCGCGCGGCCGACCACTGGGAGTACGACGCGATGCCCGGCACCCGGTTCTGGCCCGGAAGCACGAACGTCGCCAGCAGAAGGAGGCCCACCGTCACGGCAGCGGCCCCGTCGTGGATGACGCGGGCGATCGGCAACCCGCGCGTGACGAGCAGCCCGGGGTCGATGAAGGTGTAGTTCGAGAACGCACCGGTGAGCGTCAATCCGGCGAGCGTCAGCGCCACGGCGAGCGGGATGCTGGCGAGCAGCACGGCCTCGGGCCAGCCGAGACGGGGCAGGGTGAAGGGGAGGTGCGTCGGTTCGGGGAATTCGGGGTCGGCTGGGTGGGTCACGCGGGTACTTCTTCCCGGATCGGGGTGTGGAGTCGCAAGAGGGGCACGCACGGTGCGCGGGCGTCGAGATGGATGCACGCCCGCACACCGTGGTGCGTCGGGAGTCGGGCTGCTACCGGCCTGCGGGGCGTTTGCGGGTCAGTGCCACGACGGCCACGACGAGGGCGATCGCACCGAGCGCGAGCCCGCCGATGCCGACGCCGGTCGCGATGGCCACGGTGCTGCCGGATGCCGTGTCAGCTGTGGGCGCGGAGGTCGCCGACACCGTCGCCCCTGCCGCGCCGGCCTCGGCCGGCGGCGCGTCGTTGATGTAGAGCGTCGGGGCCGGCAACTCCGGCTCCACACCCGACGCCGGTGTCGCCTCTGTCCAGTCGACGACACTCCCGTCGGAGTAGGTCTGGTGGGCCGGCAGAGCGATGCTTCCCGTGTCGGGAACGGGGCCCGCCGAGATCGAGAACAGCTGGAAGGCGCCCGGCGCCACGGCGGAACCGGCGTCTGCCGTCCAGACGATCTTCGTCGGAGCCTCCGTCACGGTTCCGTCGTCGGTCACGACCGGGGTCGGCAGCGTCGAGGTGATGACCTCCACGCTCCAGCCCGGGAGGGGCTGGTACGAGACGCTGCCGAACGGGGTGTCGGTCGGCAGGTCGACTTCGAGCTTGGTGGTGGATGCTGTCGCCGACTCGGTCGGAACCTTGAAGGTGAGCGTGGAGTAGCTGCCGGCGACAGCCTGGTCGGGGGTGACCCTGACGTGCGCGCTGGCCGACAGCGGCGCGGCGAGGGCCAGCAGGCCGGCCGCCGTGAGAGCGGTGGTGTAACGGATGAGGGTGCGTTTCTGCATGGTGAAGGTGTCCTTGACGGTGTGGGTGAGTAAGTGGGTATGAGGAGGACCGCCACCGACACCGAACGCACGAAGCAGAGCGTCAGGCCGGGGCGGGGATCCCGGCCGGCGGCCCCCGGTGCCGCATCGCGCCCAGGAAGACGCCGAGGTCGCGGAAGTGCGAGGGTTCGGGCACGATGCGCCCTGCAACGGATGCGCCTACCGCACGGGGTTCGACGAACGGCAGGGCGACGAGCATCCGGAGGCGGAGCGTCGCGCTCCGGATGAGCCCGCGCACGCTCGACTCACCGCGCACGAGCGCCAGCACGGTGACCAGCGCGGCCGCAGCGTGCGCCGCCCACATCCACGAGTGGCCCTGCATCAGAGCGTCGCCGGCCATGGACAGGCTGCCGCCGCCAGCCGCAGCGGAAGACGCAGCAGCCGTCGCAGCCGCAGTCGGGTCGGTGACGAACGAGACCGCGCCCCCGTGGTGGCCCGACATCACCGCGGTCGTGGCCGACGGGCCGCCGAGGCTGAAGACGAGGTGGAACACGAGCTGGCTGAGGCCGACGGCGATGCTGATCCTCAGCACCGAGAGCGAGCGGCCGGCCAGGGCGACACAGGCCAACGCCGCGAACGCGATCCCGAGCGAGAGGCCGACGATGCCGGGGGCGGTTCCACCCACAGCGACGTGCGAGAAGGCGGCGACGAAGGTCGCGAAGCAGGCCGCGACGAGGCCGCGCAGTGTGCGCGCCATCCTGTCGCTCATGGGGCCTCCCGCAGATCGTCGCCGATGCTCAGTCTACAGAGCGTAGAACAACCGCGCCGAGCCGTCCGCAGCCCGCCGTCGACCGGGCGATTCCGTCGGGGCGTAGGAGAAGCGTAAGGATCCCGCTCCCCAGCGTTAGGGAACCGTGAAGACCGTGAAGACGACGCCTTCCGAGGTGTCTAATCGTGTGCTGTAGCAGTCCTGCCACCACCTCACCACATCACCACCCGGATGGAGCCTCCCGTGCTTGACGTCTTTTACGTAGCCGGCATCATCGTGCTGTTCGCGATCGTTGCCCTCGTGGCCAGGGGGGTCGAGAAACTGTGATCGTCTTCAGCATCCTCGCGGCTGTCCTCGCCGTCGCTGCCCTCGGCTACCTCGTGTACGCCCTCGTGAAACCGGAGCGTTTCTAACCCCCATGGACACTTTCTTCGCCATCCTCCAGGTCGCCTCCCTGGTGCTCCTGCTCGTGCTCATCCACCGCCCGCTCGGCGACTACATGGCCATGATCTACACCGGGAAGCGCGACCTCCGCGTCGAACGCGGCTTCTACCGCGTCATCGGGGTCGACTCCCAGAGCGAGCAGACCTGGCGCGCCTACCTCCGGAGCGTGCTCGCGTTCTCCCTCGTCGGCGTGCTCATCCTGTACGCCATCCAGCGCCTGCAGGCGGTGCTGCCAGAGTCGCTCGGCATGCCCGCGATCCCCGAGGGCCTGAGCTTCAACACGGCCATCTCGTTCGTCACGAACACGAACTGGCAGTCGTACTCGCCCGACGTGACGATGGGCTACAGCGTGCAGCTGGCCGGCCTCGCCGTGCAGAACTTCGTGTCGGCCGCCGTCGGCATCGCTGTCGCCATCGCCTTGGTGCGCGGCTTCGCCCGCCGTCGCGAGGGCACGATCGGCAACTTCTGGGTCGACCTCACCCGCGGCATCCTCCGCCTGCTCCTGCCGTTCGCGATCCTCACTGCGATCGTCCTCATCGCCGGCGGCGTCATCCAGAACTTCAACGGCTTCACCGACGTGACCACCCTCACCGGTGGCACGCAGTCGATCCCGGGCGGGCCGGTCGCCTCGCAGGAGGCCATCAAGATGCTCGGCACGAACGGTGGCGGCTTCTTCAATGCGAACTCGTCGCACCCGTTCGAGAACCCGACGGCGTGGACGAACCTGGTCGAGATCGTGCTGATGCTCGCCATCCCGTTCAGTCTTCCCCGCACCTTCGGCCGCATGGTCGGCGACACCCGGCAGGGCTTCGCGATCCTCGCGGTCATGTCGACCATCTTCGTCGTGTCCCTCACTGCCCTGACGCTCTTCGAGAGCTCTGGCGCCGGCTCTGCTGCCCAGGCCGCCGGCTCGGCGATGGAGGGCAAGGAGGACAGGTTCGGGATCTTCGGGTCGACGCTGTTCGCCACGACCTCCACGCTCACCTCGACGGGCGCCGTCAACTCGATGCACGACTCGTTCACCGCCCTCGGCGGCATGATGCCGATGCTGAACATGATGCTCGGCGAGGTCGCCCCGGGAGGCGTCGGATCGGGTCTCTACGGAATGCTGATCCTCGCCGTGATCGCCGTCTTCATCGCCGGCCTGCTGGTGGGCCGTACGCCCGAGTACCTCGGCAAGAAGCTCGGGCCGCGCGAGATCAAGCTGGCGAGCCTGTACATCCTCGTCACGCCGACGATCGTGCTGCTCGGCACCGCTGCGAGCTTCGCGATTCCGGGTATCCGGGACGACGTGACGACCACGTCGATCTGGAACCCGGGCGTGCACGGCCTCAGCGAGGTGCTCTACGCGTTCACCTCGGCAGCGAACAACAACGGATCGGCGTTCGCCGGCATCACGGCGAACACCCCGTGGCTGAACACCGCGCTCGGCGTCGCCATGCTGCTCGGCCGGTTCCTGCCGATCGTGCTCGTACTGGCCCTTGCCGGCTCTCTCGCCGCCCAGGACAAGATCCCCGCCACCGCCGGCACGCTGCCTACCCACCGCCCGCAGTTCATCGGGCTGCTGGTCGGCGTCACCGTCATCATCACCGCACTCACCTACTTCCCGGTCATCACGCTCGGGCCGCTCGCCGAAGGGCTGCAGTAACACTCATGTCCACACTCACACCCACCAGGCCGTCAGACCCCCAGCCCACCGAGACACCGGCCGCGCCGAAGAACGGCGGGGCGTTCAGCCTCGGCCAGCTCGTCGCCGCCACACCCGGCGCGTTCCGCAAGCTCGACCCGCGCGAGATGTGGCGGAACCCCGTCATGTTCGTCGTCGAGATCGGTGCCGTGCTCACCACGGCGCTGGCCATCGCCGAACCCTTCATCGGCGGCGCTGAGGAGTCCGGCGGGGCCGCCATCCCTGCCTCGTTCACCGCGGGCATCGCCGTCTGGCTCTGGCTGACGGTCGTCTTCGCGAACCTCGCGGAGTCCGTGGCAGAGGGCCGCGGCAAGGCGCAGGCCGACAGCCTGCGGAAGACGCGCACCAGCACGTCGGCCAACCGGGTCGACAACTACGACCAGAAGGCCGACCCCAGCGCCGACAACAGCTCGGTGACCGTCGTCTCCTCGGCCGACCTGACCCTCGGAGACGTGGTCGTGGTCACCGCCGGCGAGCTCATCCCGGGTGACGGCGACATCGTCGACGGCATCGCTTCGGTCGACGAATCCGCGATCACGGGCGAGTCCGCCCCGGTCGTGCGGGAATCCGGCGGCGACCGCAGCGCCGTCACCGGCGGCACGCGGGTGCTCTCCGACCGCGTCATCGTGAAGATCACATCCAAGCCCGGCGAGACGTTCGTCGACCGGATGATCGCGCTGGTCGAAGGCGCGTCGAGGCAGAAGACGCCGAACGAGATCGCCCTGAACATCCTGCTCGCCAGCCTCACCATCGTCTTCGTGATCGTCTGTCTCACCCTCAACCCGATCGCGAGCTACGCGGCGGCGCAGGTGAGCCTGCCCGTGCTGATCGCCCTGCTGGTCTGCCTCATCCCGACGACGATCGGTGGCCTCCTCTCGGCCATCGGCATCGCCGGCATGGACCGCCTCGTGCAACGGAACGTGCTCGCCATGTCGGGCCGCGCCGTCGAGGCCGCCGGAGACGTCACCACCCTGCTGCTCGACAAGACCGGCACCATCACCTACGGCAATCGCCAGGCCGCCGAGTTCACGCCCCTGACGGGTGTGTCGACGGATGACCTGCGGTACTCCGCCGCCGTGTCCTCCCTCGCCGACCCGACCCCCGAGGGCAAGTCGATTGTCGACCTCGCCGTGAAGCACGGGTTCAACCGCAACATCACGGTCGCGGGCGAGATCGTGCCGTTCACCGCCCAGACCCGCATGTCGGGGCTCGACCTGCCCGACGGCTCGCAGATCCGCAAGGGCGCCGGCTCGTCGGTCACCGCCTGGGTCGAGGAGTCGGGGCGGATCGCCAGCACCGAGCACGCCGAGCTCGAAGAGAGCATCGAACGCATCTCGAAGGCCGGCGGCACCCCGCTGGTCGTGGCCGCCAAGACCCCGGCGGGAGTCGCCCGGGTGCTCGGCGTCATCTACCTGAAGGACGTCGTGAAGGAGGGCATCGCCGACCGCTTCGCCGAGCTCCGCTCGATGGGCATCCGCACCGTCATGGTGACCGGAGACAACCCGCTGACCGCGGCGGCCATCGCGGCCGAGGCCGGCGTGGACGACTTCCTCGCCGAGGCGACCCCCGAGCAGAAGCTCGCGCTGATCAAGCGGGAGCAGGAGGGTGGCAACCTCGTCGCCATGACCGGCGACGGCACGAACGACGCCCCCGCGCTCGCCCAGGCCGACGTCGGCGTGGCGATGAACACCGGAACCTCGGCCGCGAAGGAGGCCGGCAACATGGTCGACCTCGACAGCGACCCGACGAAGCTGATCGACATCGTGCGGATCGGCAAGCAGCTGCTCATCACCCGCGGTGCGCTCACCACGTTCTCGATCGCCAACGACGTGGCGAAGTACTTCGCGATCATCCCGGCCATGTTCGCCGGGATCTTCCCCGGGCTGCAGGTGCTGAACATCATGCAGCTGCACTCGCCGGCCTCGGCCATCCTGTCGGCCATCATCTTCAACGCGATCATCATCGTGATCCTGATCCCGCTCGCCCTCCGCGGGGTGAAGTACCGCCCGCTCAGCGCGTCGAAGGTGCTGAGCCGCAACCTGCTCGTCTACGGGCTCGGCGGGGTCATCGCGCCGTTCATCGGCATCAAGATCATCGACCTGTTCGTCACGCTCATCCCCGGTTTCTAATGAGCCGGTTTCTAGAAGCATTTGAAAGGCTCACACCATGAGTACCACCTCACGCACCGCAGGGCGCCAGTACTGGGTCGCCCTCCGCGCGATGATCGTCTTCACCGCCGTTCTCGGCGTCGCCTACACCCTCCTCATCACCGGGATCGGGCAGCTCGCCCTTCCCGCCCAGGCGAACGGCTCGCTGGTGCGCTCCGGCGATGCCGTGGTCGGTTCGGCCCTCATCGGCCAGTCGTTCACCGACGCCGACGGCAACGCGTTGCCCGAGTGGTTCCAGTCCCGGCCCTCCGCGGCGGGCGACGGGTACGACGCCGCGGCCTCCAGCGGCAGCAACTGGGGCCCGGAGAACGCCGACCTGCTCGCCGCGATCGACGAGCGCAAGGCCGCGATCGCGGAATCCGACGGCGTGAGCCCCGACCGGATCCCGGCCGATGCCGTCACCGCCTCCGCGTCGGGACTCGATCCGCACATCAGTCCCGAGTACGCTCAGCTTCAGGTCGAGCGGATCGCCACGACCCGCGGGCTCTCCACAGAAGAGGTGCAGAAATTGGTCGACAATGCCACGCAGTCGCGTGACCTCGGCTACCTCGGCGAACCGACGGTGAACGTTCTGCGGCTGAACATCGCGCTGGCCCAGCTGGCCGGCTAGGCGACGGCACCGGATGAAGCGGGGAACGTTCCGGGTGCTGCTGGGTGCAGCGCCCGGGGTCGGCAAGACCTACACCATGCTCGAAGAGGGCCGCCGGCTGAAGGGTGAGGGCAAAGACGTGGTCGTCGCGGTCGTCGAGACCCACGGCCGGCGCGGCACCGCGAGCATGCTGCTGGGCCTCGAGACCATTCCCCGCGCCGTCACCGTGCATCGCGGGGTCGAACTCAGCGAGATGGATCTCGCCGCGGTGCTCGCCCGCCGCCCGATGATCGCCCTGGTCGACGAGCTCGCCCACACCAACGCCCCCGGCTCGCAGAACGAGAAGCGCTGGCAGGACGTCGAGACGCTGCTGGATGCCGGCATCAGCGTCATCTCGACCGTCAACATCCAGCACATCGACTCCCTCACCGACGTGGTCGAACAGATCACCGGCGCCCCCCAGCGGGAGACCGTGCCCGACAGCGTGCTGCGCTCGGCCGAACAGATAGAGGTCGTGGATCTCGCCCCGCAGGCCCTCCGAGACCGTCTCGCCGGCGGATTCGTCTACCCGGCGACGCGTATCGACGCGGCCCTCTCGAACTACTTCCGCCTCGGGAACCTCACCGCGCTCCGGGAACTCGCGCTGCTCTGGCTGGCCGACGAGGTGGACAGCGCGCTGAAGGACTACCGGCGCGAACACGGCATCCAGAACAAATGGGAGGCCAGGGAACGCGTCGTCGTCGCCCTGACCGGGGGCTCCGAGGGCGAGACGCTCATCCGCCGCGGGGCCCGCATCGCAGCCCGATCCTCGGGCGGTCAGCTGCTGGCCGTGCACGTCTCGAGCAACGACGGACTGCGGAACGCCAACCCCGGGGCACTCCTCGCCCAGCGGAAACTCGTCGACTCGCTCGGCGGCTCGTACCACCAGGTCATCAGCGACGACATCCCGCACGGGCTCGTCGAGTTCGCCCGTGCCGAGAATGCCACCCAGCTCGTGATCGGTGTCAGTCGCCGCAGCCGGTTGAGCGCGGCACTCACCGGGCCGGGGATCGGCGCCACGGTCATCCGCGAATCCGGCGACATCGACGTGCACATCGTCACCCACGCCGCGGCCGGCGGCCGGTTCGCTCTGCCGAGACTCGGCGGGGCGCTCTCGCTCCGGCGCCGGATGCTCGGCCTCGCCGTGGCGCTCGTCGGAGGCCCGCTCGTCACCTGGCTGCTCGTCGCCCTGAGATCCGACGACTCGATCACCAGCGACGTGCTGACCTACCAGCTGCTCGTGGTGGTCGTCGCCCTGATCGGCGGCTTCGGGCCCGCACTCTTCGCAGCGCTCCTCTCCGGGCTCACGCTCGACTTCTTCTTCGTGGCCCCCGTCTACACGATCACGGTGACGGAGCCGGTGCACCTCGTCGCCTTGGGCCTCTACGTTCTGAATGCCGTGCTCGTCAGCGTGGTCGTCGACCAGGCGGCGAGACGCTCGCGGGCTGCGGCACGCGCCACCGGTGAGTCGGAGCTGCTCGCCACGGTCGCGGGCAGCGTGGTGCGCGGCCAGGATGCCCTGCAGGCGCTCGTCGACCGCACGCGTGAGGCGTTCACCCTGTCGGCGGTGCGGCTGGTCGTCGACGGTGCGGTGACGAACACCGCCGGGGTCGTGGATGACTCTGCGTCCGGCTCTGCTCCTTCCTCCGGCGAGCGCATCACGCGCATTCCCGTGGGCGACCACGCCGAACTCGAACTGCACGGCGGCGACCTCGCCGCCTCGGAGCGCCGGCTGCTCACCGTCATCGCCAGCCAGCTCGACGCCGCCCTCGAGTACAGCGACCTCGCCGAGACCGCCGGTGAGGTCGGGCCTCTCGCCCAGGCCGACCGGGTACGGAGCGCCCTGCTCGCCGCGGTCGGCCACGACCTCCGGCGACCCCTCACCGCCGCCACCGCCGCCGTCGGCGGGCTCCGCGCCACCGACGTCACCCTCTCGGCGGCCGACCGCGACGAACTGCTGGCCACCGCCGGCGAGAGCCTCGACACCCTCTCCCTGCTGGTCACGAACCTGCTCGACGTCACCCGATTGCAGGCCGGCGCCCTCGCCGTCTTCCTCAGCCCCGTCGACGTGGAGGACATCGTGCTGCCGGCCATCGACGAGCTCGGACTCGGCCCCGACACCATCGAACTCGACCTGCCGGAGTCGACCCGCCCGGTCACGGCAGACCACGGCCTGCTCGAACGGGTCATCGTCAATCTGCTCTCGAACGCCGTGCGCTTCTCACCTCCCGGTGCCCGCGTACTGATCTCCACGAGCGAGTTCGCCGGCACCGTCGAGATCCGCATCGCCGACCGCGGACCCGGTGTCGCGCCAGGCCGCCGCGAAGAGATCTTCGTGCCCTTCCAGCGTCTCGGCGACACCGACAACCTCACCGGTCTCGGGCTCGGCCTCGCCCTCTCGAAGGGGTTCGTCGAAGGTATGGGCGGCACGCTCGAGGCCGACGACACCCCCGGCGGCGGCCTGACCATGGTCATCGCGCTGCCCGCCGCATCCATCCCCGAACCCTCCCCCACCCCCGAACCGATGCCGGAGACAGCCCCGTGAAGATTCTCGTCGCCGACGACGATCCCCAGATCATCCGCGCCCTCACCATCACCCTCCGCGCCAGGGGTTACGACATCGTCACCGCGGCCGACGGCGCGGGAGCCCTGAACCAGGCCATCGAGCACCACCCCGATCTCGTGATGCTCGACCTCGGCATGCCGAACCTCGACGGCATCGACGTGATCCACGGCATCCGCGGCTGGAGCGAAGTGCCGATCCTCGTGGTCTCCGGCCGCACGGGAGAGGCCGACAAAGTCGAGGCTCTGGATGCCGGCGCCGACGACTACGTCACGAAACCGTTCAGCATCGACGAACTGCTGGCGCGCATCCGGGCCCTCACCCGCCGGGTGCTCACCGTGGACGACGCCCCGGTGATCAGCTTCGGAACGGTCACCGTCGACCTCGTCGGAAAACACGTGTACCACGGCACGGCCGCCGAGCCGCAGACGATCCGGCTCACGCCCACCGAGTGGGCGATCCTCGAAGTGCTGCTGCGGAACCCCGGCCGGCTCGTCACCCGCGACGCACTGCTGACCGAGGTGTGGGGGCCGTTCCACACCAACGACACCGGCTACCTGCGTGTCTACATCGCGCAGCTGCGGAAGAAGCTCGAACCCTCCCCCTCGCAGCCCCGGTACCTGCTCACGGAGTCGGGGATGGGGTACCGCTTCAATCCCGACCGCGTGGCCTCCGGCGCCGGCGGCGGGGCTGGGGCTGGAGTTGGCGACGGCCAGACCGCGGGCGAGGTCGACCCGGTCTAGACGACGACGCGGCGGAGGGCGCCCCGCCAGTCCGGTGCGTGCACGGCGCGGCCGCCGCCGAGATCGATCGGTGACGCCACCCACTCCGCGCCGCGGGCATCCAACACGTGCGTCATCTGCGGCCTCGACTTCTCGACGGCGAAGAGGCACCAGGTGCCCTGCCGGTGGTGCAGCAGCGTGTACTTGCGATGGTGGGTCCAGAAGTCCACCCGGTCGTCGAGGTCGGCGGGCAGGTCGATGTCAGAGAGCGTGGGATTCCCGTTCAGCACACCCCCGACGCTAGGCGGCGAAGGCGAACAGGAGGTGGCGCCCAGCCGCACGGCGGGTGGCGCGGATGCTTCCAGCTGTGGCGGGCACGGCCGGGCGCGTGCTGGCCCGGCAGAAACGCGCCGACCGGCAGAACGCGGCGAAGCCTGCGCGCTAGCCTGAAGGGATGGGCACCACCGACGAGTACACGTTCCGCACCTTCTCCGCCGCTGTCGCCGCCGATGGATCGGCCGAACCCGACACCGCCGTCTGGCTCGACGCCGAGCGGCGGGGCTTCCACGACAACAGGCTCGATTCGGCGGGCACCGCCGCCGCCGCAGCCCGACTCGTGTCCGACGGGCGACAGCTCACCGGAGCGTACCTGACCGATGATTCCCCCGTCGCCACCTTCGCCTCCTACACCGCGACCCTCAACGTCGGCGCGGCCGACCTGCTGCCCACCCACCTCATCTCGAACGTGACCGTGCGGCCGACGCACCGCCGCCGCGGCCTGCTGCGGGCGATGATGACCGAGAACCTCCGCCGGGCATCCGACGCCGGCTTCCCGCTCGCCGCGCTCACCGTCTCCGAAGCCACCATCTACCGTCGTTTCGGTTTCGGGGTGGCCTCGACCGTCTCCCACGTGACCGTCAGCACCGACGAGCGGTTCCGGATGCTCGTTCCCCCCGCCGGCCGTTCGGAGTACATCGACCTGCCCGAGCTCGCCCGCCTCGCCCCCGCGGTCTTCGCCCGCTTCCACGCCCGGAACCCCGGCTCGGTCGACCGGCACGCCGCCACCTGGCCGCGGAACTCCGGCGAGCTCACCGACAGCGGACAACCCGACCTCTCCGTCTACGCGGCCGCGCACTACGACGACTCCGGCGACCCCGACGGCTACGTCTCCTACCGCTCGCGCGAGAACGGCAGCCCGCGCACGCTCGAGGTTCTCGACCTCGTCGCGGCCACCGACAGCGCCTACCTCGGCCTCTGGGACTTCCTCGCCTCCATCGACCTCACCGGCCGCGTCGACTGGGAGACCGCCCCCGCCGCCGACCCCCTCCGCTGGGCCCTCGCCGACTGGCGTTCGGTCACGCAGACCTTTGTCGAGGACTGGCTCTGGCTCCGCGTGCTCGACGTTCCCGCCGCCTTCGAAGCGCGCGGCTACCTGCCCGGCACCTCGGGCGAGATCGTGCTGCGGGTCACGGATGCGCTCGGCTACGCGGCGGGCACCTTCCGCCTGCGCGTGGCGGATGCCAGGGCGACGGTCACCCGGGTGGACCCAGCCCCCGACCTCACACCTGACCTCTCGCTGGACGCTCCCGAACTCGGCTCGCTCTACCTCGGCGGGGTCGACCCGCTGACGCTCTTCGCGGCCGGACGCATCGCCGAGCACACCCCCGGCGCCGCCCGCCGCCTCGGCGCCCTGCTCGCCCCGGTTGCCCCCGTCTACGGCACCACCCACTTCTGACCCCCGCTCCCCTCGCTCCTCGCCCCCGTCCCGTCAGAGCATCGTGACGTCGCAGTATTGGCGCAGTGGTTCGAACCAACCCGCATCACGTCCCACGTGCAGCTGCCGGTAGGCCCAGGCCAACACGTCGGGCAGACCGAGTAAAATCTCCTCTGACGGTCGGCAGTGCACCGCAACCGTGTCCCGGTCGATGCCAGCCAGCGGTCGTCGTCTGAGGTCTCGGAAGGAATGTTGATCGACCTGGTTCTCGGTCGGCGTTCCCAGCGAATCGATCACGAAGAGCAGGCTTCCGAAGTCCCTCTGCACTTTGGTCACCGCCGCAACCAGGCACCGCTGGCGCGCGGAGTCCCGACCCCCTGCCGGTTCAATCGGCGCACAGACCACCACATCGAGTCCATCGTTCTGCTGTGCCACGAGCTCGGTTGCCTGGCGAAGCGAAGCTATCTCCCGGTTGGCGAACATCGGTGCCGCGTGCAGCGCCTGCCCTCCATAGAAGCTGCCGAGCTTGACCCGAGTAGGTGCAGTTTCTTCGTGGTTCACCACCGCCACACCGATGACGTAGAAGGTGTCGAGGCCCCGCGTTTCATAGCTCTCGTCGACAAAAGCCACCGGCCGACGATTCTCGGCATAGAGGCGGGCAAGCTTCTCGTTGATGTTTGTTCCCCGGTGAAGCCCCCATGAAGAAAGCAGCCCCAGGCAGTCCATGGACTCCTGGGGCATAACGCCTCACCGGCAAGGATCTGGGCGATCCGAACGAGCTACCCGCGCTGCATAAGTGAGCATACCACACCGATCGACTACATGGTGAGTCAGCAGGTAGACGCAATCGCTTCGCCTGCAACGAGCCGTCCGAACCATGCCAGCACCGTGGGTGCAGCCCGCAGCGCGATCAGCCCGTGCGTCGTGTTAAGCAGCGCGAGGTAGGTGACCCTGCGAACCCGTCACCGCCGAAGCGTACCGCGCACCCACCCATGCACGCGGTGTTCTCTACCGAATGAGCACGTCAGAACCTGTTACAGCCGAGCGAGCTCGCGACCGTCGACGTACCGCGAGTGAGTCTTCTTGACATCAGGATCGGTTCGGTCCCGCTCCAGCTCGAAGCGGCGAAGCAATGCCGCCCTGTGGCCCTCGGGCCCGGCGAACTCTTCGACGCTCCAATCGCACGACTTCCTGTTGTAGACGACCACATAGCCCGGCACGTCTAGCGGCTCTCTTCGTGCTGCGAGGAGCCGAGGTCGGCGTCGAATTCCAGCAGATCATCCTCGGCGCAGTCGTCATCGACGGAGTGTCGGATTCGCGCGCCCACTGCAAGCGCATACCGCCGGATGCTCGAGAGTGTCGGGTTGGAATCGTAGCGTTCGAAGGCGGCCACAGTGGGTTGGCTGACTCCCATTCGCCCCGCAACAGTCTCCTGCGAGAGGTCGTGCTTCTTGCGGAGCCCAATCAGGTCGCGCATCATCTGAGTGTGACTTTCCACTAGGGAGTCCGCACGATTGTCGATCCGCCTCACGTCGTCATTCATAGATTAAACTATATATCGCTGGGTACTCTTTGACCAGGTTCGATTCCCCAGCCTGAAGCGCTTCCAGCGTCGTAAAAGCGTTTGGCAACTGCAATCTCGGCGTCTTGCCTCTCGCTCACAGTGCCGCCGCTCACAACTTTCTCGTGAGCGTGATGGCCGATGAAGTAGCCAGGAGCGGCCACTGGTTCCGAATGATATTGGCGAACCAGAACCTGGTCGAAGCGCTTCTTCCCGGCCTCCAGCAGCGATGTCACCGTGATTCCCTGCCACCGGATCTCGTAGAGCGGCGGCGGGTTTCGTACGTCGACCGATTTGATTTCGTCTATCGGTGACAGTTCACCTCGTTGAGCCGACAGAATCCGCGCTCGAAACTCGCTCCTCACCATCCGCTCGTTGTAGAGGTTCCAGACACGGCTCCCGCCGTCGATCGACTCGAACAGTACATCGACGGCTGTCTCGATGTCATCGCCGACCTCCGCAGGAGGGTAGCCGTACCACCGGAACCGGACGTGCTGCCCAAGGCTGCACCGGGAAGGAGAGTCGAAAACTGGCAAGGGGTACCTCTCAAACTATGCGTGCGGCCCCCCTGCTTTTCCGACACTATGCCACGCCTCCGACATCGGAATGACAGGGCCGTCGGATGGCTCCGGCCCGCCGATGCTCTCAGGTCAGAGCGTCGAGCAACTCAGTCAGGTCGGCTTCACCGCGAGCATCCAGCCGCTCGCGGATCTGGCTCCACGTTGCGGTTTCGTCCAGGTCGATGGCTCGCGCGATTGCCGTCCTGTCCCGGGCAATGTCGCCACGCACTGAACGGATGCCCATCAGCGCGGACGCTTGCTGCAGAGCTTCGGGCGGGCTCTCGTCCACTACCCACGCTGTAACGACTCCGGCTGACCACGCAAGCATGATCTCGTTGCCGAGGGCCGCATCGATCGCGATCAGGATGGAGCGGATGCTGCTGAGCTGGGGTTGCGGATTGACCCAACTGAGCGTGATGGATCCGGCCGGCCCCGAGAATCCGGACTTGGTTCCCGGCTGCACATGGAGCGCAGCTGCTACCCCGCTCTGCACGGGGCTCCCGCTGCCGCGAAGGTGATCTTTCGTGACCGTCAGGCGAAACCGCACCTCACCGTCACCGTCACCGAGGTAGAGGCGGCGCGTCTGTCCAGGACTCTTTGGTCGAACCTTCCGCTCGGTCGCGTACCGAACCAGACCCTGCGCCAGAGTGAACGGGTAGGCCGCGGCATAGGCACGCACGCTTGTCTCGGCGACGTTGAACCGGGGCGCGAGGTCATCGACCAGGGTCTGGATCGCCACAACACCGTCGGCGGAGTCGAGGGCACGGGCGATGGCGTCTTTGATGCCCGCGTAAGCTTCGCCGCCCCACGAAGTCAGCTCCCAGTTCTCACGCCCGACACGGATAAGTCGCTCATCGACCGCGAGCGCATTCCGGAGCGACACAGTCGAATGCTCGTAGGGCACGGCCGCGTCGAGTTCGTCAAGTGAACATGCTTCCTGGCGCCGCTCGAGGTAGGCGGCTACGAAGTTCGGGAGGGAACGCCTCTCCAAATGAACCCAGCCCCCGCGAACCGGCAGGTACTCCAGATCGCGGAGTAGCTCGCCTACGCGCTTTTCACTAAGGCCGCTCCACTCCGTCAACGAGTCGAGGAGCAAATCGTCCGGAGCGGAACCGTGCGGGCCCGCCAACTGGTCGAATCGCACCTTCACCTCTTCGACCACGGCTTGCCATGAGGGAACGGCCAGCCAGTCACCGTCGCTCTCGAACCCGTCGTCGAGCAGGTCGAGGAAAAGCCACGCCGGCACATCAGAGGAGATCACGGAACCCGCCGCGCTCGGGATGTCCGTGAGCACGTCGTCGACGTGCGCAACGGGATCCGCACGTTGTCGGAGTGCTGCTGCACGCATACCGAGCAACGTGTCGGGCGCTATCCAAGCCTGAATGCGCAACTTAAGTTTCGCCTCAATCTGACGAACCCGCTCCCTGGTGACGCCCATGCGGTCGCCCAGCGCATCCAGACTGAGGCGGTCAAGACTGGCCAGGCGCAGCACGACGATGTCCTGTTCCCTCTCGCCGAGAGCCAGCACCTCCTCCGAGAGCAGATCCCCGAGGCTGTCGAAGTGGGCGTCAGCGCCAAGCCAGTCAGTCGACGTCAAATGGAACACCCGATCGGCAGCGTCGGAGACAAAGGTCGGCGCGCCAGCCGTGTCGAACGGGTTGCCGAGGAGGGGACTCGAGGACTGACCTCGCGCGACATTCCACTGACTCAGAATCTCGAGATCATCCCGGAGGCGGTCGGTAACGGACAGGGCTCCCGGCACTTCGGATGCCCTGCGCGTTCGGCGCCGCGTTGACGAGCCCGCCGCTGCCATCCCTGAACCCAACTCTCCGGCCGCGCCGATATCGGCGCGCGGTTCGGTCAATGCGTGCGTCAGCCCCAGTTCAACCAAGGATGTGAGCAGTTCGTTCACCGATTTTGCGCCCATATTGCGGAGCGCCATCACCTCGACCAGACTACGTTCTGCGAGGTCGGCGAACGTGTCGAGTCGCTCGCGGTCGAGCACATTGACAAGCCGCACGCTTGAGCTGTACTCGCGGCGCGACGTCGCTCCCGGAACCGATGGGAACAGATCGCCCAGCCCCCAAGAGCTGCGACTCTCGACCGCGACGTTGGCAACGCGGGCCTTGGTGAATTCGTCCAGCGTCCCGCCCGGCGGAACGTCGATGTCGAAAGCGAGATCATCGGCGCCCTCCAACCACGGAAAAACCAGGCCGAGAGGCATTCTGCGCTCGCCCTCGCTCTGGTCCCCTGGGCCTGACTCGCCTGAAATCTGAATATCGTCACTCATTTTGTGCTCCCAAAATTTTGCCGTTCTGTAGCCGACGGCAGACTCTTAGAGGTCGTCAAGAATCGCGGCGGTCTTAACCGCGGTCTCGAACTCGACCAAGGCCTTGGCTGTGTATTCGATCTCGAGTCGGACCTGATAGTTATCGCCAGCCAGAACCAGATAGATGTCCGTCTCCGGCAAATTCCAGATTTCATAGCGGCTGAGATGACCCGCCGAAACCGCCATGCCCCATTCGTTGGGTGAGTCCTGATAGAGGTCGTTGTTCCAGAACTCCTCCACGCTCGTGGGCGGACCATATTTCTGTCCCAAAAAGTCTCCGAGCGTCCTGAAGTCCATCAGAAACGCACCGTCATGGCTGTGCTCTTGAGTGATGAGGTACTTTGCTCGGGTCAGAACGTCGTCGACGAAAAGGTAGAGCGCCGTTGCAGTCAGTTGTGCAAGGAGAAGCTCGTACCCCACATAGTCGTCACCACTACTGTCCGGCTCTCGTCCTTCTGCCGCGATGACGACAGATCGGTCGACACCCCACGCGACCTTCCGAAAGCCGTTCGCTCCGGACCCCGCATCGCGGGCCGGAGCTCGAAAAGTCCACCTCCCATCGTCGAACAGCTTCGCGCGCCTGCCGTCAGCCAAGAATGCTTCAAAATCCACATCTTCCCCCTGTAGTTCGACATTACTCGACGTGAATTACGCCCCTGTCGCGGTGCGAGGCCCTCCTCAGCCCACCACTTCGCGCTCCGCGCTGTAGCGCGGCGCCATCGACTCCGTCTGCTCCATCACGAGTTTGATCGCCTCAGGCTGCCTGTCGGGCGGGTAGCCGTTCAGCACCAGCAGTCGCTTGATCGATGAGCGGAGTTTCGCCCGCACGTCGTCGCGCACGGTCCAGTCGGTGCGCACATCACGCCGCATGATGTCGACGAGCTGGCGCGCGATGGCCGCGAGCACGCCTTCACCCTGCACTTCGACGGCTGATTCGTTCGCCGCGACCGCGTCGTAGAACGCCAGCTCGTCGCTGTTCAGCGGCGGGGTGAAGCGCGAACCACGCGCCGCCTCTGCCGCGACCTCGCGGGCCAGCGCCACCAGCTCGGCGATGACCTCCGCCGAGGTGAGCTGCTGGTTGGTGTACTTCTTCATCAGCTCGGAGATGCGCTCCGAGAACGCGCGCTGCCGCACCAGGTTGTTGCGGGTGACGGCCGACGATTCATCCATCAGCAGCTTGCGCAGCGCCTCGATCGCGAGCTGCGGGTTGCGGGCTGCCTGCGTTTTCGTGACGAACTCGGGTGTGAGGTCGGCGAGCGACGGCTTCGGCATGCCGGCCGCTTCGTAGATGTCGAGCACATCGCCGGCATCCGTCGCCTGGGCGATGAGGTTGCCGAGCAGTCTCTGGATGTCCTCCGGCACCGGCTCGTTGCGAGCCTGCCTATCGTTGGCGTCGAATTTCGCCATCCAGACGCGAACCTCTTCGTAGAAGCCGACCTCCGGGCGCAGCTCCGCGAGGTTCTGGGTGCCCGAACTCAGGGCCCACGCACGGGCCAGCTGGCTGGAGAGCGCGCGGTACCGCGACGCGAGCGACTCCTCGCCGGGGGCCGGATGGTTGCCGGGGGTGCCCACATCGCGCAGGTAGTTGGTGGCACCGTGCGCCGCATTCAAGAACGCCTTTGGCCCGCCCGCCTTCAGCACGGCCTTCCAGTTGTAGCCCGCCAGGAGCACCCGCAGCTCCTCCACGAGTTGCACCGTCAGGCCGATCGCCTCATCGATGTTGCGGCCGACCGGCTTGTTCTCGCGGTCGTTGTCGGTGTACTCGGCGAGCGCCTTCGCAAGGTTGTCGACGAGGGGCGCGTAGGCGACGAGCAGCCCGTCCTGCTTGCCGCGGAACGTGCGGTTCACCCGCGCCAGCGTCTGCATCAAGAGCGCGCCCTTCAGCGGGCGGTCGAGGTAGAGCGTGTGAAGCGGCGGCGAGTCGAACCCTGTCAGCATCATGTCTTTGACGATGACGATCTCGAGTTCGTCGTCCACCTGCCGCAGCCGCTCCTTGATCGCAGCGTTCTGCGAGTCGCGACGCACGTGGTCGATGATCGGCGACGGATCGGATGGCGTACCCGAGTAGACGACCTTGATGCGGCCCTTGGCAAGATCAGACGAGTGCCATGAAGGGCGCAGGGCGACGATCGCCGAGTACAGACGCGCGCAGATCTCACGGGTGGCGCCGACGATGAGCGCCTTGCCGGGTGCCGAGATGAACGGCTGCAGCTGCGAGCGGCGTTCCTCCCAGTGCGCCACGATGTCGGCGGCGAGCGCCTCGATGCGTTCGGGCGCTCCATAGACCGCGTTGACGACAGCGACGGTCGCCTCGATGCGCGCGCGTTCCGTGTCGTCGAGACCCACGGTGGCCTCATCGGCGAGCGAGTCGAGCTGGGCCTCCGTCATCTCCGGCGCGAACCCGACCTTGATCAGGCGCGGCTCGAAGTAGACGGGAACGGTGGCACCGTCATCCACTGCCCGCGTCAGGTCGTAGATGTCGATGTAGGGCCCGAAGACCTCCTGCGTGTCCCGGTCGTCGAACGAGATCGGCGTGCCGGTGAACGCGATCAGCGTGGCGTTCGGCAGGGCATCCCGCAGGTGCTTGGCGTACCCGTCGAGGTCGTCGTAGTGGCTGCGGTGCGCCTCGTCGACGACCACGATGATGTTGCGCCGGTCGGAGAGCAGTGGATGCTCGGTTCCCGACTGCTTCTCGGCCTTCGACAGCCCGAACTTCTGCAACGTCGTGAAGTAGATGCCGCCCGTGACGCGGTGCGTGAGCTCGTCACGCAGCTCCTTGCGACTCGTGATCTGCTTCGGCATGCTCGGCAGCAGCAGGCTGCGCTTGAAACTCTCGTACAGCTGACCGTCGAGTTCGTTGCGGTCGGTGATCACCACGACGGTCGGGTTCTTGAGCGCAGAGTTCCGACCGACCAGGTTCGTGTAGAGCTCCATCTCCATCGACTTGCCGGAGCCCTGCGTGTGCCAGACCACCCCGGCCTTGCCGTTGCTCGCCACCGCCTGGATCGTGCTCCCGACAGCCCGAGTGACCGCGAAGTACTGGTGCGGCTTGGCGATGCGCTTCGTGAATCCGTCTTCACCCTCGTCGAACGCGGTGAAGCTCCGCATCAGCTGCAGAAAGCGTTCCTGGTTGAACAGCCCGCTCAGCGCATGCTCGAGCGAGGTCGTCACGTCACCGGAGGCCGTCAGCTCCCTGCCCACCGGCTTGCCGTCGTCGTCGACGTTCCACGGCGAGAAGTGGTTGAGCGGAGTGAACGGCGTGCCGTACTTCGTGTCGAGCCCATCGGAGGCGACCGTGAACACACAGAACCGGAACGCCATCTGGAATTCGCGGAGGTACGTCTGCAGCTGGGCGTGCGCACCCGCAACGGTCGCCCCCTTACTGCCGGCGCGCTTCAGTTCCAGGATGCTCAGGGGCATGCCGTTCACATAGAGCACCACATCGAACCGACGCTTGTAGTCACCCTGGATGATCGTCACCTGGTTGACCGCAAGCCAGTCGTTCTGGTCGGGATCGTGCGACACCAGCAGGATCGTCGGGTTCGCCTCACTGCCGTCGGAGTCGATGTAGCTGAGCCGGAACCCGTTCACCAGAAACTCGTGGATGCGGTGGTTCTCCGTGATCGCATCGGCCGACTTCGGCGAGGCGATCTCCGCGACGGCCTGCTGCAGGTACTGCACCGGAACCGTCGGGTTGAGCTTCTGCAACGCGGCCAGCAGGCGCGGACGGATCAGCAGCTCGGCCCAGCTGCCGCGCTCCCCCGTGCCCGGGGCGACCCTGTCGCCGGTCATCGGCGTCCAACCGAGCGGCTCGGCGAGCGTATCGAGTGCGAGCTGCTCCCACTGCGCCTCGGTGTAGCCGGCCATCAGACGGCCTCGCTGACGATCGTTTCGGCGTCGCGCACGCGCAGCGCGCCGGACATCAGTTGCGGGAGGAGGGTGTCGCGGAGCTCGGCGAGTTGCTGGCTCTCTCGGGAAATTTGCGAAGACAATGTGATCATGGGACGGGCCGTCTCCGTAAATTTTCGTCGGACCAAGCCGGAGTGGAACGGCCGCCTGATTGCCATAGCTTCATTTCGATTGAGTCCTGGTACGGCTGAGTCTGAGTTGAGTTCTTTGAGGCCAAGTCCTCGAAGAGCAAAGAACGCATACTCGGAGCTCACGTCCGGACCCTTTGGCTCGACAAAATAAGTTGTGTCAATCGGCCAGTGGGGCCCGTCTACCCAGTGGACGGCTCCCGCTGTGCCCTTACGCCCGACGACCACTCCGCTGTCTGCGACGATAGGGGTGTCGTGAACTCCGACAGCCCCTCCGCTTCCAATGACCTTGACTGCTCCAGGAACTCGAATCTCGGCTGGCAATGGTTTGCCGTACTCGAACGACAGCAGATCTCCCAGAAAGACGTCGCCGGCCGTAGATGGTTCAAGGCTCACAAAAACTGCCCCGACGAGCTCCTCAATCGTGGTGGCAAGTTTGGTGTTGGCGGCGATCTTGTCGTCCAGCGCCCCCAGCACCTCCGCAATCGCCCGCTGTTCGCTTCGGCCCGGAACCCAGAAGCGGTAGCTCAGGAAGTCTTTTTGGCTGAGATCAAGATTAGTTGTACCTGTGGAATGCACACGGCAATATGCACGGTAGGCCGGAGCGTGAAGTGTGTAGTAGAGGAACGCTGAGTCGACCGAATCATTTTCGATGTTGAGGCGGATCGTGTCCTGCGTCAACCGGCCGAGTGGAACTTCAGCTGGAACTCGAGCAACTGCTCCCAACAAATCAGCGGAATGCGTCACGTCTTTGAGCGAAACGTACAAATCGCCAGGCGTGAGCAAAATCTTGTCTGACGTTTCACCACCATACGTCTTCAACTTTGAACCCTTGAATCCCCCATTTCGCTCGATTGTGCCGAGCCCCAACAACATCGGGCCAGGTAGCCCAAGAAGAGCGCTGTGATAGGACTGGCCGCGCTGTAGGGAAACGAACTGACCAAGCATGCCTTCAGTGGCCAACCTTGACACCTCCCAGAAGAATTCGAAGAGAGCTCGCAAGGCGCTCAGACTCTGCGAACTGGGCGTAGAGCTCGGACTGCAGGCGTTCGATTTTCAGGTGGATATCCTCGCCGTCGCCCTCCACCTCGGCCGCGCCTACGTAGCGGCCGGGGGTCAGGGCATAGTCGGCGGCGGCGATTTTGGCGAGGGTGGCCGAGTAGGCGAAGCCCGCTTCATCCGCATAGGTGAGTCCGGCATCCTGGGCTGACGTGGTGCCGCGCCAGGCGTGGAACGTGCCCGCGATCTTGGCGATGTCGTCGTCACTGAACGCGCGCTCCGCGCGGTCGATCATGTGACCGAGGTTTCGGGCGTCGATGAAGAGCACCTGGCCGGTGCGGTCGACGGAGCCGTGGGATCCTGCGCTCTTGTCGCGGGAGAAGAACCAGGTGCAGACGGGGATGCCCGTGCTGCGGAACAGCTGGGTGGGGAGGGCGATCATGCAGGAGACGAGGTCCGCTTCGACGAGCTGGGCTCGGATGTCGCCTTCGCCGCCCGAGTTCGACGACATCGAGCCGTTCGCCATGACGACACCGGCGCTGCCGCCGGGGGCGAGCTTCGAGATGATGTGCTGGATCCACGCGTAGTTGGCATTGCCCGCGGGCGGCACTCCGTAGCGCCAGCGCGGGTCGCTATCGTTGCGCGCCCAGTCCTTGATGTTGAAGGGCGGGTTGGCCATGACAAAGTCGGCCTGCAGGTCGGGGTGCTGGTCGCGGGCGAAGGTGTCACCCCAGCGAGAGGCGAGGTTGCCGTTCAGGCCGTGGATGGCGAGGTTCATCTTCGCCATGCGCCAGGTGCGCTCATTCAACTCCTGGCCGTAGACCGAGATGTCGCTGCCCTCGCGGTCGTGGTGCTCGAGGAACTTCTCGGCCTGCACGAACATGCCGCCCGAACCGCAGCAGGGGTCGTACACGCGGCCGTGGGTGGGCTCCAGAACTTCGACGAGCACGCGCACGACGCCGGCGGGGGTGTAGAACTCTCCCCCGCGCTTTCCTTCGGCGGCGGCGAACTTCTCGAGGAAGTATTCGTACACCTCGCCGAGCAGGTCACGGGCCCGCTTGGCACCCTCGCCGGCAAAGCGCGCGGTGTTCAGCAGGTCGATGAGCTCGCCGAGGCGGCGCTGGTCGATGTTGTCGCGGTTGTAGACGTGCGGCAGGGTGGCGGCGAGCGAGGGGTTCGCCGTCATGATGAGATCCATAGCCTCATCGATCAGCAGCCCGACCGACTTCGCCGGTTCGCTGCCCACCGCTTCGAGCCCCTTGGCGTTCTCGGCGAGGTAGTCCCAGCGGGCAGCGGGGTCGACCCAGAAGACGCCGCGGCCGGTGTACTCGTCGACATCGTCGATGAGCTGGGCGATCTGGTCGTCGTTCGCCCCGGCATCCTGGAGCTCGGTGCGGATCTGCGCGCGCCGCTCCTCGAACGAATCGGAGACTGGTGGTTGAATGTCAGCGAGACGGATTTCGACTCATCTGCTGGCACGTTGGATGGCGGTAACTCCCGTGCCGTGTCTCACTCCCACAACGGTGTCGCTCACGTCGTCTCAGGTATCAGTCACGCCTGGGGCGAGTAGACGCCATCAAGCGGGCAATCGATCTCAGTTCCGCCATCGATTCGCTGATACTCCCTGCCAGGCCGGATCCTGAGCGATCGGCAGTGGGCATCTCCGGGGGAAGCACACTCGCGACATCGTCGAAGATGCCCCGCATCAGCTCAGACAATCCGGCGATCTCGTCAGTGAGCGACGGGCCCGCCCCGACAAGCGCCGGTGAAGGCACGGAGAGCGCGGCAAGGGTGGCCGGTGGGAGTTGGGGAAAGGCGAAGCCCGGGAGAGCGAGCCTCGGCAGCCTGCCCATCCTCACCGAGAATTTCGGCAACTCGTAGCATTCCACCTGCCCGACTTCCACCGCAACCTCGCTGTACGACGATCGGGCTCTGATCGAAACGACCCCGCTGGAGGCGATCCGGATGCTTGCCGCTCCGCTCTCCGCATCCGCCTCATGCCAGGTTCCTTGCGGATCCTGGATGGCGACGGTGTAGGTCGACCGTGACGAGATCGACCACTCAACCCGCACGTCCTGCCCCCTCACCACTGCCGACCGCGAGACGGAGACGAAGTTCACTGAGGGGGGCGCGACGGCCCACGAGATGACCTGCCGGAGACTCTCGGAGAGTTCAGCGGCAGAGGGACGCTGATGCGGATCCTGGTCTACTGCCCGCGCGATGACAGCGCTGAATTCTGGAGTGATCCTCGCTTCGAGTGCGGCGGTGAGGGCCTTTCTCTGAGTGGACCCGGGGCCTGGATCCAAAAACCGCAGCAGTGCCAAACCCAGCTTGTAACAGTCGCTCGCGAACCCCTGGAGTCTCGCTGCGGAGAGGCCGGCGTACTCTGGCGGCTCCCAGAAGGGAAAGTGCCCTTGCCTGGTTGCACGAGTGCTGTCTGAAATGCTGGCCGTCGCATCGCAGTCGAGGAGGAGCACCGCGCCCGAGCCGAGATCATAGACGGCGTTTCGAGGATTGATGTCCCCGTACACGATTCCCCGGTGGTGCAGAAACTCGATTGCCCTGGCCAGGTTCGCCATGACCTGCATTCTGAACACCAAGTCGTCATCCGTGTCGATCTTCAGCGCTCTGCGCGTCTCCTCGTCACGGGACAGAGCGCCGAGTCCCCGAGTCTCTGCGATCGGCGCTCCAGCCGAGTCGACAATGGTCTCGAGGAACGGGGACGGAATGAGGGGCATGAGGCAGCCGATCTCCTTCCCCGCATCGACGACCATGGCAACGGGCCAGACTGCGAGCGCATCCAGTTCGGCTCGATCCGATGCAGAGAGCGATTCGCGGAACGCCACCGAATCTCGCATTCCGGTGAGCACCTTCTCCTGAGCCCGAGCTTCGAGGATCTTCTTGGGTTCCTTGAACGCCATCCTCCGCGGGTCGTGACGCACCGGGAGCCCCGCCACCTCGTGCACGACACCCTCGCCGCCCTCGCCCAGCCTCCTCGCCAGCTGGAGCGACGAGTACGCGATACTCACGCGGTGGGCTCCGGGATTCGTCCTGAGCCGCCGAGCCACACCCCCACGACAGTGCGGTCGTCGATGAAGGAGCGACGTGCGAAAGAGACCTGAGACCCGAACTCGAAGAGGTTCGGCGGCGATTCCCACCATGCGGCAAGGGAGAGCCGCACATCCGGAGACAGCTGCAAGGGAGTTCCGACTCCGTCCGTCATCACGAAGACAGCACCGTGGGAGATCAGCTGTGACTGCACGTTCACGGCAGCCTCGGCAAACGGTATGGCCGTGATCGGAGCGCTGAACGATTCGTCCACGTCCCCATCCGGCGACCAGAGAGTCCACTCGGAATTTTGGAGAATCCAGATCGGACTGTCTCCGATCGAACAACGCGCGAGATCGAAGCCCCCTGCTTCGCAGACGCCGATTGTGAGAGCCGTGAGTGTCGTCGCCATGCTCTTCGTCGCAGACTCGCGGGCCAGGTCGACGACGGAGGCGTTGATCTCCCGGACGAGTTCCGGGAGATCGCGGAAACCCTCCCGCCACAGTTTCTGCCCCAGTTCGGTCGCACGAGTACTGGCGAGCCGAGAATCCGGGAGCGACCCCACGCCGTCGGCCACCAGCACCAGGAGCGTCTGCGAATCCTCGTCCCACGTGACCGAGAAGGCATCCTGCCGCTCCGTTCCCGCGCTTCGGTGTTGGAGTCCCCTGATCGAGGCTGCCCTGATCTCGAGAAGGCCGAGCGCGCTCTCGCTCAGTTCCGCGTCTGCGCCGGACGAAACGAAGAGTGGCACGCCACCCCGCGTCTCTGACGCCATCCTGCCCGGCTCACCGATTGCCGGGCCGGTTGCTGTGCGTGACTCGACGGCACCATGCCCAGCCATGTTCAGAAGGCCTGGTCGACTTTGTCCACTTCTCCGTGCTGGAGCTGCGACGAGGCGGATGGCGCAGCCGGCACGATGGAGGGGCTCGGAGAAGACGCAGTCATGGTGGACTGCAGGATGGTGGCACCCCAGGTCTGACGGATCTCCTGCAGAACCGCGCTGGCGTCCCGGCCGTCCGACAGGAACCATCGACCTCGCTTCTCACCGAAGTCGGGGTACGCGAGCTGCTTCAGAACGTCCTCTTTCGCATTTCGGAAACCGAAAGCCATGACGTAGGGCCACCGCGGGGTGACGTCTTTTCCCTGCAGACCCTGGAAAGTCTGTCGGAATGTCGCTCGGTCGGCGGGTTCGCCGTCGGTCAGGAAGAAGACACAGGGCCTGAACATCGAACCGTTCGCCGCCTTGATCGAGGCATAGTCCTGCTCGACCGTGACGGCGAAGGTCTTCCACGCTGCAGAGAAGTCGGTTCCCCCTTTCAAGACGAAAGGGGGAACCGACTCGATGGCTGACAGCCTCGACAACGGGACATCCACTCCGGCAGACGTCCCGAACGTGATGACAGACAGCATGGCGACGTCATCCGTCTGAGGGTCCCGGCGGAGCTCATCGATCAGGTCACGGACGGCCTGGTGCAGAGCGTCCAGATCACCGGCCATCGACCCAGACGTGTCGGCGATGATGTAGAACGGCATGACCAATTGGCCCTCACCGACGCGAAACGAACTGTTCTCAGCCATACGCCTGAACTCCCCCTGGTGTGATCTCCCCACGAAATCACTTCGGTCACAGTCTAGGGATGCACGGACGGCCGGCAGAACAACCGCAGCGCGGCTACGAGAACTGGATCCCGCCGTCGACGAGGATCGTCTGGCCGGTGATGTAGTCCGAATCCGCGGACTAGAGGAACGAGACGAGCTGCGCCACGTCGTTCGGCACCAAGACCCGGCCGAGCAGGATCGACTTGGCGGCCGATTACGGCCCGAGGAACGCGAATGGACGGAACGCGACGATGGATGCTGCACCCGCGATCTTGCCGCTGGCGCCCTGCGCGATGAACTGAAGGGCTCAGCGGGCGCGCGGCGGCGGCGGCTCGTCGGAGACCTGGTCCGCATCCTCGTCGAACCCGGGAACCGGGATGACCGCGATGTCGACTCCCGCCGTGAGCAGCAGCAGCGCCTTGCGGGGCACTCCCTCGCCGTAGTTCACCGACAGCCACTGGGGTTCTGTCGAGGCGAGGCCGGAAGCGATGTCGGCGAGCACATCGTCGAGCTCGCGGTCTCCGATGCTGTAGGTCTCGCCGCCGTAGATGATGTTGATGCGTTTCATCAGGAGGCGTGCACCTTCATGGGCGAGGCGGCGACGGGTGGCGCCTCCGGTTCGGGCAGCAGCCGCAGTCCGCCTGCGGTGTTCGCCGATTCGGCGAGAACCTCGACCCACGCCGGGTTGATGCGCGGCATCTTGCTGCCGAAGTACTTGTAGACGAGCGGCATCGACGGGTGCAGCCACACCGTCGTGCGTCCGTCGCCGACCCCGTCGTCATCCCGCCAGCTGAAGTAGAGCGGCTCACCCCGGCGGAGCTTCGCCCCGACGACGATCTGGATGTGCGCCAGCACCCGGTCGTCGAAGTCGACCTTGAGGCCTGTGTTGTAGGTGAAGGTTCCCATGAACGCTCCATTTCGACGGTTCCGGCTGCGTCCGGATGACCCAGACAGAGTGTGTTCTCTGAGCGGTAGAAGTATATCCGCGCCCGTGTGGGCGTTCATCCGCACTCGGGATCCGCACTCGGGCGTACACCATCGGCGTGAACCGGTAGCTGAACCGGAGAAGTGGCCAGAGATCCGTCTTTGCGGAAATAGAATGGTCCCCATGTCGCAGATACGGATACGGGACGCCGCCCACTACCTCGGGGTGAGCGATGACACTGTTCGCCGCTGGATCGAGAACGGGGTTCTCGCAAGCAGCAGGGATGACTCGGCGCGCACTGTCGTCGACGGCTTCGAGCTGGCGCAGCTCGCTCGGAAGAACGCTGTACTGCCCGAAGACCCGTCCGACATCGGCCGCTCGGCCCGCAACCGCTTCGTGGGTCTCGTCACCGAGATCACCATGGACAGGGTGATGGCCCAGGTGGAACTCCAGTGCGGGCCCCACCGGGTGGTCTCGCTCATGTCGAGCGAGGCCGTGCGGGAGCTCGGTCTCGAACTCGGCTCCATTGCTGTAGCCGTCGTGAAAGCCACGACGGTGATCGTCGAAACCCCTGCGGGGAAGGTTCAGAACACATGACACGCACCAAGGCTTCAGGGCGCAGCATCCGAAACCTCTCAGCCCTTGTGCTGGCGGCAGCCGTCGTGACAGGGGCGGCCGCCTGCGCCGGCACGTCCGCAGAACCCGCGGCCGGCACAAGCGCACCGGACGCATCGGCGAGCGCCACGGCGACGACCGCACCCGCCGGCACCATCACCGTCTTCGCCGCCGCCTCGCTGAAGGCGACCTTCACGAAGCTCGGCACCGACTTCGAGGCCGCGAACCCGGGCACTACGGTGACCTTCAGCTTCGCCGGCTCCTCCGACCTCGTCACGCAGATCACCGGCGGCGCCCCCGCCGACGTGTTCGCCTCGGCCGACACGAAGAACATGACCAAGCTCACCGCCGCCACCCTGGTGAGCGGCACCCCGGTGGACTTCGCCACCAACATCCTCGAGATCGCGACCCCGCCCGGCAATCCGGCGGGCGTGAAGTCGTTCCAGGATCTCGCGAACCCCGACATCACGACCGTGATCTGCGCGCCGGCCGTGCCGTGCGGTGCGGCGACGGTCACCGTCGAGCAGGCGACCGGCGTCACCATCCCCGCCGTGAGCGAGGAGTCGGCCGTCACCGACGTGCTCGGCAAGGTCAGCTCGGGCGAGGCCGACGCCGGTCTCGTCTACGCAACCGATGTGCAGGGCGCCGGCAGCACCGTCGAGGGCGTCCCCTTCGCGGAGTCGAGCGCGGCCGTGAACACCTACCCAATCGCTGCGCTCAGCGCCACGAAGAGCCCCGGGCTCGCCCAGGCGTTCATCGACTACGTGACGGGCGCCGACGGCCAGGCCGTGCTCACCACCGCCGGGTTCGGAAAGCCCTAGCGGCAGCCCGTGCCGCGCATCGCTCCCTCGGGCCCGGGGTCCGTTCCCCGCTGGGTCCTCGCCATCGCCATCATCGGCGCACTCTTCGTGGTGCTGCCGCTGGTGGCGATGGTCGTGCGCGTCAACTGGGGAGAGTTCATCCCGCTGATCACCTCCGAGTCGTCGGTGGATGCCCTGCTGCTCAGCCTCCGCACGAGTGCGGCCGCCACAGCACTCTGCATCGTCTTCGGCGTGCCGATGGCACTGGTGCTGGCCCGCACCTCCTTCCCCGGGCAGCGGATCGCGCGCTCCCTGGTGCTCCTGCCCCTCGTGCTGCCTCCCGTGGTGGGCGGCATCGCGCTGCTCTACACCTTCGGCCGCCAGGGGCTGCTGCGTGAGCCGATGAACGTTCTCGGCATCCAGATCGCCTTCTCGACGACCGCGGTGATCCTGGCCCAGACCTTTGTCGCCCTGCCCTTCCTCGTGCTCAGCCTCGAAGGCGCGCTCCGAACGGTCGGCACGCGGTACGAAGCCGTCGCCGCAACGCTCGGGGCCGGCCCGACAACGGTGCTGCGGCGCATCACGCTCCCCCTGGTGCTGCCCGCTCTCGTCTCAGGATCGGTTCTCTCGTTCGCCCGAGCGCTCGGTGAATTCGGGGCCACCCTCACCTTCGCCGGCAGCCTGCAGGGCGTCACCCGCACCCTGCCGCTCGAGATCTATCTGCAGCGGGAGACCGATCCGGACACCGCCGTCGCCCTCGCCCTCGTGCTGGTCGCCGTCGCCGTTCTCGTCGTCGGTCTCGCTCACCAGGCGGGCTCCCGCACCCGCGCGGGAGGTGGGCTGCTGTGAGCTTCAGCTTCAGCGCGACCGTCGCGCGCCGCGGATTCGACGTCTCGTTCGAGCTGGCCGAGGGCGAGACTCTCGCGGTGCTCGGCCCGAACGGGTCCGGCAAGTCGACGCTGCTGAATCTCATCGCGGGGCTGCTCACACCGGATGCCGGCGAGGCCGTGCTGGGCGGCGAGACGCTGTTCCGGGGCCGCGTCTTCACCCCGCCGCACGCGCGCGGCATCTCGCTCCTCGCCCAGGAGGCCCTGCTCTTCCCGCACCTCAGCGTGCTGAACAACGTGGCATTCGGCCCGACCAGCGCCGGCGTGAAACGCGCGGACGCTCTTCGCACCGCCCGGCGGTGGCTGGCCGAAGTGGATGCCTCAGAGTTCGAGACCCGCAGGCCCGCGCAACTCTCCGGAGGGCAGACTCAACGCATCGCGGTGGCGCGCGCCCTCGCCGCGGAACCACGGCTGCTGCTCCTCGACGAACCGATGGCCGCCCTCGATGTGGCCGTCGCGCCGGCGATCCGCCGGATGCTCCGCCGCGTCCTCGAGAAGCGCACGGCCATCATCGTGACGCACGACGTGCTCGACGCCTTCACCCTTGCCGACCGCGTGATCGTCATCGACAGGGGGCATGTCGTCGAAGACGGCCCTACCCGCAGTGTGCTGGAGCAACCGCGCGACCCCTTCACGGCCGGCATCGCGGGTCTGAACGTGCTGGCGGGCATCCGCACCGCCGGGGGGATGCGCACCGCAGCGGGCGACGAGCTGCAGCTGCCCGGGCCGGCGGATGTCACACCCGGCACTGCCTGCACGGCCGCGATCCGGCCGTCGGGCATCCGCATCTCCGGCGAACGTCCCGCAGGCGCTGCGAACTCCCTGCGACGCGTGGTTCGGGATCTCGAACCCCGCGGTGACCTGGTGCGCCTCGGCAGCGACGACCTGGCAGCGGATGTCGCCCCGGCACTGGTCGCCGACCTCGACGTCACTCCGGGGTCGAGCGTCTGGTTCTCGTTCGAGCCGGCAGACGCGACGCTCTACGCCACGGCGCGCTGAGCGGAGCTTGGCCGGCCGCTCTGGCCGCACCTCATCCGGACTCGCGATTGGATGCGCCGGTCAACCCCCCTGCGGGGCCGTCGCGATGCCGCGTAGCGTGGGAGCGGATGCGGCGTCAGCGCCGCCCGCGACGAGAGGAACTCCGATGACAGACCCCGAGCCGACCGAGACCAACACCGCATCGACGGCCGCTTCCGCGCCGGCGTCAGATCCCGCTCCCGATCCCGCCAAGCGCGAACTGCAGGACGAACTCGACAGCATCCGCGCGACCGGCGAAGACCTGCGCGGCTGAGGCCGCCGGGCCGCCGAGCGCCGGGCCGTCCCCGGCGCGCCCGGGCTGAGCGGGTTCAGGGGTTTCGCCGGGAACGCGGATGCCTCGGCCAGCCGGGTCCGAAAGGCTGGGGCACACATCGCCTTCGCTCCCGATGACGCTCCCCCGGTCATCCGACGACCCAGGAAAGGTCCCGCCATGCTCCGTTCCCTGCCTCGCCCTCTCGCCGACATCGTTCTGCTCGTCGCACGCCTCGCCCTCGCCGCCGTCCTCATCTCCCATGGATTGCAGAAGGTCTCGAACGGCTTCGGCGCCACCGCCTCAGGTTTCGCAGGGATGGGCATCCCCTTCGCCGAAGGCGCTGCGGCATTCACGATCGCCGTCGAACTCGGCGGCGGGTTGCTGCTCGCACTCGGTGCGTTCACGGCCCTGGCCGGCATCCTCGTCGCCGTCGCCATGGCGGGCGCGCTGTTCTTCGCCCATGCGGGGTCGGGCGTCTTCGCCGCTGACGGCGGTTGGGAACTGGTCGGGATGATCGGGGCGATCGGCCTCGTACTCGCCGCCGTCGGCGCCGGAAGGCTCAGCGTCGACAGGCTGCTCGGCCGGGGATCCGCGCGGTCGCGTCGCCGCCCGGCCCGCCGCCCCCGCGCCGCGACGGCGTAGCCCGACCTGCGGCCCCCTCCGCACCCGAGACCCTCGATCCCCTACGCTGGGGGGCGTCAGGGTCGACACGAGGGAGCACGTTGTGAGCCGAGAAGCACCGCAGGGCATCCGCGCCTCCAGCTCGGCGGGCGTCGTCGGCACGGCCCGCACCACCCTGCTCGGCGGGCTCGGCATCGTGCTCGCCATGCTCTACCCGGTGGCCGGCACGATCGATCCGGCCTGGCCGAACATCCCCGGCGCGCAGCTGGTGGTCTGGATGGTGTTCGCCGTCGCCTGTGGCATCCTCGCCTTCGGCGTGCCCGGCGAGCGCAGCATCGTCGGCGACTCCGGCGTGGGGCGGGTGGCGCTGTTCGTCTTCGGCATCCACGAGCTCGTGCTCGGCATCGCCAGCATCGTGACCCCGGTCGTCTCCGACCCGTCAGCCGTCTTGGCTTCGGCTGGCACCCCCGCTGCGATCTTCGGCGGCTGGGTGTTCCAGTCGGTCGGCATCCTCGGGCTCGTCGCCTCCGCGGTGGCTGCGGTCGCCATCGTGCGGGCGGGCATCCTGCACGGGCCGGCGCGGTGGATGCTCCTGCCTGTGCCCGTCGTCTGGGCCGTGGGGATGGCCCTGCTCTTCGTGCCCGTGCAGGAGGTCGCCCTCGTCGGAGTGCGGTTCAGCACCGCGGTGTTCCCGCTGCTCGCGCTCGTCGGCGCGGCCTACGCACTGCACGGTCGCTGGCCGGCGATCCGCGCGTGGCTCCGCGTCGTCAACGAGAAGTGGTGACCCACCACACACGAGGAGCATCAGAGGGGAAGCGCTCAGGCCGGTGCAACTACCCGCAGCCCAGCGGAGACTGCGGCGCGGGCGAGCTCACCGTCGTAGGTGAGGATCTCGTCGGCACCCATACGAAGCGCCGCCGTCAGATGAATCGCGTCGTTCGATCGCAGAGGCGCATGAGTGCCCGCAGCGAGCAGGTCTCCGCGCGTGACGTCGACCAACACAACGGCATCCAGCACGATTGCAATCGACGCAGTGTCGATGATTGTTGGATTCCTCCCCGCTGCACAGTGCAACTCTGTGTGCAGCAACCACGAAGCAGCAATCTGCCGAGACGAATCCGCGAGTGCGAGGAGAAGGGCGGCAGACTCCTTCTCCTCGACCAGAAGCTTCATTGCGGCAGAGGTATCCAGGTAGGCAACGGTCACCAACGACCTCGGCTGTCCTCAAGCATCTGCTGAGAAGAAATCAGGGACACTACCCGCGTGATCGCGGCCAGGCTCTCGATGCTCGCACGGGCGGGACGCGCTTCACCGCGGGCAATGAGACCCTCCAGCAGGTTGCCCCCGACCGGAACAATGAGAGCTGCCGGACGGCCGTTGTTGCTCACCTGCACAGATTCTCCAGCCTCGACGCGGCGCAGGATCTCGCCGCTCCGATTGCGCATCTCTCGGTGCGTCACGGTTTCCATGCTCCTAACGTAGCACGCTGTAGCACTTGGGGAGAGGTGAACCGGAGGAGACCGGGGTCAGTCGAGGGGGACGCCGAAGTCCTTCGCGATGCCGGCGAGACCGGTCTCGTAGCCCTGGCCGACGGCACGGAACTTCCATTCACCGTTGTTGCGGTAGATCTCAGCGAACAGCATCGCCGTCTCACGCGCCGCGTCTTCGGTGAGGTCGTAGCGCACGATCTCCTCGAGGTCCTGGTCGAGCACCCGGCAGAAGGCGGAACGCACCTGGCCGAAGTTCTGGCGACGGTTGTCGGCGTCGTGGATCGAGACCGCGATGACGATCCGCTCCACGTCTGCGGCGACCGCAGCGAGGTCGATCACGATCTGCTCGTCGTCGCCGTCACCCTCGCCCGTGCGGTTGTCGCCCTGGTGCACGACGGAGCCGTCGGGCGTCGACATCTGGTTGTAGAAGATGAAGTCGTCGCTCGAGCGGATCCTGCCGTTCGCCGCCACCAGGATGGCCGAGGCATCCAGGTCGAACTGCTCGCCGGCTGTGGTGCGCGGATCCCAGCCGAGACCGACAGTCGCGATCGTCAGCCCCGGGCTGGTCTTCGTGAGCGAGAGGTTGGTGCCTTTGGAGAGGCTGAGTCCTGCCATCGCGTCGATGCTCCTTCTGGATCCTCTGCCCGCGGGCCGTTCAGGCCACGGAATCGATCACTCCATTATGGACGTGCTGCCTGAGACGAGCGTGAGCGACGCCCGACTCGAGCACAGGGCCGACGCGGAACTCGGCCACTGAAACAGAAAGCCCGGCTCCCTCTTTTACAAGGGAACCGGGCTTGTCAGCTGATTCGATGTGACCCCAACCGGATTCGAACCGGTGTTACCGCCGTGAGAGGGCGATGTCCTAGGCCGCTAAACGATGGGGCCGAATAGACAACTCAATGAGTATGCCATACGTTCAGGGTGGCCGCCAATTCGGCGCCGTTCGGCGAGGGAGTCGGCATGCGCACGCACCATTCGAGACTCCTTCGAACCGCGGTCGTCCTCACTCTCGCAGGGCTCGCGGCCACCGGATGCACGTTCACCGGCAGCGCGGATGGCGACAACGGTCGCACCGGCGGCCAGACCGGAGACCAGGGCCGAAGCAACGGCAACGGCAACGCCGGCGCGGGGGTCATCGCCCCGGTCATCGCCGACCTCTCCTCCATCGACGGCAGCACCGTCACCGTTCCCCTGGACAACGTGGTCGTGCTCGAGAGCGGCGATGTGAAGGTCACCGTCTGGACGGGCTCGGTCTCCGACCCCCAGGTGGCCGAGTTCGTCGCCGGAATGGATGACGGGAGCGCGACGTTCAATCCGGGCATCCAGCCGCTCGCCGTCGGAGGCACCAGCGTGAGCGTCACCGATTCCGACACGGGCGAGGTGCTGACCTTCGACCTCGAGGTGACGCCGTAAGGCCGCACTGGCACTGCCGGCGGCTGCGTTCAGCCGGGCTGGCCCCGGGTGGTCGTGCTGCTAGAGGGTGAACTTCACCGATGCGCCGAGGAAGGCGTCGTCGACCTCGATGCTGTCGAGCGACGAGCCCTTCGGAACGTCGATGTAGACCTTCCCGGTCACGCTGTTGCCCGGGTTGACGTTGTCGAAGATCAGGGTCGTGTCGTCACCGAGCGCGGCTGACGAGTCAGCGCTGTACTCGCTGGTGCCGATGAAGCCCTTCACCATGCTCGAGCTGATGGCAGCCGCGTCGCCGCTCTGGTTGGTAGCGGTGAGGTCGACGGCGCAGAACTCGCCCTGGGCCGCGGTGGAGAAGGCGCCGTCGCCGACAGAGGCCAGGCCGCAGGTGACCGCCGAGACCGTGATCGCGATGTTCTTGTCGGTGACGAGCGTGTCGCCGACAACTCCCGTGGCCGAAACTGTGTTGGCCTCCCCGACGGTCTTGTCGATGGCCGCCACGGTGGCACCCGCGAGGGCGACGGTCGCAACGATGATGATGATCGTCGTGACGAGGCCGAGGAGCGACAGGATGAGGCCCGCGATCGCGAGGCCCCGGCCGGCGGTGCCGTTCTTCTTCGTGCGGGAAAGGGCGATGGGGTTCAGGATGAGCCCCGCGGGCCAGAACAGGATGCCGGTGATCAGCCCGCCGATCGCGGTCCCCTCTGTGCGCTGGGGTGCTGCGTACGGCGGCTGGGCGGGAGGAGCGAACTGCTGCGGTGCTTCGGACATGGTGGCGCCTTTCGAGAGGGAGAAGAGGGTACAGAGCGGCTTCGCGTCCGTCTGCGTCAGTACCGCCAGATCGTCGCGAGCGCCCGCGCAGAACGAACCGAAGGCAGCGAGAATGATGTGAGCGCCGCGTGGATCCCCCTGCACTGACCCCCAGTGCGTTCCTGAGACTATCGGCTGCCGGACGGAATGCGCGCCAGATGAACCCGAAACAGGCAGTTGCCGCGGCAGGCGCGGACCGACGGGCCGCGGCGGGCGGGGGCAGGTGCGGGGCGGGCGGGGCGGGGCTACGCCAGCACGCGGAGCGCGCCCGGGCGCACCGACACGGTCACCGGCAGCGGGCCGACCCGCTCTCCATCGGCGTACGCCACAATGTCGCCCGAATCCACCGCGACCGTCACCGACGAAACGCGCGACAGCGACACGACCGGCAGACCGGCGTGCGTGCCCTTGAACACCTTCGGGAACAGCCTCAGGAACCGCACCCGCGAGAGCGGAGCCACGATCAACAGGTCGAGCAGGCCGTCGTCGAGGCGGGCATCCGGAGCTATCAGCATGCCGCCGCCGATCGAGCGGTTGTTCGCCACGGCGAGCAGCACCGAGTCGACGGTACGCGTCTGCCCGTCGACCTCGAGCGTGTACCGGCGTGAACGGAGCCGCAGCAACTCGATCAGCAGCGCGATCGTGTAGCGGGAGGCACCGCGCGGCCTCTTCATGTGGTTCGCCCGCTCGTTGACCCGCGCATCGAAGCCCGCAGACAGGGCGGAGGCGAACCAGAGCTCGCCGCCCGCGTGGCTGAGATAGCCGAGGTCGATGGTGCGGGGCTCCCTGAGCAGCGCCGACCGGAGTGCGGCAAGGGCCGCATCGAACTCGAACGGAATGCCGAGGCCCAGCGCAGAATCGTTTCCCGTGCCGGTGGGCACGATGCCGAGCGGCGTCGATGTGCCGCCCACGAGGTTCACGCCGAGGCTGACCATGCCGTCGCCGCCCACCACGATGAGGGCGTCCGGATGATCGGCGAGCGCCGACCGTGCCGCAGCCGTCAGGGATCCGAAGTCCTCGGCGCGCAGTTCGGTGATGTCGTGTCCGTCCCGGCGGAGCTCCTCCACGACGCGCGCACCGAGGCCGCGGGTGCTCCCGAACGATGCTGTCGGGTTGATCGCGACCACGAGTCGCCGGCTCTGGGATTCGGACACCTCCCGATTATCGCTCACCCCGGTCATCCGTGCCGCCGGAGCGCGCCGACTTGCAGCGGCAACCGCTGAGGTGTTGGCTACCGACTATGAGACTCACGAAGTTGGAACACGCCACCCTGTTGCTCGAGAAGTCCGGACGGAAGCTGGTCGTCGATCCCGGCGGGTTCACCGCGCCGCTGGCCGACGCCACGGGCACGGTCGCGATCGTGATCACCCACGAGCACGGCGACCACTGGAACGCCGACCAGCTGAACCGCATCCTCGGCCAGAACCCCGGCATCCCGGTCTTCGCGCCGTCGGGTGTTGCTGCGGCGGCCCCCGACTTCGACATCACGGTCGTGCGGGCGGGCGACGAGGTGACGGTCGAGCCGTTCACGCTGCGGTTCTTCGGTGAGAAGCACGCGGTCATCCACGAGACCCTGCCGGTCGTCGACAACGTCGGTGTGCTCGTCAACGACACTCTGTACTACCCGGGCGACTCGTACACGGTTCCGGGCGTCGATGTCGACGTGCTGGCCGCGCCGGTCGGCGCACCGTGGCTGAAGATCGGCGACGCGATGGACTTCGTTCTGGCCGTGGCACCGAAACGCGCGTTCCCGACCCACGAGATGACCCTCTCGGCGGCCGGCAAGGGAATCGGGAACGATCGCCTCCAGTGGGCGACGGAGCAGGGCGGCGGCGAGTTCTTCCCGCTGGCGCCGGGCGACACGCTCGACCTGTGAGGCGGGGGCGGAGGCCGGAGGCCCGTTCACCTCGAACCGCTACAGTCTGCTCGTGACCTCCGCCACCTCCGCCATCCTCGTCTTTGCGCTCTGCCTCCTCGTTCTGGCTCCCCTGGCGGTACTCGGCTACCGGCAGACCCGGCGGGCGGCGGCGGCCACCGACCCCGATGTCGGTTCGAACTTCCTCGCCGGCATGGCGCTGCTGTTCGGCGTGCTGGCGTCGCCGGTGGGCATCCTGTTCTCGCACCTCTCCCTGCGGCAGATCGCCCAGACCGGCGCATCCGGAGCCGGGATCGCCACCGCGGGCTTCTACATCTCATACACGCTGACCGTTCTGCAACTCGCTCTGCTGCTCGGCATCGCGCTCTCGCGCTGACACAAGCCCGGTCATCCGACAGCCACGTTCAGTATCGTGGGGGGTGCAGAACGAAACGAAAGAAGACTGTGCCGACCATCCGACTCCTCGCACTGGCCGTCGTGGGCGCTGTCGCCCTCGCGGTGACGGGTTGTTCCGCGCCCGCCACGCCGGTTCCGGATGCTCCGCAGTACACCCCCGCGTCGACGAGCACCCTCCCCGGCACCTGGATCATCGCGGACACCTACTCGTCGCCCGACCAGCCCTTCCTCACCTTCGAACGGGATGGCACCTGGACGGGCTCCGACGGCTGCAACGACTCCACGGGCACCTGGTCGATGGACCTGGCGGGTGTGCTCACCACGACTTCTGGCCCGCAGACGCAGATCTACTGCGACGGCGCGCACCTCCCCCTCTTCCTGATCGATTCGGTCTCGGCGCGTTTCGATGGCACCGACCTCACCCTGGTGGGCCACGACGGCAGCGACCTGGTGAAGGTGCACAAGCGCACGATGACCGAGAAGGCCGTCGCACGCGGAACAACCGTGGTGGTCGGTCTCTGGACGAACACCGAACCGGGGCGCGACCGGCTCCTGCAACTCACGATGAACGACGACGGCACGGTGAAGGGCAACGACGGCTGCAACGACTTCACGAGCACCTGGCGGTTCGCCGAAGACGGCTCCGTCTCGTTCGGCAAGCTCGCGATCACGAGCCGCACCTGTGAGGGTGTCGTGACCTGGCTGAACCTCGCCTCGTCGGCCGTGCTCGACGGGCCGACGATGGTGATCCGGTCGATGTACGGGGCGCAGCTCGGCACGCTCACCTATCTGAAGGCCCTTCCGGGCTCTGCCGAGCAGCCCGTGGACGGCGCGACACCGACCCCCACCGCCACTGGCTGACCCCTCACGCATTGAGTTGTGAAGCAAGGCGGGGTAGGGTCGTTACGCATTCGTGATCGAAACAGAGGACAACTGGATGAATTTGCTGAACGGAACCGTGCGTCGCCGCCTGGTACAGGCCCTCGCCGTGAGTTGCGCACTGGGCCTTGCCGGCACAGTCGCCATTCCTTTCGCAAACGCCTCCACGATGCAGAACGCGTCCTTCGCCTTCACCCCCACGCAGAACGCGATGGCCGTCGGCCAGAGCTTCGACGGCCAGGCCGCCGGAGCCATCTCCGCCCAGCGTGACGACTACATCGCCACCGATCCCGCTGTGCTCGCCGCGCAGAAGGCGGCAGCTGCTGCCGCTGCAGCAGCCAAGGCTGCAGCAGACCTCGCCGCCAAGACGGCCGCGCAGAACGCTTCGAGCTCATCGTCATCGTCCTCGAGCGGCAGTTCGGGTGCGCCCGCTGCAGCGACCCCGAACCCCGGTTCGGCCCAGGCCATCGCCAAGGCGATGCTCGCCGACCGCGGAATGGGCGACGACCAGTATTCGTGCCTCGTCTCGCTCTGGAACCGCGAGTCGGGCTGGCGCGTCAACGCCTACAACGCCGGGTCGGGTGCCACGGGCATCCCGCAGGCGCTCCCCGGCAACAAGATGGCCAGTGCAGGCGCCGACTGGGCGACGAACCCGGCCACGCAGATCACCTGGGGCCTCGGCTACATCTCGGGCCGCTACGGCACCCCATGCGGCGCCTGGGCGCACAGCCAGTCAGCCGGCTGGTACTGAGCCTCGCGCGCCGGGCTGCGTTCCCTGCGGGGAACTAGTCGCTTAGCGCGTCGGCCGTCGGATCGGGGGCCAGCGCATCCTCCAGCTGCGCACCGCCGATCGGCTCTCCGGCCCAATAGGTGACGTTCCAGCCGTCACCGGGTGAACCCTCGAGCACGACGACCGCCGTGTTGTGGAGCGGATGGGTGCGACTGAAGTCGGGGTCGATGTTGGCCGCAGCGTAGGAACTCCAGGCCCGGATGGCCGCCCCGTGGCTGAAGACCGCGACGGTGGAATCCGGATGCTCGGCAGCAATGCCCTCGATCGCCCCGGTGTATCGGCGGTAGAACTCGTGGCCGTCCTCGCCGCCCGGGATCCGCCCGTCGAGGCTCGTCCACCACGAGAAGACCGTGGACATGTAGATCGTGATCGCCTCTTCGTCGGAGCGCTGTTCGAGGTCTCCGGAGGTGATCTCCTCGAGCCCCTCGACCTGTCGCACCTCGAGCCCGCGCTCGTTCGCGAGCGGCTGCGCCGTCTCGTGGGTGCGCTTCATCGTCGACACGTAGATCGCTGCCAGACGTTCGCCCGACAGCGCCGCGGGAATCGCCGCCGCCTGCTTCTGGCCGAGCTCCGTGAGCCCCGGCCCGGGTATGACGGCACCGATGGCGCCGTTCACATTGTCGAGCGTCTGGCCGTGTCTGATCAGGAGGAGTCTCATCCCTCCCAGTTTACGAGATGCCTCCCTGCCCGAGGATCAGGTGTACCAGCTGGGCTCGGGAACCTCGTTCAGCAGCACGTACTGGCCGACTTCGCGCTTCTTGTACGCCACCGGGTCGTGCAGGCTGTGCGTGCGGAGGTTGCGCCAGAAGATGTCGAGCCCGACGGAACTCGCGGATGCCCGGGCGCCCGTCAGCTCGAAGACCTTCGTCGCGGTCTCGAGCCCGTCCTCCACGATCCGCAGTTTCGCCGCGGCGATCCGCACGGCGATCTCGCCGCGGCGACGCTCGGTGAGCTCGCCCCGCGGCGCGTGCAGCACCACGCTGATCTCGCGACCCACGGCATCGAGCAGGGCCTCATCCGCCCACAGCTTCGAGGCCAGTTCGCCGTAGCCGTCGAGCACGTAGGCTTCCTCGCTTGCGCGCTGCTTGTTGTCGCCGCCGTACGGCCAGGCCCGCGAACTCGTGCGGGTGTACGCCGATGCCGCCTGCAGCGCACCCTCGGCGATGCCCTGGTAGAAGTTCGCGAAGACCAGCTGGATCGCCGGCACATTCAGCGTGTTGTAGACGAGTGGCTGAAAGATCCTGCCGACGAACCCGGCCGCAGACGCCCAGTCCACGCGCACGTCGCGGATCTCGACCGACCCCGACTCGGTGAGCCGCTGGCCGAGGCTGTCCCAGTCGTTACCGAACACGATGCCGGGCTGGTCGGTCGGCACGATCGCGAAGATGTGCGTCTCTGTGCCCTGCAGCACTCCCTCGAGCACCGTCAGGTCGCTGACGACGCCGCCGGTCGAGAAGGACTTGTGGCCGGTGAAGACGAGCTGGTCGCCGTCCTCGACGATGGTGAGATCGGAGTCGCGCGGGTTGACCGCTCCCCCGAACAGCAGGGCGTTCTCGGTGTAGAGCTGCTCGACGGCGGCGATCTGCTCCTCCGTCGCCACGAGCCGCGCGGCCCACGCCCACAGGTAGTGGTAGCCGAGCAGCTGGCCGATGGATCCGTCGCCGCGGGCGACCGTGCGGATCACCCTGTAGGCCGTCTCCCACGTCTGCCCGCCGCCGCCGAACGCCGCCGGGCCGAGGAGCGTGACGAGGCCGGAGGCCTTCAGCAGCGCCACCTCGGCGTGAGGGGCCGCTCCTTCGCGATCACGCTCGAGAGCGTCGACGCGCAGGATGTCGGCCACCTCCCCGGCACGGGCGATCCAGTCGGCGCTGGTCTCGGGGCGGGCTGCGCCCCGCCAGCGGTCGGCGAGGCCGACGGCGCTGGCTGCGGTGCTGGGCTTGTCGGCTGCGCTGGTCGTGTCGGCTGCGCTGGTCGTGTCGGCTGCGCTGGTCGTGGTGCTGGTCGTGTCATTCGTGAGGGTCACGGTGTTCCTTCCGGTCGATGGCCGCAACACTATGCGCGGGGCGCGCCGGAACGCCGAACATGTCGGGAGGTGACACAGCGTGACGCCCGGAGACACAAAAAAGGCCCGGGATCACCGGGCCTTTCCTGAACTGCTAGCGCTGGGGTACCTGGACTCGAACCAAGAACAAAAGAATCAGAATCTTCCGTGTTGCCAATTACACCATACCCCAAGGGCGTGGCCCCACGATCTCGGGCCGACGGTCTACTTTAGCCTACGTTCGGGCTCTGCCAAAACCGAGGCCCCGGGTGTCCACACCCCGGGCATCCACCCGCCCGTCACGCGCCGGCGATGTTCACCAGCCAGTTGATGCCGAACCGGTCGGCGCACATGCCGAACTGGTCGCCCCAGGGCGCCTTCATCAGGGGCACGGTCACGGTGCGGCCGTCGCCGGAGAGCGCGCGCCAGAAGCCGGTGAGTTCGGCCTCGTCGGCCGGTCCGCCCGACAGTGACACCGAGATCGTGTCGCCGGGGTTGTGCGGCATGGACTTCGGCGTGTCCGACGCCATCAGCGTGAGCCCGCCGGGCGTCGTGAGCTGCGAGTGCATGATCAGATCGGCCTCGGCCGGATCCTCGCTCGCGTGCATCTCGCCGAAGGTGCTCCGGATGATCTCCCCACCGAAGACGCTCTGGTAGAAGTCGAGGGCCGCGCGGGCGTCGCCCGTGAAGCTGATGTATGGGCTGAGAATGGTCATGGTGCGTCTCCTGTCGGGTCGCGGGCTCCCCCGGGCCACGCGACCAGTGTGGCCCAGGCGCGGACCCTGGGCAAGAGGCGCGGAGCCAGAGCGCCACTGCCCCGGCCCGCCCCGCCCCGCCCGCCGGCCCGACCGACCGGCCTCGCCGCTCGCGACCAGCCACTCGCACCTCCCACCTCCCACCTCGAGCCCGCGCTTGCCGCACTTCGGGAGGAGCCCAGCTGATCCACGGCCGTATACGCCCCGGATCGGCTGTGCTCCTCCCGGGCGCTACGCTCCGCGGCGGGCGGCGGGCCGCGGAGCCTTCAAACGGCTGCGCAGCGTCGTCAGAGCACGCCGATCAGGTGGCGGTTGATCGCCGCGGCCACCTTGGCGCCTTCGCCCGCGGCGACGACGAGCTGTTGCGCACCGGGCGGGGTCGAGTCGCCCGCCGCGAACACGCCGGACACCGACGTGCGGCCGAGCGGATCCGTCACGAGCAGGCCGTCATCGTCCGTGGCGACGCCGAGCATGCCGACGTAGTCGAGCGCCGGCGTCCACACCGGGCGGATGAAGCCGCCGCTCCTCAGGATGACCGATCCGTCGGCGAGCGCCACGCCGGTCATCCCGCCGCGGTCCCCCTCGATGCTCGCGATCGGGCGTCGTTCGACGCCGATGCCCCGGGCATCCAGAGCCGTCTCCTCGCCCGCGTCGAGCTCCGCGATGCCGTTTGTGAACACGATCAGGTCGTTCGACCACTGCGAGAGCAGCAGCGCGCGCTCGGCGAGGTCGCCGGTCTCCCCGATCAGGGCGAGGGGCGCGTCGGACTGCTCATACCCGTCGCACTCGGTGCAGCTGTGCAGGTCGGTTCCGTAATAGGTGCGGATGCCCGGAAGGGCCGGCAGCGTCTCGGAGAGCCCGGTGGCGATGAGCACCGCACGGGTCGTCGCGATGCGGTCGCCCGAACCGCGGATGCCCTTCGAACGCACGACGAAGAGTTCGCCCCCGGGCGGGGCGGATGCTGCGGGGGTGGGCGCGGCGGGGGTGGATGCTGCGGGGGTGGATGCTGCGGGGGGCTCCTCCACGCGCTCGATGCCCGTCACGAGTGCCTGATGGAAGCTGGCCTCCGGATAGTGCTCGAACTCCTCGCGGCCGAGCTTGCGGAGTTCGAGCGGCGAGACGCCGTCGCGTGTGAGGAAGCCGTGCGAACGGAGCGTGGCCGAGTGCCGGGGGCGGTTGCTGTCGAGCATGAGCACGCGCCGCCGTGCGCGCACGAGGTTCAAGCCCGCGCTCAGCCCGGCCGGGCCGGCGCCGATGATGACCACGTCGAACACCTCGTCCGGGTCGGGTTCCGAGTCAAGGCGGCCCTCTGCGGCAGGCGACGAGTCGCTCGCCCCAGAGGCCCGATCGGGAAGGAGCCCCGACGCGGGTCCGTGCCGGCGAGCGCTCTTCGCGGGCCCGAAGGTGACCACGGGCGGTTTCGCGGGAGGCTCGGCGGGCGCCGGTGGCTCCGCGCGGAGCCCGGTGGACGTGGGCGGCTCCGCGGGCTGTGCGGCGTCGGCGGGCTGCGCGGCGTCAGCGGGCTGCGCGACAGCCGCGGTCGCAGCAGCAGAAGCAGTTGCCTGCGTGCGCGCAGCTGCGAGCGCTGCGTCTGTCATGTCGCCGACGGCGGCCGCGACCGCGTCGGAACGGATCAGTCGTCCCATCGTTATGACGCGGGAGCCGCAGCATCCGGAGCCGACGGCGAACCGCCCGCCGCACCCGCGCCGGCATGCAGCGCGGAGAGCCTCACGAGCCGCGCGAGCGTCTCGCCCTTGCCGAGGATCTGCATCGACTCGAACAGCGGCGGCGAGATCTTGCGGCCCGAGAGCGCCACCCGGAGGGGGCCGTAGGCGATCCGGGGCTTCAGGCCGAGTCCCTCGATCAGCGCTGCCGCGAGGTCGTCTTTGATGCGCTCGTGCGTGAACTCCGAGAGCTCGATCAGCTCGAGGGCGCCGACGGCCGCGGCCAGGATCACACCCGTGTTCTCGGGCAGGGCGGCCAGGGCATCCGGCTGGTAGTCGAGAGACGCGGCCGTCTCGAACAGGAACCCGAGCATCGCCGGCGCCTCGCCGAGCAGAGCCATGCGCTCCTGCACGAGCGGGGCGGCCTCGGCGAGGATGGCGAGCTGCGCATCCGTCGCCGGCAGCGTCAGGATGCCCGCGGACTCCAGGTACGGGAGGGTGCGTGCTGCGAAGTCGTCGACGGCGAGGAGCCGGATGTGGTCGCCGTTGATCGATTCGGCCTTCTTCAGGTCGAACCGGGCGGGGTTCGGGTTCACGTCGACAACGTCGAAGGCGGCGATCATCTCGTCGATCGAGAACACGTCGCGGTCGTGGGTGAGCGACCAGCCGAGGAGTGCCAGGTAGTTGACGAGACCTTCGGGGATGAAACCGCGGTCCCGGTGGTGGAACAGGTTGGCCTCAGGATCGCGCTTGCTCAGCTTCTTGTTGCCGTCGCCCATCACATAGGGCAGGTGGCCGAAGCGCGGAATGAACGTGGTGACGCCGATTTCGACCAGCGCACTGTAGAGCGCAATCTGACGGGGTGTGGACGAGAGGAGATCCTCGCCCCGCAACACGTGGGTGATCCCCATCAGCGCATCGTCGACAGGGTTCACGAACGTGTAGAGCGGAGCCCCGTTCGGGCGCACGACGACGAAGTCGACGAACGATCCCGCCGGGAAGGTGATCTCGCCGCGAACCAGGTCGTCGAAGCTCAGATCGGTGTCGGGGACTCGCAGACGCAAGGCCGGCAGGCGACCCTCGTCGCGGAACGCCTGGCGCTCGGCCTCGGTCAGCTCGCGATCGAAGTTGTCGTAGCCGAGCTGCTTCGGGCGTCCCGCTTCGGCGTTACGGGCGTCGATCTCCTCGGCGGTCGAGTAGCTCTCGTAGAGATGGCCGCTGGCCTTCAGCTTCTCGATGAGGTCGAGGTAGATGCCGGAGCGCTGGGACTGGCGGTACGGGCCGTGGGGGCCGCCGACGTCGATGCCCTCGTCCCAGTCGATGCGGAGCCAGCGGAGACCGTCGAGCAGCTGCTCGTAGCTCTCCTCGGAGTCGCGGGCTGCGTCGGTGTCTTCAATACGGAAAACAAGTTTTCCGCCGTTGTGCCTGGCATACGCCCAGTTGAAGAGGGCGGTGCGGATCAGCCCGACGTGCGGTGTGCCGGTCGGTGACGGGCAGAAACGAACGCGGACGTCGGTGCCGGTGGCCGTGGAGTAGGGAGGGAGCTCTGTGGATGACATACTGCCTCCAATTCTACGGTGCGAGGGAGCGGCCGTGCTGGGCGCGGGCTTCGGCTCAGAGCCCGCGTTCCACCATGTCGAGCACCCGAGCGGTCGCTCCGTCGATCATCTGCGCGCTGAGGCCCCGGAGCGGGCCGTCGATCACGAGCATCCCGAGACCGTGCACGGCCGACCATGCGTAGAGCTCCGCGTTCGCACGGCGCTCGGGTGGGAGGATCCCGGCTGCGGCCCACGCGTCGAGCGCCGCGCTGAGGATCTGGAACGGGGTGCGCCCGGCCGCGCCGGCCTTGGCCGTGTCGAAGCTGTTGGCGAGCTGGTCGGGCACCGAGAAGGCGGTGCGGAACAGTCCGGGCTCGTCGCGGGCGAAGGCGAGATAGCCGGTTCCGACCGCGCGGAGCATCGCCCGGGCATCCACCGCCGCATCGCAGACTGCATCGCCGGCTGCATCGCCAACCGCATCGACCGAGCTGCTCGCTCCTATCACCGAGTCGACGTGCTGCTCCATCGTGTCGGCAGCACGGCCCTGGCAGACGTCCGAGACCGCCCTGAGCAGGGCCCCCCGGTCGGCGAAATGGCGGTAGGCGGCGTTTGGCGTGACTCCCGCGCGGCGGGTCGCCTCGCGGAGCACGACGGCGTCAGGGCCGCCCCGCTCGGCCATTTCGACCCCGGCGGCGAGAAGTGCGCCGCGAAGATCGCCGTGCCGGTACGTGGTCCGTGCCGAACCGGATGCTGCACCTGTGTTCAGCTGTCCACTCACCGGTCACTCCCCTAGACAACACGACGACAGCGTGCAATTGTTTACATTGTACACATACCATCGCCCAGCAAGGAGCAGAATGTTCACCACGACCGGCGCGTTCAGCGGATTCTCCGTCGACGACATCCCCGCGGCACGACGATTCTACGGCGAGACCCTCGGCCTCACTGTGACCGACAACGCCATGGGATTCCTGGAGCTGCATCTGCCGAGCGGCGGGACCGTGCTCGCGTACCCCAAGCCGGACCACGAGCCGGCGTCGTACACGATGCTGAACTTCCCTGTGCCGAACATCGACTCTGCGGTGGATGATCTGCGGGGCCGCGGCGTCGACACCAACATCTACGCGGGAGGCAGCATGCCGGTCGACGAGAAGGGCATCATGCGGGGCAACGGGCCCGACATCGCGTGGTTCCGCGACCCGGCCGGAAACGTGAACGCGGTCATCCAGGCCTGACGCGGACTCCTGGCACCCCACCGCCCTCCTGCACGGCGCCATCCGCTGCAGTTTGTCGCTTCCGCGCGTGCGCGCGCAGTCGCGGAAGCGACACAGAGGCGCGGAACCCCTCCGCAGGAACTCAGCGGGCGCGGTTGGAGAGGGTGCCGAGGCCGGCGATCGAGATGTCGACCGTCTGGCCCGAAACGAACGGCGAGACCCCGGCGGGCGTCCCGGTGAGGATCACGTCGCCCGGCAGCAGCGTGAACGCCCGTGACGCATACGCGACGATCTCGGGCACCGTGAAGATCATCTCCGACAGGTTGCCCTCCTGGCGGAGTTCGCCGTCGACGCGGGCCTCGATCAGCGCATCGCGCCAGTCGAACTCGGTCTCGATGAACGGGCCGAGCGGGCAGAACGTGTCGAACCCCTTCGCCCTCGCCCACTGGCCGTCGAGCTTCTGCAGGTCGCGGGCCGTCACGTCGTTCGCGATCGTGTAGCCGAAGATCACGTCGGCGAAATCCTCCGCGCGCACGTTCTTCGCGACGCTGCCGATCACGATCGCCAGCTCCGCCTCATGCTCGACCCGCTGGCTGTCCGGCGGCAGCACGATCGTGTCGCCCGTGCCGATCACCGACGTGTTCGGTTTCAGGAACAGCAGCGGCCGCTCGGGCACCACCCCGCCCATCTCTGCGGCGTGATCGGCATAGTTCTTTCCGACCGCGACCACCTTCGAGCGCGGGATGACCGGGGCCAGCAGCTTCGCAGTGGCGAGCGGAACGCGCTCCTCGGTCGTGACGAATCCCTGGAACATCGGATCGCCCTCCAGCACCACGATCTCGTCGCCGTCGATGATGCCGTACCGGGGGTCTTCGCCTGTGCTGAATCGCGCAATCTTCACGCTGCAAGCCTAACCGTCGAGGCGCGTCAGCCAGTTGTGCGTGTCGGGGATGCGGCCGTACTGGATGTCGGTCAGCTCCTGCCGGAGCGACATCGTGAGCTCCCCGGCGGAGGCATCCGCCGAACCGAGCGCGAAGTCGTCGGCGAGAAGCTGCGCGACGGGCGTGATGACTGCCGCCGTGCCGCAGGCGAACACCTCGACGATGTCGCCGGATGCCGCACCGGCCTTCCACTCCTCGATCTCCACCCGGCGGTGCTCGACGGTGTGCCCGCGGTCACGTGCCAGCGTCATGATGCTGTCACGGGTGATGCCCGAAAGGATGCTGTCGGATTTCGGCGTGACCAGCGTGCCGTCCCTGTAGACCAGGAACAGGTTCATGCCGCCGAGCTCCTCGAGGTACTTGCCCTCCTGCGAGTCGAGGAACAGCACCTGCGCGCAGCCCTTCTCGTAGGCGAGCTCCTGCGGAAGCAGCGAGGAGGCGTAGTTGCCGCCCGTCTTGGCGGCACCCATCCCGCCTCGCCCGGCCCGGTTGTAGTCGGCCGAGAGCCAGATGTTGACGGGCGACACCCCGTTCGAGAAGTACGCACCGGCGGGCGACGCGATGAGGTAGTACCCGACCTTCTGCGCCGAACGCACGCCGAGAAAGCTCTCGGTCGCGAACATGAACGGGCGGAGGTACAGGCTCGTCTCGGCGGCGTCGGGCACCCAGGATCCGTCGACCGCTACGAGCTGCCGCAGCGACTCGATGAAGTCCTCGGTCGAGAGTTCCGGCAGCGCGAGCCGCTGGGCCGACCGCTGCAGGCGTGCCGCGTTCGCCTCGGGCCTGAACGTGTGGATGGAGCCGTCTGCGTGCCGGTACGCCTTCAGGCCCTCGAAGATCTCCTGCGCATAGTGCAGAACGGATGCCGCGGGGTCGAGCGAGATCGGGCCGTAGGGCAGCACCTGGGCGTCGTGCCAGCCGCCGTCGAGCGTCCACTCGACCCGGACCATGTGGTCGGTGAAGTGCTTGCCGAAACCGGGGTCGGCGAGGATCGCCTCGCGCTCGAGCTCTGCGCGGGCATCCGTCGACGGGGTGAGCGCGAACTTCAGCGGAAAGGATGTGCCGAAAGGGGCCGTGGCTGTCATGATGTTGTCTCCTCGGAAACGAGCTCTGAACGGAGCAGATTGACGATGGCGTCGCCCACCTCTGCGGTTGTGCGGCTGCCGGAGGTGGCGGATCGGCCGGCGAGATCGCTGGTGACGGCGGTTCGGATCCTCGTCGCCGCCTCGGGCAGACCCTGCTGGTCGAGGAGGAGGGCGACGGAGAGGATTGCGGCCGTCGGGTCGGCGATCTGCTGGCCTGCGATGTCGGGAGCGGAACCGTGAACCGGCTCGAACATGCTGGGGAAGGCGCCCGTCGGGTTGATGTTTCCCGAGGAGGCCAGACCGATGCCACCGCTGATTGCGCCGGCCAGATCGGTCAGGATGTCGCCGAAGAGGTTGTCCGTGACGATGGTGTCAAACGTAGCAGGGTTCGTCACGAAGAAGATGGTCGCGGCATCCACGTGCAGGTAGTCGACGGCCACGTCGGGGTACTCGGTGGCCACGGCGTTGACTGTGCGCATCCAGAGGTTGCCGCTGAAGACGAGCACGTTGTTCTTGTGCACCAGCGTGAGCTTCTTGCGCGGCCTGCTGTTCGCCAGGTCGAAGGCGAATCGCACGACCCGTTCGACGCCGAACGCCGTGTTGACCGACACTTCGTTCGCGATCTCGTGCGGTGTGCCGACACGGATCGCACCGCCGTTGCCGACGTACGGACCCTCGGTGCCCTCTCGCACGACGACGAAGTCCACGTCTCCGGGGTTCGCCAGCGGGCTGACCACCCCCGGGAAGATCGTGGTCGGCCGGAGGTTCACGTAGTGATCGAGGGCGAAGCGCAGCTTGAGCAGCAGCCCGCGCTCGATGTTCGCATCCTTCAGGCGCGGGTCGCCGGGCACGCCGCCGACCGCTCCGAGCAGGATCGCGTCGTGCGAAGCGATCGACGCCAGGTCGTCGTCGGTCAGCACATCGCCGGTGGCGAGGAAGCGGGCAGCACCCAGCTCGAACGGCGTCTTCTCGATCGTCACGCCGGCGCCCGGTGCGACCGCATCGAGAACCTTCAGCGCCTCAGCGACGACCTCGGGACCGATGCCGTCCCCGGGAATGACGGCAAGACGAATGACGCGAGACATGGCGGCTCCAGCACTGGATCGGGATTGATTCCTCCACAGTACAACCCGCCGCCCACGGTCGACACGCGCCTGCGTCGAGTGGGCAGTTCGGGCCCGGAGGCGGAGCCTTCACGGGCCCGAACTGCCCACTCGATCCCGTCGACGGGCGGGTCGGGGCGGGGCGGAGGGGGCAGGGCCCGAGCGCTAGCCGCGGGCCTTGCGGAGGGTGATGAGGGCGAGCACGGTGGCCGCCACCATCAGGGCCGCGCCGATTCCGCTGGTCACGACCACGCCGCTGTCGAAGGCCGCGCTGGCCGAGTGCAGCAGCGCCTGGCCGAGGCTGTACGGCAGGTCGCCGGCCACGCTCACCGCGCCGCCGAGAGTCTCGGTCGAGGCCGTCGCCTGCGTCTCGGAGAGACCGGCCGGCAGCACCAGGCTCGACCGGTAGAACGCGGTCAGGATGCTCCCCAGCACGGCGGTGCCGAGCACCGCACCGAGTTCGTAGGCCGTCTCGGAGACGGCGGAAGCCGCCCCGGCCTTGTGCTCGGGCACCACGGAGATGATCAGGTCGTTCGAGATCGTCTCGGCCGCCCCGATCCCGATCGCCAGCACCACGAAGGCGATCGCGAGGGTGGTCGCCGTGGCGTTCTGGCCGGTGAGCATCACGATGATGTACGCGATCGCCGAGAGCACGAGCCCTCCGGCCACGACGAGGTTCGGACGCACCCAGCGCACCAGCGGCACGACGGCGAGACCCGCCACGACCATCACGATGAGACCCGGGACGAGGGCGAGAGCTGCATCCATCGGCTGCATCGCCAGCACGAGCTGCAGATGCTGCGAGACGAAGAACAGGAAGCCCACCAGCGCGACGACGCTCAGCAGGTTCACGAGCACCGCACCGCTGAACGCACCCACCCGGAACAGCCGCATGTCGAGCATCGGGTTCGGTGAGGCGAGCTGGCGGCGGACGAACAGGATGCCCGCCACGGCGCTGAGCGCGACAAGTCCGAGATCGCTCCAGCTGGCGCCCTCGGTTGCAACCGACTTGATGGCGAAGACGACGGGCACGAGCATCACCATCGAGAGCCCGATGCTGATGAGGTCGAGGCGGCCCGGGTTCGGATCCTTCGACTCGGGGAGGAGGAACGGGCCGAACACCAGCAGCGGCACCAGCACGGGCACGGCGATGAGGAACACGCTTCCCCACCAGAAGTGCTGCAACAGCACGCCGCCGACGATCGGGCCGAGAGCGGCGCCCGCGGCGAATCCGGCCGCCCAGATGGCGATCGCGAGGCGGCGCTGACGACGGTCGGCGAAGATGCTGCGGAGAAGCGAGAGAGTCGACGGCATGAGCATGGCACCGAAGAACGCGAGCGCTCCGCGGCAGACGATCAACGCCTCTGCCGTCGGAGCGAAGGCGGCCACGATCGAGAGCACGCCGAAGCCGACAGCACCGATCATCAGCAGCTTGCGGCGCCCGACCCTGTCGCCGAGGTTGCCCATCGCGACAAGCAGGCCGGCGAGCACGAGCGGATAGGTGTCGATGATCCAGAGCTGCGCGGTCGCGGTCGGCTGCAGGGTCTCGGAGATGATCGGCAGCGCGAAGCTCAGCACCGTGTTGTCGACGGAGATGAGCAGCACAGGCAGCATGAGCACGGCGAGCGCGAGCCAGCCGCGGCGGCCGACCCGGAGGTCGGTGGGCTCCGGTGTGGTGTGGGCCTTGTCAGTGTCGGCCTTGTGGGTGTGGGTCACCTCGGAATGCGAGGGCAGGGCGATGGGGCGGGTGTAGCTGGTCATGATTCGTTTCTGGCTGAAGGCGTTGCCCGGGCATCCGGTGTCGGAAGCCTGTGGGTTGTGGGTTCAGTATACCGTCCAGCCGGTACAGTGGCAAGCCGATACGATGGGCACATGCCTTCCGCGCCGCCAGCCTCAGCGCCAGCCCCCTCTGCCCGCGACCGGGTGCTCGATGCGTTCGAGAGCATCCTGATCTCGCAGGGCGAACGAGCCGCCACGCTCGAGGCGACCGCCACGGAGGCCGGGGTGAGCAAGGGCGGGCTGCTCTACCACTTCGGCTCGAAGGACGCGCTCGTCGAGGGGCTGCTGGCGCGGCTGGTCGAGCTCGTCGAGGTCGATGTGGAGCGCATCCGCACGGCGGTGACGGGGCCGATCGACTACTTCCTCCGCAGCTCGCTGAACCTCGAGAGCGACCTCGACCGCGCGATCATCGCGACCACACGCCTGGCGCAGGGTTCGCATCCGCGGGCGCGCGACGCCCTCAAAGAGATGCAGGTCTCCTGGTTCGACGTGATCGTCGAGGTGGTGGGCGATCGGGCCCTCGCCCGCACCATCATGCTGATCGGCGACGGCCTGTACTACAACTCGGCGCTGCTGCCCGGCGGGCTCGGCGAGCTCGACCCGAAGAGCGACGACATGGACGAGGTCATCGCCCTCGTCAACACCCTGGTCGCGGCCCACGCCCGCGCCTGACCCGCCACGCGCCCGGGCCGCCGCGCGCCCCGCCTCACCTGCAGCATCGAGTGGGCAGTTCGGGCCCCCCAATTCTCGAATTGGGGCCCGAACTGCCCACTCGATGGGCCGGCGCGGCGCCCGCGCCGCGGGGGCGGCCGGGTCAGTCGGTGATGTCGATCTCGGTCAGCACGTCGGCCGCGATCGCGACGCGCAGGCGCTCCATGAGCTCCTCGGGCGCCGGCGAGTCGATCGTCAGCACGCTGAGGGCCTTGCCGCCCGCGGCCGTGCGTGCGATCTGCATGCCGGCGATGTTGATGGATGCGTCGCCGAACTCCTTGCCGTACACCGCGACGATGCCGGGGCGGTCGTCGTAGATCATCACGAGCAGGTGCTCCGCGAACGGAACCTCCACGTCGTAGCCGTTGATCTCCACGATCTTCTCGATCTGCTTCGTACCGGTGAGCGTACCCGAGACCGAGATCTGCGATCCGTCGCTGAGTGCGCCTGTGAGCGAGATGACGTTGCGGTACTCCTCGGAGACGGCATCGGTGATCAGGCGAACCGTGACCCCGCGCTGCTCGGCGAGCAACGGCGCATTCACGTACGACACGGTCTCGCTGACCACGTTCGTGAAGATGCCCTTCAGCGCAGCGAGCTTCAGCACGCTCACGTCGAAGGCCGCGATCTCACCGCGGATGACGACATCCACCGACGTGAGCGGGCTGCCCGCGAGACCGGCGAACACCTGGCCGAGCTTCTCCACGAGGGCGATACCCGGTCGCACCGAGGGGTCGATCACTCCGCCGGCGACATTCACGGCATCCGGAACCAGCTCGCCCGACAGCGCGAGCCGCACCGACTTCGCGACGGAGACACCAGCCTTCTCCTGTGCCTCGTCGGTCGACGCACCGAGGTGCGGGGTCACGACGACGTTCTCGAGGCCGAGCAGTTTGTGGTCGGTGGGCGGTTCGCTGACGAACACGTCGAGCCCGGCGCCCGCGATCACGCCCGAGGTGAGCGCGCGGAACAGCGCGTCCTCGTCGATGAGCCCGCCGCGCGCGACATTCACGATGTAGGCGGTCGGCTTCATCAGCGCGAGCTGCTCGTCGCTGATCATCCCGGTCGTCTCGGGCGTCTTCGGCATGTGGATCGTGATGAAGTCGCTCTGGGCGAGCAGTTCATCCAGAGTCAGCAGGGTGACGCCGAGCTGTTGCGCGCGGGCCGACGTGATGTAGGGGTCGTACGCCACGACATTCGTGCCGAACGCCTGCATGCGTGCGGTGATGAGCGCGCCGATCCGGCCGAGGCCGATGATGCCGACCGTCTTCTCGAAGATCTCGGTGCCGGTGTACTTCGACCGCTTCCACTGGCCCTGGGCGAGCGCACTGTGCGCCGCGGGAATGTGCCGGGCGAGGCTCAGGATGTGTCCCACCGTCAGCTCGGCGGCCGAGACGATGTTCGACGTGGGGGCGTTGACGACCATCACGCCGGCCGTGGTCGCGGCCTTGATGTCGACGTTGTCGAGGCCGACGCCGGCGCGCGCGATGACCTTCAGCGACGGAGCCGCGGCGATGGCCTCCTCGTCGACTCTCGTCGCCGAGCGCACCAGGATCGCGTCGGCCGTGGCGAGCGCCGCGAGAAGGGCGGGGCGGTCGGTGCCGTCGACGTTGACCACGTCGAAGTCGGGGCCGAGGGCCTCCAGGGTGGCGGGGGAAAGTTCTTCTGCGATCAGCACGACCGGTTTTGACACGAAGGGATTCCTTACGGTGAAGCGCCGGCGGCGGGCTCGCGGGCGACGTAGCCCCTCAACTTTAGTGCCTGCAGAATGGGAGCATGGAACCCGGGACACTCAGCGTCATCCACCTCGTCGTGACGATCGCTGTGGCGGCTGTGTTCCTGCTGATGGGGCTGAACCACTTCGTGCCGTCGTCTGTGCGCACCATGGCAGCGATGATCCCGCCCGCTCTTCGTTGGGAGGGCACCCTGAACCCCCGTGCGCTGGTGTACCTGACGGGGCTCTGCGAGGTGGCGGGAGGGATCGGGTTGCTCGTGCCGCCGCTCCGTCTGGCTGCGGCAGTGGCGCTGGCCGTGTTCCTCGTGGCGGTGTTCCCGGCGAACGCGTACGCGGCCGGGCGGCGGGAGAAGTTCGGGGCGCTGGCGATCCCGCTGGTGCCGCGGGCCGCGGGCCAGGTGGTGCTGATCGCGCTGGTGCTGTTCGTCGGGCTGGGCTGAGGGGCGGCGGGCTCCGGATGCCCGGGGCTGGGCTCGCGCGCCCGGGCTCCGGATGCCCCGGGGCCTGCGCCCTCGAGCGCTGGGTGCGCGGCGGCTCAGATGACGAACGGGACGATGCTGCGGTAGAGGCTCTGCAGGTCGAGCGTGATGACGGCGACGACGGCGAAGCCGACCAGGAACACGAGCAGGGCGGATCCCGCGTTGAGCCGGCGGGTTCCCCAGAGGATCAGCGCGTAGACGAGGATCGGCACGACGATCAGCCCGACCAGGGTGAAGACCGCGTTACCGGGCATCGCGACATCCACGCTGGCGAACGACTGCGTGAGCCCGATCAGGTTCGAGAGGCCCTGGAAGGCGTCGAGGGCGTAGAGGAAGGCGAACACGATGGCGACGATCCAGCCGGCACGGCCGCGTACGCGCTTGGCAGGGCGCTTGGTGCTCGTGGGCCCGGAGGTGGTCGTGCCGGGCCGGGCAGGCTTTCGAAGAGAAGGCCCGCGGGCACCAGACCGTGCGGATTCAGAGGTCACAGGTTCAGTATCCCGTCAGGAAGGGCCAGGGCAGCAGCACGACGACGCCGATGAGGAGCCAGACCACCCGCACAGGAACACGCCTCTTCGCACCGACCAGCAGCGTGACGATGAACCAGAGGGCCGGGGCCGCGATGGCGAGGATGTTCTGGGCGGACTGCACGATCCCGGCCAGCGAGGTGTCGGCCACAGGATTGCGGATGAACGTCACGAGCCAGCCGACCGTGTACAGCAGGAAGATTCCCCCGAAGACTCCGAAGGCGATGAGCCCGGCGGAACTGAGCGGCTCGGCCTCCTTCTCGGCCGCGGCGAGGTCGCGTTCGGCGGCTGCGTCTTCTGCGGTGTCCGCCTCCTCCTCGACGGTGCGGGTCGGGGCGGCGGGGGCTGCGGCGGTGGCGGGAACGGCCGCGGATGCCGGGGCGAGGGACGTCGTGACCGGGGCCGCACGAGTGGATGCCGGCGTAGTGCGCTGGGCGGGTACTTCGCCGAGCGCCTCGACCGGGACAGCGGGACCCGGTGCGTGGGGCTCGACTGGCGCGACCGGCGCGACCGCCGGAGCGGGCGCCGACGAGCTGAACGCGTCGACGACAGGAATGCCTTCCTCGAGGTCGTCCTCATCGAGGGCCCCGGGGTGGGAGGCGGCGTAGGTGGGGTCGTTCTCGTCGCCCCAGCTGAGTGCGTCGTCGTCGGGATCGCGTGCCATGGCTCCAGATTACCGGCAGCCCCCGACTCCCGCCCACAACCCCGCGCGCCCGTCGCGCGGCAGCAGCGCGGAGTGCGTGGTCGACGGATCGCCGTCACTAGGATGGCGGCATGAGCACAGTCGACTACTTCATCGCTGGTGACCACGACGCGGCCCGCCAGGTGCTGGCCGACGCGCTGCGGTCGCAGGGTTTCGAGGTGGCGACGTCACCGCTCGGTGGCTGGGACGTGACGCGCGGCAGCGCCACGACGACTGTGCTGCTCGGGGCGTTCGCCGGCCGCGAGAAGCAGAGGCTGGAGTACCGGCTGGAGTTCTTCGAGCAGAACGGCGAACTCATCGCGCGCCTCGGCCGGTCATCCGGAGCCGGGATACTCGGCGGCGCGATCGGCGTGGCCCGCTCCGCCGACGTCTTCACCGAGCTCGACCAGGCCGTCGGCACGGCCCTGACGAACGCCCGCATCCTCACGAACGCGGTGCACTACCCCTGACCGGTGACACCTGACCCCCGAGCCCGGCTCCCGAAAAGCCGCCCGGGAGGAGCTGAGCGGAACCGGGCCGAATACAGCCGCGGATCGCCCCAGTTCCTCCCGAAGTGGCGGCGCAGCCGACACTCCCGCCCGGCCAGCCGGACCCTGAAACGACGGATGTCCCGCCACACGAAGTGACGGGACATCGGCTGCCTGCGAGGCAAGCGTGGCGGACCAGGCGCGCAACGCTACCCGCGCAAGCGGCACCGAAGGATCAGCGCGCCACTGATCCCTCGCCCGAGCGACGGCCACCGGCCGGCGCACCAACAAGCACAGCACCGCGCAAGCGGCACCGAAGGATCAGCGCGCCGCTGAACCTTCGGTGTAGTCCGCGTCGGTCTGCTTCCACGCGAACAGCGCGCGGAGCTCGCGGCCGGTCTCTTCGATGGGGTGCTGGGCACCCTTCTCGCGGAGGGCCAGGAACTCGGGGGCTCCGGCATCCTGGTCGGCGATGAAGCGGGCGGCGAACGCACCGGACTGGATGTCGGCGAGAACGGCCTTCATGTTCTCCTTGACGTCGGGCGTGATGACGCGCGGGCCGGAGACGTAGTCTCCGTACTCGGCGGTGTCGGAGATCGACCAGCGCTGCTTGGCGATGCCGCCCTCCCACATCAGGTCGACGATCAGCTTCAGCTCGTGCAGAACCTCGAAGTACGCGATCTGGGGCTGGTAGCCGGCCTCGATCAGCGTCTCGAAGCCGTACTGCACCAGCTGCGAGGTGCCGCCGCAGAGAACGGCCTGCTCGCCGAACAGGTCGGTCTCGGTCTCTTCGGTGAACGTGGTCTTGATGCCGCCGGCACGGAGGCCGCCGATGGCACGGGCGTACGACCAGGCGAGCGCCCAGGCCGAACCCGATGCATCCTCTTCGACCGCGACGATGACGGGAACGCCTCGCCCTGCCTCGAACTCGCGGCGCACGGTGTGGCCCGGTCCCTTGGGCGCGACGAGCAGGATGTCCGTGCCCTCGGGCGCCTCGATGTACCCGAAGCGGATGTTGAAGCCGTGGCCGAAGACCAGCGCGGTGCCGGGCTTCATGTTGGGGGCGATGTCGTTCTTGTAGATGCCGCGCTGGTGCTGGTCGGGCGCGAGGATCACGACGACGTCTGCCCAGGCGGTGGCGTCGGCGACGGAGAGCACCTGGAAGCCGGCCTCTTCGGCCTTGGCCTTGGATGCCGAACCCTCCTTGAGGGCGACGACGACCTCGACACCGGAGTCGCGGAGGTTCAGCGCGTGGGCGTGGCCCTGCGAGCCATAACCGACGACGGCCACCTTCTTCGCCTGGATGAGCGACAGGTCGGCGTCTGCGTCGTAGAAGATTTCAGTCACGTGTTTCTAGCTCCTTGTTTGATAACGGGTGGTGGAGAAATTCGGTTCGGATGCCTGCCGCCGCGGTTCATTCGATGCGGACGCGCAAGCGGGCGATCAGTTCTTGTAGACGCGCTCGGTGATCGACTTGCTGCCACGGCCGATCGCGAGCAGGCCCGACTGGGCCATCTCCTTGATGCCGTACGGCTCGAGCACACGCAGGAACGCCGTGGTCTTGCCGCTGTCGCCCGTGACCTCGATGACGAGGGCGTCGGTGGCGACATCCACGACCCGCGCTCTGAAGAGAGTGACCGCTTCGAGCACCTGCGACCGGGTGACGTTGTCGACCTTCACCTTGATGAGCAGGTGTTCGCGCTGCACCGACTGGTTCGGGTCGAGTTCGACGATCTTGATCACGTTGACGAGCTTGTTGAGCTGCTTGGTGACCTGCTCGAGCGGCAGTTCCTCGACATCGACCACGACGGTGATGCGGGAGAGACCCTCGATCTCGCTCGCACCGACCGCGAGTGACTCGATGTTGAAGCCGCGACGGGCGAACAGGCCGGCGACGCGGGTCAGCAGACCCGGCTTGTCTTCGACCAGCAGGGACAGGACATGGCTCACGGGTCTACTCCTCTTCCCACTCGGGAGCGTGCTCGCGGGCGTACTGCACCGACGAGTTTCCGACTCCCTGGGGAACCATCGGCCACACCATCGAGTCGCGGCTCACCACGAAGTCGATGACCACGGGCCGGTCGTTGGTCTCGATCGCCAGCCGGATGGCAGCATCGACGTCTTCTTTCTTCGTGACCCGGATGCCGAGGGCGCCGTAGGCGTCGGCCAGCTTCACGAAGTCCGGGATCATGATCGTGCCGTCCCCGGTGTTCAGGTCGGTGAACGAGTGACGGCCGTCATAGAACAGTGTCTGCCACTGGCGCACCATGCCGAGGGAGGAGTTGTTGATGATCGCGACCTTGATCGGGATGTTGTTGATCGTGCAGGTCGCCAGCTCCTGGTTGGTCATCTGGAAGCAGCCGTCACCGTCGATCGCCCAGACGGTGCGATCGGGGTTCGCGACCTTGGCGCCCATGGCTGCGGGCACGCCGTAGCCCATCGTGCCGGCGCCTCCGGAGTTCAGCCAGGCGTTCGGGCGTTCGTACTTGATGAACTGCGCTGCCCACATCTGGTGCTGGCCGACGCCCGAGGCGTAGATGCCCTCGGGCCCGGTGATCTGGCCGATGCGCTCGATGACGTACTGCGGGGAGATGAGTCCGTCGTCGGGCTCGTCGTAGCCGAGCGGGAACTGCTTCTTCAGGTCATCGAGGCGCGCCCACCACTCGGAGATGTCGGGCTTGCCGGCACCCACCTCGACCGCGGACGCCACGGCGTCGGCGTAGGCCGCGGTGAGGTCGACGATCACGTCGCGGGCATCCCCGACGATCGGAACGTCGGCGAGGCGGATCTTGGAGATCTCGGCCGGGTCGATGTCGACGTGCACGACCTTGGCGTCGGGCGCGAACTCGCTCACCTTGCCGGTCACCCGGTCGTCGAAGCGCGCACCGAGGGAGATGAGCAGGTCGCTCTCCTGGAGCGCCAGCACAGCGGGCACGGTGCCGTGCATCCCGGGCATCCCGAGCGCCTGCGCGTGCGAATCGGGGAAGGCCCCGCGCGCCATCAGCGTGGTGACGACGGGCACTCCGGTGAGTTCTGCGAGCTTCAGCAGTTCGGCTGAGGCGGATGCCCGGATCACACCACCACCGACGTAGAACACCGGGCGCTTCGCAACGGCCAACAGCGCTGCGGCAGCTTGGATCTGCTTGCCGTGCGCCTTCACGACGGGGCGGTAGCCGGGCAGGTCGACCTTCGACGGCCAGACGAACGGGGCCGAGTTCTGCTGGGCGTCCTTCGTGATGTCGACGAGCACCGGGCCGGGTCGACCGGTGGAGGCGATGAGGTGGGCGGCGGCGAGCGTGGCCGGGATGTCCGCGGCATCCCGCACCAGGAACGAGTGCTTCGTGATCGGCATGGTGATGCCGACGATGTCGACCTCCTGGAAGCCGTCGGTTCCGATCAGGTGCGAGAAGATCTGGCCGGTGATGAAGAGCGTCGGCACCGAGTCCATGTAGGCGTCGGCGATCGCGGTGACGAGGTTGGTCGCGCCGGGACCGGATGTCGCGATCGCGACACCGACCTTGCCGGTGGATGAAGCGTAGCCCTCAGCAGCGTGACCGGCACCCTGCTCGTGGCGCACCAGGATGTGGCGGATGGCCGTCGAGGCCATCAGCTCGTCGTAGAACGGGATGATCGCACCCCCGGGGAGGCCGAAGACGTCTTTCACCCCCAGCAGCTCGAGCGAGCGGAGGATCGCTCCCGATCCGGTGAGGATCTCGGGCTCGGTTCTGGCCGCCGCGGGGCGGCCGGGAGTTCGGAGGTTGGACGGCACGGGAAGTGATTCCGTGGACATAAGAGGGGATCCTTTGACGATGGTGACCGGCCTGTGCGCCCTGGGACAGGCGGCGGTTGGGCCGGACGGAGGTGCCTTACCCGGTGATCGCGCCTTCTGCAGCTGAATGCACGAGTTTCGAGTATTTGGCCAGGACGCCACGGGTATAGCGCGGGGGGAGCGGAGCCCAGCCGTCACGGCGGGCTGCTAGCTCTGACGTGTCGACGAGTAGGTCGAGCGAGCGAGCTGCGATATCGACCCGAATCAGATCACCATCGCGCACGAAGGCGATCGGACCTGCGTCGACCGCTTCGGGTGCTATGTGGCCGATGCACAGGCCGGTTGTGCCGCCTGAGAATCTGCCGTCTGTCAAGAGTAGTACATCTTTGCCGAGCCCGGCGCCCTTGATGGCCGCGGTGATCGCGAGCATCTCCCGCATGCCGGGGCCGCCCTTCGGGCCCTCGTAGCGGATGACCACCACGTCGCCGTGCTTGATCTCACCGTTGGTGAGGGCATCCATCGCCGCGCGTTCGCGCTCGAAGACCTTCGCGGGGCCCTCGAACACGCTCGCGTCGAATCCGGCGGTCTTGACGACGCCGCCCTCGGGGGCCAGCGTGCCCTTCAGCACGGTGAGGCCGCCGGTGGGGTGGATCGGGTTGTCGAGCGTTCGGAGCACCTTGCCGTCGAGCGTCGGCGGGTCGATCTCCGCGAGGTTCTCGGCGAGGGTCTTGCCCGTGACGGTGAGCGCATCGCCGTGCATGAGCCCGGCATCCAGCAGCGCCTTCATGAGCACCGGGAGACCACCCTGGCGATCGAGGTCGTTCATCACGTACCTGCCGAACGGCTTCATGTCGGCGAGATGCGGGATGGTGTCGCCGATGCGGTTGAAGTCGTCGATCGTGAGGTCGACCTCGGCCTCGTAGGCGATCGCGAGCAGGTGGAGGATGACGTTCGTCGATCCGCCGAGGGCCATGGCGACGGCGATCGCGTTCTCGAACGCATCCTTGGTGAGGATGTCGCGGGTCGTGATGCCGAGGCGCAGCATGTTCACGACGGCCTCGCCCGAGCGGTGCGCGAAGTAGTCGCGGCGGCGGTCGGCTGAGGCCGGCGACGCGCTGCCCGGCAGGCTCATGCCGAGAGCCTCGGCGACGGAGGCCATCGTGTTGGCGGTGTACATGCCGCCGCAGGCACCCTCGCCCGGGGCGAAGGCGCACTCGATGCGCTTGGCATCCTCGACGCTCATCGTGCCGGCCTTGACGCCGCCGACGGCCTCGAAGGAGTCGATGATCGTGATGTCCTTCTCGGTGCCGTCGCTGAGCTTGACCCAGCCCGGCGCGATCGACCCGGCGTAGAGGAACACGCTGGCGAGGTCGAGGCGGGCCGCGGCCATCAGCATGCCGGGAAGCGACTTGTCGCAGCCCGCGAGCAGCACACTGCCGTCGAGGCGCTCGGCCTGCATGACGGTCTCGACACTGTCGGCGATGACCTCACGCGAGACGAGCGAGAAGTGCATGCCCTCGTGGCCCATCGAGATGCCGTCGGAGACGGAGATGGTGCCGAACTGCAGGGGGTATCCCCCGCCGGAGTGCACACCCTCCTTGGAGGCCTGCGCAAGCCTGTCGAGGGAGAGGTTGCAGGGGGTGATCTCGTTCCAGGAGCTCGCAATGCCGATCTGCGGCTTGTCCCAGTCGGCATCGCCCATGCCGACCGCACGGAGCATTCCGCGTGAGGTCGTGGCTTCGATTCCGTCGGTGACGACGCGCGAACGCGGCTTCATGTCTATTTCGGGCATGTTACGAGTTTAGAACCTCGAAGGAGCACTTTTTGGCGGTCGGTCTAGGCGTTCTGGGCCAGCGCCTCGCCGATGCCGCCGACGAGGGCTTCGATCTCATCGGGCCCGAGCACGGGACCCGCGGCGACTCTGCGATCCGTTCCGAGGAGCACCGCGGCGGGGAGCATGTCGATGCCGAGTGCCCGGCGGAGGCCCCGCGCGGCGTGGAGGGCGGAATCGGCGACCTCCGGGTAGGTCTCCGAGAGCTCCCCGGGTGTGGCCGACGTGGCGACGCGGATCGACACGGCGGGTTCGAGGGCGGCCGCCCATTCGGGCAGTCGGGCCACGACCGTGCTGCAGGCATGACAGTCGGCCTGCACGAAGACCAGCAGCGTGGCACGGTCGCCGACGAGCTGGCGCACTCGCTGCACCTCGCCCTGGGGAGTGACGAGTTCCTCCTCGGAGGTGTCGAACCCGGTGGCGTCGAAGCTCGTGGTGTCGAACCCGATGGTGTCGAATCCGGTGGCGTCGGTTGCCGTTCCGGGCACGCCGCGGGCTCCGGATGCCCGGCGGGGCCCTCCCGTCGGGCGCCGCCCGGCGAACCACAGCACCGCGAACGCCGCGACCCCCACGGTCACCACGACCAGCCACGTAACGGACTGTCGGTCGAATCCCTGCACCGTCGCAAGGAACCCCCTTGTGCCGCTCACGCCGACGGCAACCAGCACGGAAGCCCCGGTCAGCACGAGGTTCCGGAGCACGGTCAGCCAGCCGACCGGCTCCCGGCTGAGCGCGCCGAAACAGTTGCAGTGCACGTCGCCCGGCGCGAGCGCGGCGCGGAGCACGAACACCGTCAGCGCTGCAAAGAACACGGCCGCGACCCCGCCGGCGGCCAGTGCTCCCCAGCCCGGCAGGGCGACGAGCGCCACGCCCAGGACGATCTCGAGCCACGGCTGCCACGCGGCGAACCAGCCGGCCCGGTCGGCGAACGGCACCCGGAGTTCGACCATGCTGGCGGCCGTGTTCGTGCGGTCGCCGATCTTCAGCACTCCGCTCACCAGCAGCACCCCGGCGAGCACCAGCGGCAGAGCTGCGAGGGCACCGGGATCCATACCGCCAGTATCGCGGATCAGGCAGTGTCGCGGGCCCGGAAGAATCGCTGGCCCGGCAGTGCCGCGGGCCAGGCGGTGCCGCGCATCAGGCCCGGCCGGGCACACCGGACTCGAACGCCGTCGCCCGCAGGTCGGCGAGCAGCGTGAGTACGCCCGCCACCTCGCGCGGATCGGCCACCCGGAACTCGGCGATCGTCTTTCCCGGCCCGCTCTTCAGCCCGAAGTCGCGCGAGCCGAGCACCGCGAAGGCATCCTCGTCGGTGACGTCGTCGCCCGCATAGAGCACCGCCGTCGCCTTGGCGTACTCCTTCAGGTGCAGCAGGGCCTCACCCTTCGTGGCGCTCCGCACCGAGAACTCGAGAACATTCTTGCCTTCGCGAACGGTGAGCCCGGCGATCTCCGCCTGGGTCTCGCTGAGCGCCTGCAGGTGGGCGATACGGGAGTCCCGCTCGGTCGCGAGCCGGGTGTGCAGGGCGAAGCCCGCGGGCTTCGGCTCGATCCAGACCTGGTCGAGGCCCGCCGCGACGTCTTCGAGCAGCTCGCTCAGCACATCGACCTGTTCGAGCTCGGCCGTGTCGAGGTCGACCGTCGCGTCGGGGGTGTCGAGCCGGAACTCGACGCCGTGCGACCCGACCAGCAGCACGGAGTCGGGCAGGTTCGCCACGTATTCGAGGCTCTCCATGGCGCGGCCCGAGATGAGGGCGACCCGCGTGGCGGGGAGGGCGAGCAGTCTCAGCACCGCTGCGCGGGCCTCGGGCAGGGCGCGGGCGTGCTGGGGATCATCCACCTCGGGCGCCAGCGTGCCGTCGAAGTCGAGGGCGACGAGCAACTGCCGGGTTCGGGCCAGCTCCGTCAGCTTCGCGACGAGTTCATCGGTATCGACGTCGATGATTCCGCTCACTTCTGCGATCCACCCGCCTCGGTGCCGGTCGGATGCTCGGTGCCGGTCGGATGCTCGGTGCCGGACGGATGCTCGGTGCCGGTACGATTCGCCCGGGCATCCGGTTGCGCCGTGCGGGCCGTCCGCACGCTCGACGACGCGTTGGCCTTCGCCTCGTCGTCGGCCGCGTCAGACAGGGCGTCGGCCGCATCGGAGGCCTCGCTCGCGCTCGGGGCGTGTGTCAGGTCGGCGAGCTCGTCGAGGAAGGACTTCGACCACCTCGCGACATCGAATTCGATCACCCGCCTGCGGAGGGCGCGCATGCGCCTGGCGCGCTCACTCTGCGGCATGGCGATCGCCTTCATGATCGCCTCCTTGAGGCCCTGGATGTCGTGCGGGTTGACGAGCAGCGCCTGCTTCAACTCGTCGGCGGCTCCCGCGAACTCGCTCAGCACCAGCACGCCGCCGTTGTCGAAGCGAGAGGCGACATATTCCTTCGCGACCAGGTTCATACCGTCGCGGAGGGCCGTGACGAGCATGATGTCGGCGGCGAGGTAGAGCGCCGCCATCTCCTCGCGGGGGCGGCCCTGGTGCAGGTAGCTGATCGCGGAATGGCTGATGGTCGAGAAGTCGCCGTTGATCCGCCCGACGGTGAGTTCGATCTCATCCCTGAGCTGCATGTACGTCTTGACGCGCTCGCGGCTGGGGCTCGCCACCTGGATGAGGCTGGCGTGAGCGACATCGATCTTGCCGTCTTCGAGCAGCTCGCCGTAGGCCTTCAGCCGGTGGCCGATGCCCTTGGTGTAGTCGAGTCTGTCGACACCGAGCAGCACAACGTCGGGATTTCCGAGCTCCTGCCGGATCTCCTTCGCGCGGGCCTGCACGTCGGGCCGGTGGGCGAGTTCGACGAAACTCTCGGTGTCGATGGAGATCGGGAACGCGCGGGCCGTGACCGTTCGCACATGCTGCCCCCGACGGGAGACCCTCGTGCGGTTCGGTCGCCCCTCGACCTCGGCGGCGTCCTCGATCGGCACCTCGATGGTGGTGCCCTTGGTCGAGAACCCGAGGAGGCGGCGCACCGCACGGCTGAAGTTGCCGGCATCCGCCACCCGCTGGAAGCCGATCACATCGGCACCCAGCAGGCCCTCGATGATCTGGGTGCGCCACGGCAGCTGCGAGAAGATCCCGTATGCCGGGAACGGAATGTGATTGAAGAACCCGATCACGAGGTCGGGACGGATCTCCCGCAGCATCTTCGGCACGAGCTGCAGCTGGTAGTCCTGCACCCACACCGTTGCTCCGTCGGCGGCCGTGGCGGCCGCCGCATCCGCGAATCGCTGGTTCACCTCGAGGTACGACTCCCACCAGTCGCGGTGGTACGTGGGCGGGGCGATCACGTCGTGGTAGAGCGGCCAGAGCGTGTCGTTCGAGAAGCCTTCGTAGTAGAACTCGACCTCGTCTGCACTGAGTGTCACGGGAACGATCGAGATGCCGTCGTGTTCGAAGGGCTCCGAGGCATCGTCGGCGACTCCGGCCCAGCCGACCCAGGCGCCTTCGCTGGCACGCATGATCGGTTCGAGCGCCGTGACGAGGCCCCCGGGTGAGCCGCGCCAGGTCTCGGTGCCGTCGTCGGCGATCACTTTGTCGACGGGCAGTCGATTGGAGACCACGACGAGGTCGTACTGGCCGGTTCGCGCCGATGTGCTGGCAGAGGAGATGACAGGATCCGTTCGATTGTCGGCGGGAGGATGCCCGCGGGCGTTCCGTCTTCACGGTACCAGCCGCCACTAATTTCGCGGAAGATCGCCCCGAAACTGGCGCAGTGTTCAGGTCGGGCGACTATCGTCAGCCCCATGATGCGTATCGGCATGAGCACTTCGTGCGTCTATCCGCTGGGGGTCGAAGAGGGCTTCCGTTGTGCGAGCCTGGCGGGCTATGACGGGGTCGAAGTCATGGTCACCCGCGATGAGGTCACCCAGTCCCCCGACACCCTGCTCGCTCTCAGCGAGAAGTACGGGATGCCGATCCTCTCGATCCACGCCCCGGTGCTGCTGCTCACGCACTTCGTCTGGGGCAGGGATCCGAAGGTGAAGCTCGAGAAGTCGGCCGACCTCGCCAGAGCAGTCGGTGCGAGCGCGGTGGTCGTGCATCCACCGTTCCGCTGGCAGTCGGGGTACGCCGAGAACTTCCTCCGCATCGTGCAGGAGACCACCGAGACCTACGGCGTCGAGATCGCGGTAGAGAACATGTTCCCCTGGAAGGTCAAGGGCTCGAGCCTTGCGGCCTACTCCCCGGGCTGGGACCCGGTGGTGATGGACTGCGCCGCCGTCACCCTCGACTTCTCGCACGCCGCGCTGTCGGGGCGGGACTCGCTCGAGATGGCCGAGGCGCTCGGACCGCGCCTGCGGCACGTGCACCTCTGCGACGGATCGGGTTCGCTCGATGAGGGCCGTGTCTTCGACGAGCACCTCCTGCCGGGGTACGGCGGGCAGCCGGTGCAGGAGGTGCTCGCATTCCTCTCGGCGAACGACTGGGACGGCAGCGTCGTCGCCGAGGTGAACACCCGCAAGGCGAAGACCGAGGAGGAACGGCTCCGGATGCTCAGGGAGACGCTCGCGTTCGGCCGGCAGGAGGCGTGGGAACAGACGCCGAAGCCGCTGAAGAAGCGCACGCAGAAGAAGGCCGAGAAGGCCGACAGGAAGGCTGTCAAGGCTCGGGCGAGGGACGCGTCGAACAAGTAGGTTGGTGTCATGCGCAAGTTCATCTTCAACAGCAGCATCATCGGAGCGATCGCGAGCGGCTTCGCCGTGATCCAGACCACGCGACGGGGGCCCCGCGACTGGCGCCTCGTTCTCATGTGGGTCAGCTGGGCCCTCACCGTCGCGCTGGCGGTCGGCAGTGTGCAGCAGGATGACCGCGAAGCCCGCGAGTTGAACGAGAAGTAGCAGGGCCCGAAGCACTCTTCCGGCGTGTCCCGACGGCGATCGGGCGGCCCAGCGGCCAGACTTGTCTGAACGGTGCGGTGAGAAGGGCTCATGATGATTGGTTGGCGGCGCAAGGCACGAGCGGAACGAGCCCGGCTCGAGGCTCAAGCGGTGCAGAACCCGATGTCGTCAGAGCGGCTCTACGAGCTTGTGAACCAGACTCTGCACGCGAACTTCGGCCCGCTCGGCTCCTACGCGATCACCCGGCGCGCGAACAGCGACACCGACGACATCTTCCACACGATGCTCGCCTCCTCGGTCGCCCACGACATCGTCAGTACCCTCATCAACCACCAGGCCGTGCCACTGGTGGCTCCCGCGCCGCTCGGGGGTTCGTTCGTCGCCGCCACCTCGGCGTTCGCGGAGACCCGCGCGCTGCCCGCACACCCCCTCGCCGCCCCAGCGGAGGCTCCTGTCGAGATTCGTGTCGGGAGCCACGCTGCTCGGGCCTTCGCTGCTGAGGCCGATCTCGCTGCACCGATCGTCAGCGCAGCGCCGGTCGCTTCGGTGGGGGCCGCCGCGGCGCCGGTCGTTTCGGTGCCGGCCGCCGCGGCGCCGGTCGTTGCGCTGGGCGCCTCCGCAGCCGAGTCAGCCGCGGAGGTGTCCGCGCCGCCGCTGGCACCCATCGTCGCCGTTCCCGTCTCGGCCGACCTCGCCGCAGCCCTCACCGTGCTCGACGAGACCGGCGAGATCGCGATGCCCGCGCCCATCGCGGCCGTGCGCACCCATCTGGTCGACGCCGGCCGGTAACTGCCACCCGCCGGACTCCGGGCAGGCAGGCGTCAGATCCGCGGCCAGAAGGTCGGACCCTCCGTGCCGGCGTGATAGTCGTCGATCGGAACCTCGTCGTGCCTCCACGCCTCCACGATGGGTGCCACGATCCGCCAGCCCTCCACCGCGGAGTCGCCCCGCACCGACAGCGATGAGTCGCCGTCGAGGATGCCCGCCAGCACTTCGCGGTACGCCAGCAGCTGCCCGTCGCCGAAGTGCGCGTCGAGGCTGATGCGTTCCAGCTCGTAGGGGTCGCCCGGGCCGTTGATGTTGATCTCGAGCGACATCTCATCCGGTGCCAGGAACACGCGCAGCACCGTGGGGTCGTTGTGCCCCTTCAGCCCCACCGGCAGCTGCCTGGCCGGCCGGAACGTGATCACGATCTCCCGGCGTCGCTCCGCCAGCGCCTTGCCCGAGCGCAGCGTGAACGGGATGCCCGCCCAGCGCCACGTGTTCACCTCGAAGGTGACCTCGGCCAGCGTCTCGGTCTCACGGCTCGGGTCGACACCCGCCTCGTCGACGTACGACGGCAACTGCCGCCCCTGCACCTCCCCCGACGTGTACCGGGCGCGCCTCGACGCCGCTATGGCGTCTCCCTGCCAGACCTGAGTGGCCCGCAGCACGAGCTGCTTGGCGTCGCGCAGGTCGTTCGACTGCAGTGTCGACGGCGGCTCCATCGCCACGACCGCCATCACCTGCAGCAGGTGGCTCTGGACCATGTCGACCAGCGCACCCGCCTTGTCGTAGTAGCGCGCGCGGCCCTCGAGCGCCAGCTGCTCGTCGTAGATGATCTCGATCTTCTCGATGTGCTCGGCATTCCAGACCGGCTCGAAGATGCGGTTCGCGAAACGCAGGCCCAGGAGGTTCAGCACGGTGGACCGGCCGAGGAAGTGGTCGACCCGGTGCACCTGCTCCTCGGGCACCAGCTTCAGCAGCAGCTCGTTCAGGGCGATCGCGCTCTGCTCGTCGGTGCCGAACGGCTTCTCGAGGGCGAGCGTGAGGCCATCGGGCCGCTTCACCGACGCCAGCGCCTCACAGGCCAGTGCCGCGACGGCCGGCGGAAGCGCGAAATAGATCGCGGGCACACCGTCGCAGGCATCGAGGATCATCTGCAGGTCATCCGGCTTCGTGACGTCGGCCTGGAAGTAGTGCGAATCCTTCAGGATGCCCGCGACCGTCTCGCCCGAAGCGTTCACTTCAGCGAAAGAGGTGGTGACGACCTTGTGCCACTCCTCATCGGTCCAAGCCTCTGTGCCCGCTCCGATGAGGGTCAGGCGGCGGTCGGGTTCGGAGGTCAACAGCTGCGCGAGGCCGGGCAGCAGCAGCCGGGCCGAGAGGTCTCCGGATGCTCCGAGAATGACGAGGGTGCCGATCAACTGACTCATGTGCTCACCCTAGATCACGGCGCCGGGAGGCCGCGTGAGGCTGCGCGGTTCAGACCAGCGGATCGGTCGGCGAGACCGCGGGGGGCGCGGGGGCGACCGGCGCAGGGGCGACCGGCGCAGGATCCGATTGCGGCGCAGGATCCGACGGCGGCGCCGGATCGAACGGGAGCGGATCGGCCGGCACAGGCTCGGCCGGTTCGGGATCGAAGGGGAGCGGGTCGGGAGCGACGGGATCCGACGGCGCCGGATCGGCCGGAGCCGGATCAGCCGGAGCCGGGTCGGCCGGTGCGGGATCAGCGGGAGCGGGATCAGCAGGCTGGGGATCGGCGGGCACCGGCCCCGTCACGCCTCCGCCACCCGGTGTCGTCTCCCCCGCGGATCCGGAATCCGCGCTTTCCACTCCGCTTTCCGAGCCGGCGCCCGAGGTGAAGTCGATGGCCGAGAAACCCGATGCCATTGTCGACCCGCTGGCAGACGGTGCGGCATCCTGCCCGCCAGCGGCAGGCCCGCCACCAGCAGGATCGACACCACCGGCAGGCACAACAGGTGCGGCAGAGGCCGCCGAATTCGCGTCAGCGGAACCGCTCGCAGCCCCGGGCTCGGACGGCGGGGCGGTCGCGGCACCGCCGGCGCCATCCGCTCCCGGCACCGCGCCCGCCGTCGCCGCCACATCGACCGAGGCCTCGACGGCGGGCTGGCGCGGAGCGGTGCGATCGAGCGCCAGGCCGCAGAGCGTGGCGGTGCCGGCCACAGCCACGACCAGGCAGACGCCCAGCGGCACGTTCCGGTGAAGGCGCAGCCTGGCGCGCCGGCCTCCTGACCCGCTCTCCCGGACGATCCCCATGGCCCGAGCTTACGTCGGCCCTCCCCCGGCAGGCCAGAGGACGGCCGGGGAATTTACCTGCGCGTCACGCGGGGATGACGTTGCTGCCCGCCAGCGCCGCGTACCAGTGCGCGCTGTCCTTCGGCAGCCGCTCGAGCGTGTCGTAGTCGACGCGGACGATACCGAACCGCCGGGAGTAGCCGAGGCTCCATTCGAAGTTGTCCATCAGCGACCAGACGAAGTAGCCCCTCAGATCGACTCCCGCGTCGATCGCTCGGTGCGCCGCGGTGATGTGCCGGCGCAGGTAGTCGATCCGCAGATCGTCGTGCACAGCGCCATCCGTCACCGTGTCGGCGAAGGCCGCCCCGTTCTCGGTGATCATGAGCGCCTGGTCCGGGAACTCGTCGCGAAGAGACGTCAGCAGGTCGAGAAGGCCCGACGGGTCGATGTTCCAGCCCATCTCGGTGTACGGCCCGGGCTGCACCAGGAACTCGATGCGCTCGGCTCCGGGCCAGGGCGACCCGCCCACGTTCTGGTGGCCGTCGGCGCTCTCGCGGGGGCTCACGCCGTCCCACACCGCGACGGTCACAGTCGAGTAGTAGTTGACGCCCAGCACGTCGATCGGCTGGTTGATGAGCGGAAGGTCGCCGTCCTCGACGAACGACCAGTCGGTGACGCCTTTGGTGTCGTCGAGCAGGTCGTCGGGGTAGGCACCCTCCAGGAGCGGTCCGGTGAAGGCGCGGTTCGCGAGGGCACTGATTTGGCGCGCCGCCTCCGCGCCGGAGGGGCCGTGGCCGCGGATGCTGTGCAGATTCAGGGTGATGGAGAACTGCGGATCGTTCGTGACGACCTCGCGGAGCGCCAGCACAGCCAACCCGTGGCCGAGGTTCAGGTGGTGAACGGCCTTCAGGGCGCCCTCTGCCGACATGATCCCCGGGGCGTGGGCGCCCGAACCGTAGCCGAGATACGCCGAGCACCACGGCTCGTTCATGGTCGTCCAGGTGTGCACGCGGTCACCGAACGCTTCGCCCACGATGCGTGCATAGTCGGCGAACGCCTTGGACGTGGATCTGGACAGCCAGCCGCCCTCGTCCTCGAGGGCCTGCGGCAGATCCCAGTGGTAGAGCGTCGCCACGGGCTTGATCCCGCGGGCGAGCAGACCGTCGATGAGCCGGCCGTAGAAGTCGAGGCCCGCCTGGTTCGCCGGCCCGCGCCCGGTGGGCTGGATCCGTGGCCACGCGATCGAGAACCGGTAGGCCTGCAGGTTCAGGGACGCCATCAGGTCGAGGTCTTCGTCGAGCCGGTGGTAGTGGTCGTCGGCGACGTCGCCGGTGTCCCCGTTGAGCACCTTGCCGGGGGTCTTGCTGAAGGTGTCCCAGATGGACGGGCCGCGCCCATCCTCGTCGAAGGCACCCTCGATCTGGTACGACGCCGTTGCCGAACCGAAGGTGAAGCCGGCGGGGAACTGCAGCCCGGCGTCGCGGTAGTCGGCGTCGCCGGCGGTCACGGGAATATCTGTGGAAGCGCTCTCATTCATGAGAACACCGTATCTCAGTGCACGAAGGCTACGACAACGAGAATCGCCGTGACGGTGCTGAGGAGGGACAACCCGCCCACGGTGACGGCCCGCTTGAGGCCGGCGTGGGGATCGGTCGCTCGAAGGATCTCGGTCTGTGTCATAGCGGTCTCCTTTGACCGTCGGGGTGTGCGTACGAAGAACGCGTGACACCACTATAAGACGCTTGTGGTGCACCCCCCGGGACTTGAACCCGGAACCCACTGATTAAGAGTCAGTTGCTCTGCCAATTGAGCTAGAGGTGCATGGCCGGCCGATGTGAACCCGGCCGAGGACAAACACTAGCATGAGTCTGGCGGGCCCGCGAACGGGGCCCCACGACCACGAGAGAGACGCACTGTGAGCGACACTTCAGAACGACTGACCGCCGGCCTCGAGGCTCCCGACTTCACGCTGTCCGACGAGAACGGGACGGATGTCTCGCTCTCCGGTCTTCGCGGCCAGAAGGTCGTCGTCTACTTCTACCCGGCCGCGAACACGCCGGGGTGCACGACCCAGGCCTGCGACTTCCGCGACAACATCAACTCGCTGAAGGGCGCCGGATACCAGGTGCTCGGCATCTCGAAGGACTCCCCCGATGTGCTGAAGGGTTTCGCCGAGGCGCAGGGGCTCAACTTCCCGCTGCTCTCCGACCCCGACCTCGCCGTGCACAAGGCGTATGCGGCGTACGGCGAGAAATCGCTCTACGGCAAGACCGTCACCGGGGTGCTCCGTTCGACGTTCGTGATCGACGAGAACGGTGCTGTCAGCCTGCCGCTCTACAACGTGAAAGCGACCGGCCATGTTGCGTCGCTCCGCAAGAAGCTGAAGATCGACGCCTAGTCCTGTCGGCGGGTGGCCGCGACGACCGAGGGCGACAGCAGCAGGGCGACGCCGAGAAGCGAGACCACCAGCAACGGCCATCCGTCGACCGGCTCGGCGAACAGCCCCTGGAAGATGCAGATCGCCACAATCACCTGCAGGATCTGCCAGGTCAGAGCGGCGCCGCGCGTCCACGGCCTCAGCCGGTAGACCCCGATCGCGATGCACAGCACCCAGACGCCCGCCGCCAGCACCAGCACGATGAGGGCGATTGCGGTGGCATACGATGCGGGCTCGGCGAGACCGAGCTCGGCGATCAGCCACGCACCGATCGCGAGCACCGCGAGGGCCTCCACGAGCAGGAGCACTGCGAGCAGCACCAGCAGTACGGGCCGCCTGAACGGTGCTTCCGGATGCTCGGCAGAGCCCGGTCCGCGCACGTCTGACTGATCGCTCATATCTCCACAACCCAGAAAATCCTTGATTTGCCTCTACCAGTATGCGACCATATTTGAGGTCGATTGTTGCTCACAATGTCGTGGGGGTGCGACGTGAGAGTAATCCCTATGCACCCGATGCTGGTCTTGGCGTGCCGTGGTTCATCCACAATTCGCGTCCTCTCCCGCTGCTCGTCGTCTGAACCCGAATCTTAGGTCGCTCGACCGAGGCATACGCATTACCCCAAAGGAGTACCCCGCATGGATTGGCGCGACAAGGCCGCATGCCTGACTGCAGACCCCGAACTGTTCTTCCCCGTCGGCAACACCGGCCCGGCAGTCGACCAGATCGACAAGGCGAAAGCCGTCTGCGCCCGATGCACCGTCACCGAGGTCTGCCTGCAGTACGCCCTCGAGACCGGCCAGGACTCCGGCGTCTGGGGTGGCCTCAGCGAAGACGAGCGCCGCGCCCTGAAGCGCCGCGCCGCTCGCGCACGCCGCGCCTCGTAGGTCTCACGACGAAGGACTGACCGGATTCCGGTCAACCACTGGAACCCTCCCTCCGCCCGGCCACAGCCGGCGGGTGGAGGGTTTCAGCGCTTCTTCAGCCAGCGGAACGGGATCTCTATCGTCACGACCGTTCCGCTTCCCACCATGGTGTGCCAGTCGATGATTCCGCCCAGTTCGCCCTGGATGAGGGTGCGCACGATCTGGGTGCCGAGCCCCGAACCGACCTTGCCCTCCGGCAGACCGGATCCGGTGTCCCGCACCTCGACGGTGAGCGTCTCCTCCGACCGCGAGGCGACGATCTCGACCTGACCCTCCTGGCCGGCGAGCCCGTGTTCGACCGCATTGGTGACGAGCTCTGTGAGAGCCAGCGCGAGAGGTGTCGCGTATTCACTCGGCAGCACGCCGAAGCTCCCGCTGAACTTCGGATGCACGGTCGTGTTGTGGGCCGAGGCAACCTCGGTGACGAGCATGAGCACGCGCTCGAAGACTACGTCGAAGTCGACCTTCTGGCTGAGCCCCTCCGAGAGCGTGTCGTGCACGACCGCGATCGCGGCGACGCGGCGCATGGCCTGCGAGAGGGCATCCTTCGCGTCGTCGGAGTGGGTGCGACGGGCCTGGATGCGCAGCAGCGACGCGACCGTCTGCAGGTTGTTCTTCACCCGGTGGTGGATCTCCCGGATGGTCGCATCCTTGGTGATCAGCTCACGCTCGTCGTGGCGCAGCTCGGTGACGTCGCGGCACAGCACGATCGCGCCGAAGCGCTGGCCACGGGTGCGGAGAGGGATCGCGCGGAGCGACACTGTCACACCCTTCGCATCGATGTCTGTGCGCCAGGGCGCCCGCCCGGTGACCACGAGCGGAAGCGACTCGTCGACGACCAGTGTGCCGTTCAGGAGGATCGTCGTCACCTCGGCCAGCGCCTGGCCCTCGAGTTCCTCGGTGTAGCCCATGCGGTTGAACGCTGACAAGCCGTTGGGGCTCGCGAAGGTCACCATGCCGTCTGCGTCCAGCCGGATCAGGCCGTCGGATGCGCGGGGAGCACCCCTCCGTGGACCTGTGGGGGCACCGAGGTCGGGGAAGTCCCCCGCCGCGATCATCGCGAAGAGATCGTTGGCGCACTCGTTGAAGGTGAGCTCCTGGCGGCTCGGCGTGCGCGCCTCGCTCAGGTTCGTGTGCCGGGTGACGACCGCGATCGGGTTGTCTGTCGTCTTCATGTCGGTGTGAGAGAGCCGCCGGAGCACCGGTACGGCCCGCACACGGGTCGGCGTCTCCTCGTACCAGTCGGGAGCCGCGGTGTCGACGATCTGGGCGCTCTCGAAAGCGTCGGTGACCTGCTTCCGCCATTCGGCTTTGACGGCCTGCCCGACGAAGTCGCGGTAGAAGAGAGTCGCGGAACTGGATGGCCGTGCGTGCGCCACCGCGACGAAGCTGCCGTCCTTCGACGGAACCCACAGCACGATGTCGGCGAAGGCCAGGTCGGCGAGGAGCTGCCAGTCACCCACGAGGAGATGCAGCCACTCGACGTCGGCTTCGGTGGAATTGCCCTGCGCGAGGACGAGATCGCTCAATGTTGACACGCCTCTAGCCTACGGCTCCCCGGCTGAGTGCTCTGCGACGTCGCACACGTCCTCCACAGGGCCCGGCCTCAGCGCTTTCTTTCCACAGAGCAGGGGCCGCTCTGGACACCTGTGGGTTCCCCTGCTTTCATGACAACACCCGAACCTGATAAATGTTCAGTCGTCGCGGTTCCCGCCAGCAGACCCAGCTGTCGTGCGCCGTTCGACCAAATCCACCGGAGCCGCACACCATGATTTCGTTCCCCGCAGTCGTCGACCTCATCGACACCGATCAGCCGTTCACCGAGACGCAGAGCATCCTCGAGAGTCTGACACTGTGCGTGCTGGAGGTGCTGGCCGGGGTACGCGACCTCGACCAGGTCGCCCGCTGGGTGTCCGAAGATGTGTACCACCATCTGATGCAGCGCGTCGTTCTCTCCGCCCGGGCGCGGCAGGTGAAGGGCGAGCGGCTGATCAGGCCGACGTTCACGATCGGCAGAACGGTGCACAGCGAACCGGCGCCGGGTGTCATCGAAGGGGTGGTCATCGTTCACGGCAAGGCGCGCACCCGGGCTGTGGCGCTCCGCCTCGAACGGCTCGAGACGAGGTGGCGGGCGAGCGCGATCAACGTGCTCTGAGCGGGCCTCGACGAGCCCGGAGCGACAGAGCCCCGCCTGCGCAGGTGCATGGCGGGGCCCTGTGGATGGCGCTCGGTCTGGCCGTTACTTCTTCTTGCCCTGGCCCCGACGGTCGGCACGGTTGACCGCGGGCGGCGCTCCGACGGGCGACTTCTGGCCGAAGGCCCCGGTGGTCGTGGGCTGGCTCCGCGGAGCCTGGCCGCGGGGCGGGTTCTTCGCCGCAGGAGGCACGGGCGTCGAACCGGGAGCAAGCGGATTGCCCTCGGCCTCTGCGCGCTGGGCGAGAGCCGTGGCGGCCTGCTCGAGCTGTCCGCGCTGGTTCCGCACTTCGACTCCGCCGGAGTCGCTCGGCGCCGTGTAGCTGAGCTGCTCCACGCTGGCACTGCCGCTCTCGAGACCCTTGGCCTGCACACTCGGCGCATCCACAGAACCTGCCGGGGTGTTCACCTCGACCTCGAGGTTGAACAGGAAGCCCACGGCCTCTTCGCGGATCTGGCCCATCATCTGCTGGAAGAGCGCGAAGCCCTCGCGCTGGTACTCGACGAGCGGATCGCGCTGCGCCATCGCCCGCAGGCCGATGCCGTCTTTGAGGTAGTCCATCTCGTAGAGGTGGTCTCGCCAGCGACGGTCGATGACGGTGAGCACCACGCGCCGCTCGAGCTCGCGCATCGCGGCCTCGCCGAGCGTCGCCTCACGGTTCTGGTAGGCGATCTGCGCATCGGACAGGATCTCCCGGCCGACGAACTCCCGGCTGATCTTGCCACGGCTACCGGCTTCGGCCACGACCTCGTCGATCGAGATCGACACCGGGTAGAGCGTCTTCAGCTCGGTCCACATGGCGTCGAAGTCCCAGTCGTCGCCGTTGCCCTCGCCCGCGTGGGTCTCGAGCACGTCTTCGACGACGTCCTTCAGGAACTTCTGTGCACGCTCGTGCAGGTCGTCGCCTTCGAGGATGTGGCGGCGGTCACCGTAGATGGCCTCGCGCTGCCGGTTCAGAACGTCGTCGTACTTCAGCACGTTCTTGCGGATCTCTGCGTTCCGGCCCTCGACCTGCGACTGGGCGCTGCGGATGGCGCGCGAGACGACCTTCGACTCGATCGCGAGGTCGTCGGGCACATTGCCCCGACCCATCAGGCTCTCCGCGGCTCCGGCGTTGAACAGGCGCATGAGGTCGTCGGTCAGCGAGAGGTAGAACCGGCTCTCACCCGGGTCGCCCTGGCGACCGCTCCGACCGCGCAGCTGGTTGTCGATGCGGCGCGACTCGTGACGCTCGGTGCCGAGCACGTAGAGACCGCCGGCCTCGACGACCTTCTCGGCCTCCTCCTCGACACCCGACTTGACCTCGGCGAAGACGTCGTCCCACGCGGCCTCGTACTCGTCGGGGGTGTCGACCGGGCTGAGACCGCGGGAGTTCATCTCCGTCACGGCCAGGAACTCGGTGTTGCCGCCGAGCATGATGTCGGTGCCGCGCCCCGCCATGTTCGTGGCCACGGTGACCGCGCCGAGTCGACCGGCCTGGGCGATGATCGCGGCCTCCCGTGCGTGGTTCTTGGCGTTCAGCACCTCGTGCCGCACGCCCTTCTTGGCCAGCAGGCGCGAGAGGTACTCGCTCTTCTCGACGCTCGTCGTTCCGACCAGCACAGGCTGGCCGGTGGCGTGCCGTTCGACGATGTCCTCGACGACCTGCTCGAACTTGGCCTGCTCGTTCTTGTAGACCAGGTCAGACTGGTCCTTCCGCTGCATCGGGCGGTTCGTCGGGATGGCGACGACGCCGAGCTTGTAGGTGCTCATGAACTCGGCGGCCTCGGTCTCGGCCGTACCGGTCATGCCCGCGAGCTTGTCGTAGAGACGGAAGTAGTTCTGCAGCGTCACCGTGGCGAGGGTCTGGTTCTCGGCCTTGACGACCACGCCCTCCTTGGCCTCGATCGCCTGGTGGATGCCCTCGTTGTAGCGGCGCCCGGCCAGGATGCGACCGGTGTGCTCGTCGACGATCAGCACCTCGCCGTTCATGACGACGTAGTCCTTGTCCTTCTTGAACAGGGCCGAGGCCTTCAAGGAGTTGTTGAGGAACGAGATAAGGGGCGTGTTGGCGGATTCGTAGAGGTTGTCGATGCCGAGGTAGTCCTCGACCTTCTCGATACCGGGCTCCAGGATGCCCACGGTGCGCTTCTTCTCATCGACCTCGTAGTCGTCGCCGGCCGTGAGGCGGGTCGAGATCGATGCGAACTCGGTGAACCAGCGGTTCGCCTCACCCGAGGCGGGACCGGAGATGATCAGCGGCGTGCGCGCCTCGTCGATCAGGATGCTGTCGACCTCGTCGACGATCGCGAAGTTGTGGCCCCGCTGCACCATGTCGCTCGCCTGCCACGCCATGTTGTCGCGCAGGTAGTCGAAGCCGAACTCGTTGTTGGTGCCGTAGGTGATGTCGGCTGCGTACTGGTCGCGGCGTTCGGGCGGAGTCTGGCCCGAGAGGATGACGCCTGTCGTCATGCCGAGGGCACGGAAGACGCGACCCATCAGCTCGCTCTGGTAGTTGGCGAGGTAGTCGTTCACCGTGACGATGTGCACGCCCTTGCCGGCGATCGCGTTCAGGTAGGCGGGGAGCGTGGCGACGAGGGTCTTGCCCTCACCGGTCTTCATCTCGGCGATGTTGCCGAGGTGAAGGGCCGCGCCGCCCATGAGCTGAACGTCGAAGTGCCGGAGGCCGAGGGTTCGCCTCGAGGCCTCACGCACGGCGGCGAACGCCTCCGGGAGGAGATGGTCGAGGCTCTCGCCGTCTTCGAAGCGCTCTCGGAGCCGCGGTGTCTCGTCTTTCAGCTCCTCGTCTGTGAGGTGCGTGAAGTCCTCCTCGAGGGCGTTGATCGCCTTCGCGTAGTTCTCGAGGCGACGAAGCACCCGGCCCTCGCCGACACGAAGGACCTTTTCCAAAACTGAAGCCACGTTGAATCTCCTACCGAACCAGCCATGATCCAGCCGGTAATCATAGCAATACTAGTTGTCGTACCTGAGGGTCTGTCCAACGAACGCTGGGGGGTGCGGCGCCTCAGCGCCGCACCCCCCAGCTCGGTCCGTCTCCATACTGCGGGAGAGATCCCTACGAGAGAACTCCTTCAGCCTGGCGGGCATCCACGAGCAGCGCCGACGCGCTGTCATCGAGCCCGATCACTCCGTAGTCCCAGCCCTTCCGGCGGTAGACCACACTCGGCCTTCCGGATTCCGAGTCGACGAAGAGGTAGAAGTCGTGCCCGACGAGCTCCATCAGGTAGAGCGCGTCATCCACCGTCATCGGGGCCGCCGCGAAGACCTTCGTGCGGATGACGACCGGCGACCAGGCCTCCTCGACCGGATCGATCGACTCGGACTCTGCCGCACCGACCGCGGCCGGCGCCGGCTGCACGGCTCCCGTGCTCACCTGGGCGAGCACCTCGGCTTCGGCAGGCTTCAGGTCGGTGAGATTGAAGTCGGTCATCGACGCCTCACGGAGCGAGACCGGCCGGTGCTGTCCGCGGTGAACCTTCTTGCGGTCCTTCGCGCGCCGGATCCGTTCGAGGAGCTTGGCGATCGCGAGATCGAAGGCCACGTACTTGTCGCTGCCCGCGCTCTCCGCCCGAACGATCGGCCCGGGCCCGATGAGGGTGAGCTCGACCCGGTCGTCTCCACCGGAGGCGTTCGCAGAACTGTGCCGGCACACCTTGATCTCGAGGGCGAGTGCCCGGTCGGCGAGGTGCGAGACCTTCTCGGCCTTCTCGGTCGCGTAGCTCCGGAATCGATCGGTGATCCCTAGGTTTCGGCCCGTGATGTTGATCTCCATGGCAATCTCCTAGTCTCAAAAAGACGTGCCGCCCTGGAACCAAAGCGAGTTCTTCCGCGCCTTTTCCCCCACCGTAGTGCTCTGGAGCACCCCGTGTCATCCGTTCATCCCATCTGCCCCTCCCGTTCGCCCAGCGGACGCACGGTGGATGCTCCGCGGTGCTTCGGCGTGTAAGCGAGCGTCGCCGCACCCCACACCGTCGCACCCGCTGATTCCAGCGCCCTGCGGCATTCCACCAGCGTGGAACCGGTCGTGATGACATCGTCGACGACCAGGAAATGGCGCCCGTCGAGCGCCCCTGAGAGCTTGCTCCGAACCTCCAGGGATCCGCTGAGATTCGCCCTCCGCGCCTCTCTGCCGAGGCCGGCCTGGTCAACGACGGGCCGGGCGACCCGCAGTGTGCGCACGAGCGGGAGCACCCCGCGCGCCCGCGCCGCGAGAAGCTCCACCGGGTGGTAGCCACGCCGGCGGAACGCGGCGCGTGACGACGGTGTGACCGTGAGCTCGAGCACCGCGCCCGGAGGCAACCCGCCCTCGAGCTCAGCTCGCGCATCCAGGATCGCCGATTCGAGAACGCGGGCCAGAGAACGGGCGGCATCGGTTCGGCCCGACTCTTTGAACGCCGAGAGCGCCGAACTCACCACTGTGCCGTAGGGCGTGCCCGCCCACACCCGGAGCGGCGGCTCGGGAGGCATCTCGATGACGAGTGCGCACGATCGGGCGCCGGGCGGGGGCAGCGGAACAGACGAGGGCGGCAGCGACGCCCCGATCGTCTCGCTGCACACCGCGCAGAGCGCGCTGTCGGGTGCTCCGCACCCGACACACTCGGTCGGCAGCATCACGGCCACGGCTGCCGCGAGCGCCCGGCCGACGGCGGTCTTCAGGAAGGAAAGGGTTCGAAGGTTCATGGCCCCCACTCTTCCGCTGGCACCGGTGAGGGAAACGGGCATCCGTGCGATCGGTGGAGAACTCCGCCCGGCCCGGGCCTGTGGAGGAGAAGACGGGAAGCGCGATGGATCAGGTCTGCGTGGCGAGGAGCGAGACCGACTTCGCCGTGGTCTGCCAGCCGCTTCCGCGTTGCTGCTGCAGCTCACCCGTCGAGGTCAGCAGCCAGAGCCCGGTCACGTCGTTCGACCCCGCGAGGGAAGCACCGTTCGTCGGAATGCCGAGTGGCGAACTCATGCCACCGATCTCCTGCAGAACCACCCTGTCGTCACCGCCCGACGTCACGGTGAGCGACGCGACATTCGACGAGTCGACCCAGGTCGCGTCGAGGGGCGTTCCCGAGCCCGACGCGAGAGTCACCGGGTCTCCCAGCCTCTCGGGCGCCCCGGCCGAGTTGCGGATGATCGCGGCAACGATCAGCCGCGGAGCGCCGTCTGTGAGGGTGAACGCCAGTGCCCGGGTGCCGTCGCGGGAGACATCCAGCGACACGATGGAGGAGGCTCCATCCCAATCGACCGCCACCGGATGCACGGAACCGTCGCTGCCGTAGGCCTGCACCGCCTCGGGCGCGCCTGCGGGAACGGTCCACACGTACCCTGACGGGTCGAGTGTCGGAGCCAGCAGCCCTGGCCGGCTGTCGACCAGCACCGGCTGGTTGTCGCCCGACTGCACGGCGAACACGCCGGTCGCGGTACCGACCGCCAGCACCTTCGACGACGAGGTCACCGACAGAGGGGCGAGCGCCTGCACCTTGTCGCTCACCGTGGGAATGGGCACGAGCGCACTGCTGCTGAGGTAGCCGAAGGCCCCCGACTGCAGCACGAGCGCCTTCGAATCGACCCGCGGCGCGAACACCGGGGCCACGCCCGCGGGAATGGCGAGCAGGGCCTGGTTGACAGTGATCGCGACCGCGGCGACAGACGCCACCGACCCGAGCGAGGCATCGAGCTGTGCCTGCATCCGCTGCTGCGCCTCCGGCGTCTGGGTGAGCACCTGATTCGACAGGTCGACGTTCGCCTTGCCCGACGACACCACCACAGACGACGTCTCGGTGCCGTCCGGGAAGGCGGTGACGACAGCGCCCTGTCCGAGCCACGCCGTGGGGCCCGCGAGGAGGGCCTTGACCACGCGCGTACCGGTCGTCTCGTCTTTCGGGAACCACCGCACATCCGGTACCAGGTAGGTGTATGTCGGATCGTAGAAGTAGAGGGAGTGCGAACTGAACACCTGGTTGAACCGTGTCTGTTCGAGGATGATGCCCGGGTTGGCCAGGTTGATGCGCCACTGGCCGTCTTCCTGCGTGAACTGGAACGGGATCGTCACGGCCGCGGTCGACGAGTTCTCGACGTAGTCCCCCATACCGTCCACCTCGGCCTGCGGAGTCACACTGACGCTCATCGCGGTGTCGGACTGGGTGGTGAAAGAGAGTTGTCCCGCATCGATCAGAACGCCCGCGTTCGGATCCCACTGCTTCTGGAAACCCGTGGAGAGGAAACTCCGAGCGACCGCGTAGTCGTTCTGCGGGCTCGCCGCGGCCTGCAGGAACCCGTTCAGGATCTGCGTCTGGTTCGCATCAGGCACCGGCCCCGGCGGCAGCAGGATCACGTCGATGTCGTCGGGTGCCGAACTCGCGGGCTGGGCGTGCACTCCCCCGCTGTCGGGGATGCCCGTGCATCCGGAGACCGCGAAAACGGCGGCGACGGCCACCGCCAGCACGGCTGTCGCCCGCAGGCGCCCGGCCCTCACTGGATCTCCCCGTATGGCTGGCCCGCGTCTTCCGGCGGCAGCGGCAGCGGCGACGTTCCGGCGGAATGCCCGTGGATGCGCGGCAGCGTGAGGCGGAAGCAGCTGCCCGCACCGCTCTCGGACCACACCTCGAGCGCACCCCGGTGAAGAGCTGCGTCTTCGAGCGAGATCGCGAGGCCGAGGCCCGTGCCACCGATGGTGCGCTTTCGGGAGGGGTCCGCCCGCCAGAAGCGCTCGAACACGCGCTCGGCCTCGTCGGGGCTCATGCCGATGCCGTAGTCGCGCACCGCCACGGCGATGGAGGACACGTTGCTGTCGACCGAGACCACGATCGGCCGCCCCTCGCCGTGCTCGATCGCATTGCCGAGCAGGTTGGTCAGGATGCGCCGGATGCGGCTCGCGTCGAGTTCGACTTCGACATAGCCGCCGGGGGCGAAGACACGGATCTCGGAGCCCGCCGAGGCGGCCAGCGGCTGCATCTGGTCGACCGCGTCCTCTGCCAGGCGCACGAGGTTGGTCGACTCGACGTTCAGGTCGGCGGATCCGGCGTCGAACCGGCTGATCTCCAGCAGGTCTCCGAGCAGCATCTCGAAACGAACCGTCTGGGTGTGCAGCAGCTCCGCGGTGCGGCCGATCGCCGGTTCGAAGGTGTCGCGTTGGTCGTAGAGCATGTCACCGGCCAGTCTGATGGTCGTCAGGGGCGTGCGGAGTTCGTGCGAGACATCCGACACGAATCTCTGCTGCAGTTGGGAGAGTTCGGCGAGCTGGGTGATCTGCCCCTGCATGCTGTCGGCCATGCCGTTGAAGGAGCGCGCCAGCGTGGCGAGGATGTCGTCGCCCTTCTCGGGGATGCGCACCTCCAGCCGGCCCGCAGCGAGCTGCTCGCTGGTCTCGGCCGTGATGCGGATGGGCTCGATCACCAGCCGCACGATCACCCAGGCCACCACAGCGATCAGGAGAGTGAGCAGGAGGCCGGCGATCCAGAGCGTCTGCTGCACGAAGCTGAGGGTCTGGCCGGCGTCGGCGAGGTTGTAGCCGAGATAGAGCTGGTACTGGCCGGCGCTCGGGATGGTGAGCGGGGTCCCCACGATGATGCCCGGGTCGGTGCCACCGGTGCTGTTCGGCAGCGCCACAGACTGCCAGTACTGGGTCTGGGTTCCGTCGCCGCCGGTGACCTGGCCCTTCAGGGAGTCGGAGATCAGGCCCTTGGCATTCAGAGCGGGGCTCGCGAACGGCAGGAACGAGGTGGTTCCCTGGTCGTTGCCCGGCGCTGTGAGGATGGCGATGAGGCGCGACGACGAGGATGACGTGATCTTCGACTGCGCGGAGTTCAGCAATGTGCTCACCGAGGTCTCCGACGTGGAATCGGAGGCATCGAAGATGGTCTGGGCGGCCTGGGCGGCCTGGTTGGAGTCGGCGAGCACCTGGTTCAGGCGCGAATGGAACAGGTCGTTGCCGATGCTGACCGAGGTGTAGATGCCCGCGCCCAGCAGGGCGACCGTCGTGAGGGCGATGGTGATGACGATCGTGCGGAACTGCAGCGACTGGCGCCAGGCGCCCCGCAACTGCCGCGGCCAGGCGCGCCACTCCCTCGCCAGGAAGGGTCCGATGTGGCTCCGGCCCTGCCGGGCATCCGCCGCCGTCACGTCAGGGGGCCGTCACGTCAGATGACGGCGCCGGCCCGGTAACCGACACCCCGCACGGTCATGACGATACGGGGGTTGTCGGGGTCTTCCTCGACCTTCGCCCGCAGCCGCTGCACGTGCACATTCACGAGCCTCGTGTCGGCCTTGTAGTGATAGCCCCAGACCTGCTCGAGCAGCATCTCGCGGGTGAATACCTGCTGGGGTTTGGAGGAGAGCGCCTGAAGCAGGTCGAACTCGAGCGGGGTGAGGTTAATGCGACCGGCGCCCCGGCGAACCTCGTGCCCCTCGATGTCGAGCTCGAGGTCGCCGATCCGGAGCACTCCGCTGGTGGGGGCGTTCACGGGGTTCTGTCTCAGCCTGGTGCGGATGCGCGCCACCAGTTCCTTCGGGTTGAACGGCTTCACGATGTAGTCGTCGGCGCCGGACTCCAGCCCCTTCACCACATCCATCGTGTCGGATTTCGCGGTGAGCATGATGATCGGCACCCCCGACTCCGCCCGGATCTGGGCGCACACCTCGATGCCGTCGAGCCCCGGGAGCATGAGGTCGAGCAGCACCAGTTCCGGTTTCGACTGCTGGAACGCGGCGAGCGCCTCGGAGCCGTCGGCACAGAAGATCGGCTCGAAACCCTCGGTCTGCAGCACGATGCCGATCATCTCGGCGAGCGCGGGGTCGTCATCGACCACGAGTATGCGAGCATCCATGCTGTAGAGGATAGTCGAGCGGGCCCGGGGAGGGCTGCGAGGCAGTCCCCTCCGGGCGTTCAGTGCCCGTTCGAGCTGTCGGGGTGCCTGCCGTCACCGTCACGATGTTCCCCATGGACGACATCACTGCGTCGTCCAAGTGAGTTTTTGTCGCGAACGGACACCGTGGGGGCCATGTGGCGCACTTTCCGCCGGGATGCTCGCTCGGCGGTGTGCGAGCATTGACCGGTGAGCGAGAACAACGATGGATGGGCGGCGGGGGTTCCGCCTGTCGAAGCGCCTCCGGCTTTCGGTCGACAGTCACCCCTGCCGTACCCTCCCGAGCCCCAGCCGGGGCAGCCGTACCCGGGGCAGCAGCAGTACCCGGGGCAGCCGGGGCAGCAGCAGTACCCGGGGCAGCAGCAGTGGGCGCCGCCGCCGAAGCCGGGGCTCGTGCCGCTCCGGCCCCTCAGCTTCGGCACACTGCTCGGAGCGCCGTTCCAGGTGCTCCGCCGAAACCCCCGGGCGACGCTCGGCAGCGCCCTGATCATCCAGTTCGCGATCGGTCTCGTCACTGCGGTCATCGTGGGTGGCGCCGCGCTGCTCGCGTTCACGCGGGTGGATTCCGCCTCGGCAGCCGACTACGACTCCATCCAGGCCGGATCGACGGCGATCGTGCTGCTCAGCACCCTGATTCCGCTGGCCGTCGCCCTCATCACGAGCGCCCTGCTGCAGAGCATCCTGGTCATCGAAGTGTCGCGGGAGATCCTCGGCGAGAAGCGCCGGCTGGGCGAACTCTGGCGAGCCGCTGCCCGCCGCATCTGGCCGCTCGCCCTCTGGACGCTCCTGCAGGCCGCCGTCGCGGTCGTCGTGCTGGGCGCCGTGGTCGGCGTGATCGTGCTGCTGACCTTCATCGGCACGGTCGGGGCCGTGCTGGCGGTGGTGTTCGGCATCCTCGCCTTCCTCGCCCTCGCGGTGCTGGCGGCCTGGCTCACGACGAAGCTGTCGCTCGTACCCTGCGTCATCGTGCTCGAACGGGCCGGTGTGCGGGCGGCGATCGCCCGGTCGTGGCGGCTGACCGACCGGTACTTCTGGCGGACGCTCGGCACCGAGTGGCTCGTCGGTGCGATCGTGTCGGTGGCGTCGCAGGTGGTCGTCCAGCCGATCAGCCTGATCTTCGGGCTCGGCGTCGGCGTGCTTGCACCGAACGGAACGGATGGCTCGGGGTTCCCGTCCGACATACTGCTGATCGGCGGCCTCTACCTGGTGATCGGCGTCATCCAGCTCGTGTTCGGCGCGATCAGCTCCGTGGTGCAGGCGGCGACGGTGTCGGTCATCTACGTCGACCTCCGCATCCGCAAGGAGGGGCTCGATCTCGAACTGATCCGGTTCGTCGAGGCCCGGGAGAGCGCGCGCCAAGACGCTGACGAGGATCCGTTCCGGGTTGCCGGGCGGGCCTGAGGGCGGCCCGGTCGTGTTCCTTCTCGGCGACGTGCCGGTCGATCCCTCGGCCCCGGATGCCCGCCAGCTCCTCCAGGGCGAACTGGGCAGGCCCGAGTACCAGTCGGCGAAACCCACCTGGCTCGACCAGGCCGCATCGGCGGTGGAGCACTGGCTCAACAGTCTGGTTCTGCCGTCGGGCGGTGACTTCGGCGGCATCCTCCCGGTGCTCGCGACAATCGTTCTGGTCGCGCTCATCGTGGTGGCCTTCATCGTCTTCGGGCGTCCCCGCCGGAACCGCTCGGCCCCCGTGGAACTGGGCTCCCTGTTCGGGTCGGATGACCGGCGGAGCTCGGCTGAGTTGCGGGCGTCCGCGGTGAAGGCGGCCCGGTCGGGCGACTATCGCACGGCGATTGAAGAGCTCTACCGGTCTCTTGCACGGCGACAGGCGGAACGCACGGTCATCCGCATCGATCCGGGCAGCACGGCGCAGGACGTCGCTCTGCGCGCGGCCGTGTCGTACCCGGGCGAAGCAGGGCGGCTCGCGTCGGCTGCGAGGGTGTTCGACGAGGTGCGGTACCTGGGGGCATCCGGGACCCTCGAGTCGTACGAGCAGCTGGTGGCGCTCGAGGCGACGCTGCGGGATGCGGTTCCGGCGGGACGTGAACGGATCGGGGCCCGGTGACCGCCCTGAAGGCGGGTGCGACCGCCCCGCCGTCGGTGACGCCCGGACCACCGCCGACGTCGACGCCCACCGTGCGGGTCTTCTTCCGCCGCTGGTCGTTCTGGCTGGGCGCCGGCGTGCTCCTTGTGATCGCGAGCCTGGTGCTGCTGCTCATCCGCGGTGTCTCCGGCGCGGACGGCGGCTCAGACATGTCGACGACGAGCGCAGCCCCGACCGGCGCGAAGGCGGTCGCCCAGGTGCTCGGCCAGCAGGGCGTGACGGTGACGACGGCGGACTCGCTCGACGCGGCGGTGCGGGCGGTGGCCGACGCCCGCGCGAGCGGGGCGGGCGGCGATCCGACCGTGCTCATCTACGACCCGAACAGCTTCCTGCCCGTGGACCGCACGGCAGACCTCGCCGCGCTCGGCGGCCGGATCGTGCTCGTCGAACCGGACATCTTCACACTCGACGCCCTCGCGCCCGGCGTCTCGGTGACAGGTGTGGTCGGTTCTCCCTCCGTCGCCGACGCCGGCTGCGCACTGCCCGTGGCCGAACGCGCCGGCACGATCTCCACGTCGGGGAGCGGGTACCGGTTAGAGGGAGGATCCGGCAGCGGCGGTGCCGGTGCCGGATGCTTTCCGGCCGGTGACGGCGGCTTCTCACTCGTCGAGGAGCAGCGGGGAGATTCCGTCGTGACGGTGCTCGGGGCATCCGGAATCCTTACGAACGAACACATCCTCGAGGCCGGCAACGCGAGCGTGGCGCTCGGCCTCCTCGGCGGCGTCGACCAGCTGGTCTGGTACCTGCCCTCGGCGGCCGACCTCTCCCAGACGGGCCCCCCGAGCCTCGGCGCCCTCACGCCCGGCTGGGTCACCCCGCTCGTTCTGCTCCTGGTCGTGGTGTTCCTGGCCGCGGCACTCTGGCGGGGCCGCAGGCTCGGGCCCGTGGTGGTCGAGAATCTGCCGGTTATCGTTCGCGGCTCAGAGACCGTCACGGGTCGTGCGCGGCTGTATGCGCGCTCGAACGCGCGCACCCGGGCTCTGGATGCCCTGCGGATCGGCACCGTGACGAGGCTCTCCGGGCTGCTCGGCCTCCCCCGTTCCGCCACGCTGCCGGAGGTCGTGGACGCCGTCGCCTCCGTCGCCGAACTCGCGGCTGCCGACGTTGCCGGAATTCTCGTGAACCGGCTCCCCCGAACCGACGCCGAGCTGCTCGAACTCTCGCACCAGCTGTCGGTGATCGAACGCCGCGTGCAGGTCGCGGTCGGACGCACACCAGCCTCCCCACCTTCTCCCCCCTCCCCTCCCACAGGAAGCCGGTCATGAGCGACACCCCGCCGAACCAGACACCAGCAGCGAACACCGATCCGGCGCCGGGCGCGGCACCCCGGGCATCCGACGACGAACTCCGGCAGGCGCTCCTGCGTGTGCGCACCGAGGTCGGCAGAGCCGTCGTGGGGCAGGATGGCGCGGTCACCGGGCTGCTCATCGCGCTGCTCGCGCGGGGGCATGTGCTGCTCGAAGGCGTTCCGGGCGTCGCGAAGACGCTGTTGGTGCGCTCGCTCTCGGCGGCACTCAGCCTCGACACGAAACGGGTGCAGTTCACGCCCGACCTGATGCCGGGCGATGTCACCGGTTCGCTCGTGTACGACGCCCGTTCGGGCGAGTTCCAGTTTCGGGACGGGCCGGTCTTCACGAACATCCTGCTCGCCGACGAGATCAACCGCACACCCCCGAAGACGCAGTCGGCTCTGCTGGAGGCGATGGAGGAACGCCAGGTGAGTGTCGACGGGATGTCGCGGCCGCTGCCCGACCCGTTCCTGGTGGCGGCGACGATGAACCCGATCGAGTACGAGGGCACCTACATGCTGCCCGAGGCGCAGCTCGACCGGTTCCTGCTGAAACTCACGCTCGAGATCCCTGAGCGCGATGTCGAGATCCAGGTGCTGGCCCGGCATGCGGCCGGCTTCAACCCGCGCGACCTCGCCGCTGCGGGCGTGCGCCCCGTGCTCGGCGCGGCCCAGCTTCACCAGGCGCAGGCAGCGGCCGCCCGGGTCGGCGCGGCACCCGATGTGCTCGCCTACACCGTGGACCTCGCGCGCGCCACACGGCAGAGCCCGTCGGTGAAGCTCGGCGTGAGCCCGCGCGGGAGCACGGCGCTGCTCGCCTCAGCGAAGGCGTGGGCCTGGCTGAACGGGTTCTCGTCGATCACTCCCGACCACGTGCAGGCGATGGTGCTGCCCGTGCTCCGGCACCGCATCCAGTTGCGACCGGAGGCGGAGCTCGAGGGGGTGTCGGTCGACACGATCCTCCGCGGTGTGCTGTCGCAGGTGCAGGTGCCGATCTGATGGAGAACACTGGTTCGGCGGATGCCCGGCAGCAGAGCCGGCAGTCGCTCCGTCCGAGGGGCGGGCGTCGCTGATGGCCGTCTCGGGGCGGTTCGTGCTGCTGCTCGCGCTCGGCGCCGTGCCGGTCGTGCTGCTCGGGCAGGCCTACGGGCTCGCGTTCGAGGCGCTCGGCGGATGGCTTGCGCTTGCTGTGCTGCTCGGCATCGTCGACCTCCTGTTGGCGGGCTCCCCGCGGCGCGTGGGCATCGAACGCGATCTGCCTCTGCGGGTGCGGCTCGGGCAACCGGCGAGGAGCGACCTGTACCTGACGAACAGCGGTCGGCGTGCCCTCCGCGGAACGGTGCGCGATGCCTGGCAGCCCTCGGCCGGCGCAGTGACCACACGTTTCGCCGTGCACCTTCCGGCCGGCGAGCGGCGGATGGTGGGCTCTGAGCTCCGCCCGTTCCGACGGGGTGAACGCCGCGTCGAGGAGGTGGCCATCCGTTCGTTCGGTCCGCTGGGGCTCTGGGCGCGGCAGGCGAACATCACTGCACCGGGGCGGATCCGCGTTCTGCCGCCCTTCCATTCGCGGCGGCACCTGCCCAGCCGCCTCGCCCGGCTGAGGGAACTGGACGGTCGCACCAGCGTGATGATCCGAGGGCAGGGAACCGAGTTCGACTCGCTGCGGGAGTACGTGCGCGGCGACGACGTGCGTTCGATCGACTGGCGCGCAACGGCCCGACGCGATGAACTCGTGGTGCGCACCTGGCGACCCGAACGCGACCGTCGGGTGGTGATCGTGATCGACTCCGGGCGGACCAGTGCCGCCCGGATCGACGACGAACCGAGGCTCGACACGGCCTTCGAGGCCGCGCTGCTGCTGGCGGCGTTGGCGAGCCGCGCCGGAGACCGCATCGATGTCATCGCGTGGGATCGCCGGGTGCGTGCCCGGGTGCAGGGCCAGACGGGGGCGGAGCTGCTCTCGCGGATGGTCGATGCTCTCGCCTCTGTCGATCCTGAGTTGCTCGAGACGGACTGGTCGGCGGTTCCGGCGCGCGTGCGCGAGATCACGAACCAGCGCGCCCTCGTGGTGTTGCTGACCTCGCTCGAGACGCCCGGATCCTCGCGGGGCCTCCTCTCCGTGCTGCCGCAGCTGACCCAGCGGCACACCGTGCTGGTCGCGTCGGTCACCGACCACGGCACGTTCGAACGGGTGGGGCAGCGGGCCGACCTCGAACAGACGTACACGGCTGCAGCCGCGGAGCGCGCGCTTCTGGATGTCGCGCGGGTGTCGGCCGCGGCCCGCCAGCAGGGTGCGGACGTGGTGACAGGCTCGCCTGCCGACCTCCCGCCGGCGGTGGCCGACCGGTACCTCGCGCTGAAGGCCGCCGGGCGGCTCTGAGCTGCTGGGGGCCGCGCGCGGCGCACTGCGGGGTGGGCGGCAGCGGGCGGCGTCGTGCGGCGCGAGTCGTGCGGGTGCTCCTCAGGGAGGGCTCAGGTTGCGACGAGGCGCTGGGCGCCCCTGTCGAACTCCTCGAGGTCGCCGGTCTCGCCTGCGCGGTGGGCGCGCCCGCCGACCCGGATCATGTAGAAGAGGAAGGCCGCGAGTGCCATCGCACCGATCGCCAGTTTGACGGGCCACGGCAGCGGTGAGGGTGTCACGAAACCCTCGATGATGCCGGAGACGAGGAGCACGAACACCAGCCCGATCGCGACCGTGAACAGGGCGCGGCCGTCGGCAGCGAGCGCCTGGGCGCGGGTTCTTCCGCCCGGCGCGATCCAGGCCCAGAAGATGCGGAGGCCCGCGGCAGCGGCCACGAAGATCGCTGTGAGTTCGAGCATCCCGTGCGGCAGGATGTACTGGAAGAACACGTCGGCATGCCCGAAGTGGAACAGCACCGCGGCATTCACCCCCAGGTTCAGGGCGTTCTGCAGCAGCAGATAGGGAACATAGACTCCCACGATGCCGAATGCCACGCACTGGGCTGCGAGCCAGGCATTGTTGGTCCAGACCTGGCCGGTGAACGAGGCAGACGGGTTCTCGGAGTAGTAGTCCACGAAGTCCTGCTCGGCGATCTTCCGCAGGTCGGCGTCGCTGCCGAAGTTCGCCAGCACCCGCGGGTCGTTCAGCGCCCAGATCGCGTAGAGGGAGCTGACGACGACGGTCACGAGGGCGACGGTGAGCACGATCCAGCGCAGCCGGTAGAGCGCTGCGGGCAGCTGCAGTGCGAAGAATGCCGGCAGCTGCCTGAGGGCGTTGCCGGAGGACGCGGTGAAACGGAGCCGCGCCCGGGACAACGAGACCGAGAGCCGGTCGCCCGCGACGGTGGATCCGGCGGCCGTCTTCAGAGCGGACAGGTCGGTTGCACCGGACTGGTACCGCTCGATCAGCTCGTCGGCCTCGGGCCCCGAGTATGCGCGGCGTCGCCCGAGGTCATCGAGGCGATCCCAGTCGGCTCGATGGGCGGCAGTGTAGGCGTCGAGGTCCATCTGCTTAGATAATAGCCATGGCAGCGCCGATCCTCCGCCCCGTCGCCCGGGCGAACTCGCTCGACTACGACGACGAGGTTCTCGTCACCGGCGAGGCCGTGGCGCTCGACGTGCGCCCCGCAAGCTTCATCCTGCGGGCCGCTGGCACCCTGATCGACGTGCTGATCTCAGTGCTGCTGGTTGTGCTGGCGGGTCTGCTCACGAGCATCTGGCAGGCGGCGACGCGGGCGGACGATGCGATCTCGCAGGCGATCATCCTGTCGAGCGTCGTCTTCGCCGTCGTGGTGGTGCCGACCGTAGTCGAGACGCTGACGCACGGCCGTTCGGTCGGAAAGCTGGTGATCGGTGCGCGGGTGGTGCGGGACGACGGCGGATCCATCTCGCTCCGGCACGCCCTCATCCGCTCGCTGACCGGCGTGCTCGAGATCTACGGCACGTTCGGCGGCCTGGCGATCCTGGTCTCGCTGCTGAACCCGCGCGCGAAGCGGCTCGGGGACCTGCTCGCCGGAACCTACAGCCAGCACGAGCGGGTGCCGCACCTCGTGTCGCATGCGCAGCCGGTTCCGCCCGGGCTCGCTACCTGGGCGTCCGTCGCCGACGTGGCGCGCCTGCCCGACCGGCTCTCCCGGCGCATCGCGCAGTTCCTCGCGGAGTCGCCGCGGATGGTTCCGGATGCCCGCGCCCGCCACGCTGCGGCTCTTGCCGCCGAGGCGGCCCCGTTCGTCTCGCCCGTGCCCCCGGTGCCGCCCGAGGTGCTGTTGCTCGGCATCGCGGCACTCCGCCGGGAGCGCGAGGCGCGTTCTCTCGCCCTCGAGGCGTCGCGGCTCGAGCGGCTCGCACCGGCCCTGACGGGCAGCCCGCACGGGTTCCCCGACCGCTGAGCGGCACGGCCGCGTTCGTGGCCAACGTCAGGGCAACAACGAAGCGTCGCTGACCTTCGCACCACACCACTACTGCACAAAAGAGGAGGAGAGCCCCATTGAGTGCCATGGGCACGCTGCGGGGCTCTCCTCCTCTTTCACGTCAAGGGCGGGGCGACCCCCCCGGCGATCAGTAGCGGTAGTGATCCACCTTGTAAGGGCCATCGACGGGCACACCGATGTAGGCGGCCTGCGCGGGGGTGAGTTCTGTGAGCTCCACACCGAGGGCGTCGAGGTGCAGGCGCGCGACCTTCTCGTCGAGGATCTTCGGCAGCACGTAGACGCCGACGGGGTAGTTCTCGGGGCGGACGAACAGCTCGATCTGCGCGAGCACCTGGTTCGTGAACGAGTTGCTCATCACGAAGCTGGGGTGGCCGGTGGCGTTGCCGAGGTTCATCAGGCGACCCTCCGACAGAACGAGCACCGAGCGGCCGGTCGGCAGGCGCCACTCGTGCACCTGCGGCTTGATCTCGACCTTCTCGGCGCCGGCGACACGTTCGAGGCCCGCGATGTCGATCTCGTCGTCGAAGTGGCCGACGTTCGAGACGATCGCGAGGTGCTTCATGCCGAGGATGTGGTCGACGGTGATGACGTGCTGGTTGCCGGTGGTGGTCACGAAGATGTCGACCTGGTCGAGCACCGTCTCGATGCGGGCGACCTGGAAGCCGTCCATCGCGGCCTGCAGGGCGTTGATCGGATCGATCTCGCTGACGATCACGCGCGCACCCTGGCCCTTGAGGGCCTCGGCGGCGCCCTTGCCGACGTCGCCGTAGCCGACGACGAAGACGACCTTGCCGCCGATCAGCACATCGGTGGCACGGTTGAGGCCGTCGGGCAGGGAGTGGCGGATGCCGTATTTGTTGTCGAACTTCGACTTCGTGACCGAGTCGTTCACGTTGATGGCGGGAAACCGCAGGTCGCCCGCAGCGGCGAGTTCGTAGAGGCGGTGCACACCGGTGGTGGTCTCTTCGGTGACCCCGCCGATCTCGTCGGCGATCGTGCCCCACCGGTCGGTCGACGAAGTGAGCGAGCGGCGCAGGAGGTCGAGCACGACGGTGTATTCGTACGAATCGGTCGGCTGGGCATCCGGAACCGCGCCCGCCAGCTCGAACTCGCGACCCTTGTGCACGAGCATCGTCGCGTCACCGCCGTCGTCGAGGATCATGTTGGGCCCGGTGAAGGAAGCTCCGAGAGCGGCTGCCTCGGCGCTCCAGTCGAAGGCCTGGTCGGTGCACCACCAGTACTCCTCGAGGGTCTCGCCCTTCCACGCGAAGACCGGCACGCCGGCGGGTGCATCGGGCGTGCCCGTGCGGCCGACGACGATGGCGGCGGCCGCCTCATCCTGCGTCGAGAAGATGTTGCAGCTCACCCAGCGCACCTGCGCACCCAGATCGACGAGGGTCTCGATCAGAACAGCGGTCTGCACGGTCATGTGAAGCGACCCCATGATGCGGGCGCCGGCCAGTGGCTGGGATTCGGCGAACTCCGAACGGAGCGCCATCAGCCCGGGCATCTCGTTCTCGGCGAGGCGGATCTGGTGGCGGCCGGACTCGGCGAGCGTGAGGTCGCGGACCTTGAACGGAAGCGCGGTGACGGCGGGCGAAGCGGCGACGGGCGCACCAGGCGCAATGGTGGGAGCAGAAGTCATGCTCCCATTATCGCGCGCGCACCTGCACGCAGCCCGATGACTTGACAACGCGGGTCACACGCTCAGTACTCGTTGCCCACCGAGACGTACCGCACGACCTGCCAGCCCTTCGGCGCGGACATGGACCGGGTGTGCCGCACGCAGAGGTCGTAGCTGCCCGGCTCGTGTTCGAGGCTCAGCGGGCCGAGCACCGCCATCGAGTCCGCATAGACGTAGGTCAGGGTCGAGACGGGTTCACTCTCGCAGGCCGCACGCGAGCAGGTTCTGGTGTTCATCTCTGCCAGAGTACGTCGCCGGATGCCCCGGCCCCCGGGTGCCGCGCCGTAAGCTTGGTGCATGCCACGTTCACGGCGCTCCGGTTCAGCGAAGACCTCCTCGGCACGGTTCCGCAACCGCCACGGCCGAACCCTGCGCTCGTCTGTCACCGGCCCGCACCTTCCCCCGCTCCGCACCCGCATCGACCTGTTCGAGATGACGGTCGCCTCCACGGCCGACTACCTCAAGGGCGTCTGGCCCGACGAGCTCGCCGACGTGCGGTTCGAGATCGGCGCGATTCCGCTCGGGATGCCCGTCGAGGGCGCGCCCGTGGCCCGGTGGAGCGTGATCGGGCGGCGCATCATCCTGTTCCGCCTGCCGATCCAGCGCATGTCGAAGCTGCACCGCGACGATGAGCTGCACAAACGGATGGTGATCGAGAGCTGCGTGTTCCGGGCCGTGGCCGAGTTGCTCGGCAAAGACCCCTGGGACCTGGCACCCGACAGGTACCGGCACTTCTAGCCCCCGGGCCGTACGCCCGGCCGACCGGCTCAGCCGCCGGGGTACACCGTGATCGGTGACGCCAGCGGGCTCGGCGGGCTGATCGCGTAGGCCGAGATCAGGCCGTCACCGAGGTAGCCGACCCCGGCCGAGAGCGGAACGCTCGTCGTCACCGTGTAGGTGGTCGACGTCTGGAGCGGGATGCCAGAGGCCGAGTTGCCCGACACCGTGGCGGTGACCGGAGCGCCGCCGGCGGGGGTGAGGGTCACCGCGGCGTCGGTGCCCTGCGAGTTCGCGAGCATGAGGATCGGGTTCGGCCCCACGGTCGTTGCGAAGAGGAACGTGCCGCCGATCGCCGGGCTCGCCGGGTACCAGGCGAAGTCGGTTCCGCCGCTGACCACCGACGAACGCGACCCGACCACGACCGGCTGGTCACTGGTCACGGTGACGCTGTAGGTGTCGTCGGGCAGCGACGGGAAGGGAAAATCGGTGACGACCCCGGCGAGGGCGCTGTAGCTCGCCGTCACGTCGGGAACACCGAGCGTCTCGCTCTTGAAGGTCACCGCGACGGCAGCGCCCGCGGAGCCGGGCACGTAGACCCGGAGAGCCGCCGGCAGGTCGCTCGAGGCCGGATCGGCCGCGCGCTCGGCGATGGCGCTCGTGCTGACGATCTGCATGCCGGCGATGGTGTGGCTGGTCGATGGGGCCTCGGTCGGGCCTGCGAGGTCCACGCCGCCCGGGTCGAGGCTCCGCACGATGCTCTGCTGCAGCGTGGCGTAGACCTGTCCGCCGGTGGCGGTCACGTGGATGACCGGCGAGAGGGCATCGGGCGCGAGGCCTGCGAGCGTGAGCGACTTCTGCGTGTTCGCGGGAACCACGATGCCGCTCGCGCCGGGAGCGGGCACGGCGCCCGCCTCGCTGAAGATCGCGAGGTTCACGGTGGCCGCGACATCCGTGGGGTTGCTGAGCACGATCACGCTCGAGCGTCCCGTGGTCGTGGATCCTGCGGCGAGCCAGCTGTCGGCCACCGGCTCCGCGCAGGCCGAGGTGGCGAGCCCGATGAGCTCACCGCCGGTGAACTGCTGCTCGGACTGGCTGCCCGCGATGAGGATGCCGTCGCCGCCCGGGGCGGTCAGCTTCTGCGGCTTCGCGTCGGAACCGGGTGAGTCGGGCGCGGCCAGGTCGGTGGTGGTCACGGAGGTGCCGGAGGGGGTACTGCCGGTCCAGATCGCGAAGCCGCCGCCCGGGGACGCGAGGCTCGACGAGCCGCCCCCGGCGTCGGTCGGCACGGTCACGAAGGGGCCAGGGCAGGCGCGGGTCTGGTCGGATGCCACGGGGGTGACGGTGACGCTCGGAACCCCGGTGCTCACCGAGGGCCAGGGCACGGTTGCCGCAGCGGTGACGGCGGCGACGCCGGCTGCGACGACGACGACGCTGGTCACGATGCGAAGACCGGTGCGGAAGACGGACGACTTACTCGCCACGGTTCACCTCCGAGGAAGTCGAGGGGCTGGGGGGCGGAGTCGGCGACGGCGATCCTGCGGAAGGTGACGGGGTGGCGGATGCGGAAGATGCGGCGGATGATGCGGCGGCAGACTCATCCTGCGCAGCCTGTCCCGACGCCAACACGAGCTCGTCGTCGTGCCGGGCACGCTCGGTTTCGACCCGCTCGGCTTCGACACGCTCGGTTTCGACCCGGTCGAGCTCCTCTTCGTCGATGAACACCGGTTCGGGCACATCGTCGACTGCCGTGACAGCGCGAGGGCCGTGGGCCTCCAGGCGACCCGCGGGCAGTGCCAGCAGCAGCACCAGGCCGAAGACGATCGCCTGCACGATCAGGATGAGGAGCCCTGTGGAGGTGCCGGTATTCGTCGGCTCCGGGGCCGGCAGCGCCGAGAACCCGGGGGTGCCGGTGATCTGCCAGAGCTCACCGGCGAAGGTCTGCCCGATCGGGGTGAGCGACGCGTTGGCGTCGAAGGAGCTCGCGGCACGCACGACGACCGCCGCAGCCTCCGCGGTCGGGGATGCCGCAGCACCGTCAGCGGAGAGGGTGCCTGTCGCTGGCGACAGCACGACGAATTCGACGCCGAGGCGGGCGAGTTCGACGCTGGCGTCGGTGCCGCTTCGCGAGGCGAGGTTTCCGACGAGATCGGCGAGCTGCGCTTCGCTGGCACTCAGCCCGGTGCGCGTGGAGTCGAGCGTCGACTGTGCATCGAGCGTCGAACCGCTGCCGTGCACGACAGCCGCGGCCAGGGCTCCCGAGGCGAGCGGCGTGAGCACGAGCGTGCCCACGCGGGGGTTGCCCGCCGCCTCTGCCGTCACGAAGGCCGGCAGGGCGTCGCCCGTCGAGGCCCGCACCGAACTCGTACCGAACAGCATCGAGGTGGCGAGAGGCACCGCGAGCACCGCGATGGCCAGGGCGGCGATGACGGAGGGGATGCTCGCGAGGCGCGTGAACGTCGAGAGCCCGGCCACGGCGGCGCCGACGATTCCGAGCCAGTAGAGGCTCTGCCCGGGAGCGGGCCAGACCGAGACGGAATCCTGGCCGTTCGATGCCACCGTGACAAGCGTCGACGCGAACGCGGTCGCGAAGCCGACGATCGCGACAGCCACGCCGACGACCGCACGCCCGGGTCGCGGCAGGAAGAGAGCGACGAGAGCGATGAGTGCGAGCGGAAGCAGCAGTATGGCGGCCACGAGTTCGACAGTCGGGGAATCGATGCCCACGGTCGATCCGATGTCCGACCAGCCACCGATACCCGACTCCGGCAGGCCGATCAACAGGTCGAGAAGGCTCACCGACCCGTGGGCCGCCGGGGTGCCGGGGTCCGCGAAGAAGGCGAGCGGCGTGCCGCGCATGAACTGTTCGACGGCCAGGGGAAGCACGAGCACGAGGGCCGGGACAGGGATGCCGATGTACCTCGCGACGGCGCGCCGCGAGAACAGCACCGCACCGAGCCAGAGCACGAGGAGCGCGGGCCAGAGCGACGGCGCGGCGGCCACGGTCGCGGCGAAGAGGAGCGAGGCGATCGCCGACGCCGACCAGGAACGCGCCGCCGAGAGGGCGGCCAGAATCAGCCAGGGCAGCAGCAGATGGGCGAGGATCGCACCGAGCGCACCGGAGTCGAGCGAGGCGAGGAACGGCGGTGCGATGGTCCAGAGGATCGCTGCGAAGACCCGGAGGCCCTGACGGGTGGTCAGTTTCGCCGCGCAGAACCAGGCCGCCAGGGCGGCCAGCGGCAGTGCGAGGAGGTACAGCACGACGAGGGCGATCGAGGGCGACCAGAACGTGATCGACCCGAAGATCGAGAGCAGGTAGGTGAGGGGGTCGGATGACCCCACGAAGCCGAGGCCGAGATCACGCCAGCCGTAGCCGATGTTCGCCCAGAGGCCCCCGGGGGTGCCGGAGAGCGGCAGGAACGACCCGCCGACGAGCGCCTGCGCGCGGAACAGCGGGAAGAACAGCACAGCGCTGACAACCGCGGCCACGACCACGATCGCAGCGCCGCCGCCGGTGAAGAACTGGAGCTCCTCATGGGCGCCGCGGGCACCGCGCGCGCGGGAGAGCGCGAGTTCCCGGAGGAGCGCGTTGCGACGGCGCACTTCAGCGCTGGCGATCCGCAGGGGGTTGATGGCGTTCCAGCCCACTTTCCGGGTGGAACGGATCCTCCGCCGGGCTTCACCCACCCGGCCGCTGAATGCCGTGCGGAAAGCTGCCGCGAACTCGCCGGCGACCGCACCCGGCTGTTTGCGGAGCAGCTGGAAGAAGGTGCGGGCGACGGCGAGCGGCACGAGGCTCAGCCAGTGGAACAGCACAGCGAACGTCGGCGCGTAGACGAGCCGGCGGTGCAGCTGGGCCGCGCGGCGGACGGCCTGGCGGTGACGGCGCTCGCCGCCCTTCGCGGAGGTCCCGGGACCGCTGTAGCCGTCGCCGCTCGTCGAGACCCGCGCGTCGGGCACCGTGATCACGCGGTGCCCCGCAAGACGCACGCGGATCGAGAAGTCGAGGGCGTTGTCGGCGGTCGGCAGCGCGGGGTCGAACCCGCCGAGCTCGTTCCAGACGCTGTGCCGCACCAGCAGACCGGCGGCTCCGACGCCGAGAACGTCGCTCATCCGGTCGTGCTGGGCCTGGTCGAGTTCGCGTTCGACCAGTTGCACGCTGGCGCCGAAACGGGTGATGGACTCCCCGAACCCGGCAATGAACGAAGGGTTGTCCCACTCCATCTGCTTCGGGCCCGCCGCTGCCACGGAGGGATTCACCTCGACCGCCCCCAGAAGGGCGGCGAGAGCATCCGGAGCGGGAGCACTGTCGTGTGCGAGCAGCCAGAGCCACTCGTCTTCGGACTGCGGCGGGCTGACCACGCCGAGCGCGTGCGAGATGGCGGTGCCGAAAGAGAGTCGGGTGGAGGAGGAGAGGAAGCCGTTCGGCTGCATCGCCGTGAGGAGGGCTGCCGAGTCGTCGCTGGATGCGACATCCACGACCACCAGGGAATCGGGCTGCCGGGTCTGGCCTCTCAGCGCATCCAGGGTGCGCGGAAGCCGGTCGGCCCCGTTGTGGGCGACAAGAATGGCAGTGACTCGGGCTTGCATCCCTTAGACACTAGGGATGGGCGTGACTCTGGCCCGTTGCCTGACCGGCGCGCCCCGAAAATAGGCCTCGAGCCTGTGCAGGCCCTGCTGGTTGGCTGGGAGGCGCACGGCGGGCCATGCGCCAGCTGTGCCGCTACCCGGCCTGCTTGCGGAGCTTACGCCGCTCGCGCTCGGAGAGGCCGCCCCAGATGCCGAAGCGTTCGTCGTTCTGCAGGGCGTACTCGAGGCACTGGGACTTGACCTCGCAGGTCTGGCAGATGCGCTTCGCATCCCTGGTCGATCCGCCCTTCTCGGGAAAGAAGGCCTCGGGATCGGTCTGCGCGCAGAGCGAATCGGTCTGCCAGGCCAGGGGGTTGTCGTCGACGTAAGGATTGCCGTCGACCTGCCGCACGCCGGGAACGCCGAGGAGGACCGGGTCGACGAACCAGTCGTCGGGCACCCCGCTCGGCCGCCTCAGCGCGCCGAACGACGCCGCGGAGGCTCCGGTGGCCGGTGCGCTGCCCGCTGGCGCACTGCTGGTCTGTTCTGAGCGGAACTCTGCTTGCGACATATCACGCTCTCCTTTCTGACAGACCCCGACCTGCCGAGTCTTGCCGAAAACCCCTAGCCATAATTACACCGGTGTAGTTCGCTCACGTCAAGTCGCAGATCGTAAACCCTCAACTCTGGATTAAAGGTTCGCCGCGCCCAGCGTGTCTGGCCCCACTTCGGGCGTCAGCCGACAACCTCGACAGGCAGGGTGGCACGATCTGCTCGGGTGTCGATAAGCTGCCGTCATGCTCCAGAAGATCGTTCTGCTCGCGCTGCCGCACGTCGCCCCGTTCGAGTTCGGCGTGGTGTGCGAGGTGTTCGGCATCGACCGCAGCGATATGGGTGGCCCGAGCTTCGACTTCCACATCGCGACCCCCGAACCCGGCCCCGTTCCCACCAGCCTGGGCTACGACATGGTCATCTCCGAGGGGCTGGAGTGCTGCGCCGACGCCGACCTGATCGCGGTGGCAGCGCATGCGATCGGCGATCCGGTGCACCCCGGGGTCGTGAGGGTGCTGCGGGAGGCCGAGGCGCGTGGCGCGTGGATCCTGAGCGTCTGCAGCGGCGCCTTCGTGCTGGCCGCGGCGGGCATCCTCGAGGGCCGGGCCGCGACGACGCACTGGATGCACGCCGAACGCCTCGCGCGGGAACACCCCGGCACCGCCGTCGATCCCGACGTGCTCTTCGTCGAGGACCGCCGCGTCATCACGGGAGCCGGAACCGCTGCGGGCATCGACGCGTGCCTGCATCTCGTGCGCACCGAGCTCGGCGCCGCGAGCGCCAATGTCGTCGCCCGGCGGATGGTCGTGCCCCCGCAGCGCTCCGGCGGGCAGTCCCAGTACATCGCCGCGCCCGTGCCGCCCGTGCGGAGCGACTCCTTCGCGGCCGTGACCGAGTGGATGATCGACAACCTCGACCAGGAGCTGCCGGTGGAGGAGCTCGCGCGCCGGGCCCTCATGTCACCCCGCACCTTCGCAAGGCGGTTCCGGGCAGACCTCGGCACCACACCGGCGGCATGGCTGAACCGGCAGCGGCTCCTCCGGGCCCAACTGCTTCTCGAGGAGTCGGACCTCGGCCTCGACCGGGTCGCCGCCGAGACCGGTTTCGGGTCGGCGGCCGTCATGCGGCACCACTTCGTGAAGGTGCTGCGCACCACCCCCGCGGCCTACCGGCGCACCTTCGGGCAGCTCGCACGCCAACCCGCCTGACCGCGTACCCGGTGCCCGCCGGCCGGCTGCCTGCGTGTCGGACCGCCTGCGGCCAGCGGCGGCCGAGCCGCTAGGCGCGGGCGCCGGGAGCCGCGAGGAACAGCTCGCCCGAGCCGGTGAACGTGAGTTCGCCCTCGTCGGGGGTGACGTAGAACGCCGCCCCCAGGGCGACGTCGACGCTTCCCCCGGCCGACGACACGGTGACGCTTCCGGCGGTGGCGATCACGATGGCCGGCCCGAGCGGCAGGTAGCGGGAGAGCCCGGGACGGTCATCCGGAGCAGGGTCTCCCCCGTCCGCCGCGCTCACGGCAGAGGCCTGGTCGCCGAGCGCGACCCGCACGAGCACGAAGTCGGTCACGTCGGGCTGGAACTCCTCCACCCCGGCCGACGGATGCTCCGGCCGGAGATAGGGCACCGGGAGCGACTCGAACTGCAGCACTCCGAGCAGCTCGGGAACGTCGATGTACTTCGGCGTCAGCCCGCCGCGGAGCACGTTGTCCGAGGCCGCCATCAGTTCCACCCCGAGCCCCCTGAGGTAGGCGTGGATGTTGCCGGCCGGCAGGAACAGCGCCTCGCCGCGCCTCAGGGTGACGCGGTTCAGCAGGAGAGAGAGCACGACCCCGGGGTCGCCCGGGTAGTCCGAAGCGAGCTCCCGCACCGTCGAGAACGCCGGGCCGAACGCCTCACTCCGAAGACTCCCGGCCAGCGCGGTCACGTGGTCGACGAGGGCCGCCACCTCACCGCTGCCCGACAGCAGCCACTCCACACTGGTCTCGAGCGCCTCGGCCGTGTCACCGCCGAGGCGCGAGACGAGGGCGCCCAGGAGTTCGGGTTCGGGAACGACCGACGCGGCATCGGCTGCCTGCAGCTCCGCGACGATGGCGCGGATCTCCCCGAGCGGACGAAAGCCGCAGAGCGCCTCGAACGTGTCACTCAGCGCATAGATGACCTCGGGCTTGTGCAGCGGGTCCTTGTAGTTGCGGTTCGGCGCGTCGAGGGGCACTCCAGCAGCATTCTCGCGGGCGAAACCCTCCTTGGCGCGCCCGAGCGTCGGGTGCGCCTGCAGCGAGAGCGGCCCACCGGCGGCGAGGATCTTCAGCAGGTAGGGCAGCTGGCCGTGGGCTCCGGAGGACCCGTGCGGGTCGTCCGCGATCCACTCTGCGAGGTTCGTGGCCCCGTCGGCCAGGGCGGGCTCGTCGATCACGCTCGGCGACGACGGATGCGCGCCGAGCCAGAGCTCGGCCTCGGGTCGGCCCGTCGGCTTCGTGCCCAGGAGGTCGCTGATCGCACTCGCCGAACCCCAGGCATAGTCGCGGGGGGTGTTGGAGATGGGGACGAACATGGCGTGGCCTTCCGACTCAGGTGTTGGACCAAACTACCAACTGGGTTTGCCGGCGCCATGCTCCGACGTAGGCTGGCGGCTGATTCCACGGTGAAGTGGACTCTGCACGATGAACACGAATGGATGATCACACGATGACTTTCGAGCCTCTGGCCAGCGACTTCTTCGGCTACTCCGACGCCCTGAGCGACGAGGAGAAGGAGCGCCTCGCGGCCCTCCGCGAGTATCTCGAGGCCGAGGTCAAGCCGATCGTGAACGACCTCTGGGAGAAGGCGGAGTTCCCGCACCAGGTCATCAAGCGGCTCGCCGAGCTCGGACTCTACGAATTCGCGTGGAAGGAGACGAGAACGTTCGAGAACTCTGCCGTCTTCCGCGGTTTCGTCGCCCTCGAGTTGGCGCGCATCGACGCGTCGGTTGCCACCCACGTGGGTGTGCACAACGGACTCGCCATGGGGTCGATCAGCGTCGCCGGCTCCGAGGAGCAGAAGGCCGAGTGGCTGCCGCAGATGGCGAAGGGCGACATCGTCGGGGCATTCGGGCTGACCGAGCCCGACTCGGGATCCGACTCGGCCCAGGGGCTCCGAACGGTCGCGACGCGCGACGAATCCACGGGCGACTGGATCCTGAACGGCTCGAAGCGCTGGATCGGCAACGCCACCTTCAGCGACATCACGATCATCTGGGCGAAGTCGGCCGAGGACGGCCAGGTCAAGGGCTTCATCGTGAAGACCGACACCCCCGGCTACACCGCCACGAAGATCGAGGGCAAGCAGTCGCTCCGCATCGTGCAGAACGCCGACATCACCCTGGAGAACGTGCGGGTGCCCGAGTCGATGCGCCTGCAGAACGGCAACAGCTTCCGCGACACGGCGGCCGTGCTGCGCCTGACCCGCGCAGAGGTGGCCTGGGCCGCGGTCGGCAACTCGATCGGCGCCTACGACGCTGCCGTGCGCTACACGAAGCAGCGGGTGCAGTTCGGCAAGCCGATCGGATCGCACCAACTCGTGCAGGACCTTCTCGTGAAGAGCCTCGGCAACATCACGGCGAGCCTCGGCATGGTCGTGCAGGTGTCGAAGATGCTGGATGCCGACACCCAGCGCGACGAGCACTCGGCCCTCGCCAAGGCCTATGCGACGTCGCGCATGCGCGAGACGGTGGCGTGGTGCCGCGAGGCCCTCGGCGGCAACGGGATCGTGCTCGAGTACGACGTGGCCCGGCACTTCGCCGACGCGGAGGCGCTCTACTCCTACGAGGGCACGCGCGAGATGAACACGCTGATCGTCGGCCGGAAGATCACCGGGTTCGCCGCCTTCGTGTGACGGCCGGGTTCAGGTGACGGCCTGGTAACGATTGAGGCCGGACGGCCTCTTTCTCAGGAGTTTGCCGGGAGGCCGCTGGCTAACCTTGGGGCCTGATGACCTCGACGCCCCGAACCGATCCCCTGCAGGGAGTACCCGCCCACCGGGTGCCGGTCGTCGGCGACCCGGCACCCTCGCCGGTCGGCCGCATCCGACTCGCCGGGTTCGTGCTCTTCACCGCGCTGGGAGCGGATGCCTGGCAGAGCCTGCTCGGCTGGCCGGCGTTCATCGTGCTCGTCACCGCGCTCTCCGTGGCGAGCGGTGTCGTGCTGGTGCGGACGGTCCGTGCCCGGGCGGTTCCGTGGATGCGGTACTCCAAGCCGCTCGCCGCCCTCCTCGTGCTCTCTGCGGCCAGCATCGCCTGGTCGCAGTACACCGGCGCGACCGCCCTGGGCGCAACGGCGGAGCTCATGACGGCCGTGGCGGGGGTGTTCGTCGCCATCACGCTCTCGTGGTTCGAGATCCTCCGGGCGCTCGGCACGGCCCTCCGGTGGCTGCTCGGCCTCTCGATCGTCTTCGAGCTCTTCACCGCGCTCTTCGTGCAGGGCGATCTGCGGGCCCTCTGGCTGTTCTCCGGCGGCAGGGGTGTGCCCGACGACTACCAGTGGAGCACCTCCTCGCTGCTGGTGGGCGGCCCGATCCAGGGCATCGTGGGCAACCGCAATCTGCTCGCCTTCCTCGTTCTGCTCGCCCTGATCGTCTTCGCGATCGAGTGGGTGGAGAAGACCAGGCGACCGGTGTCCTCGGCCGTCTGGATCGCGCTTGCCCTGCTCGAACACGGGCTGACCCGGTCGGCGACCGTGCTGATGGCGACGATCGCTGTCGGTTTCGTGCTGGTGGTTGCCCTCCTCATCCGCCGCGTGCCGATTCAGAGGCGGTTGATCGTCTACCCGTTCGGCATCGCCGGGGTGCTGATCCTCGCCGTTCTGAGCATCCGTCTGGCCGACGCCTTCTTCCCCCTCATCGGCCGGAGCGACAACCTCACCGGCCGGCTCGCGATCTGGGACACGGTCATCGATCTCGCGTGGCAGCATCCCTGGGGCGGCTGGGGCTGGATCAGCTATTGGGCGCCCTGGGTCGAGCCCTTCAAGAACCTGATCGTGCAGGACGGCACGGTGTACCTGCAGGCGCACAACGCGTGGATCGACATCTTCCTGCAACTCGGCGTCGTCGGCCTGTTCGTGTTCGGCTGCCTGATCGCCGCCACGACGGTGCGTTCCTGGTGGATGGCCGTCGACCCCCCGCCGCCCGTGGTCGGAGCACCGACACCGTTCCAGGCCATCTCCCTGCTGCCGCTGTTGCTGCTCACGGCGCTGGTGATCCAGAGCCTCACCGAGAGCCGGCTGCTCATCGAGGGCAACTTCCTGCTGCTCGTGCTGCTGGCCACGAAGGTCAAACTCGACCCGCTGCCTCTCGGGCCTTCCCCGCGCGCGCTCCGCTGACACCGAGGCGCAAACCGCTAGGGTCGGATGGCGGCGTTCAGTGTTGCCCGCCGTCGGAAAGGACTCCCGTGCCAGATCTCAACGTGTCATTCGCCCAGAACGGCGAGGACATCGTGCTGTGGAGGGCCCTCGGGCACATCGAGGGGGGCGTGTACCTCGATGTCGGCGCGAACGATCCGACCGACGACTCGGTCACGCGGAAGTTCTACGACGCGGGCTGGTCGGGCATCGCGGTCGAGCCGAATCCTACGTATGCGGCGGCCTTCCGGGCGGAACGCCCGCGGGACACCGTCTTCGAGGCCGTCGCCAGCGACAGCACCGATGAGACGATGCAGCTGCACCTCATCGAGGGCACGGGCCTCTCGACACTGATCGACGGCATCAGCGCCGACCACGCGCAGTCGGGCTTCTCGGTGCGGGACATCGAGGTGCCCGTCATCTCGCTCGACCACGCGATCGAGCAGGCCGGCCTGGCCGAGCGCGACCTGCACTTTCTGAGCATCGACACCGAGGGCGCCGAAGCCCAGGTGCTCGCCTCCCTCGACTTCACCCGTTTCCGCCCCTGGGTGCTGGTGATCGAGGCCACGGCTCCGATGAGCACCAAGCGGGTGCATGAGGGCTGGAGCGGCATCGTCGAGCAGGCCGGCTACGAGTTCTGCTTCTTCGACGGGCTGTCGCGCTTCTACGTGGCGTCGGAGCGTGCCGCGGAGCTGAAGGCCGATCTCGAGTACCCGGCGGGCATCCTCGACGCCTACACGCCGATCCGGCAGTTGGATCTGCAGAACGACCTCGCCGAGGCACGCGCCGAGCTGGCGACGACGGCGGAACGCCTGCACGACGAGGCGACGCGCGGGGCAGCGGCCGCCGCCCGGGTCGGAACCGTCGAGGCGGAGCTCGCCCAGAGCCGCCAGCACGAGGCAGAACTCGGCCAGCTGGTCGCCGACCTGCAGCAGACGCTCTCCTGGCGGGTCACGAAGCCGCTCCGCGGGGTGCGCTCCCGCCTGCATCGCAGCTGACGCACCCGCACGGAAGAGCCCGGTCGCGCCGGTCGCGCCGGGCGGGGCTCAGTGCTCGAACGACTCGCGAAGCGCCAGCAGCCCACCGGCAGCATCTCCGTCGAACACCACGTTGCCGTGCGAGAGCACAACGACACGGTCGCAGAGGTCCTCGATCTGGCCCGCTGAGTGGCTCACCAGGATGATCGTGCGGCCCTCGGCCTGGAACTGGCGGATCTTGCTCATGCACTTCGCCTGGAACGGCTCGTCACCGACCGCCAGCACCTCGTCGACCAGGAGGATGTCGGGGTCGACGTGCACCGCGATGGCGAAGGCCAGCCGCACGTACATACCCGAGGAGTAGAACTTCACCTGCGTGTCGATGAACTCCTCGATCTCGCTGAAGTCGACGATCGACTGGAAGTACTCGTCGGTCTGCTTTCGGCTGAGCCCGAGGATCGAGCTGTTCAGGTACACGTTCTCCCGGCCGGTGAGGTCGGGGTGGAATCCCGCACCGAGCTCCAAAAGCGCGGCGAGCCGGCCGCGGCGTTCGACGGTGCCGTCGTTCGGCTGGATGATTCCACCGAGCACCTTCAGCAGCGTGCTCTTACCCGATCCATTGGCCCCGACGAGGCCGATCGTCGTGCCGGCCTTGATCTCGAAGGACACGTTGCGGAGGGCCCAGAAGTCGTCTTTGTGCTTCTGCGACCGGCCGAAGTTGACGATGCGTTCCTTCAGCGACTTCTCCTTGCGGATGACGAAGCGCTTCGAGACATCGGTGGCCCGAACGACGGTGGGGGCTTTGGCGAGCACGCGGGGGTCGGATTGTGACGGCATCAGATCTCCTGGGCGAAGTTGCCCTGCAGGCGGGAGAAGATGCGCTGGGCGATGAACAGAACGATGAGGCCCACGACGGCGGCGGCGGCGAGACGGAGGTCCATGTAGGCGGGCCAGTCCTGCGGGGGAACCTCTCTGCCTTCGAGCACCCGCGTCTGGCTGCCGGCCTGCCAGAGCCCGCGCTGGAACGCGAGGATGCTCAGGGAGATCGGATTCAGCAGGTACACCTCGAGCAACCAGGTGTGGTTCTTGACTGCGGCGACGACGAAGCCCCACGAGTAGACGATCGGCGAGGCCCAGAAGAGCAACAGCATCACCACCTCGACCAGGTACTGGATGTCGCGGAGGTACACGTTCAGCGCCGACAGCAGCACGGCGAACGCCACGCCCCAGATGAGCACGATCACGAAGGCAGCAGGCACGTAGAGGAGGTTGAGCGAGATCGGGAACTGCCCGAGCAGCACGATCGCCGCGAGCAGCACCACCATCTGCACCAGGAAGTTGAAGATGGCAGACCCGGTGGCGGCCAGGGGGAAGATCTCCCGCGGCAGGTAGACCTTCTTGATCAGTCCGCCGTTCGAGACGATCGATGCCGTGCCGGTGGCGATGGTCTCGCTGTAGAGACCCCAGAGAGTGAGGCCCGCGAAGACGAAGATGGCGAAGTCGGCGACGCCCTTGGCGGCGCCCAGCACCTGGCCGATGAACACGTAGTAGATGAGCAGCTGCACGAGCGGCTTGATCAGGCTCCAGAGGAAGCCGAGCGAGGAGTCCTTGTACCGCGACTTCAACTCGCGCCGGATGAGGAGATCGAGCAGCTCCCGGTGGGAGGCGATCTCCCTGATGGCCGTGAAGAACCCGCCGACGTACTTGGGGCCGGCGTTGACCGACGTTTCGAAGGGCAGCTCAGACAGCCGCAGAGCCCTCGCTTCGGCTTGGGTTGCCATACATCTCCTCGAGTACCGCAGGATGTCAGGCGCATCCCACCGGTAAATACTACGCGTTCGGGGCTGGGCGTTGCCCGGCCGGGGAAAGGGCCGGTCAGGCCGGTGTGTGTACGAAGAAGTCCCAGAGCTCGTCGGCATAGTCCGACCAGCCGCGGCCGGAGAGGTGCGTCGTCTCGGCGACCAGGCGTGCGTGCAGCTCGTCGTCGAGGAGTCCGGCCCTGATTCCGCGCCAGACGTCGTCATCGTCGCGGGGGTCGACGAAGATGGCGCCGCCGCCCGAGGCGATCTCCTTCATGCTTCCGTAGTCGCTCGTGACCACCGGGGTGCCTGCCGAGAGAGACTCCCCGACGGGCAGCCCGAAGCCTTCGTTCAGCGACGGGAACACGGTCACCCGCGCCAGCCGGTAGGCGCTCCAGAGGAGCGGATCCGAGATGGCGGAGATCGCCCTGACGGGCCGGCCGGCTGCGGCGAGCCGGGCCAGCACGGCCTTGAACTCCACCCCGTGCCACCCGTTGCCTCCGATGAAGACCAGCTGGAAGCGCACACCGTCCCGCCAGAGCCGCTCGGCGGCGGCGAGAACGGCGAGGTGGTTCTTCCGCGGTTCGTGGCTGCCGACGCACACCACGAGGGGGGCGTCGCCCCGGAAGAGCTCGGCGCGGGCGCGCTCGAAGTCGGCCGGGGAGACCTCCTCGGCGACGCTCGGCAGCAGCAGGGGCTCGATCTCGGGCCCCCGGAGTCCGGCCCCGGCGAGCATCCGCCGCCAGCCCCCGTATTCCGTCGCCGCAGCGCGCGAGATGGTGGAGATGCGGTCGAAGTGCGCGATGGCCGCGAGATTCTTCGCGAAGGCGGCCGACATTCCGCCGCCGACCGTCTCCGACGAGGTGAGCGGCACGCAGTCGAATCCGATGACGTTGGTGGTGTTGCCCGAGAACTCGGCGAAGCACGACAGGCGGGAGGTGCGGTCGTCTTCGATCGCGAGCTCCGGAAGGATGTAGGTGCACCGGAACGGGATCGTCAGCACCCGCTCCCGGGACTTCGGGATGTCGGGAACCGATCCGTACAGCGCGTTCTGCCGCTCGGGGGCGGTGAGTGCGCGAAGGCCCAGGTAGCGGGCATCCCAGCCCACCAGCTCGATCTCGCGCTGCTTCGACCACTCCACGATCGTCTGGCGCACCACCCGTTGGATGCCCGTGGCGAGGCCCGTCCGGGCGGTGTGGTGCACATCGACGACGACCGCGTGCTGCACGATCCGGATGGCGATGCCGCGGTGGGGTGCCAGCCTCCGGCCGGCACGGGTCACCACGGCATCCAGGGCCTGGCGCGTGCCCGTGAGGCGTGCAGCCCGGCGGAAGTCCTCGAAGGTGGGCGACTCGGGGAACTCCCCGCTGATCGCCGTGTGCGCCAGCCAGAGCAGTTCGGTATCGGTACCGACGACCTCGGAGACCGCGTCGAGGTAGGCAGGGACCCCTGTGACCGCCACGGTGGCGCCGATCGCTTCGGCGAGCGCATCGAGGCGACCGAGGAGGGCGGCGGTGCTCACGGCTTCTTCGAGCGGGCGTCGGCCGCTGCGAGCTCGTCGCTCTCGAAGAGGGCCGAGGCTCCCGCCTGGGCCTGCTCCTCAGCGCCCACGACGGTGCCGGAGCGGTGGTGCCCGAACACCCAGTAGCGGTAGAGCATGAACCGGAACAGCGTCGCGAGAGCGGTACCGATGAAGTTGCCCGAGATGTTGTCGGCGAGCAGCGAGGTGAAGCCGAGCACATAGTGCGAGACCCACAGGCAGAGCAGGTTGATCAGCAGGCCCGAGACCGCCACGACGGCGAACTCCAGCAGTTCGCGCACGTAGTTCTTGCGGCGGTGCTCCCGGAACGTCCAGTAGCGGTTGCCGAACCAGGTGACGATGGTCGCCACAGCGACGGCCGCGACTTTGGCGCCGATGGGGCCGGAGAGGAAGTGCTCAGCGCCCAGACCGCCGACCCGCAACCAGTTGAAGATGGCGAAGTCGACGACGAAGCCGATGCCGCCCACGACGCCGAACTTCAGCGCGTAGCGCAGCAGTTTGTCCCAGAAGGCATGGGCCAGGCGGGCGATCCTGCCCCGGGGAGCCGTCTGGGTCGTAGTGGGCTCAGTCACTCGCACATCCTACTTGCAACCGGCCGCGTCGATCGTGGCCGCGGTGGCGTTGATCATGGGCGTGGTCTGGAGGGCAGGTGCACCATAGGAGCCTGCCGCGCCGGCGTAGGTGAAGGTGACCGTGTTCGTCTCCCCCGGGGCCAGGTCGACGATGGCACGCCCGACCGGTCGGCCGAGATCCTCGGAGGAGGATCTCGCGGAACCACCCACGCTCGAGTCGCCCACCTGGGTGTCGGTGATGGCGGCCCCGACGGGTCCGTAGCCGTAGACCTCGGTGCTGAACTTCCGCCCGCCGAAGTTGTCGCCGACGATGAAGGGAGCGATCGTCGAGGCCTCCTGCTTGGTGATCGTCGAGTGCAGCGTGACCGTCTGGGTGAACGTGGGGTTGTTCGGGTTGGTGCACACATCGGTCTGCAGGTTCACGGCTGTCTCGAGCCAGTAGTCGGTCTTCGACACCGTCACGTCCCGGAAGAACGTGCCGGTCAGCGTGGACTTCGCGTTGTCCGTGGGCATCACGCCCGAGATCTTCGTGCCCGTGAGCAGCTTCTGCTCGTCGGCGTTCGCGCTCCACGCCATCAGGTCGCCGGCATCGATGGCCTTGTTGACCCCGGTGATCAGCGCATCGGGTGCGGCGGAGGTCGACGTGATGCCGCTGAAGATGGTCGTCGCGGCCTCCTTGAAGAAGGCGTCGGTGCCCGACTGGATCTCCGAGGGTTCGAAACGCAGGTAGATGTCGTGCAACAGGAGCGAGACAGCATTGTCCGCGTTGATCTCCTCACCGGACTGCAGTTTCACCGGGCCCGTCACGGCGAGCATGTCGGAGAGGGCGATCGGGTCGATGGAGACGACGCCGTCGACGGTTCCGCCCCGGTACTTCTCCCACCACGACTTGATCAGGTTGCCCGCGGTCGGGAAGTCCGGCCGGCTGGTCGACCAGTTGAGCGTCTCGTTGATGCCCTGGCCGTAGATTCCCCGGAGGCCGGCGTCGACCGGGATGACCGGACCGTCGGTCTGCGGGAAGTCACGGCTCGAGGCCTGGTCGGTGATCGCGAACGCCCCGTTGTCGACCGTGAGCATGGAGAGCGAAGCGGGGCCACCGCCGAGGCCGGTCGACTCGGCATTGTTCAAAAACGCCAGCACATAGTGCCGGGGTCCGTTCATGCCGAGGATGCCCTCAGCCGTCGACAGCGTGCCGCGAGCCTTCACGATCTGATCCTGCGCCTTGCCGAGCGCGGAGGTGAGGGTGGTCTTGGCCGAACCGATCTGGCCGACGGTGTCGGTCGTGTCGATGGAGGCAAGGCTCGCGCTGGCGGCGGTGATCGCCGTGTCGGCATTGGCGAGGGCGGTGTCGCCGTTTCTCAGCAGCTCGACATTGAACGCCCCGTTGACGGGCTTCAGCGCTGCGGGGGTCAGGGTCTTGCCGAAATCGACGATCGGCAGCAGCGCGTCGGTGCTGAGCTGGTCGAGCGAGTCGGTGAGCTGGCGCACGGCAGTGAGGTTCGGCCCGACCATCGGCACCTTCTCGGCCAGCTTGAACATCGGGTCGTTGGTGTGCTGGCGCGCCTCGCTCACGTCGGAGGCGAAGGAGTCGGCCGAAGCGGTCAGCGCCGAGACATCCAGCTTCGTCACGTCGACGGAGGTCAGTTGCGTCTGTAGCGTCGAGACCGTGCCCTGGGCCCGCTCGAGGGAGTCCTTCGCCTGCACGGCCTGGTAGGCGACCCAGCCGCCGATGCAGGCGAGCGCCACGATGAGGCTGATCAGGACGATGAGCACGACGGCCACGACACGGCGGCGGGTCGACCACTTCCGGCGACGCCGGGAACGGCGCTCACCCGGCGCGGAGGGCGCGAGAGATGCGGTGATGGGTCACTCCTGGTGCTCGGCTGGCGGGGTCACAGCGGGCGTGGATTCGGGCGCAGTGCACCGGCTCCCCCCGCGAATGCCCCACTGTAGCAAGCCGAACCGGGGAATCAGCCTCGAATGAGACGGCGCCTGACGATCTTCACCGCGGCGCGCGTGGCGGGTGCGACACCCATCTCGCGGGAGCGGGCCACGAAGAACTTCGCGAGCGCGCCCACCTTCCGCACCTTGGCAGCCGGGGAGTTCTGCCGGGCCTTCTCGGCGGCGAGTTCGGCCCGCACCGCGTGGAACCAGCCCGCGAGGGCGAGCTGCAGCGCGGCCGGTGAGGCCTCGGAGGTGTTGGCGGTCTCTGGCTGCCAGGCGGTGGCGCCCGCATCCAGAGCGACTGCATCATCCAGAGCCGCCGCAGCGGCAGTGAGCTGCTGCTGCACCGGCTCGACCAGGAGCCGCCAGAGCTCGGCGGCATACTCGTTCCAGGTGCGGAAGGTGCGCGACACCGCCTGCTGCCGCAACCGCTCGTAGAGCTCCTGCTCGACGAGCAGCGTCCTCATCGCATTCTCGATCGCCTCGTCGTCGCGGGGGTCGACCGTGAGGCAGCCGCCGCCCTCCGCCATCTCCGCGAGGCTGCCGTGGTTCGAGGTGATCACCGGCACGCCGAGGGCGAGGGACTCGGCCACGGGCAGACCGAACCCCTCGTGGAGGGAGGGGAACACGGTGAAGCGGGCCTCCCGGTAGGAGTCGAGCAGCACAGTATCGCTCGCATCCCTCAGCACCTCGACGCCGAGACCGAGCTGACCGACCGCCCGAACCTCACGGTCGAGCTTGGCGATGCCCGGCCCGCTGCCTCCACCGATGAACCGGATGCGGAAACGGATGCCCTCGGCCCACAGCCTCCCGGCCGCGAACACGATGGGACTGTGGTTCTTGCGCGGCTCCTGGCTGCCGACGACGAGCACCAGCGGCAGCTCGGTGGGATCTGCCGCGGAGCCGTCGGCAGGCTCGAGCGCCACCGCCCGCGCGGCAGCGGTGGGCGGGTTCATCGCCAGCGGCACGGCGACGACGCTCGGCCCCTCGACACCCTGCGCGCGAACCGCATCGACGAAGCCGCTGTACTCGGTGGCCGCCGATGCGCTCACGCCCGCCACCCGACTCGAGTGCTTCACCACCGTGAGGAACCGGGCGAAGCGCTCGATCTCCCCCGTGGGCTGGCTCTGGGCGCTCACGATCGGGATCGCGTCGTGCCCGACGACCGCGACCCTGTTGCCCGAGACGGCCGCGAGAGCCGCGAGCGGCGCGGCGGTCTCGAGCTGGGAGACCTCGATCTCGACGATCACCGAGCCCAGCGGAACCAGGATGACACTGCGCGCGGCCCGGTGCTCGGCCGACGCCTCCGATGCGGCGTGCAGGGCGGCCCGCTCCCCCGCGGAGAGGCTCGAGTGGGTGGCCCAGTCGAGAACACGGTCGATCTCGTGGCCGACGAGGTGCCGCATCCCGGTTCCGCGCTCGTTCCAGCAGGCGAGAGTCAGCTCGCGCCGGGGGTACCACCGGGAGACGGTCTCCCGCAGTACCCGCTGCACGCCGGTGTTGTGATCGCTCCGCCCGCTGAAGTTCGCATCGACGATCACCGTGTCGGTGACGATCTCGATCTCGGCCTCCGGCAGGAGGGTGCGGCGGATGATCGGTGCCAGCGCATCGAGCAGGGCGGTGAGCACCCCGAAGGCGTCGCCGGGGTCTGCCAGCGCCAGCGCCCGGCGCACAGATGCGTGCTCGTCGAGCGTCGGGAAGGTCGCGGTGAACCCCACGATCGCCAGCCAGACATCGGCATCGTTCAGAGAGATACGTACGGCCCGGGCCACCGCCGCGGCCAGTTCGCCGGCCGGGTGGGTCCAGCCCGCCAGAGGATCGGCCGGGCCGGAGGAGAGGCCGAGGTGCGGTGCGATCTGCCGCAGCCGGGCATCCACAGCCGCGGTCTGGGTGCCCACAGGCACCGATCTGCCGCCGGAGGGCGGCCTGCCTGCCTCGGGGTCTGGGTGCACCATGGAATACTAGTCGATGACTCGGCGACGCTACTATGAGCTGTCCGAGACGCCCCCCGAACGAACAACGAGGAAACATGCCCCGCGCTCTCATCACCGGAATCACCGGCCAGGACGGCCTCTACCTCGGAGAACTCCTCCTGTCGAAGGGGTACGAGGTGTACGGCCTCATCCGGGGCCAGAACAACCCCAAGCGCGCCCTGGTCGAGGCGACGCTGCCCGGCATCAAGGTGCTCACCGGTGACCTCACCGACCTGTCGAGCCTGATCCGTGCCCTCGAGGCGTCGAAGCCCGACGAGTTCTACAACCTCGGCGCCATCTCGTTCGTCGCGTACTCGTGGGAGAACGCCTCTCTCACCACCGAGGTCACCGCGAAGGGTGTGCTGAACGCGCTCGAGGCCGTTCGTCTCTACTCGGGCGACGATCCCCGCAAGGTGCGCTTCTACCAGGCCTCCTCCAGCGAGATGTTCGGCAAGGTGCAGCAGGTGCCGCAGGATGAGGACACCCTCCTCTGGCCGCGCTCGCCCTACGGCGTCGCCAAGGTCTTCGGCCACTACATGACCATCAACTACCGCGAGTCGTACGGCATGCACGCCTCCTCCGGCGTGCTGTTCAACCACGAGTCGCCCCGTCGCGGCCCGGAGTTCGTCACCCGCAAGGTGTCGCAGGCCGTCGCCCGCATCTCGCTCGGCCTTCAGGAGAACATCGTCCTCGGCAACCTCGACGCGCGTCGCGACTGGGGCTTCGCCGGCGACTACGTCGAGGCGATGTGGCTGATGCTCCAGCAGGAGGAGGCCGACGACTACGTCATCTCCACCGGCGAGACGCACTCCATCAAGGAGCTGCTCGAGAAGGCCTTCAGCGTCGTCGGCATCTCCGACTGGGAGAAGTACGTCGTGCAGAACCCCGAATTCATGCGCCCGGCGGAGGTCGACCTGCTCATCGGGTCGAGCGCCAAGGCGGAGTCGAAGCTCGGCTGGAAGCCCAAAGTCGGCTTCGAGGAGCTCGTCACGATGATGGTCGAGAACGACGTCGTCGAGCAAAAAGCCCTCGCCGGGCTGTAGGCCGAAGTGCCCGTCGCACTCGTCACCGGAATCTCAGGGCAGGACGGCTCCTACCTCGCCGAGTCCCTGCTCGCCGACGGGTATGAGGTCCACGGCGTCGTCAGGAACAGCACAGAGGAGAACCTCGCCGCGCTCGGCTCCCCCGCGAAGCTGACGCTGCACGCCGTCGACCTGCTGGCCCCGGATGCCCTGGAGTCCCTCCTTCGTGACGTGAGGCCCGACGAGCTCTACTCGCTCGCCGCGGTCTCCTCGGTGGCCGCGTCGTGGAACGACCCCGTGATGACCGGTGCGATCAACGGGCAGGTCGTCGTGCGGTTGCTCGACGCCGCCCACCGCCTGCAGGAGGAGCACGGGCATCCGGTGCGGGTGCTGCACGCATCGAGTGCCGAGATCTTCGGGCAGGTCGCCGAGACACCGCAACGGGAGACGACCGCGATCCGGCCATCCTCTCCCTACGGGGCCTCGAAGGCCTACGCGCACCTCTCGGTGGGGGTGTTCCGCGGGCGGGGACTGCATGCGTCGAACACGATCCTCTACAACCACGAGTCGCCCCGGCGCCCCGAGGCCTTCGTCACACGAAAGATCACGGCGAGCGTGGCACGCATCAGCCGGGGCCTGCAGGCGGGCCTCGAACTCGGCAACCTCGACGCCCGGCGCGACTGGGGCTGGGCACCCGACTACGTCGAGGCCATGCGACTCGCCGCCCGGGCACCCGAGGCGGGCGACTTCATCGTCGCCACCGGCGTCTCGCACACCATCTCCGATTTCCTGGATGCCGCGTTCGCCCGGGTCGGCATCGACGACTGGTCGTCGCTCGTCAGCGTGAACCCGGCGTTCGTTCGCCCCGTCGACCCCGCCGAGCAGCTGGGGGACGCGAGCCGCGCCCGGGACGTCCTCGGCTGGTCGCCGTCGGTCGACTTCGAGACCCTGGTGGCGCGGATGGTCGAGCACGACCTCGAGCTCCTCGACGCGTGACCCCGGTGACGACCTCCGCGCCGGGCGCCGCCTCCTTGCGTGTGCTCTTCGATGCCACCGCCATCCCCGCCGATCGCGGGGGCGTCGGCCGTTACGTCGAGAACGTGGTGGGCGAACTGGTGCGCGCGGGCGTGCCCCTGGCTGTCGTCTGCCAGCCGCGGGACAGGTCGGCCTTCGAGGCCGCAGGGGTCACGCGGGTGATGGAGATCGCGGGCTGGGGTGCGCGGGCATCCGGCCGCCTCGTCTGGGAGCAACTGGTGCTGCCGGGGCTCGCGCGCCGGGCGGGGGCGATGATCATCCACTCCCCTCACTACACCTTCCCCCTGTTCACGAGGCGGAAGCGAGTGGTGACGGTGCACGACCTCACCTTCTTCACAGCTCCGGAGGTGCACGGCCGCGTCAAGCGGATCTTCTTCCGTAGCTGGATCAGGGCGGCACGCCTGTCGGGCGCCACCGTCGTCACCCCGAGCCGCGCCACAGCCGACGAGTACCTGCGCGTCACCCATGCCTCGCCCCGGAGCGTGGTCGATGCGCCGCTCGGCTATGACAGCACGATCTTCCACCCCCCGGCCGCCGCCGAACGGCAGGCCTTCGAGGCGAGCCTCGTTCCACCGGTCGCCGCCGGCTGGGTCGCCTTCCTCGGCACCCTCGAACCCCGGAAGAACGTTCGGGCCCTGGTGCAGGGGTTCACGGCGGCAGTGCGTGACACGCCGGCCTCCTCCCGCCCCGCACTCCTGCTCGCGGGCGGCAGCGGCTGGGACGACTCCGTTCCTGCCGCCGTCTCGGATGCTGTCGCAGCCGGAGTCGACGTGCGGATGCTCGGTTACCTGCCCCTCGAACAGCTCCGGGCCCTGCTCGGCGGCTCCCTCCTGACGGCCTACCCGAGCCTCGGCGAAGGGTTCGGCCTGCCCGTGCTCGAGGCGATGGCGAGCGGATCGGCCGTGCTCACCACCCGCCGTCTCTCCCTGCCCGAAGTGGGCGGTGACGCCGTGAAGTACACAGACGTCGACTCCGCGAGCATCGGCCGCGGCATCCGGGACCTGCTCGCCGACCCGGCGGAACGCGCCCGTCTGGCGCTCGCGGGAGCAGCTCGCGCTGCAGCATTCACCTGGGCGGCGTGCGCCTCTCGGCATGTCGAGGCATACCGGTTGGCGGTGGCCCCGTGAACACATCGGATCGCCCCTCCGCCGCCCCTTCCGGCTCGCTCGCGGCTCTCGTGGCCCTCGTGACCGTGAGCTACTTCTCGGGAGACGACGTGCTCACCTGCCTCGCCTCGACCTCCTCCGCGAGCTCGGAGCCTCTCGACCTGATCGTGGTGAACAACGCTCCGGGCGACGATCTCACGGCGGCGACCGCTTCCTCCGGCGCGCGGATCCTCTCACCGGGAAGGAACCTGGGCTACGGCGGCGCGGTCAACTTCGCCGCCCGGAGCCTGGGAACCGACGCACGATTCATCCTCGTCACCAATCCCGACGTGGTCTTCGAACCGGGCAGCATCGACGAGATGCTCGCCGTGATCCGGGCCGATGACAGGATCGGCGCCGTCGGGCCCCGGGTGACGAACGACGACGGCAGCATCTACCCGTCGGCCCGCGACGTACCCTCGCTCACCTCGGGCGCCGGCCACGCGGTGTTCCACCGGGTCTGGCCCCAGAACCCCTGGTCGAAGCGGTACCTCCGCGCCGACAAATCGAAGACGAGCGGCACAGAGCCGATCGAGTCCGGCTGGCTCTCGGGCTCCTGCATGCTGGTGCGGCGTGACGCCTTCGAACAGGTGGGCGGGTTCGACGACCGCTTCTTCATGTACTTCGAAGACGTCGACCTCGGTGAGCGGCTCGGCAACGCGGGGCGCCGGGTGCTCTATGCTCCCACCGCCACCGTCCAGCACACCGGGGGCACCAGCACGAAACGGGTCTCGGCTGCCATGCTGAGCGCGCACCACCACAGCGCGTACCTCTATCTCGCGAAGCGGTACCACCGCTGGTACCAGTTACCCCTCCGGGTGGCGCTCCGGGCGGGTCTCGGTGCCCGCGCGGCTGCCGGAAGGATACGAGGATGAGCGACCGACTGGCCGAATCGACGGAGACTGACACCACGGGGAATGCATCCTCTGTGGCCGAGCGTGGCCTCCGGATCGCAGGTATCGCCTTCTGGGTGCTCCTGGCGGCCGGATTGCTGCTGCGCCTCCTTCTCGTCTTCACCCCCGCCTTCTACGTCGACTCCGACAACGCCATCGTCTCCCTGATGGCGAAGGACATCTCCGACGGGGACCTGACCTTCTTCTTCTGGGGCCAGACCTACGGCGGCACGCTGCTGCAACTCGTCGCGGGCGGCGTGATGGCCATTGTCGGCGCGCACATCGAAGTGCTCTCCGTGGTCGCGATGCTCTTCTTCGTCGGCGGCGTGCTGGTGCTGCGGTTCATCGCCACGAAGGCGTTCGGCCCGCTCGTGGGCAATGTCGCCGCGATCCTGTACTGGTTCTCAGGTTTCTACACCCTGCGCATCTCGATCAGCGAACCGGGCTTCTACGGCCCGAGCCTGGTGCTCGGGCTCGGCGCCACGGCGCTGGCACTCCGGCAGCCGGTGCGCCGCCCCCTGCTGCAGTGGGCGCTCGTGGGGCTCGCCGCGGGCCTCGCCTTCTGGCAGTCGCCGATGGGCGCGGCGCTCGCGATACCCGGCGTGCTCATCCTCCTGGTCCGAAGCAGACGGCACTGGTACCGCATCCTGGTCGGCATCGCCGCGGCGATCGTCGGGGCCCTGCCCTGGCTGGTGATGTTCGCGAACTCCCTCAATGCGCTCGCCCCGAAGAGCGACGGCACGCATCCGGGACTCCGGAGCTTCGCCACCCTGTTCACCAGCACGATGCCGAGTATCTTCAGCGCCCAGGGCACCGTCGTCGGATACCTCACTGCCGCACTCTGCCTCGCCCTCTTCGCCCTTCTGGCGGTACTGGCCGTGCTCGGCCGGAATGCCTGGGTAGCCGCTCTGCTGGCCGGAACGGTGCTGGCCGTCGTCGTGGTGGTCATCGGCGCGGGCACGACCCTCGGCCCGAGCGACTACCGCTACACCGTCTTCGTGCTGCCGTCGCTGGCTGTGGCCGTGGCGTGGCTCGTGACGCGCATCCGGTACCGGATCGTGGCAGGCATCACCGCGATGGTACTCGCGGCGACGCTCACCGTCGTGCAGGTCGAGAGCCTGTTCCCGAACCTCTCCTTCGGAACCCAGAGCCGCTACATCATCGGCGACATCCGGTCGCTCGGGCAGTACCTCGAAGACCGGAACCTCGGCGCGGTCTATGCCGACTACTGGGTCGCCTACTCGCTGACCGCGGCAACCGAGGAACGCGTGACGGCGGCCGGACTGACGAACGACCGGTATCCGCCCTACCAGCAACGGGCCCTGCAGGGCGACGAGATCACGGTGGTCGTGCTCGAGAACAATGAGAACGACACACGGATGCAGGTCGCCACCGACCTGCCGCCTTTCACTCGTGCGGTGCATGCCGGGTACGCCATCTACACGTTCCCGATCACGTTCGACGTGATGCACTATCCGTGGTCGCTGTTCTGACCCGGGACCTCCCGGAACGCGCAGTCTGGCGCCGGAGCCTTGTAATAGGATGAGCGCGATATGCCGAGTACAGACCAGGCCAGTGCCACCTCCCCCTCCGCTCTCAGCGGAGCACACCTCATCGCCGCCTCACAGGTCGACGCCTGGATCCAGGGGCTGCATGCGGCCGGCGATCTCGACGGTCCCTCGGCCCAGGAACTGCAGGCGAGTTTCAGCTGGCGTGTGACGCGGCCCATCCGGGCCGTGCGGGCCAGGGAACGGGTTGCCCTCCTCCGCCAGCAGCGCAGAATCCTCTTCCCCCGGCAGGCGCGCGTGAAGTCGGGCGTCGACCACGGCCGGCAGGCCTTCGAGCAGCGCGTGCGGGCCGTCGCCCCGGCGCTCCTGCCGCACTCGAGCGCGGCCGAGCTCCGGGCCCTGCCGCTCGAGCGCGTGCTGAGCGAACTCGTGCAGCAGGTGCAGGGCTCCGGTTCGAAGGCCGAGCTGTGGCTCCTCGTCATCGCGGTCAGTGGATGCTTCCCCGACCAGCAGATGCTCTTCGGGCTCGCCCGCGACATCGTCGGTGTGAGCGGGTCCTCTGCCGCCCAGCGCATCCTGAACCACAGCGCCGTGTGGACGCTCCGCTACCACGCCCAGCTCCGAACGATCAGGCTGGTCAGCACCGAACCGGTCGTCTTCACCGACCAGACGGCGAAGTTCGGCTTCAACTCGGGAATCCAGCGGGTGACCCGGCAGACCGTGTCGCGCTGGGCCGGCCGCGAACGCTTCCAGCTCGCCGCCCTGACCGATGACGGCGCGGCCCTCCGCACCCTGTCGTCCGAGGAGTCGGCACGCGTGCTCGACTGGCAGGGTGACGACGACCGTCACCGCGACGACGAGAAGGCAGAACCCGACGAGACCGCCGCCGAGCTCGTCGTCCCCTGGCAGACGACGGTCTTCTTCCCCGAAGTGCCGGTCGGCCGGGGAACGGACTCGCTCGCCGCGCTCACCCGGTTCTCCCCGAACCGCACTGTCGCCATCGGCTACGACACCATCCCCGTCTCGAGCGGGCATCTCGTGCACCGTGGGCTCAGCGGGCTCTTCGTCTCCTATCTCTCGACGATCAAGTACGTCGACGAGATCCTCGCGATCTCGAACGCGACCGCGTCGGAGTTCATCGGCTTCAGTGAGGCCCTCGCCACGCAGGGGCTGCCCGGTTTCGGGGTCGAAACCCTGCACCTGCCGATCGAGCACATCCCGGCCGACGACGGTGAACCACCCGCCGAGGCCTCGCTGCCCGTCGTGCTCTCTGTCGGCAGCAACGAGCCGAGAAAGAACCAGCTCGCCGTGATCTTCGCCAGCGAGATCCTCTGGCGCGAAGGACTGGAGTTCTCGCTCGTGCTGCTCGGCGGTCGGGGCGACAGGCTCTACACCGACATCCCCGACGCGGTCGCCGCGCTCCGCGACCAGGGGAGGCAGATCGAGCTCCGCCGAGATGTCGACGAGCACGCGCTCGCCGCCGCCTATCGCCGCGCGCGGTTCAGTGTCTTCATCTCGCTGCAGGAGGGCTACGGCCTGCCCATCGCCGAATCCCTGGCGGTCGGCACACCCGCCCTCGCCACCGAGTACGGCAGCACGGCGGAGATCGCAGCGGGCGGTGGATGCGTCACCGCTGACCCCCGCGACGACCGGTCGATCGTCGACGGCATGCGCGCGCTCCTCACCGACGATGCCCTGCTCGAACGCCTGCACGGCGAGATCGAGGCACGGGACGACAGCACGTGGGAAGCGTATTCGGCAGACGTCTGGAAGGTCGTCTCGGCCCCCGCATCACAGGCCGGCGCAGCCCAGAAGCCGACAGGAACACAGAAGTGAAACTCTCCGAATCGTCGAACCTCCGCGCACTGCTCGAGGCTCTCGGCACCCCCGCTCCGGCCGAGGCGAGCGCTGGCGAAGTGCAGGACGCTCTCGCGGCCTCCCTCCAGGCAGCCATCGACGCCGGCGGCCGCTGGGACGACCTGTGGCTCGTCTGGAGTACCCTCCGCGGTGAACTCCCCACCGAGGAGGAGCTTGTCGTCTTCCAGCGGAACGCCACGCTGAACGGCGCGGGCGAAGCACTCCGCGGCCTCGGCGAGCGCGCCGACTCGAGCATCTTCGGGTTGAGCGCCGAGGTCGAGATCCTCACCGACGCCATCGTCATCGACGTTCACAACACGAGCAGCACCCGCGTCATGTCGGGCATCCAGCGGGTCGTTCGGGAGACCGTGGGGCTGTGGGCCCACGAGCACGAGGTCGTCCTCGTGGCGTGGACGGAGAGCCGGAAGGGCCTCCGCCGCCTCACCCCGCGCGAGGAGGCCCGCATGAGGGGAGACGACGAAGAGGCGATCGTGTCGCTCGCGCCCGCCCGTGAGCGCATCGTCATTCCGAACGGGGGCAGGGTGTTCGTCCCCGAGCTCTCCGCCGACTCCGAGCGCGCTGAGCGTTTCCTCGCCCTCGGCGAGTTCGCCTCCTCGAAGCTGGCCTTCATCGGCTACGACTGCGTTCCGCTCACCTCGGGCGAGACGGCCGCGGGTGCCATGGCCGCCCACTTCCCGCTCTATCTCGATGCCGTCGCCTACGCCGATCGGGTGGCTGCGATCTCCCAGTCCACGGCGGACGAATTCGACGCGTGGAAGAAGATGCTCCCGTCGTCTGGTCGCACAGGTCCGGATGTTCGCACCGTCTTTCTGGGAGGCGACTCCGCCGCCCCCTCCGACGTGGACCTCGCCGCCGTCAAAGCGGAACTCGAACTCAGCGACCTGCCGGTCGTGCTCGTGGTCGGCAGCCACGAACCCCGCAAGAACCACCTCTCCGTGCTGCAGGCGGCCCGCGCCCTCTGGACCCGCGGCGAGCAGTTCCAGCTCGTGATGATCGGTGCGGGCTCGTGGAACAGCGCGCCCTTCGACCAGCTCAGCCAGCACCTGCAGGACGAGGGCTGGCCGCTGACCGTTCTCTCGAACGCGTCGGATCACATCCTCGGAGCGAGCTATCGCCTGGCGGCGGTGTCGATCTTCACCTCGTTCCACGAGGGCTTCGGGCTCCCCATCGTGGAGTCGCTGCGGGCGGGAACCCCCGTCATCGCTTCCGACCTCGGCAGCATGGCCGAGATCGCGGCGCACTACGGCGGCGTCATCGGTGTCGACCCGCACTCCGACGAAGCGCTCGAGGCCGCCCTGCACTCGGTGCTGACCGACCCCCGGGTACTCGAGGGCAAGAAGCGCGACCTCGCGGGCAACGACTACCGGTCGTGGAAGTCGTACGCCGACGAGGTGTGGGAGTACTTCACCGCCTGAACCCCGGCGACGTCGCTCAGGGCGTGAAGGCCCAGAGCGTGATCGTGGCGTCGCCGGCCGCCGTGGGGTAACTGCGGGAGTCGACGAACGTCAGCTCCTTCGCGTAGTACGTGCCCCAGTCGAACGGGGTGCAGGCACTGTCGGTCAGCACCCACTTCACGTCGGCAGCCGTGGCGCCGGTGGCGATCTGGAATCCGTTCACCCGATCGGCGTTCACGTTCCGCACCGCCGCGTAGTCGGTCGGCCAGGCCATGCCCTCGTTGAAGGTGGCGACCGGGGCGCCGTCGGACACGATCTTGAGACCCTCCACGTCGATGCAGGCGTCGGGATTCACGAGGCCGGCGCCCGACTTCGGCACCTCCTGCCCCAGCTCGCCGATTGCGCGATACCTCGGGGTGTTGTAGTCGATGAACGTGTGCAGGCCCGCAAGGTTCCGGAAGGTGCGGAAGTCGACGGCGGAGACGCCCGCGGCGACGACGCAGACGATGACGACGACTCCGGCGACCGCGACGGAGAGCGCGGAACGCGGGGCCCGTGGCCCGGTGGCCGCGGCAGCCCGTCTCGGCAACCGCAGGTACGAGACACCCACCATCGCGGCCATCGGCACCGTCACGAACGAGACCAGGCAGAACGTGTCGAGCCAGAAGCGGTAGGGCTCCTGGTTCGCCCCCCAGATGTCGTTGGTCGAGGTGAGCGCCCACGCCGCGATCGAGGCCACCGGAAAGGCGATCCAGAGCGCGTTCCGCCGGTGGATGCCCGCCGCCAGGATGCCCAGCAGCGGCAGTAGCAGCGCGCCCGCCCCGAGGATGCCCCGGGCATCCACGCCCAGGTCGACCGACGAAGCGACCCGGTAGGTCAGGAACGGGTCTTTGGAGACGATCCCGAGCATCGTGGCGATGATCTGGGGAGAGGCTGCGGCGGCGAGCGCGAGCAGTGGCACGAGTGCTCTGAACCGGAACTGAAGCACGAGCGAGACGAGCGCGGGCAGCGCGGGGACCGCACCGAAGGCGAGCGTCGCCAGGGGCCCGAACGTCGATGCGATCGAGGGGCCCGCCGCGAACACCAGAACGATGAGTGCCAGCGAGAGGGCGATCATCCAGAGCCGCCGGCGTGTGGCCAGCACGTAGGCCGCGACGGCGAACAGGGCGAGGTAGGCGCTGGCGAGGAATCCGTAGGTCTGCACGTTCGCGGTGAGCCCCACGAAGGCGGCCGCCACCGAGTAGAGCACCACGCTGCCGACGCGCGAACGCACCCGCAGGAACGTGACGAGGGCAGTGAGGATTCCGATGGCCCCGAGCGAGAGCGCGACCGTCTCGCCGTTCAGGGTGTAGAAGACGCCGAAGGGCCCCCAGAGCACTGCGTGGGAGGCCATGTTCGTGTACCAGCCGCCGGCCGAGATCGCGTTCGCGAAGGTGCCGAGCACGAACGGCACCGGCGCGATCAGCGGAAGCCACCAGCGGCGACTCACCAGGTAGATCGCCGTACCGATTGCGGCGATCAGGATGGCCTGCACCAGGAAACCGCCGATGGACCAGGCCTGCAACGGGTTCAGCCCCACCAGGCGCGCGAGGGTGCCGATGACGTTGTAGTAGAGGTGCGGGTAGGTGTTGGTGCCCGAGTTGGTGAACGGCTCCACGTCGGCGAGCCGGCCGTCGGCGGCGTTCGTGACCATCGACATGTATGAGAGCTGGTCGCCCGGGAAATAGTTGCGGAAGGAGCTCCAGGCGAAGTCGGCCTGCGCGAAGAGGTACGACCACTGCAGCCAGATGTGAAGGCCCACGCCGCCCACGATCGCCAGCGCTGCCGCAGTGCGACGGAGGAGGGGTCGACCGGAGACGGGGCCAGCGGGCAGGGCGGGGAGGGGAATCGTCATCGTCAGTAGAGTAGTGCTCCGTCGACCCACAGGGTTTCACCTGTCGTGGTCTCGTAGAGCTCGAAGCGGAGGCTCTGGTGTTCCGCAGCGAGCGGCAGCGTCACGTAGACGTGGGTCCAGCCCGAGCCGCTGGCGGTGAAGGGGGCTGCCTGGACCTCCGTCTGGCCACCGAGCCCCCAGAGCGCCAGTGTGCCGCTGAACGTCTTCGTGGGGTCGGCCGGGCGCACCCAGACCTGGGCCGTGTAGGAGTCGCCGACGATGGTGTTCCGCATGACATCCTGCTTCAGCGAGCTGCCAGCCGTGCCGGTGTTGGTCGCGAGGAAGTACGAGCCGTTCTGGGCTGCGACACCCGACGCCGCCGAGCGGTAGACCGCGGTGTTGATCGAACCGTTGCCCACGCCCCAGCCGGCGAACGAGCCGTCCTCGAACGACCCGGCGGTCAGGACGTTGCGGCTGAGCGATCCGTCGTCGAGGTAGAGCGTGTTGGAGGTCTGCTGCAGGTAGACCTCGGGCTTCAGGGTGGTGACGGAGTTCGGGGGGATGTCGGTGGTCACCGACACCCTCGTCCACTTCGAGCTCGCCGTGAAGTCCCGGGTCGAGACGACGGGCGCCGATCCGCCGAGGCCCCAGAGCGCGAGGCGACCGGAGTACGTCGACCCGGGAAGGGCAGCGCGTACCCAGATCGAGAAGGTGTAGCGCCCGCCTGCGGAGGTGGTGACGGGAACCTGCTGGGCGATGGAACGGCCCGGTGTTCCTGTGTTCACGGCCCCGAACCACGATCCCGAGTGACTGGCGGACGGATCGTTGTAGATCGCCTGGTTCATCTCGCCGTTGCCCTTCACCCAGCCGCCGAGGGAATTCTCGAAACCGGGTGCTGTGAGCAACTCCTTGAGGGGCGGGGCCTGGCCGAAGACCAGGGTCGCGTTGTCCAGGTAGAGGGTCGTCGACGTGGAGTCCATGTAGATCTCGAGGCGCACCGTCTGGTGGGCGGACTGGCGAACGGGGAGCTTCACCGTCACCTGCTGCCAGGTGTTCCCGACAGAGTACGACGTGGAGCCGCCCTCCGTCGTCCCCCCGATCCCCCAGAGCGCCACCCGGCCCGTGGCCGCCGCGCCCGTCGCCGACCGCAGCCAGATGGTGGCGGTGGCCTGGCCACCCACCTCGACCGTGCGCTGCACGTTCTGGGCGATCGAGCGGCCCGGCACGGTCGTGTTCGAAGCGAAGAACCAGGATCCGTTCTGGGCGATGGAGGGATCCTTGTAGGTGGCCTGGTTCACAGCGCCGTTGCCGGGGCCCCAGCCGGCAGAGCCGCCCTCGAACGACGGCGAGCGGAGGCCGCCGCCCGTCGGATCGCCGAACCAGTTGTTGAAGTAGACCCAGAAGTTGCGGTTGCCGTAGGCCGAACAGGAGTCGCCCGTTCCGCCGAGATTCGCCAGGGCAGCGGCGTTCGGCTGGTACGGCGTGTAGATGTACAGGTTCGCCGTCGCCTGGTTCTGGATGAACACGGGCGCCGATCCGCACGAGGCGTTCGGGTTGTAGAGGATGTTGTTGGTGCGGCCCGGCTGGTAGCTCCACGAGGTGCTGTTCTTCGCGTAGCGCTGGAACTGGCTGGCCGCCGAGTAGACCTGGTTGAAGAAACCGTAGTAGGTGGAGTCGCAGGCCGCCGTGTCGGGGCAGCCGTAACCGAGCGCCGACCGGTACTGGCCGGCCGTCGTCGACCGGGCGTCGACGAGCCCCTGCTCCTTCTGGAGCATCACGAGGATCACCTGCGGATTGATGTTGCACGCGGCACCCACGCGCACGATGATCTGCGCGGCTGTCTCGGAGTCACGCCCGGTGTAGGCCGAGCAGTAGGCGGAGGCGGCCCGCGAGTTCGTGGCGCTCGAGAAGTCCTTCAGGCACGTCGACCCGCCCGACGTGGTGCAGCTCGATCCGTGGTCGGCGAGGAAGCCCTGCACCGCACTCTCGCTCATCGTGGTCGAATCGAAGAAGGTCGCGTCGCTGATGATGTTGCCGGGGTCGAACGACGATCCGCTGAGGGCCGAGGCCGACTGCGGCTGCAGGGTCTGCCCCACGGCGGTCAGGCCCGCGGCGAGCACGACCACCGTGGCGAGGGCGCCGATCGCCCGGCTGAGGTGGTTGCGGCGGTGGATGCGCGGGAAGTCACTCACGGAACGTCGACCTCCTGGCCGGGTGAGGTGCCGCCCGATTCCGCTGACGTGTACACGACGACGACGGTCCAGGCGCCGGTGCTGAACTGCGGAGAGGTCAGGATGTTCGACCCGCACTCGGTCGAATCGGCCGACGCACTGGCGGGGAAACTCTGCGAGACGCTCTTCGACTGGAACGTGGCGGTGATGGTGCACGTTCCGCCCGTTTCCACGAGGCCCGGCACGGTGGCACTCACCGAGATCCCGTTCTGCTGCACGTCCCAGGCGGCGAAGGAGATGAACGGGGTGGCCGCGGGCGGCGCCGGCGGCGCGGGAGGCGTCGTGACCGTGGGAGTGGGGGTCGGGGTGGGGCTCGGCGTCGCGCTGGGCGTCGACGTGGGAGTCGGCGTCGGCGTGGGGAGCGCGGTGCGGGTGGGAGCGGCTGTGGGCGTGGGCGTCACCGTCGGGGTTGCCGAGGTGGTCGGGCCCGCTACATCCGTTCCGCCCCGGGCGACGAGCAGCCAGGCCGTTCCGCCGAGGGCCGCCAGAACGACGATCGCCACGACGACCCAGATCCACCACGTCGAACGACGTTCACCGTTAGCGATACCGATCGGTCCCCTCGTCTCACGCCGGGCAGCGAACATCGCCCCCGGCCCTGCAGGTCAGGGTCGAGAGTAGCCCCACTCGGGGGGTTCGGCCGGGCCGACTCACCGCGCCGCTTGGAGTTCACAGGCTGACTCGACGATCACTCGTATAGTGGAAGCCAATGTCACCAAAAGTATCCGTGGTCGTGCCGGCCTACAACAACGAGGACTACATCGCGGCGACGATCGAATCGATCCTCGCCCAGACGTTCACCGACTTCGAACTGATCATCGCCGATCACTCGTCGACAGACGGCACCAAGGCCATCATCGAGAAGTACAGCTCCGATTCCCGCATCACGGTGCTCGACACCGAGGCGGGCGGCGGGGCCCTCCGCAACTGGAACCGCGTCACCGAGGCGGCGAGCGGGGAATACCTGAAGCTCGTCTGCGGTGACGACATCCTCTACCCGCGCTCTCTCGAGGTGCAGGTCGCTGCCATCGAGGAGCACCCGGAGGTCACCCTCGTCGCGTCGACGAGGGACATCGTGGATGCCCGGGGCGTCGTCGTGGTTCCGCGCCGCGGCCTCGCGGGCATCACCGGAACCGTTCCCGGGGCGAAGGCCGTGCGTCGCACCGTGGTCGTGGGAAGCAACATCTTCGGCGAGCCGGCCTGCGTGCTGCTCCGCCGCGAGACACTCGTGAAGGTCGGGCTCTGGGATTCGCAGTTCCCCTACCTGATCGACGAGACCACCTACGCCCGTGTGCTGCTCGAGGGCGACTTCCGCGCCGTGATCGAGCCACTGGCGGCGTTCCGCATCAGCGACTCGCAGTGGAGCGTTCGACTCGTGCAGGAGCAGTCCGCGCAGGCGGCGGGATTCCACCGCTGGCTCCGGGCGGAGCATCCGTCGGTCGTCTCCGCCTTCGACGTCACGGTGGGCAACGCCCGCGCCTGGCTGATGGCGCGCATCCGGCGCTTCGCCTACCTGTGGCTACGCCGAAGGATGAACACGACCGATGAGTAGACAGAACACCGTGCGGGCGTGGCTCTCGAAGTCGGCTGTGCCGTGGTACCTGCTGACCGCCGGCGTCACGGCCTTCTTCACCTATTTCGCGCTCGACCTCAACCGCGCGAAGCTCGGGGTGCCGTGGCTCTACACCGGTGACGCCCTGGCCACCGCCGACCACTTCAAGACCACGCTCGAGCAGGGCTGGTACGAGCACAACCCGAACCTCGGGGCTCCGTGGGGCCAGAACTACAACGACTTCCCGGTGGCCGACAACCTGCATATGATCGCTGCGAAGGTTCTCGGCCTGTTCTCCGGCCACTGGCCCGTCGTGCTGAACATGTACTACTTCCTCGGCTTCATCCTCGCCGCCCTCGCCGCCTACTGGTTCTTCCGCGTCTGCCGCATCTGGCCACCGCTCTCCGTGGCGCTGTCGGTGCTGTACGCGCTCGCCCCGTACCACTTCATCCGCGGCGAATCGCACCTGTTCCTGGCGTCGTACTACTGCGTGCCGCTGGGGCTCGGACTGCTGGTCTTCCTCCTCCGCGGCGAATCGCTCTGGACGGCCCGGCCCTCCCGGTACCGCATCCTCGGCATCCTCACCGGCCGGGGGGCCTTCGCGGTGGTGGCCGTCGCGCTGCTGGCCACCTCGTCGACCTACTACGGCGTCTTCTTCATCATCCTGCTCGTCTTCACCGCCGCCTTCGTGCTCGTGCGGGACCGCAACTGGCGCCGGTTCGCGGGCGCGGCCGGCATCGGCGTGGTGACCGTGGTCGTCATGCTCATCAACATGGCCCCCGATGTGATCTTCGGCTGGGTCAACGGCCCGAACCCCGGCGGTTTCTTCCGGAACGCCGACGACTCCGAGGTCTACGCCCTGAAGCTCTCCCAGCTGCTGCTGCCCTGGGCCGGCAACCGCATCACCGCGCTCAGCGACCTGCGGGCGTTCTACGACCGCACGTTCCCGCTGCCGTCCGAACAGCCCGCACTGGGGCTCATCGGGGCTCTCGGTCTCGTCATCGCGCTGCTCGTCGTGGCCTATATGGTCGTCGCACACCGCCGCCGCACCGCCGACGAGCCCACCGGGCCTGCCGCGATCGCCGCCGGCCACGTCGAGACCATCCGCTACGTCTCACTTCTCACCCTGGTCGCGTTCCTCTTCTCGACCATCGGCGGCCTGTCGACACTGATCTCGTTCTTCACCACCGCGCTCCGCGGCTGGAACCGGATGTCGATCGTCATCGCCGCCCTGTGCCTCGTGGCCTTCGGGTTGGCGCTCCAGCTCCTGCTCACCTGGGCCTTCCGAAAACTGAAGTTCCCGAAGATCGTCGCATTCGTCACCGTCGGGGTCGTCTCCGTCGGGGTTCTCGGCGTCGGCTACTACGACCAGACGCCTGCCGTGGCCTCCGACTACCCCGGCATCACAGCGAGCTACACCGCGGACGAGGCCTTCTTCTCCGCCCTCCAGCAGGAGCTGCCGGCCGGTTCGGACGTGTTCCAGCTGCCCTACATCCCGTTCCCCGAGAACCTCGCGAGCAACGGGCTGGTCACCAGCGACGAGATCATCCCGTTTTTGCACACGACGACGCTCAACTGGAGCGCAGGCGGCATCAAGGGCCGGCCTCAGTCGGACTGGCCGTACGCCGTCTCCGAGCAGCCCGGGCCCCAGCTGGTGAAGCTCGCCGCCGCCTCCGGCATGTCGGGCATCCTCATCGACACCTGGGCCTTCGACGACAAGGGCGCCGCACTGTCGGCCGAGCTGTCGGCGACCCTGGGAGCCCCCGAGTCGACCAGTTCCGACGGCCACTGGCAGTTCTTCGACCTGCGTGCCGAACGCGAGGCGCTGGCCGCCCAGTACACACCCGACCAGCTGGCCGAGATCGAAGCCCGCGTGACCGACCCCGTCGACCTCAGCCTGCTGCCGGGCTTCCGCCCCACGTCGAACTCCGACCTGACCGCGGGCGAGGCCGACACGGTGTCCCCGCGCTTCACGCTGCTGAACGATCGGCCGGATGCCCGGGCAGTGACCGTCTCGTTCATGCTGACACTGCCCACAGCGCCCGGCGCGACCGCCGTCGTCACCTTCCCCGACGGAAGCTCGCAGTCGGTCGTCGCGGGGCCGGACGGCGCCGTCGACGTCACGCAGTCGCTCACCGTGCAGCCCGGAGACCAGCCCGTGGAGGTGACGGTCGCCGCCGGCTCGGCGGCAGCGCCTCCCGTCGTGCGCCTCTCGGAGCTCCGCGTCCGGGAGACGGCGGTCGGGGCGTTGCTCGGCGACTGAGAGCGCAACGGTGATAAAGTCATCCACCGTGAGACACGAGACGGATTCAGGCGACCAGAAGCCACACGAGATCTCGATCGTCGTCCCCGTCTACCAGGGTGAGCGCACGCTCGCCGCGCTGATGGCCGAGATCGCCCCGCTCACGCGCGTGCAGGTCTCCCCCGCCGGCTACCCGTGGGTCGTGCGGGAGACCCTCCTCGTCTTCGACAACGGTCCGGATGACTCGGCCGCGGTCATCCGCGACCTCACCGTCGAGCATCCGTTCGTCCGCGCCGTCTGGCTCAGCAAGAACTCCGGCCAGCACGCCGCCACCCTCGCAGGAATGGCGTCGGCCGGCAGTGAGTGGATCGTGACCCTCGACGAAGACGGGCAGCACGACCCCGCCGACATCCCCGTGCTGCTCGACACCGCCCTCACCGAGCAGGCGTCGGTCGTCTACGCCAAGCCGGTCAACCCGCCGCCTCACGGCTGGCTTCGGAACACGGCCTCCGTGGGGGCGAAGATCGTGCTCAGCCGGCTCGCCGGGGGCGGCAACGCCAGCAGCTTCCAGAGCTACCGGCTCATCCTCGGCAGTGTCGCGCGGAGCGTTGCGGCCTACTCGGGCTCGGGCGTCTACCTCGACATCGCCATGAGCTGGATCGCCGGCAAGGTCAGCACAGCCCCGGTCACCCTGCGGGCCGAGGGCGACCGCCCCTCCGGCTACTCCGCACGCCGGCTCTTCGGCCACTTCTGGCGCATGGTGCTGACCAGCGGCACCCGTGGTCTTCGGATCGTGAGCTTCCTCGGGGTGCTGTTCGCGGTCGTCGGCATCTTCGTGGCCGTCTACATCCTGCTCGCCCGGCTGACGACGTCCACGGTTCCCGATGGCTGGGCCTCGACGATCGTCGTCGTGCTCCTCGGCACCGGGGCGATCCTGTTCTCGCTCGGGGTGATCGCGGAGTACATCGGCATCAACGTGAACATGGCCATGGGAAAGCCGCCGTACCTCATCACGACGGATCCCGCGCTCGGCCCGCTGGGCCGGGCCCACCGGGCACCCGCCTCGGAGCCGCTGGGCCGCGTGCGTCTCACGGAATGACCCTCACCACCTGGATCGTCGGCTCGGGGGGCCTCCTCGGCCGGGCCCTCACCGCTGCTGCCGGGGCGCGCGCCGACTGGCAGATCGTGCCGTCGCCGCCGCTCGACTGGTCGGATCGGCAGGGCGTGAGCGAGACCAGCGCCGCGCTGCTGGACTCGTGGTTCGGCGCTCTGGCCGACGACCGCGGCAACACGGACGGCTGGTGCCTCATCTGGGCGGCCGGCGCCGGCGTCATCGGAACCTCGCGCGAGCAGTTCGGAGCGGAACTGGCCCAGTTCGACGCGGTACTCGACCTGGTCTCCTCAGCGGCGGCCGTGCACGGCGTCGCGTCCCGCGGGTCGGTGTTCCTCGCATCGTCCGCCGGCGGTCTGTACGGTGGCTCGGCAACGCCTCCCTACACCGAACAAACGCTGCCCGTGCCGTTGTCGCCCTATGGCGAGACCAAGCTGGCCATGGAACGCTCCCTCGACGCCTTCCACGAGCGCACCGGCACGGCCGTGCTGAAGGGCCGGATCGCCAACCTCTACGGCCCGGGCCAGAAGCTCAGCAAGATGCAGGGACTGATCTCCGTTCTCGCCAAGGCGCAGTTCTCGCCCACCCCCGCGTCGATCTTCGTCCCCCTCGACACCGTGCGCGACTACATCTACGTCGACGACTGCGCCGAGCTGATCCTCGATGCCCTCGAACGGCTCGTCTCACTGGGCGAGCCGAACATCACCAAGATCCTCGCCAGCGGTGAGGCGGTCACCGTGGGCGCCCTGATCGGTCACTTCCAGTCGCTCACCCGGCGAAAGCCCCACATCATGCTGGGCAGCTCCCCCACCGTCTCGATGCAGGCCCTCGACCTGCGGCTCCGCTCCGTGGTGTGGTCCGACCTCGACGAGCGGGAGCTCACCCCGCTTCCGGCGGGAATCCACGCGACGATGCTCGACATCCTGGGGAGCATCCAGAGGGGCTGAGCCCCAGACAGGAGCATCCGGCGGGGCTGAGCCCCAGAACAGGAGCATCCGGCGGGGGCTGACGCCTCAGACGACGCGTTCGACCGGGTCGTCTGCCGCAGCCGGGACGGCCGGTGGGCCATCGGTCCTGCTCGGGCGCACAGTGCGGGCCAGGCCGATCCCGAGCTGCACCGCGGCCACGAACGACCCCACGATGAGCGGGCTCGTCACGCGGAGGAGCGGATCGCTGAGGAGGAGCACCGGAACCACGGCAGCGACCGCACCGATCACCCACGAGCGGATGACGAGCGTGTGCCGGCCGAGCGCGAGCGACCCGTCGGACACGACGAGCGCGATCAGGAAGATCCCCACTCCACCCGAGACGAGGATGATGCCGAACGAGGAGAGCACCTTGCCCGCGAAGAACAGGTTCAGGATGAACGGGCCGAGCAGCAGCATCCCGAGCACCAGCACGACCGCCGCCGCCACAGCAGCACCCACCGCGACCAGCACCGTGCGGCTGGCCTGCCGGGTGTCACCGTTCCGCCAGGCGCTGGCGACCCGCGGCAGATAGAGGATCTGCAGCACCTGGTAGGCGAAGACCGGGATGCGCGCGATCGACAGGCAGACGAGTATCTCGCCGGTCAGGGCGATCGCGTCGGTGCCGCCGACCAGCTTCGCGATCAGCGGCCCGCTGTTCAGGATCAGCTGGATCGACAGGGCCGCGCCGATCAGCCGCGCCAGCCGGCCGAGGAACTGGCCGACCGGAAGCCGGTCAAGGCCCTTCCACGAGTGGCGCCGACGCACGAAGGCGGGCAGCACCGAGACGAGGGTGGCAATGGGTACGACGAAGGCGAAGGAGACCGCCCCGGCCATCCCGAGCCAGACGATGAGAACGGGCAGGCCGACCCGAAGCACACCCTCGACGGCGATGATCGCCGAGTACCGCGTCGTGAGATGGCTGCCGGAGAGGAGGCCGCGCGCGGGGAACTGCACGGCGTAGGCGAGGAACGACGCGACAAGGGCCAGTACGAGCCATGGGCTGCCGATGTACGCCAGGCCCGCCGGGCTGAAGAGGGCGAGGGCGGCCAGGGAGGTGAACACTGCGACTCCGCCGCCCACCAGGAAGACCAGCCGCACCATCCCGCCGCGCGTGCCGTGCGTGGCCCCCGCGATCGAACGGGAGGTCTCCTGCTCCACCGGATAGAAGAATCCCAGGCCGATCGTGACGGTCATCGACCAGAAGACTGCGAAGTTCGCATACTCGGCGTCACTCGCGTCGCGGAGCAGCACCAGCAGCACATAGCTGCCGATTCCGGACATCACCGCGGCGAGGCCCACGATCGCCGTACGCGTCAGCGCAGCGCGCGAGGGGGCAGGCGGCACGGTAGAGTCCTCTAGGTGGTTGGCGGAACCGTAGACACGTTACCGTCATTTGTCTTCGAGAAAGGGCCCTGCCCCATGCTTTCCAAAGCCCTGATAGCGGGCGGAGCCGGATTCGTCGGCTCCCACCTGACCGACAGGTTGCTCGACGAGGGCTGGGAAGTGACCGTCGTCGACAACCTCATCACCGGTTTCGACAGCAACCTCGCGCACCTGGCGGAGCACCCCCGCCTGACCTTCCTGCACATGAACGCCGAAGACGCCGGATCCATCGACGAGACGTTCGACCTCGTGCTGCACTTCGCCTCTCCCGCCTCGCCGCCGCGCTACCTCGCGCATCCGATCGAGACCATGCACGCCGGGTCGATCGTCACAGAGGCGCTGCTCCGCATCGCGGAGCGCGACGGAGCCCGTTTCATCCTCTCCTCCACCTCCGAGGTGTACGGCGACCCGTCGGTGCACCCGCAGACCGAGGAGTACTGGGGAAACGTCTCCTCGACAGGGCCCCGGAGCGTCTACGACGAGGCGAAGCGCTACGCCGAGGCGATCTCCTTCGCCTTCCACCGCACGCACGGCGTCGACATCGGCGTGGTGCGGCTGTTCAACACCTACGGCCCGCGCATGGATCCCGATGACGGCCGCGCCGTTCCCGCCTTCGTGAAGGCCGCGCTCGCCGATGCTCCCATTCCGCTGCACGGAGACGGCCTCCAGACGCGCTCGCTCTGCTTCATCGACGACCAGGTCGACGGCATCCTGGCCCTGGCTGCGAGCCACGAGACGGGGCCGATCAACATCGGCAACCCGCACGAGCAGAGCCTGCTCGAGATCGCCGAGCTGGTCATCCAGCTCACCGGCAGCTCCTCCACCATCGAATTCCACCCACGCCCTGTCGACGACCCGGAGCGTCGGCAACCCGACATCACCAAGGCCCAGGAACTCCTGTCCTGGAACCCGCGGGTCGATGTCGTGGAGGGCCTCACCCGAACCATCGACTGGTTCAGAACCCACGGGAACACCAAGTGAAACTCTCTGTGCTCATGCCTGTCTACAACGAGCAGGCGACCCTCCAGAAGGTGCTCGACAAGGTGCTCGCCATCGAATGGCAGGCCGAGGTCGAGGTCGAGTTCGTCATCGTGAACGACGGCAGCGTCGACCTGACCGCGACGATCCTCGACGCCATCGACGACAAGCGCGTGACGGTCTTCCACCAGCCGCGGAACCAGGGCAAGGGCGCGGCGATCCGGAAAGCCGCCTCGCTCGCGACCGGTGATCACCTCATCATCTGCGATGCCGACGAAGAGTACAGGCCCTCCGAGATCCCCGGGCTCCTCCAGCCCATCCTCGACGGTGACGCGAAGATCGTCTACGGCACCCGCACCTTCGGCAGCCACACCTCCTACTCGTACTGGTACGTCATCGGCAACCGCGGCGTGAACCTGTTCACGAACGTGATCTTCAACGCCTACGTCAGCGACGTGGAGACCTGCTACAAGCTCATGCCGACCGAGCTCTACCGGTCGCTGAAGATCACGTCGAACGGTTTCGGCATGGAGGCCGAGATCACCGGCAAGCTCCTGGCGCGCGGCTACCGCCCCTACGAGGTGCCGATCTCGTACAAGGCCCGCACCCGCGCCGAGGGCAAGAAGATCACCGCCTGGGACGGCGTCGAAGCGCTCTGGATCCTGCTGAAGATCCGCCTGAGGGAAGGCTCTCGCCGGCAGCCGCCGGTGACCCTGCCCTGAGGGTGGCGGGGCATCGGCCCCGCCACCCGTCCGGCTGCTGCCCGGCTTCCCGCCGGACGGGCCTACGGCTTCAGAAGGTTCTGCAGGTACACGCCGTACCCGCTCTTCACCAGCGGCTGGGCGAGGCGCGCCAGGTCGTCGTCGGTGATCCAGCCCGAATTCCAGGCGACCTCCTCGATACAACCGATCTTGTAGCCCTGCCGGTCCTCGACGACCCGCACGAACTCGGTGGCCTGCAGCATCGACTCGAACGTGCCGGTGTCGAGCCACGCCGTTCCGCGGTCGAGCACCTGCACGCGGAGGGTCCCCGCGTCGAGGTAGTGGGCGTTGACAGCCGTGATCTCGAGCTCGCCGCGGGCGCTCGGACGAATCGAGCGCGCGACCTCCACGATGGTGTTGTCGTAGAAGTACAGCCCGGGAACAGCGAAGTCGGACTTCGGATGCTCGGGCTTCTCCTCGATCGACACCGCGACGTTGTCGTCGTCGAACTCGACCACACCGTACGCCCGGGGGTTCGACACGTGGGCCGCGAAGACGAGGGCACCGTCGACGTCGGTGTGCTCGCGCATCGACTCGCCGAACCCCTGCCCGTGGAAGATGTTGTCGCCGAGCACGAGCGCCACGCTCTCGTCGCCGATGAACTCCTCACCGATGAGGAACGCCTGCGCGAGCCCGTCGGGCGATTCCTGCACGGCGTATTCGAGGCGGATACCGAGCTCTGACCCGTCGCCGAGCAGCGACCGGAACTGGTCGGAGTACTCCGGCGTCGTGATGATCAGGATCTCGCGGATGCCAGCCAGCATCAGCGTCGAGAGGGGGTAGTAGATCATCGGCTTGTCGTAGATCGGCATCAGCTGCTTGCTGATGCCGCGGGTGATGGGCCACAGCCGGGTACCCGATCCGCCCGCCAGGATGATGCCGCGCATCAGGCGCCCTTCACCGCGAGCGACGCATAGTGCGCCTTCGCATCGTCGTGGGTCGTCAGGAGTCCCGCGGCCAGCGCCTCGGCCAGCGACGGCGCCTCCAGGTCTTTCGGCGACAGCACCGGCGCTCCGGCCTCAGGCGGGAACGCCAGGGCGATCTCGGGGTCGAGGGGGTTGATCGCGTGCTCCTTCAGGGCGTCGAACGTGTCGGTCACGAGGTAGCTCACCGTGGCGTCATCCGTCAGCGCGACGAAGGCATGCCCGAGCCCTTCGGCGATGTAGACCGAACGGTGGTGCTCGGAATCGAGCAGCACCGCATCCCAGCGCCCGAACGTCGGCGAACCCACCCGCAGGTCGATCACGTAGTCGAGCACCGCGCCGTGGGTCGCCGTGACGAACTTGGCCTGGCCGAGCGGCACGTCGGCGAAGTGGATGCCGCGCACCACGCCCTTCCGTGAGACGGACACATTCGCCTGCCGGAGGGTGAGCGGGTGCCCGATGGTCTCCTCCAGGCGGTCGAAGCGGTACCACTCGAAGAACAGCCCGCGGTCGTCGGCGTGTTGCACGGGGGTGATCTCGTAGGAATCGGGGATGCTGAGCTCTCGAATCTGCACCTTGGAATTCTATCGGCGGGCAGCTGCCATAGAATGCCGACGTGAAGATACTCGTAACCGGCGGTGCTGGATTCATCGGCTCGAACTTCGTTCGACGCGTCCTCCAAGACAGCTATCCGGGGTTGGAGGGTGCGGAGGTCGTCGTTCTCGACGCCCTGACGTACTCGGGCAACCTCGAGAACCTGGCGTCGGTGAGCGACTCGCCGCGCTACACGTTCGTCGAGGGCGACATCCGCGACGGCGCTCTCCTCGACCGGCTGTTCCCGGGCATCGACGCCGTGGTGCACTTCGCTGCGGAGTCGCACGTCGACCGCTCCGTCGACGACGCCTCGATCTTCGTGGAGACCAACGTGCTCGGCACGCAGCAGCTCCTGGATGCCGGGCTCCGCAGCGGCCTGGCGCGTTTCGTGCACGTCTCCACCGACGAGGTCTACGGCACCATCCCCGAGGGCTCCTGGCCCGAGACGAACATCCTCGAACCGAACTCCCCGTACTCGGCCTCGAAGGCCGGCAGCGACCTGCTCGTGCGGTCGTACTACCGCACGCACGGCATGAACGTGTCGATCACACGCTGCTCCAACAACTACGGGCCCTTCCACTTTCCCGAGAAGGTCATCCCGCTCTTCGTCACGAACCTCATCGACGGCAACCACGTTCCGCTCTACGGCACCGGTGAGAACATCAGGGACTGGCTGCACGTCGACGACCACACCCGCGCCATCGCCCTCGTTCTCGTCGGCGGGCGTCCCGGTGAGATCTACAACATCGGCGGCGGCACGGAGCTCTCGAATGTCGAGCTGACGAACCTGCTGCTCGAGGCGACCGGCACCGACTGGTCGTATGTCGACCATGTCGAGGACCGCAAGGGCCACGACCTCCGCTACTCGGTGGACTGCTCCAAGATCTCGCGGGAGCTCGGTTACGAGCCCCTGATCCCCTTCGAGCAGGGGCTCGGCGATGTCGTCGCCTGGTACCGCAACAACCGCGCCTGGTGGGAATCGCTGAAGGCCCGCGCCGCGCTCGCACGATGAGCGGAACCGCGGCCGAAGCCGCACCCGCGACCCAACCGGCACAGGCACCCTCACCGGCAGCCGCTGGGCCGCGCTACCTCATCACCGGGGCGAGCGGGATGCTGGGCCTCGACCTGCAGGCCGCGCTCGCCGCTCGCGGGGCCGACGTGACCGCTCTCGGCCGCAGCGATCTCGACGTGACCGACGCAGACGCCGTGCTTCGCGCGGTGGCCGGCCACGATGTCGTCTTCAACCTCGCTGCGTACACCAGGGTCGACGACGCGGAGGAATTCGAGCACGAGGCGTTCGATGTCAACGCGATCGGCGCCGGCAACGTCGCGTCAGCGGCCCGCGAGAGCGGAGCCACGATCATCCACGTGTCGACCGACTACGTGTTCGACGGCTCGGCCACCTCGCCCTACCCCGAAGACGCGCCCTACAGCCCGCTGTCGGCGTACGGGCGCACCAAGGCCGAAGGTGAGCGGAGGGTGCTCCACGAGCATCCGTCGGGCGCCTTCGTCGTGCGCACGGCGTGGCTCTACGGCAGCAATGGCTCGAACTTCCCGAAGACGATGCTGAAGTTGATCGCCGGGCGCGACACAGTGAGTGTGGTGACAGACCAGTTCGGCCAGCCGACCTGGACGGTGGATGTCGCAGCCCAGCTGCTTCGCCTCGCGGACTCGCATGCCGAACCGGGCATCTACCACGCCACGAACTCCGGCGACACCTCGTGGTTCGCCTTCACACAGGCACTGTTCGGGGAACTCGGAATTGACCCTGATAAGGTGCAGCCGACAGACAGTTCGCAGTTTGTTCGCCCCGCCCCGCGGCCCGCGTATTCCGTACTCGGGCATGACGCGTGGTCCCGAGCGGGGATCGAGCCCATGCGACGTTGGGGTGAGGCGCTGCACGCTGCAGCGGTTTCGGGAACTTTTGGAGATACATGGCAACGCTTCGGGTCGTCGTCGACCAGATCCTGAGCCCCGTTCCCGGCGGCATCGGTCGCTACACCGAAGAGCTCACCCGGGAACTCATCACGACGGCACCGAGGGACTGCTTCGTCGAGGCCATTGTGGCCGCGCATCCGCCCGCCTCGATCGCCGATCTGAAGGCCCGCCTGCCCGGCCTCACCGGTGTCACGCGCACCCCTCTCGGCCGTCGCGAGCTCTCCGCGGCCTGGCAGCACGGCATGCTCACCGGCCAGAGTCGCGGCATGGTTCATGCAACCTCCCTGCTCGCCCCCCTCACCAAGCACGATCAGCTTCACCAGCCCGGCGACCAGATCGCCGTCACGATCCACGATGTGGTTCCGTGGACGCATCCGCAGACCCTCACCTCCCACGGCGTGGCCTGGCATAAGGCCATGGCGAAGCGTGCGCGGAAGTACGCTGACGCTGTCGTGGTGCCCACCCACGCTGTCGCCCAGGAGCTCGCCCGCTACGTGAACTTCGGCGAGCGCGTGCGGGTCATCGGCGGGGCCGTGAGCTCGTCCCTGCGCCTGCCGGCCGACGCGGATGCCCACGCTGCAGCCCTCGGACTGCCCGACTCGTACGTGCTGGCGGTCGGCACCCTCGAGCCCCGCAAGGGCCTCGCCTCACTCATCGCCGCCCTCGCCAGGGACGACGCCCCGGATCTCCCGCTCGTGATCGCGGGGCCGAAGGGCTGGGGCGACCTCGATGTCGAAGCCGTCGCCGCCTCGGTGGGGCTGGCCGCGAACCGACTGCACATCCTCGGCTTCGTGAGCGACGAAGACCTGGCGCTCGTGATCTCGCGCGCCACGGTCTTCGTGTATCCGAGCATGGCAGAGGGCTTCGGCCTGCCGATCATCGAGGCGCTGCACTTCGGCACCCCGGTCATCCACACCGACGTGCCCGCCCTGCTCGAGGTTGCCGATGACGCGAGCATCGTCGTGCCGCGGGACGACGCGGCGGGTCTCCCTGCGCGCCTCGCCGAGGCAATCAGCCGCGTGGTGACCGACGACGCCCTCGCCCGGCGGCTCCGGATCGTCGGACTCGACCGCGCCCGCGCCTACAGCTGGCGCGACTCCGCCGAGAAGGTCTGGCAGCTGCACGCCGACCTCTGACCGGCTCCTCCTCGCGCCCGGCTCCGCCCGGTCCCGTTCACGTCATCGACCGGGGGGCAGCGGTTCCGTGGTGGGGCTGTCGCTTCCGCTGACGATTGTCGCTTCCGCGCCTGCGCGCGCACGCGCGGAAGCGACAAATGTGAGCGGAGGCGCTGCGGAGGGAGGGCGGAGGCGCTGCGGAGGCGACCGGCGCTGCTACAGGCGGGACTGGAGGGCGGCGTTCTTCTGCTCGACGGTGGCCGTGAGGGTGGCGCGGTAGGCGTCGAGACGCTCGGCGAGGGCGGCGGCTCCGCCGGACGCGCTCGCCGGCACTGCCGCGAGGATCTGCACGGCCAGCAGGCCGGCGTTCGTGGCCCCGCCGATCGACACCGTGGCGACGGGGATGCCGGCAGGCATCTGCACGATGGAGAGCAGCGAGTCCATGCCGTCGAGTCGGGCGAGCGGAACCGGCACGCCGATCACGGGCAGCGTCGTGACAGCGGCCAGCATGCCGGGCAGGTGCGCCGCACCTCCGGCGCCCGCGATGATCACCTGCAGCCCGCGCGCACGCGCTGTGCGGCCGTAGTCGATCATCTTCTCCGGCGTGCGATGGGCCGACACGACCTGCACCTCGTGCGCGATGCCGAACTCCTTCAGCACGGCGACGGCGCCTTCCATGACCGAGAAGTCGGAGTCCGACCCCATGACGACGCCAATGACGGGCTGTTCACTGCTCATGCGCCCAGCCTACCGAGCCCCGCCGCGTCGGCAACGCCCCACCGCTCCAGCGCCCCAGCGCTCCAGCGCCCCGATGCCCCGCGCCGAGCCCCGCCCGCAGCGGTGACCAGCGCGAACCCTCCCACCCGGGAGGAGCCCAGGCGATCCTCGGCGCATACGACCTCGGTTCCGCTCAGCTCCTCCCGGGCGGGAGATGCACGCCGCGTGGAACGCCGCCGGAGATCACAGCACGATCACCGCACGATCACAGCGGGATGTTGCCGTGCTTCTTCGCCGGCAGCGACGCCCGCTTCGTGCGGAGGGCCCGCAGCCCCTTCACGATCGCGACCCTGGTGGCCGCCGGCTCGATCACGCCGTCGAGTTCGCCGCGCTCCGCCGCCAGGAACGGCGACGCCACGTTGTAGGTGTACTCGTTCGCGAGCTTGGTGCGCACCGCCGCGACATCCTCGCCCGCATCCTCGGCCCGTTTGATCTCGCCGCGGTACAGGATGTTCACCGCACCCTGCCCGCCCATCACCGCGATCTCGGCCGTGGGCCAGGCGAGGTTGAGGTCGGCGCCGAGCTGCTTCGAGCCCATCACGATGTAGGCCCCGCCGTAGGCCTTCCGCACGATCACGGTGATCAGCGGAACGGTGGCCTCGGCGTAGGCGTAGAGCAGCTTCGCGCCGCGGCGGATGACGCCCGTCCATTCCTGGTCGGTTCCGGGGAGGTACCCGGGAACATCCACCAGCGTCACGATCGGGATCGAGAACGCATCGCAGAAGCGCACGAACCGGGCCGCCTTCTCCCCCGCCTCGATGTTCAGCGTGCCCGCCATCGCGTTCGGCTGGTTCGCGATGATGCCGACCGAGCGCCCCTCGACCCGGGCGAACCCGATCAGGATGTTCGGGGCATACAGCGGCTGCACCTCGAGGAAGTCCGCGTTGTCGACGATGTGCTCGATGATCGTGTGCATGTCGTAGGGCTGGTTCGGGCTGTCGGGGATGATCGTGTTCAGCTTGTGGTCGGCATCCGTGATCTCGAGCTCTGCCAGGTGCTCGTACACCGGCAGCTCGGCCAGGTTGTTGTCGGGCAGGAAGCCGAGCAGCGTGCGCACGTAGTCGAGCGCGTCGTCCTCGTCGCTTGCGAGGTAGTGCGAGACGCCCGAGACGGTGTTGTGGGTCAGGGCGCCGCCGAGCTCCTCCATGCCGACATCCTCGCCGGTGACGGTCTTGATCACGTCGGGGCCGGTGACGAACATCTGGCTGGTCTTGTCGACCATGATCACGAAGTCGGTGAGAGCGGGCGAGTACACGGCGCCGCCCGCGGCCGGGCCCATGATGATCGAGATCTGCGGGATGACGCCCGAGGCCTGGGTGTTGCGACGGAAGATCTCGCCGTACTTGCCGAGCGCCACGACACCCTCCTGGATGCGCGCACCACCCGAGTCGAGCATCCCGATGATCGGCACACCGGTCTTCAGCGCAAGATCCATCACCTTGATGATCTTCTCGCCGGCGACCTCGCCGAGCGAGCCGCCGAAGATGGTGAAGTCCTGCGCGTAGACGGCGACCTGCCGGCCGTGGATCGTGCCGGTGCCGGTGACGACCGCATCACCGTAGGGGCGCTTCTTCTCCATGCCGAAGGCGTGCGTGCGGTGGCGCACGAACTCGTCGAGCTCGACGAACGAACCGTGGTCGAGCAGCTGTTCGATCCGCTCGCGCGCCGTCTTCTTGCCCTTGGCGTGCTGCTTCGCAATGGCGGCCTCGCCGGACTGCGTCACGGCCTCGTGGTAGCGGTTCTTGAGGTCGACCAGTTTGCCGGCAGTGGTGTACATGTCGGGCCCTGAAGTTGTTTCATCGCTCACAGGAGTTCACTCTACCGGCCAACGCTTTGGGCGAGCCGTTGACGAATTCCTCCATATTCTCCCGGTGTTGCCAGAGGTTTCCCTGCCCCGAGCGCCCTAGGGTCGGAGTATGGATGCTCCCCTCAGCCGCGCGCTGGTCCCCCGCCTCGACTGGCTGGCCGAGGCCGGTTCGACCAATTCGGTGCTGGTCGCCGCTGCGGGCGGTGCGGATGCCGCATCCTGGCCCGACCTCTCGGTGGTCGTCACCGACAACCAGACCGAGGGTCGCGGGCGGCTCGGCCGCGTCTGGACGGCCCCGCCCGGCACCTCACTCGCGATCTCGGTGCTGCTCCGCCCCGAGCTGGCCTCCGGGGGTGCACTGCCTCCGTCATCGCTCGGCTGGATCCCGCTGCTCGGCGGCGCCGCCATGGCCCGGGCCGTGAACCTCGTGCTGGCGCGCGCGGCTGTGAGCGCCGGCGCGGGAGCCGCGGTGGTGGACGGCCCGCGCGCGGTCGTCAAGTGGCCGAACGACGTGCTCATCGACGGCCTCAAGGTGTGCGGTGTGCTGTCGGAGCTGCTGCCGGGGGCCGCGGGCGTGGTGGTCGGCGCGGGGGTCAACCTCTTTCTCACTGAAGAGCAACTGCCCGTGCCCACCGCGACCTCGATCGCTCTCGCTGCGGGAGCCGGTGCCGGGACCCCGACGACGGCCTTCACGGGCGACGACCTGCTGTCGGCCTATCTCGCGGAGCTGATCCGTCTGTACCGTTCCCTCACAGCGGCCGACGGGGATGCTGCGGGCAGCGGTGTCGCCGCAGTGGTCGCCTCGCGCTGCGGCACCCTCGGCCAGCCCGTGCGTGTCGAGCTCCCGGGCGACGTCTTCGTGACCGGTCTCGCCACCGGCCTCGACACCGACGGACGCCTCATCGTGAAGCGCGACGGCGGATCCGGCGACCTCGTCGTCTCAGCCGGCGACGTGACCCACCTGAGGTACTGACCCCGTGCGCCGCCGGAAGGAACCGCCGGGCTCAGCAGGGCAGGAACCCCCACAGCCGTCCTGGCCGGAAAACCCATGGCCGGCGGCGCCCCCGGCCGACTTCACGGCGGCACCCCCGGCCGACTTCATGGCGGTGCTCCGCCCTGAACTCCCGCCCGAACGGGTCGTGGCGAGGTATCGCAGGCACGGCAGGGCGCTGTTCTGGCCGTCGCTGGCCCTCCTCGCCCTCGCGGGGGCGTGCGGCTACTTCCTCGGCCGTTTCCCCGAGGAGTGGCAGAACCTCGGAGCGCTCGGAGCCGCGATCCTGTTGGCGCTGCTCCTCTGGCTGCTACCGACCCTTCGCTGGCTGACCGGGCGCACGATCGTCACCACCCGGCGGGTGATCAGCGTGCACGGGCTCCTGGCGCGCGAACGGCAGGAGGTCTCGCTGCTCCGTGGGCACGACGTCACGGTGCGTCGGCACGGCCTGCAGGTTCTGTTCCGGTCGGGGGATGTGACGATCCACTCCGGGTCCGAACATCCGCTGGTCGCACTCGACCTGCCCGACGCCGCCCTGGTCGCCCGAGCGCTCACAGAACTCGGCGACGACGCCCACGGGCAAGGCCGAACGGTCGAGGCCGGGCTCTGACGGCGGGGCTGCGACGGCCGGGCTACGACAGCTCAGCTGTTGACGAGGGTCTTCTCCTGCTCGGCAGCAGCGGCAGCGGCGGCCGCAGCCGCGAGGTTCTGCATGCCGTCGCTGCGCTTCTCGCCGTACACCCAGTAGCGGTACAGCACGAAGCGGAAGGCGGTGCCGAGGGCCAGGCCCACGACGTTCGCCGCGATGTTGGTGGCCAGCACGCTCGTCTGGCCGAGCACATGGTGGGTGAACCAGATGCACGCTTCGGCGATGATCAGGCCGCCGATCGAGACGAGGGCGTACTCGACGAGCTCGAGTCCGACGTTCTTACGACGGTTCTCGCGGAAGGTCCAGTAGCGGTTGCCGATCCAGTTGAAGACGATGGCCACAGAGGTGCTGATGAGCTTCGCACCGATTGCGGTCGCGAAGAAGTGGCCGGTGCCGAACGCCCCGAGGAACAGCAGGTTGAAGAGCCCGACGTCGATGAGGAAGCCGGCGAAACCGACGACGCCGAACTTGACGGCGTAGGTGAGGAAGCCGCTCCAGGCGCGCTCAGCCAGTCTTTTCAACCCGTTCAAACCGTGTGCTCTCCCGCGGCGCCCTGTCAGGAATGCGAATGGCCCGCTGTTTTTCGATGATTGTCTCTGGCTAACGACTATAGGTGATGCCCTCTCCCAAACCCGGTACTCTGTGGCACCTCCCGCCACGTGCACAGCTTCAGTACAGTGGACGGGTGACTGTGCGCGTAGGAGTGATCGGTGGGGGCCAGCTGGCCAGAATGATGATCCCGGCGGCGGTGAACCTCGGCCTCGAACTCGACGTTCTCGCGGAAACAGAGGGCTCGTCGGCCCGGTTGGCGGCCACGGAGGTGGGCGACTACCGCGATGCGGCGACCGTTCTGCGGTTCGCAGAGACGGTCGACGTGGTCACGTTCGACCATGAGCACGTTCCTGAGCAGATTCTCAGACAACTCGTCGCTGCGGGCCATTCCGTGCAGCCCGGCCCGGATGCACTGCGCTTCGCGCAGGACAAACTCCAGATGCGCAGGCGACTCGGTGAACTCGGCGTGCCCATGCCCGACTGGGCAGAGGTGCAGAACGAGGAGGAACTCGCCCAGTTCATCGCCGACCACGGTGGCGAGGCCGTCATCAAGACGGCGCGCGGCGGATACGACGGCAAGGGCGTGCGCCTCGTCACTGATGCAGCCGAGGCCGCCGACTGGTTCACCGCGCTGAGCGAAGACGGTCGCGGCGGGGCGCTCCTCGCCGAGGAACGCGTCGACTTCCGCCGCGAACTCGCCCAGCTCGTCGCCCGCCGCCCGTCGGGCCAGACCGCCCTCTGGCCCGTCGTCGAGACGGTGCAGCGCCGCGGTGTCTGCAGCGAAGTGTTCGCCCCGGCACCGGCTGCGAGTGCGCGTGTGGCAGAGCTTGCCGCATCCATCGCCACCCTCATCGCCACCGAGCTCGGAGTGACCGGCGTGCTCGCCGTCGAACTGTTCGAGACAACGGATGACCGGCTGCTGGTGAACGAACTCGCGATGCGCCCCCACAACAGCGGGCACTGGTCGATCGACGGAAGCGTCACCAGCCAGTTCGAGCAGCACCTCCGCGCGGTGCTCGACCTGCCACTCGGCGACACGAGCACCCGGGCACCTGTCACCGTCATGGTGAACGTGCTCGGCGGACCGGTCACCGGCACGCTCGAAGACGCGTACCCGCACGCCCTCGCCGACCAGCCGTCGGCGAAGATCCACAACTACGGCAAGGAGCCGAGGCCCGGCCGGAAGGTCGGCCATGTCACCGTGACGGGCGACGACCTCGACACGGCCGTGTTCCAGGCCAGGGCGGCAGCGGCTCTGCTGGGTGCCGACCTCGGCGACGGGATCCACTCGTGAGCGACCCGCAGCCGACTGGCGAGGTCTACGGCTCCGGAATCAACCCGGAGTCCGCCGGCAACCCACCCGTCGTCGTGACGACCGGCAACGCCACCCCAGCCGAGATCGCGGCCGTTTCGGCCGTGGTGAGCGGGCTCCTCGCCGAGGAGGGTGAGGCACGCCGCGAGTCGGAACCCGCCGGCACGACGGCCTGGCAGCGGAGCCAGCGTGCGCTCCGCAGCCCGTTGCAACCGGGGCCCGGTCGCTGGAACGGCTGAGCCGCTCCCCGGTCGTTCACCGGCCGTCCACCCGTTGTCCCCCATGCTTGTCCCCCAAAGTGCCGACTAGGCAGGAGGACGCCGCCGCGGCACTATTACAAGTGCTTGGTGTTTCTCTTACGAGTTTCACCGCCAGCGCTCGCTGTTCAGGGTAAGTAGGCGAGTGTCTGGGGGCGAGCCGGTGTTGTATTCGGGTTACGACAGCGGTTCGGAATCTGCTGGGGGTTGGCGTTTCGCCGGCCCCCAGTATTCCTGTCCGGCGCCGGGGGGCGCATGGTTGGATGGCGGGACGTCGGAGCGTCCCTTCCCATCACCTCTCTCGCCCGTCCTTGGGGATCTCCAGCCACTCCGCCACCTCATCGCCGTCACCCTCGCTGCCGAGCACTGCGGCAACCGGATCGTCGCCCACCCGGAGCCCCACGATCGTCACTGCCGCCGTTGTGCTGTCGACACCGGTTCGCACAATGAGCCGGTCTGCCCGCGAACGGGAGATCTGGCTGGCGAGGCGGGAGTGGATGCGTTCCCTCGCCCGCGCCGAGAGATCTTCGAGCCCCCCGTCGTCGAGCAGCGTCACCTCGATGCCGCGTCGCCTCGCCGCGAGCACCTCCGTTCGCACATCCTCGTTCAGCAGGTGCCGACCCCGGATCTCGTCACGGATCGCACCCTCGAGGTGGAGGCACTCCCGGCGGTCTTCGGCACTGATGACGCCGTCGAGGTCGACGATGTGGTGGAGCATGGGGCCCGCCACGCGGTTCATGTTGTCGAGGCGGTGGCGGCCTTCCGTCAGTTGGGCCTCCTGTGTCGCGTGCCAGGCAGCAGCGTCGAGTTCGGCCCGGGCGAACAGGGTCGTGTCACGGGATGCCCGGCTCAGCGCGTGCGTGAGAGCATGGGCGACACCGACCCAGACAGCGCTCCCGATCCACCCGGTGGTCGTCAGCCGCAGGGGATCCGACCACGCGAGGATCGAGACGCCGAGCACCACGATCCCGATCCAGCCGAACAGGGCACGGCCGCGGACGGTGACGATGGTCATCAGAGTTCCCACGGCCGCGACGGACCAGGTCGCATAGCCGTTGGTGACCTGGCCGTCGAGCTGGGAGAGCACCAGCACCGTGATCAGGATGCCGGCGACCAGGCAGAGCACCGCCATCCACCTCGGCATCACAGCTGCGCCCGTCGGCCAGAGACTGAGCGCGGTGACGCCGGCGTAGAGCACCATCGCAGCCACGACAGGCCACGGTGACGCGGGCGTGCCGATCGAGTACGCGGCCAGCACCAGGTGGTACGCGGAGAAGAGGGCGGCCAGCCAGAGCACGATGATACGGGCGGGAGGGATCACGTCGACGGCTCCCACTCGATCACGATGGAGGTTCCCCCGCCCGGCACCGAGACAACGCGCACCCGTCCCCCCACGGCGTGCATCCTCTCGCGGATGGAGACGCGGAGCCCGAGGCGGGCGGCCGGCACCAGGGAGCCGTCGAAACCGCGGCCGGTGTCCGAGATCTGCACGGTCAGGCCCGACGAGACGTCGCTGTCGAGAACGACCGTGCGGATGACGTCGTCTGCGTCGTCTCCGGCATGCTGGAGGCTGTTGATCAGGGCCTGCTGGGCTGCGGTGAAGACCGCTTCGGCCACCGCACCCGGCACGCGGGCGTCATCGACGCGCATGACCTGGAAGTCGATCCGTGGGCTCAGCAGTCGCGCCGCGTCGGCAAGCCGGTCGGCGAGCTGGGCAACCGGCACGTCGACGCTCACATCGAACGCGACGGGCGCGGACTGCAGAGTCTTCAGGGCGGCCTGGCTCATCTGCACGGCCGCACGCCGCTGGTCGGGGGTCTCCGCGCGCGCCGCCTCGATGAGGGTGCTCAGCACCGTGTCGTGCACCAGTGCATCCACCTTCGCCCGTTCGAGCTCGGCCGCATGGTTGCGGGCGGCGCGGGTGTACTGCTCCATCGCGGTCCCCTGGGCGGCATCGACCCGGTCGGCCGCAGCGCGGATCGCCGTGATCGTCGCCAGCGCGAACGCGCCGATCAGAACGACGTAGAAACCGTCGAGCAGCGCCAGGGCGACGGGAGCCGATCCGCCGGCCGGCTGGGTGCGGATGAAGACGTACACCGCAGTGACATCCACCATGAAGAGGGCGGCCCAGCGCGGTGCGAAGACGATGTCGGCGAAGATCATCGCGATCGTGATCAGGTACCAGAGCCAGGGCTGGTCGGCGAGCTCGGAGCCTCCCCGCAGCAGGCCGACCGGCCATAGGGCGAGCACGATCGTGTAGACGACCGTGAAGATGCCCATGGCGATGTGGGTCGGCTTCGTCTTCGCCCCATTCACCGCTGCGGTGACGAGGATGACGAGAAGAAGGCCGAAGAGCACGACGGCGATGCTGATCGCGAAGGGCAGGCTCAGGTACTGCGACGACACGCCGACGGCGGGAAGCGTCTGCACCGCGAACAGCAGCGCGAAGACCGCTGCCGCCCGGGCCAGGATGGACTCGACCCGCGCGCGGCTGATCGCACCGCGAAGGAGAACCGGGGCCTTCGGCGCGGCGGGCGCCTGCCTAACGACCGACATTGCTCACATCGTCGATGGCGAGGATCCCGTCTTCGACCGCCCGCCTCAGGAGGTCGACCTTCGTCGGTGCCGGACGCCCGACCTCGACGTACTTCGCCCGCACCCTGTCGAGGTACTCCCGGGCGGTCGACGGGGCGATGCCGAGTTGCGCGGCAACGGCCTTGAGCGGCAGCCCCGACGCGTAGAGGTGCAGCACGTGCTGCTCCCTCGGGCCGAGCTGCGCCTTGGCGAACTCGCGATCGGCATCGATGGCGCTCGCCCACTCCAGGTTGTTCAGAACCTCGCCCCGCGCGACGCTCGCGATGGCGGCCATCACGATCCTGGTCGCGCTGGTCTTCGGGATCACGCCTGCCGCACCGGCGGCGAGCGCTTCACGGATGCTCCCCGTGCGGTCGGCGATGCTGTGCACCAGCACGGCGGCCCCGGCGGCCCGTGCGCGCAGTACATTGTCGGTGACGCTGGAGCCGTCGCCGAGGCTCAGGTCCATCACGACCACGTTCACCCGTGTTCCGGCGAGGCTGCCGAGGAGGGCATCCATCGTCGCGCCGGAGCCCACGACCTCGTAACCCTCGTCGAGGCAGGCGGCCCGGATGCCGAGCAGCACCGACTCGTGATCGTCGACGATCCCGACCAGAACGGGCGCCGTCGGATCACTCACCGTGTGCCACCCCTCGTCGCCATCGTCTGCTGCCCGTGTTTCCTGCCATCGTAGGGGAACCCGGTATCGGTGGCGCCCCCCGCCCCACCGCTCATGACGCTGGCGTCAGCACGGCGAGCGCCTCGACGTGGTGCGTGTGCGGGAACAGGTCGAACGCCCGAAGACTGCGGAGCTCGTACCCGCCCGTCGTGAGCTGCGCGAGATCCCGAGAGAAGGCGACAGGGTCGCAGGCCACGTAGACCAGCTGGGCCGGCCGTAGCTGCAGCAGGCTCTGCACGACCGCCTTGCCGGCGCCGGCCCGTGGGGGGTCGAGCACCACGGAGGCCCGGCTGAAGCCCGCCCGGTCGGCAGAGGAGGCATTCTTCAGCCGATCCGTGAGGTAACGCTCGACGCGCGCGGTGACAGCCGTCGCCTTCGGCAGGTCCCGCAGGTTGAATTCGGCGTTCGCGGTGGCACGGCGGTCGCTCTCGACCGTCTCCACCCGGGTGGAGGTTCCCGACCGGTGTGCCAGAGCGGCCGCCAACAGCCCCACCCCGCCGTAGAGGTCGAGGTTCGGGGCGTCGGCATCGAAGAGCTCCTCGAACAGCTGGGCGCGGACTCCCGCGCTGAGCGTCTGGGCAGCCCCATGGTGCACCTGCCAGAAGCCGAGCTCCTCCAGCCGGAACTCCCGGTCGCCGACCCGCTCGGTGATCGGGGTTCCCTCCCCCGCGGTGCGGCCCTCCGCCCGCACGACGACCCGCGCGCCGCGGCGCCCGTCGCTGATCACGTCGACGCGCTCGGCACCGAGCAGCCGCTCATCCAGTGGCGAGGCGTACTCCACGGCAGCGGTGGCCAGGGGCAGGGTGTCGACCGCGACGACCCGGTGGGAGCGCGCGGCATAGGGACCGACGATGCCGTCTTCATCGACGTGCAGGCTCACGCGGGTGCGCCAGCCGAGGCCGTTCGCCGCGTCGTCGCCGTCGACCGCTTCCACGTCGACGCCGCGCGCCGGGTGGTCGTCGGCGAGCTTGCCGAAGCGACCGAGCGAATCGACCAGCACCTGGCGCTTCAGCTCCCGCTGCCACGGCAGGGCGATGTGGCCGAACTCGGCTCCGCCTGCACGCCTCGCCGGGTCGCGATCGAGCGCGGCATCGGCCCAGATGTGCGGACGACGGTGCGGTGAGGCCTCGAGCACCTCGAGAGTCTCAGCCCGCCAGAACGAGGAGTGGTCGTCGCTGGAGATGCGTGCCCGCACCCTCTCGCCGGGAAGGCTGTCGGCCACGAAGACCACCCGGCCGTCGAGCCGTGCAACGGAGACCCCGCCGTGGGCCACGTTCGTGACGTCGAGTTCGACGTCGGCGCTGTACTTGTCTGTCATGAACCAAGCGTCACACAGATGACGTCGGCGGGTCGCGGGCCCCGAGCATCCTGTGCAGAACTCGACGAGGTACGCGCCTGTGGAGGAGCGGCTGCAAGTCCTGGGCACCTGTCGCTAGGCTCGATCCATGCGGCTCTACCTCGCCTCGACTTCGCCCGCCCGGCTCGCCCTCCTTCGCCAGATCGGCATCGAACCGGTCATCCTGCCCTCGCACGTCGACGAGGAGGCCGCGGTGCTCGCCGCCGAGAAGGCCTCGGGCCGACCGCTGGCCGCGGAGGAGCTCGTGCTGTTGCTCGCGCGGCTGAAGGCCGAGGCCGTAGTGGGCGGGGCCCCCGGCGGCGAACCGATCGACGGCTTCGTGCTGGGCGGGGACTCGGCCTTCGAGTTCGACGGCGTGATCTACGGCAAGCCGCACCTGCCCGACGTCGCGCGGGACCGCTGGCGCCGCCAGCGCGGGCGCTCCGGCGTGCTGCACAGTGGGCACTGGATGATCGACCACCGCCTCTCCGCCGCTCTGGTGCCGCGCACATCGGTGCCGGCGACCCGAGGCCGAGAGACGGCCACAGCATCCCCGGCGCCGCTCGCCCTCCCGCCCGTGACCGGCCGGGGCGCTGTCACCAGCGCCAGCGTCGAGTTTGCCGACGACATCACCGACGCCGAGATCGACGCCTACGTCGCCTCCGGGGAGCCACTCGAGGTCGCCGGCGCCTTCACCATCGACGGGATGGCCGCCCCGTTCATCCGGAGCATCAGCGGTGCACCGTCGACGGTGATCGGGATGTCGCTGCCGACCCTCCGCGACCTGTTCGCTCAGTTCGGCATCAGCATCACCGAGCTCTGGAACGCTCCGCCGACACCTCCGTTGTAGATGTTCGCGCCGTTCGATCCCGCATTTTTGTAGGCACGTGCCAAAAGGGTGGCCCGCCGGGCGAATAGGCTATGGGACTATGTCCCGAATTACGAAAGTCCTCATTGCCAACCGCGGCGAGATCGCGGTGCGCGTGATCCGGGCAGCAAAAGACAGTGGAATCGGCTCCGTCGCGGTCTACGCCGACCAAGACAGGGATGCCCTGCACGTGCAGCTCGCCGACGAGGCGTATGCCCTCGGTGGCACCACCAGCGCTGAGACATACCTCGTCATCGACAAGATCCTCTCGGTCGCCAAGCGGTCCGGCGCCGATGCCGTGCATCCGGGCTACGGCTTCCTCGCCGAGAACGCCTCCTTCGCCCAGGCCGTCATCGACGCCGGGCTGGTCTGGATCGGCCCCTCCCCCTCGGCCATCGAGCTGCTGGGCGACAAGGTGTCGGCCCGGCACATCGCCGAGCGCGTCGGCGCGCCGCTCGCCCCCGGCACGCTGGATCCGGTCTCCGGGGCCGACGAAGTACTCGAGTTCGTGGCCCAGCACGGCCTGCCTGTCGCCATCAAGGCTGCCTTCGGCGGGGGCGGCCGCGGCCTGAAGGTCGCGCGCACCGTCGAGGAGATTCCCGAGCTCTTCGAATCCGCGACCCGCGAGGCGATCACCGCCTTCGGCCGCGGCGAGTGCTTCGTCGAGAAGTACCTCGACCGGCCGCGCCACGTCGAGACCCAGTGCCTCGCCGACGCCCACGGCAATGTCGTCGTCGTGTCGACCCGCGACTGCTCGCTGCAGCGGCGACACCAGAAGCTCGTCGAGGAGGCCCCCGCGCCGTTCCTCAGTGAGGCGCAGGTCACCGAGTTGTATCGCGCGTCGAAGGCGATCCTCAAAGAGGTCGGCTATGTCGGCGCCGGAACGTGCGAGTTCCTCGTGGCGGTCGACGGCACCGTCTCGTTCCTCGAGGTGAACACGCGCCTGCAGGTCGAGCATCCGGTCTCCGAGGAGATCACCGGCATCGACCTCGTGCGGGAGCAGTTCCGGCTGGCCGCTGGCGGCGTGCTCGGGTACGACGATCCCGCCCCCCGCGGGCACTCCTTCGAGTTCCGCATCAACGGGGAAGACGCCGGCCGCGGATTCCTGCCGAGCCCCGGCCCGGTGCACGTCTTCAAGGCGCCGGGCGGCCCGGGCATCCGTGTCGACAGCGGCGTGCAGGCGGGCGACGTCATCTCCGGCTCGTTCGACTCGCTGCTCGCCAAGCTCATCGTGACGGGAGCCACGCGTGAAGAGGCTCTCGAACGCGCCCGGCGCGCCCTCGACGAGTTCGAGGTCGCGGGGCTCCCCACCGTTCTGCCGTTCCACCGCGCGATCGTGCGCGACCCGGCCTTCGCCCCCGCGGCCGGCACGCCCTTCGGTGTCTACACCCGGTGGATCGAGACCGAGTTCGACAACACGATCGAGCCGTGGAGCGGGTCACTGGATGCCGCCACCCCCGCCCCCGCCCTGAACACCGTCGTCGTCGAGGTCGACGGCAAGCGCATCGAGGTCGTGCTGCCCGAACGCCTGATGGCAGCGGCCTCCGGTGGATCGCGCGGCGGCAGCCAGGCCCTCGGGGCCGCCCCCCGGCGAAGCGCTGGCTCGTCGGTGAGTGGAAGTTCCACCGGCAACGCCGTGAAGGCCCCCATGCAGGCCACCATCGTCAAGGTCGCCGTCGCCGAGGGCGACAGGGTCGTCAAGGGCGACCTGATTCTCGTGCTCGAGGCGATGAAGATGGAGCAGCCCATCCAGGCGCACAAAGACGGCACCGTGACGTCGATCGATGCGGCGGTCGGTGCGACCGTCTCGTCGGGGCACCGGTTGCTCGAAATCACCGACAGCGCGGCGTAGCTCCGGAAGCTGTCCACTGCCCAGCGGGTTGCACCGAGCTCATCGGCGGGCCGCAGACCGGAGGCGGCGTCGGCGGGGCGTGAGAACATGGGGGCATGCCGTCTTCCGCCTTTCCGCTGGTCGACGCCGCAGACATCGTGCGACTCGTCGGCCGAGGTGCGTACGACCGGGGCCGGGCCTACGCACGAGCCGAATCCGTGCTCGGGCTGCGCTGGAAACCGGATGCCCGCGCGGACGCTGGACCCGGGGAACGCGGCGTAGACGCTGAACCCGGGGAACCCGGCAGAGCGCCAGAGGCGGTCGACGAAACGCCCACGGGCAGCGGCGGGGCCCTGGCCGCCGAAGTCGTGGGCACCGGTCCCCTCCCCTACCTCTGCCGCACGCGGCTCACCCGCATGGCGAACGGATACTGGCTGCCGCTCAGCTCCACCTGCTCCTGCCCGGTGCAGACCAACTGCAAACACGTCGCCGCGACCCTGCTGAGCAGCAATCAGGCGTACCTCCGCGACCTCGGCCACGCCGAGAACGGCGCGCTGGCGGCACCCCGGGCCCACCTGCCGGCCGATGTCGGCGAGGGCGGAGCCCGTCGACTCCGCGCACTCGACGGGGAGGAAGGCGGATCGGCGGCGGCTCCGGCGGCGGCCTCGGCTCCGACCCCCGATTCCTCGCCCGAGCCCACCGCCGGGCTGCTCGACGTGGAGAGTCACGCCGACGCCGCGATGGCATGGGACCGTGGGACCGAGTGGTATCCGAGCCTGGCTCCCGCGGTCATCCGCAAGCCCGAGATCGACGAGGGGGATTGGCGCGCGATCGTCGGCGGTGCCGCGGGCGCGGCCAGCGCGCCGGGTGGCGGTGCCGCCGCGACATCCGGAACCCGATCGGCGGGCCGCGCACGCGGTGGCACACCGAAACCGCCCACCCGCATGGGGCTGCAGTTCGAGGTGCGCGAATTCGTTCCGCGCACGCGGGAACAGTGGCGGGGGCCAGCGTCGCGACCCGCTCAGGCGTCGAAGGCGAACGACGACACGATCGGGCAACCACCTCGGAGGCTGGGGGTTCGGCCTGTCATCCGTTCCGATTCCGGCGGGTATATCAAGGCGAACGTCACGTGGTCCTCGTTCACGCACCAGGTGAACCGGCTCAACCTCGAGCCGGAGCACCTGCGCTGGTTCGCCCAGTTCGCTGCGGTGCACCGGGCCACCCGAGAGCTCTACACCGGGCACGAGACCGACTGGCTGTACCTCGACGAATTCACGAGCCCGCTGCTCTGGCACCTGCTCGACGAGGCCGCGAGGCTCGGGATCCCGCTCCTCGGCACGAAGAAGAGCGCGGTCATCAGCCGGGGATTTGAAGGCTCTGTGCGACTCGACGCGACCCGCGGAACAGCCGGCGCGCTGCAGCTCGCCGCCGTCGCCGTGATCGACGGCACCGCATCGCCGCGCCAGTCGGTCGGGGCGATCGGCTCCCACGGTGTGTACAGCTACGAGCTCCTGCCCGCGCTCCGCGTGAGCATCGCGCCCGTGCCGAACGGGCTCAGTGAGCAGGCTCTGGAACTGCTCGAGAGAAACACCGACATCGTGGTGCCGCCCGACGAGGTCGACGAGTTCGTCGAGGACTTCCTCCCACGGCTGCGACGCTCGATCGACGTCGACAGTCCCGACGATTCCGTCGAGCTGCCCGAGGTGGTGCCCCCGGTGCTCGTGCTCGCAGCACGGTTCCGCGCGAAGAGCGTACTCTCGCTCGACTGGAGCTGGGAGTACGCGGTGGGTTCACGGATGGTGCGGGCGGAGCTCTATCCGGATGCCGACGGCGAGAGCCGATCCGACGACGCCAGCGCTGTGCTCCGCGATCCCACGACCGAGCGCGAGACGCTCGCCCGCGTGGCAGAGGTGCTCGCCGCCGAGCCCGACGGCGCATCCATCGAGGCGCTCGACGCCTTCGGTGACCTGGATGTCGCCACGCTCGAACCGCTGAATCCCAGCCTGGCGCTGCAGGGGTACGACGCGGCGATCTTCACCGACAAGACCCTGCCGAGGCTGGAGGGCCAGCTCGGGCTTCGCGTGGACGTCGTTGGAAAGCGCCCCGACTACCGCGAGCTCACAGGCGAGCCCGAGCTCACGTTCACCACCGTGGAGAGCGACAAGCGCGACTGGTTCGACCTCGGGGTCGTAGTGAACGTCGGCGGCTACCAGGTGCCGTTCGGACCCCTCTTCAAGGCGCTGGCAAAGAACCAGAAGAAGCTCCTGATGATCGACAAGACCTACCTGACGCTCGATCATCCGGTGTTCGACCGGCTGCGCGAACTGCTCGACGAGGCGGACACCCTCGACGAGTGGGAGACCGGCGTGCGCATCAGCCGCTACCAGTCGAGCCTGTGGTCGGAATTCGAAGAACTCGCTGAAGACACCGTGCAGGCCGCCGCCTGGCGGGAGGCGGTCACCGGGCTGAACGAGCTGACGGACATTCCCAAGCCGAAGGTGCCGCCGGGCGTCGAGGCGACGCTTCGCCCCTACCAGGTCGAGGGTTTCCAGTGGCTCGCCTTTCTCGAGCAGCAGCGGCTCGGCGGCGTGCTCGCCGACGACATGGGCCTCGGCAAGACGCTCCAGACGCTCGCGATGCTGGCGCACGCGCGGAATGCGGCTCCGGATGCTCCGCCCTTCCTCGTCGTCGCGCCGACGTCGGTCGTGTCCAACTGGCTGGCCGAGGCCGCGCGCTTCACCCCCGGGCTGCTCGTTCGGGGCATCACGTCGACCCAGGCGAAAAGCCGGCAGAGCGTCTCGGATGCCGCGGCGGGAGCCCACGTCGTCGTGACGAGCTACACGCTCTTCCGGCTCGACGCGTCCGCGTACCGCGCTGTCGAATGGTCGGGCCTTATTCTCGATGAGGCCCAATTCGTCAAGAACCACACGTCGAAGCTGCACGAATGCGCCAAGGAACTCGATGCTCCCTTCAAACTGGCCATCACGGGAACGCCTCTCGAGAACAACCTGATGGAGCTCTGGTCGCTCTTCGACATCGTTGCGCCCGGGCTCTTCCCGGCGGCGAGCCGATTCACGGAGGAGTATGTGCGCCCGATCGAACGGATGCTCGACGACTCCCTGATGCCGAAGCTCCGGCGGCGCATCCGGCCGCTCATGATGCGGCGCACCAAGCAGCTCGTCGCTCCCGAGCTGCCTGCCAAACAGGAGCAGGTGCTGCAGATCGCTCTCTCCCCCGCACACCGCCGGCTCTACGACACCTTCTTCCAGAAGGAGCGGCAGAAACTCCTCGGCCTGGTGGACGATCTCGACAAGAACCGGTTCATCGTGTTCCGCTCGCTCACCCTGCTCCGGATGCTGAGCCTCGACGCATCGCTCATCGACGAGAAGTACCGGTCGATCCCGTCGAGCAAGCTCGACGCCCTGCTCGAGCAGCTCGACGATGTCGTGGCCGAAGGTCATCGTGCCCTGATCTTCAGCCAGTTCACCTCGTTCCTCGGGCTGGCCGCCGAGAGGCTGACGGCCGCGGGCATCGGCTTCGAGTATCTCGACGGCTCCTCCCGCAACCGCGCAAAGATCATCGATTCGTTCAAATCGGGTACTTCCCCCGTGTTCCTGATCAGCTTGAAGGCGGGCGGATTCGGACTGAACCTCACCGAAGCCGACTACGTCTTCCTGCTCGACCCCTGGTGGAATCCCGCCACGGAGTCGCAGGCGATCGACCGCACCCATCGCATCGGCCAGACGAAGAGCGTCAACGTCTACCGACTTGTCGCCCAGGACACCATCGAGGAGAAGGTCATGGCACTGAAGGAGCAGAAGTCGAAGCTCTTCGATGCCGTCATGGACGACGACGCCGTCTTCAGCAGCGCCCTGACCGCGGACGACATCCGCGGCCTGCTCGCGTAGCGCCCTCCGCCCCGCGCTGCCCGCCCGCCGCGCGCTCACTAGAGGCCACAGGCCTCGTGCCAGTACCAGCAGCCCGTACTGCCGGGCGCTGGTGCGACAGTGATCGTGACCGTCTGCGCTGTCGCACCCGCAACGTTCGCCGCAACGAGATCGAAGGTGAAGGTCCCGGCCGTGGTCGGCGTGCCGGCGAGGGTGCCGGTGCCTTTGTCGACCCCGATTCCGGGAGGGAGGAAGCCGGTGACGGAGAAGGTCATCGGGTCGAGTCCGGTGACGGTGACACCGGAGCTGTACGAGTCTCCCACCCGAGCCGACGCTACGGGTGACATCGCGAAGGTCGGGCCCAATCCGAACCGGGTGACTGTGCTCGAGAGACCATTGGCCGTGTAGAGCTGACCGTATCCGCTGATGGCCGCTGCTTCCGGCGTCTCAGCGCTCGTGAGCTGCGCCACGACGGGGGTGAAACGACCCGTCGACTCGAACAGCGAGACCGAGGCTGTACCGAGGTTGGTCACGAACACATTCCCCAGGCGGTCGGAGCTGACGTTGTAGGGATACGAATCCGGCGGCATCAGTGTCGTCGTAGCGGGAGCCGAGCCCGGCGGGAGTGCGAGGTCGATAGTGCTCACCGTGTTGTCTCCCGAATTCGCGGTGTAGAGCTGCCCCCGATTGTTGCTGGTCACCGAGATCGGCATCGCCCCGGTGTCGAGCACGGCGAAGCGACGGTCCACGACCCCAGCACCGGCCCCGCCGAAGGCGACCCGGGATATTGTGCTGTCGCCTGCGTTCGCCGTATAGACCGAACCGGCCCAATCCGTGGTGATGTCGACCGGACCCGATCCGAGGGCCAGTGCAAAACGCCCGAGAACGTCGCCGGTGGGCGCGATCTTCACGACCGCTGCGGGTGAGTAGGTTGCGACGAAGATGTTGCCCGCGAGGTCCACGGTCACTGACTCGGGCAATTGGCCGTCGAGTTCAGTTCCGAGATGCGTCGAGAAGCCGGAATCGATGGTGCCCGTCGCGCTGTCGACCCGCCACACCGTGCTCGCGCTGTAACTCGACACGTAGAGCGCGCCATGACCGTCTGTCGCAAACGAGTTCGGCTGCGAGAGCGGCGGGAACTCGGCGTGGAACGAGCCGTCGAACGTGCCATCGGGGTGGATCTTGCTGATCGACCCGTTCCCAGTGTTCAGCGTGTAGATGTCGCCGAAGCCGTCGACAAGGATATGCGAGGGCTCCGACCCCGCTGCAAGCGAGGCGAAGGGATCGGTGATATCGGGTATCGCGTGGGCGGCCGTCACACCCGCGCAGAGCAGGGCGGCGATGACGGGCAGGACGGCGAGTGACTTCAGTTTCATAAGCACTGAGGTTAGCTCAGTAACGATGAAGCCGCACCCCTGTGGATGACCCCGGGCATCCACAGGCCCTGTGAGCGAGAAGACGAGTGAAGCCCTACAGGACGATGTGCATCGCCCGGGCAGCATCCGTGATCGACCCGGTCAGCGACGGGTAGACCGTGAACGCCCGGGAGACCTGGTCTACTGTGAGCCGGTGTTCGACCGCGAGGGCGATCGAGAAGATCAGCTCTGAGGCTTTCGGCGCCACGATCACACCGCCGATCACCGTGCCGGATCCTGTGCGCGCGAACAGCTTCACGAAACCGTCCTTGATGCCCATCATCTTCGCCCGCGGGTTCTCCGACAGCGGGAGCTTGTAGATGTCTCCCTGGGCGATGCCCTCCTCGATCTGCCGCTGCGTCCAGCCGACGGTCGCGATCTCGGGCTGCGTGAAGATGTTCGACGCGACGTTCCTGATCTCGGTGGGATTCACCGCATCGCCCATCGCGTGGAACATCGCCGTGCGCCCCTGCATCGAGGCGACCGAGGCCAGCGGCAGGAACGTCGTGCAGTCCCCGGCCGCGTAGATGCTCGGCACGCTCGTGCGGGCGACGCGGTTGACGCGGATGTGGCCGCTCTCGGTGAGCTGCACCCCCGCCTCCTCGAGCCCGATACCGGCTGTGTTCGGCACCGCGCCGACGGCCATCAGGCAGTGCGACCCCTCGACCGTCCGCCCGTCGGAGAGTGTCGCGACAACGCCGTTCTCGGTGCGCGCGACGGAATCGGCGCGTGATTTCGAGAGCACGGTCATCCCGTTGCGACGGAAGACGTTCTCGATGACCGCGGCGGCATCCGCATCCTCGCCCGGCAGCACCTGGTCGCGGCTCGAGATCAGGGTCACCTTCGAGCCGAGTGCGGTGTACGCGGAGGCGAACTCGGCACCCGTCACACCCGATCCGACGACGATGAGGTGCTCGGGGATCGACTGCAGGTTGTAGAGCTGGGTCCAGGTGAAGATCCGCTCGCCGTCGGGCATGGCGCTGGCGAGCAGGCGCGGGCTGGCCCCCACCGAGATCACGGTCGTGTCGCCCTCGATGCGATCGAAGTCGACACCGTCGGGGCCACCGGTCGAGACGATGACGGCATCGGGTCCGTCGAGACGCCCCTCGCCCTGGACGATCTTCACACCCGAGCGGATGAGCGTGGACTTCATGTCCTCCGACTGCTGCCGCGCCAGCCCCAGCAGGCGCTTGTTGACCGCGGCGATGTTCACGGCGACGTCGGGGCGGATCGGCCGGCCTGTGTCGGTACGGGCGAAGAACTGCACGCCGAGGTCTGCCGCGTCGCCGATCGCATTGGCCGCCTCCGCCGTCGCGATCAGGGTCTTCGAGGGCACCACGTCGGTGAGTACCGCGGATCCGCCCACCCCGACCCGCTCGATCAGGGTGACTTCTCCACCGAGCTGGGCTCCGGCGATGGCCGCTTCGTACCCGCCCGGCCCACCGCCCAGAACGGTGATTCTCTGCTTGCGCTCGAATTCATAGGCCATGCGTCCATTGTTCCCCAGCCGCCCATCTGCCGACAAACTCCACAGGTTCCGGTTTGCTCCCAGAAGATGACGATTGTGTTAACTACAGTAAAGGCATGTCATCTGCAGCAACCCTGAACCCCCTCGACCAGCCCGACTCGAGCCCCTTCGACATCGCCCGCGAGGCGGCCGGCCAGATCGCCGAGAAGAGCGGCATCGAGAAGCACGACATCGCGCTCACGCTCGGCAGCGGCTGGGCGAAGGCGGCCGATCTCATCGGTGAGACCGTCGCGACGATCCCGGCCACCGAGATCGTCGGCTTCAGCGCGCCCGCCGTGGTCGGCCACGTCGGCTCGCTCCGCTCGGTACGTCTGCCGGGCGGCAAGCACGCCCTCGTGATCGGTGCGCGCACCCACTACTACGAGAGCCACGGCGTGCGCCGGGTGGTGCACAGCGTGCGAACGGCGGCGGCGACGGGCGCGAAGGTGATGATCCTCACCAATGGCGCCGGCGGCGTCCGCGAAACGTGGAAGCCGGGCAGCCCGGTGCTGATCAGCGACCACATCAACCTCACGGCCGACTCGCCGCTCGAGGGCGCTACCTTCATCGACCTCACCGATCTCTACTCCAAGCGCCTCCGCGACATCGCCCGGTCGGTGGATGCCGAACTCGACGAAGGCGTCTACGTGCAGTTCCGCGGGCCCCACTACGAGACCCCGGCCGAGGTGCAGATGGCCAAGGCGATCGGCGGCCACATCGTGGGCATGTCGACTGCCCTCGAGGCGATCGCGGCCCGCGAGGCGGGCATGGAGGTGCTCGGCATGTCGCTGATCACGAACCTCGCGGCGGGCATCCAGAAGACGCCGCTCTCGCACAGAGAGGTGCTCGAGGCCGGCCAGCAGGCCGAGCCGGTCATCACTGCCCTCCTCGCCCGCATCGTGGCGGCCCTGTGAGCGCGCGCGGCGAGCTCGCCACCGCCGCCCACGCCTGGATCGCGCAGGATCCCGACGAGGAGACCCGTGCCGAACTGACCGCGCTCGTCACGGCAGCCGAGGGCGGCGACGAGACGGCGGTCGCCGAGCTCGCCGACCGTTTCGACGGCAGGCTGGCCTTCGGCACGGCCGGGCTCCGCGGCGCCATCGCGGCGGGACCCAACCGCATGAACCGTGTTCTCGTGGCCCAGGCAGCGCGTGGTCTCGCCGACTTCCTGCTCGAACGCGCCGCCCCGGGCGAGGTGCCCTCGGTGGTCGTGGGCTACGACGGGCGAAAGAACTCCCAGGTCTTCGCCACCGATTCCGCCGAGCTGCTCGCGGGGGCGGGTGTGCGGGCGATCCTGTTGCCGCGCCTGCTGCCGACTCCGCTCGTCGCCTTCGCGGTGCGGCACCTGGGCACGTCGGCCGGCGTCATGGTCACGGCCTCACACAATCCGCCGAACGACAACGGCTACAAGGTGTATCTCGGCGACGCCGACGAGGGGTCGCAGATCATCGCCCCGGTCGACTCCGAGATCGAGGCCCACATCCTTCGCGTGGCGGCGGCCGGGCCGATCTCGGAGCTGCCCCGTTCGAGTGAGTACGAACTCGCGCCGGAATCGGTCTTCGAGGCCTACGTCACGCAGACAGCCGCGGTGAGCTGGCTTCCGGCTGCGGAGATCGGGGCCCAACCGCGCGTCGTCTACACGGCCCTCCACGGCGTGGGCTGGGAGACGTTCTCGCGCGTGCTCGGTGCGGCAGGGTACATCGAACCCGACGTGGTGACGGCGCAGATCCGGCCGGATGCCCGGTTCCCCACGGTCGCGTTCCCGAACCCCGAGGAGCCCGGCGCCCTCGATCTGGCCTATGCAGCGGCTTGTTCCGGCGGAGCGCAGCTCATCATCGCGAACGACCCCGACGCCGACCGCCTGGCGATAGCCGTGCCCGACAAGGGGGCCGACTCGGGTTTCCGCCGGTTGACCGGCAACGAGGTGGGAGCGCTGCTCGGCTGGCGGGCCGCCGAGGCCCACGCCGCGGAGCGCAGCGGGCAGGCGTCGGCACCCAACGGCATGGCGCGCCCCACGCTGGCCTGCTCCGTCGTCTCCTCCCCCGCTCTCGCCGCGGTCGCCCGGGCGTATGGGCTGGGGTTCCAAGAGACGCTGACCGGCTTCAAGTGGGTCTCCCGCGTGCCGGGGCTCATCTTCGGCTACGAGGAGGCCCTCGGCTACCTCGTCAACCCGCAGACCGTGCGCGACAAAGACGGAATCTCTGCGGCAGTCGCACTATTGGCGCTCGCGAGCGACCTCGCCGTCGACGGTTTCACGCTCGACGACCAGCTCGACCGTTTCAGCGAGAAGTTCGGTCACTTCGGCTCGGCACAGATCTCGTTGCGGGTCAGCGACCTCACGTTCATCCAGACCGTGATGAGTCGGCTGCGCGCGGCACCGCCGACGACGATCGGCGGCATCGACGTGGCCGCCATCGACGATCTCGCGGCGGGTTCAGGGGACCTTCCGCCGAGCGACATCCTGCGCATCCGGATGGACGACGGATCGCGCATCATGGTTCGCCCCAGCGGAACCGAGCCGAAGCTCAAGGTCTACATCGACGTCTCGAGCACCTCGGGCAGGCTGGAGAAGCGCAAGAAGTCTGTGGCGCTCCGACTCGGGGCCCTCGAGGCGGGCATGCGCGAGCTGGTCTCGTGACAGACGAGATTCCCGGCCCCAGCAGCGGATTCGTACAATCGCTCGCGCGGGGCCTGAGTGTCATCCGTGTGTTCTCCCGCGACACCCCGCGCATGACGCTGAGCGACATCTCCCGCGCCACCGGGCTCACCCGGGCGACCACCCGGCGCTTCCTGATGACCCTGATCGAGCTCGGCTACGTGCGAAGCGACGGCCGGGACTTCGCGCTCACGGCGAAGGTGCTCGAGCTGGGGTTCAGCTATCTCTCGGGCATCACTCTGCCCGAGGTGGCGCAGCCGCACCTCGAAGAACTCTCCCACGCGATCGGCGAGGCCACCTCGGCGGCCGTGCTCGACGGTGCCGACATCGTCTACGTGGTGCGGGTTCCGACGCACCGCATCATGTCGGTCGGCATCAACCTCGGCACCCGGCTGCCCGCCTACGCGACATCCATGGGACGTGTGCTGCTCGCCGGCCTCGCACCGGATGCCCTGGACGACTACCTGCACCACGTGAAGCTGCAGGCACTCACCGAACGCACCGTCGTCTCCGAGAGCGCCCTCATCGAAGAGCTCGACCGGGTGCGGAGCGCCGGCTGGACGGTGGTCGACCAGGAGCTCGAACCGGGCCTCCGCTCGATCGCGGCGCCCCTCCGCGATGAGAGCGGCGCGGTCGTCGCGGCGATCAACATCTCGACGGCGGCGTCGACCGGCACGAGCGACACCGTACGCGAGAAGTACCTGCCGGCGCTCCAGGCCGCCGCGAGCGCGATCACGGCCGACCTCGTGCTCGCCGAGCGGGCGGAGCGATTCGGCCGCTGACGGTCGCCGGGCGGCTGACGGTCGCCGGGCGGTTGATGGTCGCTGGGCGGGGAACCCGGGGCGGCGTCAGCCGAGCGCGGCCTCGAGCTTCGCCGACAGTTCGTCGAGATCGAAGTAGTTCTGCACCACGATCACGTCGGCGTTCGTCTTGCCGAGCCGGTCGACGAACTCCGGCGACGTGAGGATCACCTGCGCGTCGGCCGCAGCGACGGCCACGCTGGCCAAGTCGGCGGCGGTCACCTCGGCTTCGATGTCGAGGCGTGCCAGGGCCCGCTCGGCGTTCACCTTGAGGATTCCCGACGTACCCACGCCGGCCCCGCAGATCGCCACGATCTTCATGTCATTCTCCGTCGGTCTTCGGCTGGGCGGTGGGCGGCTGTGAGTCGGCCACCGGGTCACCGGTCACAATACTCCCGGAGCCTCGAAGACCGCCCGCACGTCTGCCGCACTCCGAGCCGCGCCGAGCCGGCCGAGAGCGGCCGGGTCGTTGAACACGTTCGCCAGTTCCGCGATGCCCGCCACATGCTCATCGGCTGTGATCACGGCCAACCCGAGCACAACCGACACCGGGTCGTTGTACGGATGCCCGAACACCACGGGCTCCGCGAGCGTCACCACCGACATCCCCGGCGCCAGCACGTCGGGCCCGGGCCGTGCATGAGCGAGCGCGAGCCCCGGCGCGATGACGATGTAGGCACCGAACTCCTCGACCATGCCGACCATCCGCGCCCCATATGACTGCTGCACGAAGCCGGCAGCCTGCAACGCCTCCCCCGCGAGCAGAACAGCGCCTCTCCAGTCGGCCGCTGTTCGGCCGAGGAGGATTGCCGCATCGGGAAGGGCGAGCATCCGGTGTGCCTACGCTTCGTCGAAACCTTCGGAGATGACGTCAGCCAACTCCTCACGGTCTTCCAGGGGAAGGAACGTCGCCGCAGCAGCATTCAACTGGAATGTCTCGAGGTCGGTGAGGTCGTAGTCGAACACATCGGAGAGGAGCGCCAGCTCACGGCTGATGGTCGTGTTGCTCATCAGCCTGTTGTCGGTGTTCACGGTCACCTTGAAGCCGAGCTGGTAGAGCAGGTCGAACGGATGATCGGCCAGGTCGTCGCCCCAGCGGCTCACCGCTCCGGTCTGCAGGTTCGACGACGGTGAGAGCTCGAGCGCGATCTCTCGATCCTTCACCCACTGGGAGAGCCCGCCGAGCGTCACATAGGTGCTCTCGTCGTCCTGGCGCTCGATGGTGATGTCTTCGGCGAGGCGTACGCCGTGCCCGAGCCGGAGCGCGCGCCCGTCGAACAGGGCACCGCGGATGCTGTCGAGCCCGTCGGCCTCGCCAGCGTGCACCGTCACCGGGAAGAACTGCTGGGCGAGGTAGTCGAATGCGGCACGGTGGTTGCCGGCGGGGAAACCGAGCTCGGCGCCCGCGATGTCGAAACCCACGACGCCGCGGTCGCGGTGCCGCACGGCGAGCTCGGCGATCTCCATCGCTCGGTCGGCGTGGCGCATCGCGGTCACGAGCTGCCCGATCCGGATGACTCGACCGGCCGCCCGCGCGTCGTCGATGCCCTGTTCGATGCCGGCCTGCACCGCCTCGACCGTCTCGTCGAGCGTGAGCCCGGTCGACAGGTGCTGCTCGGGAGCCCAGCGCACCTCAGCGTAGACGACGCCGTCGGCGGCGAGATCCTGAACGAACTCCCGGGCGACCCGGCTGAGCCCCTCGCGGCTCTGCATGACGGCGATCGTCACGTCAAACGTCTTGAGATAGTCGACGAGCGAACCCGAGCTCGCGCTCGTCTCGAACCAGTCAGCCAGGTCATCCGGAGTGGCCGCCGGAAGGGCGAACCCGATCGAGTCGGCCAGCTCGACGATCGTCTCCGCACGGAGGCCGCCATCGAGGTGGTCGTGCAGCGACACCTTCGGCAGGGAACTGATACTGATGTCGGTTCCGCTCAGAAAGTATTCTTCGCCTCTGTCGGACATCTGGTTCCTCCTGTGGTGTGCGAGGCCTGAGGCCCCGTTGCGGTTCCGGTGCGAGCACCGAGCAGAACACAATCTATCGGACCCGTCTGACAGCGGCGACGGAACGAGGGATCAGGCGGCTCCGCCGTGCAGGGACTCGGCGATCTCGCGAGCGGCGTCACCGGCACGCTCCCGCACGAAATCGCTGGTGCGGTCGCTGAAGCTCGTCGCTACGTAGGGCACGGTGAGCACGGCGAGGGCGTGGCGCGACAGAGCTCCGCCTTCGGGGCCCAACGCCCGCGCGCTGCCGAGCACCGGGAACACGATGTCTGTGACGCCGGGCTGCAGCGCATCGGGCTGCTCGAGGTACCCTCTCACCCGGATCTCCGCCAAGGCGGGCAGGGCGTCGGCGGCTGCGGCTGCGTCTGCGTCTGCGTCTGCGGCTCCAGCCGTGCCCCCTTCCCCCTCGTCCGAGAACGCGAGCTGTACCAGCCCCGAAGCCGTCGTGCCGACGGGGAACAGCGCCCCGACACGCACCTGGAACCCGAAGTCGCTCGGGCTCACGACCTGCGCCACCACGCGCATCCGCCTGGCATCCAGAACGCTGAGATTGCACGACGAGCGGGTCTGATCGGCCAGTCGCCGCATCGCGGGCAGGGCCGCGGCAACGAGCGAGCGGAGCGGCTCCTGGCGGTGCGCCAGCTCGAACAGCATCGTCGAGAGTAGATAGAGCCCGGAGCCGGCCTCGCGATAGAGGTAGCCGCGCCGCTCGAGCAGCGTGAGCACGCGGAAGATCTGGGTGGCGCTCCGACCGATCGCCGCGGCGATCTGCGCCTGGCTGAGTCCCGTGTCGCTGCCGGCCAGCAGCTCGAGAACGTCGAGCGCCTTGTCGAGGGCCGGAACGGCGTAGTCCGGGCCCGGCACCGGGGCATCCACGGCGCGCGATCGAGTGCCGGTCATCCGCCGCCCTCCCCTACTCCGACGCCGACATCGCGGTGAGCATGCGGCGCGCTATCGTGCGCTCGATGTCATCCGGCACCGGCTGGGCGCCGGCCGGGAGCGACCCCGATCCGGCTTCCAGGGCGATGCGCTCGAGCGAGAGGGTCTGCAGCAGAAAGCCCAGATCCATGGACTGGATCGAGTTGCCCTTGGGTGAGCGACCCGCCAGGTTGAACATGCGTCCCTGGGCGAGGAGTACGAGATGGCGGCCGTCCGGAAGCTCGATGCGGTCGATCGCCTCGTCGACGGCGTGACTCGAGACGCTGGACGCAAGGAGCGACGGCACGTCGATCTCCCACGGGAAGTGGCCGCAGTTGGCGAGGATCGCTCCGTCGTTCATCCGGTCGAAGACCTCCGTGCCGACCACGCCCGGGCGACCGGTGGCCGTGATGACCACGTCGGCCCACGGCGCGAGATCGACCGCCGTCGAGACCCGGAACCCGTCGAGCGCCGCCTCGAACGCCTTCAACTCGTCGATCTCGGCGACCGCCACCTTGCCGCCGAGCGAACGGAGGTAGTGCGCGACTCCGCGCCCGCACCAGCCGTAACCGACCACGACGAACCGCGCCCCCGGCACCATCAGATTCGTGATGCGCATGAAACTCTCGGCCACCGACTGCCCGACCGCGTGCTTGTTCTCGCCGATCTGCTTCAGCAGGCTGTCGTTGATCACAATCACCGGGAAGGGCACCTGGCCCGCAAGCTCGGTGCGGAGCCGGTCGCCGCCCGAGGTGGTCTCCTCGGTGCCGCCCAGGATGCTCGCCGTGCCGCCGCGCGCGATGATTCCGGCCGCGAGATCCCCGCCGTTGTCGAGCAGGATGCTCGGCCGGGCATCGAGCACGCGGGAGACGTTCGCGTGGTGCGCGTCGAGGTCGTCGTCGCGGCGGCCGAAGATCGTGAGGCGGCGGCCCTGAACCTCGACGCCGTTGAGGTAGGCGACGATGTCGTCCTGGGTGGAGCCGTGGTTGCCGGTGCCGACGATCTCCGCACCACCCGCCGCCAGCGTCTCGACGAGAACGGCCGTCTTCGGCTCGACGTGCAGCGACATCCCGATCCGGTGCCCCTCGAAGGGTCGGGTGCGGGCAAAATCCTCGCGAGCCGCCGTGAGGAGGGGCATGCGTGACCGGATCCACTCCACCCTCCGGGCTCCGGATGCTCGGTCGACGTCGTTTCTCGTATCAGTCATGCCGCACATCCTTTCATATATGAAGACACATTTCATATATGGTTACTAGATCCAGATCCAGTTCCCGACGCCGAAGGACCAGCCATGCCGCGCAAGATCATCCTCGACTGTGACCCCGGGCACGACGACGCGATCGCGATCCTGCTCGCCCACGGCAACCCCGACGTCGAACTCGTGGCGGTCACGACGGTCGTCGGCAACCAGACGCTCGACAAGGTGACGCGGAACGCCCTCTCGGTGGCGCGCGTCGCCGGCATCACCGGGGTGCCGTTCGCGGCCGGCGCCGCCAGGCCCCTCGTGCGGAGGATCGAGGTCGCCGAGACCATCCACGGCGAATCCGGGCTCGACGGGCCCGTGCTTCCCGAGCCGACCATCACCCTCGATCCGCGTCACGCCATCGACCTCATCATCGACACGGTCATGGCGCACGAACGTGGCGAGATCACGCTCGTGGCCACCGCCGGCCTCACGAACATCGCGATGGCCGTACGCAAGGAACCGCGCATCGCGTCGCGGGTGCGGGAGATCGTGCTGATGGGCGGAGCCTACGCGGGCGGCAACTGGAGCGCGACATCCGAGTTCAACATCATCATCGACCCCGAGGCCGCACACATCGTCTTCAACGAGGCCTGGCCGCTCACGATGGTCGGCCTCGACCTCACCCACCAGGCGCTCGCAACGCCGGCCGTTGCGGCGGCCATCGCGTCCATCGACACCGCGCCGGCCCGCTTCGTCGGCGAACTGCTGGAGTTCTTCGGCGAGACCTACCGCGAACACCAGGGCTTCGATTCGCCCCCCGTGCACGACCCCTGCGCCGTCGCCTACGTGATCGATCCCACCATCATGACCACCCGCCGCGTGCCGCTCGACATCGAACTCACCGGAACGCTCACGCTCGGGATGACGGTCGCGGACTTCCGCGCACCGGCTCCGGATGACTGCACCACCCAGGTCGCGGTGAAACTCGATCACGCGCGCTTCTGGGCCCTCGTGACGGACGCCCTCGAGCGCATCGGCGACCCCGCTCAGTAGCCTGCCCCAGCCGCGCAGCGCCGCAGGTCAGCGCGGGGCGATACGCTCCGCGACGAGGGGGCCGCGCGCCACGTACTCCGACGCGGGGCCGATGGCGTAGGCGCCGTCGAGCGCCTCGAGGGCCCGCTCGAAGCGGGACGGCTCGTCGGCGCTCAGCGTGAAGAGGGGCTGACCTGCCACCACGGTGTCGCCCGCCTTGGCGTGCAGGTCGATGCCTGCCGCGTGCTGCACGGGATCCTCGGCCCGGGCACGCCCCGCGCCGAGCCTCCAGGCCGCGATACCGAACGGCAGCGCGAGCTGCTCGAGCAGCACCCCCGACGACGGAGCCAGCACGGTGTGCGTCTCGCGGGCGACCGGCAGCGCCGCATCCGGGTCCCCGCCCTGGGCGCGGATCACGGCCCGCCACGAGTCCATGGCCTGACCAGAGGCGAGCGCCCCCGCGACATCCGCGTCGGGCTGCCCGGCGAGAGCGAGCATCTCGGAGGCCAGCGCGAGCGTCAGCTCCACCACGTCGGCCGGTCCGCCGCCTGCCAGCACCTCGACCGATTCGCGCACCTCGTTCGCGTTGCCGATCGCCAGCCCGAGCGGCCGGTGCATGTCGGTCAGCAGCGCCGACGTGACCACTCCGGCGTCGTTGCCGAGGTCGACCATCGTCTGGGCGAGCTCCCGGGACTTCGCGATGTCCTGCATGAAAGCGCCCGACCCGAACTTCACGTCGAGAACGAGCGCAGCGGTTCCCTCGGCGATCTTCTTCGACATGATCGACGACGCGATGAGCGGTATCGCCTCGACCGTACCCGTGATGTCCCGCAGCGCGTAGAGCTTCTTGTCGGCTGGCGCTAGACCGCTCCCCGCCGCGCAGATGACACCGCCGACGTCGCGCAGCTGCTCGAACATCTCCTCGTTCGACAGCGACGCCCGCCAGCCCGGGATGCTCTCGAGCTTGTCGAGCGTACCGCCGGTGTGCCCGAGCCCGCGCCCGGAGAGCTGCGGCACTGCCACCCCGAACGATGCGACCAGCGGCATCAGGGGCAGGGTGATCTTGTCGCCGACCCCACCGGTGGAGTGCTTGTCGACGGTGGTCTTGCCGAGCCCCTCGAAACTCATCGTCTCGCCGCTCGCGATCATGGCGAGCGTCAGGTCACGGATCTCCGGCCGGCCCATACCATTCAGCAGGATCGCCATCGCCATGGCTGCCATCTGCGAGTCTTCGACGTAGCCGCGGGTGTAGGCGTCGATCATCCAGTCGATCTGTGAGGTGGTCAGCGCACCGCCGTCCCGTTTGGTGCGGATCAGGTCGACGACGTCGTGGGCTTCGATGCTCATGTGGTGCTCCCAGGTGGGGGGGTGGTGGTGGATGATCGGGGCGGGTCGGCCTCAGGCCCCGGCCGTGGCCTCGCTGTATGCGACCAGTGTGCGCGGCCCGAACGCATCGGGCAGCACCTCGTCGATCGTGCGGATGCCCGACACCGTATCGAGCAGCATCCCCTCGGCGGAGTGTTCGTAGAGCAGCTGCCGGCAGCGGCCGCACGGCATCAGTGCGCCGCCCTGACCGTCGACGCAGGTGAACGCCACGAGCTTGCCGCCGCCGGTCATGTGCAGCGACGAGACCAGGGCGCATTCGGCGCAGAGCGTCAGCCCGTAGGAGGCATTCTCGACGTTCGCGCCGGAGATGATCCGCCCGTCGTCGACGATCGCCGCCACTCCCACCGGGAAGTGCGAGTACGGCACATAGGCGTGGGTGGCTGCTTCATTCGCGACGGCGCGCAGGGCATCCCAGTCGACCGGGGCTGTGGACATGACGGTGCTCCTAGGACTTTATGTAGGGTTTGCCGGAGGCCGCCGGGCCCCGCGAGCGGCCCACCAGCCCCGCCACGGCGAAGATGGTCAGCACGTACGGCAGCATCAGCATGAACTCACTGGGCACCGGCGAACCGATGATGCCGAGCACGTTCTGGAGGTTCGACGCGAAGCCGAACAGCAGGGCGGCAAGCGTCGCCCGGATCGGGTCCCACTGGCCGAAGATCACCGCCGCGAGGGCAATGTAGCCGGCTCCCGCCGTCATCTCCTTGTTGAACGCGCCCACCGAGCCGAGCGTGAAGTACGCCCCGCCCAGTCCGGCGATCGCTCCCGCGAGCAGCACGTTCCAGAACCGGGTGGCACCGACGTTGATGCCCACGGTGTCGGCGGCCTGTGGATGCTCGCCCACCGCCCGCACGCGGAGACCCCACTTCGTGTGGAACAGCGCGAAGTACACCGCGGCAACGCCGATGTACATCAGGTACACCACGATCGTCTGCCGGAACAGCGTCGGCCCGATCACCGGGATCTCGCTGAGCAGCGGGATGTTGATGCGGTCGAAGCGGGGCGGCGAATTCAGCAGCTCGGCGTTCTTCGACAGAACCTGCGAGTAGAGGAAGTTCGTCAGCCCGATGACGAGCACGTTCAGCACGACACCGACGATGACCTGGTCGACGAGGTACTTGATCGAGAACGCGGCGAGCACGAAGGAGACGAGCGCGCCGGCGATGCAGGCCACGACGAGCCCCAGCAGCGGCTGCCCGGTGATCGACGCGACGACGGCCGAGGCGAAGGCGCCGGCGAGCAGCTGGCCCTCGATGGCCACGTTGACAACACCGACCCGCTCGGAGATGACCCCGCCCATAGCGCCGAAGATCAACGGCACCGAGAGCGAGACCGTGCCAACCAGGAGACCGGGAACGGGAAGCGTCTGGCCGGCAGCTGCCCAGGCGAGGAACCCGAACAGGAACACCACGCCGAAGACGCTGGTGAGCCAGAGCGGAACGTGGCGGTTCGCCCGCACCCGCAGGTACGCGAAGATCGCGATGACCAGTAGCAGCACCGTCACGACGACGCCCGCGATGCGGGTCGGAGTCTCGACGGCAGGCAGCTGGATCAGATCGTTGTCGTTCGAGAGACGGAACGTCGAGATGCCGTCACGACCGAACACGACGAACAGCACCAGGGCGATGAGCGTGAAGATCCCGAAGGCGATCGGCGCCTTCCAGGACGTGATGATGGTGCGTTCGAGACCCTTAGACGAGTCCGGGTGCTCGTGCTGGGTGGCCGACGAGACGGCGCCCGGGTCCACGACTTCGACTCCGAGGTTGCCCGATCCGGTGATGGGTGAACTCATTTCGCTGCCACCGCCTTCGAGAGTGCGACCGGTTTCTTCTTGGCTGCCACGCCGGGGGTCGGGAGCCGGAAGACGGCCCGCACGAGCGGCGGCGCGGCGATGAACAGCACGATGAGCGACTGCACGACGAGCACGATGTCGACGGGGATGCCCTGGCCGGCCTGCATCGAGAATCCGCCGGCCTTGAACGCACCGAACAGGATGCCCGCCACGAAGATGCCCCACGGCTTGGACCGCCCGAGCAGGGCGACCGTGATGGCGTCGAAGCCGATGCCGGCATCGATGCCGGAGGAGAACCCCGTGGTGACGGTGCCGAGCACCTGGGCGACACCGGCGAGACCGATCAGCCCACCCGAGAGCAGCATGACGGTGACGTAGGAGCGCTTCACATCGATGCCAGCGACCCGCGCGGCGTTCGGGTTGATCCCGACGGCACGGAACTTGAAGCCGAGGCTCGAACGGGAGAGCAGCCACCAGACGAACACCGTCGCGGCGATCGACACCAGCAGCCCCGCGTGCAGGTTGTAGCCCGGCCCGAGCAGGTCGGGGTACACCGCCGTCGGCAGCATCGCCGGCGTCTTCGGGTTGTTGGACCCGGGCGCCTGCAGCAGCCCGGGCGTTCGGAGCATGTACGACACGAGGTAGACGGCGACGTAGTTCAGCATGATCGTCACGATCACCTCATGGGCGCCCGTTCGCGCCTTCAGCAGGCCCACGATGCCGCCCCAGATCGCCCCACCCGCGATGCCGGCCAGAACGGCGAGCACGAGGTGGAGGCCGTAGGGCAGCGGGAAGGAGTACCCCACCCAACCGGCGGCGGCCGCCGCGATGAGCATCTGCCCCTGGCCGCCGATGTTGAACATCCCCGCGCGGAACGCGAGGCCCACCCCGAGACCGGCCACGATCAGCGGCGTCGCGAAGGTGAGCGTGTCGGTCAGCGGCTTGATGCCCTTCGCGAAGTCGAGGGCCCCGAAGTTGTAGACCGAGCCCTGGAAGAGAGCGCCGTAGGCTCCGGAGACCGACACCCAGATGGCATTGATCGTGTCACCCGGCCTGGAGAAGAAGTAGCCCGAGGCGGCCTGCACGTTCTCGTCGGTCAGCGCGATCAGGATGCCGCCGGCGACCAGCGCCAGCACCACCGCGAGAATCGAGATGACGACACTGCCGCCCGCGATGTCCCGCAGGATCTGGTTCGACTTCGGCGCCGGAGCGGAACCGGCCGACGGGCCGGCCGGAGGGGTGGGGGCAGGCGTTGGGGCAACTGCAGTGTCGCTCACAGAAGCGCTCCTTCAATCGTGTCGGTGTCGATGGTCGTGATCACATCGGGTACCTCGCCCGCCATCATCAGGCCGAGGACGTCGCGTGAGGTGTTGCCGGGAACGATCCCGACGATGCTGCCGCGGTACATCACCGCGATACGGTCGGCGAGCGCGACGACTTCGTCGAGCTCGGTCGAGACGACGATGACGGGGACGCCCGAGTCGCGCGTCTCGACGATGCGCTTGTGCACGAATTCGATCGAGCCGACGTCGATGCCGCGGGTCGGCTGGGCGGCCACGAACAACCGGAGGTCACGGCTCAGTTCCCGGGCGAGCACGACCTTCTGCTGGTTGCCGCCCGACAGGCGGCCGACGGCGGTCTGGATGCCCTGCGAACGCACATCGAATTCGCGGGTCTTCTCTTCGGCGAACTGGTTGAGGTAGTTCAGCTGGAGTGTGCCGCGCTTCACGAACGGTGCCGTGTTCGACCGGTCGAGCATGAGGTTCTCGGCGATCGTGAACTCACCGACCAGACCGTCGTGGTTGCGGTCTTCGGGAACGAAGCCCACCCCGGCCTCGAGCACTCCGTTGACGCTCATGCCGACGAGCGACTGGCCGTCGAGCGTGATCGAGCCGAGCACCTTCTCCTGCAGCCCGATGATCGCCTCGCTGAGCTCGGTCTGACCGTTGCCCTGCACACCGGCGATCGCCAGCACTTCGCCGCGGTGCACCTCGAAGCTGACGTTGTTCACCACAAGCTGGCCGACGGCATCCACCACCGACAGGTTCTCGACGACGAGGGCAGCGTCACCGGGCCTCGCGACTTCTTTGTGCACGGTGAGCTCGACGGCGCGGCCCACCATGAGCGAGGCCAGTTCGGCGTTCGACGCGGTCGGTTCCGCCTCACCGACGACCTTGCCGAGCCGGATGATCGTGATGCGGTCGGCGATCTCCCGCACCTCGCGGAGCTTGTGGGTGATGAAGACGATCGAGGTTCCCGCGTCTCGGAGCTGGCCCATGATGACCATCAACTCGTCGGTCTCCTGGGGGGTGAGCACGGCCGTCGGCTCGTCGAACACCAGCACCTTCGCGTCGCGGCTGAGCGCCTTGATGATCTCGACCCGCTGCTGAACACCGACGGGCAGGTCGTCGACGAGGGCGTCGGGGTCGAGGTCGAAACCGAACCGCGCGCTGATCTCCTTCACACGCGCCCGCGCCGCCGTGAGGTCGAGCCGCCCGCCGGCCTTGGTCTGTTCATTGCCGAGCATCACGTTCTCGGCCACCGTGAAGACGGGGATGAGCATGAAGTGCTGGTGCACCATGCCGATACCCGAGCCCATCGCGTCGCCCGGGCCTCCGAAGTGCTGCACGACGTCGTCGAGCAGGATCTCGCCCTCGTCGGCCTGGTAGAGGCCGTAGAGCACATTCATCAGTGTCGACTTGCCCGCGCCGTTCTCACCGAGCAGGGCGTGGATCTCCCCGGGCTTCACCACCAGGTCGATGTGGTCGTTGGCGACGAGAGAACCGAAACGCTTTGTGATGCCACGCAGTTCGAGCTTCATTGTTTCAATCTACCTGTGGGTCGGATGGTTAAAAAGAGGGTGGGGAAACCGGACGAATCCGATTCCCCCACCCGTGCCCGCAACGGGCTGGATACTACTTGGTGAGGTACGACGTCACGGGAATGGAACCCGAGATGATGCTCGCCTTGATGGTGTCGAGTTCACCCTGCAGACCGGAGTCGATCTTGCTGGAGAAGTCGTGGAACGGCGCGATGCCGACACCGTCGTTCGACAGGTCGCCGATGTAGGCGGTGGTGTCGAAGGTACCGCCGGTGGCCGCTGCCTTGACGACGTCGCTCGTGGCCTGCTTGATGCCCTTCAGCACCGAGGTGAAGTAGAGGCTGTCGTAGGTCGGGAAGGTGTCGAACACGTCAGCGTCAGCACCGAGCAGCGCGACATCCTTGCCGGAGTCGGTGATCGCCGCGCCTGCGCTCTGGAAGATCGGGCCACCGACGGGAAGCAGAACGTCTGCACCCTGGTCGATGAAGTTCTGAGCGGTGGTCTTGGCCGTGTCGTTGGCTTCGAAGCCGCCGGTGAAGGTCGCCGAGTCAGGGCTCTTCGTGTCGTAGCCGAGCACCTGCACCGACTTCGACTTCTGCGTGTTGTAGTACGCCACGCCCTGGGCGAAGCCGTCCATGAAGATGGTGACGGTCGGGAAGTTCATGCCGCCGTACGTGGCGACCTTTCCGGCCTTGCTGTAGCTCGCCGAAGCGTAGCCGGCGAGGAACGCGGCCTGAGCCGTGTTGAACAGGATCGGCTTGATGTTCGGAGCGTCGGTCTTGCCGTCGAAGTTGTTGTCGGCAGCATCGTCGATGATGGCGAAGTCGACGGTCGGGTTCGCGAGTGCCGCGGTGACGGTGGCAGCCGAGAGGGCGAAGCCGACGGTGACGATCAGTGTGCAGTTCTGCGAGATGAGGCTGTCGATGTTCGGCGCGTAGTCGGTCTCTGCAGCGGACTGCACCTCGATCGGCTTCACACCGACGGCTTCTGCGCCGTCCTTCAGGCCCTCGTCGCCCAGCTGGTTGAAGGACTTGTCGTCGAAGCCACCGAGGTCGGAGACCATGCAGGGCTTGAAGTTCGCTGCCGCGGACGCAGTCGGCGCATTCGACGACGAGGTCGTCGGGGCCGACGCGCAGCCGGCAAGCAGGGCCGCGGTTGCGAGGGTGGCCAGGCCACCGAAGACCAGACGGCGTTTGGTGTTGCTCAAGATGTCCTCCAAAAGGTTGCCCCGGGGCGGGGCGCAGGTGCTGTGGGGATACACGTTACCCAAAGTCACGAGCGCCGTCTTGCCTCAGGGTCGCTTTGGAGCGCAAGCGTTACAAAGACGTGGTGACCCGTTAATACTGCTGAAATGTTCACGCCGGGATCTGGCGCACGGCGCAGATAACAGGCGCAGAACGCTCCTCGGCGCTCGTTACCGGGGCTGGCTGGGCGACGACACAACAACCTTGCCCGAGACGATGTCGGCCTTCAACGCCGTCACCTCGTCGGCGAGCCCGGCCGGAAGGCTCGATTCGAGGTCGTGGTAGGGCGCGAGGTCGACACCGCCGTTGGCGAGGGTACCGATGTAGGCGGCACTGTCGAACGTGCCCTTCGAGTCGTCTCCGACGATCTGTTCGACAGCATCACCGGTCTTCTTCATGACGCTCGTGAGCAGGATCGACTTGTACTCAGCCGGCAGGGTGTCATATCCGTCGTTGTCGACCCAGATGATCTTGGCGTTTCCCGACTCCGAAGCGGCTGCGGCGGCGCCCTCTCCGACCTGGCCGGCTACGGGCATGATCACATCTGCGCCCTGGTCGATGAAGGCCTGCGTGACCGTCTTGCCCTTGTTGACGTCTTCGAAGTCGCCGGTGAAGACGCCGTCCTGGCCCGCCTTGTCCCAGCCGAGAGCCAGCACGCTCGTTCCGTGTGCGGCGTTGTAGGCGGCGACCCCGTCGACGAATCCGTCCATGAAGAGGGTGACGGGCGGCTGGTTGCCACCGCCGAAGGTCGCGACCTTCCCGGTCTTCGACACACCGGCGGCGAGATAGCCCGCGAGGTAGGAGGCCTGGGCCGTGTCGAACAGGATCGACTTGACGTTCGGCGCGGTCACCTGCTCGTCGACGATTGCGAAGTGGGTCGACGGATGCGACGCCGCCTGGGCACTCGTTGCATCGGCCAGTTCGTAGCCGACCGTGAGCACGAAGCCGCACCCGCTGTTCACCGCCTGCTCCACGTTGGGAGCGAGGTCGGTCTCGTTCGTCGACACCAGCACCTGGGCCGTGATGCCGAGGTCGGCCTCCGCCTTCTGCAGGCCCTCCCAGCTGGACTGGTTGAACGAGCGGTCGTCGATACCGCCCGAGTTCGTGACCATGCGCGCGCAGTACGCGCTGGCCGACGAGGTCGACGGCGCGGGAGCGGGAGCGCATCCGGCGAGCACCAGGGCGGCTGACGCGACGACGGCGAGAACGGAAACGGCGCGAATGGTCGACTTCATAGGAACAAACCTATCCGTCGGCCACGCCGTCAGACGGCGCCGTTGCGCAATCGGAATGTCAGAGCACGTCTCCTGAACCCGACAGGCGGAGCGCGTCGACGACGGCCTTCACCCGCTGGGCGTGTGCGCTCGTGGTGACGAGCAGCGCATCGGGGGTGTCGACCACGATGATGTCCTCCACACCGATCAGGCTGATCACCCGGTTGCTGTTCGAGACGACGACGCCGCTGGAGGAATCCGAGAGGATGCGCGCGTTCTTGCCGAGGATGGCGAGCTCGCTCTTCCGGCCACCCGAGTGCAGCTTCGCGATCGAGGCGAAGTCGCCCACGTCGTCCCAGCTGAACGTTCCGGGCACGACCGCCAGTTTGCCCTCCTTCGCACTCGGCTCGGCAACGGTGTAGTCGATCGCGATCTTCTCGAGCTCGGGCCAGATGTGGTCGACGACGGCGCCTCGGCGCGGGGTGTCCCAGGCCTCCGCGAGCTCCATCAGGCCGGCGAGCATGTCGGGCCGCGAACGGCCGATCTGCTCGAGCAGGACGTCGGCGCGGGCGATGAACATTCCCGCGTTCCAGAGGTACTTGCCCGTCTTGACGTAGCGTTCGGCCGTCTTCAGGTCGGGCTTCTCGACGAAACTGTCGACGAACATTGCCCCGGGAGCGCCCTCGACCCCCAGCGGCTTGCCGGCGTGGATGTAGCCGAACCCGATCGAGGGCTCGGTGGGCATGATGCCGATGGTGGTGATGTAGCCCGCATCCGCGGTGACCATCGCCTCACGCACCACGTCACGGAACTGCTCGGGATGCCCGATCACATGGTCGGCCGCGAACGAGCCGATGATCACGCCCGGCTCCCGCCGATTCAGGATGGCCGCCGCCAGCCCGATCGCAGCGCTCGACTCACGGGGCTCGCTCTCGAGCACCACATTCTCATCGGCGAGCGCGGGCAGTTGCCGCTCCACAGCAGCCCGGTGGGCGCGGCCGGTGACGACCATGATGCGCTGCTCGCCCGCGAGGGGCACCAACCGGTCCCAGGTGTCGCGCAGCAGACTCTGGCCCGAACCGCTCAGGTCGTGCAGGAATTTGGGAGCATCCGCCCGCGACAGCGGCCAGAGCCTCGAACCGATTCCGCCGGCCGGGATGACGCTGTAGAAACGCCCGATCAGGTCGTTGTGTGCACTCATGCGCCCCACCTTACCGATAGCCACATGTGCACCCCGCAGTCACTCCGCATTCATGGGAACGCCACACTCGCTTCCTACCGTGGAAGCCATGAGAGTTGCAATCGTGACCGAAAGCTTCCTCCCCACCGTCAATGGAGTAACCAACAGCGTCTGCAAGGTGCTCGATCATCTTGCCCGGGAAGGCCACGACGCCATCGTGATCTGCCCGGCGGCGCACGCCCCGTCGCACTACCGGGGATTCCCGGTCTTCGAGGTGCCGGCCGCGCGCTACCGCAGCTTTCCGGTCGGGCTTCCGAACCTGCTCGTACAACGCCTCATCGCCCAGTTCGAACCGGACGTCGTGCACGCCGCCTCTCCGTTCTTCCTCGGCGCCCAGGCCATCGCCGCGGCGAACCGGCTCGGCGTCCCCTCGGTGGCGATCTTCCAGACCGACATGGCCGGCTATGCGAAACGCAACCATCTCGGGCCCGCGACGAAGCTCACCTGGAAGTTCGTGAAGTGGGTGCACGAGGGCGCGAACCTCACCCTCGTTCCGTCGAGCGCATCGATGGATGATCTGCAGAGCATCGGCGTTCCGAGACTCAAGCGGTGGGCCCGTGGTGTCGACCTCGAGGCGTTCCACCCGAACAACCGGTCGCGGCCCTCGGCCGCGGAGATCCGGGAGCGGCTCCGCCCGAACGGAGACGAGGTCGTCGTGGGGTACGTCGGACGCCTGGCGCCGGAGAAGCAGGTGGAACGGCTCGCCGAGCTGAGGGGGGTGCCGGGCATCCATCTCGCCGTCGTCGGCGACGGTCCGAGCGAGGCATCCGTCGCCCGGGCGACAGACGGCATGCCCGTCACGTTCCTCGGGCGGCTCGGCGGAGAGGCGCTCTCCGATGCCTACGCCGCTTTCGACCTCTTTCTGCACACGGGTACAGAGGAGACGTTCGGCCAGACCCTGCAGGAGGCGCACGCAGCCGGTCTGCCTGTGGTCGCCCCCCGCGCCGGCGGGCCGATCGACCTCGTCGCCGACGGCACAGACGGGTACCTCTACGACCCGGCGGATCCGTCAGAGCTCCGCCAGCTCGTCGAGGATCTGGTCGCGAGCGAGACACTGCGACTGCGGTTCGGTGAGGCGGGTCGGCGTGCCGTGCTCGGCCGCACGTGGACGAACGTCTGCGACGAGCTCGTCAAGCACTACGAATCGGTGATCGGCGTGCCTAGACTTGAACCCACTGCGCAGCGTCGGGTAAGGCTCTCCTAACAAGACATTTCACGATGCGAACATTATGCTGATACAGAATTCGTGCGTTCCAGAACTGTTGCCGGGGCCACGAACCCATCCTTAACCAAAGGGGGTTGCTCGTGCCCAATGAAGCGGTATCGACGCTCACCACAGCCCGGAGTTCGTCGAAACGGCCGGCCGGTACCCTGTACCGCGGCAATACGGGCATGTGGTCGTGGGTGCTCCACCGGATCACCGGTGTGGCCATCTACTTCTTCCTGCTCGTTCACGTGCTCGACACGGCGATGATCCGGGTCTCGCCCGGCGCCTACGACGCGGTCATGAGCACCTACAAGAACCCGATCATGGGGCTCGGTGAGACCGCGCTGGTGATCGCCATCATGTTCCACGCCTTCAACGGGCTCCGCATCATCCTCATCGACTTCTGGAGCAAGGGCGCGAAGTACCAGCGCCTGCTGTTCTGGATCGTCATCGCCGTCTGGGTCATCGGAACGCTGGGCTTCGCCCCGATCCATCTCCACAACGTCTTTACGGAGCCCCACTGATGTCGACGATCATCGAGTCCCCCCGCCAGCCCCAGCAGCGCGCCTCGAAGGGCCGCGTCAACTGGGAGAAGTACGGCTGGATCTACATGCGCGCCTCTGGTGTGCTGCTGATCATCCTGATCTTCGGCCACCTCTTCGTGAACCTCGTGCAGGGCGATGGCATCAAGGCCATCGACTTCGCCTTCGTCGCGGGCAAGTACGCCACCCCGTTCTGGCAGATCTGGGACGTCGTGATGCTCTGGCTCGCCATGATCCACGGCTCGAACGGCATGCGCACCATCGTGAACGACTACGCGTCGAACCCGACCGTGCGTCGCATCCTGCTCGGTGCGCTGTTCGTCGCAGCCGTCGTGCTGATCGTGCTCGGCACGCTCGTCGTCTTCACGTTCGACCCCTGCAGCACTCTGATCCCGGCGGACCAGGCTCTCTCCTTCTGCCCGGTCCCGTAACGATCCACCAGAAAGCATCCCAGTGACCGATTACCCAGACGGCACCGTCGTTGACGGCGTCACCTACCACCAGCACGATGTCGTCATCGTCGGCGCCGGCGGCGCCGGCATGCGCGCAGCGATCGAGGCCGGGCCCAAGGCCAACACGGCCGTGATCTCGAAGCTCTACCCGACGCGCTCGCACACCGGTGCGGCGCAGGGCGGCATGGCGGCAGCCCTCGCCAACGTCGAAGAGGACAACTGGGAGTGGCACACGTTCGACACCGTCAAGGGCGGTGACTACCTGGTCGACCAGGATGCCGCCGAGATCCTGGCGAAAGAGGCGATCGACGCGATCTACGACCTCGAGAACATGGGCCTGCCGTTCAACCGCACACCCGAGGGCAAGATCGACCAGCGCCGCTTCGGCGGACACACCCGCGACCATGGCAAGAGCCCCGTGCGCCGGGCCTGCTACGCCGCCGACCGCACCGGTCACATGATCCTCCAGACGCTCTATCAGAACTGCGTCAAGCACGGCATCAACTTCTTCAACGAGTACTACGTACTCGACCTCATCATGGTCGAGGTGGACGGCCAGAAGCGTCCCGCCGGCGTGGTCGCCTACGAGCTCGCCACCGGTGCGCTGCACGTGTTCCAGGGCAAGTCGATCGTCTTCGCGACCGGCGGTTTCGGCAAGATCTTCAAGACCACCTCCAATGCACACACCCTCACCGGTGACGGGGTCGGCATCATCTGGCGGAAGGGCCTGCCGCTGGAGGACATGGAGTTCTACCAGTTCCACCCGACGGGGCTGGCGGGCCTCGGCATCCTGCTCTCGGAAGCCGCCCGCGGCGAGGGCGCGATCCTCCGCAACAGCGAGGGCGAGCGCTTCATGGAGCGTTACGCTCCCACGATCAAGGACCTCGCCCCCCGCGACATCGTCGCCCGGTGCATGGCGACCGAGATCCGCGAAGGGCGCGGCGGCGGGCCCAACAAGGACTGGGTCTACCTCGACATCACCCACCTCGAGCCGGCCGTCATCGACGCCAAGCTCCCCGACATCACCGAGTTCGCACGCACCTACCTCGGCGTCGAGCCGTACACCGAGCCGGTGCCGGTGCTCCCCACTGCGCACTATGCGATGGGCGGCATCCCGACCAACATCAGGGCCGAGGTGCTCTCCGACAACACCACCGTGGTTCCCGGGCTGTACGCCGCTGGGGAGTGCGCGTGCGTGTCCGTGCACGGCTCGAACCGCCTCGGCACCAACTCCCTGCTCGACATCAACGTCTTCGGCAAGCGCGCCGGCAACTTCGCGGTGGAGTACGCCCTGACAGCGGAGTTCGTGCCGCTTCCGGATGACCCCGCGAAGCCGATCCGCGACCTGGTGCAGATGCTCCGCACCACCGACGGCACCGAGCGCATGTCCGACATGCGTAAAGAGCTGCAGGACTCGATGGACCGGAACGCCCAGGTGTTCCGCACCGAGGATTCCCTGATCGAGGTCACGAAGGTGATCGCCGGTCTTCGCGAGCGCTACAAGAACGTCATGGTGCAGGACAAGGGGAAGCGGTTCAACACCGACCTCCTCGAGGCCATCGAGCTCGGGTTCCTGCTCGACCTCGCCGAGGTCACCGTCTACTCGGCGATGTCCCGCAAGGAGAGCCGCGGCGGTCACTTCCGCGAGGACTATCCGCTCCGCGACGACGAGAACTACATGAAGCACACCATGGCGTACCTCACCGGTGACGCACACTCGGCTGACGCCGGCGACCACATCAGGCTCGACACCAAGCCCGTCGTCGTCACGCGCTACCAGCCTATGGAGAGGAAGTACTAGACCATGGCAACCGCAACCCTCGACAAAGAGTCGCCGGCGAACTCCACCACCAGCTTCACCGTCACCATGATGGTGCGCCGCTTCAACCCGGAGGTCGACGAAGAGCCGCGCTGGCAGGACTTCGACGTGGAGCTGTACCCGACGGACCGGGTGCTGGATGCCCTGCACAAGATCAAGTGGGAGCAGGACGGTTCGCTGACCTTCCGTCGCTCCTGCGCGCACGGCGTCTGCGGATCGGATGCCATGCGCATCAACGGCCGCAACCGTCTCGCCTGCAAGACGCTGATGAAGGACCTCGACATCACGAAGCCCATCTACGTGGAGGCCATCAAGGGCCTGCCGCTGGAGAAGGACCTCGTCGTGGACATGGAGCCGTTCTTCGCCTCCTACCGCGAAGTGCAGCCGTTCCTCCAGGCCTCGTCGAAGCCCGACAAGGAGCGCCTGCAGTCGGCCACCGAGCGTGCGCGCTTCGACGACACCACCAAGTGCATCCTCTGCGCCGCGTGCACCTCGTCGTGCCCCGTGTTCTGGACCGACGGGCAGTACTTCGGGCCTGCCGCGATCGTGAACGCCCACCGCTTCATCTTCGACTCCCGCGACGAGGCGTCCTCCGTGCGCCTCGACATCCTGAACGACAAAGAGGGCGTGTGGCGCTGCCGCACCACCTTCAACTGCTCCGAGGCGTGCCCCCGCGGCATCCAGGTCACGCAGGCGATCGCAGAAGTCAAGCAGGCCATCATGTTCGGCAAGCGCTGACCCGTTCGATCTAGGCTGGGCTCGTGACCACAACCACGACGAAAGACGCGAAGCCCAGTGACGTCGTCGAAGACGCGACAGACGATGCCGCCTCCCGCTCCTCGGAGCCGCAGGGCGGCATCGCTGGTCTGATCGCCAAGGTCGTCGCCTCGAAGCCCGTGCGGGTCTTCACGAACTACGGCACCAATGGCGGGCCGCTCCTCGCCTCGGGCATGAGCTACCAGGCCGTCTTCGCGATCTTCGCGGCGCTGGCCGTCACCTTCTCCGTCTTCGGCATCGCGCTGGCCTCCAACCCCGGCTTGCAGGATGCCCTGATCAGCCAGCTCAATTCGGGCATTCCCGGGCTGATCGGCGAGAACGGGGCGATCAAACCCGAGGCGCTGACCTCCGCGTCCCCCGTGCTCGGCTGGACGGGGATCGTCGCAGCCGCGGGGCTGATCCTCACGGCCGTCGGATTCCTGGGCGCCATGCGGAGCGCGATCCGCCTGATCTTCAACGTGCCAGGGCCCACCACCAACTTCGCCCTGCTGAAGGTGAAGGATCTCGGTTTCGCGATCGTGTTCGCCGTCGTGCTGCTGGTCTCGATGGCCATGACCGTTGCGTCCACGGCGGCGCTCGGGTTCGTCTACGACCTCATCGGGCTCGATCACGCGTCACTCTTCGCCGAGATCGTCGGCCGGGTGATCGGCCTCGTGGTGGTGTTCTTCTTCGACACCCTCGTGCTGGCCGGGGTGTACCGGATCCTCTCGGGCGTGCCGATCCCGTTCTCCAAGCTCCTCCCGGGTGCAGCCCTCGGCGGCGCAGCGATGGGGGTGCTGAAGGCGCTCGGCTCGACGCTGCTCGGCGGCGCGACATCCAACCCCCTGCTCGCCTCCTTCGCCGTCATCATCGGCATCCTCATCTGGTTCAACCTGATCTGCCAGGTCGTGCTGATCGTCGCCTCGTGGATCACGGTCAGCATGAGCGACGCCGGCATCGAAGCGCGGCAGCTGACTCCTGAACAGAAGGAGCAGGAGGCCCTGCAGACGGAGGCGGATGCCCACCGGCAGGTGCTCGAGGCGAAGCACGCGCAGCTCTCCGAAGAGCTCGCGGATGCCCGGGGGCTCCGCAAGACGAACCTCCGCCGTTCGCTCAAGCGCATCGACCGCGAGCTCGCCACGGAGAAGGCGGCTCCCGCCATCGATCCCGCCGCCGCCACCCCACCCCGGAAGTAGCGTGTCGGGGGCTCCCTCTACACTGAGGGCATGAGTTCTGGCACCACCAACCTGCGTATCGCGTCGATCAACACCAACGGCATCCGGGCCGCCTTCCGGAAGGGCATGGGGGCGTGGCTGGATGCCCGCGACGTCGACATCCTCGCGATCCAGGAGGTGCGCGCCGCCACGGAGGACATCGAGGGCCTGCTCGGGCCGGAGTGGAACATCCTCCACGACGCCGCCACGGCGAAGGGCCGCGCGGGGGTCGCCATCGCGTCGCGGGCTGCCGCGAGCATCCACCGGGTCACCATCGGCGACGACGAATTCGACAGCGCCGGGCGCTGGCTCGAAGCGGACTACGAGGTGAACGGCCAGATCGTCACCGTCGTCAGCGCCTACGTGCACTCGGGCGAAGACGGTACGCCGAAGCAGGTCGAGAAGTACCGGTTCCTCGACGGGATGGCGACGCGCCTGCCCGAGATCGCTCTGCACTCACCGCTCGCGGTGGTCGTCGGCGACCTGAACGTGGGCCACAAGACCCTCGACATCCGCAACTGGAAGGGCAACGTCAAGCGCGCCGGCTTCCTTCCGAAGGAGCGGGCGTACTTCGACCGGTTCTTCGGCGAGGCGGGCGCGACGGTCGAGGGCGTCGACGGCTCGACCGGTCCCGGGCTCGGCTGGGTCGACATCGGGCGCCAGCAGGCCGGTGAGGTCGACGGCCCCTACACCTGGTGGTCATGGCGCGGCCAGGCGTTCGACAACGACACGGGCTGGCGCATCGACTACCAGATGGCGACGCCCGAGCTCGCCGCCCGTGTGACGAACTACTCGGTCGATCGCGCCGCCGCTCACGACGAGCGCTGGTCGGATCACACGCCCGTCGTGGTCGACTACGCGATCTGACGCGGTCCGCGCATCAGATCGCTCCGTACACCCACTGGTGCGCCGCCGCCGCTGCGGCGCACCATCGGCAGCAACCGTAGACTTTTGGCACCTCTGTGTTAGGAACTGAACCCATGGCATCCAAGCCCCGCCTGCTCTCCGGCATGCAGCCGTCCGCCGAGTCTCTCCACCTCGGCAACTACGTGGGCGCCCTGCTCAGTTGGAAGGCCCTGCAGGAGTCGCACGAAGCCTTCTACATGCTCGCCGACCTGCACGCCATCACGGTGCCGCAGGATCCCGAAGCGCTTCGCGAGAACACGCGGCGCACCGTCGCGCAGTACATCGCGGCGGGAATCGACCCGGCACGTTCGACACTCTTCGTGCAGTCGCACGTTCCCGCGCACGCCGAGCTCGCCTGGGTTCTGAACACGATCACCGGGTTCGGCGAGGCCGCCCGCATGACGCAGTTCAAAGACAAATCGGCCAAGCAGGGCACCGATACGACGTCGGTGGGGCTGTTCACGTACCCGATCCTGCAGGCCGGCGACATCCTGCTGTACCAGGCGGCCGAAGTGCCGGTGGGCGAAGACCAGCGACAGCACATCGAGCTCACCCGCGACCTCGCGACCCGCTTCAACGGCCGGTTCGGCGACACCTTCGCTGTGCCGGAGCCCTACATCCTCAAAGAGACCGCGAAGATCTTCGACCTGCAGAATCCGGGCTCGAAGATGTCGAAGTCGGCCGAGTCGAAGGCCGGAGTGATCTGGATGCTCGACGAACCGTCGGTGACGAAGAAGAAGATCATGCGGGCCGTGACCGACGCCGACGGCGGGATCGTCTTCGATGCGGCCGCGAAGCCCGGTGTGTCGAACCTGCTGACCGTCTTCTCGGTGCTCAGCGGCCAGCCCATCGCCTCGCTGGAGGCCGAATACGCGGGCCGGGGCTACGGCGACCTGAAGAAGGCCCTCGCGGAGGTGGTCGTCGAGACCGTGGCGCCGATCCGCGAGCGGGCCCTCGAACTCCTGGCCGACCCGGCTGAGCTCGACCGCATCCTCTCGGCGGCGGCTGACCGCGCGAACGAGGTCGCCGAGCAGACGCTCGCCACGGTCTACGACCGCGTCGGCTTCCTGCGTCGCCAGCGCTACCGCCTCGTCTAGTTTTCCTCCCCCCACCCCGCCTCCCGCCCCGCCCTCCATCGACTCGGGAGTTTCGGTCGGTATTGTCCGGCGAAACCGACAGAAACTCCCGAGTCGAAGGCGCATACTGGGTGAGAACCCCGAGGAGTTGCCACGCCTGACATCGTTGATTTCGTGACGGCCTGGCAGGTGGAACCGGTCGGGCTGGCGGTGATCGTCGTTGCCGGCGTGCTGTACGGCCTGGGCATCCGGAGCCTTGCGAAGCGCGGGGTGCACTGGTCGCTGAAGCGTTCGGCCGGGTTCTATCTGCTGGGACTCGGATCGTTCGCGGTGATCGAATTCGGATTCCTCGGCGTCTACTCCCAGCAGTTGCGGTTCGCGTTCACGACCCGCATCGCGCTGCTGCTGTTCGCCGTTCCCGGCCTCGTCGCGACAGGCAAGCCCGTCGCCCTCGCCCGCGAAGCCCTGGCCGGGAGTCCCCGTGGCGCGGCGGTCCTCGAACGCGTGCTCGAGTCCCGGGTCATCGGCGTGATGGGCAACGCCGTGTTCGGCCCCGTCTTCGCCCTGGCCGCGTTCTCCGTGTTCCTGACTCCCGTCGCCGGAAGTCTCCGGGCCTCCCCCATTGCTCAGGACGCCATCACGGTGCTGGTGCCGCTGGTCGGCCTGATCCTCGTGCTGCCGCTCACCGAACTGGTCGTCGTGCGCACCAGCCTCTTCATCGCGGCCGAGTTCATGCTGGCGTTCGTCGAGCTCGTCGTCGACGCCATCCCGGGCATCCTGCTACGGCTGAACGACCAGATCCTCGACCACGCAGGTCCTGTGCTCGGGGCGGTGCCCGGCTGGTTCCCCAGCGCGCTCCGCGACCAGCAGCTCTCGGGCGATCTGCTCTGGTTCATCGCCGAGATCGCGGACATCCCCATCCTCATCCTGCTGTTCGTGCGCTGGTCGAAACACGACCGCACCGAGGCGAAGGGCCTCGACGACCTCACCGACGAGGAGATGGCGGCCCTGACCGACGCGCACCTCAAGTCGTTCGACCGTCGCCCGCCCGCCTGACGCACCCGCGCGGCCTGGCGCGGTGCGCTCGCCCATCGCCGGTTCCGCGCCAGTTTGTCGCTTCCGCGCCCCGGCGCGCACGCGCGGATGTCCCGTCTGGGGGCGCCTTCCCGAACGCACCCCGCCAGCCCGGCTTCGGGAGCGTGGGGCGTGGGGCGTGGGACGCGGGACGCGGGGACGGGCGGCGTCAGCCCTCGGGGGGCTCGTCTGCCATCGCGGCCACCAGCTCTTCGTGGATGCGGCGCAGGTCTTCGAGGAGGAACCCCAGCAGCACCCAGTGCTCGCTGCCCGGCCGGGCGATCGTCAGCGGGGCGGTGAGGGCGGGGAGATCATCCAGAACCGGAACCGTCGGCCCCGCTGCACCCGGCAGGTCCGCGTTCTGGATGACCAGCCGGAGGTCGTGCGACGCGCGCCGCAATTCGGAGACCACCTCCGCCACGAGCGGCTCCTCGGGGAGGCTCTCGTCGTAGTGGTCGACGACTCCGCGCGCCATGCCCACCACGCGGGTGACGAGGATCGTGAGCATCGCCAGCAGCGTTCCGTCGGCCTCGAGCAGGTCGCGGTGCACCGACCGCCTGGGGTTGTACTTCAGGCTCTCCTCCCCCGCGGCCAGCGCCGCCGCCGCCTTGGCACGCATCGGCGTCAGCAGCCGCGCTTCGACGAGCATCGTGGTGCGCTCGTTCGAAGTGGTGGGGCTACTCAGGATGCGCGCGAGCGAGTCCAGGATGCCGCTCACCTCGTTGCCCAGCCGCGCAACCGCTTCGTGCACGGGCTGAAGCGCGACCGGCGGCACGATGAGCAGGTTCACCGCCACACCGATGAGGGCCCCGATGACGGTCTCGAGGATGCGGTTGACGGCATAGCCCGGCGTGGTCGCCCCCAGCGCGAGCACCAGCATCGCACTGATCGGGATCTGCACCGAGGAGGTGGGGCCCAGCCGGAGCGCCCAGGCGAGCATCAACGCGGCGATCACGGCCAGCAGCACGGCCCACGAATTCGATCCGAAGGCCAGCCCCACGAAGTACGCGAGAACGACACCGATGACCACGCCCACGCAACGTTCGAGAGCCTTGCCGAACGACTGGTTGACGCTCGGCTGCACGACGAGGATCGCGGCGATCACCGCGAAGAGCGGGATCTGCCCCTGCAGCAGGGGCGCCGTCGCGATCCACGCGAGGATGGCCGCGGCACTCGTCTTCACGACCTGCAGGAAGGGCACGCGGGACGTCGAGAGGATGAGTCGGGCGTAACGCTCCGGCGAGAACGCCGACACATTCATGCGTCGCACGCGGAACCAGCCCGACCAACCGCCCGGCGATCCGCCCGAAGCGCCGCCCGATATACGGCCCGAAGTGCGGCCCGAACCGGCACCGCGCGGTCGCCGCCCGCCTGTCACTGGGAGGGACTTGTCAGGCTTCACACCACAACACTAGGAGGCTGTGTCGTATATTGAAGGGCCTCCTCCCGATTTTCCGCGCCAATGCTGGTGAGTTAGTGTGGGGAGATTGCTCTGATCGGAGCGAAGCACGTAAGGAAGGTAGCCCATTGCCTGGAGCTGTCGTCGTCATGCCGACCTACCGCGAGAAGGACACCATCTCCGCGATGATCGAGCGCATCCTCAACGCCGACGCGGAGGTGCACATCCTCGTGGTCGACGACAATTCGCCCGACGGTACGGGGGAGATCGTCGACGCCATCGCGGCCACGAACCCGCGCGTGAACATCATGCACCGCCCGGGCAAGAACGGGCTCGGAACGGCATACGTCGCTGGGTTCGGCTGGGCGCTCGAGCACGGCTACGAACAGATCATCGAGATGGATGCCGACGGCTCCCATCAGCCCGAGGAGCTGCCGCGCCTGCTGAAGCTGCTCGACGACGGGGCGAACCTCGGCATCGGCGCACGCTGGATCCCGGGCGGCAAGACCGAGAACTGGCCCTGGTACCGCAAGCTCATCTCCCGCTCGGGCACGACGTATGCCCGCATCATGCTCTCGTCGAAGCTGCACGACATCACCTCGGGGTACCGGGGATTCAGCGCCGAGACCCTGCGGAACCTCGACCTCTCGCGCCTCGACAGCGCGGGCTACTGCTTCCAGATCGAGCTGGCCTGGCTTGTGGAGCGTTCCGGCGGCGACGTCAAGGAGTTCCCGATCACGTTCGTGGAGCGGCTCGAGGGCCAGTCGAAGATGACCAGCGGCATCGTGATCGAGGCTCTGGCGAAGGTCACGTCGTGGGGGTTCGCCTCCCGCCTGGGTCGCATCCCGAAGTCCCAGGCGCTCACCGCGCACAAGGACGCGACGCTGTAACACTCCGCCGCATGCGGATCTCACTCGGGGCTCACCCAGCGGGCGGGGAGTAGACTACCTCCATCGTGCCCGGGGTCGGTGAGAATCCGAACCGGCGGTGAGAGTCCGCGAGCGCAGGGCGAAACCACAACCGTGGGGCCGTCCCGTGCTGATCCGGTGAAATTCCGGAACCGACGGTCATGGAGTTGTCGGTTCGCCGACGACTCCAGGAGTCCGGATGAGAGGTGCACGCGTGGTCGTCGACGTTGCCGGCGACTCACGGGCGTTCTGCGCCACCCGGGTACCGTCACTGACGAGGATTCCGGATGCCCCTGCCGAGCGAGAGCCGCGCTGACGCCGAGCGTGCGGGTGTGCACGCGGCCGCCGGCCCGATGGGGCCGACAGAGTGCGAGGCGAGCGCCTCGGGCACACCGAGCGACTCAGGCACACCGAGCGACTCGGGCACACCGAGCGCCTCAGAGTTGGCTGCCGCCATGCGCCGGGCCATCGTGCTCTCGCGGAACGGGCCGGCCTGGGGCGTCAATCCCCGCGTGGGCGCGGTGCTGCTTGCTCCCGACGGCACGGTTCTGGCTGAGGGCTGGCACCGTGGTGCGGGCACACCGCACGCCGAGGTGGATGCCCTGTCCCACCTCGGCGACCCGCGCCTCGCCCTCGGGGCCACCGCTGTCGTCACCCTCGAACCCTGCAACCACACGGGCCGCACGGGGCCGTGCAGTACGGCTCTCGCCGACGCGGGCGTCAGCGCCGTGTACTTCGGGATCAGCGACCCCGGGGTCGCCTCCGCAGGCGGAGCCGCCTCTCTCGCAGCCCGAGGAGTGCGCGCCGTCGCCGGCCTGCTCGCGCACGACGTCGAGCAGAGCATCCGGCCCTGGCTGAGCGCCGTTCGAACCGGCCGGCCGTTCGTCACCCTGAAGTGGGCGTCGAGTCTCGACGGGCGAACGGCGGCGGCCGACGGCACCAGCCAGTGGATCACCGGCCCGGATGCACGGAGCGACGTGCACGAGCGTCGGGGCCGGGTCGACGCCATCCTGGTCGGCACAGGAACGATGCTGGCCGACGACCCGGAGCTCACCGCGCGGCGCTCTGACGGTTCGCTGCTCCCCCACCAGCCGGCGCCTGTCGTCATCGGCGCCAGGACGGTTCCCGCCGGGAGCGCGCTGGCGCGGCATCCGGAGCCCCTGCGGCACTACGACACCCACGACCTCCCCGCCGTGCTCGACGACCTCTACGACCAGGGGGTGCGCTCGGTGTTCGTCGAGGGAGGCCCGACCCTCGCCAGCGCGTTCGTCCGGGCGGGACTCGTCGACGAGTTCGTCGTCTACCTCGCGCCGGTGCTGGTCGGCGGCCCCGGGCTCGCGCTCGGCGACCTCGGCGTTCCGTCGCTCCCGGATGCCCGGCGGCTGGTCATCGATTCGGTCGACCCGGTCGGCGCCGACGTGCGGATCGTCGCCCGGCCCGCACCGCCCGCGCAGCCGGCACCGCCCGCCCCCACGCCAGCACTGTCCGCCCCTCAGAAGGAGACCGCCCGTGTTCACCGGAATCATTGAAGAGAAGGGCGAAGTGCTCGCCCTCGAACCGTCCGCCGACGTCATCCGGCTCACCCTCCGCGCACCCCTCGCTGTGCAGGGCGCGAAGCACGGCGACTCCATCTCGGTGAGCGGAGTCTGCCTCACCGTCGTCGCGCAGACCGCTGAGACGTTCACTGCCGACGTGATGCAGCAGACCCTCGACATGTCGACGATCGGCGCCCTGCGGCCGGGCGACACCGTGAACCTCGAACGCGCTGCCCTGGTCGGCGACCGTCTCGGTGGCCACATCGTGCAGGGCCACATCGACGGCACGAGCACCGTGCTCGCCGTCACGCCCGGCGAGTCCTGGAGCGTTCTGCGCTTCAGCCTCGACGATGAGCTCGCAGCTCTGGTCGTCGACAAGGGGTCGATCGCGGTGGCGGGGGTGTCGCTCACGGTGTCGAACGTCGATGGGGCCCACGGGCATCCGGAGCCAACCGCAGACCACTGGTTCGAGGTCTCGCTCATCCCGGAGACCCTGGCCGCGACCACCCTCGGTTCGCTCGCCGTCGGCGACCGCGTGAACATCGAGACCGACATCCTGGCCCGGCATGTCGAGCGACTGCTGGCCCTGAGGAGCGCACGATGACGCTGTCGAGCATGCCCGAGGTTCTCGACGCGCTCCGCGCCGGCCGGCCCGTGATCGTCGCCGACGACGAAGACCGGGAGAACGAGGGAGACGCGATCCTGTCGGCCGAGCTGGCAACACCGGAGTGGATCGCCTGGATGGTGCGGCACACCTCGGGCTTCCTCTGCGCGCCGATGACCGTCGCCCGCGCCGCTCGGCTCGGCCTGCCGCCCATGGTCGAGCAGAACCAGGATGCCCGGCGCACCGCCTACACGATCACGGTCGACGCGTCGGAGGGTGTGACGACGGGCATCAGCGCCCACGATCGTGCACACACCCTCCGCGCTCTGGCAGACGGTGCGGCCACACCGGCGAGCTTCATCAGGCCGGGTCATGTGCTGCCCGTGGTTGCCGTCGACGGGGGCGTGCGGCAGCGTCCCGGGCACACGGAGGCATCCGTCGAACTGCTGCGCCTCGCCGGGCTGGTGCCGGTGGGGGTCATCGGCGAGATCGTCTCCGACGACGGTTCGATGGCACGGATGCCCGAACTGTTGCAGCTCGGCGAACGCGAAGGTCTGCCGGTCACCACGATCGCGGCTCTCATCGAGTGGCTCGACCGGGTCGGGCCGGCCCCGGCCGCCACGACGCTCGCCCGCGTGACGTTCGAGGTCGAGACGGTCGTGCCGACCATCCACGGGTCGTTCCGGTTCCGCGCGTACCACGACAACGAGACGAAGACGGATCACCTGGCTGTCGTCTCCGGTGATCCCCACGCGGAGGGCGCCGTCGTCCGGGTGCACTCCGAGTGCCTCACCGGAGAAGCGTTCGGTTCGTTGAAGTGCGAATGCGGCCCCCAGCTGGATGCCGCACTCAGCATGATCGCCGAACGCGGCGGGGTCGTCATATACCTCCGCGGGCATGAGGGCCGGGGAATCGGGTTGCTCAACAAACTCCGCGCCTACCGGCTGCAGGAGGACGGCCTCGACACTCTCGACGCCAACACCGCCCAGGGTCTGCCTGTCGACGGACGCGAATACGGTGCAGCGGCGGCGATCCTGTCGGATCTCGGCCTCGACCGCGTGCGACTGCTCACCAACAACCCCGACAAGGTGCGCCAGCTCGGGGCACTGGGTATCACGATCGCCGAACGCGAGCCGCTGATCGTCGGTCGCGGCGGGTCGAACGCCGACTACCTCGATACCAAGCGCGACCGCATGGGGCACCTCCTGCCGGGCTGACAGGACTGACGCGGCTGACGCGGCTGCTGCTGCTGCTGCGCCATCACCACGACCCACACCCCATATCCCACACCCCACTACAGAAAGGCCACCGACCATGAGCGGCGCCGGATCCCCCACGACCACCCCCCTCGACGGAACAGGGCTCAAGGTGACCATCGTCGCGGGCCGCTGGCACCCGCAGATCACCGAGGGCCTGCTGGCCGGTGCGCGGGCCGCGCTCGCCGAGGCGAAGGTCGACGTCACCGAACTCCGCGTGCCCGGGAGCTTCGAGCTGCCGGTGGTCTGCCGCGCGGCGTTGGAGGCGGGAGCGGATGCGGTCGTGGCGCTCGGCGTGATCATCCGTGGCGGCACACCGCACTTCGAATACGTCTCGGATGCCGCCACCAGCGGCCTCACGCAGGTGAGCGTGCTGACGGGAAAGCCCGTGGGCTTCGGCGTTCTCACCCTCGACGACGAGGCCCAGGGCCTCGAGCGGGCCGGACTGCCCGGCTCGAAGGAGGACAAGGGCCGCGAAGCCGCCGAGGCTGCGGTCGCCACAGCGCTGGTGCTCCGCACGCTCTGAGGAGGATTCACGGCAGCAGGCCATGTTGGCGGAACCGAGGTATGGTATTGGTGCGGTTCACCAACCGACCCCCCGTCACACCGTGGTTGACTTCGCGCCCGATCGACGCTCTCGCCCACCGTGATCTCCGTGTGCCCCGCGCACGCGCCCCTCTTCCCCTGTCTGAAAGCCGCCATGTCTTCGCCCCAGATCGCAGCCCCGCCCGCAGCACCCGCCAACACTCGAAACCGGGTCATCCTCGCCAGCCTCATCGGCACCTCGATCGAGTTCTACGACTTCTACGTGTACGGCACGGCTGCGGTTCTCGTGTTCCCGAAGCTCTTCTTCCCCGACAACACGAACCCGACCGTCAGCCTCCTGTCGTCGTTCCTCGTGTTCGGCATCGCGTTCATCGCCCGTCCTATCGGTTCGATCATCTTCGGGCACTTCGGCGACCGGATCGGCCGCAAGAAGACGCTGGTCGCGTCGCTCCTCACCATGGGTGTCGCGACCGTCCTGATCGGACTCCTGCCGACATATGCCCAGATCGGAATCTGGGCTCCGCTGCTCCTGACGCTGTTCCGTTTCGCCCAGGGCCTCGGCCTCGGCGGCGAGTGGAGCGGCGCGGCGCTGCTGGCCACCGAGAACGCCCCGAAGGGCAAGCGGGCGATCTACGGGACGTTCCCGCAGATGGGTGCGCCGATCGGCTTCATCCTCGCCAACGGAATCTTCCTCGTGCTGAGCCTCACGATGTCGGCCGACGCGTTCGCTGCATGGGGCTGGCGCGTCCCGTTCGTGATCAGTGCCGTGCTCGTCATCGTCGGACTCTACGTGCGGTTCAAGCTCGTCGAGACTCCGGCCTTCCAGAAGGTCATCGACAGCGGCGAGGTCGCCAAGGTCCCGGTCGCCCGCGTGTTCAAGTCGAGCTGGCGTCCGCTCATCCTCGGCACGTTCATCATGCTCGCCACGTACACGCTCTTCTACCTGATGACGACGTACACACTGACCTACGGAACGACGGCCACCACCGCTGCGACGCCCGGTCTCGGCTATTCGCGCACCGACTTCCTGATCATGCTCATCGTCGGCGTGGTGTTCTTCGGAATCTTCACCCTGGTGTCCGGGCCCCTGGCCGAGAAGTACGGTCGACGCCTGACGCTGATCGCCACCACGATCGGCATCCTCGTCTTCGGCCTGCTCTTCGTGCCGCTCTTCGGCGCCGGTTTCATCGGAACGATGGCCCTCCTCATCATCGGTTTCACCCTGATGGGGCTGACGTTCGGACCCATGGCGTCGGTGCTGCCCGAACTCTTCCCTGCCAACGTGCGGTACACGGGCTCGGCCATCAGCTACAACTTCGCCTCGATCCTCGGGGCGGCCGTCGCACCCTTCGTGGCCGTGGCACTGTGGGCTGACGCATCCGGAAGCCCGGTGCTCGTCGGGGTCTACCTGGCGGTGATGGCCGCGATCACGCTGGTCGCGCTGTTCCTCAGCAAGGAGACCCGCGATGTGGAGTACGACGACAACCTGAGCTGAGCCTCGCTTCGCACACTCTGCTTCATCCTCGAAGGGCGCCCCGGTCAACCACTGGCCGGGGCGCCCTCCGCTGTCTGACGCAACATAAACTTGAGGCGAATCGAAAGTTGCCATGACGAATACTGCACAACCCCGCGGCCGGCGCCGGGCGAAGGACGACGGGCCCCGGGCCCGGTTCAGCGACCTGCTCCCCTACCTCTTCGAGCACAAGAAGGTGCTCGCCTTCGTGATCGTGCTGAGCGTGCTGGGGGCGGCTGCGAGCCTCGCCCAACCGCTTCTCGTCAGCCAGGTCATCACCCTCGTCACGAACAACCAGAGCCTCTCGGGACTCGTCTGGGCGCTGGTCGCGCTCGTCGTCGTCTCCGGGCTGATCAGCGGTTTCCAGCACTACCTGCTGCAGCGCACCGGTGAGGGCGTGGTGCTGTCGTCGAGGCGAAAGCTGGTGCGGCGGATGCTCAACCTCCCCATCCGCGAATTCGATGTGCGACGCACCGGCGACCTCGTCTCCCGTGTCGGATCCGACACCACGCTGCTTCGCGCGGTGCTCACCCAGGGCCTCGTCGAGGCGATCGGCGGCTCGCTGACCTTCGTCGGGGCACTGATCGCCATGCTGATCATCGACCCGGTGCTGCTGGGTCTGACCGTGCTCGTCGTCGGCGTGTCGATCGTCGTGGTGGTGCTGCTCTCCGCCCGCATCCGGGTCGCGAGCCGCAAGGCGCAGGAGAAGGTCGGCGACCTCGCTGCGAGCGTCGAGCGGGCCATCAGCGCCGTCCGCACAGTACGCGCCGCCAACGCCACAGAGCGCGAAGTGGCCGCCGTCGAGAAAGATGCCGAGGGCGCCTGGCTGATGGGCATCCAGGTCGCCAGGATCTCGGCGCTGGTCGTACCTGTCGCCGGCATCGCGATGCAGGTCGCCTTCCTCACCGTGATCGGCGTCGGCGGGTACCGGGTGGCGAGCGGGGCCATCACCATCGCGTCACTGGTGTCGTTCATCCTGTTCCTTTTCATGATGATCCTGCCGCTCGGCCAGGCATTCGGGGCGTTCACCTCGGTGAACTCGGCGCTCGGCGCTCTCGGTCGCATCCAGGAGATCATCGACCTGCCGGGCGAGGGCCAGACCGATCGCGACGACGTTCCGCTGCATGTGCGGGGGGCCGGGGCTGGAGCGGCTTCTGGCTCAGCCGGCGCGTTCGACCCGTCGGCGGTCGAGCTCGCCGTCGAGTTCGAGGGTGTCGAGTTCTCCTACGCCGAGGGCGCTCTGCCCGGCGACGGTGCGGTGGATGCCCGGGGGGAGCTCTCCGGGCCGGGAACCGTCAAGCTGGCTGCCCCGTCCGGCGCCGCGGACGAGCTCGGCGCGCGGGAATCCCTCGCGACACTCGGTTCAGGCGCAGCCGGCTCGCCGGGCATCCAGAGCACGACCGTGCTGCGCGGGGTGAGCTTCAGCGTTCCCCGGGGCAAGCGCATTGCCCTCGTCGGGCCGTCGGGAGCCGGCAAGAGCACCATCCTGGCGCTCATCGAGCGGTTCTACGATGCGACGGCGGGAGTGATCCGCGTCGGCGGGGTCGACATTCGGGCCCTCGACCGCAAGGAGCTCCGCTCGCAGATCGGCTACGTCGAACAGGATGCCCCCGTGCTGGCCGGCAGCATCCGCTCGAACCTGCTGCTCGCGACGCCCGACGCGACCGATGAGCAGTGCATCCGGGTGCTGGGCGCCGTCAACCTGCTCGAAGTGCTCGGGCGCTCACCACAGGGGCTCGACGCCCCGGTCGGGGAGGAGGGCGTGATGCTCTCCGGCGGCGAACGCCAGCGGCTCGCCATTGCGCGGGCGCTGCTGGCTGCGCCGCCGATCCTGCTGCTCGACGAGTCCACCTCGAGTCTCGACGGCCTCAACGAGCAGATGCTCCGCGAAGCCATCGATGCGGTGGCCGAGAACCGCACCCTGATCGTGATCGCGCACCGGCTGTCGACGGTGGTCGACTCCGACCGCATCATCGTGCTCGACCACGGAAGCGTGGTCGGCGTGGGAACGCATTCCGAACTCGTGGGGACGACGCCGCTCTATCGCGAGCTCGCGAAGCGCCAGCTGCTCGTCTGACGCCCCGCACCGCCCGCGGCGCCCCTGCCCCGGTCCCTGCCCGCCCGGCCCCGCCGCACCCCCCACACCCTGCGTAAACAAGGACCAGGGCTCCGCTGAGCACCCCGAGGGCGCAGTAGGAGCCCTGATCCTCTTTCAGGCGCTCGGGCGGGCCTGCGGGCGCCGGTGCGGTCAGTCGGCGAGCGAGTACTGCAGCTCGGCCGCGCGGAGAGTGTTCGCGAGCAGCATGGCAATCGTCATCGGGCCGACACCGCCGGGCACGGGCGTCACCAGTGCCGCCACCTCCGACACCGACGCGAAGTCGGCATCGCCGCTCAGGCCGTCTGCACCGCGGTGGATGCCCACATCGATCACGGTCGCGCCGGGCTTCACGAACTCCCCCGTGACCAGGCCCTTCACGCCGACGGCCGCCACGATGATGTCCGCCTCACGGCACACCGCCGCCAGGTCCTTCGTGCGCGAGTGCGCAATCGTCACGGTCGCGTTGCGGTTGACCAGCAGCTGCGCGACCGGCCGGCCGACGAGCTCGGAACGCCCGATCACCACGACCCTCGCACCCTCGATCGGTACGTCGTAAGCGTCGAGCAGCTCGATCACGCCGGAGGGGGTGCACGGACGAAGCCCCGGCTTCCCCTGGGCGAGAAGGCCGACGCTCATGGTGGTCAGGCCGTCGACGTCCTTCTCGAACGGAATCAGTTCGATGAGCGAGGCTGCATCGAGGTGCGCGGGTACCGGCAGTTGCAGCAGGATGCCCGACACCGCGTGGTTCGCCGCGAGCTGCCTGAGCAACTCCTCGACCTGGGCCTGCGTGGCATCCTCCGGCAGGTGCTGATGGAGGTCGGCCATTCCGGCCGCCACAGACGACTTTCGCTTGCTGGCCACGTAGACCTCCGACGCGGGATCGTCGCCCACCAGCACGGTGGCGAGACCCGGCTGGATGCCCGTGCGGGCCGTGAACTCCGCCACATCGGTCTTCAGCTGCTCGCGCACCCGCGCCGCCACGGCCCGGCCGTCGATGATTCCGGCTTCTGCCATCTTCTTCTCCTTCACACTCACGATTCCTTGGAAGTTCTCCACAGATGCAACACGGTCGACCCGGAGGTCTAGAGGATGGTGGTGGAATTCCCGTATGTCATCACGCGATCCTCACAGTGCCACTGCACAGCACGGGCCAGAACACTCCGCTCGACCTCGGCGCCCCGCCGTTCGAGCTCGCCCACGCTCTCGCGGTGGCTGACCCGCACCACGTCCTGTTCGATGATCGGCCCCTCGTCGAGATTGGCCGTGGCGTAGTGGGCAGTCGCCCCGATGAGCTTGACCCCGCGCGCCTTCGCCTTGAGGTATGGCCCGGCACCGGCGAAGGCGGGCAGAAAGGAATGGTGGATGTTGATGACCGGGCAGCCGACCGCGCCGAGAAAGTCCGAAGAGAGGATCTGCATGTATCGCGCCATGACCACGAGATCGACGTTGCCCGCGAGCAGCTCGACCTGGCGGGCCTCTGCGTCAGCCTTCGTCGCCGACGAGACCGGGATGTGCACGAACGGCACGCCGAAACTCTCTGCGTCGGCACGGAGGTCCTCATGATTCGAGATCACCAGCGTGATGTCCATGTCGAGGTCGCCGCGCTTGTTCCGCCAGAGCAGCTCGAGCAGGCAGTGGTCGTACTTCGACACCATGATGGCCACACGCTTCGGCGAAGCGACGCTGGTGAAGGTGTAGGTCATACCGAACCGGCTGCCGACCTGCGCGGCGAAGTCCCGGTCGAACTCAGGCAGGCGGTCGGCCACGTCCTCGCAGTGGAAGACGGTGCGCTGAAAGAATTCGCCGTTCTCGGAGTCGGTCGAGAACTGGCCGAGTTCTGTGATGTTGGCGCCGTGATCGGCGAGGAATCCGGCCACGGCCGCGACGATCCCCGGCTGGTCGGCGCACTGGATCGTGAGGCGTCCGATGTCGTGCGGGCGCACGAGGCCGGTGGCGGTCGTTGCGAGAGGCGTGTCGGTGAACGCAGGCTGGTCGGGCACCATGGTGAGGCAGGCTCCTCGGTCGAGATGGGTCGTTCTAACGGTAACGGGTTTCGCCGGGGTGCCCCGACGGAAATCAGCCGGAGACCGCCCAGAGGGCTACCGCGCTGGCGGCGGCCACATTCAGCGAGTCGATTCCGTGCGACATCGGGATGCTTACCAGAGTGTCCGCCGCAGCCAACGCTTCCTCAGTCAGTCCCTCTCCTTCGGCACCGAGAACCAAAGCGAGCCGGGCGGGCCGGGCATCCGGTGCCGCGAAGTCCCGGAGCGAGACCGCACCCTCGGCCAGCGCGAGGGCGGCGATTCCGAATCCTGCCCCGCGAAGGGTCGCTCCGAGTTCCGGCCAGTCGCCCGTGCGCGTCCACGGCACCTGCAGCACGGTGCCCATGCTCACCCGGATCGCTCGCCTGTAGAACGGGTCGGAACAGCGCGGTGTCACCAGCACCGCGTCAGCTCCGATGGCTGCAACCGAGCGGAAGATCGCTCCCACATTCGTGGGGTCTGCCACGTTCTCGAGAACCACGACAAGCCCGGTGCCTGCCAACAGCTCGTCGACGCCGGCCAGCGCCGGCCGATTCATCGCCGCAACGATTCCCCTGTGCAGGATGTACCCGGTCAGTTCGGCAAGCAGTTCCCCCGGCCCCACGAAGATCGGGGTCGTCTCCGCGAACGGTCCGAGTGCAGCCACTGCTTCATCGACCGAGCCTCCGAGGGCCAGCACAGAGCGAGGCACATGACCGGCACGCACAGCGCGCTCCAGCACCAGCGCCGACTCGGCCAGGTAGATGCCGTGCTCAGTACCCTGGGCCTTACGGAGGGCCACGTCGGTCTGGTGCGAGTAGTCGGCCAGCCGGGGGTCAGCCAGGTCGTCGATCTCGACCAGGTTCGGGATGCCCGAAGAACTCACTCCTCGTCGACCGATGCCGAGGTGATGAGCTCGGCACCCGCATGCCCGAGCTCCGCGAGGGCGTCCTCGCTCGAGCGCGGGTCGACGCCCGCGACCAGGTCGGTGAGGATGCGCACATGACGGCCGTGCTCGATCGCGTCGAGGGCAGAGGCGCGAACGCAGTAGTCGGTGGCGAGCCCCGCAACGTCGATCTCGGTCACTCCGTGCTCGTCGAGCAGCTGGTGCACGGTGCCGCCCTCCTCGGTGGTGCCCTCGTAGATCGAGTATGCAGGCTCCCCCTGCCCCTTCTGCACGTGGAACGAGATCGACTCCTCGGTGAGGGCGTCGTGGTACTCGGCGCCGCGCGTTCCCGCCACGCAGTGCACAGGCCAGGTGTTGACGAAGTCGGGTTCGTCGGATCCTGCGAAGTGGCCTCCGTTGTCATTGTCGCCGTCATGCCAGTCACACGAGGCGATCACCAGGTCGTAGGTGTGGGGATGTTCCGCCAGGAGCATCGAGATGCCCGCGGCCACCGCTCCCCCGCCCGCCACGCCGAGCGCGCCGCCCTCGGTGAAGTCGTTCTGCACGTCGATGATGAACAGCGCTCTCGTCACGGTGAACTCCTCGTCTGGCTGATGCGCGGCCCGGGGGGCGAGCCGCTGGTTGACGGAACAATCTTACGTCTGGGCAGGGCAGGGGGTCCCGAGCACAGGGTCACAACGGGGTCAGCCGTTCGAAAGAGCGTTGCCGCAGGTGTAGACACCCACCGTCAGTGCGTCGAGGGCTTCCCGCCCCGAACCGAGCTGGCTGCCGAGGGCGAAGAAGGCGAAGGTGAGCACCGAGCCGTCGGCCGCGTGAACGACTCCGGCCAGCATGTTGCCCGAATCGATCGACCCCGTCTTGGCGAACACCCTGCCGTTCACCACAGAGTTCCCGCCGGTGAACCGGTAGGAGAGCGTGCCGGTCTGGTCTGCCACGGGAAGCCCGTCGAGAAGCACGCCCAGGTTGGCCTCCCGTGCGTTGACCCTGTCCATCAGCGTGGTGATGTACCGCGTCGACACGGCGTCGTCGTCACTGAGGCCCGATCCGTCCACGATCACGAGCCCTGTCGGATCGAGCCCGTACGCGTCGCGGAGCGCAGTGGGAATCGCGATCTGGAGAGACGAGAACGACGAGCCGGCACCCAGCGCGATGGCGGTCAGCCGGGCGAGCATCTCGGCCTCGGTGTTGTCCGAACGAAGCAGCGCCTCCTGTACCATCGTCGACACCGGAGCCGACTGAACCGAACCGAGCGTCGTCGCCCCTGCGGTCGCTGCGCCTTCCGTGAGCCGTGCGCCGGAGGCGAGCGGGCCGAGCGCCGACCGGAAGGCCTCCCCGGCGCGCGCAACCGGGTCGTCGCTCCGCGGCGAGGTGTCCGCCGACGGGTTGGCCCGGTCACCGTCGACCATGAGGGCGGTGACTTCTGCGGTGGAGCCCTCCGTCTGCTCGACACGGTTCCACGACGGCTGCCACGTGTCGCCGGTGAACAGCGAGGCATCGAGGGTGATCGTGGAGATGGAACTGCCACCCGACGACGGGTCGTCCGACCAGGCCGTCTTCACCTGGGCCGCGAGGTCATCCATCGACGCGCTGTCGTTGTAGATGTTCGAGGCCCCGCTCGCGAGGGTCACGTCGCCACCGCCCACCAGCACGACTTCGCCGGCCGCGGCCCCCCGCACCACGCGGGTCGTGACTCGATGATCCGGCCCGAGAACGGCGAGCGCGGCCGCAGAGGTCAGCACCTTCATCACGCTCGCAGTGCGCGAGAACTGCTCCCCACCACGGTCGAACAGAATGCTCCCGGTCGATGCGTCACGAACAGTTCCCTGGAACGTGCCGAGGCCGCCGGCCGAAGCCAGAGCGTCCACGGAACACGTGCGCACGACGGCCGGGGCCGCAGCGGCCGTCGGCTGGGGTCGGCGCTCGACGGCAGGCCCGGTCGCCGTGGGAACCGGGTCGAGCGCCGGCGTCGGCGCACCAGCGAGGGCGGGAGCATCCATGGACACGTCGGCACGGCCGGAAGCAAAGACGGCTCCGCCCGCGAACGAGGCGACGCACAGCACCACGAGGGCGCCCCACGCTCCGGCGACACGCCACCGCCGCCGACGCGGATTCTCCGAAGCGGAATGGCCGGGCATCCGGTCACTGTACCAGCGCGCCCCGCGGGGCTACTCCCCGGGGAACTCCAGCCCGATCTGGCGCCGCACCTCGTCGAGCACACCCATGATCGCCACACTCTCCGACCCCGGCAGAAGCGGGCTCGAGAATTCACCGGCGGCGACCACCCGCTCGAGTTCCCAGGCCTGGTACTGCATGCCCCGGCTGGTGACAGGATGATCGAACTCTTCGAGCACGTTCTGCTCGGGGTCGATCACGCGGAAGGTCGTCGCCATGTACCACGTACGGTCGATCTCGATCCTGGCCTGGGTTCCCAACACGGCGGCCACGTTCGGTCCGGCCGTGTCGAGCGCGGCATGCAGCACGGACTGCCGCCCACCTTCGTGCTCGAGGATGATCGCCGTCTGTCGATCGACCCCGGTTGCCGTCATGCTCGCGCTCGCCCGAACCCCGGTCGGCACACCCAGCACGTCGACGGCGAACGAGACCGGGTAGATCGCGAGGTCCAGCAGCGCCCCGCCGCCGAGTTCCGGGGCGTTCAGGCGGTGGTGCGGGTCAGACGGGAGTTTCTGGTTGTGGTCGGCGATCACCGTGCGCACATCGCCGAGCGTGCCCGCCGCGATGATCTCGCGGATGCGCACCATGTGCGGCAGGAACCTGGTCCACATGGCTTCGAGCACGACGACGCCTGCTTCGCGCGCGGCCTCGACGATACGCTCGGCCTGCCGTTCGTTCACGGTGAAGGCCTTCTCGACGAGCACATGCTTGCCTGCGGCGATGGCCATCAATGCGTTCTGCTCGTGGAACGGATGCGGTGTCGCCACGTAGACCACGTCGACTTCGGGGTCGGCCACGAGCTGCTCGTAACTCGCGTGAGCCGTGATTCCGCCGAAGCGGCCCGCGAACTCATCCGCCGACTGCTGGGAGCGCGAGCCCACCGCCGTCAATTGGAACCCGTTCGCCAGAAGGTCGGTGGCGAACGATGAAGCGATCCCCCCGGTGGCAAGAATTCCCCAGCGCAGTCCGCTCGACATCACACATTCTCCCTCATCTTCGGCGACGACATCCACACAGACGGAGAAAGGCCCGGTTTCCCGGGCCTTCCGTCGTGGGGCCGCCTATCAGAATCGAACTGATGACCTATTCATTACGAGTGAATCGCTCTACCGACTGAGCTAAGGCGGCCTGGCCTGTGGATTCCACCGGCACAGCAAGCAAGCTTATAGGAGTGTTCGCAACTCGCGAAACGAGCGACTCAACAGACTCGACATCGTCTGCCCGTCGGGGCTCTCCGCCCACCACGCCCAGGCATGCCGCATCGCGGCGATCGCCACGAGGGCGATCAACCGAGCACGCTCACCCTCCGCCTGCTGATCAGGGATTTCACCGGATGCGGCAGTCACCCGGTCATCCTCGATCAGTCGACGTTCCACCACCGACGTGAGATCGATCTCGAATTCGCGCATGCTGGTGATCCGCTGTACAAGCAGGTGCGGATAGTCCCGGATGACCAGCTTTCGAAGCTGGTGCATGTCGAAGTCCTGGCTGTCGATGTCCGCGATGGCACGCATGATGGCCAGCAGGCCGTCGAAGATCGGCGCCTCGGGGCCGGCGTGCACGAACGCCTCGACCTCAGCCGACGGGAGCGAGAACGGAGATTCTCCGAGAACCGCAGCCTCCTTCGACGAGAAGTAGTTGAAGAACGTGCGCGGTGAGATGTCGGCACGCCTGCTGATCTCGTCGACGGTCACGTTGTCGAGGCCCTTGTCGCGGCTGAGTTCGAGAACGGCCTGCTGGATGCTGCGGCTCGTGGCGATCCTCTTGCGCTCGCGAAGACCCAGCCCGACCGGCTCCTCCGTTGTACTCGTCACTGCGCTCACGCCGTCAATCATTGCAGACAATGCAACTTCTCTGCCGGGTCAGGTGGTGCACTGCGGGTCGCTGGTCGGCGCGGTGCCGGTCAGGAAGTACGCGTCGACGAGCGCGTGCACGCACGAGGATGTCCCGTAAGCGGTGTGACCCTCACCCTTGTAGGTGATGAGCTGCGACTTCGCGAGTTGCTTCGACACGTCGACCGCATCCGCGTAGGGCGTTGCGGGGTCATCGGTCGTTCCGACGACGAGGATCGTCGCGGATCCGTTGTAGCTCACCGGGCCGGGCGTGCGGGTCGCAGCCTCCGGCCAGTTGGCGCAGCCGATGTCGCCATAGGTCCACCAGGGGCCGAAGGTCGGTGCGGCCGCGATGAGCTGGGCATTCTGCGAGGCGATGGTGTCAGCATCCGTCACCGCCGGGTAGTCGAGGCAGTTGATAGCCGTGAACGCTTCGGTCTGGTTGTTCTGATAGCTGCCATCGGGGTTCCGACCGTTGTAGGCGTCGGCAAGCTGGAAGGCGAGCGTCGCATCCCCCTGTTTCACCTGCGCGATCATCTGCGAGAGGTAGGGCCAGCTGTCCTGAGTGTAGAGCGGGTAGAAGATGGCCGTCAGCAGGGATGCCGAACCGAGCTTTCGTCCGTCAGATGACGTGATGGGCGTGGTGTCGACCGCGGTGAGCAGGGTCTGCACCTGCTTGGACGCGTTGTCGACCGATCCCGAGAACGGACAGTTCGAGCCGCCCAGGCAGTCGGCGAGGTACGCCCGGAGCGCGCCCTCGAAACCCTTGGCCTGGCCGATACTCGAGGCGAAACCTGTCGATGTCGGGTCGACGACCCCGTCGATCGTCATGCGACGCACCTTGTCCGGGAAGAGCGTCGCGTACTCACTGCCGATGAAGGTTCCGTAGGAGTAGCCGAGATAGTTCAGTCCGGTGTCGCCGACCGAGGCGCGCAGCGCGTCCAGATCGCGAACGGTGCTCTCCGTGTCGATGTGCCCGAGGAGTGCGCCGGTACCCGACGCGCAACCCGATCCGAAGCTCTTGGCGACCGCTGCCGCGCCGGAGAGCCATTCCGCAGAACCGCGCTTTCCGGGCACGATGTCGTAGAGGTACGAGTCCATCTGGGCGGGTGTGACGCACTTCACCGCGCTCGAAGCGCCGACGCCGCGAGGATCGAATCCGACGATGTCGTACTGCTGCTGCACTTCGGGGTCGACGGCGAAGTCGACGCTGTCCTTCACGAAGTCGAGCGCGGAGACGCCGGGGCCGCCCGGGTTCACGAACAGGGTGCCCTGGCGCGTGCTGCTCTTGGCGGGCTGTTTGATGAGGGCGAGCTCGATCGTGTCGCCGGTCGGGTTGCTCCAGTCGATCGGAACACTCGCCGTGGCGCACTCGAATCCGCTGGCGCACGATTTCCAGGCCAGGGCCTGGTCGTAGAAGGGCTTCAGGTCGGCATCGACCTGCTCACCGGTCGGTGTCGACGAACCGGCCGCTGCACCGCCGGTCGAGAAGCCGGAGCCGCCGCCTGCAGTGTCTGCGGAGCCGGCGAACCACGTGGTGCAGCCCGACAGAGCGAGGGCGGCAGCGGCGGCGACAGCGACGACGCCGACCAGTCTTCTGCGGGGAGGAACGGTCACGGGTGGGCCTTTCGTGGTGCGGCGCCCGGCAGGGCGACCGTGATGAGCATCGCTTCGAGCGAGAGGGCTGGGGTGACGTTCTGGGCGATACGGCGTCGCGCATCGGCGATGGAGTCCATCACGGCGAGCGTGTCGGCGGGTTCGGTGCGGGCCGCAAGCGCGTCGATGTCCCGCTGGATGGCCGCGTTGATCGGCTCGAGCCGCGCCTCCAGCTGCTGCAGCAGAACGTCGCGGTAGAGCGAGAGCAGGTCGACCAGGATGCGGTCGATCCCGTCTCGGAGGCTTCTCGTCGCACGCCGCTTCTGGTCGTCTTCGAGCTGTTTGACCTGCGAGCGGAGCCCAGACGGAACGGCCTGGCCCGGCTCGACCCCGAGGCTCCGGAGGGTGCTCTCACGTTCTTCGGCGTCCCGTTCGTCCGTGATGGCCAGCGCATCGTCTTTCGCGAGCTCGAGCAACCGAGCAGCCGCCATGACCGCCTGCGGCACGCTCTGAATGCCGAGGGCCACCGACAGCGTCTCGTCACGCCTGGCGCGGGCGTCTGCATTCGTGGCGAGACGATGGGCCATCCCGATGTGGCTCTGGGCCTCCCGGGCAGCGCGGTGCGCCGTCTCCGGGGTGACGCCGTCGCGCCGTTCGAGAAGAGCCGCGACATCCTCGGTGCTCGGCACCCGCAACCGAACCGAACGCACCCGCGATCGGATGGTCGGCAGCAGATCCGCCTCGCTCGGCGCGCAGAGAATCCACACCGTGCGCTCGGGCGGTTCCTCGAGCGCCTTCAGCAGCACGTTCGACGTGCGTTCGACCATCCTGTCGGCGTCTTCGATCACCATCACCCGGTACCTCGACACCGACGGCGAGAACTGGGAACTCGCCACGAGGGTGCGAACCTCCTCGATCGAGATGATGACGCGATCGGTGCTGAGCACTGCGAGGTCGGGATGGGTTCGCGCGGCGACCTGCCGGCAGTCGCGGCAGTGGCCGCAGCCGCCGTCGCGGCAGAGGAGCGCAGAGGCGAAGGCATAGGCGAGGTTCGATCGGCCGGAACCGGGTGGGCCGGTGATGAGCCAGGAGTGCGTCATCGCGCCGCCCACGTTCCCGGCGGCATCGCGGAACACATCGATGGCCTCGGACTGGCCGGTCAGTTCGTCCCACACGCTCATAGAGACAACTTACCTGCCGGGGCTGGAGAGAAGCGGTGCAAGACGGGCCCTGATCAACGCTGAGATCTCGAGCGGGGGCAGGGCGCCGTCGACAACGAGAAACCGTTCGGGCTCCTCCCTGGCGATCGACAGGAACGACTCCCGGACGCGCCCATGGAACGCGCCCTTCTCCGCTTCGAGCCTGTCGAATCGCTTCTGCGCACTGTTCAGTCGATCGCGTGCCAGATCTTCGTCGAGATCGACGAGAATCGTGAGATCGGGCGCCAGGCCCTCGGTCGCCCACTCGGAGAGCCGCCTTATCTCGGAGCCGTCGAGCACGCGGCCGGCTCCCTGGTAGGCGACCGACGAGTCGATGTAGCGATCCTGGATGACCACCTCACCCCGCTCGATCGCCGGCCGCACCTTCGTGGCGATGTGCTGGGCCCGGTCGGCGGCGTAGAGCAGGGCCTCCGCGCGATCGGTGATGTGCCCGCGGCTGTGCAGCACGATCTCCCGCACCTCGAGCCCGAAGTCGGTGCCACCGGGTTCGCGGGTGCGGAGCACCGTCCGACCTTCGGCGATCATCCATTCCTCGAGGAGGGCCGCCTGAGTGGACTTGCCGGCCCCATCGCCACCCTCGATGGTGACGAAGAGGCCGCGCTTGGCGAGATCGGTCACTTTTTGGGAGCAGCCTTTCGGGCGGGGGCCTTCCGGGTGGTCGTGCTGGCCGCTCGCTTGGTGGTGGTGCGCGGCTTCGCCGGCCCCTTCGCACGCTTGTCGGCGAGCAGTTGCACGGCGCGGTCGAAATCGATCTCCTCGATGGACTCGGCCTTCGGGATGGTGGCGTTCGTGACCCCATCGGTCACGTAGGCACCGAAGCGGCCGTCCTTGATCTTGATGGCCTTGCCGCTCTCAGGATCGGGCTCGTCGAAGTCCTTCAGGGCACTGGATGCCCGCCTGGCCCCGTATTTGGGCTGGGCGAAGAGCTCGAGCGCACCGGGCAGGTCGATCTCGAAGATCAGATCCTCGTTGTCGAGCGAGCGGGTGTCGACGCCCTTCTTCAGGTAGGGGCCGAACTTGCCGTTCTGGGCCAGGATCGGTTCGGAGGACTCCGGATCCGCGCCCACCGTGCGGGGCAGGCTCAGAAGCTTCAGGGCGGTGTCGATGTCGATCGCCGCGAGGTCCATCGACTTGAAGAGCGAGGCCGTGCGGGGTTTCACCGCAGCGGCCTTGGCCGGAGCCTTCTTTGCGGCAGGCTTCTTGGCGGCAGTCTTCCTGGCCGCCGTGCCGGCGGTCGCCTTGGCCGTCGATGCGTTCGCCGCCGGGGGCTCCACCAGGAGCGCGGCGGCAGCGAGCAACTCCGCAGCGGCCGCAGCCTCCTGCTCGGCGGTCAGTTCGGGGTCGACCTCCGTGATGTAGGGGCCGAAGCGGCCGTCCTTCGCCACGACGTTCTTGCCGTTCTCGGGGTTCACGCCGATGACACGATCCACCACCACGGGGGCGTTGATGAGTTCTTCGGCCTTGTCGAGGGTGAGCTCGTCGGGGGCCAGCTCCGGCGGGATGTTGACACGACGCGGCGTCTTGAGCTCGCCGGTGGCCAGGTCGACGCCGTCATCTTCTGCGACTTCGAGGTAGGGGCCGTACTTTCCGATTCGCAGGGTGATCTCGTCGGAGAGGGCGATCGAGTTGATCGCCTTGGCGTCGATGTCGCCCAGATTGTCGATCACGTCGCGGAGGCCGCGGTGGTCGTCGTTGCCGAAGTAGAACCCGTTGAGCCAGTCGACCCTGTCTTCCTCGCCGCCCGCGATCTTGTCGAGGTCGTTCTCGAGTTCGGCCGTGAACTCGTAGTTCACCAGTTCGGAGAAGAACTCCTCGAGCAGACGGATGACCGAGAACGCGATCCAGTTCGGAACAAGCGCCTGGCCGCGCGGGGTCACGTAGCCACGGTCGATGATGGTCGAGATGATCGACGCATAGGTCGAGGGGCGGCCGATGCCGAGCTCGTCGAGCGTCTTCACGAGGCTTGCCTCCGTGTAGCGCGGGGGCGGGCTTGTCTCATGCCCGGCGGCTTCGACGTCGACCGCACGCAGCGCCTGTCCCTTGGTGAGGGGCGGCAGCTTCGACTCGGTCGGTTCGTTGGAGGCGTTCCGCTCCTCGTCGACGCTCTCCTCGTAGGCGAGCATGAAGCCGCGGAACGTGATGACGGTGCCGCTGGCCGAGAATTCGGCGATCGTCGAGGCGGTGATGCCTTCGACTGGCGTCGGACCGGCCGTGATGGTCACGGAAGCGGTCGAGCCCTTGGCGTCTGCCATCTGCGAGGCGACGGTGCGCTTCCAGATGAGTTCGTAGAGCTTGAAGTCGTTGCCGCGAAGCGTGGACGCGACCTGCGAGGGGGTTCGGAACGTCTCGCCAGCCGGGCGGATGGCCTCGTGGGCCTCCTGCGCGTTCTTGCCCTTCCCGGAATAGAGCCGGGGCTTGTCGGGAACCGTCTCAGCGCCGTACAGCGCCGTCGCCTGCGTGCGTGCCGCATTCAACGCCTGCTGTGAGAGCGACGGCGAGTCGGTTCGCATGTAGGTGATGTAGCCGTTCTCGTAGAGCGACTGCGCAACGCTCATGGTCTGCCGTGCGGAGAAGCGCAGCTTTCGCGCGGCCTCCTGCTGCAGCGTCGAGGTCGTGAACGGCGCGGCGGGGCGGCGCGTGTACGGCTTCGACTCAACGGTGGCGACCTGGATGACCACACTCGGGTCTTTCAGAGCCGCTGCCAGAGCGTGGGCCTGCGGCTCGCCCAGCATGGTCGCCTTGCTCTTCAGCTGGCCGGACTCGTCGAAGTCGCGGCCCGTGGCGATGCGATCGCCGTTGACGCGCACGAGCCGGGCGGCGAACGACTGCGCGCCTGCTCCGGATGCCGCGTCGGCGAGGGTGGCGTTGAGGTCCCAGTAGCTCGCGGCGGTGAAAGCCAGGCGCTCACGCTCACGCTCGACGACAAGTCGGGTGGCGGCGGACTGCACACGGCCCGCGGAGAGACCCGGGCCGACCTTCCGCCAGAGCACGGGCGAGATCTCGTAGCCGTAGAGACGGTCGAGGATGCGTCGGGTCTCCTGCGCGTCGACGAGGGCCTCGTCGATGTCACGCGTGTTGTCGCGGGCGTGCTCGATCGCCTCTTTGGTGATCTCGTGGAACACCATTCGCCGCACGGGGACCTTCGGCTTCAGCACCTCGAGCAGGTGCCACGCGATGGCCTCGCCCTCGCGGTCCTCATCAGTTGCGAGGTAGAGCTCGTCGGCGTTGGCCAAGGCTTTCTTCAGCTCGGCGACCGTCTTCTTCTTCTCGGCGGAGACCACGTAGTACGGGGCGAAACCGTTCTCGACGTCGACCGAGAACTTGCCGAGCGAGCCCTTCTTCAGCTCCGGCGGCAGGTTCTTCGGCTCGACGAGGTCGCGGATGTGACCGACGGAGGCCTGCACCTCATAGCCCTCGCCGAGGTACTGGGCGATGGACTTCACTTTGGTCGGCGACTCGACGATGACGAGCTTTCTCGGGCCTGGCACGGGCACTCCCTGAACACTGGAAACTGATTGCCGACAACGCTTCGGGGTCTCTGCTGAGGGGAAGCGTGTGGCCGACGGGCACACGAGGCCCGTCAGGCACACCATACACACCCTCTGACGGTGTTCACCTAATTGCCTTCCGGGCTCATGGCGCACGGGACTGTGAGCTTGCCCCTTGCGGCCGCGCCCCGGCGGAGGAGTATGGAGGGTGAAACTCAAAGGAGAGGAGTAGACCATCGTGTCTGCAACCCAATTCGGAACCTATACAGCGAAGCTCGTGGACGGGCCGCTCGAAGGCAAGACCATCAGTACGGAATTCAGTCCGGGAGGTGAGGCCCAACCGAGGATCGAGATCCCGACGGATTCTCCCTCGAAGCACTACCTCTATATCCGGGGCAGCGGAATCGAGTTCGGCGAGGGCCCGGAAGCCACCCGCCGCCCGAGCGCGGTCGAGTACCGGTTCGTGCAGGCGGTCTTCGCCTAGACCGTCTTTCGGCGTCACGGGGGCCGGGTCTCGGCAGGCAGCGGGCCAGGCCCCGCACGTGACGTCACCCGCACCTCCGCTCCCAGAACTGTCCTTCCGACTTCGACCGTCGCGACACCGCCCGCGAGCGCACATTCGACAAGGCTGCTTCCCCCGAGGCCCGCAGCGCGCGCCGCAGCTTCACACGGCACCCCGCCCACCAGTCCCGACGCGACATCCGCCGCAGCAAGAGCCGACGCATCGGCATCCGACTGGGCCTGGTGCCTGGCCGCGAAAGCGATCACGAGGGCCATCAGTCCCGCCGTCACCACGAGCACTGCGGCGACGACGGCGAGGGCCAGGGCCGACCCGGCCCCGCGGTCGTCGACCACCAGGCGTCTGGTCGCGGCCCTCACCGGCCACCCGCCAGTGCGCAGGATCGGGCGCTCGCGTCGAAGCCGGCGCTCCCGAATGCGCCGAACCGGATCGGCGCCGAGACCGTGGCGCAGAGGAAGTCCCCCTCGTTCGCGGTGCCGAGGGAGTACTCCCCCAGCAGCTGGTGCAAACGGCCCCCGACGTCGCCTCCAGCTTCACCCCGGGCCAGAGTGCGAGCGGCGACCGCCGCCGCATCGACAACGCGCACCTGGAGGGCTGCACCCTGGAGCGCAGCAACGGCGAGCATCAGCACGAGGATCACAGCGGGCAGCGCCACCGCGAACTCCGCGGTGACCGTTCCCCGGTCGTCCCGGAGCCAGTGCACTGCACGGAGCCCGCGCATCCCGGGAATCACGCCCACATCATGAACCACGCGCACGTCAGGACCCCACCGTGAGGGCACGGTGGATGATGTCGGCGAGCGCCGACCGCACCTCGTCGCCCCGCAGGATGACGACCAGAAGGCCGGCGAATCCCACAGCCGCCATCGTGGCGATGGCGTACTCGGCCGTCGCCGATCCTCTGTCGTCGAGCACCGGCCGAAGTCGTCGGCGCCACTCGCCCCCCGCCTCTACCGAGCTGGCTCCGGGACGCGGTTCGCGGATCGTGGTGTGTCGCATGGGGTACCTCTTTCTTGGTGTGGAGTGGGTCGGGAAAAGCAGGTGGGGCGAGATCGGGGTCGCCGTGTCATGACGCTCACCACGAACCGAACGTCGAGGTGACGACGGCGAGCAGAAGCGGTGCGACCCCGAGCAACATGAACGCGGGGAGCACGCACAGCCCCAGGGGGATCATGAGCCGCACGGACAACCGGGCGGAGACCTTCTGGCTTCGAGCCAGCGCCTCCCGCCTCTGGTGCCGCGCTTCGCTTCGCAGAAGCTCGGCCGCGGGCACCCCAGCCCTCCGGGAGAGCTCGATCACCTGGCCGACGGCGGTCATCCCCCCGGGTTCGAGCAGGCGATGCGCTTGGAGCGATTCGCCTGCGTTCTGCTGAGCGTGGTCGACCGACACACCTCCGCTCATGGCGACGGCGGTGAGTTCCGCGGCGAGGCCGGTCACGACAGGTCTCGCCGACGCGACCCGGACGAGCTGGGCATTCCAGGCACGGGAGATCGCAAGAAGGCCGACGCCTGCGACAAGACAGACCTGGCCGGGAACGGTCGTGGTGAGAATCCGGAGGCTGTCGAACCCGAGCAGAGCGCCGAGGCCGAGCGCGACGAGCGGCAGCACACCCATGAGCCTCGCTGTCGCCACGGGAGCAGCGAGCGCGACCTCGATGGATCGCTGGTTGTCACCGATCTCCCGGAGCGCTGATGCGACCTCGCGAAGACAGGGTGCAATGGGCGCACCCGATACCGCCGCCACCTGCCAGACCGCAGCCACTGCCAGCCAGGCCTGGGCGGTGCGGGAATCCGTTGCACGGGCCGCCGCGGCGATCGCGCTGTCAGCCGGCACACCACGGGCCACCGCCCGCGCGATCGTCTCGACCACCATCGCGTGCCGCTCGCCACGCTTCGCGCGATCCGGCGCCGGTCTGCTGTGCGACGACCCCGCGTCGGCGACAAGGTACCCCCAGGCACTCGGCGGGGCGACTCCCGCCTCGAGGAGCACGGCCAGCCGCTGCACGACGGCGGCCACTGCGTCGACGTGGCCCGCACCGGCTGACCGGAATCGCCGGGCAGGCCGCGCGGGCCGGTCGCCACGGCCAATCTGCGCAGGCCGGTCGCGACGGGCAACTCGCTCGGGCCGCGCGGGCCCAGCATCCCGAGCCTCCTCCTCGGACCGGGCTCGGCCAGCGGATCGCGCCCGGCGAAAGCTCTCAGGCATGCCGGCCTCCGTTCCCCGCCGCTTCGAGTGGCTCCGAGCGCTCGAGCGACTCCCCGCCCAGGGGGCGCACCTGGAGGCGAGCCCGGTCGTCGAGCATGAAGGCGCCAACCTCTGCCAGGCGCCTGTAACCCCCCGTTCGTTCGAGGTGCAGCACCAGGTCGATGGCGCTCACCGCTTGGCGAGCCATCGCTTCCGGGGTGAGCCCCGCAAGCGCGCCGAGCGCCTCGAGCCGGGCCGGCACGTCGGCCAGGGAGTTCGCGTGAAGCGTTCCGGCACCGCCATCGTGCCCGGTGTTCAGCGCCGACAGGAGTTCGCGGATCTCGCTCCCCCGGCACTCCCCGAGCACGAGCCGGTCGGGCCGCATGCGGAGCGCCTCTCGGAGCAGTCGCCCGAGACTGATGCCGCCCGCTCCCTCGAGGTTCGGCTGGCGCGCTTCGAGAGACACGAAGTGAGGGTGGTCGACCCTCAGCTCGGCGACGTCTTCGATGGCGACGATCCGTTCTCCGGGAGGTGCCGAAGCGAGCAGGGACGAGAGGAATGTGGTCTTGCCCGAACCACCCGCGCCGGTCACCAGAACATTGGAGCGTTCACAGACTGCGGTGTCGACGATCCACCGGTAGTCGGGGCCGGCACCCCCGTTGGGGGTGAAGAATCCCGCTCCGGCGAGGTCGTCGAGATGCAGGAGACCTGCGCGAGGGATGCGCAGGGAGATGAGCGTGCCGCGCGGGGAGACCGGCGGCAGCACGGCGTGCAGCCGCAATCCATCGTGGAGGCGCACGTCGACGCACGGCGAAGCCTCGTCGATGTGGCGACCGCCGAGCGCTACGAGGCGCACGGCGAGTTCGCGAAGTTCGGATTCGCCCGGGCACGACCACCCGCCGACCTTGATAAGCCCTCCACCCCTGTCGATCCAGAGGTCGTCGGGACCGTTCACGAAGACGTCGGTCACCTCGGGATCGCGCACGAACTTCTCCAGCGGGCCGAGGCCCTCTGTGACCCGGGCAAGCGACGGCAAGGCGATGTCCGTCGTGCCGGACCCAGTCGGCGAGTCGGCCGCCCCGGCAGGCTCAGCGATCCCACCCGGCCCCGCGAGATCCGCGGAATCCCGGGCATGCGGAACCGCCGGAGCCGCAGACGGTGCCCGCAGGGACGACCAGGCCGCGACATCCGGAACCGCCCGCCCACCCGTGCCCGGCGCCGCACGCTCGCCGCGGGGCACCCTTCTCGTGGCGACGTAGCGCCCAGTCGTAACTGTCATGCGCCGATCCTAGAAAGACCGGCAACCGGCAGGTCGTCCCTCAGAGCGATCTGTGGACAACTGCCCCCGCCACCGCACTGTGGAGGGATCGTGCACGACATCCGGCACCGCGAACGGCTCCGAACCTGCAGGTCAGATGAAACAGGGGGGTTAAATGAAGGGGGCGGCACCTATTGGGGGAAAAGGTGCCGCCGTAGCAGCGCCTGATTGGGGGGAATCATGATGGCGCTGCATCCAAGTCAGAATCGGCTTGGTAGGCAAAAGTTTACCCGACCGAAACATGGCCGCAAACCGTTTCAGTCGATTCCCAGCAATACGCCGAAATTCGTTCCGAGACGGATCAGGTGCGACGCGATCCGCGTTTTCCGACAGAATCGAGGAGTACCCGGAGCAAAGGAGCACCATGACGAACGGCATCGACAATCTGCTGCACGAGACGAGGCGATTCGAGCCGAGCGATTCGTTCCGCAAGAACGCCGTCGCTTCGGCCGAGCTCTACGACCGGGCATCCAGCGACAGGCCCGCCTTCTGGGGCGAACAGGCCGCCGAACTGCTGCACTGGCACAAGCCCTTCACCAAGACGCTCGACTGGAGCAACGCCCCGTTCGCAACCTGGTTCGACGACGGCGAGCTGAACGTCGCCTACAACTGCCTCGACCGGCACGTCGAGGCAGGCAATGGCGACCGTATCGCTCTCAATTGGGAGGGGGAACCCGGCGACAACCGAACGTTCACATACGCCGAACTGACCGCCGAGGTGAAGAAGACGGCAAACGCACTGGAGAGCCTGGGCATCGGCGAAGGCGACCGGGTCGCGATCTACCTGCCGATGATTCCCGAGGCCATCATCTCGATGCTCGCCGTCGCGCGCATCGGCGCCGTGCACTCAGTCGTCTTCGGAGGCTTCAGCGCCGAGAGCCTCCGCGCCCGTATCGACGACGCGGCCGCCCGCCTCGTGATCACCGCCGACGGCGGCTGGCGAAAGGGCAAGGTCTCCGCCCTCAAGCCGGCTGTGGATGCCGCACTCGCCATCGACGGCGAAAATTCCAGCACCGTCGAACACGTGCTCGTCGTCAAGCGCGGCGAGAACGACATCGAGTGGTTCGAGGGCCGCGACCTCTGGTGGCATGACGAGATGGCCGCAGCAGACGCCGAACACGTGGCGCAGCCGTTTCCCGCTGAGACACCGCTGTTCATCCTCTACACCAGCGGCACCACCGGCAAGCCGAAGGGCATCCTGCACACGAGCGGCGGCTACCTCACGCAGGCCGCCTTCACCCACAGGAACGTCTTCGACCTGCACCCCGAGACCGACGTCTACTGGTCGACGGCCGACGTCGGGTGGATCACCGGCCACACCTATGTCGTGTACGGACCGCTCGCGAACGGCGCCACCCAGGTGGTCTACGAAGGTACGCCAGACGCGCCGCACCCGGGCCGGTGGTGGGAGATCATCCAGAAGTACAAGGTGAGCATCCTCTACGCCGCGCCGACGGCGATCCGCACCTTCATGAAGCTCGGCCGGCAGATTCCCGACGCCTTCGACCTGACCAGCCTCCGCCTGCTCGGTTCGGTCGGCGAGCCGATCAATCCGGAAGCCTGGATCTGGTACCGCGACGTGATCGGTGCCGGCACGACCCCCGTCGTCGACACCTGGTGGCAGACAGAGACCGGCGCCATGATGATCTCGGCGCTGCCCGGCGTCACGACGCTGAAACCCGGTTCGGCGCAGGTTCCGTTGCCCGGGCTGAACATCGAGGTTCTGGATGATGCGGGCACGCCTGTCGGCAAGAACGCCGGTGGGCTGCTCGTCGTCTCCGAGCCGTGGCCGGCGATGCTCCGCGGAATCTGGGGCGACCCCGACCGCTTCGTCGAGACGTACTGGTCGACGTTCCCCGGCAAGTACTTCGCGGGCGACGGTGCCCGGCTCGACAGGGACGGCGACATCTGGCTGCTCGGCCGTGTGGACGACGTGATGAATGTCTCGGGCCACCGCCTCTCCACCGCGGAGATCGAGTCGTCGCTGGTGTCGCATCCGCGGGTTGCAGAGGCCGCCGTGGTCGGGGCCGCCGACGAGACGACCGGCCAGGCGGTGGTCGCGTTCGTGATCGTGCGCGTCGACCAGGTCGGCGATCTCGCCCAGGAGGCCGATGCGCTCGCTGCAGAACTGCGGATCCACGTGGCCTCGCAGATCGGCGCGATCGCCCGCCCGAAGCAGGTCTTCATCGTGGCGGAACTGCCGAAGACCCGGTCGGGCAAGATCATGCGGCGACTGCTGCGCGACCTCGCAGAGGGCCGGGAGATCGGCGACACGACGACGCTTGCCGACACGCAGGTGATGACCATCATCAGCACCAACATCGCGGGCTGACCGGCCTCGCCGCCCGCGCGGGCAACCCCTGAAGAGGATGGCAGCCCCGGTGGCGTCGCTGGGCGACGTATCGGGGCTGCCATCCTCTTTTGCGCGGGACGCGGCGCGGCCGGGGGCGCGCGCGAGGGGGAGGGGACAGGGGGCAGGGGGCGCGCGCTACGCGAACGCGACGATCAGCTCCACCTCGACGGGCGAGTCGAGCGGCAGCACCGCAACGCCCACGGCGGAGCGCGCGTGCAGGCCCGCCTCACCGAAGACCTCGCCGAACAGCTCCGACGCGCCGTTGATCACGCCGGGCTGGCCGCTGAACGACGGATCCGACGACACGAAACCGGTCACCTTCACCACCTGCGTGACCCGGTCGAGCGACCCGAGCACGCTCTGCACCGCCGCCAGCGCGTTGATGGCCGCCGTGCGGGCGAGCCCCTTGGCGACATCCGGTGCCACCAGCGACGAGCCGTCGCCGACCTTGCCGGTCACAGCGAGCGCTCCGTCGACGAACGGCAGCTGGCCCGCCGTGAAGACGAGGTCGCCGTGGACGACCGCCGGCACGTAGGCGCCCGCGGGCGGCGACACGGCGGGGAGTTCGATGCCGAGCTCGGCCAGCCGTTCCGCGATCGCGCTCATCGGGCATCCCCCGAGGCAACGGCACCCGTCTCGTCCTGGCCGGGCGCGGCCGGGATGCCGGTTCCGTCGGGCCCGGATGCCGCGCCGTCGTTCCACGATCCGGCTGCAGCGGCAGCCGACGCGGCGGCGGCGGCGGGCTCCGAACCCTGCAGCGGACGCTTCAGGTACGCCACGATGCCGCCCTGTTCGTTCGTCACGATCTGAACGAGCTCCCAGCCGTCAGAGCCCCAGTTGTTCAGAATGGCCGCTGTGTTGTGGATCATCAGCGGGGTGGTCACGTACTCCCATGTGGTCACGGGGCATCTCCTCAATATCGAATTTCTCAGGTTTGTGACTTAGGCTTCGCTCTATGTCTGCCCCAAAACGTAAGGTTAGCGGCGCGGTCGGAGCCTTCCTTGGCCTTGTGGGCATGAGCGCGCTGGTCGGCGTACTCGTCACAGCCATGGTCACTCCGGCCCTCGCGATCACCGGTCTTGCCGCGAACAACTCTATCGGCGTGTTCGAGAACCTCCCCAGCTACATCAAGCCCGATGCTCTCTCGCAGACCTCCAGTGTCTACGCGAAGAACCCCGACGGCTCCGATGTGCTCCTCGCCTCGTTCTACGAGCAGAACCGGCAGACCGTCGGCTGGAACCAGATCTCCCAGTTCGCGAAGGATGCCCTCGTCTCGACAGAGGATCCGCGGTTCTATGTGCACGGCGGCGTGGATGTGCAGTCCACCTTCCGCGCCCTGGTCGGCAACTTCGTGTCCGGCGGCATCAGCTCCGGCGCCTCGACGATCTCGCAGCAGTACGTGAAGAACATCCTCGTGCAGCGGGCAGAGGCGATCCAGGATCCGGCCGCCCAGGCTGCCGCCTATGCAGAGGCCACCGCCCAGACGACCGACCGCAAGCTGAAGGAAGCCAAGCTCGCCATCGGTCTCGAGAAGGAGTACAGCAAGGACGACATCCTCCTCGGGTACATGAACATCGCGCTGTTCGGCGGTCGGGTGTACGGGATCCAGGCCGCGTCGCAGTACTACTTCGGGGTCAATGCCGACGCCCTCACGCTTCCGCAGGCCGCGAGTCTCATCGCGATCGTGAACGAGCCCGAGGCGCTCCGCATCGACATCGACGACGCACACACCGCAGACAACAAGGCGCGACGCGACAAGGACATCCTGCCGTCGATGCTCAAAGAGCACACCATCACCCAGGCTCAGTTCGACGAGGCCGTCGCCACCGCTGTGACCCCGAACATCACGCAGCCCTCGACCGGCTGCCAGACCGCCGTCTACGGCGCCGGGTTCTTCTGCGACTACGTGAAGCGCATCATCGAGCAGGATCCGACCTTCGGCGCCTCCGACGAGGAGCGCGCACACAACCTCAACACCGGCGGCTACAAGATCTACACCACCCTCGACATGCAGCTGCAGTCGAAGGCATTCGACGTGGTGAACAACTACGTGCCGTACTCGAGCGACAAGCTCGACATCGGCGGAACCTTCACGACGGTCGAGCCCGGCACCGGCAAGGTGCTCGCCATGGCCCAGAACAAGACCTACAGCGAAGACCCGAACTCCGACCCGGCCACGTCGACGGCGATCAACTACAACACCGACTACAAATACGGTGGTTCGACAGGATTCCAGCCCGGATCCTCGTTCAAGCTCTTCACGATCATCAACTGGCTCCAGACCGGCCATTCGCTCGGCGACATCGTGAACGGAGCGAACAACCAGACCTTCGGGCGCTTCACCAACAGTTGCGGCGACTCGGGACCGGCCAAGTACGTCGCAGGTAACGACGCTGGAGAGTCCGGCGGCCGCGCACCCGTGCTCACGCAGTTCGAGGAGTCCGTCAACAACGCCTTCATGGTGATGGCCTCGAAACTCGACCTCTGTGACATCACCAACGTTGCGAAGTCGCTCGGTGTGCACCGCGCCGACGGGAACGACCTGGCGAACGGTCCCTACGGAATCGTGCTGGGTGGAAACGAGATCGCTCCCCTCACCATGGCCGCCGCCTACGCGGGTGTCGCCAACAAGGGCGCCTACTGCTCGCCTGTCGCCATCACGAGCATCATCGATGCGAACGGCGCCGACGTTCCCGCCCCGCAGACGACCTGCACCCAGGCCATCGACCCGAGCATCGCGCAGGCGGCGCTCTACGCGATGCAGGGAGTCATCCAGAGCGGCACCGCGACTCCCGCGAACCCGTATGACGGTACCCCGCACTTCGGCAAGACCGGAACCAGTGACAACGAGAAGGATGTCTGGCTCGTCGGCGGAACGACGAAGCTGGTCTCGGCATCGTGGGTCGGCAACGTCACCGGGGACGTGTCCATCCGGAAGACGACGGTGGCAGGATCCGGCAGCGGCAACGTCGGCAGCGGGCTGTCGCGCCTGTACATGTGGAAGGACTTCTACAAGCAGATCGGTGATTCCTATGGCGGAGACTCCTTCCCGGCACCGTCCCGCATCCTCAGCACCGCGCAGACGGTGACAGTTCCGGATGTCTCGGGCCTCTCCATCGACGCAGCGATCTCGAAGCTCGAGAACGCCGGCTTCAGCGCGAGCGACGCAGGGCAGCAGGACTCCGACAAGACGGCCGGGCAGGTCTCCGGCACTGATCCGGCGGCCGGCAGCAGCGCCCCGAAGAACTCCGACATCGATGTGTTCACGAGCAACGGCAAGCAGAAGCCGTTGTCCGACGTCTCGGGCCAGGCCCCCGCAGCCGCAGCGAATGCGTTGAAGGGGCAGGGCTGGAACGTCACCGTGCAGGCGAGCACCGACGCGTCGTGCAAGCCCAACACGGTGGTGAGCCAGTCTCCGGGAGCGGGTTCGTACAACCAGTCCACGACGAACGTGACGCTGGTGGCATGTCCGTAAAGTCCGTCCTTGGCCTGGGAGCGGCCGCGGGCCTCGGCGCCTTCGCCTGGGGCGCACTGGTCGAGCGGAAGCTCTTCACCCTGCGACGGGTGAGCGTGCCGGTTCTCGCACCGGGTGCCGACCCGATCCGGGTGCTGCACCTGTCAGACCTGCACCTCGCCCCGTTCCAGCACCGGAAGCAGCGGTGGGTGAGAGCCCTCGCGAGGCTGACGCCAGACCTGATCGTCGACACGGGCGACAACCTGGGCCACATCGACGCCTACGACGCTCTGGCGAGCACCCTGGAGCCCTTCCGCGGCATCCCCGGCGTCTTCGTCAACGGCTCGAACGACTACTGGGCGCCGTCGTTCAAGAATCCGCTCCGCTACTTCATGGGCCCGTCGAAGAGCCCCGAGAAGGTGCAGAGGCTCGACATCGATCGCGAGCACGCCCTGTTCGCCTCGCTGGGCTGGGCCGATCTCGACAACAGCGCCTCGACGCTCACGGTCAACGGCACCCGGATCGAGTTCTTCGGAGTCGACGACCCGCATCGTGGGTATGACAAGCTCGAGGCCGCCTCGGCTTCGCTGGAGGGTCTGCGTGAGAGCGACGACGACGCGCCCACCGGATCTTTCACGCTCACCGTCGGCGTCGCTCACGCGCCCTACCAGCGCATCCTCAACTCATTCGTGACGAACGGGGCCCAGCTGGTCTTCGCCGGACACACCCACGGCGGCCAGGTCTGCGTGCCGGGGTTCGGCGCCCTGGTCACGAACTGCGACATCCCACGCAGACAGGTGAAGGGGTTGAGCGTCTGGCGGCGCGGAGCCCGATCCGCTTTCCTGAACGTCTCCGCGGGTCTCGGAACCTCGATCTTCGCCCCCGTTCGTTTCGCCTGCCTGCCCGAAGCCACCCTTCTGACGCTGGTGCCGGCCACCGACAGCTGACGGCGGTCGCGGACCCTCAAAAAGTCGGCTATTCTAAGTAGGTTGTTCGAGCCGGTTCGCGCCGGTGAGTGTGACGATCGGGGTATGGCGCAGCTTGGTAGCGCGCGTCGTTCGGGACGACGAGGTCGCAGGTTCAAATCCTGTTACCCCGACCGTGTTTGCTAAAGAATGAAAAGAGGAAGTCCCCTGCGGGGGCCTTCCTCTTTTCGGTTGTGGGCGGTGTCTGAGCGGACCGTCAGGCCGACGGGGGCTGGTCAGGCCGAGAGACGGCCGTCGCTCTCCTCGAGGTAGCAGACGCCGCAGAGGGCCTCATAGGTGACCTCGTCGCCGTCGATCGCCACCTGGTCGCCGTCGAAGACGAAGTGGCCATTGACCTTCCGCGGGTTGAAGATCGCTTTGCGGCCGCAGCGGCAGATCGTCTTCAGTTCTTCGAGGCTGTGCGCGACCTCGAGCAGCCGTCCGCTGCCGGGGAAGGCGGCCGTCAGAAAGTCGGTGCGGATCCCGTATGCCAATACCGGCACATCGTCGATGAGGGCGATGCGGAGAGCGTCGTCGACCTGCCCCGCCGTGAGGAACTGCGCCTCGTCGACCAGCAGGCAGCTGACGTCGCCCGCGCCAGCCTCGCGGAAACGCTCCCGTTCCGCGAGGAACACATCACGCAGACCCTGCTGCGGTGCCACCAGGAAGTCGACATCGCGAACGACACCCAGGCGCGAGACGATCGAGCGGTCGCCCTTCGTGTCGGTCGCCGGTTTCGCGATGAGCACGCGGTGCCCGCGCTCCTCGTAGTTGTAGGCGGCCTGGAGCAGCGCCGTGCTCTTGCCGCTGTTCATCGCGCCGTACCGAAAATAGAGTTTTGCCACCAGACAACCTTAGGCGTCGTCAGAACAGGGTCGGGGCGGACGCCCCACCTGCACCGGTGCCGCCCGCTGCCGGGACGCCCGGACGGCGGGGAGTGAACGTGCGCTCGTCATCCATCTGCGGCAGCAGCCCGAGCGCCCTGGAACGCACTCCCCCGGTCGCCGGATCCTCCACGCCCCGTGCCAGCCCGTGGCGTGCCACCAGCGGGGCGATCCGTCGCCCGAGCCACTGGCGGTACTCCTTGGGCGCGTACGCGCTCGTGCCGGGGTACAACGACCGGTAGGAATCGATGAGCTCCGGATGCTCGCGCCCCAGCCATTCGAGGAACCACGGCTTCACCCCCGGCCGGAGGTGCAGGGCAGAGTGGAGCACGCTCGTCGCGCCCGCCTCCTTCACCAGCGCCAGCGCACCGTCGAGGTGCGTCGTCGTGTCGGTCAGGTGAGGCAGCACCGGCATCACGAAGACCGAGCAGTCGATGCCGGCGTCGCGAACCGCGCGGACGGTCGCCAGCCGAGCCTTCGCCGACGGCGTGCCGGGCTCGACGGACTGCTGGAGCTCATCGTCGTACACGGCGATCGACATCGCCACGTCGACGCTCACCGAGCGCTGGGCCTCGACCAGCAGCGGGAGGTCTCGCCGGAGCAACGTGCCCTTGGTCAGGATGGAGAACGGCGTACCCGATTCTGCGAGGGCACGGATGATGCCAAGCATCAGCCGGTACCGCCCCTCCGCCCGCTGGTAGGGGTCTGTGTTCGTACCGAGCGCCACGGGGTGTCGCCCCCACGACGGTTTCGCGAGCTCCCGGGCCAGCACCTCGGCGACGTTCACCTTCACGACGATCTGGTTGTCGAAATCCTGCCCGGAATCGAGATCGAGGTAGGTGTGGGTGGGCCGCGCAAAGCAGTACGTGCACGCGTGGGTACAGCCCCGGTACGGGTTGATGGTGTAGCTGAATGGCATGCGGCTCTGGCCGGGAACCTGGTTCAGCGCCGTCTTCGCCAGCACCTCATGGAACGTGATGCCTGCGAACTCGGGCGTCGTCACGGAGCGCACCAGGTTGTCGAGCTGGGCGAGACCGGGCAGCGCAGAAGTGCTCTCCACACCGAGTTGCTGGCCGCTCCATCTCATGGAGCCAGTCGAACATACATTCGAATGTTTGGCAAGCTGCAGAACCACGGCAGCCGTTAACGAAACCAAGCGCCCTCTGCGGTGAGGGGTGTCAACCGCAGAGAACGCTCAGCCTCTGAACATGTAGGGCGATGGTTCCCATCGCAGTTGGTCACCGGATGCCCTACAACACGTTATTCGGAGCATCCGTGAGACCGGATTGCCCCGGTCAGGACTTTTCTTCCGACTTCCCTCTGCGCCGCGCAACGAGGAGCACGACACCGACCGCGAGCACGGCGAGCACCACGATTCCTCCGGCGACGGCGAGGATCAACCAGCCTGCTGCGCCATCACTGGCACTGGTGGTCGTCGACGGAAGTGCACCGAGCGTGCTGGTGCCCGCCCGCCCGCAGTCCGGCGCCGCAGCCGTGCCCGCAGCCGCCACCGCGCCCGCCGGCGGTGCGTACGTGAACGTGATCGAATTGCTCACCGGGTGCCCGTCGGAGGAGACGATCTGCCAACTCAGCGCATAGACCCCGGCATCTCCGAGGGCGACCGGCACGCTCACCGTCCGGCCCAGGATGCTCGCGCATCCTGTTTCGAAATGAGTGGTCGTGGCATCCGGTCCCGTGACTTCGACGATCGACGACGACCCGTCACCCGACAGATCGAGCACGAGGTCGTTGAACGTCAGGCTCACGTTGCTGGGCGGCGCCGTGACGGTCGAACCTGCAGCGGGCGAACTGCTGACCAGGAAGTCGTGCGCCGAGGCGCTGCCGGCGGGCAGCACGGCCAGTCCGACGGCGACCGCGAGTGCCGCTGCAGCCGTTCCTGCGCGCAGGACGGAGATCTTCTTCATGCGTGGTTCCTTCTCTTCGGCAACGCGTGGCTCAACCGATGTTCTGTGTGTGGAATCAGTGGGCGAAACGCGCACACACGGGAGGACCACGCCGCCACACGCTCTGCAGGAACACGCCCAGGTCGCGGTGGTGATCGCGGACGATCGACCACTCTGCTCTGTCGACGCGTGTGACGGGAGTCGGTTCGACGAAGAGAGGCCGGAGCAGACGCCGAAACCGAAGGCCGGCGAGGGCCACGAGGCCCCGGAAAGCCCTCTCACCTCGCCTGAGCGCCAGAATGGTGACGAGTGCGGCGGCGAGATGCGCGATGCACATGCCGGAGCACAGCTGGGCAGTCAGGGCTCCCAGCAGCATCGGTTCCCGGCCACCCGCCATCGCACCGCCGGCGTCACCGGATACACCGCCAACGGCGTCGGAGACGATCAGCAACCCGCCGCCATGGTGCTGCATCGTGCCCACGGCGACCGTCGCCGTGCTTGCCGCACCGACGGTGAACAGGGTGTGCAGGATGACCTGGCTCGACATGACCGAGATCGAGAGTCGCAGCAGGGAGAGCGACCGGCCGGCGAAGGCCACGCAGACGACGCTGGAGAACGCGAAGGCCAGCGCGGTGCCGACAGCACCGGGAGACCCTCCCCCACCGGCGACATGCGAGAGCACGGAGACGAACACCGCGATGAAGGCAGAGGCCAGCCCGCGGAGGACGCGAGCCGGCCGTATATTCACACCAGCCAGTCTATTTTGCGCAGAAAGGGCCTACTTGCGACCGCGACGACGGCGGGCCGGGGCGTTTTCCGGCTCCTCCTCGACGGGGCCTGCGCCGTAGTAGCCGTACTTCTCGTTGTTGTAGGAATCGGGGCCTTTGTTCGGCAGCATCGTCAGCACGACGCCCACAACCTTGCTGTTGATGCTGGTCAGGGAGTTCAGCGCACGGGCGAGCTCGGTCTTCTTCACCTTGCCGGAACCGGCGACCAGAATCGCACCGGCCGTCATGCTGGAGATGATCGCGCCGTCGGTGACGGGCAGCAGAGGCGGCGCGTCGATGAGAACGTAGTCGACCTGCTCGTTCAGCGCCTGCAGGAGGTTCTGCATCGCGTCGGAGCCGAGCAGCTCGCTCGGGTTCGGGGGAATGCGGCCGGCCGGCAGCACATAGAGCTCCCGGTTGCCCCAGCGCTGCAGCACGTCGGCCAGCGGCACGCTGCCGACGAGAACGTCGGTGAGGCCGACGGCACCCTCGAGACCCATGTACTCGGCCAGGCGGGGCTTCCGCAGGTCGCCGTCGATCAGCACGACGCGCACGCCGGTCTCGGCCAGGGCCAGGGCCAGGTTGGCGGAGGTGGTGCTCTTACCCTCACCGGCGATGGAGGAGGTGACCACGAACGCACGGTTGTCGGAACCGGCGTTCACGAAGCGCAGGTTGGTGCGCAGCGCCCGGAAGGCCTCTGCGCGCGGGTTCCGCGGATCCGTGTGCACGAGCAGCGGGTGGGTGTTCGACTCCGGGTCGAAGCTGATGCCACCGATGAGCGGAGCGTCGGAGACCGCGGCGACGTCGTGCACGCCGCGAACACGGGTGTCGAGCGTCGAGCGGAGGAAGGCGGCGGCGACGCCGAAGACGAGGCCGACAATGAAGCCGAAGAGCAGGTCGAGCGGAACTGACGGGCTGGCCGGTGCCGCAGCCGGCAGGGCCTTGTCGACGACCTGCACCTTGACCAGGCTGGCCGTGCTGCCCTCGGGGGTCTCGAGCTGGTTGATGACCGAGTTGCTGAAGCTGTCAGCCGTGGCGTTCGCGATGTTGGCGGCCGTCTGCGGGTTCGGATCGGTGGCGGTCAGCTCGATGATGACCGTTCCGGTCGGCGACGAGGCCGAGAGTTTCGACGCGAGCTGCCGGCTGGTGATCGAGAGATCGAGGTCGGAGACCACGTTGTCGAGCACGGAAGCGCTGGTGATGATGTCGACGTACGACTTCACCTTCGCCAGTGCGTACGAGTTACCCGAACTGAGGTCGTTGACGCTCGGCTGGTCGGAGGTCTGCACGGAAACGTACATCGTCGTGGTCGCCTGGTACTGGGGAGTCGTCAGGATCGCCGCTGCAGCTCCGGCACCGATGCCGATGAGAGCGCAAACGACGACCAGGATCCATCCCTTGCGAATGATCCGAATGTACGCTTCTAATGTCACAGGCCAGAGCCCTCTCCCAGTCAGGCCGGCCGATTCCCCGCCGATCGGTTGAAACTATACATTCGAGCAGACTCATCCACCCAATTGACAGCTCAGCATGTGGGAGGATGATCAGATGTATCGGCACCGTCAGAGAAGTCTCCGCGCACCCGCAGCCGTCGCGGTCGCCCTGCTTCTGCTTGTCGTTCTGACGTTCGGAAGTGCTGTCGCGGCCTCTGCGGCGAACAGCAGCTCGACCAGTGGCACGGCCGTCGTCGCGTCGCTCGGTGTGCGCACGGACGACACCGCGCTTCCCGCGCCGGTGCCGGTGCCGACCGACCAGCCCGAGCCGCCTGTGTCGACCGAGCCGCCGACGCCGACAGACCCGCCGACGCCGACCGACCCGCCGACCACATCTGTGCCTGACCCTGATCCGGTGCCGACCGTCGACCCGCAGCCGACCGTCGAGCCCGTCATCCCGATCGATCCGGTGCCGTCGGCCGAGCCGGTACCCGTGCCCGTCGAGACGTTCGTGCCCGACCCCGAGGAGTCCGACACCTCTGACGACGACTACGTCGAAGAGGAGGAGGTCACACCGACCCCCACGCCGACGGAGACCGCGACCATCGCTCCGGTTCCCGTCGTGACGCAGACCGCGGAGCCCGCTCCCGTCATCAACCTCCCGTTCTACCCGCCGGCTTCGGCGAGCACGGCACGCGACGCCTTCCCGTTCGCCGTCGCCGGGGTCATTGCCGCTCTGCTCCTGCTGGGCGGGGTCGCCGCCTATCTCTTCACCCGGTGGCGCGTCAGGCGCATCCGCTACCCGAAGAACCGGCCCGGCGAGAGCCTCCTCGGTTCCGCGGGTTTCGGTTCGCACCGTCTGCACAGCCACGGTTCGGCAGGCGTCACCTTCCCCTGGAGCGACCGGGCGCCGCAGCAAAACGCTGACGCGCCGTCACTGGCGCTCGGCTTCGCCCCCACGGCTCCCGCGCAGGCCGCTGCGGGCTCTGCCCTGGCACTGCCCTTCGCCGCCCGTGGGCGTGCATCGGATTCCCCCGCGGCAGACCGCTTCGCGCTCGGCCTGGCCCCGATCGGCACAGAGTCCAGCCACGCCGTCGGCCCGGTGCGAAATTTCCTGCTGTCGCTGGTCGGTCGTGCGAGCGCCCCGGATGCCGTTCCGGACGCGAACCGCTTCGAGGTGTTCGAACACGGGGCACCCGACGAAACGGCGGCTCCGCAGTATGGCCTGAGCCTGCCGCCGCTCGCTCCGACCGCCGGCAAGCAGCTGCGCTTCGACCTCGGCCTGCCCGGCCTCTAGAGTCCCGACCAGCGCCCGGGCGGCAGCACGATGGCGAACGCCCGGCCCACGATGTCGTCGCGACCGACCATCTTCAGGCAGCCCGGCGGCCCTCCCCCGCCGCGACAGGCGAAGATCGAGTCGTTGGAGTTCGAACGGTGGTCGCCGAGCACGAAGTACTGCCCGGCCGGAACGACCACCTCGTCGAAGCAGCGCAGGGACTTCGGTGTTGTGCTGCAGTCGAACGCACCGGCTTCGAACGGGTAGTCCGCGAAGATGTACGGTTCGTTCTGGGGCACCCCGTCGACGAGCACCCGCCCGTCGGGGCTGCAGCACGAGACCGTCTGGCCGGGGCCCGCGATGACCCGCTTGACGAGAGTGTGGGTCAGGTCGGGGCCGACACCCACCACACCGCCGAGCCATCTGACGGCGTAGACAAACGGGTTCGACGGCGCCGCCGGCACATCTCCCCAGAGCTCCGATGCAGTGAAGACGACCACGTCTCCGTCGCTCGGGTCACCGAAGTGGCTGCCGAACCGGTCGACGATCACCCGGTCGCCGATCTCGAGGGTGTTCTGCATCGAGCCCGACGGCACGTAATAGACCTTGACGACGAACGCCTGCACGACCGCGAGCACCACGATCGCGGCGAGCAGGTTGAACCAGACGCTGCCGGTGATGCGTCTCAGGCGCCCGGGCCGGGCTGTGTTCCCGCGGGTCACAGCGCATCCGACCGTTCGAGCAGGCCGGCACCGACGAGCTCGTCGATCGCGTTCGCCACCGCCTCGACCGCGTCACCCGCGGGCGGCTCGCCGTGCGCAGCCCGCACAGCCTCGACCAGCTCGCCGAAGAAGCGACCGGTGCCGGCGGCCTCGGTCACCAGCACCGGCGCGATGCCGGCGAGAACACTCACCGTTCCGCCCTGCAGCACGATGAGCGACGAGCCGTCGGGCAGGGCATCGTCGACGATGGAGCGGTAGCGCGCCCGGGCGTCGTGCGGGCCCACAGGCTGCTCGGCGAGGGCTGCCCGCCCGGAAGCCTGCTCGAAGAGTTCGGCGAAGACGGCCGGCAGGTCGACCGCCTCACTGTAGGTCACGGAATGAAGCCCGCCACAGGCATCCACAACCGAGCCCAAGTGCTGGAGCGCACGGCGACGTTCGGCGAGAAAGCTGATCTGCGGCACGAGCTCTTCGACGGCCTCGGCGAGCGCCACCCGGGCGACGGCAGCAGAGCCGCTCGGCCGACGGTCGAGCATCACGAGCCCGACCAGCCGGAGCGGCGGCTCCCCCGGCTCGATGAGTCCGAGCTCTCCGGGCGCGACCTGGCTCTTCCACGGCTCCGGCTCGGGGAGTTTGACCGAGAGCGGCTTCGGGTAGGCGATCACCGCGAGACCGTCTGCGATCGCCACCGTCTCGTCGGTGACGTAGCCGAAGTGCCGGCCGAGCGCGGTCGATGCGGTCGTCTTGCCCCGCCCCGACGGGCCGATGAAGGCGATGACCCCGCCGGTCTCCCGGCTGCTCACCGCACCGGCGTGCAGCATCAGGAGCTCACCGCGCCGGGCGCCGATGGCCGAGCGCGTGATCAGGCCGGAGAGGTGATGGCTGAGCTCCCGGAAGGAGCCGGCGGCGAGACGCTCGGCGGCCGGCGGCACCGTGCCCGCAGGCTCGCCCGCCTCGTGCCCGGCGTTCCCGGCCGCCCACACCACCGCGTCAATGACGATCGACCCCGCCTGCCGGGTCTCGCACCGCCGGGCGCCGCAGCGCTGCCAGGCAAGCACGAAGTCGTCGATCTCGTGCCCGGCGCAGCCCGTGAAACGGACCGTCAGCACCACCCCGAGAGCGACGAGTTCGACGAGCACGGGGCCAGGCTCAGGCCGCGCCTCTTCACCGGGGGTCATGGGGCCGGCGCGCTGAGACCCCAGCGGGGAAAGAGGGTGTCGTAGGCCTTCGAGAGTCCTCCGTCGAGCGCCGTGTTGTCGTGCCCACCGCCCGCGATCTCGGTGTAGCTGGCGTGGATGCCCGCGGCGACGGCCGCGTCGTAGTTCTTCTTCACGCCGGGCTGGGCCTCCCCATCCGTCTCGCCGACCGTGAAGACGCCCACCGAATCGGGGTAGGTGCTCTCGGCCATGATCGTGGTGGGCCAGACCGCTTCGTAGGCCTGCTGGTCGCCGCCGAAGACGCGGCTGAGGGTCGACCGGTCGTCGACGCCCTGGTGCTCGTCACCCGAGAGGTCGACGAAGTTGCCGAACACGTTCGGGTACTTCGCCCCGAAGTACGAGGCGCACATGCCGCCGTTGGAGAAGCCGAGGATCGTCCAGTCCTTCGGGTCGGCCGACACGGCGAAGTGCGCCTTCACCCACGGCACGACGTCTTTCATGATGTACGTCTCGACGTTGCCCATCGAGGTGTCGAGGCAGAGCGGATCCTTCGAGTCATCGCCGAGCTGGTCGGGGTTCACCACGATCGGCCCGAGGCCGTTGTGCTTGGCCGCCAGCGCGTCGAGAATCACCTTCGGGTCGTCGAGGCCCGGGCTTCCGGGCTGGCCGTTCAACTGGATGATCACCGGCAGCACGGGCGGATCGGCGACCAGCCCCGCCGGCGGTACGTACGCCAGGCCGGTTCGCGCGACGAAACCGGATGCCGCGTTCGGCAGGTCGATGGTGCCGAGGGTGCCCGTCTGGGGCATGCCGGCCGGCGGGCTCCACCGGGTGTAGAGCGGTGTGCCGTCGTCGGGCTGGGGAGTCGGCGTGGCCGTGCGGCCGCCCAGGTCGAGCGGCTTCTCATTGGTCACCCCGAGGAAGGCCGCGACCGTCTTGTTGAGACCGAACGCGGCGTTCACCCCAAGGGTTCCGGTGAGCACGAAGACGAGCACGGCGACGAGGGCGACGACCTTGCGGCGCCAGCGGGAGCGCCAGAGGTTCACGATCGCCAGGGCGACGGCGGTGAAGGTCAGCACGATCCAGATCTCGACGATCGGGCTCAGGCGCGTACCGAAGAGGTCGAGCAGGTTCACCGCGACCAGGATGGTGACGGTGCCCGCCAGCGCGCCGCCCACGGCACCGAGACTCGCCGTCAGCACCCAGCGCGTAGTGGGCGCTCGCACGAGCAGAAAGACGACCAGCCCGATGCTGATGACCGAGAGGGTGATGATCAGCGGCGCGTTGACGATGTTCAGCCCCAGAAGAACAGTGCCCAAGAGTGCTCCACGTCGCAGGGGTTTGACAGATGAGGGATCTCAGGCGTCACTCTATTCCAAAATCCAGCCGTCCCGGATCATGCGTCGGCGCAGTTCCATCTTCGACACCGCAGTCAGGTCGTCGCCGGCGTACTTGCGCCTGGCGTGGGAGATGTGGGTGCGCACCGTCTCGGCAGAGAGCCCGAAGCGCTCCGCCGTCTCGGGCACCGACGCACCGGGGCCCGACAGATACATGCTGACGATCTCGAGCTCGCGGGCGGTGAGTTCGGGCACCGGTGTGGCTTCGTGGGCACCGAGGATGCGGCCGAGCAGCTCCGACTCGTAGGTCTCGCCCCGGAAGGCGGCAGCGATCGCGGCGGCGATCGAGGTCGAACCCTCGTCGGCCACCATGTAGGAGTGCGCTCCGGCGGCCAGCACACGGCGGATCGCCGGCGCGTACTCCGAGCCGCCGAGCACCACGATGCCGGTTCCGCTCCGGGCGAGAGTGCGCACCTTCACGGACGTCGGGCCGCCGTCACCCAGTTCGTTGTCGAGCAGCACCACATCGGCCACGCCCTGCGCCCGGTTGAGGTAGGTGTGCCACGACTTGGTCCAGCCGTCGACCGATGCACCGGGCAGAGCCGACTTGAGTTTCACACTGATGGCCTCCGCCATCATGCGGCTCTCGTGCACCACATGCACCCGGATGCGGCGCGGCGTTCTCTTGGTGCGCTCATGGCTCATCGTGACCCTCCCTCACAGGGAGGCCAATGTACCACCCCGTCAGGGGAGGCCGCGGCTCTGCCCCCCTCCCTGCGTGTTACACTCGCGGCTCCGGAGGAGTGATCGGTGCAGGGGGCAAACATGGATCTGTCGGGCTACGTACGGATTCTGCGGGGTCACTGGATCGCCATCCTGATCTGCATGGCGCTCGGGGCCGGTTCGGCTGCGGGCTGGTCCCTCGTGCAGCAGCGCGTGTACAGCGCAGATGCGAGCGGCATCATCACGACCGGCGTCAGCCAGGATCTCGGCTCGGCCCTCGTGGGCGACAACTACGCCAAATCGCGGGTCAAGTCCTATCTGAACGTGGCCAAGTCGCGCGCGGTCGCGACCTACGCCATCGAGCAGCTCGGCCTCTCGATCAGCCCCGAGGCGCTCGTGAGCAAGATCTCGGTCACCAACCCGACCGACACCGCCGTGCTGCAGATCACCGCGCAGGGCTCGACCCCCGAAGGCGCCCGCTCCCTCGCGGAGACCTGGATCGCCGGCATGGTCTCCCAGGTGAAGATCCTCGAGAACTCGGGCGACGCCGCCTCCATCGCTCCCGGTACGACCCCGGGTGGCGGGTCCATCGTGAACCTGCAGACGCTCGACTCGGCCGTGCTGCCGAGCACGCCGATCTTTCCGAACACGAAGCTCGCCATCATCATCGGAGTGCTCGCCGGCCTGCTGATCGGCATCATCTACGCCTTCGTGCGGCACACCCTCGACCGTCGCATCCGCTCGGTCGCGAGCGTCGAGAAGGAGTTCGGCCTCTCGGTCGTCGGAACGGTGCCCTTCGACCGCAACTTCACCGACAAGAACCGTCTCGTCGAGGAAACCAGCAGCACGAACTACGCCGACCGGCACACCGACGACGACGCCGTCTCGGAGGCGATGCGGGAGCTCCGCACGAACCTCCAGTTCATGGATGTGGACAACCCGCCGCGCATAATCGTGGTCACGAGCTCGCTCGCCGGCGACGGCAAGTCGACCATCACGGCCAACCTCGCCATCACCATCGCCGCCTCGGGGCAGCGGGTGGTCGTGGTCGACGGCGACCTTCGCCGGCCGACGGTCGCGACATCCTTCAACCTGCTGCCGGGCGTCGGCCTGACCGATGTTCTCGTGGGTCGCGCCGAGATCCACGACGTTCTGCAGCCCTGGGGCGACACCGGGCGCCTGCAGGTGATGGGCGCCGGTGCGATCCCGCCGAACCCCAGTGAACTGCTCGGCTCGAAGGCCATGCTCACGCTGCTGAACGAGCTGGCGCGTGACGCCATCGTGCTCGTGGATGCCCCACCACTCATCCCCGTCACCGACGCCGCCATTCTCACCGCCCGCACCGACGGCGCCCTCATCGTCGCCTCCGTCGGCAAGACGACGGTCGACGCGCTCGGCAAGTCGCTGCAGAACATCGAGAAGGTGAAGGGTCGCACGCTCGGCGTCATTCTGAACCGCGTTCCGCGGAAGGGCGGCGAGGGCGGCTACTACGGCTACACCTACAAAGGCGACTACTATTCCTCGACGGGCAACCCCGAGGGAGTCGACGTGCCGCACCAGATTCCGGATCCGGCCGAGCTGCCGAAATCGCACGCCCGCCGTGCCGCCCGCGCCGCCCGCCCGGTCAGGGAGAGCGCCCCGAACACCGCCGAGAGCGTTCCCGACGAGCAGCCGGTGAAGCCGACCGCCCGCTGAGATGGAGCACCACATGCCGAACAGGGGATCGTCCGAACCCGCCCGACCCTTCACCGTTCTGATGGTGTGCACCGGCAACATCTGCCGCTCCCCCCTGGCGGAACAGCTGCTTCGCTCGCGTCTCGGTGAGGCCGGACTGCACGCGTCGACGACCGTGTCGAGCGCGGGCCTCGGCGCCGTGGTCGGTGCCCCGATGGAGGAGCACGCCGCCGCCGTCTCCCTGCACTTCCGTGGCCAGCCGGGCGAATTCCGCGCCCGGCAGCTCCGCTCGGCGATGGTCGCCGACGCCGATCTTGTTCTGACGATGACCCGCGCCCAGCGCGACGAGGTGATCAAGCGGAACCCCCGGGCCCTGCAGCGCACCTTCACCCTGACCGAGTTCTCGAAGCTCCTCTCGGTGAGCGGCGGCGTGGAGCTCGTCGAGACGGCGACCGACGCGGCCCTGGCCGAGGCCGCCCTCCTGACAAAGGTGCCGGGCGCGCTCCCCGCCGACGCCGCGGCCGACCTCGCCGATTCACTCCGGCCGCACGTGCAGCAGCTGGCGCGCATCCGGAGCAGGGCGCAGTTGCTGCCGGAGGACGACGTGACCGACCCGTACCGGCAGAGCCAGCAGGTGCACGATGCTGTGGGCCGGCAGATCAGCCTGGCCACCTCGCACCTCGCCCTGAACATCGTCGGCTGGGTCGCCGAAGCGCGGAACTCCGGGCGCCTGAGCGCGTGAGCGAGATGGCGGCCGACACGATCGTCGAGGCGCTGCGGAGCGCCTCGATCGAGCACCCCGACCGAGTTTTGCTGCTGCCGCTCGAGGTCGACGGTTGCCGGCCGGTCGAGCTGGCCGGCAGCGGGCGGATGATCTGGGAGGCGATCTCGGAGCGCCCGGGTACGATGACCGAGCTCGTAGCCGGTCTCGCCGAGAAGAACGGGCGGGCACCCACGGAGCTGGAGGCGGATGTCGTGGCGTTCGTGGATTCGCTGGTCACCGTCGGGCTGGTGCGCCGTACCGGCCCGGGCGCGGCCGCCGTCGGCGCCTAGACCCACCCCTTCGTAGACTCGAAGAATGCACCCCGACGAGATTCCGCGCACGACGCTCACGCAATCGGATGCCGTCGCTGTCGGTTCTGCGTGGATCACCGATCGCGCCCGGCAGATGGGCGTGCGCGTGCTGCTGCTGAAGGGCCCGGGCGCCGCTCACCTCGAACTCCGCGCCCCGAAGGTCTCGTCAGACATCGATGTGCTGGTCGAGCCCGGCGGAGTCGACGCGCTGCGGGCCGCGGCAGAGAAGTCCGGCTGGGTCTCCCGCTTCACCCCCGAAAGCCCCCATCTCCTCGAGCCGCACTCGGTCACGCTCTACCACCCCGACTGGCCGATCGACCTCGACCTGCACACCTACTGGCCAGGCTTCCTGGCCGACCGGAACGAGGTCTTTGAGCAGCTCTGGAACGGCCGTGTCGAGTGGAGCCTGGCCGGCATCGCCGTCGACCTCCCCGGTCTCGCGCCCTCCGCGCTGATCCTCGCGCTGCACGCGCTCCGGCGGCCACGCAAGGAACGGCGGCCGGGCGACCTGCAGGCTCTGATCGAGGCGACGCGGGCGCTCTTTCCGGGGGCCGATGCAAGCGCGCTGGTCGAGTGCGCCCGGCAGCTCGGAGCGCTCGACACCGCGCGGCCCCTGCTCACCGCCCTCGACCCCGCCGCCCCGCACGACGGCTCACACCCCGAAGCGCTCCGCCGGTGGAGGCTGAACGCTGGCACCGCGGGGTACACGGAAGCCTGGCTGCTGGCGCTCGGCAGCGCACCGTGGCGGGCGAAGGCGGGCATCCTCCTCCGCGCCGTCGTGCCGTCGGAGCGCGAGATGCGCGGGCTCCACCCCGACATCCCGCCCGGCCGGCGCGCCTTGGCGCGTGCCAGGCGTCGGCGACTGGCCCATGGGCTCAGAGAGATCCCCCGAGCGGCGAAGTCGTTCGCCAGGGCCCTCCGCTGAAGCGGGTGTGACATCATGGTCAGACCGAGCCGACCCGGGGTCCGCCCCGCGTCCGAGGCCTGAAAGGGTACCGCCGTGGACATTCACGATTACCTCCGCATCCTTCGGAAGAGCTGGGTGCTGATCCTGGCGCTGATCCTGCTGGGCATCGCCGCCGGCTCCCTGGTGTCGATCCTGACAACGCCCTCGTTCCAGGCCACGACGAAGGTGTTCATCTCCGTTCAGTCGGGCGGCACCGTCAGCGACCTGACGCAGGGCAGCAACTTCACGCAGAATCAGGTGAAGTCGTACACCGATGTGGTGGTCACTCCGGCGGTGCTCCAGCCCGTCATCGACGAGCTGAAACTGAACACGACCGCGGCCGAGCTCGCCAAGCACGTCTCGGCGACGACCTCGCCCGACACCGTCGTGGTCGACATCGGCGTGACCGACCCCTCCCCGGAGGCCGCCGCGGCCATCGCGAACCAGGTGGCGACCAGCTTCGAGGAGACCGTCGGCGCGCTCGTGCCGGGCGGCACCGGCAGCGCCTCACCGGTGAAGATCACGGTGTTGCAGGATGCCCTGGTGCCCCTTGCACCGGTGACGCCCAACACCGCTCTGAACATCGAGCTCGGAGCGCTGGTGGGACTCGTCGTCGCTCTGGTCGCGGCGGTGCTGCGGCAGACCCTCGACACCCGCGTGCGCAACGAGCACGACGTCGAGCAGGTCGCCGAGGCACCCATCCTGGGCGGCATCATCTACGACGCCTCCACAGCCGAACATCCGCTGGTCGTGCACGACGACCCGCGGAGCCCGCGGGCCGAGTCGTTCCGCACGCTGCGCACGAACCTGCAGTTCCTCGTGACGCCGGAATCTCGGCGGAGCTTCGTCATCACCTCCTCGATCCCCGGTGAGGGCAAGAGCACCTCGACCGCGAACCTCGCTATCGTCACGGCCACGGCCGGCAGCCGCGTGGTGCTGATCGATGCCGACCTGCGGAAGCCCCGGGTCGCCCAGTACCTCGGGCTCGAGGGAGGCGCGGGTCTCACCGACGTGCTCGTGGGCCGGGCCGAACTCGACGAGGTGCTGCAGCCGTGGGGCGCCAACGGGCTGTTCGTGCTGCCCGCGGGTCGCGTTCCCCCGAACCCGAGCGAGCTGCTCAGCTCTCCGGCGATGATCCAGCTGATCGAGACCCTCGAAGAACGCTTCGACTTCGTGCTCTTCGACTCCCCGCCGCTGCTGCCGGTGACCGACGCCGCGATCCTCGCCAAGCACACCGCCGGGGCGCTGCTCGTAGTCGGTGCGAGCAAGGTGCACCGCGGTCAGGTGCGCGGCTCCGTCGCCGCGCTGAAGAACGTGGGCTCCGGGGTGGCCGGCGTCATCATCACGATGCTGCCGACCCGCGGGCCCGACTCGTATGGCTATGGCCGGTACGGGTACGGCTACGAGTACGGCTACGACGACAACACGCCGACGCCGAAAGAGGCCCGGCAGGCCCGCAAGAGCAAGCTCCGCGAAGCGACCTGAGCCTGGGCCTGGGCTTGAGCCTGAGCCTAGGTCAGGCTCAGGCTCAAGCGCCGATGCCCAGCGCCGCTGCCGTCGCCTTCATCTCGGCCTCTGCGCGGCGCTTGTCGTCGTTCAGCGTCGAGCCGAGCGAGGGGATCATCTTCTTCAGCGACTTCTTCCACGAGCCGTACTGGTCGGGGAAGCACTTCGAGAGAATGTCGAGCATGATCGGCACGGCGGTCGAGGCGCCGGGTGAAGCGCCGAGAAGCCCGGCGATCGAGCCGTCCTTCGAGGTGATGACCTCGGTGCCGAACTGCAGCACACCGCCCTTCTTCGCGTCCTTCTTCATCACCTGAACGCGCTGGCCCGCCGTGATCAGGTACCAGTCCTTCGGGTCGGCCGTCGGCATGAACTCCCGCAGGGCATCCACCTTGGCAGACGTGCTGGCGAAGACTTCACCGATCAGGTACTTCATCAGCCCGAGGTTGTCGCGGGCGACGGCAAGCATCGGCAGAATGTTGTGGGGGCGGATCGATCGGGGCAGGTCGAGCCAGGAGCCCGACTTCAGGAACTTCGGGCTGAACCCCGCATAGGGGCCGAACAGCAGCGACTCCTGGCCGTCGACCACGCGCTTGTCGAGGTGCGGAACCGACATCGGCGGCGCACCCACCGACGCCTTGCCGTAGACCTTGGCCTGGTGCTCACGCACGACGTCGGGGTTGTCGGTGCGGAGGAACTGGCCGCTGATCGGGAAGCCGCCGAAACCCTTGATCTCGGGGATGCCGGCCTTCTGCAGCAGGCCCAGGGCACCGCCGCCCGCGCCGACGAACACGAACCGGGCCGTGACGACGCTCGGGGTTCCCCCGACGAGGTGGCGCACCGAGATCTTCCAGAGGCCGTCGCGCTGCTTCTTCAGCGAACTGACCCGGTGCTCGGTCAGCAGTTCGGCCCCGTTCTCCTTCAGATAGGCGACGAGCTGTGAGGTGAGGGAGCCGAAGTCGACGTCGGTACCGACCGGAACCCGGGTGGCCGCGACGGCCTCGTTCTTCGCACGGTCACGCATCAGGAGCGGCGCCCAACTGTAGATCTCCGCAGGGTCGTCGCTGAACTCGATGCCCTCGAAGAGCGGCTCGTGCACCAGCGCCTCGTAACGCTTGCGCAGGTACTTCACGTTCGCCTCGCCCTTGACGAACGTCATGTGCGGGGTGGAATTGATGAACGTGTCGGGCGCCGGCAGAACACCCTGCTCGACCAGGAACGACCAGAACTGCCGGCTCACCTGGAACTGCTCGTTGATCGCCACAGCCTTCGAGGTCTCGACCGAACCATCGGCCGCCTCGGGCATGTAGTTGAGCTCGCAGAGCGCCGCGTGCCCGGTTCCCGCGTTGTTCCACGGGTTGGAGCTCTCAAGGGCGACTGACCCGAGCTTCTCGTAGATCGCGATGCTCCAGTCGGGCTGAAGCAGTTTGATGAGGGCGCCGAGGGTTGCGCTCATGATGCCGCCGCCGATGAGAACGACGTCGACGGGCTCTGTTGTATTGCTCACGGCACAAGTTTACGCGCCGCGAAGGGGGTCAGGGGCGCCCGAGGCCCTGATACGTCCAACCCGCTGCGCGCCAGGCGACGGCGTCGAGGCAGTTGCGGCCGTCGACCACGTAGGGGGTGGTTACCGTGCCGAGCAGGGCGACGGGGTCGATCTGGCGGAACTGCTTCCACTCGGTGAGCACGACGATCGCGTCGGCGCCCGAGACGGCCGTCTGCAGGTCGCTCTCATAGGCGAGCTGCGGATGCACGCGCCGGGCGTTCTCGATCGCCTCCGGGTCGGTGGCGATCACGTCGGCGCCGAGACCCTTGAGGGTGACGGCGACGTCGAGAGCGGGCGAGTCGCGGATGTCGTCGGAGTCGGGCTTGAAGGCCAGACCGAGAACGGCGACGCGCTTGCCGAAGATCGCTCCGCCGAACGAGTCGACCACGAGGTCGACGACGCGCTGGCGGCGACGGAGGTTGATCGAGTCGACCTCCTTCAGGAAGGCGACGGACTCGCCGCGACCGAGCTCGTCTGCACGAGCCGCGAACGCGCGGATGTCCTTCGGCAGGCACCCGCCGCCGAACCCGACGCCGGCGTTCAGGAACCGCCGGCCGATGCGGGCGTCGTAGCCGATCGCGTCCGCGAGCTGCGTGACGTCGGCGCCCGTGACCTCGGCGATCTCGGCCATCGCGTTGATGAAGGAGATCTTGGTCGCGAGGAACGCGTTGGCCGAGACCTTGACGAGTTCAGCGGTGGCGTAGTCGGTGACGACGAGGGGCGTCTCGCGGGAGAGCGCGTTGGCGTAGACCGTGTCGAGCAGCTCGCGAGCAGGCGCGGTCTGGTCGCCGGCCGGCAGGCCGTAGACGAGACGGTCGGGGCTGATCGTGTCTTCCACGGCGAAGCCCTCACGCAAAAACTCGGGGTTCCAGGCGAGCATCGCGCCGGAGCCGGCGTCGTCGAGCTTCTGGGCGAGGCGGGCAGCGGTGCCGACCGGCACCGTCGACTTGCCGGCGACGAGGTCGCCCGGGCTGAGGAAGGGGATGATCGCGTCGACGGCGGAGTCGACGTAGGTCAGGTCGGCGGCGTTCTCACCCTTCTTCTGCGGCGTGCCGACGGCGATGAAGTGCACCTGGGCGCCCTTGACGGCCGACATGTCGGTGGTGAAGGAGAGGCGACCCGAGGCGACGCCCGAGGCCAGCAGTTCGGGCAGGCCCGGCTCGAAGAACGGCGCGGTTCCCGCAGCGAGGGCGCGCACCTTGTTTTCGTCGACGTCGATGCCGACGACCTCGTGGCCCAGTTCGGCCATCGCGGCCGCATGCACGGCGCCGAGGTAGCCACAGCCGATGACAGAAAGCTTCATTCGCACATTCCCCTAGTGGTGAGCGTCTTCCGCAGAGCGAACGACGATCTATTCTTAGCAGGTGCACGAGTCCGATGCACATCGAGCCGGCCGCGCCCGATCCGCCCGGGCCCGGGCCACCCGAAGGAGTCTCATGGTCGACGTTGATGCCGTCGTGGTCGGATCCGGCCCGAACGGGTTGGCCGCTGCGGTCACGCTGGCCCGCGCCGGCCTCTCGGTGCGCGTCTTCGAGGGGGCCGACTACGTGGGCGGCGCTGCCGCGACCCGGGAGCTCACCCTGCCGGGGTTCCTCCACGATGTCGGTTCCGCCGTGCATCCGATGGCCCTCGCCTCACCCTTCTTCCAGCAGTTCGGGCTCACCGAACGGGTGCCGATGGTGATTCCCGAGGTCTCGTATGGCCACCCGCTGCCCGGCGGCCGCGCCGGGCTCGCCTACCGCGATCTCGACCGGGCCGTCGAGGCCCTGGGGCCCGACGGACGGGCCTGGCGGCAACTGTTTGCCCCGCTCATCGAGCATGTCGACGCACTGACCTCGTTCACGGGCGCGAACCTGCTGCGCATACCGAGAAGCCCCCTCGATGCGCTCCGCTTCGGCCTCCGTACTCTCGAGCAGGGCACCCCCGCCTGGAATCTGCGGTTCTCGCGCGACGTGGCCCCCGCCATGCTCGCCGGAGTGGCGGCGCACTCGGTGGGCCGGATGCCCGGGCTCGCCACCTCGGGAACCGGCATGACCCTCGCGACCTACGCGCACGCCTACGGCTGGCCCATCCCGGTGGGGGGCAGCCAGAGCATCGTCGACGCTCTCGTCGACGACCTGGTCGCGCACGGCGGAAGCGTCGAGACCGGCCGGCGCATCACGTCGCTGGCCGAACTGCCCGCCAGCCGCGTGACCCTGCTCGACGTCGGCCCGCGCGCCTTCGCCGACATGGCCGAGCTGCCCGCCTCGTACCGCAGCGCCGTCTCGCGGTTCCGCTACGGCAACGGCGTGGCCAAACTCGACCTTGCCCTGAGAGACCCAGTGCCGTGGACGAACCCCGGGCTCCGGCGCACCGGAACCGTGCACCTCGGCGGCACGCGGGCCGACATCGCGCGCTCAGAACTCGAGGTGAGCCGGGGGAAGCACCCCGATCATCCTTATGTGCTGCTTAGCCAGCCGACCCTCTTCGATGCCTCGCGGGCTCCGGAGGGCCAGCACACCGTCTGGGCCTACACCCACGTGCCGAAGGGTTCCGACCGGGACATGTCCGAGGCGATCATCGACACCATCGAGGCATCGGCCCCCGGCTTCCGCGACACCATCCTCGCGCGCACCACCAGCACCGCCGCCGGCATGGAGCGCGCGAACCCGAACCTCGTGGGCGGCGACATCTCGGGCGGCGCGGTGACCCTCACTCAGCTGGTCAAGCGCCCGGTGGTCTCGCCGCATCCGTGGGACACCCCGATCGACGGGGTGTACCTCTGCTCGTCGTCGACCTCTCCCGGCCCCTCGGTGAGCGGACTGCCGGGGTGGTACGCCGCCCGCCGGGCGCTCAGCGAGCGGTTCGGCATCCGGGCCTGACCGGGGCCGCTCCCCCGGGAGGTCAGCCCTTCGAGCCGGTGCCGAAGCCCTCGGTGATCCAGAAGTCCTTCGTGCTTCGGCCCCGCACCGACGACAGCAGGGAGCCCGGCGAGGAATTGAGGGCGCCGAGCATGAGCTGTTTGATCTTCGCCGGCCGGCTGGTCGCCGCGTGGAACCGGATCCGGCTGGCCGAGAGCCGGATCGACCGGCGGTCGGCGAGCGTCAACACCGCGCGGTGTTTCGCGAGGTAGGCCTCGAGCCCGCGGGCGCGGAACTCGGTGCGCCCGGTCAGCTGGCCCGAGGAGTGCTTGCGCTGCAGCACATCGGCTCGCGCGTTGACGGCGTACGAGAAACCCGCCAGCAGGAAGCGGAAGAAGAAGTCGCCGTCGTTCTTGACGAGCAGCTTCTCGTCGAAGCCGCCGATCGCCTCGAACGGGGCCCGGCGCACGATGAAGTTGCTCCCCGTGACGCCCGGGTTCTCGGATGCCGCGCGCCGGGCTTCGAGGCCGGGCGCGATCTCGAGGCCGGCGGCCACCTGGTCGCCGCGGAACATCTGGATCCACGTCGCGACCCCGTCGACACCCGGTCGGAGCTCGCCGAGCGCCGTCGCCAGATAGTCGGGCTTCCACTTGTCGTCGTCGTCGAGAAAGGCGAACACCTCCCCGGTGGCCTTCGCGGCGCCGGCATTGCGGGAGCCGGAGGCGCCACCCACAGAGGCGTTCCGCAGGTACGACACGGGCACCGAGCCCTGCTCCGCCATACTCCGGCAGAGCTGCTCGGTGGCATCGTCGTCGACATCCGACACGACGATGATCTCCTCCGGCGGCTGGGACTGCCGGATGACCGACTCGAGCGCCTCGCTAAGAAAGTCGGGGCGGGCGTGCGTGGGGATGATGCAACTGACGGTCACGGTCATGAGCGGATCACCTTTCTGCGTCTGGCGGGATGCTCAGCACGATGGGTCGAGCGCGACCTTCACGAAGGCGCCCGTCTGGTAGAGGTATTCGCGGATCCACTCGACCGGATGATAGCGCTTCGGAGCCGCCACCATCTGGAGCGTCCCTGTGTAGCAGCGTTCCATCAGAACCCGGGCGCGGGTGATGTGGGAGTCGAAGGTGACGACGATGACGTGCGTCCAGTTGTTCGCCTCGGCCAGGGACTGCAGCGTCTCGGCCTCACCCTGGGTGGTGTTCGGGTCGGCGATGAAGCATTTGACCTTGTAACCGAGGTCGTCGTCGCACGCCGCCACCCGGTTGGCCTCGGTGCGCTCCGGTTTGATGGAGAGCACGAGGGTCTTCGCGTAGCCGTCGGCCATCAGCTTCTCGGCGAACTCGAGGCGCGGCTGCGACGGCGGGCCGAGAACGAAGACGGCATCCGCCTTCTTCGTTGGCTCGTCGGTGTGGGGGAACACGTAGAGCGGCAGCCCGACGATGACGAAGACCAGCACCAGTGCGACGACGACCGCCTCCGCCGCGAGCACCCTCCGCGCCAGCCGATGGGCGGTGCCGCCCCGGGGCTGGCTGCGGAGGGACTGCCAGGCAGTGCTCAGTCGTTGATCCATGACCTGATGGCCGAGAGGGCTTCCTCCTGCTCGACGATCTTCGTTTTCAGCAGGTCGGCCATGCCGGCGCGGAGCGTGTCGCCCTTCTCGAGCGCGGTGCGCATGGCCTCGGCGATCGACGCGGCACGCGGCTCGGCGTACACCGCGCGGTCTTCGAAGTACTCCTTCAGAACGACCATCGGGCTGGTGACGAGCGGGGTGTTCACTTCGAGAGCCTCATAGCCCGAGCGCTGCATGGTGTCTTCGGCAGTGGTGATAGCTCCGACGACGGATGCCCGTGCCCGGAGGATCTCGTAGTCGCTGCGGGCGGCGAAACCGGTGAAGGTCACGTTGCCCGAGGCGGCGTCACGGGCCGTCTGCGGCGCCTTGCCGGTGAGTACCCAGCGGATCTCGGGAGTCAGGCGCGCCGCCTCGAGGATCTCGTCGACCGGTTCGTCGTACGCCCAGGCGAGCGGCACCAGAACGAACTGCCCTTCGCTCGCAGCGGCAAGGGCCGGGTCTTCGAATGTCTCATCCGCGGGGGCGACGAACGTTCGGAGGTACCCGTGGCAGACCAGAACGGTCGCACCCTTGGCCTCGGCACGACGAGCGAGGGGCTTGTTCGTCAGCACCACCCGGTTGTTCCCTGAGCGCGCGATCCGGAGGATCCACGGGGTCGCCCACTTCCAGCGCGGGTCGTCGAACGCGCCCGTGTGCATGTCGGCCGCGAGCTTGGCGCCGGAGGTGAGGGTGTAGATCCAGGCGCGCAACAAGGAGAAGAACGGGGGCTGCATGACGAGCACCGTCGACGGCCGCTTCGCGCGGAGCATGGCACCCGTCTGCTTCCACTGGCGCCAGTAGCGCACCGGGAGGGAGACGCCCTTGCCGCCGTGGATGTAGACCGGCTCGATGCCGAGCCCTTCGGCCATGCCGGCGCTCCGGCCGTTCCACGACACCCAGCTGAGGTAGACCGCGGGGCCGAACTGCTTGGCGCCGGTCACCAGGCGGCTCCCGTGTAGGCGAGGGCACCGGCCGGCTGCACGTCACGGCCGCGGAGCGCGGTCTCGACGCGCAGGGCGAGCATGCCCGAGAGGTCGATGACGGGCACAGCCTCGTGTTCGAGCACCTCGGCGCAGACATCGGCGTTGTTGGTACCGAGCAGAATCACGTCGGCGCCCTCGAGGCAGTCAGCCACCGACTCCGTGAGCATCTGGTCAAGGTTCGGCAGGGTGGCCTGCACGAACGAGGCGTTCGCACCAACCAGGCGGTGCACATCCACGATGGGGTCGTAGGCCTTCACGCTGATTCCTTCCGCCTGCAGGGCGGCGGCGACCTTGACGTACGGGCTCTCCCGCAGATCGTCGGTCGAGGGCTTGAACGACAACCCGATCTGGGCGACCGACTTGGCACCGTACGACCGCACGGTGTCGACGATGCGGGCGATGTGATACTCGTTCGACTCGTTCAGGCTCTGGATGAGGGGAACCGACTCGTCGAGCGAACGGGCGTGGTGCTGCAGCGCCTTGACGTCCTTCGGCAGGCACGAGCCGCCGAAGGCGAAGCCGGGGCGCAGGTACTTGGCGCTCACGTTCAGGTCGCGATCCTGCACGAACAGGCTCATCACCTCGCGCCCGTCGACCCCGGTCGCCTGGCACAGGCGCGCGATCTCGTTGGCGAAGGTGACCTTCACGGCGTGGAAGGCGTTCGAGGCGTACTTGAGGCCCTCGGCCACGCCGGTCTTGACGACCTGCACGGGAACGCCGAGAGCGCCCATCAGCTCGGAGGGAGCATCCGCCGAGCGCGGGTTCTCCGCACCGATGACGGTGATCGGCGGGTTCTGGAAGTCGCTGATCGCCGACGACTCGCGCAGGAACTCGGGCGTGAAGGTGACGAAGAAGTCCTGGCCCTCGGTGAGGCCCGAGGCCTCCTGGATGAGGGGGATGAACACGTCGCGCGTCGTGCCGGGCAGAACAGTGCTGCGAAGCACAATGCTGAGGGGCTCCGTGCGCGCGGCCAGCCGCTCGCCGAGCTGCGTGGCGACGGCCCGCACGAAGCGCAGATCGAGCTCACCCGTCTCGGCGGAGGGGGTGCCGACACAGACGATCGCGACATCCACGCCGTCGACGGCCTCGATCGCGGTCGTCGCACTCAGCCGGCCGGCAGCGTGATTGGCGGCGACGAGTTCGTCGAGCCCCGGCTCCACGATCGGGGTGCGGCCGGCGTTGACCGCAGCGACCTTCACATCGACCGGGTCGATTCCGATGACCTGGTTGCCGAGGTCGGCTAGGCACGCGGCCGTCACGCAACCGACATATCCGAGCCCAATCACAGCAACCTTCACGATGTTCCCCTCACAGTTGACACGCAGGCAGGGATGAACACCCCGCCGCCGAACATTTTACAGGCTGGAGGTCGAGCCCAATGGCACTGCACTGAGCCCGCTCGCCTGCACGAGGTCGGCCGTCGTGAGCTCCGGGGCCTCTGCCACGACGCAGAGCCCGCGCTCGCCGAGATCACGGGCGACCTGCTCCTGGTGGTCGTCCACGTGCTCGTTGCGGCTCTTGCGGCGCGGAATCACCACGACATGGCTGCCGAGGGCCAGCAGGTTCATGATCGATCCGACTCCGGAGTGGGTGACGACGACATCGCTCTCGACGGAGTAGCGCTCGAAGTCGGCCGCGGAGATCTCGGTGAAGGAGGTACCGGGCAGGTCGCGACGTGTCGTGCAGCCGAGCTGCCAGACGATCTCGGCGTCCGCCGGCGCTGTGCGCAGCACCGCATCCACCATCGAGTCGAAACGGTAGGGCTCGATCGTGCCGAGAGTGACGAAGATGCGCCGGATCGGCGCCGGCGGGCCGTTCGAGCCGCTCGGCTCGAACGCATCCATCACCGAGAACTCGTACGGCCACTTGCGTGACGCCCACTCGGAGTGCTGGGTGCGGAGCTGGATGCCCGGCAGGCGCGACACGATGCGGCCGGTGAGCGACGGGCCGTCGAACCGGCTCACGCTCTCGACGTAGACGGCCGGCACACGCTGGCGCCGGGCGAAGGGCAGAGCGCTGAGAGCGATGGCGGCCCCCGTGCTCATGATGCCCTCGTACTCGCCGGAGGCCAGCAGCCGGCGGAAGGTCGACCGGGCCTTCAGCATGTTGCGGAAGTCGCGCGGTGAGATGTAGTCCACGAACTCGTGGCGACGCTCTGCGAGCAGCGACCGGCTCTGCGGCTTGTCGAAAGTCACCCAGATCGAATCGGGATGCGGCTCGATGAGTCGGCTGATCTGGTCGAGTTGGGCGAGATGACCACCGGTGGAGGCGGCCAGGATGAGCCGCTTCCCGCGAAACGCCTCCGTCAGGCTGGTCCCGGCGGCAGGAGCGTTTGCGTTCATACGAATCTGTTTCCCTTGGTAGTCACGAGTTTCGGGTCGAGGAACTGCTCGTCCGGCTCGGTCTCCTTCTTGCGCCTGCCCACGACGCCCGCCAGCACCTTGCGCACCGACTGGTCGCCGACGAGGGCGAAGCCACCCAGAATCCAGAGCGGGCCGGCCGCATCCAGACCACCGGCCGTCTCGGAGACGAGGCTCACCAGCACAGCGGAGGTCAGCGCCACACCCGGCATCGTCGTGCCCGCACCGATGCCGCGGAGCAGCAGCCAGACGAGCAACAGGATGCCCACCCAGCCGAAGGCGGTGAGGAAGATCGCGGCGAGACTCTCACCCGCACCGGAGTCGTCGCCCGCGAGACCGAGCTGGTTTACACTGTTGCCGACCAGGCCGAAACCGCCGCCGATCGGATGCGACAGGGCATAGGTCAGACCGTAGGTGAAGCCCTCTGCATGGCGACCGCTCTGGCCCTGCGTCACGAACTCGCCGTAGGCGACGACGCCCATCACGGCGCCGACGAGGATGAAGGCCAGTCGGCCGGAGTACTTGGTGATGAACGGCTGGGCGATGGCCAGGCCCAGTACGACGATGCCGCCGCGACCCAGGGAGGCGACGGTCATCACGGCGAAGAGCAGGCCGAGGATCACGAAGCCGGGCCCACGCCGGTTGTCGGAGAAGCGCAACCAGATGAAACCGGTCGCCGCGAGGATTCCGAACGACGGCGGGTTCAGGATGAGCCCGCCGACCCGCGAGAGCACGGTGCCGTCGGAGAGGAAGTACCGGTAGGCCGCAGGAAGACCGTTCTCACGGATGTTCGTGCTCGAGAACGTGTTCAGCCCACTGGCGGTCGACGGGTCGATCAGACGGATGCCCGCAAGTTCCAGCACGCCGTAGAGAGCACCGATGGCGATGAAGGTGAGAACGACCGGAGACGCCTTCTTGATCTTCTCGCGGTCGAAGACCACACCGAAGAGCAGCAGCAGGGCGGGAACAGCGACCTGGCGCAGCTGGTAGAGACCCACCGAGAAATCGGTCGAGCGCACCAACGCGAACAGCAGGAACCCGACGAAGATCAGCAGCACCGCCGCGATCTTGCCGTTGATTCGGGCCGAGAGCCTGATCAGAACGTAGAGCGCCATGCCGATCAGAACGGAGTCGTCGAGCCACAGGGCGATCGGACTCCCCGTGACGGCACCGACGGCACGCTGGCAGGCGGAGGCTCCGACGAGGAGACCGATGATCAGCACCGGCTTGTCGGAGAGGGCGGCCAGAACGGAACCGAGACCCATCAGCACGACCAGAACGGTCACCAGCCCGTCGGGGCCCGCAGAGATCGTGAAGATCGTGACGACCGGCACGGCGATGACCGCCGCTGCGGCGAGGCCGACGTCGCGAATGGGCATCTTCTCGCGCACACTCGATCTGGGCATGGTCCCCCCTTCCGGTCACAAGTGTAAGCGAACCTACTTCAGTGGAGCGAAAAGAAACGGAACGCCCTGGTTCGGAACCACCGAGTTGCCCTTCTTACCCGGCGCAAGCTGTACGACTGTCGTCGTCGCCGATCCGGCCCGCACACCGGCGACACTGTTGTTGTTGCCGAGCACGCGCACCCCGATGGAGCCGCCGTTGCGGATCTCCAGCCCGTCGATGCTCGAGCCGCTGGCGAGCTCCACCGCGGTGCCCGGGGTGTCGGAGATGAGGCAGTCGGTGATCTCCGCAGGGCCACGGGCGCGGATGCCGGTTCCCTGCGTGACGTCGGAGATGTTCACGCCGGTGATGCGTGCGGGCACGACCACGTCGGCCGAGACGGTGATGCCCGACACCGTGACACCCGACACGCTGCCACCGACGACCGAGACGTTGTCTGCCCGCACCTGCACCGCACCGTTTCCGCCGATCACGTTGGGGATCATCGTGATGCCCCAGCCCAGGCGGTGCGTGTCGACCGCCTTGTTCGAGCAGTCCCGGGCCGTGGGGGCGAACGTGCAGTCCTCCGGCTCGCCGGCGTTGCCGACCCCCTGGATCAGGCCGCCCGCATTCGTGGTGACCGCGTGGCGCACGCGGGTCATGAAGCCGTTCACCACGACATCACGGCTCGACCCGGAGATGTTGACGGCATAGCCGAAGTAGTTCTCACCGTCGTCGAGTAGGTCCCGAACTGTGCAGTCGATGTGGCCGCCGTGACAGTGGGCGACGGTGACCCCGATTCCGCCGTTGGAGTGCACCTCGATACCCGAGACGACGGGGTTCTCGACGGCGAACAGGGTGACCAGCGACTTCTTCGCGTTCTTCGGGTCGACGTTGAACACCTCCCCCGCACCATCGATTTCGAGCGACGGGGAGAGCGTGACGGCCGAGGTTCTCGGGCCCTTGTTGATGGTGCGGGGCAGGGGCCTGTCGATGTTGATCGTGCGACCGTCGATCGACGTCACCCGCCGCAGGTAGCCGTACTTGTCCTTGGAGTTCTTGACCGTGTTGGCCCCGGAGAGCAAAAGCCACTCATCGGCGGTGTAGAGGCCGGGATCGGTGGCGGTGAAGGAGGAGGCGCCCTCCTTCATAGCACCCTTCGTCTTCTCTCGCAGCTTGATCGCACCGGAGCGGGCGATGCCGGAGTGGTCTCCCCGCACTTTCAGTGCGCTGCCCGCGGCGAGGGTGAGGTGCCGAAGGGTGTCGGGCACGATGATCGGCGAGTCGATGAAGTACTGCCCATCGATGGTGGCCGCTCTGCCCGCCGACTTCAGAAAGTCGATCAGTTCCCCGGCTGCGTCGTCATCGGTGCCGGAGAGCTTCGCGAGGGTCGGTTCGGCGTCGGACTGCACCGACGGCTCACGGAAGAGGGCGCCCCCCGTGACCGCATTCACCGTCAGGCCGGTCACCGCGCCCACAGCGGCCGTTGCGAGGGCTGTCCCTGAGACGATCAGGAAGCTGCGCCTCGTCGTTCGCCTGTCGCCGGTCGTGCCGGGCTGGTCATCCACTCGTTCCCCCATCACCACCATTCAACCGGAAACAGTGTTGCACGCGGGGGTCGGGAGCCTGTGAATCAGGCGTACATCGAGCGTCTCAGGCGGAGACCTTCTTCCCCGTGGGCGCGAAGGTGGCCGTGGCGTACCCGGTTCGTTTGGCGGTGACGGTAGCGGTGATCGTCTTGCCGACGTCGGAGGTCTTGACGAGGTACGTCGTGCCCGTGTCACCCGAGGGCACGCCGTTCTTCGACCAGGCGCACGACGTGGACTGCGCCGCCGGGCTCCACACCCCGCGGGTCACGGTGAGGGTCTGGCCCGGCTTCGCCGTTCCGGAGAGAACGGGCTTCGTCGTGGGGGTGAGCGCCGCGCCGAGCGCCACCGGTACCGTGCCCGCCGTCATCGCCCGTCCGTCCTGGTACCCCGCACGCCGCACCACGACCTCGACCGTCAGCACGGCCCCGGCGTCCGCGCTCACGACATCGTAGGTGTGGTACGTGCGCTCCGTCGCGTTGGAGAGGGCGACACCGTTCCGGCGCCAGGTGAACGCCGGGGTCATCGGGCCGACCGTCCACGAGCCGTCGGTCACGCTGAGCTGCTCGCCGACCTGCACGGTGCCGGAGATCGTGGGCGGCGCGGTGTTCACCGACGCCGGGAGCGGGGTGGGGGCGGTGGTGGCCCGGGTGAAGATGTTGTTGTTCGCCCCGGCCGAGGAGATGAACGGCGTGGTGACGTTCGCGCCGAGCGCGATGTTCGTGACCGTGTTGTTGCTGCCGCGAAAGCTCACCCCGATGGCGCCGCCGGCGACGATCGAGGCCGAGGTGACGGTGGAGTCGGACTGCAGCACGATGTGCGTTCCGTAGCAGTCCTGAATGACGATGTCGGTGGCCACGATCGCCGAGTCGGCCAGGATCGCCGTACCCGACGGTTTGAGATTGCGGATGATCGTGCCCGACACCCGGGGTGCGATGGCCACGAGCGGGTTGACGGAGATGCCCGGCCCCGAGCATCCGGTGATCTCGCCGCCGATGATCGTGGTGTTGTCGGCGCGCACCTGCACACCGCCGTGGCCGCCCGTGATGTGCGGAACGATCGTGGTGTTCCAGCCGAGGCAGTGGGTGTCGACCGACTTGTCGCTGCAGCTGATGGCAACCGGTTCGAACCAGCAGTCCTCGGGTTCCCCTGCGGAGCCCATCACGTCGATGCCCGGGCCCGAATTGGTCGTCACGGCATGGCGCACCCGGGTCATCGTGCCCCGCACCACCACGGCGCGGGTCGAACCGGTCACGTTCACGCCGTAGCCGAAGTAGGTTTCGCCATCGTCGAGGAGGTCATGGATCGTGCAGTCGATCAGGCCACCCTTGCAGTGAGCGACAAGCACGCCGGTGGCGCCGTTGTCGTGGATGTCGATGCCGCTCACCCGGGGGTTGTCGACGGCGAAGAAGGAGACGAGAGGCGTGCGGCCGAGAGACGGGGTGAGGTGGAAGATCTCCCCGCTCCCCCAGAGCTTCAGACTCGGCGCAAGGGTGACCAACGCGGTTCGCGGTTTGATCCGGATGGCGCGCGGCAGGGCCTTGTCGATGTTCACTGTGGAACCGGAGACGGAGGTGATGCGGCGAAGGTAGCCGTAGCGGTCGCGCGCGGCCGGGATCGCGTCGTCGCCCGCCAGCAGCAGATACTCACCGGCGACATACTTCGTCGGCTTGTCGACGGTGATCGACGAGCGCTTGGTCTCCATCGCTGTGCTGAGTTGGTCCCGGTACACAATGGTGCCCGAGCGGCTCAACGCTCCGTGGTCGCCGCGCACCTTCAGCTTCGTGCCGGCGGTCAATTGCAGCGAGGTCACGGCCCTCGGCACCTCGACCACCGAGTCGAGCACATAGTCCCCGCTCAGGGTGACGCTGCCCGAGACGCCCGACAGGTACGAACGGATGGCGGGAGCCGCGTCATTCGTCGTTCCCGAGAGCCGGGCCAGATCCGCGTTCTCGGGCGCACTCTGCCGCACCATCACGGCCCCGGCCGGGCCGGCCGTCGCAGCGATCTGCCAGGTCGCCAGAAGAGACGACCCCGAAGCAACCAGAAATCCGCGTCGCGACAACAGCACAACAACCACCACTCACATCGACACCCCCCGAACAGGGGATATTCTCATGATGGGGGCGCGCGGAACAGGCAGGCAAGGTTGTAACACGCATTTAACGTGCGTGTGCCACTTCTCGTCGCCTCAGGGAATCTCGCCGGGCCGATCGACCGCGGATCCAGCGCACCAGGTTGAGGATCTCGAACACCAGGTAGCAAGCACTCACGATGCCGGCAATGACGATGATCACGATCTTGATGCCGTCGCGGGCCTCGATGGGCAGGCCGACCGCGAGCGCCCAGGCGACGATCGCGAGAACAGGGATACCGACGGCCGCGACGACCGTCCAGGCGCGCGCGCTCAGCCGGGGTGCATGCACACCTCGCCGCTTCAGCCAGACGAGCACGAGGCCCCACGGCACGAATGCGGCGTAGGCCACGACGTTGGTGGTGAAGAGGATGTTCATCATCACGAGCACGCCCACGTGGAACACCGACGCCAGCGCGATCATGATGCGGAACGAACGCCAGCTGATCACCGAGAGGATGATGCCACCCTCGAGCGCGACCGTCACCCAGTCGAGCGGCTCCCAGAAGATCGGGCTCGTGATGTGCCCGAAGAGCGGTGCGAAGGCCTGGTTGCGGTCGTCGATGAGCGTCTCGTACCAGTAGTGACCCTCGGTGGCCTGGGTGCCGGGCTTCAGCCAGCCGCCAAGGAACTTCGGAATGGCCGCGGTGGCGAAACCCACGCCGATCAGCAGCGCGAACAGCCGGAGGGGCCACTGGGAGACCGGAGCGTCGGGGTCGGCGCGCGTCTTGAGCGAGTCGATGGAGTAGCTCCGACCCCAGCCGGCCCAGACGACGAGCAGTGCCGCGAGCGGGAGGAAGATCGTGTGGTCGATCTTGCCGAAGCTGTAGGTGAGGCCGAAGGTCAGCACCATCAGCACACCCGCGACAACCGACGCCGTGCGGGTGAAGACGCCGAACACGACGGCCGCGAGCGCCAGGGCGAGCGCGATCTCGAGCGAGATCAGCACGCCGAGGGGCGGGATGCCCGACAGCCGCTGCAGCGGGCCGGGCGGCGGGGCGAAGAACGAGGAGGGGTAGCCGGCGAGGAACTGCGCGTTCGGCAGCAGCGCCAGCGCGGCGAGGCCGAAGATGATGCGGTACACGCCGAGGTCTGCGGAGCGGAAGGGGCCCCGCACGACCCAGTTGTCGAAGTACTTCACCGCGCACCCTCCTGAAGGTCGACCGTCACGGTCTTCGTTGTGGTCGCCGTGCGACTGCTCGGATCGGTGATATCGATCTTCAGGGTCTGGAACTCGACGACCATCGTGGTGGGGGTTCGGCCCGGGAACTTCTGTTCGAGGTCGTTCTTCAACCACGCGACCGTCTCCGGCGAGTTTGCGCGGATCTGGCTCTGGAACGCCGAGTTGAACACGCTGAGATCCAACAGCTTCGAGTCGGGCAGAACGGCTTCGAACGGAACGTCGACCACGCTCGCGTCGGCGAACGTGACGTGCACGAGCGGCACCTTAGCCGTCAGGATGTCGTTCACCACGGGCGTACCGGCGAAACTCGGCTGGTAGATGCCGGGGTACGGCTGGTCGACGAGTTTCTGGATGACCATCTCGGCCGGGAGCAGCAGGATCGCCAGCGCGAAGGCCACCCGCAGCGCATTCCGCCTGCCCTTCGACATGGTCGGGCGAACGAGAGACCGGCGCCGGTCCACTCTGCCATCGAGCACAAGATCCCCCTCGGTGTTCACGTAGTCCCGACGAGTCTACCGAAACGCCGATACCATCACCCGGCGATCATCCCCCCATTACGGGGGGTACACTCCGTGCCTCGAGCGCGACCGTCGGGGCTCAACCCGATGCGAGAGCCGTGCGGATCTCCCGCAGCAGCACGTCGGACAGGCCCGAGGTGAAGGTGACCGTCAAGTGGTGGTCGTCACGATAGACGAGCGTGTCGCCGATGATCGGGGGGCAGAGCGTGTTGTTGCAGAGGTAGGGGTTCATGTCGAGGAAGCTCGCGCCGGCACCCTCGGTGACCGCGCGCTCCGCGTCGAACGTCGGGGTGTCGATCGCCGCTGCGGGGGAACGCCCGCAGTAGTCGGCATCGGTCAGATGAGCCGAGAGGCAGATCGCAGGAGTGATGCCCATCGTCGCGGTCTCGCCCACCACGATGATCTTCGACTGCTTCGGCAACGCCTCGATGGTCGCCCGGAGCCCTTCGCCCCAGTAGGTACTGAAGTCCTCCGTGCCGTTCGCCACATCGATGTCCCTCGCGTAGTTGGCAAGAATGATGACGGCGGGCGGCGAGGCGTTCAGGCGATCGATCACGCCGGTGCGCCAGGCCGTGCACTCCGGGTAGGGCTCGTTGTTCAGAAGGCTCGTGACGATGATCGAGCTGCACGAACTCTTGGTGTTCGAGTCCAGCATGATCTCGCCGTCGTCGGCCAGCTTCCGAAGCGGCGGGAACCACTGCGCGGCGTGCGAGTCGCCGAACAGAACGACGCTCGGCGCAGAGGTCTGCCCGAACGGGCATCCGGCACTGTCGGTGGAATCGAAATCGAGGTGGCAGCCGTCGTCGTAGATCTCGGGATTGTCGTCGCTGGCTTTGGAGAGCGCCGGTGTCAGGTTCGACGGTACGAAGCCGGTGCCGGCCGGATCGATGGTGGGTGTGTAGGCGGCCGCCGCCTGATCGGAGCTGAGCGGCACGCGCTGCACGACCTGGATGGATGCGGCGCAGAGCCCGACGACGACCAGGCTCGTGGCACCGGTCAGCAGCAGGGTGCGCCTGGCCCGCGCGCCCGCCAGGAATCGGTGCTGCCGGAACGGGTTCTCGACGAAACGGTAGAGCGCCCACGCGACGGGCACGCAGACCACCGCCAGCAGCACGGTCGCCCAGAGTGGCAGCGGGGAGCGCTGGCCCACCGCGGCCTGACTGAGCAACAGGATCGGCCAGTGCACGAGATAGAGGGAGTACGAGATGGTTCCGATGAAGACCAGCGGCCGGATGCTGAGCGCTCGTGCCGGGCCCCAGGGTGCATCGGCGACCCCGCCGGCGATGACCAGCGCGGTCGCGACCACCGGGAACGCGGCGTAGAAGCTGGGGAACGGTGTGCCGGAGGTGAAGGTGAGACAGATGGCGACCAGGCCGGCGAGCCCGACCCAGGCGACGATCCCCATGCCGCGCCAGCGGAACACCCGCGCATCGCTTGCGACGAGGTAGGCGACGAGGCCACCCACGCCGAGCTCCCAGGCCCGGGTGGGCAGGGAAAAGAACGCCCAGGGCTGGTCGATCGTCGTCAGCAGCAGACAGAGCCCGAACGAGATCACGACGGTGGCGATCAGCACGGCGAGGATGCCGCGCCTCGACTTTCGGAACACGAAGAAGGCGAGTGCGAGGAGCGCGGGCCAGAAGAGGTAGAACTGCTCCTCGACCCCGAGCGACCAGTAGTGCTGGAAGAGGGAGGGGGTCGTCTCGCTCAGGTAGCTCGTGCCGATGGCCGCGAAATAGTAGTTCGGCACATAGAGGGCTGTCGCAATGGCCCCCTGGAGCATCGACTTCAGCTGCAGGGGCGGCAGCCAGATCAGCGAACCGATCACGGTGAGAATCAGCACGACGAACGACGCGGGAAGGATTCGTCTCGCCCGGCGGGCGTAGAAGTCGGCGAACCCGATGCGACCGTTGCTCTGCAGCGAGCGCAGCAGGTGTGAGGTGATGAGAAAGCCAGAGATCACAAAGAAGATGTCTACTCCGACGTAGCCGCCCGTGACGAACGGAACGCTGGCGTGGTAGAGCACCACGGAGCCGACGGCGAGGGCCCGGAGCCCCTGAATGTCGAGCCGGAAGTCGCGGCGGGTCCGCTCGCTCGTCACGCCCGCCCCCCTCACCGGTTCTGCGTCGGCCGCAGGTCCGCCTCGATCTCGGCCCACATGTCCTTCATCTCGGCCTTCACCCTCTGGGCCGCGGCCGAGATGCGCCCGGTCAGCTCGGTGTTGCCGATGATGGTCTCGATCACCGCGATCGACTCGTCGGCTGCAGCGAGGGGGTCGCACTGCAACTCCCGGGCGTCGAAGTCGTCGGCCACGTATCGGTACTTGTGACTCCATCCGTGGATGACCGCGGGCACGCCCTGCGAGAGGGCGCTCACGATGGCATGGTACCGGCCCGACACGATGAGCGGCGCCGTACCGATCAGCCCTTTGAGCTCGAGACCGGAGAGGCCTCCCACGAGCTCGAGGTTGATCGACGACTGGCTCTTCACGCGCTGCTTGACCTTCTCGAGAATCTCGACGTCTTTGCGACCCTCATGAGCGAGACCGTAGGGCTGGAGGCCCTTGCCGTGAAGGTGCTCGACGATTGCTGTGAGGTTCGACAGGTAGCGTTCCTGGCTGTCGCCGTCGTCGGCCCGCGAGTAGATGTTGTAGTTCGGGATGATCGGCACCCGCCCGCGATAGGCCTCGTACCCCGTGGGAAAGCGGCCCTCGAGCCCCGCCGTGAAGTCGGGGTGGCGGTGCACCTTCGGCGTCTGGCCGGTGAGGATGTCGCGCACATACGTCTCTGACTCCGCGTCGCGCGGGAAGACGATGCGGGAGGCCTTCATCGCGGTGAGCGACGGCCCTGCCGTCTTCTCGAAGGGGCCGAAGGCCTGCGGCAGCATGTAGACCGGCACTCCGCGGGCGGCCCAGTCCCTGAGCTTGCCGGCGGTGTAGTCGAGGTTCGAGTTCACCCACTGGTCGCCGTAGCGGAAGCCCGAGCCGTCGAAGACGGCGAGCAGCTCGGTCGGGAGCACGTAGGGGAACTTCTTCCAGAGGCGGCGGAGCGGCCGGAAACGCCGCGCACGCGTGATGACGCCGTAGGTGCGCTGCGGAACCAGTGCGGAGACGCCGGCGATCCGCTTCTTCTCCTCGGTTCCGTTGTGGAACTCGACGACGGGAATGGCGTCGAACTGCTCGCGGATCACCTTCGCCGCGGCCAGGAGCATCAGATATGCACCCTGGTTGTTGAACTCCACTCCGACGAGGAGAATGTACTTTTTGGCCAACGTGTGGTCCCCCGGATCGATCGGATGCTGCCAGTGCCAGTCCAACTAGCTTAGAAGCAGTTTTCGGCGGCCCCCGCCAACCCACCCCCCGTTCGGGTGCCACCCGGCGACCGGGGGCTGAAGACCCCGCTGGTAGACTTGCGGCGAAAAAGAGGAGACGAGTGGCCAAGATCACCGGCGATTCCCGCCGCGCTTTGGGCAATGGGTTCTGGAACGCGGGTCAGCAGACACTGTCGCTCGGTCTGAACGCCGTTGTCGGAATCCTGCTCGTCGTCGCCGTTCCCGTCGACGAGTACGGCATCTACAGTTACGCCGTCGCCCTCTCCTCGATCGGTGTCGCCGTCATGTCGGCGGGCCTCTCCGGTCTCGCCGTGCGGGAGCTCGTGCACGACCGCGAGCACAACGCGGCGATCGTCGCAGCCCTCACCGTGATCCGCGAGTTCTTCGCGCTCGTCGGTTTTCTCATCATCGGCGGCATCAGCTTCACCAGTGGCAACAACCTGACCATCGCCGCCACCCTGTTGGCGTCGACCGCCCTCTTCGGCCGCGCCCTGAACGCCCCCGAACTCTGGTTCCTCTCCCACCTCCGCAGCAGCAAGCCGGCCATCGCCCGCATCTCTGTCACGGCCGTTCTCTTCGTGGTGCGGCTGGGTCTTCTCGCCTTCTTCCCCAACATCTGGGTCATGCTGGTGGTCTACTCGGCCGAGGGGCTCATCTCGAGCCTGATCATCATCGTCATGTACTTCAGAGACAAGTCGAACCCCGGCTTCACCAAACCGTCGTTCTCGACCATGACGAAGCTGCTGCGGCGGTCGTGGCCCCTGATGCTGTCGAGCCTCGCCGACCAGGCGAACCTCAAGGCGAGCACCATCATCATCCAGGCCATGCTCGGCTTGAAGTCCGTCGGTATCTACGCCGCAGCATCGCGGCTCAGCGAGATCTCGTTCTTCCTCCCCGTCGTGTTCATGAACTCGACGTTCCCGGTGCTGCTAAAGGTGCGCAAGGAGAAGGGCGCCGACAGCCCCGAGTACAAGTCGATGCTGCAGCGCTCGTACGACCAGGCCTTCTGGGTCGGCGTTCTCGTCGCCGTCGGCGTCATCATCTTCGGCACGATCATCATCACCTTCGTCTTCGGGCCCGACTATGACCAGGCCATCCCGATTCTGTACGTGCAGGCCGCCGCCTGCCCCTTCGTCTTCATGGGCGCCGTCTACTCGAAGTGGATCATCGCCGAGGGCTACCTGTGGAGCTCCCTGGTGCGCCACGCGTTTGGGGCGACCATCAACATCCTGTTGAACATCGCCCTCATCCCCATCATGGGTGTCGAGGGTGCCGCCGTCGCCACCCTCACCTCCTACGTAGCCTCGTCATACTTCGCGAGCTTCCTTGGCCGGCGCTCGCGTGAGGCCGGGGTGCAGATGACACTGGCCGTCGCCTGGCCGGTGCGGCTCTTCCGCAACCGATTCCTCCGCCCCTCGACCCCGAGCTGATTGGCAGACCATGAGCAACCTCTACAACCGCGGCGTCTCGAAGGCGCAGCGCGTGTTCGGCCGCTGGGCCCTCAAGGGTGGCCCCGTGCGTCGGCGCGTCTACTACCGCTTCGTGAGCGAGGCCTTCGGCCGGGAGGAGGCCGCCGTCGACGCGGGCATCACCGCCTACAAGGCGACCCTCGGCACGGGCCGAGAACTCTTCACCCTGCGCCGCAACACCCACATGCTGGAGAAGGGCCTCACGATGAGGCCGCGCCGCGACGAGTTCGCGCTGAACTACATCGGTGCCACCGTCGGAGCGTTCGCCAAGGTTCACCAGCCCGGGTCGACCACCCCCATCGGGGTCGATGAGTCGGTCTGGATGCGGGCGGTGCTGACCGAGTACTTCGAGGCCACCGCCGGCTCCTCCAACCCCAAGATCGAGCGCCTGAGGGCGACGTTCCGGGGCCTGCCCGCCGCCGAGCCGGTACAGGTCTCGATCGCCACCGGCCCGCATCATCCGGCGCCGCCTCTGCCGACCATCTCGATCGACGACCTGCAGACACTCGCGACCAACCGTCGCTCCGTGCGCTGGTTCAATGAGCAGCCGGTCGAGCGGGCGATCGTCGACCGGGCGATCGCCGTCGCCGCAGAATCCCCCACCGCCTGCAACCGCCAGCCCTACCGCTACGAGATCTTCGACGACCCCGAGAGTGTCGGCAAGGTGGCCTCCATCCCGATGGGCACCGCCGGCTACGCGCAGCAGCTGACCGGCATGGTCGTCATCATCGGCGACCTCTCGGCGTTCTTCGACGAGCGCGACCGCCACCTGATCTACATCGACAGCTGCCTGTCGGCGATGGGACTGATCTACGGGCTCGAGACGCAGGGCGTCGGGAGCTGCTGCATCAACTGGCCCGACATGCCCGACCGCGACAAGGCCATGGCCGAGCTGCTGGGCCTCAAGTCGTACGAGCGGGTCGTCATGCTGGTGGCCTACGGGTATACCGACCCCACCGGTCTGGTGCCCTACTCGGCCAAGCGCGACCTCGACGCCATCCGCACCTTCCGCTCGCTGCCGGCCTGAGGTCAGCCGTCAGAGACCGCGCCGTCGAGGCCCTCTTCTGCGTAGAGCTCCTCTTCGAGGATCAGCTCCTCGAGGGCCGGGTCTTCGGGGTCGGGCCCATCCGTGCCGGAACGTTCGGTTTTCATGGTGCGGTACCCTTTCCGTGCCGTTCTGCGGTGCGACCCACTTCTTCGAAAGGATAACCCATGACCTCGACGATCAGTTGCGTCATTCCGACCCACAACCGGGCCGACTACCTGCGGGAGGCCCTCGCCTCCGTCGGCCGCCAGACGCTCCTCCCCGCCGAGGTCATCGTGGTTAGCGACACCCCTGACGCGGCGGCCGAGCAGGCCGTCGCCGCCTTCGGTGAGGCGAGCGGAATCCCGATGGCCTTTCAGACCTACAGCGGAGCGGGCGGCGCCTCGGAATCTCGCAACCGCGGGGCCGCGAGCGCAACGGGCGACCTGCTCGCCTTCCTCGACGACGACGACACCTGGGCGCCCGGCTTCCTCGCCGCCTCAGAGGCGGCCCTCGCGGGGTCGGCGGCCACGGTCGCCGTGAGCTGGATCTCGATGTTCAAGGGCGAGCAGTCGAAGCTCGGCCCGGCGATCGCGCCGGGGCTCACGGCCCGGGATGTGGTTGCCGTCAATGCGGGAACGACCGGCAGCAACATGGTCGTCGAACGCTCAGCCTTCGAGCATTCGGGCGGGTTCGATCCAGAGCTCCGCATGAAGAACGACACCGACTTCTTCTACCGGTTCCTGAAGGCGGGCAACACCTACGCCGTCGTCGGCGAGCGGCTCGTCAACCAGCGCAAGCACGAGTCGGGGCAGCTGACCGGCCATTCGAAGGCCAGAGCCGACAACACCGTGCGGTATCTCGAGAAGCATCGCGCCGACCTGAGCTTCGCCGACCGGCGCAAGCTTGCGTTCGTGATCCACCGCATCCGGCGGCACTCGTCACCGAAGCCGACCCAGCGCCTGTACCATCTCGCGATGACGGCAGCAAACTACTCCGTACGGCAGTACCGAATAGATCGTGCGAACAAGAACGACAAAAACTTCTTTCTCATTCCGGCGAACGAAAGTGCTCAGTAAGCCCCGCTGGAGGAGACGACGGCCTTCGCGGTCTTCAGAAGGATCACGAAGTCATTGATCATCGACCAGTTTTCCACGTAGTAGAGGTCCAGACGTACCGAGTCCTCCCACGACAGATCGGAGCGGCCGCTCACCTGCCAGAGACCCGTGATGCCGGGCTTCATGAGAAAGCGCCGATGCACATGCGTCTCATATAGCTCGACCTCCTTTTGGAGGGGCGGACGCGGCCCAACGAGAGACATGTTGCCTATGAAGACATTGAATAACTGCGGCAACTCGTCGAGGCTGAACCGGCGCAGGATCTTGCCGATTGGTGTGATTCGTGGGTCATCCTTCATCTTAAATAGAATCGAGTTACCCTCGGCGCGGTCCCTCAGCTCCAGGGTCGCAAGGAGCGCTTCAGCATCGTTAACCATGGAGCGAAATTTGAGCATGTAAAAAGACGAGCCGTTTAGCCCGACCCGCTTCTGGCGGAAAAGCACCGCACCCGGGCTTGTGAAGCGCACTGCAAGAGCGAGAACAAGCAGCACAGGCGAAAGCACTGCGATGAGGGCACTCGAGGAAAGAATATCGAAAGCCCTCTTTTGATATCGCTTAAATCCTTCGTAACGTGGCATCTCAACGTGAATGAGCGGCAGTCCGGAAACGGGCCTGGTGTGGATGCGCGGACCACCGATATCTGTCAGGCTCGGCGCCACTACCAAATGCTGGCGCCCCGGCTCCAGCGACCAGCTGAGCTCGCGAATGCGGTCGGCCGGCAGATCGTCGGAACTTGTGATGATGACAGTGTCAGCCGATAGTCTCTGCATGGCTTTCAGAACCTCTTCCACCCCACCTACCACGGGTATGGAGCTGCCAGGGAGCAAAGAACCCCGCCGACTGTCGGGAACGCACGCGCCAATAACGTGATAACCCGCCTGAGGCTGGCGCTTGAGTTCGCGCGCAGTGTGCAGAACTGAAGCGACGGAGCCTACGAGAACAACTTGTGCAGAGTACTCGCCACGCGCTCGATGGACGCTGAGCCATTTCCGCCAAACCCAGCGACCGAGCACGAGAGCAACGGTCCCAGCCGGGAACGCTATGACGAAATAGCCCCGGCTGAACTCAATTTGGAAGAGAAAAGCGACGAGCGCAAAAAGACCGAAGAGCCGGAAGCTCGCGTCCACAACAACGCGGTACTCCGAACTCCCTGTTCCAATTATTCGGTCGCCGCGAGAACTGTATAGGCTGAGAATGGAGAACCAAGCGACGATTACTACTATTGATAAGATCGACTCTTGCACCCCGGCGGGCAGCCAGCCCGAGGTGACGGCCAACCGGCGGTCGAAACCGAACCAGACGACCTGTGTGGTTATAACCACCGCCGCGATCACGAGTAAGTCGGTCAGACGCAACCTGGATGCGTAGGCAGAACGCCAGTCCTCACGGCTTGTAGCCGTCCCTTCGGTGAGCGTCAACGAGCCCGTCACCACGGTAGCTCAATTCCCACAGCACATCCTCGCGCTTCCCCAGCTCCGACCATCAGCATAAGTCGCGTACTTTCTGAAAGAAACGAACAACCTGCGCCACGGCAGGTGTAAGTTGCTCGGCCATTTGGTCGTATACCCTTTGGTCACTACGGTACGGGTCTACGACGTCATCATCTCTCGGATCTAGCGGAGGATCCGACTGGCCGCGACGAGCTGCTACGAGAGCGACCGCAGCCGGGAACTTGGAACTGGCATAAGGAACCGCCTGCGCTAGTCTCGCGATCTCTTCGTCGGCAACTAGTAGAGACAATCGAGCAAATTCACGGAGCGTGAACGTCGAACTTACTTTGCGCGGGACGAGTTCGACAATTGACCGCCGATGCGCCCGTGTCATCGCCAACACGAGGTTGGCCTCGGCAACAACCATCTCGTCGAGATAGCGTGCCCGGTGTGAGGATAGGTCGACGCCGAGGCTGTTCCCCAGGGCAGCCGTCTGAGGAGTAACCACGTCGCCGTCGCGTGCTACGACACCAGCGCTCCCTACGAGGACACCTGGATGTGCAGAAAGGCCATGGATCAAAAGCCCTTGGGCGAGAGGCGAACGGCAGATGTTCCCCGAACAGACGGTGAGCATTGTGTAGTGGGCGATTGCGGGGTTCCTCTCAGAATGAAAAGGTGCGGCCATAAGTTTACGACGATTCTGGCACTGGCGAATCCGAGTACTCCTTGGGCATACCGCAGGGCGGAAGCCAGATTAGGTGTAGTTCCTCGTGAGCTCATGAACGCGTTCTGCTGGGGTTTGGCCGCCGATGCCGGGTGAGGGTTTGTGGTAATCGTAGCGGTGGAGCCAGTCCTGATAGGTAGCGGCTCGTGCTTGGCAACATTGTCGTGTAACGCGACACAGGCGCCCACATCACCCAAACATACGCACGAACACTCAGCCCATACCTGATGAGTGCGATCAAGACACAGACCGGGCTCTGATCCAGACCCGTCCCGGTCCGCTATAGCGGACCGCCTGATACGTCACTGTGGCTAAAGATCCCGGCCTACCAAACCTTCAATCCACGACGCCGGCACTGGCCGAAATCATGGGCGGGCGCAGCCAGCATCGCAGTGCGGTATCGGAGCATTGATTGACCACACGAACAACACCCACGGAGCCACGCAGAAATGACCGGGCTCAGAGGTTAGCGACGGGAAAACCCGAACGTCAGTCCAATATCTACATCGTCTCGGATGCGAGCGCCATCAAATTTGAGCGATTATCTTGAAACAGCACCCCGAACGCATTCTCTAATCGCAAGCCCTTTCCCGGTCAGACATACCGGTGAGGGGTTAGATACCAGCCGGAGAAAGATATTGGGAATAACAGCCAAGGTGGCCGCCAAGCGAACTACCCGCCCTGCGAGCGATTGTCAGCAATACTGTGACCATGAGTTCCGCAAGTTGGAAAGGTCTCGCGGCCAGGGCCGCGTTTTTTCTCGCGCTAGCCGGCATCTTCTTTGTCTTCAGACCGTTCCAGCAGCAGGCCGAGCCGAACGCGTTCTGGGCTGAATCAACAGTGCTGCTAGTGGGCGCAGTTTCTTTCGGCGTCCGAGCAATCCTGCGATACCGGACCGTCCATGAACTGGCGCGTATGAAGCGGAACAGATCACGCGACTGACGCCCACACTGGTGAGCCCTGGTTGGCTCGGCGTTCACGCGTCCTAGGCGTTTAAAGGAATCCGCGGAGGTCTGAGGGTCCACCAATAGCCGATATGGTCTTCTACCCACGGTGGGTTCTCGAGCTTCATCTCGTCCCGCAGAAGGTCCGTCTCAGAATCGATCTGATAGACCTACGACTGGCTCATCGTGAGGCACCGAAGGAACCCGAACAGCTCAACCGCAAACACTATCGATGCAATGAAGAGATCCCTGAACAGTCCCATGTCTACGTCCCCTCACGCTGATAGCTGAGCGTAGCGCGCACGTCACCTTCGCCTGGAGCACCCGGATCTGGAGCGGCAAAGGTGCGGCGGCTTCTCCGGGTAAACACCATCCCAATCCGCAGGGATTGCTCCATGAATCCCCGGCGAAACTTCGACGCCGTCGTCGTAGATCCGCCGATGACCGGGAATGACTCCCATCTTCAGCTCTGCGCTCTCCGCAGGCCCAACGTCAGCCCTAGTCGTGCTGCTGTCAAAATCGCGGGTCATCTCCCACATCCACACCAATCCGGGTTCCTCTCGCGAGCGTCCCGGCCGACGCGGTTTCACGGTAGACGTTTGAACTGACAATGGTCCGTCCTGTCCGAACAAATGAGGACTCGCCCTAGCTGGTGTCCTGCAGCAAGATGGGTGGGTACCCCACTTCCTCCGGCGTCTGCCGTTCATCCTCGTGATTGGTACTACCCTCATCGTCACCGGGTGCACCACGGAGATGAAGTTGACGCCTGCTCCGACGCAGACCATCGTCGTGACAGTCACGCCCACGCCCACTCCTACCCCAACGCCGACGCCGACGCCGACGCCGACGCCTGAGGTCATCCTTGAGCCGCCACCCGCACCGCCACCCCCGACCCCACCGAACGCTATGGGCGGGCAGACCGATGGCGGGAACACCCCGACCACCCCAGAAGTCGACGACACCGGCCCGCACTCCTACGCCGTCGGAAAGGTCAAGAAGGTCAACGATTACGAGTACCGCTACACGGTGGTGAAAGAAGACCAGGTGCTCTCGATCGCCTCGCGGTTCCAGCTGCAGGTAGCGGACGTCGTCCGAGTCAACTTCCCTTGCTCCGACCCATTGAATGTGCAGCCCGGCGACGTCCTCGACATCCGCTGGCCGATCGAGTCCGAACAGAGATGCTGACGCGGAGTCAAACAAAGACGGGCCCCCAGCGTGCTCGCGAAAAGTGGCAAATCGTCGAAGCTCGCTTTCGATTGATCTGCGATTGACGGCTATCGGGTCGGGGCCCATACTTTCAGCAGACGAGGGGAACTCATCGTGCGAAAGTCGTTGGCTCGAACATTGTCCATCTGCGGGGCGATTCTCGCCCTGGGGCTGACGTTCTCATCCGCGACCGCAGCCACCGCCGCGTCTACACCCAAGCCACCGCCAGTCCTTACTGAAGTCCACGCAGACGGCAACCCCAACGGTGTGGTGGTGTCATGGAAAGGGCCGGTTGCTGGACAGACAGCGGTGAAGTCCTATCAGGTGGTCGCAAACCCGGGCGGACAGGTCTGCGACTTGGAGTACTACTACGAGACTTACCAGTGCTTCTACTTCTACGCCACGTCAACCGCGTCGGGCATTTGGAGCCTAACCCGAGGGGTGGCATACACCTTCACCATCACCACAACAACAACAAACGGAGCGACAGCGCAGACAGGACCAGTCAATCTTGTTCTCCCAGCTCTGGCACCGATGGGATACATGGGATCGGCCCGCATCACCGGGACCCCGGAAGTGCGAAACGCTCTCACCGCAAACAACGTCGTGTGGAACACTACCCACATCGATCTAACCTTCACCTATCAGTGGTACCGCAACGGGTCAATCATCTCGGGAGCAACCGCTATTCGCTACAAATCCGTCGCGGCGGACGCAGGTCGAAAGATCAATGTCTCGATCACCGCACACCAACCCGGATACCTCGACACGCGAATCTTTTCCCCATCCGTTACCATCCCGAAAATCTGACCAAACCGCGCGACTAGCCCAACCTTGACTGCGGCGGGGTGCCATTTGGCAATGGAGGTTCCTCTCGCTATCGTCCCGGCTTTCGCATCCATGACGCGAAACGAGCGCGCCGAAAGTTAGCGCGACCACGCGTTCTCGTGGGCAGATTCTCACCGAGGCTCGGTCTCAGCTCAGAATCATCCTGCATAGTGAGTAACCTCGACAGAAAGACGGAATCATGCACGAATATGTTCACGATGCTGAGAAGCTGGCTCCGATCGCCGTCGGCTGTTGGTTGGCTATTTCGTTACCGGTCGCGTTGCTCTTGGGAAGGGTGGTGCGGGCTCGGGAGGTGCACGACTGAAGCCCACCCGATGGCTCAGCTGCCCTAGCCTTACAACACAGCCTCTTTGAACACGCCAGGGCCGCTTCGTCGTGTGCTCAGGAGAGAACTTTCACCCAATTCTCGGCGGGCTCGCCGGTATGTGCCGCATTTGAACCGTAGGGTTCGTGGGGTCTGCCCAGAGTTCGGTTGTCATCTGATCTGTGAGATTTCATTCTCGCTGGAAGGATGTCAGTCATGGCAAAGGCATATCCGAAAGAGTTCCGCGATGATGTCGTGGCGGTGGTCCGGAAGGGCCACGGCAACGCGTCTCAGATCGCGAAGGACT
>NZ_NBXA01000006.1 GCF_003399625.1 Subtercola boreus | reverse complement strand
CAAGCTCGCCACCGAACTCAGCCGGCTGCGGCGCTACAGCCTGCTGATCGTGGACGAAGTCGGTTACGTCCCGTTCGATCAGGACGCAGCGAACCTGTTCTTCCAGCTCGTGTCGTCCCGGTACGAACACGCCTCCCTGATCCTCACCAGCAACCTGCCCTTCGGGCGGTGGGGTGATGTCTTCGGTGACCCCACGATCGCGTCAGCGATGATCGACCGGGTCGTGCACCACGCCGACGTCCTCAGCCTCAAAGGCACCAGCTACCGGCTCCGAGGACACAAAACCCTCACCACTACGACAAACTAGACACACCACGTGGCACCGTTTTCAATCGGCAACATTGGTACCGTTTTCGGTCGGCGTTAACAGGAAACAATGCACATCACCCGTACGTGGCGGAAGGCGTTGGCTGTGCCAGTCGTTCTCGCCCTCGCTGTCGGAGGGGCTCTGCAGACCGCGAGCTCCGCCAGCGCAGCAGAAGCCGGCCTCACCGTCACCAGCCCCACCGAGGGCCAGACCCTCGACTCCCGCACCGTCACCGTCGAAGGCTCCGTCGACGGATACGCAACCGTCATCGTGTACGCAGCTGACGGCACCACCGAGCTCGCCCGCACGAACGTCAACGGCGACTTCGGTGTGCCGACTCCGTACACGGTCGAGCTGCCCGCCTACGCCGACGACGCTACGACGGCACAGACCATCGAGGTCGGCGGCCTTCTCGGCGGAAGCGGCATCCCGCAGATCGAACGAAAGTTCACCCTCCCGAGCGCTGAGGTGGCACTGACCGTCACGAGCCCGACCGAGGGCCAGACCCTCACGTCGCGCACCGTCGAGTTCAGCGGCGCCGGCACCGACGGTTCGACCGTCAATGTGCTCGACAAGAACGGCGACCGGATCCCCGGCACCACCGCAGCTGTCGTCTCCGGCGGCACCTGGTCGACGACCGGCGTCTACACCGACGACGCAGCCGTCGCCCAGAAGGTCTACGTGCACCAGGTCACCGGCGGCGCAGGCCGCGGCGACGTGGAGCGCTCCTTCACACTGCCCGCTCCGCTCCTGCCCGCACCCGTCATCACCTCACCGAAGAACGGCGAGGCCCTCACCGGGGCCACCGTCACCTTCACAGGTACCGGTGACCCGTCCGCGAACGTCGCACTGCTGGTCGTTCCGACCGACCTGCTGAACGCTCCCGAGGCGAAGGCCAAGGCAGCCCCTGCCAAGCCCACCGACCCCATCGTCGTCGACAAGGACGGCAAGTGGTCGGTGACCGTGGCGCTCGTGCCAAACGACTACACCGTCGTCGCCACCGAGGTCACCCTCGACGACGCCAGCAACCTCGTTGCGATCACCTCCAAGCCGTCGACGCCGGTCGAGTTCTCTCTCTCAGCTCCCGCCGTGGTGCCTGTCGTCACGCCGACGACCACGCCCACACCTGCCGTCACGCCGACGAAGCACACCTCCTCGAAGACAGCTCTCGCCGAGACTGGACTCGAGACAACCGGCTTCGCCGGACTGAGCGCGCTGTTCCTGCTCGCAGGCGCGACGCTGCTGATCTTGCGTCGCCAACGCAGCACCAGCTAACTGGGCCGAGTCAAGAAAGAGGCACCGTTCAAAAAGAACGGTGCCTCTTTCTTTGTGTCCACAAAGTTTTCCACCCCCGATCCTGACAATGCGCCTCCCGGATGGAATGATCGCATCACGGGTTCCACGTCTCGGAATACCATCTCGGTAGCGCACGGATTCAGTAGCGCGCGGACAGGTGGCGGTGGCTCCGCCCGGGAACTGCGCTATTTCTCAGTCCCCCTCTTGAATTGGTTTAGGGATGACGATGGGCGGTTCTTCGCCAAGCAAGCCGGTAATGAGCCCGGCGTTCGATGCCCTCGGTCCGATCCTCATTCAGCCCACCCATGGCCTTGACCAGCTTGCGGAAATCGCAGCCACCCAGAACCGTTTCGGCGAAAACGCGAACGGCCGGATAGCGATCGACCGGATCAGCGGCAAGATGGCACTTGTCATCGTCGTGAAACTCGGTCAGCACCGTGCCGTCATCAGTCGCATCACACCCGAGATTGCCGAAGCTATCCAGCCCGTCGCGTGGCGACTACGTTTGAACAACCATGCCATCAAATGCTTGGCCAGCGTCGACGCGAACCCGGACTCGCCAACCTACCTCCACGTCTGGCTCAACCCTGAACTCTCAAAAGCCCCAAATCCCCGGCGCGAGAGCTCACCCGTCAGCTGAGCTTTGACGCACTCCACGCGATCACGATCCTCGGCAGCGTCATCGGCGGCGGCCTCTCGGATTCTCCGGTGTCTGGATAACTCATCCTTGAGCTGAGAGTTGGCGGGTTCAGGCGGCGAACGCAACACCGGTTTGATTTGACAGGTTCGAGAATTTCTCGGCGAGGACTTCTGCGGGAATGCGGTAGCCGTGGCGTTTCCGACGCCTGGCGTTGAGTTCCGCGGCCACGTTCCCGATCGCAGACTATGTCGATGTTGAGCCAATGATGAGATCGCATTCCCAAAGCCCGGGAACGGCGCGGTCCGCGATCTCGGCCGGCCGGTCAGAGATCGTGACCGTGCCCGGCAACCGTCCTGCTGTGAGGCCGTCTGGTTTCCTGGGGCGCCGCCGTGCCCGTCCGGACCGCAGTACTGTTACGGTTTCTAACCGCAACGATCCGCGGCCTTGGACGCGGAGGGCTTGGTAGATGGCCTCGTGGGACAGGTGCATCCCCCTTCCTCGGGATACTCGAGCCGGAGCGGGCCCGCGACCTGCTCGGGGCTCAACCGTTTGGTGAGCATCTCTGCGACCTGTCCTCGTAACGCTTACCCGCCCAACTTCCGAGGTCCCGGGCGTCTCGCCCGCGTCCACGTTTGCTCCTGCGCCAACGAGGGGATATACCTGTCATAAACGCGGTACCTTGCCACTTCACGGCTCACCGTGGAAGGCGCACAATCGAGCAGGGCAGCGATCCGTCAAATCCCGTGGCCCATGGCGAGCTGGAAGCCGATCCTCACGGTGAAGACTCTTGGGATGATCTATCGCTACGGTCAGAAGTCGAACCGGATCACGATCGCGTCGCGCGTCGGGTGAGCGTCGACGTGCGGGAACGCGAGCTGCATGAGCCCCACGAACGGTGCGATTCCCGCCGTCGGGCCACGCTCGGCCCCGAAGGCGGCGACGAGTTCCCCGGTCATCCGTTCGGCCGGCAGATCGGCTGCGCCGTCTGCCGCTCCGCCTGCCGCTCCTCCCCCTGCCACTCCCCCGCGGCCGAGCACCAGCGAGAGATCGCTGGCACTCCGCCCGGGCAGGCCGGCGAAGTGGGAGAGCACAGTGCGGAGGGCTGTGCGCTGCTCGGTATTGAGCGCTGCCGCAAGGAGGAGAGGATCGTCGAACACCCCCACGAGCCCTTCCAACGGCTCATCTGCGAGGCGGCGCGCGAGGGAGGATCGCAGCAGGCGGGCAAGCTCGGCCGCCTGCTGGCGGTCGCCATCGGTCAGGGCATCCCTCAGCTTCAGGTCCCGGAAGAAGGGCAGCACCTCCCGGCGGAGCGCTTCGATGTCGGTGCCGAGGAACTCCTCGATGGCTCGGCGGCGATCCCGCACGTTGCGGTTCCGCCGCACGTCGTCTGAGCGGCGACGTTCCGCCCGGAGGCCCGCGATGAGCGACGCGGCGAAGATCGCCGCGCCGCCTCCGAGGGCCACGACGAGAGTGCCCGACATCGTCGTCGCCCCGACCAGCCCGGCCAGGCCCACGGTGCCCGAATGAAGCACCGTCGTGCCGGCGACGACGAGCGCGGCAATGACGGTTCCCACCACGATCTCGCGGGGTCTCCGGTAGGAACCGGAGACCATCAGAACGAGCGCGACCGCGATCGGGCCCCAGTCGTTCCGCACATCGGTGTCCCTCCCGAGCTGGGCCAAGGACTCGAGTACGGCGGCCACCAGCACGAGGCCGTAGGTGATTCCGTAGCGTGCGCGTGTGACAGTGCGGCGAAAGGGGTCGGCCGCCCAGACGAGGTGGCCGAACCCGGCGACCAGGGCCACGAACGCCAGCAGCATCAGCGGCGGCGAGCCGATCTCCTGCGGGTTCAGCAGTGTCAGCGTGGTCGCGGAGATCACCGCGACACAGCCGACCGCCATCGCGAAGATCCGTGCCGTGATGCCACTCAGCGGATCGATCTCCTGGGCGGTTCTGCCCGACGCGCTCACCCGTCCGCGCCGCAGCGCGCCACGGGTACGCTCATCAGCACGGATGTCCCCTGCCCCGGCGTCGACCAGACCACCACTGTGCCGTCGACGTCTTCGATGCGGCGCCGGAGCGAGAGTTCAGGGCGCCCCGGCGCTCCTCTCCGCGTGCGCGCGGCGAAGCCACGACCGGAATCCGTCACCACGAGGTTGATGCTCTGGCTGCCCGAGGCGACGGCCACCTCGGCGAACAGAGTGCCCGCATGGCGGCTCACATTGCTGAGGGCCTGGTCGGCGGCGCCCAGGAACTCGCCCCGCACCCGGGGATCGAGTTCGAGCAGCAGGCGGGGCTCCCCGCTCACGACCACCTGGAGCCCCCGGTTGCCGGCGGACCGGATGATCGGTGCGAGCCCGCTCGCCTCGAGCGCCTCCGCGTCGCCGATGCCCCGGTTCATCACCTCGTCGACGAGAAGGCCGGGGTGGGCGAGGGAGGCGATGTCCTTCGCCAGGAAAGCCCGGTGCTCGTCGACGAGCGGACCAGGCGGCGACAGCGACAGCGCCAGGAGGTCGTCGAGCACGGTGTCGTGGAGCACAGCCGACGCCTCGGCGGCCACTCGGCTCCGCTCCGTGACGCGCTCCTCCACCGCCGCGGCCGCCTGCATCGTGCTGACCCCCCGCTTGGCGCGGCTCCGCCCGTACCAGAGCATGGCGAGCAGGATCACGATGCCGAACCAGATGCAGATGGAGGGCAGGTCGAACGAGAACACCAGCCCGTTCATCCGGGTGGCGACCTGCACGGCCACGGAGGCGAGCACGAAACCGATGGTCGAACGCAGCAGGCTCGAGAGGAGCGAGCGGCCGTCGACACCCACAACCGTGATGGCGATCTTCGGCATCGTGAAGATGATGGAATCGGATCTCCACGTCGGACCGAGATCGAGCGAGACCTGGAAGGCGAAGAGGAAGAGCCCGAGGCCCGCGACCAGCATGAGCCCGAGCACCCCCCACGGATGGGAGACGAGCAGTGCCCACGCCACCGCGAGCCCCGCCACGGCGAGACCGGTGAGCGCGAGCGGCACGCCTGCCTGGGGCACGACGATGCCGAAGGCCAGCACCAGGATGAACGTGGACAGGAGGAAGACGCTGCTGACCCAGATCGCCGCTCGTCCGAGGGCACGCCCGGTCAGCACACCCTCGACATCGGTGGGTAGGACGAGAGACATCGGTTCCCTTCGGCGCTCCGGCCACACCCCCATAATGGGGCTGGAGACACACCGTGCTCATCTTAGGCAGTCTGAACGCCCGAGGCCAGCCCGATAAGGTGATCGGATGCGCTCCCTCCGTTCCCACGAGATCGCCGTCATCACGGCTGTGCAGCGCACGCCACTGGCCCGCGCACTGGTCGGACCGGCCAGGCTCTACGGCTTCTTCGGTGAGAACTCTGTCGGCTGGGTGCTGCTCGGCGCCCTCGGCGCGGTGCTGGATCCGTCGCGTTCCGCGCTGTGGCTGCTCAGCGCCCTCGCGGTGCTCGTCGCCCAGGTCGCCTCGACCGGCGTCAAACGGCTGGTCCGCCGTCCGCGCCCGGGGGCCGTGGCGAACCCGGACGGTTCCTTCGTGCTGAGCGGCCCCGGAGGGTACCCGCGGAGCACAGCGGGCCCGGTTCTCGTGCACGCCGCGGCGAAGAGCAGACTCAGCTTTCCGAGTTCACACTCCAGCTCGACCATGGCCGCGGTGATCGTTTACGGCGCGATGCTACCGGGGCTCTGGCTGGTGGGAGTGCTCGCCGTGCTGGGCATGGGTGCGAGTCGTGTGCTGCTCGGGATGCACTTCCCGACCGACGTGCTGGCCGGATATGCGCTCGGCCTTCTGGTCGGCCTGGCTGCGGTACTCCTCCTGCACTGAAGCGCGCTCGGCCAGCTCGCGCTCCTGCAGCGCCCGCGCAGCACGACGGGTGAGGGGAACCGCGACCGTGGGCTCTGCTCCCGGCACCTGCGCCCGCAGCTGGCGACGGGTGAGGGGAGCGGCGACCGTCGGCTCGGCTCCCGGCGCCTGCGCTCGCAGCTGGCGACGGGTGAGCGGTGCGTCGGGTGCGAGGCCCACCGCGAGCACTGGGGCGGGCACTGGGGCGGGCACCGGTGTCGGCAGTGCCACGGCCACCGAAGACCGCGCCGGCACGGGATCGGGCATCCGCTCGGGAGTCACCACGGAGATCGGATCGGTCACCGGCTCCGGCTCGTGCTCGTGCAGGCGCACCGGTTCCGTCACCGGCACCGGCACCGGTTCGGCCGCCCACGCCGGCTCGGGCGTCTCGACCACCACCCGTTGCGGGGCTGCTCCACCGGGGCGGGAGCCGACAGTCGGCGGTGCCGGTTCGACCGCCGGCAACACGCTCCCCAGCCATCCGGCCAGCGTCGACACGGCGGACTGGATCTCGCGCGCCACCTTCGCGTGCGCGCCGGATGACCGCCTGAACGGGTCGGGGATGCTCAGATCGTCGTCGTGGCGTACCGACGGCACCGAGCTCCGGGTTGCGAGCAGCGTCGCGAGGCTGTCCCGGGGGCTCGCCCGCCTGCCTGCGGCACCACCGCCGGAGCCGGGCTCCAGGTAGTCGATCAGGCGTTTGAGCTCGAGGAGCGTGACGGACTTCTTCGAGGCCGCCGGGAACATCCGGGCTGCCGCTGCCCGGTGATCCAACGTCATCGCCACCACCAGATCGGCGTCCCTGAGATCGTCCTGCACGAGTTGTGCGGCTTCGTGGCCAGACGGATCACCGCCCATCGCAACGGACTGCCGTGCCGCCGGCGGATCCATGGGCGACCCGACCCGCGCATGCGTTCCGCGGCTCTGCACGCGCACCGAACGACCCGCCGCGGCCTCCCCGGAGACAGCCGCCAGTTCGTGCAGAACGAGTTGGACGGCCATCGGTGACCTGCAGATGTTTCCCGTGCAGATGAACAGGATGTTCAACGGGGGGAATTCGGTCATGTAGTGAGTATGACGCTTGGCGCCCGCGTCTCGCTCCGCGAATACGCCGGCAGGCGGCCACTGTACAGATCTGCAGAATCGACGCCGAGATGGAGGTCGGACCACCGCGACGACCGCACCTGGAGAGCCTCCCGGAAGAACCGCTCGGCAAGCCCGTGCTCGCCGAGCATCCGTTCCAGGGAGTCGATGGCATCGGCCACGGTGTCGACCAGGAAGCCGGTGCGGCCGTCATCGACGATGTCGACGTTGCCGACGATGTTCGAGGCGATGACGGGTATCCCGATCGACTGCGCCTCCATCACCGCGAGCGGCATACCCTCCCAGAGGGTCAGGAAGAGGAGCACATCGGCCTTCGCCAGCTGCAGAAGCGCATCGGGATAGGTCAACCAGCCCGTCTTCTCGACACCCGCATCCGCGAGCTCCGCTGAGAACTCGTTGTTGTCGCCGTCGCCGATCCAGACGAAACGTGCACGCCCGCGAAAGTGGCGGGCGACCTCCGCGAACTTCCAGGGGGCCTTCTGATAGGCGATCCGACCGACCATGGCGACGACGGGCAGATGCTCCTCCCTGTCGAATTCGCGAACGGGGAGCCCCTCGAGGCAGACTCCGTTCGAGACCACGAAGCAGGTACCGGTCTTGAGGACGCGGGTGGCCACATCCGCCTCGGATCGGCTCACGAGCACCAGGTTCGACGGGGCCCACCGGCAGAGCGCGCGCTCGACCACCCTGTAGAGGTTGCGGATCGCCGGCGAGTAGTCCGTGCGGAGGAACGAGAACCCGTGCGGGGAGTAGAAGGAACGCGGTGACCGGCGACGGCCGAGGAGAGCGGCCCTGCCGAACGCTCCGCCGACGGAGGAGTGGAAGTGGATGACATCCGCCGAGGAGGAGATCTCCCTGCGCACCTTCGACATGATCCAGAGCCCGTGCGCCAGCAACGACTCGCTGCCCGCCGGAGCTTCGACCAGGGAGACGGCCGGGTCGAAGATCTCCCGAAGCTCCGCCAGTGGCGGCGTGTCCTCCCGCCTTGTGAAGTAGAGGGTGATGGCCATCCCGAGTTCGGCCTGCCGCGTCGTCAGGCGCGCCAGCGAGGTGACCACACCGCCACCGAGGCTCTCCGTCACATGGGCCACGACGAGCGGCCCCGCTGCCGACTGATCGTGGTTCAGATACAAGACCATGGGGCGCTCCCTGTCAGCGGATTCGACGATCGCGTTGTGACCGGCACCCCCCGAGAACGACGTTAACGGCAGCTTATGGAGGGCCGTTCGGCCACTCGACACGCCTCGCCCGATTGAGTTAATGAATGCCCCGCGCGGCAGCTTCGACCGCCGGACTGCGCCGGATCGTGGGCCATACTTGTACAAATTCGAGGGGTCGCTAGGGAGACGGAACGCATGCAACTTGCGGACATTTTGAGGGTGCTCCAGCGGTCCTGGGTGCTGATCGTCTCCCTCACCGTGCTGGGTCTGCTCGCAGCCGGCGCAGCGCTCGCCGTCACCACCCCGCAGTACCAGTCGACCTCGCGACTCTTCGTCTCGACCCAGGCCAAGGACAACGCCACAGACCTCCTCTCGGGCAGCACGTACACCCAGTCCCGCATGACCTCGTACTCCCACCTCGCGGTGCAGCCGATCGTGCTCGATCCGGTCATCGCCTCGCTCGGCCTCGGCCTCACCGCCGATGAGCTCGCCTCCCACGTCACGGCAGACGTCATCACCGACAGCCTCATCCTCGAGATCACCGTCTCAGAGCCGAGCGCCAGCCAGGCTGCAGCACTGGCGAACGGCATCGCGGCCCAGCTCGTGACCACGATCACCACGCAGATCGAGAACCCGAACGACGGAACCAAGCCGCTCATCGCGGTCAACATCATCGCCGATGCCGCCGTACCGACCCACCCGACGACCCCGGTCACCTGGCTCTATCTCCTGGTGGGAGGCCTGGGTGCGCTCCTGCTCGCCATCGGCCTCGCGTTCCTGATCTCCGGTTTCGACACCCGGATCCGGAGCATCGACGACCTCAAACGCCTCACCGACACCCCTGTCCTCGGGCACTTCCCCCGTCAGCCGAAGCTGCGCGACAAGCCGCTCTTGCTCGCCGACGACATGATGAGCCAGCGCGCCGAGTCGTTCCGGGCGCTGCGCACGAACCTGCAGTACTTCGATCTGGCCCACGACCACCAGGTGCTGCTGTTCACCTCCTCGATTCCGGGCGAGGGCAAGACGACCAGTTCGCTGAACCTGGCGATCACGCTCGCGCAGACCGGCAGACGGGTGCTCTACATCGAGTGCGACCTCCGCCGCCCCAAGTCGGCGAAGTATCTCAACATCGAGGGAGCCGTCGGGCTCTCCGATGTGCTGGTCTCGCGCGCAGAGCTCGACGATGTGATTCAGCAGGGCGCCGTCGAGAGCCTGACGGTGCTGCCCGCCGGCGCCCTGCCCCCGAACCCCAGTGAACTCCTCGGCTCCGAGCAGTTCACGTCGCTCGTGCTGTCGATGCGCGAGATCTACGACTTCGTGATCCTCGACGCTCCGCCGCTCCTCGCGGTCACCGATGCCGCCATCCTCAGCCGCATCTCCGACGGCGTGATCGTCGTGGTGGGCACCGGCCAGGTGAAGAAGCAGCAGCTCGAGACGAGCTTCGACATCCTCTCGCAGGTGGATGCCCGGGTTCTCGGTGTTGCGGCGAACTTCCTCCCCCGCCTCGGTGTCGACGCCTACTCCTACTACACGTACGGCTACGGCGCCCTGCCGGCCCGGCCCAGCACACCGTCGGAGAGCGCGGCCGCACCGGCCGGCAGCGCGGCCGCGCCGGCCGAGAAGATCCCCTCCCGTCGATGAGCCTCCGCCAGAAGTGGGACCAGCTCGGGGTGGCGGCCTACAACATCGTTCTGACCTTCGTTCCGTCGCACACCGTGCGATTGGGCGCCCTGAGGCTCTGGGGGGCATCCATCGGCGAGGGATCGACGATCTCGCGTGGAACGACCCTCTTCGACATCGACAAGATCGTGATCGGCCGGGACTGCACGATCGGTTTCCGCTGCCTCCTGGATGCCCGGGGCGGGATCACTCTCGGTGACAACGTCGTTCTGGCGAGTGACACGCACATCATCACCGGGCGACACCTCGTCGACTCCGATACCTTCGAGGCCGTCTTCGAAGCCGTGTCGGTCGACTCCTTCGCGTGGGTCGCCTCCCGCTCGACAATCGTCGGAGGCGTGTCGATCGGTCGCGGAGCCGTCGTCGGAGCATGCTCACTGGTGCGCACCGATGTGCCCGCCATGCAGGTCGTCGCGGGCGTGCCCGCCGTCAGACGCGGCGAGCGCACCTCTGCACTCGACTATTCCGCGAAGTACCGGCGCCTGTTCTACTAGGGAGGATGCTCACGTTGGTGGATCACGATCTCTGTGAAGCGACGCTCATCTACATAGCCCCGCGCACGGGCACCAACGGGGTCAGCGACTACGCCGACGACATGCTCCGTTTCGCGCGCGGCCGGATGGCCCGGGTGATCGAAGTGCGGCACGGCGGATCGTCCGAGGACGGCGTCGCCGACGTCCTTCGCGGTCGCCGCGAGATCAGGAAGGCCCTCGCCGGAGCACCGGGCCCGGTCATCCTGCACTCCGAGCAGAGCGGCGGAGTACTTCTGCCGTTCTGGGGGCTCCTCGGCCAGCGCGCCACCGTGCGGAGTGCCACGGTGCACGATGCACCCCTCAGCGTCTGGCTCCCGTTCCGCACGAAGCTCGTCAGCCGCAACCGGTACGTGCAGCACGGGCTGCACTATCCGATCCTGCCGCTCCTGAAGCGGTTCGAGCGCCGTGCGATGCGCGATGTGCTGCTCTTCGCCCTGACCCGCTCGGGGGCGCGGGCCACCGAGACGGTGCTTCGGCACACGTCGGTCAAGCAGAGCTTCCTCCCGGTTCCCGACCGGCCCGAGCTGCCGGCCCCGACCGAGCGGCCTCTGGCGGTCGGCCTGTTCGGCTACGTCTACCGGGGCAAGGGGTTCGACCGCCTGCTCGAACTGAGGGAGCTGATCGATGAGCGCATCGAGATCCGGGTCGCGGGGCGCGGCACGGAAGCACTTCATCCCGTACCGGGCGTGACCGTGCTCGGCGGGGTGGAGGGCGCAGCAGAGGATGCGTTCTTCGCCAGCATCCGGGCCATGGTCGTGCCGTACGGAAGACGGAGCTCGTACGGGCCGGAGACCCACGTGGCATCCAGCGCCATCACCCGCGCCCTCGCCTACCAGACCCCGGTCGTGGCCATGCGGTACAACGGCATCGACGACGAGGCGCTCATCGTCGCCGACATCGGCGAGCTCGCAGCGACCGTCAACCGGCTGCTCCAGGATGACGACGAGCTGCGGATCGAGGCCGCCCGGGCCGCCTCGCTCCGTCACCGTCTCACCACGGAGCGGGCGTTCGAACGCTACGCCGAGGAGTGGAGCGCGGCCCTCGATGCGGCCGCGACCTGAGCGTGGGGCCCACCCCGGGAGGGCGGCGGTTCGGGTGTCACCCGATAGGACCAATTCCGACCGGGGTGCGACACGTGGTCCGATTATGCTGGGCCCACGCCAGCTGACTCTGCCGCAGCACCTGTCACAGAAGGCGCTGCGGCCGATCCCCGGCCTCGGTACCCCACCTTCGAAACGGTTTCAGATGTTCCGTCACTTCGCCGGCCTCGGCGCAGCAGGCAGCTGGATGATCGCCGGCCGCGGAGTGGGTTTCCTCTGGACCCTCCTGCTGATCGGCACCCTCGGCCTCGGCGACTTCGGCGTCTATGCCACCGCCTGCGCCTTCGCCGCCATCATCTCGGCGCCCCTCGAGAATGTGTTCGTCGTGCGGAGCGTGCGCGTCGAGCTGCACGAGTACGAACGAGAGCGTTCCACCCGGTTCCTGCTCGGGGTGCTGCTGGTCGTGGCGGGCATCATCCTCTTCCCGATCATCCTCACCCTCGCCTTCGCGCTGGTCTTCGCCGGCGGCGAGATGGTCTTCAACGCCTACAAGAGCCTCCCGCTCCGGAACGGCCTGCCGACGGTCGTGATGCGACTGGATGCCCTGCGGCAGTTCAGCTCGATCGGAGCCGCCGCGATCTACCTCCTGCTCGCCGGATCCACCGCGACGCTGCCGGTCGCCCTGGCGGTCTACCTCGCCCCGTACGCCGTCGTGCTCGTGCTGTCGGCGGTGCGCTGCTGGGGGACGATGCCCGCGGCACCCGGGGGGCTCCGGGAGAACGTGCTGCTGCTCGGCGACGCGTTCATCATCAGCCTCTACCTGCAGGGCGACATCGTGCTGCTGGGCATCCTGACCTCCGACGAGGCCGTCGGTGCCTACTCGGTGGCATCCCAGATCGCCCTCGCCCTCTCCGTTCTCGGCCAGCTCTACGCCCAGGGTTTCACCGTGCGGCTGCGGGAGCAGCACGGAGACCCGGCCGCCGGCCCGAGACCGCGGCTGCTCGTGGGGCTGGCGGCGTTCTTCACGCTCGGCACCTTCGCCGTCGGGGTCCTCCTGCTGCTCATCGGGTACCAGACCGGGATCGGCCTGGTACTGCTGGTGATGAGCGTGTTCGCCGGGCTCCGCACGATCGACAATGCCTGGACGACGGTGCTCTACATCCAGCGGCGGGATGCGCCGAGGATCGCGCATGCCGGGGTGGCCCTGGCAATCAAGTTCGGAGCCATCCTGCTGCTGGTCCTGCTCCTCGGCGGACCGGGTTCGCTCGCCGCCGCCGTGGCGGCCGTCGCCGCGGAGGTCTACCTCTGTGTCATGTACACCCGGCTCGTCCACCGCCCGCAGGTGGCTCGGGGAGCCGTGGCATCCCGGGAGATCGCGGCGACCCGGGAGAACGTGGCGACCCGGGAACAGACAGGGCAGAGGGAGCACCGGTGACCCGTATCCTCGACTTCCTGCTGGCCAAGGACCCGGTGCTCGAACGAACCGGTGACATGGCTATGGCCTCACTCGTGATGGAGCTCGCCGCCGAAGCGTACGCGGTGCGCTACATCTGCCTGTCGAAGACCTCCGGTGCCCGCGGCACGAACATCCTGGTCGAGAAGCCGCGGGTGTCCGCACCGCACCTGCTGCTGAGAGCGGCGCGCGAGCGCCAGAGCCTCGTGCACACCCGTTTCAGGGTGCCGGCCCTCACCCGCGCCATCGAGTCGAGCGGCGCGGACACCTTCGTGGCCGACCACTCCTACATGGCCGAATCGTTCGCCGACTCGTCGAGAACGGGCGGTGACCTCCGGGTCAACTCGGTCGTGTCGGAGTCGTACGTCTGGCATTCCTCGCACGGCATCGTCGGGCGGGTGCAGAGATCCGCGATCGAACGCGACCAGCTCCGGGTCGCCCGCCTGGCTCGCTCCCTCGCCACCTATGACGCCGAGGAGGCCGAGCAGTACCGGGCGCAGGGTGTCGCGCACGCCCGCTGGCTCGAGCTGAGCCTCGAACCGGCCCCGCGTCACGAGCACACTGGCAGCGCGCCTCGCCTTCCTGGGCGACCGCACCTGGGCGCCCAACCAGGAGGGCTACGAGCAGCTCCTCGCCTGGTGGCCGCGGATCGCAGCGGGAATTCCGGATGCCGAACTCGTCATCATCGGAAAGCCCGGCCGACTGATTCCGCTGCCGGACGGCGTTCGCGACCTCGGCTTCGTCGACGACCTCGACGGTGCGCTCAACTCGAGCCGCGCCATCCTCGCCCCCCTCCGCACCGGCGGCGGCGTGCGGGTCAAGATCCTCGATGCGGTGAGGCGCGGCATCCCGCTGGTCGCCACCGGCACCGCCATCGGGTCACTCGGCGGCATGTTCGACCTCCGGGCCAGCAACACCGAAGACGACTTCGTCGCGGCCGCCCGGCGCCTGCTGCTCGATCGTGCGGCGTCCCGGCAGGAGGGCGCTCGCCTCTACGAAGAGAACCGGCAGCGCTGGGAATCACGCGTGCCCCACACCGCCGTCGCAGAGTGGCTCGCGTGATGCGCCGCCGCATCCTGGTCGTCGTCGCCGTCGTGGTGGGCGTCGGAATCATCTTCGCCGCGCTCCGCCAGGGCTCGTTCATCTCGATCTCGGTCGGACTGCTCGTGCTCGTGTCGCCACTGCTCCTGCTCGCGGGCATCCGGAGGCCAGCTCTCTACGGCTGGCTCTTCGGGCTCGTACTCGGCGCCGCCCCCTTCGCCACACTGCCCGGAACCGGCACCCAGCTCGTGTTCTTCCTCGCCGCACTCTTCGTCGTCGTCGCGGTCGGCCATGCGCGCGAGCGGCGCCGGGAGACCCGCACGACGACGCTGGCGATCTGGATGGCGGTCACCATCGCCGCCTGCCTGATCTCCATGATCGCCACCTTCGACGGCGCTGAGGCGCTGAACCAGTGGGCGCGCTGGGCTCTCGCCTCCGTGCTGGTCTGCGTCGGCGTCTGGATGTCGCCCCTTCTCCGCATCGCCCTCAGCCGCTCCTACGTGGTCGGCACCTGCATCGGCGCCGTGCTGTCGATCATCCTGAGCGTCGTCGACAAGACCGGTTCCTTCGTGCAGGGGCTGACGTTCGTCGGCTACGGCGGCGCAGGCAGCCCGATCGTTCGAACCGTCGAGGTCAGCGGCTCCCTGTCGGTGCGGGCGACCGGTCTCTACACCGACCCGAACACCGCCGGCCTCTTCTTCGTCATGGCGCTGGGGGTCGCTGCCTTCGTGTTCAGGGGCTCCGCGCGGGTTGTGACAATGGTCGTGCTCACGCTGGGGATCGCCGCAACGCTCAGCCGCTCGGCCATCCTCGCGGTGATCTTCGCGGCATTCATCGTGCTGATCGTGCAGAAGCAGTCGACCGTGCGACGCATCGTGATCGGCCTGGTGAGTGCGATCGCTCTGGCCTTCCTCGCCCTCACCCCGAGCATCGCCGGCCGCCTCACGAATTCGTTCAGCAACTCCGACAAGGGCGCCCTCGACCGGTTCGCGGCCTACGCGAACTACCCCGGGCAGCTCGAAGGCCACTGGCTGTTCGGCCGTGGCTGGGCGCTCCGGGAGTTCACCGACTCGTACTACGGCTATCTGGTCAACCATGTGGCGAACACACCCCTCCTCGTGGTCTACCGCGGCGGCATCTTCGCCGGTCTCGCCTTTCTGGCACTGCTCATCGTGGGTCTCGCCATCTCCGTGCGGGGCCTCCGTTCAGACGACATCGGGTTCGGCATGATGGGCGCGGTCTTCTTCGGCCTCGTGATCGTGGCCTTCCAACTCGACTTCCCCGTCGTCACCCAGCCGCCGCTCACGATGGCCTTCTCGATCCTGCTGATGAACCTGGGCGTCGCGGGAGGCCGGCCTCTCGGGCCGATACCTGGCATCCGTTCGCCGCAGACCGCGTTCATCCCTCAGCGACAGGGGGCTCTCACACCATGAGCCAGCAGCTCCTGATGCCCGCGAACAACACGCTGCCGAAGCGCTTCATCGGCCTCGACGGACTGCGTGGCGTGCTCGCGATCTGCGTCGTGCTCGTTCACGCGACAGCCCAGTTCAACCCCCAGGTGCTCAACACCCTGCACATCGAGATCCTCGGCCAGGCGATCGTCGTGTTCTTCGTCCTGTCTGGCGTGCTGATCTACTGGCCGTTCCTGAACGCGATTCTGGATGATCGCCCACTCCCCTCGCTCAGAAAGTACGCCAGGGCGCGCTTCTTCCGGGTGTACCCGGCCTACGTCGTCGCGTTCCTGGTCGCCAACTTCGCGCTCAGCGCCGTGTTCGTGACGAACGCCATGAAGACCGTGCACGCCGACAACGACGCGGGCACCGGAATGATCACGAACCCCTGGTCTGTGCTGGCGCACCTCACTCTCGTTCAGAACGTCGTCCCCCGGGAGCTTCAGACCGGGCTGAGCGCCTCCTGGACACTGACGAGCGAGCTGACGTTCTACCTGCTGCTGCCCGTCTTCTGCGTCGGGGCTGCCACGCTCGCCCGTCGCCTGAAGATGAACAGGGTGCTCGCCGCAGCGCTGCCGGGCATCCTGCTGGTCGCCATCGGTGTCGCCTCGCACATCGCCTCGGTACTCTGGCTCCGGCAGAGCGGCATCAGCCTGCTCGACTCGGAGTGGGGCGCAACGTGGCAGGCGGTCTTCACTCGGAGCTTCTTCAGCTGGGCCGACAACTTCGGCTGGGGCATGCTCGTCGGCGTCGCGGTCTCGGTCTGGTACCGCCGCGGCGGGTTCCGTTTCGGCCGACTCCCCGTGCGAACGCTGGCCTGGATCCTCGTTCCGGTCGGTCTCGTGGCGTCGGGCATCAGCTTCCTCCGTTTCCCCACGTTCATCGGCGTCTTCTTCGCGATCTTCAGCACCGGTCTCGTTCTGCTGCTGATGATCCCGCTGAAGAGTGGAAAGACCTGGGGATTCGCCCGCATCCTCGACAACCGGGTGCTCTTCTGGCTCGGAACCATCTCCCTGAGCCTCTACGTCTGGCACTTCCCGGTGATCATCGTTCTCTACCGGCTCGGCTGGATCGCGGGCAACGACTGGTCCGGCTGGGTGTGGAACACCGCGCTGGTCTTCGCCGTCGCCGTCGCGATCGCCTCCCTCAGCTACCGGTTCGTCGAACGCCCGGCCATCCGGTCGCTCCGAACGACGAAGAAGCCGGCCGAGAGCGACCGGCCCTCGATCAGTACCGCGTCACGGTGACGATGCCGGTCGTCGCCGACCAGACGATCCGGCCGTGCTGGAAGTCGTTCGCCCTGCTTCCGTCGGCGGCGTACGTGTACTCGTCGGTCTTCGCCGCCCCGAGGGCAGACGTCCACTTCGCGAGGATGACGCCGGCCACGGCATGGGCACCCGTCGCAGCCGTGTAGAAGATGCGGAAGCCGCCCTTCCTGTCGTAGTCCTGGTATGTGTTGGCGAAGGAGGTCTTCTGCACGAACTGGTACCGCCGGGCCAGCGTCGCGACGGCCGGCGGTGAGCTGAACCAGCCGTTCGGCGTCTGGTACCGAGTGCCGTTCTCGCACTCCTGGGCGGCGCCGGTGCCCATCGGATAGTTCACGGAGACCACCGCACCGAGCGCGGGATCGGCGTTCGCCTTGAACGCCTTGCCCCTCGTGCCGAGCGGGAGCCCCGAGGCCTGGAGCTGCTTGACGACGTCGAGGGACTGCTTGGCGACGAACGTCGACGAGACGACGCCGAACGTCTCATTCGTGTTGTCGGTGACCGTGAAGATGAGGAACGGACCGGCGTAGGAGACCTCTCCCCATTCGATGAGCGAATCGTGGATCAGGCCGGCCTGTTTCGCCTCTGTCACTCCCCCTGTGCCGGTGGGAGCCCCGAACTCGGTGATCCAGATCTTCTTCTGGCCGTCGCCGTTGGCCTTCATGAGGGCGTGGATCTCGATCATCCGCCGGGCGGGCGTGTTGTCCCAGAGCGACGCCTTCGCGAGGTCCTGTGTGAAGTCGTAGGGGTGGAACGAGAACGCGTCGAAGAATCCACCCGCGCCCGCGGCGTACATGGCCGTGGCGAACCGGATCGGGTTCATCATCCCGTCGGCATCGGGCGCCGGGCCGAGCACCCCCGCGATGACGGTCGCCGCCGGGTCCGCCGCCTTGATCTTCGGATAGGCGGCCTTCACCATCTGGCCGTAGAAGGTGGGATCCGGATCGGGAGCGTAGTAGTCCCTCGAATTCGGTTCGTTCCAGATCTCGTAGGCTGCGATCTTCCCCTTGTACCGCTTCGCGACGACACCGGCGAACGTGGCGTAGAGCGCTGTCGTCTTCGGCCGCATCGTGCCGCCGTCATTGCCGCCGTTCAGGGCCGCCCAGCGGGGGCAGGTCGTGATGATCCCGAGGATCGTGAGGTTGCGTGCGCGGGACTCCGAGACCGCATAGTCGAAGATGCCCCAGTCGAAGGTTGTCTGCGTGGGCTGTGCAAGCACCCACATGATGTCGAAGCGAACCAGCGTTCCGCCCGATGCGACGATCGTGTCGAGCGTCTTCGCGATGTTCGCGTGGGTCTCGAAGAGCAGAGAGGAGCCGGTGGAGTAGCCGACTGGAAAGGGTGCGTACCGCGTGGCGGCGGAGGCCGATGCCGCGCTGCCCACCAGTGTCGGCAGCGCAACGACTGCGGTGCCGGCCGCCGCCCCCGCGAACAGTTGCCGACGAGTCACCAGGACTGACATTGCCGCACCCCGCCGCTCGGCGACCGGCCAGGGTGGCTGGTCTTTACCGGAGCGTAGCCCATTCGGGGGGTGCGTCTTCACGGAGAACACCCGATTGGGTGAACCGGTGGAGCCCCGGGCAGGGGTCGCGGAGTACCACGGGCCTCCACACCCCGCGGGAGCCGGCGAGTTCCCGTTCGGCACGGCGAACGGCTCGCCCGAAGGCGAAGGCGACCAGGAGGGAGGCAGCCGCCCAGGCGAGTGTGCAGGCGGGGATGACGATGAGGAGAAGGAAGGAGGACATGACCTTCTCATCATAGCTGAGAAAATCTCAGTCAGTCACGATCTCTCCGTCGATCCCCGTCCCGATCGCGGCCGGGGCCGCGGCCGCTCCCGCCGTAGACGAGGATTCCGGTGACCGGCACGAGCAGGAACCACAGCCATGCATAGGCGTATCCGAAGAAGTGCGCCGTGATGAAGAAGAGCACGAGGGCCACAAAAGGAGCGATCGAGACGATCAGCACGCTGGTCGAGCCGCGCTGGCCGGTTCTCGGCAGCTCGGCGTCGAAGGTCGGTTTGTGCGGGGTGTCGAAGCCCTGCGCCGACGGAGACGGGAAGGAGGCTGGATAGCGGGCATCCTCGATGTCATCATCGTCCGGCAGGTCGCGGAACACCGGCGCCAGATCACCCCGTGTGAGCGCCGAACGCACTGCGTTCGAACGCTCGACGACCTCGGACGGCTTCAGGCGCCCCTGTCTGGCATGGGCCTCGATCCTGGCAACTGCCGCACTCCGTTCGGAGTCGGAGAGCCTGATGTTCGAGAGGGGGTCCCTGCCGGTGTCGGTCATGCTCCTATTGTGGCGGCCTCGGGCTCGGCGTGCATAGGAGATTCCGCAGCGCGGCGGGCGAAGATCTCGGCGATCTGCACAGCGTTCAGAGCGGCGCCCTTCCGCAGGTTGTCATTGCTGATGAACAGCGCGATGCCGCGCCCATTCGGAACGCCCTCATCCTGCCGGATCCGGCCGACGTAGCTGGGGTCGTTCCCGGCGGCCTGAAGGGGGGTCGGAACCTCCGACAGCTCGACGCCGGGGGCACTCCCCAGCAGCTCGGTGACCCGCTCGGGGCTGATCGGCTGGGAGAACTCGGCGTTGACCGAGAGCGAGTGTCCGGTGAAGACGGGTACGCGCACACAGGTGCCGCTCACGAGCAGGCCCGGGAGTTCGAGGATCTTGCGGCTCTCGTTACGGAGCTTCTTCTCTTCGTCGGTCTCGTTGGAGCCGTCATCCACCAGCGAACCCGCGAGCGGGATCACGTCGAAGGCGATCGGCCGCACGTACTTGACGGGCTCGGGGAACTCGACGGACGCCCCGTCGTGCACGAGGTCGAGCAGCCTTCCGGAGGCGACCGCGGCCTCGGCCTGCGTGGCGAGCTCCTCGGCGCCGGCGAGGCCACTGCCGGAGACGGCCTGGTAGGTGCTCACGATGAGTCGCTCGAGACCGGCCTCGGCATGCAGCACCTTCAACACGGGCATCGCGGCCATCGTGGTGCAGTTCGGGTTCGCGATGATGCCCTTCCGGGCCTCGTCGATCGCGTGCGGGTTGACCTCGCTCACTACCAGCGGCACATCGGGGTCCATCCGCCAGGCGCTGGAGTTGTCGATCACGGTCACCCCCGCGGCAGCGAACACCGGGGCGAGCGCCCTGGAACCGGTCGCACCGGCAGAGAAGAGGGCGATGTCGAGACCGGACGGATCGGCGGTCGCGGCGTCTTCGACGACGACCTGCTCGCCTCGGAACGTGAGCGTGGTGCCGGCCGAACGTGCCGAGGAGAAGAACCGGATGCTCGCAATCGGGAAGTCTCGCTCCTCGAGCAGCTGGCGCATGACCTTGCCGACCTGCCCGGTCGCACCCACGACACCGACGTTCAACCCTGAAGTACCCACTTGGCCCATCCCTCTTGTCCGAGCATCCAGTGTACCGATCGCCGGTAGCCGGATGCCCGGTGTGACGCTGTCCGCGTCAGCGGCCCGTGCCGCCGTGCACGATCGCCTCGTCGTCGGAGTCCAGGCCGAACGCGGCGTGGACCACCCGCAGCGCATCGTTCACGGTGTCGGCGCGGGTCACGACAGAGATGCGGATCTCGCTCGTCGAGATCATCTCGATGTTGATCCCCGCCTCGTACAGTGCTGTGAACAGCTTCGCCGAGACGCCGGCGTTGGTGCGCATCCCTGCGCCGACCAGTGCGAGCTTGCCGATCTGGTCGTCGTACTGCAGGGCCTTGAACCCCACGTCGCCCTGCTCGGCGGTCAGGGCGGTGAGCACGGTCTGGCCGTCGGACTTCGGCAGCGTGAACGAGATGTCGGTGAGCCCGGTCGACGCGGCCGAGACGTTCTGCACGATCATGTCGATGTTCGCGCCGGTCTTCGCGACGATGTTGAAGATCTGGGCGGCCTTGCCGGGGATGTCGGGAACGCCGACGACGGTGATCTTCGCTTCGCTGAGGTCGGTCGCGACCCCCGCGATGAGTGGCTCTTCCACAGGTGTCTCGCTGTTCTCTCGTGCCGTGTCCGGGGCGGGCTGTTCGGGTGCGTTGTAGACGATGGTGCCCTCGTTGTTGTTGAACGAGGAGCGCACGTGCAGGGTGACGCCATGGCGCCTGGCGTATTCGACGGCACGGATGTAGAGCACCTTCGCACCGTTCGCCGCGAGCTCGAGCATCTCCTCGCTCGAGATGCGGTCGATCTTCCGCGCGCGCGGTACGAGCCTCGGGTCGGCGGTGTAGATGCCGTCGACGTCGGTGTAGATCTCGCAGACGTCCGCGCCGAGCGCTGCGGCGAGCGCCACGGCGGTCGTGTCGGAACCGCCCCGCCCGAGAGTCGTGATGTCCCCGGTGCCGCGGTTGAAGCCCTGGAAACCGGCGACGATCGCGATGGCGCCCTCGTCGAGAGCGTCGCGGACCCGCCCAGGGGTCACGTCGACGATGCGGGCCTGGCCGTGCCGGGCATCCGTGATCATGCCTGCCTGGCTGCCGGTGAACGACCGGGCATCGTGGCCCATGCTCCGGATCGACATCGCCAGGAGCGCCATCGAGATGCGCTCACCGGCCGTCAGCAGCATGTCGAGCTCGCGGGGGGCAGGAATCGGCGTGACCTGGTGAGCCAGGTCGAGCAGCTCGTCGGTCGAGTCGCCCATGGCACTCACGGCGACCACGACCTCGTTGCCGGCCTTGCGGGTCTCGACGATGCGCTTGGCCACGCGCTTGATGCTCTCGGCATCGGCGACGGAGGATCCGCCGTACTTCTGTACGATCAAACTCACTGGGGGGTGCTCCCGACATCACGGTGAAAGGCGACTCCCCATCCTAGTTGTTCGAACCCCGACCCCGAGGAGTCCTCCGTGCCCGGAGCCGCACCCATCGTCCGCAACATCGCCGACCTTCCCGGCCACCTCATCAGCGAAGGCGACACGGTCGTGCTCGCCGAACTCGCCGGCCCCGCGCAGGGCAGCTCCGCGAGTGTCTTCCTCGAGATCTGGGAACCCGGAGGCGCGCAGCCCCTCAACTCGCACGCCGACTCTGCGGAGACGTTCATCGTGCTCGCCGGAACCGGGGCAGCCCACTCGGATGAGGCGACGCTCCCCCTCGGGCCGGGCGACGTGCTGACCCTGCAGCCGGGCTCGGAGCACCGGATCGTGAACACCTCGGCGACCGAGAAGCTCTACACGATCACCATCATGGCCTCGGACGGCGGGTTCGCCTCGTTGGTGACCGGCGGCACGCGGGTTCCGCTCGCCGCGGCGGACATCGGAACGCTGGTGTCCGCTCTGGCTTAATCGAGCAATGCTCAGTAGGGTGGCGGCATGAAGACCCTGACCGGCCGGGACGCCCGGATCGCCCCCACACGAACGACCGTGACCCATGCCGCGTTCGTCTGCCCTGTACTCCTCGTCGGCTCCCTCCTGCTGTCGGTCGGACTGCTGTCGGTCGGGGCACCTCTGGGCGCGCAGGCGTTCTCCAGCTCCTTCACTCACGTCGGTGGCACACCGGGAGCCGTGGCCGTCGACAGCACGACGCACATGGTCTTCGTGGCCGACTCGTCCTCCGACGAAATCGCGCTGTTCGACGGCAGCCTGGATGTGCAGCCGGTCACCCGGGTGAAGGTGGGCAGCCATCCTGTCGCCATCGTCGTCGACGAAGGGGCGAGGCGGGTGTTCGTCGCCGACTCCGACTCCGGCACCGTCTCGGCATTCGATGCCGACGATCCGGATCCGACGGCCGTCGTCGCCATCCGGGTCGATCATCCCGCGGGGCTCGCCCTCGATCCATCGACACACCTCGTCTACGTGACCAGTTCCTCGACGAACAGTGTCCTCTCCTTCGACGGCTCGCCGGGTGCTGGCAGTCCCGCGATCAGGAGCGTTCCCGTCGGTCAGGAGCCCGTCGGGATCGCCGTGGATTCCCGCGCCGGAGTGGTCGCGGTCACGAACACGCGGGACAACACCGTCTCCCTCTTCGCGGCACGCACGTCGGCGGCCGATGGCAGCACTCCGGCGACCGCCATCACGACCGTCGGGGTCGGATCCTCCCCCTCGGGAATCGCCATCGATCCGACCAGCCACACGGCAGTCGTCGCCAACCTGCGCGACAACACGGCCTCGCGCTTCGATGTCACGCTGCCTGCCCCGGTGGTGTCGACGGTCGCTGTGGGCCGGGCTCCCCTGGCCGTCGCCATCGATCCAGGAACGCACGACGCCTTCGTCGGCAATTCGCTCGGCATCACGGTGTCGCAGTTCGATGTGACAGCCGCCTCTCCGCCCATCCTCGAGCTGCCTCTCGGCAAGGCGCCGCACGGGGTCGCCGTCGACGAGAGCCTCGGCAAGGTCTACGCGTCGAATTCCCTGAACGAGACCGTCTCTGGCCGGGCGCCGGCGGTACCGGAGGCTCCGTGGATCCTCGCCGACTCCCTCCAGGCCGCCACGGTCGGTGTCTGGTACAGCCACGTCTTCGAAGCCCGGGGAACACCCTCACCCACTCTGAGCCTCCGCGGGGACCTCCCCGACGGCATGGCGTTCGACGCCGCCACGGGTCAGCTCTCCGGCACTCCCACGTCAGAGGCAGCGGTGTCGGTGACGCTGGTCGCCCACAACCTGGCCGGACCGGATGCGACCAGCACGTTCGAGCTCGTCGTGAACCAGAAGGCCCCATCCCTCACCCCGTCGGGAACTCTCCGTACAGCGAAGGTCGGTGCCGCCTACAGCTACCATCTCGCACCGACCGGCAGCGCTCCGGCGAAGTGCTCTGTCACGGCGGGAACCCTCCCCTCCGGCATCACCCTGACCACCTCTGACTGCTCCCTGGCAGGTAAGCCGCGGACAGCGGGTACCTCGGACTTCGCGGTGACGGCGATCAACTCGGGTGGCACCACGAAAATGAGCTACCAGATCATGACCGCACCGGCGGGCGGCGGCACCGGGTGTCCCGACGACGTGGGGCGAGCCGGGGGCGAGGCCGATGGATCGGGCACGGTCGAGGTGAGGCCCGGCTGCTGACGAACGGCCGCACCTCTGGCCACTGCCTCTCCCGCTCCCTCGTCAGTGGCGCGGGGTTGCCAGCCCGATGAGCTGAAGATCGGCCCCGCGGGCACCGATCAGGCAGAGCCCGACCGGCAGTGTGCCGACCCGGCCGTAGGGCAGGGTGAGGGCGGGGAGCCCCGACAGCGACGCAAGGCAGGTCAGGCGGAGGGTCGCACCGCGTACGCGATCGATCTCGGCCGGCGAGGCATCGAGGGCCGGGGCCGGTCCTGAGGTCGACGGCAGCGCGAGCGCAGTGCCGGAGGGCACCAGCTGCTCCAGCCGGAGGGTTGCCTTCGCAAGGATCTGCCGAGCATCCCGGGCCTCGCCCTCTGTGATGCCGCTGGCAAGACGGAACCGCTCGGCAATCGCCGGGTCGAGCGCCCCGGGATTCGCCTCGACGAATGCACTGTCTGACCCCCAGGCCTCGTACTGCTGCACTGTGCGGAAGGCGTCGAACCACTGCTCGAGCTCCGCCGGATCGAGCGCCACGGCAGCCGCGCTCTGCACCACCTGCGCTCCCGAGGCGAGGGAGAGCGCACGCACACCGGCCTCGAGACTCAGGCGCGCATCCGGATCAGCCAGCGCGGTGAGAGCAGGGTCGACCAGGAGGGTCGAGATCTGCGACTGCTCTGCTGACGCGTTCAGACCGACCCCGGTGGAGAGCAGGGCACGGGTGCCTGCCGCCAGCACCGGGAGCTCCCGCGCAAGAAGGCCGACGGTGTCGAACCCGGGAGCAAGCGGAACGAGACCCTCGCGGGACACGGCATCGTGGGTGGTGCGGAGACCGTAGAGCCCCGTGTACGACCCCGGCACCCGAATGGAGCCGGCAGTGTCGGTGCCGAGCCCGAGGTCGGCGAGCCCGAGCGCCACCGCCGAGGCAGGACCACTCGTGGACCCACCGGGGATGCGTCCCGGGGCAGCAGGGTTCGGCGGCGTGCCGTAGTGCACGTTGGTTCCCGCGATCGAGAACGCCAGCTCATCGGTCTGGGCGAGCCCGGTGATCTCGGCGCCCTCGTGTGCGAGCGCCGCCACCGCCGGAGCCGTCGCGGTCTCGGGATTCCGGCTGGCGCGGTAGCTCGGATTGCCGGCGCCGATGGTCTCGCCGGCGATGGCGAACAGATCTTTCACGGCAACCCGCACCCCGGCGAGCGTTCCGACGCGGTCCGTGCCGTCCGGGTAGGCGACAGACGACGAAAGCGGACGTCGATCTTCGGGCGTGGCCCAGATCGCCCGCGCTTCGGCTGCCGTGAGCGTCGGTGAGCTGAACTGCATCCCGGGCACGGTCGAGACATGCGCGACCGTGACGGCCCACCTGCCGTCGACGCGCTGCCACAGTTGCGTCTGGCTGCCGGTTCCACGGTCTCCCCGCAGAGTCTCGGCAATGATCACTGCCGCGTCTTCGGAGATCGGGCGCAGGTGCACGCGGCGGAGGAAACGCGCGGGAACAGGGGGCCGCGCCGCGCGGAACACGGCGATGTTGTCGTGGCCCACCAGGGCCGATCCGGCCTCACTCCGCACGGTTCCGCTCCCGCCTGCGAAGAGTTCGTCGAGCTCGGGCACGTCGTTCGTCATCAGCGCACGCTCGTACCGCCAGAAGGCGGCGAGCAGGCCGGGGTCTCCGAGCCACTCGGGCGCCCGTGTGCCGGGCGTTGTTCCGTCGTGCTCGTGAGGCGGGGTGGTCTCTCCCGTCGTGTTATGGGGATGTTCGGGTGGGCGTGGAACGGCAGGTGGGGTGGAGCCGTCAGCGGCGGAACCACCGCGACCGCCCGGCGTACCGGCGCCGTGCCCGGGAGCAGGAGGACGCCAGCGCATGCTACTGCTCGACCAGCCGTCGGCCCTCGAACGCACGACCGAGGGTGACCTCGTCGGCGTACTCGAGATCGCCGCCCACCGGCAGCCCGGATGCCAGTCGCGTGACCCGGATCTCCAGTGTCGTGAGCAGGCGCGACAGATAGGTGGCCGTCGCCTCGCCTTCGAGGTTGGGGTCCGTGGCGATGATGACCTCTTCGACCGTAGCGTCTGCGAGACGCCTCATGAGTTCCCGGATGCGCAGGTTGTCGGGGCCGATACCGTCGATCGGGCTGATCGCTCCACCGAGCACGTGGTAGAGCCCACGGAACTCGCGCGTGCGCTCGATGGCCACCACGTCCTTGGCCTCCTCGACCACGCAGATGACATTCTGCGACCGTCGCGGATCGCGGCAGATCGCGCAGGTGTCCTGCTCCGAGACGTTTCCGCAGATCGAACAGAAGTGCACCTTGTCGCGCACCTCGATGAGCACCTCGGCAAGCCGGGTGACGTCGAACGACTCCGTCTGCAGAATGTGGAAGGCGATGCGCTGTGCGGACTTCGGACCGATGCCGGGCAGCCGTCCGAGCTCGTCGATCAGTTCCTGAATGATTCCCTCGTACACGGCCTAGCCTTCCCGCTCGGGCGCCCGACGCGGCACCACGGGACGTTCCTCGATGAAGCTCGCACCGAGGATCTCCCGCACGACCGCCTCCCCGTAACGCTGCTTCTCACCGAACTGGGGAACGGGTCGATCGGATGCCGCGGACCGACCCGGGCGTGCGGTCGCAGCCGGCGGGGTCGAGCTCGGCGTCGTCGACGCGGCCGGTGGCTGGATCGAATTCTGGCGGGGTGCGGGTGCCCTCGGCGGCAGGCCGAACGACTCGTCGGAGGGACCGGTCGCCAGGGGGATGTCGTCATCGGCGCCGGCCCATGACGCGGACGGGTCGAAGTCGGGAACGTTCCCCTCGGGGATGTCCTCGGGGATGTCGTCCGGGATCTCGGATGCCGGGATCTCCGATGCCCGAATCTCCGCCCGCGGGGTGGCGGCGGCCGAGGCGGAGGGCCCCCGGTCGGCGGATCGCGGAATGTCGACCGCCACCGAGCCCACGCGCACCGGTTCCTCGGGCTCGGGGCTCGACACGGGGATCGCCACAACGGGCCACGAGGTGGTCGGGGCTCCGCCCGACGTGGCCGGGCGACCGAGGGGTGTGCCCGCGGCGTCCTGCTGCTGCCGGCCGGGCGAGGTGGGAGCGGTGGTGGGTGTCGCGGCCGGCGCAGACGTCGTAGGCACGGACGTCGTCGGCACCGACGTCGTAGGGACCGACGTCGTAGGCACCGACGTCGCAGGCACCCGAGCCGCGGTAGTGGGCGACGCAGTAACGGATGACGCCACCGCCGGCCCCCCGCCAGTGTTGGGGACCCCCGCGGCGGCCCTGGCCTCGGGCGAGCCGGGATTCGTTGCGTCGACACGAGCGATGAACTTCACCCGGAGCCCGAGCACGTCGACGATGGCCTGGCGGAGCACCTCGCTGACACCCTGGCCCGGAACCTGCTGCTGCTTGAAGTTGTCGACATCGTTCTGGCTCGGGAACGTCAGCGTCAGAACATCGCCCTCGAGCGCCCGGATCGAGCCGGTGTAGACGACCATCCATGCCGACCGCTTGCTCTTCTCGACGGTCTCAAGGATCTGCGGCCAGGAATCGCGCAGCTGCGCGAAGGTCACCGGCGAGCCGGTCGTGGCCGGCGGTGTCACGCCCGCAGCGGCAGGCGCAGCAACTTCCGCAGCGGCAGACGCTGACGCCCCCGCAGAGGCGGGAGCAGAAGCAGGAGCTGACGCTGGCGGAGCACCGACATCGTGCGGAGCGACGGTCGGCGCGTCGACATCCGTCGCATCGCCCGCAGCCGCACTGCCTGCAGGAGCGTCACCGCGGGGCGCAGTGGGCGCGGGCTCTGGCGCGGCCTCAGCCCGTGGCTCCTGTACCGGCGCACCTGCCACGGCAAACGAACCGGACGGCCGATCGATGCTGTAGGCGCGTTCGGGCGGCGAGTCGGTGGCCCTGGCCCGCGACGATGCCCCGGAACCCGAATCGGAGCCGGTGCGGTTCGACGATCCGTCACCAGCTACGACTGCCCGTGTACCGGAAGCTACCGAACCAGAACCCACCACGCCGGCAACAGACGAGCCGGATCCGGCGGAGCCACCGGCCGGGATCGCCGTCGCCCCCTCGATCGCACCGTCTACGCCCACGCGGCGTTCGAGCCGTTCGACGCGAGCCAGCGCGCCCCGGGCAGTGTCGTCGCTCGCCGGAACCAGCACCCGTGCGATCATCAGCTCGAGGTGCAGGCGGGGCGAGGTCGCACCCGTCATCTCGGTGAGGGCAGCATTCACGATGTCCGCCGTGCGGGACAGTTCGGCCGAACCGAACAGGGCGGCCTGCTGCTGCATCTGCAGGATGTCGTCGCTCGGCATTCCCCGGAGAACCGCTGCCGCGCCTTCTGCTGACCGCGTCGCGGAGACGATGATGACGTCACGCAGGCGTTCGAGGAGGTCTTCGACGAACCGGCGCGGATCCTGCCCCGTCTGGATCACCCGGTCGACCGCACCGAAGGCACCCTCCGAGTCGTGGGCACCGAGTGCGTCGATCACCTCGCCGAGAAGCGACGCGTGGGTGTAGCCGAGCAGCGCCACAGCGCGTTCGTACTCGATGGTGTTGCTCTCGGAGCCCGCGATCAGCTGGTCGAGCAGCGACAGGGTGTCCCGGGCGGATCCTCCACCCGCCCTCACCACGAGAGGAAGCACCCCGGGCGCTGCCGTGATGCCCTCGATCTCCGAGAGCGCCTGCACGTATTCGAGCAGTTGCGCGGGCGGGATGAGCCGGAAGGGGTAGTGGTGCGTGCGCGACCGGATCGTTCCGATGACCTTGTCGGGCTCCGTCGTCGCGAAGATGAACTTGATGTGCTCCGGAGGCTCTTCGACGATCTTCAGCAGCGCATTGAAGCCCTGCGGCGTGACCATGTGCGCCTCGTCGAGGATGAAGATCTTGTACCGGTCGCGGGCGGGAGCGAACACCGCACGCTCGCGGAGGTCTCTCGCGTCATCGACACCGTTGTGGCTCGCCGCGTCGATCTCGACCACATCGAGCGAACCGGATCCGTCGCGGGAGAGCTCGACACAGCTCGGGCAGACCCCGCACGGCGTGTCGGTCGGGCCCTCCGCGCAGTTGAGGCAGCGGGCGAGGATGCGCGCCGAGGTGGTCTTGCCGCATCCCCGGGGGCCACTGAAGAGGTAGGCGTGGTTCACCCTGTTCGTGCGCAGCGCCGTCATCAACGGCTCGGTGACCTGCGACTGGCCGATCATCTCGCCGAACGTCTCAGGCCTGTAGCGGCGGTAAAGGGCTGTGACCATGGAGCAATCGTATCCGCCACCACTGACGCCCGGCCCCCCGCCGCAGAACCTGTGGAGAGGTCACGACCAGACGGGCCCTGTGGAGAGCGGGCGGAACCGATCTTCTAAGCTCGAACGATGCTGATTCGCCCGTTCGATCCCTCAGACACCGAGACCGTCATAGCCCTGTGGAACGCCTGCGGACTTGTTCGCCCCTGGAACGACCCGCTCACAGACATTCAACGGAAGCTCACCGTGCAGCCGGAGCTGTTCCTGGTCGGCGTCGACGAGGAGACGCCCGGCGGCGAGGTCGTCGGCAGCGTGATGGTGGGCTTCGACGGCCATCGGGGCTGGGTGAACTACCTGGCTGTCTCACCCGAGCACCGCGGCCACGGTCACGGACGGGCCTTCATGGCCGAGGCGGAACGTCTGCTCATCAGCATCGGATGCCCGAAACTGAACCTGCAGGTGCGAGCGGGAAACGAGGGCGTGCTCGCCTTCTACGAAGCACTGGGCTACGCGCCCGACCACACCGTCAGTCTCGGGAAGCGCCTCATCGCCGACTGAATCAGATCACGGACAGCGACTGCCGGGCGATCTCCAGCTCCTCGTTCGTCGGCACCACGAGCACGGCCACCGCCGAGTCGTCTGCAGAGATGAGGCGCGGCCCGCGCTCCCCCGACGCGTTCCGCTGCGGGTCGATCCGGATGCCCAACCGTTCGAGGCCCTCCAGCGCGCGACCGCGCACAGCCACGCTGTTCTCCCCCACCCCGGCCGTGAAGACGATCGCGTCGACTCCGCCGAGTACCGCGATATACGAGCCCACGTAGTGCTTCAGCCGGTGCAGGTACACGTCGAGCGCCAGCGCTGCTGCCTCATCACCCGAGTCACCCGCCTCGACGACGTCGCGCATGTCTCCCCGCCCGCTCAGACCGATCAGCCCACTTCGCCGGTTCAGCAGCGTGTCGAGCTCGTCGAAGCCGAGGCCGGCCCTCCGGTGCAGGTGCACGAGCACGGCCGGATCGAGATCGCCCGACCGGGTGCCCATCACCAGGCCTTCGAGCGGGGTGAGACCCATCGAGGTGTCGACAGACCGGCCACCGTCGACAGCGCACGCCGACGCCCCGTTGCCGAGGTGCAGCACGATGGTCTTCAGCTGTTCCAGGTCGCGGCCGAGGAACTCTGCCGCGACCTCGGAGACGAACTTGTGGGAGGTTCCGTGAAACCCGTAACGGCGCACCCGATGCTTGTCCGCGAGCTCTCTGTCAATGGCGTAGGTGTAGGCCGCCGCGGGAAGAGTCGCGTGGAACGCGGTGTCGAACACCGCGACGTGGGGCACGTCGGGAAAGGCCACCTGCGCCGCCGTGATGCCATCGAGGTTCGCCGGGTTGTGCAGCGGTGCGAGCTCGGAGAGATCTTCGATGTTGATCTTCACGAGGTCGGTGACGACAGTCGGTTCGAAGAACCGCTTGCCCCCGTGCACGACCCGGTGACCCACCACGATCGGCGGGTTCTCGGTGAGCGAGGGCCCGTGCGACGCGAAGGCCTCGATCATGACCCGGAACGCCGCGGCGTGGTCCGCCACCGGCTCCGATCCCCGGAACGTCTCGTCGGCAGCATCGCCCGCCGTCGAGCTGGCTGACACCGTGTGCTTGACCGAGCCGGCATCCTCCCCGATCCTCTCGATGAGTCCACTCGCCAGCACGGTCTCGCCCGTCATCTCGAGCAGTTGGTACTTCAGCGACGACGAACCGCTGTTGATGACGAGAACGGCGCTCACAGCCCGGCTCCGGCCGGCGTCCGGACCGGAGCCACGACGGTTGCGGCCTGGATGGCGGTGATGGCGATCGTGTTGACGATGTCCTGCACGAGGGCTCCCCTCGAGAGATCGTTGATCGGTTTGTTCAGGCCCTGCAGCACCGGGCCGACCGCGATCGCGCCGGCGCTCCGCTGCACCGCCTTGTAGGTGTTGTTCCCCGTGTTCAGGTCGGGGAAGATGAACACGGTCGCGCGACCCGCCACCTCTGAGCCGGGCATCTTCGCCGCCGCAACCGCTGCATCCGCGGCTGCGTCGTACTGGATCGGCCCCTCCACGAGCAGGTCGGGCCGGCGCGAGCGCACGAACGCCGTCGCCTCCCGCACCTTCTCGACATCCGCCCCAGATCCCGAGACGCCTGTCGAGTACGACAGCATGGCGACCCGGGGGTCGATGCCGAACTGCACAGCCGTCTCCGACGACGAGATCGCGATGTCAGCCAGTTGCGTCGCCGTCGGGTCCGGGATGACCGCGCAGTCGCCGTAGACGAGCACCCGGTCGGCGAGCGCCATCAGGAACACGCTCGACACCACAGACACCTCGGGGCGGGTCTTGATGATCTCGAAGGCGGGCCGGATCGTGTGGGCCGTGGTGTGCGCTGCCCCGGACACCATTCCGTCGGCCAGCCCGAGGTGCACCATCATCGTTCCGAAGTACGAGACGTCGCTCACCGTGTCCCTCGCCATGTCGAGGGTGATGCCGCGGTGCGCCCGGATGCTCGCGTACTGTTCGGCGAACCGCTCCCTGAGTTCGGGGTCGAACGGGCTCACGATGTCTGCGTCGTCGAGGGTGATGCCGAGCGACGTCGCGCGCGAGCGGATCTCGTCTTCTTCCCCGAGGATGGTGAGGCGTGCGATGCCCCGCGTCAGAACGGTTGCGGCGGCACGCAGCACCCGGTCATCCGTCCCCTCGGGCAGCACGATGTGCTTCTGGGCCGAACGGGCGCGGTCGATGAGCCCGTATTCGAACATCAGCGGGGTGATGACGGTCGAAGAACTGATGTCGAGCAGTTCGAGAAGTTTCGCGCCGTCGACGTACTGCTCGAACAGCGCGAGCGCGCTGTCGTACTTGCGCTGCGAGTCCGCAGCCAGCCGGCCCCTCGTCGAGGTGATCCGCACCGCGGTGTCGTAGGTGCCGAGCGGCGTGCTGATGATCGGAAGCGAGGCCTCCAACCCGTCGATCAGTCGTTCAATGGGCTCCGGGAGGTCGAAGCCACCGTTCAGGATGATTCCCGACAGGCTCGGGAACGTCGCCGAAGCGTTGGCCATCAGCGCAGCCAGCAGAACCTCTGTGCGATCGCCGGGGATGACCACGACGGCGCCCTCCATGAGCCGGGGCAGAACGTTCACCATCGACATGCCGGCCACCACCACGCCGAGCGCCTCGCGACCCAGCAGGCGCGGATCGCCCTTGATCATGACTCCACCGGTCGACTCGACGAGGTTCGCCATGCTCGGCGCGACGAGCAGCCGGTCTTCGGGAATCGACCAGATCGGCACCCGGGAGCGCTTCGCATCGACCGACGTCGAGATCGCCAGCGCCGAGAGAGCGTCGGCTGCCGCCCGTGCGATCGAATCGCGGATCTTCTCGAGGTTCTCCGGGTCGCTGCGGTTCGCCACGATTCCGAGCAGTGTCGCGTGAGCCGCCTTCAGCTCCACCAGGGCCAGCTCGGTGATCTGCCGCATGTCATCAGGGCTACGGGCGTCGGAGTGACCGAGGAGTTCGGTGGCACCCTGGCCCGCCCGGCCACCCAGCACGAGCAGCACGGGGGCGCCGAGGTTGGCAGCGATCCGCGCATTGAAGGAGAGCTCCGAGGGGCTGCCGACGTCGGTGTAGTCGGAGCCGAGGATGACGACCGAGTCGCAGCGGCGTTCGACGGCTTTGTAACGCTCGACGATGCGCGAGAGCGCAGCATCCGCGTCGGCGTGCACCTCCTCGTACGAGACGCCTATCGCGTCGTCGTACTCGAGGGCGACACCGTCGTGCTCCAGCAGCATCTCGAGCACATAATCGCGCTCGTGAACCGATCTCGCAATCGGGCGGAACACACCCACCCGGCCGACGTTCCGCCCGAGAATGTCGAGCACGCCGAGGGCGATGGTCGATTTGCCCGAGTGCCCCTCGGCAGAAGTGATGTAGATGCTGCGAGCCACGGTTCTCCTTGCGGTCCAGGCGGCCCTGCTGTGCGGGTCGCCGGTTCCACCCTAGGGAGCCGGGGCTGGGTGCGCACCCCCTGTGGACTGATGATCAGCAGTCTGTCGGCTGTGAGCGAGAAGAGGTCTGGGCTCCAGTGGAAGCCCAGCGGAACGCCGTCGAAACAGAAAGGACCCCCCGCGCACCCGCCAGAGCCCGGTTACCCTTGCTGCATTTCTGCCCTGGGGGAGTTGGCCTGGATGGCGCCACGCGGGGAGCCGGTGACCAGTTTAGCCGACAGTAGCTCCCTCCGAGTCGCGCACCCGTGTCCCGGGTCGCCGACTTGGCAGATCACGCCCCGGGGCGTTGGATGGAGGCATGAGAATCGCAATCGCCGGCGGCCACGGAGTTATCGCCCTCCACCTCGAGAAACTGCTGTCCGACCAGGGCCACGAGGCAGTGGCGATCATCCGCAATCCGGAGCAGGCCAGCGACGTGCTGGCCGCCGGCGGCATCCCTGTCGTCATCGACCTCGAGAAGGTGGATGCCGCCACCCTCGCACTCGACCTCACAGGTGTGGACGCGGTGGTCTTCGCGGCAGGGGCGGGTCCGAATTCGACGGCTGAACGGAAGAACACCGTCGACCGGGACGGCGCGATCCTGCTGGCCGACGCAGCGGAGAGCGCGGGCATCCGCCGTTACGTGCTGGTCTCCTCGATGGGGGCGGACGACTTCGACCCGGAATCCGACGACGTTTTCCAGATCTATCTCGCCGCGAAGGCAGCAGCGGATGCGAACCTCCGTGAGCGCGATCTGGACTGGACCATCATCCGTCCCGGCGGGCTGACCAATGACCCCGGCACGGGCGAGGTCATGCTCGCCGAGAGCACCGGACGGGGAACGATCCCACGCCACGATGTCGCCGCCCTGATCGCGGCTTCCCTCATCGACGGAATCGCCATCCGCGCCCAGTTCGAGGCGATCAGCGGCGACACCCCGATCCCGGAGGCGTTGGCGGCCGTGCGCTACTGATTCGAGCGATCAGCGGGAATGCCGTAGGATGCTCTTTGGTCGTTTCTCTACCGGGGAGGCGGCCCGCCAGGAGAATTCGCCTAGTGGCCTATGGCGCACGCTTGGAAAGCGTGTTGAGTGAAAGCTCTCGGGGGTTCGAATCCCCCATTCTCCGCCACAACAGTGCCGTACCCGTACCCGCATCCGGGAACACAGGCCGTACGACGAACGGCCCGCTCGATGCGGGCCGTTCGGGGTTGGGATCTAGTGGGGATGGGTTCTAGCCGAGTTCGTTCTCGGTGATGGCGTCGGAATGCAATGCGATCCAGAGCTCGGCGGCATGCTTGTCGGCAGCCGTGTGGAGTTCGGAGCCGGTGAGACTCTCGACGATAAACGGGCGGTCTCCGTGCCCGTTCTCCCGGCGAATGTTCGCGACGTGCACGTCGCCGATCCAGATCTCTTCTGCTTCTTTGCCTGCGTTGTCAGCCATGGCTTTACGCTACAGGTTCCGGCCGGTGATTTCTGTCCGCCAGCCGGAACCTCCAGCGATTGCTACGAGTTGCGCGCGCGGCGCCGACGAGCCACGGCCAGGCCAGCAAGAGCGCCGAAACCGAGCACTGCGACGAGCACACCGAGGCCGACGATTCCGACGACGGGCGCTCCGGTCTCGGCGAGCGATCCCGTTTGGCCGCCGGTCCCGGGCCGCGGAACGACTACCCCGGCGGTCGACGTCGACGTCCCGGTCGGAACGGGCGTGGCGGTGGCCCCGGGCGTCGCCGGCGGAGTCGCGGGCGGCGTGGTCGGGGTGACTGCGGCCGCAGCCCCGGACAGCGGCACGGCCACAACCAGCGCAGCCGTCTCGACGGTTCCCGTAACTGCGAACCCACCCACTCTCGCACTCCCCGTGAACGAACCCGTGGCGAGAGGCGAATAGGTCAGTTCGAATGCTGCCGTGCCTCCCGGGGCGATGATCGCGCCGACGGAGCCGAAGGAGGACGCGGTGATCTTCACGGTCGGTAGCGGATTCCCCGCCGAGTCGACGATGCTGATGTCATTCGTCGAGAAACGGATCGGCAGCACGCCGTCGACGTTGAGGGTGACCTCCTGCGTGGCGAACCCGCCGAGGCTGACGGTGCCGAAGTCGGCTGATGTGCCGCCTCCCGCGGTTGTGGCGGTGAAGTGCGCCGGATTCGTGGCGATCGACGTTCCCTTGAACGTGAGCGCCAGGTTCTTGGTCTTGTTGTCGGCCTGATCGGTCACAACCAGCGTCACCGGAACGGAAGAGACCGTTCCGACCGCAGGCACCGTGTAAGTCACCTTGAACGTGCCGTGTCCGTTCTTCGGTATGACGGTCAGTGCGGAGAAACTCCCTGCGGTCACGGTGAACGGTCCCGTCAGGGAAGTGAGAGGAGCAGGATCGATCGCTATCGAATCGTCACCACCGTTCGTGATGTCGAACTCCCGGATCACCACAGTCCCCGCCTTCGCAGAGCCAAAATCCGGGTTGCCCGATGCGAAGAACACGTCGAACGGCGCGGCGCTCGCGGGCGCGGCAGCGACACCGCCCACGAAGACGGCCGCGCCGATCAACGCGAGGGTGGCGACAACGCGTCGGCCGAGGCCGGACGGTCGGGAGGAGGCGCGCAGGGTCATGGTGGTCCAACTTTCGTGGCGAGACAGAGTCACGCAACGGTAGCTTAAAACCGAGCAAACCTCAATGCATCAGACCGCGCGGTCCTCGAGCCCCCAGGCCTGTCCGTAGCCGCCCTCCTCGACCGGCAGAGCCATCAGCTCGAGGAACGGCAGCGCGTCGAACGCCTCGGGACCGAGCACACCGACCCCGCCCCATACCCCGAGCGCCAGCAGTTCCAGCGCGATCACGGGGTTGAGCGCCGTCTGCCAGACCACGCACTGGGACTCGTACTCGCGCATCGTCCACTCGTTGTCGGCCACGTGGTAGAGGTAGACCTCCCGCGCCTGCCCGTCGAGCCCCGTGCCTGTCACCCACAGTCCCGCGCAGGTCTTGCCGGTCATCCGGGGTCCGAGCGTCGCCGGGTCGGGGAGCCCCGCCGCCACGACATCACGAGGCGAGACAGCCACCGGGCCGGCGGCCGAGCGCACGGTCAACGGCGCCGTCTTGTCGAGTCCGAGCTGGTGGAGCGTCTTCAGAATGGAGATGAACTCGTTGCCCAGCCCGTATTTGAAGGTCACCCGCTTCGCATCGACCCACCGCGGCATCAGCAGCACCTCTTCGTGCTCCACGTTCACGCACTCGACCGGCCCGATGCCATCGGGAAAGTCGAAGATCTCCGGCTCACTGAACGGCTCGGTGGTGTACCAGCCGCGCTCCTTCTCCCACACGACCGGCGGGTTCAGGCACTCCTCGATGGTGGTCCAGATACTGAACGACGGTGCGAAGATCTCCTCCCCCGACTCATCCCGGACGACCAGGTTCGCCCCGTCGCGCGTACCGAGCTCGTCGATGTCGCTGAAGAGATGGTCTGCGGCGTAGCGTGCGAACACGTCGCTGAGCCCGGGCTCGACGCCCATGCCGACGAGCGCGAGAGTGCCCGCCTTCTCCCAGTCGGCGGCCTGGGCGAACTGGTCGTCACCCAGCTTGATGCCGGTCTCGGAGTGCGGCTCGGTCGGGTGCGGCTCCGAGAGGCTCATCGCCATGTCGAGGTAGTTCGCTCCGGCTGCGAGCGCACCGGCGAAGATCGCCTGCACGAAACGCGGCTCGACAGCGTTCATGACGTGGGTCGCTCCGTGCTTGCGGGCTACCTCTTCGACACTCGACGCGTCGGAGGCGTCGATCCGGTCGGCCAGGAACTTCTGTGCAACCTCCGGTCCGTGCTTCGCCTGGATCCAGGCTACGGTCGACTCCGCCCGGGCCAGGTCGTAGTCGGTGACGACGATCACCTCGAAGAAGGCACGCCTCGCCGCGATCTTCGCGATCGAGTTTCCGACACCACCGGCACCCACGAGCAGAATTCTCATGGCGAGAGACTACCGCGAGCGAGGGATGCCCGTCAGCACCTCCGCCTCAGAACACCGTTCCGGCAGGGTCGGCCAGCAGGTCGGCGAAGACCAGCTCCGCGGCACCCGTCGTCAGCAGCCGGGAACGGAGCTGGGCTCGCTCGAGACGCACCGGCTCGGCCAGCCCGACGACGGATGCGGCCTCGACGGAAGCGCGGAGCCGCGCGGGGTCGGCCTCGTACAGCGACCCGAGAAAACCGCCCAGGATAATCGACTCAGGGTTGAACACGCTGACGAAGGTGCCGATGGCGAGCGCCAGCACGTCGAGTTGGCGCTCGATCTCGGGTCGGGCATCCGGAACCGCCGCGATCAGCGCGTCGACCTCGTCGAGCCCGGCGCTGTCCCGCCCGAGCACCTGCAGCAGAAGCCCGAGGTTCACCTCGGTCTCGAGGCACCCGCGCTTGCCGCAGTGGCACCGGATGCCCGAACTGTTCACCAGCGTGTGGCCGAGTTCTGCGGCGTAGCCCCGGCTGCCGCGCAGCATCACCCCGCCCGCGAGGACGCCGCCCCCGATGCCGCTCGCGCTGCCGTTGAGGTAGACGAGATCCTGCACGCCGCGGCCTGCGCCGAAGATGCTTTCTGCCACGGTCGCGAGCGCGGCATCGTTGGCCACCGCGGCACGGAGCCCGAGGGCTGCGGCGAAGGGTTCGGCGACCGGTTCGTCACGCCAGCCGAGGTGCGGGGCGAGCGCGACGACGCCGTCCCGCGAGTTCACGAGCCCGGGCACGGCGATCCCCACCCCCGCTACGCGGAACTCGGCCTGGAGCTCGTCGCGCATCCCCTCGAGAATTTCCTGCACGATCCGGATGCTCGCCCCGACCGTCGGCACCGCATCCGTCTCGCGGCGCACCAGGTGATGCAGTAGACCGCCGAGCCCGACGATGCCGACCGTGACCGCGTCGATGTCGGGGTTGACCGTGATCGCCACGACCTTCCCGTTCGCGTGAACGATGGGACTCGGCCGACCCACCCGGCCGGAATCGGCGGGTTCCGTCTCATAGGCCAGGCCGAGCTCGTCGAGTTCGGCGACGAGGGCGCCGGTGGTCGACCGGTTCAGGGCGGAGAGACCGGTGAGCTGCGCCCGGGACTGGGGGCCACCGTGGTGCAGGAAGGTCAGCACGGTCGAGAGATTGTGCCGACGGGTCTGGTCGTTGCTGTTGCCGACGCCGGGCGACAGGCGGCGAGGCGCACTGGCCAGAACCATGGGGCCTCCCGGATCGATGTTCGAAGACAGTGTGCCAGCCCTTTGACACCAGCCCAGCATCCGCAATATGTTGTGTGTGGTAACTTTTTATCACGGACACCCTCTGAACACCATGTCCGACTCACCAACGATGCTGACTGGAGCACCCTCGCATGTCGCTGACGCCCACCCGCGCTGACAAATTCTCTTTCGGACTCTGGACGATCGGCTACAACGGTTCCGACCCGTTCGGCGGCCCCACGCGCTCGCACCTCGACGTGGTCGAAGCCGTCGAGCGCCTGAGTGAGCTCGGCGCCTACGGGCTCACCTTCCACGACGACGACCTCTTCGACTTCGGTTCGACCGACTCGGAGCGCCAGACGCAGATCGACCGGCTGAAGGGCGCCCTCGCTTCGACGGGGCTCGAAGTTCCGATGGTCACCACGAACCTGTTCAGCGCACCCGTCTTCAAAGACGGCGGATTCACGTCGAACGACCGTGCCGTGCGCCGGTTCGCCCTCCGCAAGGTGCTCCGCAACATCGACCTCGCCGCTGAGCTGGGCGCGAAGACCTTCGTGATGTGGGGCGGCCGCGAGGGCGCGGAGTACGACGCGGCGAAGGACATCCGCTCGGCTCTCGAGCGCTACCGCGAGGCCGTCAACCTGCTGGGCGACTACGTCACCGACAAGGGTTACGACATCCGGTTCGCGATCGAGCCCAAGCCGAACGAGCCCCGCGGCGACATCCTGCTGCCCACCGTCGGGCACGCAATGGCCTTCATCCAGACCCTCGAACGCCCCGAGCTGGTCGGTGTGAACCCCGAGGTCGGCCACGAGCAGATGGCCGGGCTGAACTTCGCTGCCGGCATCGCCCAGGCGCTCTACCAGGGCAAGCTCTTCCACATCGACCTCAACGGCCAGCGCGGCATCAAGTACGACCAGGACCTGGTGTTCGGCCACGGTGACCTCTACAACGCGTTCGCGCTCGTCGACCTGCTGGAGAACGGATCCCCCGAGGGCGGCCCGGTCTATGACGGCCCGCGCCACTTCGACTACAAGCCGAGCCGAACCGAGGACATCACGGGCGTCTGGGACTCGGCGGCCGCGAACATGCGCACCTACCTCCTGCTGAAGGAGCGCGCGGCAGCCTTCCGGGCAGACCCCGAGGTACAGCAGGCCCTGGCCGCCTCCCGTGTGCCCGAGCTGGCCGAGCCCACGCTCAACCCCGGCGAGACCTACGCCGACCTGCTCGCCGACCGTTCGTCCTACGAAGAGTTCGACCCGACCCCGTACTTCGACGGCAAGGGCTTCGGCTTTGTGCGCCTCAACCAGCTCGCGCTCGAGCACCTCACCGGCGCGCGCTAGCCATGACGCTGGTCGCGGGAGTCGATTCGTCGACCCAGAGCTGCAAGATCGTGATTCGAGACGCCGAGACCGGTGTGCTGGTGCGGAGCGGGCGCGCGCCGCACCCCGACGGCACGGCGGTCGACCCTGCGGCGTGGTGGAGCGCGCTGCAGGCGGCGATCCGGGATGCGGGTGGGCTCGACGATGTCGCCGCGATCTCTGTCGGCGGCCAGCAGCACGGCATGGTGGTTCTGGATGCCCGGGGCCGGGTCATCCGCGACGCGCTGCTCTGGAACGACACGAGGAGCGCCCAGGCGGCCTCAGACCTGCTCGCCGAGATCGGAGCAGGCGGGCCCGCCGGTTTCGCCGAGCGCGTGGGGTCGCTGCCGGTCGCTTCGTTCACCGCGACGAAGTTGCGCTGGCTCCGCGACGCAGAACCGGCCAACGCGGCGCGCGTCGCCGCCGTGGCGCTCCCCCACGACTGGCTGACCTGGCGCCTGCTCGGGTACGGCCCCGAGGGCGAGAGTCCGCTCGGACCGGTTCTGGATGCACTGGCCACCGATCGTTCGGATGCAAGTGGAACCTCCTACTGGAGCCCTGCCGCAGAACGCTACGACTTCGACCTGTTCGAGCAGGCCTTCGGCCGAACGGCCGTCGAAGCGGCGGGCGTCGAGTCGGCCGCGGACGAAGCGGTGGACGCCGCAGAGCGGGCGGCCAACGATGCCGTCATCGTGCCCCGCATCGTGCAGACGGGGCACGTCGTCGGAACGACTGTCGCCCACGGCGGCGACCTCTCCTATGAGGGCGACGACCCCGGGAACACACCCGAGGTCGTCGGGGTCGTTCCCGCCGGCATCCTCGTGGGCGCGGGGATGGGCGACAACGCCGGCGCCGCACTGGGGCTCGACGCAAAAGCGGGTGACGTGGTGATCAGCATCGGCACGTCGGGAACGGCGTTTGCCGTGACCGATCACCCGGTTGCCGACCTCACCGGCACTGTCGCCGGGTTCGCCGATGCCGCCGGCGGGTTCCTGCCGATCGTGGTGACGCTGAACGCCGCGCGCATCCTTGCATCGACCAGTGAACTGCTGGGGGTCGACTACGACGAGTTCGCGCGGCTCGCGCTCTCCGCAGCCCCGGGCTCCGGCGGCGTCGTGCTGGTGCCGTACTTCGAAGGGGAACGCACCCCGAACCTCCCCGACGCCACGGCGACACTCGTCGGGCTGACGATCGCGTCGACCACCCGCGAGAACCTCGCCCGTGCTGCGATCGAGGGCATGCTGTGCGGGCTCGCCGATGGAGTGGGCGCGATCCGCGAGCTCGGGGTCGCCACCCAGCGAGTGCTGCTGGTCGGGGGCGCCGCACAGAACGAGGCGGTGCAGGCCGTCGCGGCGCAGGTCTTCGACGTGCCGGTCTCGGTGCCGACGCCGGGCGAGTACGTCGCAGACGGCGCGGCCCGGCAGGCCGCGTGGACGCTGTCGGGCGCGAGGCCCACGTGGCCCATCAGTTTCGTGGCCGAGCTCGCGGTCGACACGGTGCCGGTGATCGCCAGGCAGTACGTCGAAGCTCAGGCGCTGGGGTCCCTTCCGCGCGGCTGAGAGCGAGCCGCGCGGTGCTGTCACGGAGGGCGCCCGCCAGGAAGGGCGGCCCTCCGCAACGGCGGGTGTTCCCCGCGTTCGCCGCGGCGCGCCTTCCTCGGCAACCCGCCGTTCACCGCGGCGACACTCGCGCCTGTGACGATGCTCGTGCCCGCAGCATCCGTCGACCGAAGAGGCCCCCGTGACCCTGACCACCCCCGCCCGCCTCGGTGGCGCACTTCTCCTCTCGGCGCTGTCCCTCGCGCTGGTCGGCCTGGCCCCGGTCTCCGCCTCGGCAGCGCCCGCCGCAGCCGCAGCGGGCACCGTCTCTGACGGCGCCTACATCCTGTACGACTCCGGCACGGAGACCCGCTTCCCGGCCGGGCACGTGGCTCTGTGGGATGACGACCTCGTGGCCTCCCCCAGCAGCAGCGATCCCCGCGCGCACTTCACCTGCGCCAGCGACGCCGAGAGCGTGCAGACCTTCATCAGCCCCGTGGGCTCGGAGCGCACTCGGGCATCCTGGATCGGCTACGCCGACAGCGGCTTCTTCTTCGGCTCCAAAGACGTGCTCGAGCCCTCGGCCAACCTCAGCGCCCAGATCCTCGGCTCGGCCGGCCAGGCCAAGGCCCGGGGCGGCGACTACAGCGTCGGCCTCGCCTGCCTGAAGTTCAACGGCGTGCAGTTCGCGAGCGCCGGCCTCTGGTTCACCACTGTGCACGTGACCCCGGGCAGCGGTTCCTGGACGTACGACCAGGCCCCGAACCCCCTGAAGCTCACCGTCGGCAAGCCCTCGATCTCGGGCTCGGCAGTGGTCGGCTCGAAGCTCACCGGCGCTGCGGGCACCTGGGGGCCGTCGCCCGTGACCCTCACCTACCAGTGGAGCCGCAGCGAGGTGCCGATCGCCGGCGCAACCAGCACCACCTACACCCTGCAGCCGGCGGACCTGGTTCGCGCCATCACCTTCATCGTCAAGGGCGCCAAGAGCGGCTATGAGACATCGGCCGCGTCCAGTAAGGCGACGAGCCCCGTGATCGACAGGTTGACGGCTACAGCCACGCCGACCATCAGCGGCACCCCGACCGTGGGCGCGGTCCTCACCGCCAAGCCCGGAACCTGGTCGCCGGCGCCTGTCACGTTCACCTACCAGTGGAACCGCAGCGGAGTGAAGATCACCGGCGCCACGAAGTCGACCTACACACTGGCGGCGGCGGATGCCCAGACCACCGTGACCGTCACGGTCACCGGCTCGAAGTCGGGGTATGGCGCGGTCGCGAAGACCAGTGCCACCACGAAGGCGGTCGCGAAGGGTGCGCTCGTCAGCACTGTCCCGACGATCTCGGGCACGGCCAAGGTGGGCTCGGTGATGGCCGCCAGACCCGGAACGTGGTCGCCTGCCCCCGTCACCCTCACCTACTCCTGGAAGCGCGCCGGAACAGCGATCGCGGGCGCGACCTCAGCGAGCTACACACCGGTCGCGGCCGACGCCGGCAAGACACTGACGGTGACCGTCACGGGTGCGAAGTCGGGCTACGTGTCCGCTACTTCGACGAGCAAAGCCGTCACTGTGGCGAAATAGGGCCTGGCCCGCCCGGCGCGCCGAATCCCTCACTCCCCTGTTGCGACCTCGCGGTCGGTGTTCGACCACGCCGACCAGGAGCCCGGGAACACCCGCGGCTCGAAACCCGCGATCGTCAGCGCCACCGCGTCGGCCGCAGCAGTGACACCCGATCCGCAGTACACGCCGACCGGGGCATCCTGCCGGGCGCCGACGGCCTCGAACCTCGCGCGGAGCTCCGACGGGCTGAGGAATCGACCGTCAGCGCCGACATTTCCCGTCGCCGGCGCACTGCGGGCCCCCGGGATGTGCCCGGCTCGCGGATCGATCGGCTCCACCTCGCCCCGGAATCGTTCCGGCGCACGAGCGTCGAGCAGCACCCCGCTCCGGCCGAACTCGGCTGCGGCATCGATGTCCAGCCACGGAAGAGCCCCGTAGGCGAGCGTCACCGAACCCTCCCCTGCGGCGACCGGATCGCCCGTCTCGAGTTCGAACCCGGCGGCGAGCCACGCCTTCAGCGCGCCGTCGAGCAGCCGAACATCCGAGACGCCAGCGCTTCGGAGCAGCCACCACGCACGGGACGATGAGAGATTGGCCAGGTCGTCATAGACCACGACCGTGTCACCGTCAGCGATTCCCAACGATCGCGCCGCGGTCTGCAGCGCGTCGATCGCGGGCACCGGATGCCGTCCCTCCGTCTTCTCGCCGTGCCGGGCCAGCTGCGTGTCGAGGTCGACGTACCGCGCCCCCGGAATGTGCCCCTCACGGTAGAGCGGGAGCCCGGGCGGCCCGCCGAGCTTCCACCGCACATCGAGAACCCGCACCCGCGGCCCGCGATCGCTGGCGAGCAGTGCCGCCAGCTCCTCGGCGCCGATGAGTATCGCGCCCGTGTCGTCGCTGGCCCCGTTCCCGCTGCGCCCGCCGCCGGCAACGCCCCCGCCGCCGGCACCGCCGCCGCCGCCGACCCCGCCGCCGTCACTCATGCGCCTTCTCCACCCGACGTCTTCGCGCCGCCGTTCGCCAGCGCACGCCCGGCCGCCCAGAGGAACGGCAACGGGTTCTCCATCGCCGCTTCGGAGCTCCCGGCCAGCTCGCTGAGCGACACCGAGGCCGCGAAATCCTCCGGATCCGCGCCGATACTGCCCGCCACGAGAAGCGGGAACGTCTCGTGCTTCCGGGCGAGCCCCACGACGAACGACGGCACCTTTCCCGCGGCGGACTGACTGTCGAACCGCCCCTCGCCCGTGATCACCACATCGGCCTCGCTGATCTGACGCTCGAGGCCGACAGCATCCGCCACCGTCTCTGCACCGCTCCGGATGATCGCACCCCACAGTGCCAAACCGAACCCCGTTCCACCGGCGGCACCGGCGCCCGGTGCTTCGGGGTCGGCCAGATGTGCGGCCGACCTCGGTCTCGTCGTCTGCGCGGCCTCCCCGACGATCCGCGCGAAGGCCGCGAGGGAGCGGTCGAGCTCGGCGACCTGGTGCACGTCGGCACCCTTCTGCGGGCCGAACACCGCCGCAGCGCCTTCGGCTGCCAGCAGGGGATTCGTGACATCGGTGATGATCTGGGCACCGCCCTCCGGCAGATCGCGGAACCCGCTGAAGTCGACCGAGACGAGCCCGGCGAGCCCACCGCCACCCGGCCGAATGGGGTCGCCCTCTGCGTCGAGGAACCGCGCGCCGAGCGCCGTCAGAGCGCCGACGCCGCCGTCGGTGGAGGCGCTCCCGCCGATGGCGAGCAACAGCCGCTCAACGCCGTGGTCGAGCGCCTTGACGATGGCCTCTCCGAACCCGTTGGTCTGGGCATCCATCGGCCGAAGCGTCGACAGCAACGTGATGCCGCTGGTGTTGGCGAGTTCGACGACACCCGTGGTCCCGATGCTCTCTTCGCCCGGAACGAGCAGCCACTCGGCCTCGACCGGTTCACCGGCCGGCCCGGTGACCGTGATCGGCATCCGCTTCGACCCGGGGATGGCGAGCGCAAGCGCCTCGATGGTGCCCTCGCCACCGTCGGCCATCGGGGTCAGAACGACCGTGTCGCCGGGTCTGGCCTCACGCCAGCCCCCGCCGATCGCCTCCGCCACTTCGACGGCGGTCGCGCTCCCTTTGAAGGAGTCGGGGGCAACGACGACCTGCAGCGTGGGGCTCATGCTCCCATCCTGCCCCACCGCCCCCACCCTCGCACCGTCTGGGACGCGCCCCATCACCCGCAGAGCGCCGGGGCGAATTTGCAGCGACGCGCCCACCCGACCATCAGCGACGCTGCGCCGCAGCAGCGGCGGCGCAGCCAGCAAACACAGTCCCCTTGGGACTTCTGACCGACGCTATGCGTCGCTCAGAAGTCCCAGTCTTCGTCTTCGGTGTTCACGGCCTTGCCGATCACGTACGAAGAACCCGATCCACTGAAGAAGTCGTGGTTCTCGTCGGCATTCGGCGACAGGGCCGACAGGATCGCCGGATTCACGTCGGTGACGCTCTTCGGGAACATCGGCTCATAGCCGAGATTCATCAGCGCCTTGTTGGCGTTGTAGTGCAGGAACTTCTTCACGTCTTCGGTCAGCCCGACCTCGTCGTACAGATCCTGCGTGTACTGGGTCTCGTTCTCATAGAGGTCGTACACCAGAGAGAACGTGTAGTCCTTGATCTCGTCGCGCTTGGCCTGGTCGACCTTCTCCAGACCCCTCTGGAACTTGTAGCCGATGTAGTACCCGTGCACGGCCTCATCGCGGATGATCAGCCGGATCAGGTCTGCCGTGTTCGTCAGCTTTGCGCGGGACGACCAGTACATCGGCAGGTAGAACCCCGAATAGAAGAGGAATGACTCAAGCAGGGTCGAGGCGACCTTCCGTTTGAGCGGATCGTTGCCGTGGTAGTCGTCGAGAACGATGTCTGCCTTCTTCTGCAGGTTCGGGTTCTCGGTCGACCAGCGGAACGCCTCGTCGATGTCCTTGGTGTTCGACAGCGTCGAGAAGATCGACGAGTACGACTTGGCGTGCACCGACTCCATGAACGCGATGTTCGTGTAGACGGCCTCCTCGTGCGGGGTGATCGCGTCGGGGATGAGGCTCACCGCGCCCACCGTGCCCTGGATGGTGTCGAGAAGCGTCAGGCCCGTGAACACCCGCATGGTGAGCTGCTGTTCGGCAGGCGTGAGCGTGTTCCACGACTGCACGTCGTTCGAGAGCGGAACCTTCTCGGGCAACCAGAAGTTGTTGACGAGACGGTTCCACACCTCGACGTCTTTGTCGTCCTGGATCTTGTTCCAGTTGATCGCCTGCACGTTCCGCGCGAGCCTGAGCTGTTCAGCCACGATTCTCTTCTTTCGAGCTGCGGATGATCGCAGCGAGGTTGTTACAAATGAAAGGTCAAGGCCTACGCATCACAGGGCGCACTGAATGGATGGCTCGCCGTGCATTACAAAGCACATGACACGCAACCCTCGATCTCGGTACCCTCCAGCGCCATCTGGCGGAGGCGGATGTAGTAGATCGTCTTGATACCCTTCCGCCAGGCGTAGATCTGCGCCTTGTTGATGTCGCGAGTCGTGGCCGTGTCGCGGAAGAACAGCGTCAGCGAGAGACCCTGGTCGACATGCTGGGTCGCAGCCGCGTAGGTGTCGATGACCTTCTCGGCACCGATCTCATAGGCGTCCTGGTAGTACTCCAGGTTGTCGTTCGTGAGGAACGGCGCGGGGTAGTAGACGCGACCGATTTTGCCTTCCTTGCGGATCTCGATCTTCGACGCGATCGGGTGGATCGAGGCCGTCGAGTTGTTGATGTACGAGATCGAGCCGGTCGGGGGCACCGCCTGCAGGTTCTGGTTGTAGATGCCGTGCTCCATGACGGAAGCCCGAAGCGATGCCCAGTCCTCCTGCGTCGGGATGTGGATCGAGGCGTTGTCGAAGAGCGATGCGACCTTCACGGTCGACGGCGTCCACGAGGCATCCGTGTACTTGTCGAAGAACGAACCCGACGCGTAGGTCGAGTCGGCGAAACCGTCGAACACCTCGCCACGCTCGATCGCGATGCGGTTGGAAGCCCGCAGCGCGTGGAACAGCACCGTGTAGAAGTAGATGTTCGTGAAGTCGATGCCCTCGTCGGAGCCGTAGAACACCCGCTCCCGAGCGAGGTAGCCGTGAAGGTTCATCTGGCCGAGGCCGATGGCGTGCGAGCGGTCGTTGCCCGATTCGATGGAGCGCACCGAGGTGATGTGGCTCTGGTTCGACACCGAGGTGAGTCCGCGGATGGCCGTCTCGACGGTCAGGCCGAAGTCGGGCGAATCCATCGTGAGCGCGATGTTCAGCGACCCCAGGTTGCAGGAGATGTCTTTGCCGATGTTGTCGTACGAAAGGTCTTCGTTGTAGGTCGTCGGCGTGTTGACCTGGAGGATCTCCGAGCAGAGGTTCGACATGTTGATGCGACCCTTGATCGGGTTCGCCTTGTTCACCGTGTCTTCGTACATGATGTACGGGTAGCCGGACTCGAACTGGATCTCGGCCAGCGTCTGGAAGAACTCGCGGGCCTTGATCTTCGACTTGTGGATGCGCGGGTCGTCGACCATCGCCCGGTACTCCTCGGAGACACTGACGTCACCGAAGGGCACGCCGTAGACCTTCTCGACGTCGTACGGCGAGAACAGGTACATGTCCTCGTCGTTCTTCGCGAGCTCGAATGTGATGTCGGGCACCACGACGCCGAGCGAAAGCGTCTTGATGCGGATCTTCTCGTCGGCGTTCTCCCGCTTCGTGTCGAGGAAGCGCATGATGTCGGGGTGGTGCGCCGAGAGGTACACCGCACCCGCACCCTGGCGGGCACCGAGCTGGTTGGCGTAGCTGAAGGAGTCTTCGAGCAGCTTCATGACGGGGATGATGCCCGACGACTGGTTCTCGATCTGCTTGATGGGAGCGCCGGACTCCCGGATGTTCGACAGCAGCAACGCGACACCGCCGCCCCGCTTCGAAAGCTGCAACGACGAGTTGATGGCGCGGGAGATCGACTCCATGTTGTCTTCGATCCGCAGCAGGAAGCATGAGACGAGCTCGCCGCGCTGGGCCTTGCCTGCGTTCAGGAAGGTGGGGGTCGCGGGCTGGAACCGACCGCCGATGATCTCCTCGACGAGGTTGATCGCGAGGGTCTCGTCGCCGTCGGCGAGGCCGAGCGCGGTCATGACCACGCGGTCTTCGAAGCGCTCGAGGTAGCGCTTGCCGTCGAACGTCTTCAGCGTGTACGAGGTGTAGTACTTGAACGCCCCGAGGAACGTCTCGAAGCGGAACTTCTTCGAGTACGCGAGGTCGTTGAGCTTCTGGATGAACTCGAACGAGTAGCTCTCGATGAGAGCACTCTCGTAGTACTCCTTCTCGACCAGGTAGTCGAGGCGCTCGCGGAGGTTGTGGAAGAACACCGTGTTCTGGTTGACGTGCTGCAGGAAGTACTGCTTCGCCGCTTCTTTGTCTTTGTCGAATTGGATGTTGCCGTCGGTGTCGTAGAGGTTCAGCATCGCGTTCAGCGAGTGGTAGTCGAGACCCGTGGCCGCGCCTGTGAGACCACCGGACGGCGCCTCGATCAGTGTGCTTTCCAAAATTCTTCCAATCCTGTTGTGACGGCCTCGACATCGTCGGGCGTACCGAATACTTCAAACCGGTAGAGGGTGTCGACACTGCATTTCTGCGCGACGATGTCACCCGCGAGACAGTAGGCCTCGCCGAAGTTCGTGTTTCCTGCGGCGATGACGCCCTTGATCAGGGAACGGTTGTGTGAGTCGTTCAGAAACCTGATGACCTGTTTGGGAACAGCGCCTCCGGTCGTCCCTCCCCCGTAGGTGGGCAACACGAGAACGTAGGGCTCATCGACTTTCAGTGGCGCTTCGCTGGCGTAGAGCGGGATCCGGTGAGCCGGTGTGCCCAGCTTCTCGACGAAGCGCCTGGTGTTGCCTGAGACGCTGGAGAAATAGACCAAATCAGCCATGCGAGATTGCTCTCCCCGAGATCGGAGCGACTGGGAGGCACAGGCGCTTTATATATTCAGGCTACGCGCGAAGCGAGTTCGGCGATCTTGTCGGGGCGGAAACCCGACCAGTGGTCGTCGTCGGTGATGACGACGGGAGCCTGGAGGTAGCCCAGCTCCTTGACGGCCGCAAGGGCCTTCTCGTCGACCGAGACGTCGAAGATCTCGTATTCGAGACCCTTGTTCTCGAGGGCGCGGTAGGTGGCGGTGCACTGAACGCAGGAGGGCTTGGTGTAGACCGTGATTGCCATGTTTTGCGCCTTTCTCTTCAAACTCGGTGACAGGAGTACAACACTACATCTAGTTGTCAGCTTCAGAACAGACCCCTAGATGAAGTAGTTACATCCGTGTAATTATCCACAGCTTCTGCGGAGTTTCCACACCTTCTCAACACCCTGAGTGCACAGGCCATTCCGCGTATTCAGGCCTCACAGGGGCGATCTGTGGATAACCGCACCGCCGTGGTCTGAGGACAACTTCGACCACCGACATCCGAACCACCGGGCGTGTCGCGGGCCTGCCCCACTAGGAGCGTGCGCGCCCGCTCACGGCGAGCGCCACCAGGGCGAGAGCGGTCGCCAGCAGGAAGCACGCGGTGAACGAGAAGCCGCTCGCCGCCCCGGCCGTCGCGAAGATCGCCGCCGTCAGAGCCAGGGACGACGCCGCCCCGATCGAGTCGGAGATTGCCAGCGCCGAGGAGTTGAAGCCCTGGTTCGTGACACTCGAGAGCCGGAGCATGGCGACAGACAGTCGCGGGTACATGGCCCCCATCCCCGCTCCCGCGAAGAGCCAGCCGACGATGGCCAGCACCGGCGAGAGGGCGAAGATCGAACACGCGAGCACGATCGCCAGCGCGAAGAGCACCAGCAGGATGCCTGCCCTGATGCTCGCCACGTCGCTGATGCGCTCGGAGTACCTGCCCTGCAACCACGACGCCCCGGCCCAGGAGAGCCCGGCGAACGACAGCGCCAGCCCCGCCAACGCCGGTGTCAGCTGGTACTGGCTCGTGAAGAAGTAGGGAAGGTACGTCTCTGCCGCGAAGTAGGCCCCCGACACCAGCCCGCGCAGCAGGATGACCGTGGGGAGCCCCTGCCGGGCCAGCAGGGCGCCCGGCGGGAGGAGGGTTCGGAGCGAGACGACGGCGATCACGATGGCGGCCACCGCGAGCATCCAGACGACCGTGCCGTCCAACCGGTCGGCGAGCTGGCCCGACAGGCTGGCAACCAGCACTGCGCACGCCGCCACCACCGACCAGACGATGCGGGACAGCTTCCACAGCCCGCCCGTCGACACCGCCTCGAACCCGCGCATGACCGGAACGACCATGCCCATCGCGAGGATCACCAGCACCACCACACCGAGGAACACCCAGCGCCAGCCGACGGTCTCTGCCACCACACCGGCGACGAGCGGCCCGACGAGAGACGGGATGACCCAGGCCGCGGCGAAGGCGGCGAAGACCTTCGGGTGCAGCCGTTCGGGGAAGACCCGGGCGACCAGCACGAACAGCGCCACGGTGAGCCCGCCGCCACCGAGCCCGGAGACCAGCCGGCCGAGCACGAGAAGCTCCATGTTCGTCGCCAGCCCGGCGACCAGCAGCCCGCCCGCGAAGAAGATCACCGAGGCGAAGACGGGACGGCGGGGGCCGGTTCGATCCGACCAGTTGCCGGCGACCACCATCCCCACGACGCCGACGGCCAGCGGGCCGGAGAAGGCGAGCGCATAGAGCGACGCCCCGTCGAACTCGGCGCTGATCGTCGGCATCACCGTCGTGACGGCGAGCGCCTCGAACGCCGAGAGCAGGATCATTGCGAGCATCCCGACAGTCACCCAGCGATAGGGTCGCCCGAGGATGCCCGCGCCCGAGTCGCTCGGCCGGGCATCCTGACCCGTCGCCGACCCCGTGCTCAGCTCACAAGGCTACGGGAGGCCGCCGACACCGCGTGCGGAAGGTCAGGCGGGGCCGTCCACCGTCGCAAAAGCGCGAACCGGGAAAGTGCCGAAGCCCGCCACCTTCGGCGGCACAGCGGTGAAGCGCGCGCCGCGGAACGGCAGAGAACCGAGGTTGGTGAGGTGCTCGACGACGTGGATGCCCGCATCCAGCAGCAGCGTGTGCGCGGGCCGCTCGCCGCCCGACTCAGTGTCGTCGATGTTGAGCGAGTCGATTCCGACCAGCGCGACGTCGCGTTCGATGAGCAGCCGCGCGCCGTCCTCGGTCAGGAACGGCGACCCACTGGCATACGAGGGGGTGCCGAAGAGCGCGTCCCAGCCGGTGCTCAGCAGCACGGCTGTGCCGCGGAGATCTTCGGTGCCGAACGCATCCGCCGTGATGCCCCGGCCGTCGAAGCCGGGCCCTGACTGGTCTTCGGGAGACGGACCATCTGTCTGCTCGCCGGCGATGGCGGGGAACGAGAAGACCACGGCGGGCAGTTCGGCGAGCGTCTCGAGGCTGAGCGTCGAGAGGTCGCCCCCGTCGGCGTAGCGGTGGAACGGGCTGTCGAGGTAGGTGCCGGTGTTGCCGATCATCGTGATGATGTCCATCGCGAACTCTGTGCCCTCGGCGTACTTCGACCTCGAGTCCTCGCGGGTCAGGTGCGGCGTGAAGCGGGGCGCAGGGAGGCCCGGGTAGGTGACGAGGCCTTCGGTGATCGTGTGGCTGAGGTCGATGAAGCGGCGGCTCATGCGGGGACCTTCCTTATCGGTGGGGCGGGGGCGTCGGAGGTGCTGCCTCTGGGGGCATGGCCCAACCATGGCAGACCGGAGCACTCCGCCTGAATGGCAGAAATGACAATGATGTGGTGCTTTCTGCCAGCTCACGCACTGCGGCTAGAGTCGAGAGGTGAACGACGACGCTCCCCTCCCGCTGGCCGACACGGCTCCCTCCGAGCAGGATGACGGCGGTGCGCCCCGGCTCGTCACCGTCGCCGACATCGGTGGCAGCCACATCACCGCGGCCGTTGTCGGGATGCACGGCAGCAGCGCCCGCGTCGTCGCGTCGGCGGGCGCCGACACCGACCCCCACGGGGCAGGCACGGAGATCCTCGACATCTGGGCATCCGCCTGCCGCGACGCCGTCGCCCAAGCGGGTGGTGACGCCCGTGCCGACGCGGCCTGGGCCATCGCGATGCCCGACCCGTTCGACTATGAGCGCGGGGTGGGCACCTTCGAGAACGTCGCGAAGTTCGAGAATCTCTCCGGGGTCGACATCCGCGGGGAGCTCGCCGCCCGGCTCGGTGCAGAACCGTCTGCCGTGCGATTCGTGCACGATGCGAGCGCCTACGGCATCGGCGAATGGATGTTCGGGGCAGCCTCCGGCCACGATCGCGCCGTCTGCATCACGCTCGGCACCGGCGTCGGCAGCACATTCCTCGACCACGGCACCCCCATCAAGCACCGCGCCGACGTACCGACGAACGGCACTGTGCACCTCCTCGAGGTCGATGGCGGCCCCCTGGAGGACACGGTCTCGACCCGAGCGATCGTCGCCGCCTTCGCCCGGGAGACCGGCGAGACGACCAGCGTGAAGGAGATCGCCGGCCGGATGCGCGCCGGCGATGCGGCCGCGACCAGGGTGCTCGAGCATGCTTTCTTCGCGCTCGGACGCTGCCTCGGCCCGTGGCTCGCCGCATTCGAGGCCAGTGTGCTGGTGGCCGGGGGCTCGATCTCACGCTCGTGGGACCTGTTCGAGCCCGGCTTCCGGGCAGGAGTCGCCGAAGCCGATCCCGCCTGCGCTGCCCGCCTCGAGCTCGCCGCCTCGCGACTGCTCGACGACGCTCCCCTCCTCGGCGCGGCGGCCTGGCTCACCCGCTCGGCCTGATCGCCTCACCGCACTCCGCCCCGCACCCCTTCGGTTCCGCGCATCTTTGTCGCTTCCGCGCCTCCGCGCACAGTGGCGGAAGCGACAAACGGGCGCGGAACGCCATGCGGGGCAGGCAGGCAGGCAGGGGTGCGGGGCGGGGGCGGGTGGGTTGTGAGCCGGAGGAGGTCGGCCTACGGTGGGGTGACCCCGCAAAGGAGACAGATCATGGGCGACATCCCCGGCTTCCTGGCAAGCGAGTTCCCCGACGAGGCACGCCACGTGCCCGGCCAGGAGGCATTCACCGCGCGGAAGGAGGCCGAGGAGGAAGAGTCCGCGGCCGGCACCGCCGACCCTGTCGACGAGAAGCAGATCTTCTACAAGCAGGACGAAGCGAACCCCGAGGACGACGCCGCCGACAGCGCGTCGTCCGGCCGCAACAGCGACGAGTCTACGTACGGCGACGCCGACCTCTGACGCCCGCCGCCGCGGCAGCCGGGATCAGCGCCGGGGCAGTGCCCGATCGAGATCGTCGATCAGGTCATCCACGTTCTCGATTCCCACCGAGAGCCGGATGATGTTCTCGGGAACCTCGAGCGCGGTGCCCTTGACGGACGCGTGCGTCATCTCGCTGGGGTAGCCGATGAGCGATTCCACCCCGCCGAGCGATTCCGCGAGCTGGAAGACCTTGGTCGACTCGGCGAACCTGCGCGCGGCCTTCGGGCCCGCCTTCAACCCGAGCGAGATCATTCCGCCGAAACCCGACATCTGGGTCTTCGCCAACTCGTGTCCCGGGTGCGTCTCGAGGCCCGGGTAGTAGATGCGCTCCAGCGCCGGATGCCCGACCAGGTGCTCGGCGATGGCCTGCGCATTGGCGCTGTGCCTGTCCATCCGCACGGCGAGCGTTTTGATCCCGCGAACGGTGAGCCAGGCATCCATCGGCCCGGAGACCGCGCCCGCGGCGAACTGCTGGAACCCGACCTTCGACGCCAACTCCTCGTCGTTCAGCACGACTGCACCGCCGAGCACGTCGGAGTGGCCGCCGAGGTACTTGGTCGTCGAGTGGATGACCACGTCGGCTGCGAGCGAGAGCGGCTTCTGCAGGTAGGGCGAGGCGAAGGTGTTGTCGACGACGACCAGAGCCCCGGCCGCGTGCCCGATCTCGGCGAGTTCCCCGATGTCGCTGATCTTCATCAGCGGATTGCTCGGCGTCTCGAGCCAGAGGATCTTCGTCTTGCCGGGCACGACGGCCTTCTGCACGGCGTGCAGGTCCATCATCTCGACGGTGTCGTTCAGGATGCCCGACTTCTTGTGGATCGTGTTGATCAGGCGGTGGGTACCGCCGTAGACGTCGTTGCCGAGCACCACGTGGTCGCCCGGTTCGAGCGCCGCCCGGAGCAGGGCATCCTCCGCCGCCAGCCCGGACGAGAACGAGAACGCGTGCTTTCCGCCTTCGAGCGCGGCGAGCAGCGTCTCGAGCGACGTACGCGTGGGGTTGCCGCCACGGGCGTACTCGTAGCCGCCCCGGAAACCGCCGATTCCGTCCTGCACGAACGTGGAGGTCTGGTAGATCGGCGGGATGATCGCACCTGTGGTGGGGTCGAACTCCTGCCCGGCGTGGATGGCTGTGGTCTCGAAGTGCTGTTTGCGTGGCATGGCATTCCTAACGCTCGGGTGGGCGCGATTATTCGTGGGGGTTCAGGTTTCGGTCAGGCTGAGGCGCGCAGGCCGGCCGGCCCGGCGGGTCAGTCTGGCGTGGGGTAGGCCTGCCCGGCGGTCAGGCGCTCAGGAAACTGAGCAGGTCCTGCCGGGTGATCACGGCGACAGGCTTTCCCTCGTCGGTCACCATCAGCGCCGACGCCGAACCGAGGAACTGTCGCGCCGCGGCGACGGACTCGTTGATGCCGATCAAAGGGAACGAGGCTCCCTGGAAGGTGCCGACCGTGTCTCCCATGGCCGCAGCGCCGCTGAAGAGGTGTTCGAGCAGAGCCTCCTCGTTCAGCGAACCGACGACTTCGCCCATCACCACGGGCGGTTCCGCAGTCAGCACCGGCATCTGCGACACCCCGTAGGTCTTCATGATCTCGATCGCGTCGTGCACGGTGTCGCTCGGATGCGCATGCACAAGGGCAGGCAGGGATCCGTCTTTCGCACCGATGAGGTCGCGAACGGTGCTCTCGCTCGATTCGCTGGTGAACCCGTAGGAGCGCATCCACTTGTCGTTGAAGATCTTGCCGAGGTAGCCGCGACCCCCGTCGGGCAGCAGCACGACGACCACGGCGTCGGCGGGCAGGTCACGGGCCGCCTTGAGCGCGACGGAGACCGCCAACCCGCTGGAACCGCCGACGAGCAGGCCCTCCTCGCGGGCGAGGCGACGGGTCAGCTCGAACGACTCGGCGTCGCTCGAAGCGATGATGCTGTCGACCACGCTCGGGTCGTAGGCGGTCGGCCAGAAGTCCTCGCCGACACCCTCTGTGAGGTAGGGCCGGCCGGTGCCGCCCGAGTAGACCGACCCCTCCGGGTCGGCTCCGATGATCTGAACCGTGCCGCCAGACACCTCTTTGAGGTACTTTCCGACACCGCTGATGGTGCCGCCGGTGCCGACGCCGGCCACGAAGTGGGTCACCTTGCCCTCGGTGTCGCGCCAGATCTCGGGGCCGGTGGTCTCGTAGTGGCTGAGCGGACCGTTCGGGTTGGAGTACTGGTTCGGCTTGAACGCGCCGGGGATCTCCCGCGCCAGACGGTCGCTCACCGAGTAGTACGACTCCGGGTCTTCGGGAGCCACGGCGGTCGGTGTGACGACGATCTCGGCGCCGTAGGCCAGGAGCACGTTGCGCTTGTCCTCGCCCACCTTGTCGGGCAGCACGAAGACGCACCGGTAGCCGCGCTGCTGGGCCACGAGCGCGAGGCCGATGCCGGTGTTGCCGGAGGTGGGTTCGACGATGGTGCCGCCGGGCTTCAGCAGGCCCTCGCGCTCTGCCGCGTCGACGATCCTCGTGGCGATCCGGTCTTTCGACGAGCCGCCGGGGTTGAGGTACTCCACTTTCGCGAGCACCGTCGCCGCAATGCCGTCGGTGACCGTGTTGAGGCGGACGAGCGGGGTGTTTCCGACGAGGTCGAGGACTGTCTGTGCGTATTTCACCCGTTCAACCTACCAGCGACGTCTGCCGTGTTACCGGAGTCTGCCGTCGTTACCGGAAGTGCCGTCAGAGCCCCGGCCGCCCTCAGGCCGCTCACAGGGCGCCCGCCGAGATCTGCTCGCTGTACAGGTTCGAATAGGCGCCGCCCCGGGCCAGGAGCTCGGCGTGCGTGCCTCGCTCCACGATGAGCCCGTCTTCGACCACGAAGATGACGTCTGCCTTCACCACAGTGGACAGTCGGTGAGCGATGGCGATGGTGGTGCGGCCGCGCGACGCTGTGTCGAGAGCATTCTGCACGACCCTCTCGGAGATGGAGTCGAGGGCGCTGGTCGCCTCGTCGAGAATGAGCACGGCGGGGTTCTTCAGCAGCACGCGGGCAATCGCGATGCGCTGCTTCTCTCCGCCCGAGAGCCGGTATCCGCGCTCCCCGACCATCGTCTCGTAGCCGTCGTCGAAGCTCACGATGCGGTCGTGGATGTTCGCCAGCACCGCCGCAGCCTCGAGCTCCTGCTGGCTGGCCGTCGGCTTCGCGTAACGGAGGTTCTCCGCGATCGTCGCGTGGAACAGGTACGTCTCCTGGCTCACGATGCCGAGGTGGGCCACCAGCGACTCCTGTGTGAGGTCGCGCACATCGATGCCGTCGAACAGCACCCGCCCGCCCGTCGCCTCGTAGAACCGGGGAATGAGGTACGACACCGTGGTCTTGCCAGCACCCGAGGGGCCGACGAAGGCGGCGAACTGGCCCGGCTCGATGTCGAAGGAGACACCGCCGAGAGTTGGCCGCGACTCGGGCGACGCATCTGCGTAGCGGAAGACCACCTCGTCGAACTGCACGCGCCCGGCCGCACGGGCCTCCGGCAACACCCGGGCGCCCGGCCGGTCCGCGATGGCGGGCTTCAGGTCGAGGTACTCGAAGATGCGCGCAAAGAGAGCCCCCGACGTCTGCAGGTCGAGCGCAACCCGGAGCAGCCCGAGCAGCGGGAACAGCAGCCGCGCCTGCACCGTCGTGAACGCGACGATGGTTCCGGCCGTGATGTCGGTGGCACCGTTGCCGAGCAGGAAGCCGGCCACGAGGTAGACGATCGCCGGGATGCTGGAGAGGAAGATACTCACCATCGCGAAGAACCACTGGCCGCTCATCTGCTGGCGCACCTGCAGGAACACCTGATTGTCGTTCTCGGCGGAGTAGCGGCCGATCTCGGTCTGCTGCTGGTTGAAGCTCTTGGCGAGCAGGATGCCCGAGACGCTCAGCGTCTCCTGCGTGATCGCCGTCATGTCGCTCAGCGACTCCTGCGTCTTCGTGGCGATGCGTGCCCGCACCTGGCCCACCCGTCGCTGCGCGATGACGAGGATCGGCATGAGCACGACAGCCACGATCGTGAGCTGCCAGTTCAGCAGGATCAGCGCCACGAATGCCGCGATGACCGTCACCGTATTGCCGAGCACACTCGAAATCGTGTTGGTGAGCACTGCCGCAACACCGCCGACATCGTTCTGCAGGCGGGACTGGATGACCCCGGTCTTCGTCTTGGTGAAGAAACTCAGTTCCATGCGCTGCAGATGGGTGAAGAGACGCACCCGCATCGAGCCCATCACCTTGTTGCCCACCGTCGCCGTGAGGTAGGCCTGCCAGACCCCGATGAGACTCGACGCCACGTAGAGCACGATCATCACACCGACGATCTCGGCGAGCACGGGCACGTTCGGGCCCGATCCCGCGGGGAACAGCCCCCGGTCGAAGGCCTGCTGGGTGAGCAGCGGCGGAATCACCGAGACCGCCGCGGAGACAAGTACGAGCACCACGGTCAGGATGATCGGGCGCCGGAAGGGGCGGAACAGGTCGACGATCCGCCCGAACAGATTCTCGACCTTGGGCGCGTCGGCGTTCCGGGCCCGTTGAGCGTCGGCGTCACCGCCGCCCATCATGGGGCGACCGCCCCCACCTCGCACTCCGACACCACTCATGTTCCCACTGTACGTGCGCTGAAAACACGAAGGCCCCCGCTCGCACAAGCTGTGCAGAGAAGGGGCCCGCGTGGCGGTTGTGGAGGAGAGGAGGGATCAGCCCTTCGTCGCTCCGGCGAGGAGTCCCCGCACGAAGAATCGCTGCAGGGCGAAGAACACGATGAGCGGAACCAGGATCGAGATGAACGCCCCCGCCGTGAGGAGCTCCCACGACTGGCCGAACGACCCGGACAGATCCTGCAGCGCCTTGGTGATCGGAAGGTTGCCACCCGACGTGAAGATGGTCGCCACCAACAGGTCGTTCCAGACCCAGAGGAACTGGAAGATCGCGAACGAGGCGATCGCCGGCATCGCCAACGGAATGATCATGCGGAAGAAGACCTGGCCGTGACCGGCGCCGTCGACCCGTGCCGCCTCGATGACCTCGGACGGGATCTCCGAGATGAAGTTGTGCAGCAGGAAGATCGCGAGGGGCAGGGCGAAGATCGCGTGCGCGATCCACACCTTCGCGAAGCTGTCGGGCACGCCGTTCAGGTTGAGACCCGGCAGCACGTAGAACCCACCGATCTTCACACCGTCGGAGAACAGCGTCAGCAGGGGCACGAGCGCCATCTGGATCGGCACGATCTGCAGCGCGAACACCCCGATGAAGATGGCGTTCTTGAACTTGAAGTCGATCCACGCGAAGGCGTAGGCCGCCAGGCTCGCGACAACGATCGGGATGATCGTGGCCGGGAGGGTGATCACCAGCGAGTTCAGGAAGGCCTGCCCAAGGGAGAGGGCGTTGCCGGCGTTCAGTGCTGCAGCGTAGTTGTCCAGCGTGAACGCCGGGTTGGTGAAGATCGTCCACCAGCCCGTGGTCTTGATGTCGGCTCCCGGGCGGAACGAGGAGATGAACAGGCCGAGGGTCGGGATCGTCCAGACGATGGCGATGATGAGGGCGGCCGTGGTCGCACCTCTCGACGTCATCCGCTTCTTCGCCTTGCGGCTGGTCGTCTCGATGACGGCCTCTCCGCGGGCGAGCTGCCGGCTCGTCGACTTGTCGAACGGAATATCAATCGGAGCTACGGCGCTCATCGGATCTCCCTCTGGTTCTTGATCTGGCGTGCGTTGAAGACGATGATCGGCAGCACGAGCAGGAACAGCACGACGGCGAGGGCCGAACTGTAGCCGTCACGGCTGCCGAGCTGGAACTGGCGCACCATCTCGAAACCGAGCACGGTGGTGTCATTGCGACCGCCGGTCATGGCACTCACGATGTCGTAGACCTTGAGAGAGGCGATCGAGATGGTCGTCAGCACGACGATCAGTGACGAGCGGATGCCCGGAACCGTGACATTGATGAAGGCCTGCCAGGCATTCGTGCCATCGATCGACGCCGCTTCGTTCTGCTCCTGCGGCACGCCCTTGATGGCGGCGGAGAGCACGACCATGGCAAAACCGGTCTGCGTCCAGATGAGCACCACGACGAGGAACAGGGTGTTCCAGGGCTGTGCACCCAGCCAGTCGACCGGCTGTCCGCCGAACCAGATGACGATTTGGTTGAGCAGGCCGATCTGCGAGTCGCCCTGGCGCACGTCGTAGAAGAAACGGAAGATGATCGACGCGCCGACGAACGAGATCGCCATCGGCATGAAGACGAGCACCTTGAAGAACTTCTCCCCGCGGCTCTTGTCGATGAAGTACGCGTAGGCGAGGCCGAAGACCGTCGAGGCGATCGGCGCGATCAGCACCCAGACGATCGTGTTGAGGAAGGCGGTGAGCCCATCTGCACTCGAGAACAGCCAGGAGAAGTTGTCGATGCCGACGAACCTCGAACCGTCGTTGCTCATGAAGGCAGCACCCGCGGTCTTGATCGTCGGGTAGACGAGCCCGATGATGAGCAGGATGAACGCCGGCGCCATGAAGGCGATGAGCTGGAAGAGGTAGCCCGCGCCCTGGCGCGAACGGTAGTCGATCAGGAAGAAGATCCCGCCGAGCACGGCGGCGACAGCCGCGATCCAGATCGCCGAGTTGTAGATGCCGAAGAACACCAGCGCACCGAACGGCACCAGCACGCAGACGGCGAGACGGATGATCGTATAGCGGAGGCCACGTCGCGGCGCTATCTCGACCAGGAAGAGCACGATCGCGATGACCGCGACGAAGGCAAGGATGATGATGGGGATCTGGGCGAGAGGCGGAAGCCCAGCGAGCCACCGGAAGAAACCGGACATGCGAACCCTTTCAGGAATGGGACGGATGGAGAGGGTGCAAGAAGGTCACGCCGACAGCTGCGTCGACGTGACCTTCTTGCGAACCGGTATGCCCTAGGAGGTGTAGCCGGCCTGGATCTCGGTCAGCACGTCGTCGGTGCTCTTACCGTCGATCCAGTCGACCATTCCCTTCCAGAAGCTGTCCGAGCCGACTGCCTTCGGCATGAGGTCGGAAGCATCGAAACGGAACGTGGTCGCCGGGTCCTGCAGGATCTTGATCGAGGCCTTCAGGATGTCGCTCGAGGCGTTGGCCGGGTCGAGACCCTTGTTCGCGCTGATCACACCACCGAGCTTGACGCGGCTGTTCGCCCAGTCACTCGACGCGAGGTACTCCTGCACCTTCTGGGTGTCGGCATCGTTCGAGAACGCGCCGACCATCTCGCCACCACCGGTGACCGCTTCGCCCTTGGAGGCGTCGATGGGCGGGGTGAGGAAGGCCCAGACGTCGCCGTCGGGTGCGACCGTCGCGGTGTTGCCCGCAGCGTTCTTGACTCCGGTGATGAAGCCATCGAAGAACGAGGCCTGGTGGGTCATCGGGCAGGTGCCGTTGGCAACCGGCGTCGCGACGTCACCGAAGGCGGTGGAGTTGATCGACTTCACGTCACCGTATCCAGCGTTGACCAGTGTCGGGTCGAGGAGGATCTTGCCGACCTCGTCGAACGCGCTCTTGATCTTCGGGTCGGTGAACTTCGTGTCGCCCTTCACCCAGCTGTCGTAGGTGTCGGTGCCCGACTGGCGAAGCACGAGGTCTTCGATCCAGTCCGTTCCCGGCCAGCCCGAGGCGTCGCCCGAGTTGAAGCCCGCGCAGAAGGAGGGGGTGCCCGTCTTCTGCTGGATGGTCTTGGCGAGCGCGACGAGGTCGTCGTAGGTCTTCGGGACCTCGACGCCCCACTCCTTGAACTTGGCCGGCGAGTACCAGATGTAGCCCTTGACGCTGGCCATCAGGGGCGCGGCGTACTGGGTGCCGTCGACGGCTCCGTAGTTCGCCCAGTCCTCGGACCAGTTCTTCTTGATGATGGCAGTGAGCGAGTCGGTGGCCTTCTGCACCTTGCCCGACTTGATGGTGTCGTCGAGCAGGCCCGGCTGCGGGAAGATGGCGAGGTCGGGCAGGTCGTTGCCCTGCACCTTGATGCCGATGTTCTTCTCGAAGTCCTTGTCACCGGTGTAGTTGATGGTGATGTTGTTGGCCTTGGACCAGTCGGCCCAGGACTGGTTCAGTTTGACGGCCTCGTCACCGACGATGGTGCCGGTGATGTTCACGACGCCGTCTGCAGTGCCGACGGCAGCAGCCGTCGATGCGCCAGCAGCGTTGGGGTCGTTGGGGTCGCTGGATGAGCAACCTGTGAGCGCCAGTCCGGTGACGGCCAGGACGGCGAGCGGGATGGTGACCCGACGATTCAGGGCAAGCCTCATTTTCTTCTCCTCTTTGAGTGCTGTGACTGCGCAGGCCGTGCTCGTCTCGAGCGGTAGCAAGCGCTTCCAGTGACAAACACTAGGCGGCCGATACGTTCGGGGCAAGCTGGTGGAGAGGATTCTTCACCGCAGATACACAATCGTTACCTGAACTATCCCACACAAATGAGAGCGCGACCATCCGCATGAACAAAGGGCATCCCGACCGAAGCCGGAATGCCCTTTGTGTAAAGCCTGAACGAGAGTTACTTGAGGGTAACGGTCGCTCCGGCAGCCTTGAGCTGCTCGACTGCCTTGTCGGCAGCTTCCTTGTTGACGCCTTCGAGAACCGGCTTGGGTGCTCCGTCAACGAGTGCCTTCGCCTCACCGAGGCCGAGGCTGGTGATCGAACGCACCTCCTTGATGACCTGGATCTTCTTCTCGCCAGCGGCCTCGAGGATGACGTCGAACGACGTCTTCTCCTCGACCTCTTCGGCGGGGGCGGCGGGGCCAGCGGCACCGGCAGCGGCGACGGGGGCCGCAGCGGTGACCTCGAAGACCTCTTCGAACTTCTTCACGAACTCGCTGAGCTCAATGAGCGTGAGCTCCTTGAAGGCGTCGATGAGCTCGTCGTTTGACAGCTTTGCCATTGTTTACTCTCCTTGTGTAGATACTTTTTCGCGCAGTGCCTCGACCGTGCGAACGGCCTTCGACATCGGCGCGGTGAACAGGTAGGCGGCACCGAACAGCGAGGCCTTGGCGGCACCGGCGAACTTCGCCAGCAGCACCTCCCGGCTTTCGAGGTCGGCGAGCTTGTTGACCTCTTCGGCGGTCAGCGGGTTACCGTCGAAGTAACCGCCCTTCACCGTCAGAAGAGGGTTTGCCTTGGCAAAGTCGCGCAGAGCCTTTGCAACGCTCACGGGGTCACCGTGAACGAAAGCGAGTGCGGAAGGACCAACCAGCTCGTCGTCAAACGAGCTGATACCGGCCTTGTTGGCCGCAATCTTGGTCAGCGTGTTCTTTACCACGGCGTAGGTGGCGTGCTCACTGATGGAACGGCGCAGGCTTGTCAGCTGCGCAACAGTGAGACCGCGGTACTCAGTAAGCAGTACGGCCGTCGAGCTCTCGAAAAGATCGGAGAGTTCGGCAACCGTGGCTTCTTTGTTCGCCATGGCGCTCCTTGTGGATACTAATACTGCAAAAATTTGCTGGCAGCCCCGGAAAAACCCACAAAAAAAGCTCCGGCACAGGAGTGCGGAGCTGAAGGCCCGAAACGAATCACAGGCCGGACTTCGAACACCTGCGCGGGCCTCGCGTGAGCGAAACTTTGACCGGTGCGTTCCCACGGATGGGCGCACACCGATGACCAGCGGTCTTTGGCTTTGACAACAGTATCACAGGCGGGTCGGCTTGCCGAACACCGAGTCCACTCCGGGGGAGAACAGCACGGAATCCGGCGGCCGGTTGGCCACACCGGGGAGACCGGCACGGGTGAGGAGGGTGTCGGAGAAGTCCAGCAGCTCGGCCTCCTGGAGTGCCCACGGCTGGTGCCGGTTCGGCATGTGGAGGGTCTGGCCGAGGTGCTTCGAGAAGAGGGCCCAACGGGCGGTGAGGAAGTCGGCGAGGGCATCCGGATGCTCGATCCTCGCGCCGGGTCGCACCGACACCGCAGAATCGACCTCCCCCCGGGGCGTGGTGTGCCGCCTCGAGGTGTAGACGAGCGTGCCCGCCGTCTCGCGCACGCGCATGTGCGACCACACGTAGGGGATGCCGAAGGCCACGCGCGCGCCCACCACCGCTGCCAGGCGCTCGGCCTCGAGCGAGAGGAAGACCACACCCTGGCGCCCCTGGCGATCTCTCGCGTACAGCCGCACGTTCGTCTCGTGGAAGGTGCCGACGTAGGGAACGGCCGGTGACGCACCGAACCGCGTGTTGCGGAGGGTGAAGGGAACGAGACCCACCCATGAGCTGCCGTCGAACTCGTCCGGCACGACGCCCGGCGGCATCAGAGATGCGGCGTCGGCCGTGGGGATGCGCCAGTGCAGGAAGGTGACGTTGCGCCAGTGCTGGCTGAGGATCGGCTTGGGGATCTCGTGCGGAGAAAAGCTCACTCCCCTATCGTCGCACCTCCGGCTGGGTGCCGAGACCCCGGCGCACCCACAGTCAGTGCAGAAGGCCGCCCGACGTGTTCAGAACGTTCTTCTCACCGGCCTCGACCGGCACCCTCAGGCGGTTCTCCAACGGCGGCATGGGGCAGTTGAAGTGGTACGAGAACGCACACGGCGGCAGATACGCGCGGTTGAAGTCGAGGGTCACCGTTCCCGGTCCGCTGCCGCCCTGGCGGGCATCCGGAACCAGCTTCATGAAGCGACCCACACCGTAGGTCGAGTCGCCGCTCGTGGCGTCGCTGTAGACGAGCAACAGGTTGCCGTTGTCCTCGAATGCTGTGAGCGAGAAGTCGATGCCGTCTTTTGTGAAGGTGATCTCGGCCGGAACGACACGTTCGCGGGTCACACCGTTGTCCTTCAGGTGCTCCACACCGATCGCGCGGCCGCCCTCGATGGGAGTGAAGGCCGCCTGCACGACCCAGTCCGGGTCGAAGTCGAACGCCTCGATGCTGCCGAACTCGCGATTGCCCTCCGATTCCGCATCCCAGACCCGGAGGGCGTAGGTGTCCTCTTCGCTGGCGATGACGTAGCCCGTCACGGTGTCGCTGAAGCGCACCTCGGATGGCCGTTCCGCATCCTGGCCCGCCACGACGACGCTCCCGTCGACGAGCACTCCGTCGACCCGGATACCGTCGCCCGCAGCGGCCTCGAGCCGGAGCCCCGACTCGCCCGCCGGGAGCGGGAACCAGAGTCCCGGCACGCCGAACGCACGCTGGCCCTCCGACGGGTCGCCCACGATCCACTCCGTGTTCACCAGTGCGAGGTTGCCCTGCGCGCCTGTGACGAAACGTCGACGCGCCTCGCGGTAGGAATCGAGCTGGGCACGAACATCCTGAATCAGATCGGTCATGTGGGAGAGAACCCGCACCGACCGCGATTTATGCCGGGGTGGCCGCGTGCGGAGTCGGCTGCGGCACACCGGCCACCGGCAGCAGGATGCGGAACGCGGTGCGTCCCGGCGCGCTCTCGACTGTCACGGATCCGCCGTGCGCCTCCGCCACCGCGTGCACGATGGCCAGGCCGAGCCCCGTGCTGCCCGCATGCCGCGAGCGCGAGACGTCGCCCCGCACGAACCGTTCGAACAGGGTCGGCATCAGCGCCGGGTCGATTCCCGGGCCGTCGTCGGTCACGCTGATGACCGCGAACGCTCGGCCGCCGACCGTGATCGACTCCAACCCGGCGGTCACATGAGTGCCGGGAGGCGTGTGCACCCTCGCATTCGCCAGAAGATTCGCGGTGATCTGGTAGATCCGGGGCGCGTCGCCGACGATCTCGACGGGCTCCTCCGGGAGGTCGAGGACCCAGTCGTGGTCCCGCCCGGTCACGTGCGCGTCGCTCACCGCGTCAACGAGGGTCAGCGTGAGGTCGACGGTCTCCCTCGCGATGTCGGGCCGCGAGTCGAGCCGGGCCAGCAGCAGCAGGTCTTCGACGAGGCTGGTCATGCGTTTCGCCTCCGACTCGATGCGGCCGAGCGAATGGGTGACATCATCGGGCAGCTCGTGGCTTCCCCGCCGGGTCAGCTCGGCGTAGCCCCGGATCGACGCCAGCGGCGTGCGGAGCTCATGACTGGCGTCGGCGACGAACTGCCGCACCTTGTCCTCGCTCTGCTGCCGGGAGGTCAGCGCCGAGGCGACGTGTTCGAGCATCCGGTTCAGGGCAGAACCGACGCGCCCCACCTCGGTCTTCGGGTTCGTGTCCCGCTCGGGCACCCGCACGGCGAGCGCGACCTCGCCGCGATCGAGCGGCAGTTCGGCAACGTGAGCTGCAGTCTCGGCGACCCGCTGCAGCGGACGGAGGGCGAACCGGATGATCAACCCACCGATCGCGACGGCGAGCAGCAGCCCCACGACGGTGATGATCACGGTGATCAGGGCCTGCTGGGCGATCGTGGCCTGCACGGAGGCGAGCGAGACGCCGAGCACGACGGACGCCCCGTTCGTGGTCACCAGCGAGACGACCCGGTACTGGCCGAGACTGCCGCCGAGATCGACGGTCACCGGGTTCGCCGACGTCGGCACGGCGACCAGCTGCGCGATCTGAACCGCCGACAGCGTGGCGATCGAGGTGTTGTCGAAGCCGCCCGTCGTGTCCGATCCCGTAGAGACCACGGCTCCCGACGTCACGACGATTCCGGCGGAGCTGATGAGCCCGACGGTGCCCACGGGCTGGCGTTCGAGGAAAGTCGAGGGGTCGTTGTTGCGCAACTGCAGCGTGTAGCCGCCGCTGGGGGGTGCGGATGCGCCACTCGAGCCTCCGCCACCGGGCAGTTGGGCATCCAACCGACTGACCAGCACGCCGTTCAGCGTCAGCGTCGAGACAAGCCCGATCGCGAGGCCCAGCATGGCGATGAGGGCGGCGACGCTCAGGATCAGTCGGCGACGGAGGGTCACGGAGCGGTCTTCAGCATGTACCCGGCGCCGCGCACCGTGTGGATCATCGGCGACTTGCCGGCGTCGATCTTCTTGCGGAGGTAGGAGATGTAGATCTCGACGACGCTCGAGCGGCCGCCGAAGTCGTAGCTCCACACCCGGTCGAGGATCTGGGCCTTGCTCAGTACGCGGCGGGGGTTCCGCATGAGGAAACGCAGAAGCTCGAACTCGGTGGCGGTGAGCTCGATCTCGTCGTCGCCCCGGCGCACCTCGTGGCTGTCCTCGTTGAGCACGAGATCGCCCACGACGACCTCGGGATCGACGGCATCCGTGACCAGCACGGTCGACCGGCGGAGCAGCCCGCGAAGCCTCGCGACGAGCTCTTCGAGGCTGAACGGCTTCGTGACGTAGTCGTCGCCGCCTGCGGTCAGGCCGGCGATACGATCGTCGAGCGAGTCCTTCGCGGTGAGGAACAGCACCGGCACCTCGGCGCCGTCGGCCCGCACCCGGTTCAGCACGGCCAGGCCGTCGATGTCGGGCAGCATCACGTCGAGCACGATGACGTCGGGCTTGAACTCGCGCGCCATGGTCACGGCGGTGCGACCATCGCTCGCGGTCTTCACGTCCCAGCCCTCGTAGCGGAGCGCCATCGAGAGCAGGTCGGTGAGCGTCGGCTCGTCGTCGACGACCAGCGCACGCACCGGCGATCCGTCCGCGCGGGACAGCCTCGGCCGGAGGGCCGTCGACGCGGACGAACTGGACGGGAGCCTTGAGTTTTCTATGGTCACACCCCCCAGTATTCTCAGGTTCCTATGACCCAGCTATGAGCCGTCTACACCAACCCTGTGAGTCTGCCACGGCTGGCTCAGCGGGCATCCCGCCAGCTGTGCTCCGGATCGTAGCCGAGTACGCGCCTCGCCTTCGAGATGGAGAGCAGCGTGGTGTTCTCGCCCAGCTCGCCGCGGAGGGGAGTGTCGGGGAAGACCTCCGCCACCAGTTCGGCGTTGCTGCGGGTCATCACCGTGTCGGCGGCGGCGATGATGAATCGTTCGAATCCCCGGCCCTCCCACTCGAGAGCCCTCTCGACGGCCTGGGCCCCGTCACGGGAGTCGATGTAGCCCCAGAGGTTCCATTTGCGAAGGCGGGCATCCTGATCGAACGACGCGAACTCGGCGTAGTCGGCCGGGTACATCACGTTGGAGAAGCGCAGTGCGACGATCTTCAGCTCCTCGTCCCACCGGGTCAGTTCGATCGCGAGCTGTTCCTCGAGGTGCTTCGTGAGCGAGTAGACGCTCTCCGGGCGCGCCGGGTACTCCTCATCGACAGGAATGTAGGGCGGCGGGGTGTCGAACGGCAGGCCGAGCACCGTCTCGCTCGACGCGGTGACGATGTTCTTGATGCCGGCCCGTCGTGCCGCGTGCAGCACGTGGAAGGTCGACAGCATGTTGTTGTCGAAGGTCGCGACGTCGCTCAGGATGCCCGGGGCCGGGATCGCGGCAAGGTGCACCAGAGCATCCAGACCCGCATGCCGGTCGTTCACGCCGAGCAGCGCATCGATCGTCTGGCCGTAGTCAGTGAAGTCGACACGGATGCTCGTGTCGCGGCTGCCCGCGACATCCAGGTTGAACACCTCATGCCCTGCTGCCGACAACTGTTCGACGACGGTGCGGCCCAGTTTTCCCGAACCGCCGGTGACTGCAATACGCATGGAGCTCCCTTGCTGTGTTGGTTCCATCCTCTCAGCAGAACGGGAGGACAATGGTTCAGTGACGACCGCCTTGACACTGACCTTCCCGTGGGAGGAAGACGAGCCGGTCGCTGCCACCCCACCCGCACATCTGTCGCGCATCGTCGCCGACTCGAACGACAGAGTGGCGTGGATCCGGGCCCGCAGCCGCGGCGTCACGGCGACGGACGCCGCGCGTCTCACGACCCGCAAGTCGGTCGAGAACACCGCCTACGACAAGATCAACGGCAACAACTTCGGCGGCAACGTCTACACCGACCACGGCCGTGTGCGTGAGCCGGTTCTCGCCGGGTGGGTGCGCCGACACTACGGAATCGAGCCGTCGACGACGCTGTTCCACGCGCACGGGCGGCCCCTGCACCTCGCCACGCCCGACGGCATCGCGGTGAACCCGTCCACGGGTGACACCGAGCTCGCCGAGATCAAGACCACCAACAAGGCGTGGCGCTCGATCCCCCGGCACTACCTCCGGCAGGTTTGGTGGCAGCAGTACGTACTCGGCGCCGAGCGCACCCTCGTGGTCTGGGAGCAGCACTCGGCGTTCGTGCCCGTCGCCCCCGACCCCGAGTGCCGCTGGGTCGACCGCGACGACAACGAGATCGAGCAACTGGTGCGGCTCGCCGACCAGCTGCTCGACCTGATGCAGCGGCGCTGACCGGGGCTGCTACCTGGGCGCGGAGGCGGCCTCGATGCCCGCCTTGGTGCAGCTGTCGACCTTGGCATGACCCTTTGGAGTGTCCTCACTGGTCATGCTCCAAGAGTTGTGCACCCATCCGTTCGTGCGGCTCGGCGACATCAGCTCGTCGTCGGTGACATCCGGGTTGTGCCGAAAACCATACGCATGGAGGAGCTCATGCACGATCACCCACTCCGACAGGTTGTCTGCTTCGGGCGTGAGTCTGATCTGGCCGGACACCAATCGTTGAAGACCGTCGCGGCCCGCATCAAGCTTCAGAGGAAAGACGTCTGCATACCTTTCGTCCGCGAACGTGACACCCTCTGGAAAGCTCTGAAAGGTGATCACGGGCGGCACGGCACTGCCCGGCTGCCATTCGACCATCTTCGGCTGCTGACTTCCGCTTCGGGCCTCGTCGAAGGTCGCGAGCCCCGCCAACACCACCGCCCGTTGCTCCGCCGAGAGGTTGTTCGCGAGGCTGTAGGTGTAGGTGCCGACCGATCCGTCAGGGGTGGGCTGTGGAGGCAACCATCCAGTATTTGCGGCGATCTCTGCATCTGAGTAGCGTTCCGGGGCGACGAGGCAGATGTCGTCATTCTTGACGTTTCCCCGTGATTCGATCGCGCGCGCCTTCGCAGACATGGCGCTCATCGCATACTGGCTCTTGGCGAGCGCCTTCTCGCGATCCGACGTGTCGGGGAAGAGCTCGTTGGCCTTGCGGAAGCTGTAGCTGTCGACCTTGAACGGGTCCAGATCGCTGAAGAACGAATAGTCGAAGTTGTCCTCCCACGGCTCCCAGATGACCTTCGTGTCATCTGTCCAGTAATAGGTCGCCTCCGTATTCCAGGTGAAGTTGCCGCCGCAGACCTGGGACACAGACTGCGACCAACCGGGCTCCCCTTCCAGGAACCGGGTCTCGCCCAGCTTGCACTCGCCGTCGGCCACGCCGGCATGGGCTACCGACTGGCCACTGAGCAGCAGCACGAGCGCCCCCGCGACCACGCCTGCGGCTCGAAGAGTTCTACTTGACATCGATGGTCACCGTTCCTGTGGTTGTGACGCCCGCATCGCGGGCCTGGGCCTGGTAGCGGAAGCTGACCTGGCCGGTGAAACCCGCTTCGGGCGTGAACCGGAACGAACCGGTGTTGTCGTCGATGACGACCGTGCCGTGGGCGGGCGGGTAGCCCTCGTTGATGTGCCAGGGCGAGGCCATCGTCGGGAAGACATCGTTGGCGAGCAGGCCGTGGGCCGCATCCACCGTCAGCACGACACCAGCTGCGGTCGCGTAGTGGTCGTCGGCGGCGACAGCCGGAGCCCCGACCGCGACAGTCACCACGGAGGGGAGGCTCGTGCGGCCGGCCGCATCGGTCGCGACCGCCCGGATGCCCGCATCACCGCGGTAGGCAGCATCCGGAGTGTAGGTCAGCACCCCCGCCGCGCTGACCGAAGCCGAGCCGTGGTCGGCCGTGACGCTGAGCGTCGAACCGGGGGCGAGGCACTGCGCATCGCGGATCGGCGTGGCGAGCCCGGCGACGACGACCTGTTTGACGGCCGAGGTACGGCAGGTCGGCGCGGCCGGACGAACGTCTGCCGAGGCGAGCGTCCGGGTGCCGTTGGCGATGACCTGCACCGAGGCCGTGGGCGCCTTGTCGGCATCGTTCTGCTTCAGGTGCAGCGAGAAGTCTGCGGCGTCCCCCGCCGAGAGGTGCGTGTTCGTGTAGGTCAGGGTGTGTGCCACGTCGTCCTTCGCGCGCTTCCACCCGGTCGGCACGCTGGCCTCGCTGACGAGGTCGAGGTGGTCGAATCCGAGAACGACGACCGCGCTGCCGGCTGACTTCGCTGTGACGCTCAGTCCGTAGACCACGCCGGAAGCCCCGCTGCCCAGAGCGGAGGGCGCCAGGAAGCTGCTGGCCGAGGTGAGCGCCGGCTGCTCGCTCAGGATCGGGAGCGCCGAGTGACGCGTCTCGTAGTCGACACGGTCGGTGGGGTGCTGGCTGAGAGCCGCGCGGGTGGCCGGCGGCACGGCGAGCCGGATGTCGAAGGCGTTCGTGTTGCTGAGGAACATGCGCACGCGCGGCTCCGAGCTTCCCGGGTAGCCTCCGTCGAGGTAGTGGGGCACCGTGAGGAGGGAGGCGTTGTGCGCCTCGGTCTCGTGGGGATCAGGCGCCTTCTGGGGCAGGAAACCCATGTCGCCAGCGATCACCCATCGCGTGGAGTCCCAACCGCGGAGGTTGTCGGCGAGCGAACCGTAGACGACGATGCGTCCGTCCGCCGTCATCGGCGTTGTGCCGTCGGCGATGGAGTCACCCTCCCCCGTGTTCGACAGCACGACGGTCTGCATGTTGCGGGCATCCGTCGTGCCGTCCTGGGTGTTTCGACGCACTGAGACCGGCTGCATGTCGTCGGGGTGGCCGTCGTCTGACAGCGACACCCGGTAGAGGTCGAGCGCGTCATTGTCGTCGACGAACTTCTGGCAGCTGTAGCACTCGCCCGAGATCCAGACGAGGGGACTGATCGAGGTGAGCAGCGCGCTGTGGCCGTCAGCCGAGACGGCGATCCCGGATGCCCCGCCGACCGCCTCGCGCCAGTACCGCGTCCGCATGGTGGAGGGCATGACGCCCGTCGAGTCCTTGTGGTCGGGTGCGGCCACGTCGTTCAGCATCAGCGACACGCGATGGGTCTGCCCTGTGGAGAAGTCGCGCACGTACGCATCCGGCAGGTGAGTGGTCTTCGGCACATCTCCGCTCGGCACCAGGTTTGTGGCGTCGGAGATGAAGCCCACGACGGTGCCGTCAGCCGAGATGGACGGGGAGTGGGAGTGGCCGTCGGTCTTCGTGAGATCGGCAACGGTGTCTGAGGCCGAGACGCTGACCAGCTTCTTCGTACCGGTGGTGCGGTCGAGCCGGTAGACGTGGTTCAGGCGCGCGCCCGGCGTCGCCGCCGGTGCGGGCGTCGTCGCCGCGACACCGAGGTTGTCGGCGTCGGAGGTGAAGACGACGAAGCGGCCATCGGCCGACAGGGCCGGCTGTCCGCTCGATCCGTGGGCCGCCACGACAGCACCGGCGTCTGTGACCCCGGATGTCACGTTGGTGACGTCTCCGGTCGCGGCATCGAAGATCTCCACGTTGCCGACCCCGGTCGTCGGTCCGCCCACGGTGTTCACCCCGGGCATGCTCGAGACGAACGCGACGTGCTGCCCGTCGGCCGAGATGACGGGGGACGAGTTTCCGGCATCCCGCACGGCGAGGGCGTCGGCAGCGGCCGTGCTGCGATGCGACGACACCCAGGTGATCTTTCCCGTGTCCATGTCCTTCAGCACGATCTGCCTCGCGCCGCCCGGGTCGGTGGGGAGCACCTTGCGATCAGTGGTGGTGAAGACGACGAAGCGGCCGTCGGCCGAGATCGAGGCCCCGAACGACGCCCCGTCGTCCCCGTCGGTGCGCGAATGCGTCGAGACCAACTGCAGCGAGCCGTCGGAGGTACTGCGGCGGTACACGTGCTTCTGGTCACCGACCGCATCGGTCGTCAGTCTGTCGACGGAGTCGAAGACCGTGTAGCGGCCATCCCCCGAGATCGACACAGACGTGCCCGCTCCGGCCAGAGTCGGCCCGGCGTACTCGAGCACATCGTGATAGGTGCGGTCCGGCGGCAGCGGCAGGGCAGCGGAGGCCTGGAACACGGCCGGTGCGGCGAGAAGCAGGGTGGCGCAGGCCGCAGTGGCGAGCCAGGGAATTCGATTACGAAGCACGAGCATCCTCATTCATGGTGGGCGACATGCCCTCGAGAAGAAGAGAGTCAGAAGCCCCGGAATCATTACGCCGGTCGGCACCCCCCAGAACGGGTGACGACCGGCACAGCCTGACCGCCCTCCGAGCGGTGAGGCTCAGTATGTCCGGAGCGCCTGCTTCAGGCACACGTCGAAGGTTTCGGCGCCAGCAGGCGTTGAGCCGCTCCCCGGACTCCCGGGCATCCGGCGACTATTGGGGTGCTGCCGCGGCATCGACGCCCACCTTCGTGCATGCGTCGGCCCCGTTGTTGACTGCTGGTGGCTGATCTCCGCTCCACCGTCCCCGGTTCAGGTCATCGGGGGTGGGACCCACCGCCGACATCACTTGGAGGTCCCGGGACGGTCCGAGATGCCCGAAACCATACACGTGGAGAATCTCATGTATCACAGTCCACGACGAGAGGGATCCTGGCTTGTCCCTGAACTCGACATTCCCGTTGACCCAGCGGGACAACCCGTCCCGGCCGTTGTCGTTCCGAACCGCCAACGCCTGGGCCACGCGATCGGGGTCATCGAACCCACCTGGGGCATTGGTGAACGTGATCACCGGCGGGTTGAGATCGCCACTCTCCCACTCGACCAGCCGGGGCTGCCTGCTCCCGTCGATCATGTTTGCGAAGTCAACCAGTCCCCTTGCGATGACAGCGCGCTGCTCAGCTGTCAGGGTCGTGGAGAGGCTGTAGGTGTACGTGCCCGTCCTGCCGTCCGGACGGGGGCTCGGAGGGAGCATGGCGTAGCTGTTCCAGTCTTTGATCTCGTTGTCTGACCACAGCATCGGGACGACCTGGCAGATGTCACCGGTCGTCACCCCCCGCCGCTGTTCGAGCGCGCGAGCCTTCGGAGTCAGGGACATCTGCGCATACTCCATCGCGACACGGGCGTGCGCGTCGTCGGAAGTGTCGGGGAACAGTTCGTTCGCTTTGCGGAAGCTGTAGCCGACGCCCGTGAAGGGGTTCAGCTGGCTGAAAGCCGAGTAGTCGAACTGCTGGGTCCTCGGCTCGAAAATGACCGTCTTCTCTTTGTCCCAGTAGTACGACGCCTCCGCCGGCCACTCCGGGTGCAGCGCACAGTCCTCCAGCGGAGCCCGCGGTGAACCCGGCGTCGTCGGCTGGACATCGAAGTCGTACCAGATGCACTTCCCCGTTGCGGTCGCAGATGCAGAAAGCGGAAGGGGGCAGAGGCCGACGACCGACGCCGCGATCAGGCCGCCCACGAGCATCCGGCGGCGGAGGGTTCTACGTGACATCGATCGTCACTGTTCCTGTCGTCGAGACGCCCACATCGTGGGACTGGCCGTCTACCCCGGAAATGGAGGAGACAACGACCACCTGCTGACCGTCGTCGGAGGTGCGATCCGTCGGCAGCGCCTGAACGAGCGACGTGGAGAAGGCGACAGGCGCGACGACGAGCAGTGTTGCGCACACGGCGGTCGCGATCAGGGGAATCCGGGAAGGGAGCAAGACGGTCCTCGTTCGTGGCGGGCACAGTATTCGTGGCGGGCACGGTGCCCTCGATGTGAAGAGAGACAGAAGGACCCGATTCATTACGCCGGTCGGCACCCCCCAGAACGGGTGCCGACTACGAGACGTGCGGAAGATTCGCTCTTCTTCTGATCAACGCAAGAAGCACCGATCTTGCGGGGATGGCGGCGCTCCGGCCATACCGCGTGCGCGACAGGATGAACGCATGCTCGATTCCCTGATCGTCGGCCGCCGCATCCGCCAGCTCCGCACCGACCGCGGACTCACCCTCGACGCGCTCGGCACGGCCATCGGCCGGGCTGCCTCGCAGGTCTCCGTCGTCGAGAACGGCAAGCGTGAACTCAAGCTCGGCGAGATGCAGCGTTTCGCCACAGCGCTCGACGTGACGGTCGACGAGCTGCTCAGCGAGGAGGCCCCGAGCCAGCGCGCCGCCCTCGAGATCGCGCTGGAGCGCATCCAGCGCGGAAAGCTCTACGCCTCCCTCGGCCTGCCCACTGTCGCCGTGCGGAAGGCGCTCAGCGACGAGGCGATCGAGACCATCCTCGGCCTGCACGGCGAACTCGAGCGTCTGCACCGCGAGCGGGCCGCCACTCCCGAGGAGGCCCGGCGGGCGAACGCCGAGCTCCGCCGGGAGATGCGGGCCCGCCACAACTACTTCAGCGGCCTCGAGGCCACAGCCCAGGGGCTCCTCGAGGCGGTGGGCCGCGAGGGCGGTCCGCTCTCCCAGCGCGTCGCGGCCGACCTCGCGTCGCACCTCGGGTTCTCCCTGCACCACGTGCCCGACCTGCCCGGATCCACCCGATCCATCACCGACCTCGAGAATGGCCGCATCTACATCCCCCGCGGCCAGAACCCCGATGCCGATCCCCGCACCGTGTTGTTGCAGGCGCTGGCCAGCCATGTGCTCGGCCACGAGGAGCCCGCGGACTACAGCGACTTCCTCCGCCAACGGGTCGAGACGAACTACCTCACGGGCGCGCTTCTCGTTCCCGAGTCGGTGGCCGTCGACTTCCTGCAGCGGGCAAAGGCCCAGCGCGAACTCTCGGTCGAGGATCTGCGCGACCAGTTCGGTGTGACCTACGAGACGGCGGCCCACCGGTTCACAAACCTGGCCACGGAGCACCTCGGCCTGCCGGTGCACTTCCTGAAGGTGCACGAGAGCGGAACCGTCGTGAAGGCGTATGCGAACGACGACGTCGTGCTGCCGACCGATGTGCTCGGAGCCGTGGAGGGCCAGACCGTCTGTCGTTTCTGGAGCGCGCGCCAGGTCTTCGACGCCGAGGACAGGTTCAGCCCGTACCACCAGTACACCGACAAGGCGACGGGTACGTTCTGGTGCACCTCGCGCATCCAGTCGACCTCCCGCGGGCACTTCTCGGTGAGCGTCGGCACCCCGTTCGCCGACGCGCGCTGGTTCCGCGGCAGAGACACGGTGAACCGCCACGCCTCCAGCTGCCCGGATCCCTCGTGCTGCCGGAGACCCCCGGCCGGCCTCACCGCGAAGTGGGCCCAGAAGTCCTGGCCGAGCGCGCGCCTGAACACCTCGTTGCTCGCCGTGATGCCGACAGGAGCGTTCCCGGGCGTCGACAGCACCGAGGTGTACGAGTTCCTCGAACGTCACGCACCCGCCGGGTTTGTTAGCACCGAGGTGACACCCTCGTAACATCTCTGTATCAATCGGACGCCACACTGGGACAGGGGCCCCGAGCTGGGGGCTGAACGGCCTTTCGATACCTCGCGATCACCAGCGAAGGTGATTCTCACCGCAAAGGAGAGCTTCCGATGACGCAGCACATGACCGGAGTGAGTGACTTGTCCAATCCGCGAGCCGACGTGCAGCTGCCCGAGAACAGACCGACGAGTATGCGCGCTGCCGTGATCGAGGAGACCGGATGCCCGGACGTGCTGCACGTCAGCGAGGTCGACCTGCCGATCCGCATCAACGCGGAGGTGCTCGTGCGGGTTGCAGGCGCGGGCGTCAATCCGCTCGACGTCAAGACGCGTGCGGGCCGGGGCGTGTCGGCAGCGATCGCCTCGTACCCGTACATCCTCGGCCAGGACTTCAGCGGAATCGTGGCCGAGTCGCCCTACGAGGGGCATCCGTTGAAGGTCGGCGACGAGGTCTACGGCATGCTGAGCGCCCCGCGCGGCCAGGGCTCCTACGCCGAGTACGCCGCCGTTCCCGCGATGCAGCTCTGCAAGAAGCCCGGCAGGCTCTCGTTGATCGAGGCCGCGGGGGTTCCTGTCGCCGCGCTGACGGCGTGGGGCATGGTCGTGGATGTCGCCAAGGCGCATCAGGGACAGCGCATCCTGATCCATGCCGGTGCCGGCGGGGTCGGCCATTTCGCGGTGCAGTTCGCGGCCTACTTCGGCGCCTCTGTGATCGCCACCTCGTCGGCCCGGAACGCCAGCTGGTTGCGCGAACTCGGCGCCGCAGAGGTCATCGACTACACGACGACCCGCTTCGAGGATGCCGTCTCCGGGGTGGATGTGGTCATCGATCTGATCGGCAACGTGCACGACGACACGGGAACCCGCTCCCTGCAGACCCTCCGCCCCGGCGGGCTGATCATCAACGCTCCCACCGGCAGCTGGCCGAGTGTGATCGAGGACGCCCATGCGCTGGGCCTTCGCGCGACGACCTACAAGGTCTCCCCCGACGCTGCCACGCTCACCATCATCACGCGCCTCATCAACTCGGGGGACGTGCACGTACACATCGACGAGGTCTTCGAGCTGTCGGATGCCGCGGAAGCACATCGCCGCCTCGAGGAGGGCCACACCCGGGGCAAGCTCGTGATCAACGTGGCCGAGCACCTGTAGCGCTCAACGGGAGTCAGAGAGTGCGCTCCCGCACGAAGTCGTCCTCCTGCTCGCCGCCCACGAAGAACGACTTCGTGCCGACGACCGCGAAGCCGCTCTTCTCGTAGAACCGGTTGGCCCGTACGTTCTCGTTGTTGACTCCGAGCCACATTCCGGATGCCCCCCGGGCCCGTGCCGCCTCGACGGAGAGTCGCATCAGTTCGGCTGCGATGCCCTGGCCGTGGTGGCCTGCCACGACGTAGCACTTGCTGAGTTCCGCGGTCGGGCTGAGCGTGAGGGCGGCCCGCACGTCGGAGTCGGTCGCCGGACCCAGAATGACCATGGTGTAGCCGACCGGGAGCCCCTCCGATTCGGCGAGGAAGAGCATCCGGCCCTCGTCTGCCAGGTGCTCGGCGAACCGTTCCTCCGTGAGGGTGGCTGCGAGGTGCTGTTGGATGCCGCCGGCTGTCGTGTGCGGCGGGCAGGCCAGAACAAAGGTGGCGGTGGCGACGAGGGAGAGGCGGGCGGCGTCTGCCGGGCCGGCCTGGCGGTAGGTGACGGGCATCCCTCCACCTTAAACGACGAAAGGGCCCGCCGAAGCGGACCCTTTCTTTTGTACTAACGGCTACGCCAGAGCGTTCACGTCGACGGGGATGCCCGGACCGAAGGTGGTCGAGACGGTGCCCTTGGTGATGTAGCGGCCCTTCGAGGAGGACGGCTTCTGGCGCACGATCTCGTCGAGCGCAGCGCCGACGTTCTCGCGCAGCTGGTCGGGCGTGAAGCTGACCTTGCCGGCGACGAAGTGCACGTTGGAGTGCTTGTCGACACGGAACTCGATCTTTCCACCCTTGATCTCGGTGACAGCCTTCGCCACGTCGGGGGTGACCGTGCCGGTCTTTGGGTTCGGCATGAGGCCACGCGGGCCGAGCACCTTTCCGAGACGGCCGACCTTGCCCATGAGCTCCGGGGTCGAGACGGCGGAGTCGAACGAGGTGTAGCCGGCGGCCACCTTCTCGATCAGCTCGTCGCCACCGACCTCGTCGGCGCCGGCAGCGATTGCTGCGTCGGCCGCGGGGCCCGTTGCGAAGACGATGACGCGGGCGGTCTTGCCCGTGCCGTGCGGCAGGATGACGGTGCCGCGCACCATCTGGTCTGCCTTGCGGGGGTCAACGCCGAGCTTGAGGGCGACCTCAACGGTGCTGTCGAACTTGGCCGAGCCGGTCTCTTTTGCAAGAACGACGGCCTCGGCGGCGGTGTAGAGCTTGCCTTCTTCGACTTTCGCGGCAGATGCGCGGTAGGCCTTTGATTTCTGTGCCATGAGAGCCCCCTTATGCCTCTACCGTGATGCCCATGGAACGGGCGGTGCCGGCGATGATCTTTGCAGCCTGGTCGATGTCGTTCGCGTTGAGGTCGACGAACTTCGCCTGGGCGATCTCGCGGACCTGCTCCTTGGTGAGCTTCGCGACCTTGACGGTGTGCGGGGTGCCGGAGCCCTTGGCCACGCCAGCGGCCTTCTTGATGAGCTCTGCTGCCGGCGGGGTCTTCAGGATGAACGTGAACGAACGGTCTTCGTACACGGTGATCTCGACCGGGATGACGTTGCCGCGCTGGTCTTCCGTCGCCGCGTTGTACGCCTTGCAGAACTCCATGATGTTCACGCCGTGCTGTCCGAGCGCCGGCCCGATGGGCGGTGCGGGGTTGGCGGCGCCGGCCTTGATCTGAAGCTTGATCAGACCTGTGACCTTCTTTTTCGGTGCCATTATCTTCTCTTCTCATTCGTGCCGCTCGGATGAACGGCGCTCCCGAAACCCGGATCTCTCCGGAATCGGTGGTTTGTGGGGGTAGGAAGAACCTACAGCTTGGTGACCTGGTCGAAGCTGAGCTCGACCGGGGTCTCACGCTCGAAGAGCGAGACGAGAACCGTGAGCTTGCCGCTCTCGGGCTTGATCTCGCTGATCGACCCGGGCAGGCCCGCGAACGAGCCCTCCTTGATCGTGATGGTCTCGCCGATCTCGAAGTCGATCTCAGCGGGGATGGAACGCGAGACGGCCTTGCCGCCCTTGGCTCCGCCGGTCTTGGCCGCGGGGGCCTCGACGATCTCGACGAGGCTCTTCAGCATGTTGAAGGCCTCCTCGAAACGGAGCGGCGTCGGGTTGTGGGAGTTGCCCACGAAGCCCGTCACACCGGGGGTGTGGCGAACGACCGACCAGCTGTCCTCGTTGAGGTCCATGCGCACCAGGACGTAGCCGGGGATGCGCACGCGGGTGACCAGCTTGCGCTGGCCGTTCTTGATCTCGACGACGTCTTCCATCGGAACCTCGACCTGGTAGACGTAGTCCTCCATGCCCATCGACGACTTGCGGCTCTCGATGTTCTGCTTGACGCGCTTCTCGAAGCCGGCATAGGAGTGGATGACGTACCACTTGCCGGGCAGGAATCGGAGTTCCGCGCGGAAGGCGTCGTAAGGGTCGACCTCTTCGGGCTCGGCTTTTTCGGCGTCGGCGTCGTCAGTCGCGTCGGCGCCGGGAGCAACCTCGGCGTCAGCATCCAACTCGGCGTCGAGCTCGCGGTCGCCCTCGCTGTCGGCAGAGACCACGGAGTCGGACACGAAGTCGTCGTCCTCGGCGTCGGTGAGGGCCCCGTCGATCTCTTCTTCGTCTTCGATGGCCTCGAGGGCCGCCTCGGTGTCGTCGGCGTCGTCGGAGGCGAGCGCCTCATTCACTTCGGCGTCTGCCTCAGCGTCATCCACGTCGACCGTCTCGCCGTCACCGTTCGTGTCGATCACGTGCTCATCTTCTGATCCACCGTCGATGGCGCGCAGCAGTGCATCGAGGTCGCTGGGCGACTCGAGCTCGATGTGGTCGCCCTCTTGAGCCTCTTCGACCTCACTCGACTGCTCTTCAGCAGCTCCGAGGTCGAGGTCGTCGCGGTGTGACTTTGGCACTGGAATACGTTCCGTTTCTTTTGCGTGATCGGTGCGAAGGGGCGAACTGCAGACCCAGGGGAACTACAGACTCAGGGGAACTACAGACTCAGGGGAACTACAGACCCAGGGGGCTGGTTCCCGCGTCGCCGAACACAAAGACAGCCGCCCAGCTGAACAGGAAGTCGAGGCCCGAGACGAGCGCCATCATGATGACGACGAAGACGAGCACGACGAGTGTGTAGCTGATCAGTTCTTTGCGGGTCGGGGTGACGACCTTCTTCAGTTCTGCAATGACCTGCCTGATGAAAAGCACGATCCGGGAGAACGGGTTGCGCTTGGCAGCCCTGTCGCTCTTGGCGCGCTCGACGACGGCCTCGCTGGGTTCGTCGACTATCTTTCGTGCCACCGTCAGTACCTTTCACAAGCGATCGGAGCAGGCAACCGCCGACTCCGATTTGCAGGGCGGACAGGACTCGAACCTGCAACCTGCGGTTTTGGAGACCGCTGCTCTACCAATTGAGCCACCACCCTATGAGCGAAATCTTCGCACTTTCTTTCCCAGCTCCGCTTCGTGGAGACAGCAAAAATGGGCATGAAAAAGTATGGCAGATTTCAACTACCTCAACCCAGTGTAGGTCAGATCCAGAAGGACCGCAAAGAGCGGTCTAGGTTGGTGAGCATGATGGGTTCGAAAGCATGAAGGCCGTGATCATCCGTGAGCCGGGAGGGGCATCCGTGCTGGAGCTCGCCGACGTCGACGAGCCTGTCGCGCAGGCCGGCGAGGTTCTGGTGGGAGTCGTGGCGGCGGGGGTGAACCGGGCAGACGTGAGCCAGCGCGAGGGCCACTACACTCCTCCCGCAGGCGCACCCGAATGGCCGGGCCTGGAAGTCTCCGGCCTCGTTCTGCAGCTCGGCGAGGGAGTGACGGGCTTCCGGGTCGGGGATCGCGTCGCCGCTCTGCTCTCCGGCGGCGGCTATGCCGAACGGGTGAGCGTGCCGGTCGGGCAGGTTCTGGCCCTGCCTCCGAACATCGACCTGGTCGACGGTGCGGCGCTCGTCGAAGTCGCCGCGACGGTCTGGTCGAACGTCTTCCTCCTCGGCGACCTCCGGGCGGGCGAGACCCTCCTCGTGCACGGCGGTTCCAGCGGAATCGGCACGATGGCCATCCAACTCGCGAAGGCGCGAGGCGCCCGCGTCGTGGTGACGGCAGGGTCGGCAGACAAACTCGCCGCCTGCGAGGCGCTCGGCGCAGACATCCTCATCAACTACCGGGAGGAGGACTTCGCCGAGCGGATGAAGGCGGAGGGCATCACCGCGCACGTGATCCTCGACTCGATCGGCGGTTCCTACCTCGGGAAGAACATCAGCGTGCTGGCGATGGACGGCCACATCGTGAACATCGGAAACCTCAGCCAGGAGACCGGATCGCTCGACTTCGGCCGGCTGATGATGAAGCGCGGCGCCATCCATGCCACCAGCCTCCGTGGTCGATCGGCCGCCGGAAAGGCAGCCATCGTCGACAGCGTGCGGGAGAACGTCTGGCCCCTGGTCGCCGACGGCCGGGTGAAGCCCGTGGTGGCCGAGCGGTTCCCGCTCTCCGAAGCCGGAGCGGCGCATCGACTGATGGAGGGCTCCACCCACATCGGCAAGATCCTGCTCGTCGTCTGACGGGGATGACCTTCTGTGACGCCCGGGGCGTTCGTGCCTCAGGGGCGGACGTAGGCTTTCTCTGTGACCGATCCGCAAGAACCGACTGACTCGCAGGAAACCTCCGAACACGCGGTACTGCACGAGAACAACATCGTGGCGCACCCGAGCTCGGGCACGGTCACGCCCGACCAGTTCAAGGCCGCTTTCCGCAACCACCCGGCCGGCGTCGCAGTGATCACCGCCGATGCAGGCGACGGCCCGGTCGCCCTGACCGCGACCTCGGTGTTCTCGGTGAGCGTCGCGCCTCCCCTGCTGGTGTTCTCGATCTCCGAGCTCTCATCGAGCACCCCGACCATCCGCCGTGCCGACACCGTCGTGGTGCACCTCCTCGGAGCCGACCAGCTCGACATCGCCAAGCTCGGCGCCACCAGCGGCATCGACCGGTTCGCCGACACCAGCATCTGGAAACGGCTGCCGACCGGCGAGCCGTATTTTCCGGCGGCGCACGCCTGGATCCGCGGGCGGATCGTCAACAGGATGGAGGCCGGTGGTTCGACCGTCGTCGCCGTGCAGGCTCTCGAGACGTTCGCACCCGATCCCGGCGCCGCCGAAGCCGATGCCGCCCAGGCGCATCCGCTGGTGTACCACAACCGCACGTGGCACCGGCTGGACGAAGGCTCCAAGATCCAGTGACGCGAGGCTCAGATCGGTAGGCTTGTCGGGTGACCGAACGTACCCGCATCTCGCACCGCATCTCGTCCATCGCCGAATCTGCGACCCTCAAGGTCGACGCCAAGGCCAAGGCCCTGCAGGCAGCGGGCCGGCCGGTCATCAGCTTCGCGGCTGGCGAGCCCGACTTCGCGACGCCGGACTTCATTGTGGAAGCGGCGGTCGCCGCCGCCCGCGACCCGAAGAACCACCGCTACACGCCCGCGGTCGGCCTGCCGGAACTCCGTGAGGCCATCGCCGCCAAGACGCTCCGCGACAGCGGTCTCGAGGTCTCGCCGTCGCAGATCATCGTGACCAACGGCGGCAAGCAGGCGGTCTACCAGTCGTTCGCCACCCTGCTCGACCCGGGCGACGAGGTACTGGTGCCGACCCCCTACTGGACCACGTACCCCGAGGCCATCGCGCTCGCCGGCGGCGTGACCGTCGAGGTCTTCGCGGGCAGCGACCAGGGCTACCTCGTCACCGTCGACCAGCTCGAAGCCGCCCGCACCGAGCGCACGAAGGTGCTGCTCTTCGTCTCGCCGTCGAACCCGACCGGAGCGGTGTACTCCCCCGCCCAGACCCGCGAGATCGGCGAATGGGCCGAGGCGAACGGCCTCTGGGTGATCTCCGACGAGATCTACCAGAACCTCACCTACGACGGCGTCGTCGCCCAGTCGATCGTCGAAGCGGTTCCCGCTCTCGCAGACCGCACCATCCTGGTGAACGGTGTGGCAAAGACATACGCGATGACCGGATGGCGGGTCGGCTGGATGGTCGGGCCGGCCGATGCCATCAAGGCCGCCGCGAACCTGCAGTCGCACCTCTCGTCGAACGTGTCGAACATCTCGCAGCGGGCGGCGATCGCGGCCCTCACCGGCCCGCAGGACGCGGTTGCCGCGATGCGCGAGGCCTTCGACCGCCGACGGAAGGCCATCGTCAGCGGGCTGAACCAGATCCCGGGCCTCCACGCACCCACACCCGAGGGCGCCTTCTACGTCTATCCCGATGTGAGCGGGCTGCTGAACCGCACGTGGGGCGGCGTCACGCCGACGACCTCGCTCGAGCTGGCCGACCTCATCCTCGAGCAGGCCGAAGTGGCCGTCATCCCGGGCGAGGCCTTCGGTCCGAGTGGCTACATCCGCATGTCGTACGCGCTCGGCGACGACGCACTGGCGGAGGGCGTGGCGCGCATGCAGCGCCTCTTCTCGGCCTAGCCGGGCGGCAGGGTCCGCGCCGTCTGGGCCTGCGGGAGCCCCCCGTCCATCAGGTGGAACATCACGTCGTTGTCATTCGTGGCCTGGAAGTGGAACGCCGCGTGCATGGCGACGGAGTGAGCTCGGGTCTCCTTCAGGAAACCTGCCGTGTCGATCGGATACCCGGCCTGCTCCTCCAACTGTGCGGCGTACTGCCAGAGGGCCCTCAGGTTGCCGTCCCGAAAGGGGTGGACGACGTTGAGTTCGCCCCCGTGCTCGGCGACGAGGTCGAAGAACCGATTGCGCCCGAGGTCTGAGCGGGACGCGAGATGGCTGAGCTGAGCGCACTGAACCGACGCGGCCTCGGCGATCTCGGGGCCACTGAAGTAGCTGTACTTCGTCATCGGCGCGGCAGGATCGCCCGGCGCGTGGTTGGCGGCATCGGGCGCGAACCTGATCATCGCAGTCTCCGGGCCGACACGCTCCTCACCGGCCCAGAAGAAGATGTCGCCGAACATACGGCGGTGCACCTGCTTGAGATGCTCGTAGTCGAAGTGCCCGCGCACCGGCCGGATCTCGAGCTCGACGATACGCAACCGGGAGATCTGCCGTTCGAGCAGGGACAGCAGCTCCGCATCGTCGATTCCGTCGGGGTGAAGCTCATCGACCAATCGATTGCGAAGAACGAACGTGCCGGGGATCAGGTAGTCATCGAAGGAGCGGACGGCGGGAGCCCGGCGGGAGTCGATGCGCAGACCGTGCTGGTCGACCGTGTACAGCACGGCCTGCTCCGTCGACAGTCTCTCGGCGGCGACGCCTTCGACAAGGGATCGATGTCGCGCGTCGCCCGGGCCGACGTTGACGAACGCCAGCGCGGCATCGGCCGCATCCAGCCGGCGCTTCAGTTCTGATCGCATCGGATCCCTTCGCTCAGCGGGTCGTGACGCGGGCCGGCTGGTGGCCGTCACCCTGGCTCAGCGCGTCGTCGAGGGTGCCCTCGTAGCCGTCGAGCAGCGTCGTGGCCTGGTTCTGGTAGCGAGCGTGCACGATGCGGTCGCGAAGCGGGTTGCCGACGAGGAAGTTGGCGGGATCGGTCGGGTAGCCGACGGTGTCGAAGAATCTCATCGCGTAGACCCACAGCGTGCGGCTGTGGCCGTCGCGGAACGCGTGGATCGTGTTCATCTCACCGCCGTGCTCGCCCATGCGACTGATCATCTCCTCGCGGGGCATGTCACGGCGTTCGGCGAGGTCGACCAGCAGTGTGAACTGCATCTCGATCGCCTCGGCGATGTCGGGGCCGGCGAAGTACTGGTACTTCACAGCAGGAGCGGCAGGATCGCCCGGAGCGAAGTTCACGGCATCCGGAGCGAAGCGAACCATCGCCGTCTCGGGGCCGACGCGCTGCTCGCCCGCCCAGGTGTAGACGTCCTGGAACAGCCGGCGGTGCACCGCCTTGAAGAACGTGTAGTCGAGCGGACCCGGCACGGGGTCGATGGTCGTCGCGACGAGCCGGAACCGCGAGATCTGCTGCTCGACGGTGCGGAAGAGTTCGGGATCCTCGATGCCGAGCGGGTGATCGTCGTCGACGATGCGACTGCGGAGCGCTGTCGAACCGGGGATGAGGTAGTCCTCCCACTTCTGGATCACGGGCCCGGCATCGTCGCTGAGCCCCACCCCGTGGCGCTCGCAGGTCAGCGCCACCGCCTCGGCCGGTGACAGGTGCTCGGACGCGACGGCCTGCACCAGGTCCTGGTGTTCGTCGTCGCCCGGATCGCCGTGGGCGAGCGCCAGGCCGGCATTCGCGAAATTCATGCGGTAGCGGACAATTTCCTCAGGGACTGGCAGCAGCATCTCTCCACCTCAGTTCGTTCGTCATCCGATTACTGACAAATTCTTACAGAATGAAGTCAGTGTAGGCCAGAGACACAAAGAGCTCCCGCTTTCGTGCCCGGCATCCTCCATTTGGGGGATACCCGGGTCGGCAGGGTGGAGACTGTCGCTCGGCGTGCGGGCACGCCACGATGGGTACATGACTTCAGCAGACACCGCCGTGAGCGTCGAAGGGCTCACGAAGAGCTACGGCGCCTTTCGAGCCCTCAAAGGCGTCACCTTCGACATCGCGCGCGGCGAGACGTTCGCCCTGCTCGGCCCGAACGGCGCCGGCAAGAGCACCACGATCGAGATCCTCGAGGGCTACCGCGACCGCACAGGCGGCGAGGCGAGGGTGCTCGGCGTCGATCCGCAGCACGGCGGGCTGGAGTGGAAGGCGAAGCTCGGGATCGTGCTGCAGTCCTCCGGCGAGAGCGGAAACGTCACCGTGCGGGAGCAGCTCACCCAGTTCGCGAACCTCTACCCCGACCCGCGGAGTGTCGACGAGGTGATCGCCGCCGTCGGCCTCGAGCAGAAGGCCGGCACCCGCATCAAGAACCTCTCCGGCGGGCAACGGAGGCGGGTGGATGTCGCGCTCGGGGTCGTGGGCCGGCCCGAGTTGCTCTTCCTGGACGAACCGACCACCGGCTTCGACCCGGAGGCCCGCCGGGCGTTCTGGGAGCTCATCCGCGGCCTGAAGCGCGACGGAACGACCATCCTGCTCACCACCCACTACCTCGATGAGGCAGCCCAGCTCAGCGACAGGGCTGCGGTGGTGGCCGGCGGTGAGCTCGTGGACATCGGCCCGGTGCACACCCTGGGGCCGGATGAAGCGCGGGTACCCATCGTGCGCTGGAGTGAGAACGGCGTGGTGCGGGAGCACCGCACACCTGACCCCGGACGCGTCGTCGCCGACCTGTTCGCCCGCCTCGGCGAACCCCGAGCGCTCGAAATCGTGAGGCCGAGCCTCGAGGACATCTACCTCGAACTCGTCAGCAGCTATGAGTCAGAACAGGAACAGGTGCCCGCATGACCGCCCTCAACCGCACAAGCCCCGGCCCCGGCAACCCCGGCAGCCCCTCCGCCGGATTCGGCGTCGGTCGCACCCTCCGGCTCGGCGCCAGCCGCATCGCCTACGAGACGCGCGTCTACTTCCGCCAGACCGACACGCTCTTCTTCACCTTCCTCTTTCCCGTCATCATGCTCACGATCTTCTCCGTCGCCTTCCAGGGCATGGGGAACGTCGGCGCCAATCCCGACGGCACCGGGGGCATCAGCCAGGCTGCGGCGTACCTGCCGGGGATGATCGCCGCGGGCATCCTGCTCTCCGGCGTGCAGAACCTCGGCGTGGACATCGCGAACGAACGCAGCGACGGCACCCTCAAACGCCTCGGCGGCACCCCCCTGCCCGTGCTCTCCTACTTCTTCGGCAAGATGGGGCAGGTCTTCGTGACCAGCGTGCTGCAGATCGGTCTGCTGCTTCTGGTGGCGAGTGTGGTCTTCGGCGTGGCCCTGCCCACCGACGGCGGAAGCTGGATGACGTTCGCCTGGGTCTACGTTCTCGGCATCGCCACCTCGGCAGTGCTCGGCATCGCGATCTCACGCCTGCCCCGCAGCGGCAAGAGCGCCACCGCGGTGATCATTCCGCCGATCCTGATCCTGCAGTTCATCTCCGGGGTGTACCTGCAGTTCTCGCTGCTGCCCGACTGGCTGCAGAACGTGGCCGGTATCTTCCCGCTGAAGTGGATGGGCCAGGGGATGCGGGCGGTGTTCCTGCCCGAGTCGTTCGCCGCGGTCGAACCCGGCGGCGTCTGGGATCTGGGTTCGGTCGCGATCGCCCTTCTCGTGTGGCTGGTGGCCGGCCTGGTGGTGTGCCGGCTGACGTTCCGCTGGATCCGAAAGGACAGCTGACGTGACGCGGTTCAGCTGGTGGCACCTCGCGGTGGGGGTGACGGTGCTCATGCTGGCCCTGATCGTGCTCGCGGACGCCGCGGAGTCACCGGGGGGCGCGGTCGGGGCCTGGATCTGTCTCGCGGTGCTGGCCATCGGCTACGCCGCGTTCGGGTGGCGGAGCCTCGACGTGCGCACCGACCGGGCGAGCTCGACCTCGCGCGCGGCACTGGTCTTCCCACTGCTCGCCATCGCCTACACCGCCGTCGGCACGGCTTTCGACCCGTCGATGGCCACCCTCCAGGCCATCACCTTTCCCGTCATCTGGTTCTCGATCGACCCGACGCGGCGGGCGATCCTGCTCAACATCGTGCTCGCTGTCGGGGTGACACTCGGCTTCCTGGTCTCCACCGGTACCTCCGCGCCGGCCGTCGGCCAAGCTGTGGCCGTCGAGGCCATCTCGCTGGTCTTCAGCCTCGCCCTCGGCATCTGGTTCACCTTCGCGCTCCACCAGGGGCAGGAGAACACCCGCCTGCTCGACGAGCTTCGGGCGACCCAGGCGGAGCTTGCCATCCTGAACCGAGACAGCGGAATCGTCAGCGAGCGGGAACGACTGGCCGGCGAGATCCACGACACCATCGCGCAGAGCCTGACCGGCCTGGTGATGGTCGCCGAGCGCACCCGCCGGTCGCTTCCGGATGATCTGCCGGTCATCAGCGATGATCTCCAGCTGATCGAGGACATCGCCCGCGAAGCTCTCGTCGAGACGCGGGCACTGGTGGCCGCGAGTGCACCCGTCGACGTGAACGGAGGCCTCCTTCCCGCACTCGACAGGGTCATCGCCCGGTTCAGCCGGGAGACCGGCGTGAGCATCACGCTCGACACGTCGGGATACGTACCCGAGCCGAACGAGGTCGAGGTGGTGCTGCTCCGCTCGGCGCAGGAAGCGCTGGCGAACGTGCGGAAGCACTCGGGAGCCTCGGAGGTGACGGTGCGGCTGACGTCGGGCGCATCCGGCGTCGTCTGCCTGACGATCGGCGACAACGGCACCGGCATCGCACCGGACCGGTCCCCGGGCGAGGGATTCGGCCTGGCCGGCATGCAACAGCGCCTGTCGCTCGTCGGCGGCACCCTCGCACTCGGAACGGCTCCCTCTGGCGGCGTGCACCTGCAGGTGACGCTGCCGTCGAGGCTGAGCGCGGAGGTACAGCGGTGATCCGCGTTGTGGTGGCCGACGATCATCCGATCGTGCGCGCCGGAATCGCCCAACTGCTCGACTCGGCCGATGACATTGCTGTGGTCGGGCAGGCTGTCGACGGGCTCGAAGCGGTGCGGCTGGCTCGGGAGCTCATCCCCGACCTGGTGCTCATGGACCTGCGGATGCCCGGGATCGGCGGTGCCGAGGCGACGGCCGAGATCGTGGCGGAGGGAACGGGCATCCGCGTGCTCGTTCTGACGACGTACGACACCGACGACGACATCCTCGCGGCCGTCGAGGCCGGGGCGAGCGGCTACCTCGTGAAGGCCGCGCCTCAGGACGAGATCCTGGCCGGAGTGCGTTCGGTCGCAGGGGGCCAGACCGTGCTCGCCCCGAGCATCGCGTCGATGCTCGTCGAGCGTGTGCGGGGTGAGCGGCTCCGCGACGTCGCCCCGCCACCGCCGCGGCTCAGCGCGCGCGAATCCGAGGTGCTGCGGCTCGTCGCGCTGGGGCAGAGCAATCCGCAGATCGCGAAGGAGCTGTTCATCGGCGACGCCACGGTGAAGACGCACCTCGGTCACGTGTTCGAGAAGCTCGGCGTGACCGATCGCACCCGGGCCGTGACGCGGGCGATGGAGCTCGGGCTGCTCTGACCCGGTCCGGGCCGCGCGGGGCGGGCGCGCCGGGCCTGGCTAGTCGAACGACCCGATGAACACCGGTTCGGGTGCGAGGTTCACACCGAACTCGGACTGCACCCGCCACTGCACGAAACGCGCCAGCTCGGCGATCTCGGCGGCCGTCGCTCCCCCGCGGTTCACGAGCGCGAGCGTGTGCTTGCCCGAGATGGCGGCATCGGAGCCGGGCAGCGAATAGCCCCGGCCGAGCCCGGCGTGTTCGATCAGCCACGCCGCACTGAGCTTCACCTCGTAGACCTCGGGCGAGTCATCCGTGGCCTGCCTCTCGGTGATCCAGCGGGGTGCCTCCGGCGGGATCGTCCGCGCGAACTGCTCGGTCACGATCGGGTTGGTGAAGAACGAGCCTGCGCTCACCGAATCGGGATCGGCGGGGTCGAGCACCATCCCCTTCGAGGCGCGGAGCCGCAGCACCGCCTCGCGAACCGCCCCGAGGGCCACCCGATCACCGAGCTTCACGCCGAGGGCGTTCGCGAGCTGGTCGTACTCGATCGGGGCGCCGAGGGCCAGGGCGTCTGATCCGGCCCGGCTGAGACGCAGCTCGAGCGACACCACCACGCCCGGCCGCGCGCGCTTCAGAACCGAGGTGCGGTACCCGAATCCCAGCTGCTCCGTTGTGAGCCACAGCAGCTCGCCGGTCTCGCCATCGAGGAACTCCACACCGACCAGCACCGACGAGACCTCCTGGCCGTATGCACCGATGTTCTGCACCGGCGAGGCGCCCGTCGACCCGGGGATGCCCGACAGTGCCTCGATACCCCTCAACCCGTTCGCCACGGTGTAGGCCACGAGGTCGTCCCAGGGTTCGCCCGCCTGCACGCGCACCCGCACGGTGCCGGGCGCATCGTGCGGGCCGGAGTCGACCTGCTCCACGCCTCGCGACGCGATGTGGATGACCGTGCCCTCGAACCCGTCATCGGAGACCACCACGTTCGAGCCTCCGCCGAGCACCATCCACGGCTCCTCGTCGGCCCAGACCGACAGGCACACCTCGATGAGCTCGCGCGCGTCGACGACGGTCACGAGGCGGGAGGCGGGCCCGCCGACGCGGAGGGTCGTGAGCGGGGCGAGCAGGGCGGGGCCCGGCCGTTCGATCATGCGGAGGCGCTCGGGGTGGCCGCGGCGGGGCTGTGCACGCGCACCTGCGCCTTGCCGAGCACCGTCTGAGCGTTGCCGGTCGCGGTGAGGTCGATCCGCGCTGTTCCGGCGGCAGCGTCGAGCTGGCCGACCCTGGCGGTCACCTCCACGAGCGCCCCGGTTTCGGCGTCGACGAACACCGGGCGGGTGAACCGCACCTGGTAGTCGTCGACGAGGGAGGGGTCGCCGAGCCAGTCGAGCACCGGCTGCACGGCGAGTCCCATGGTGAGCATCCCGTGCGCGAGCACTCCGTCGAGCCCGACGGAGAGCGCGACGTCATCCCGGTAGTGGATCGGATTGAAGTCGCCGGAAGCACCCGCGTAGCGCACGAGCGAGTCGCGGGTGAGGGTGAAGGAGCGTTCGGCGACGACATCGCCGACGGCCAGCCCGGCGAAGTCGGGGACGCTGGCGGCAGCGGTGCCGTGCGCGGGCGTGCTGCTGTCGGCGCTCATTCGTCGCCCCGCACCACGAGGGTCGAGATGGCGGTGACCACGTGGGCCCCTGTCGCATCCACGATCGACGACTCGCTCGTCACCATCGAGTGTCCGCCCAGCTGCTTGACGCTCGCCACGGTGAGAGTGGCGGTGAGCTCGTCGCCCGCGACGATCGGCCGCGTGGAGGTGAAGCGCTGGTCACCGTGCACGACACGCGAGAAGTCGATGCCGGCGGCGGGGTCCGCCAGCAGCTGCGCGAGGGTGCGCTCCTGGATGACCACGCCGAAGGTCGGCGGGGCGACGAGGTCGGGATAGCCGGCGGCGACGGCTGCCTCCACATCGAAGTTGAGCGGGCTCTGGGAGAAGACGGCCGCCGAGAACTCGCGGATCTTCTCCCGCCCGACGAGGTAGGGGGCGGTCTTCTCGAAGACGCGCCCCTGAAGGTCTGGGTTCACTGGCACAGCCCAAGTCTACGGATGCTGGCCGACAGCCTAGGGAGCAGTGGGCGACGGCGTGGGGGTCTGGGCGTTCGTGGCCGGCCGGAGCGAGGGCGTCGACGTCACCCCGAACGAGCCGTCGGCGTTCCAGAACACCACATCCGCGGCCGGGGCCGACGTCGACGCCGTCGCACCCGCCGGGGGGATGTGCAGGCTGGTGATGCGTAGTTCGATGCCCATCGCGGCGAACTCCTGCTTCGTGACGCAGGTGGCGCTCTGCGTGCCGTCGACGTACACCGCGAGAAGACACGGCTGGTCGGTGCGGTTCTCGACGGCATAGACCGTCAGCTCGGAGTCGGCCACGCCGAGCAGTCGCAACGACTCCGGCTTGTAGTAGGGGTCGATGTTCTGCGGCAGGATGCTCGGGGCGAGTGTCGGATCCTCGAAGATGGTCAGGCCCTCCGGAAGCGACCCTGCCACCCCGGGGGGTGCGGAGGCCTGCCCGGTGCCTGCCGATCCCGGCCCGACGCCTGCCGCCGTCTGCAGGAACGGCCCCGACCCGAGCTGTGCCGCCACGACCAGGCCGACGGCCACGAGCAGCAGGAGCCCGGCGGCGAGGGAGGTGATCATCCAACCGAGCGACCGGCGGCGCCAGGTCTCAGCGGAGACGGGGGATTGGGCGGGGGCAGCGGGCGCGGCTTCGTCCGCAGGGCGTTCGGAGGAGACGCGCGCGCCGTCTCCAGCAGACAGGCCACCGGGGCTGCCCGTTCTGCTGGCACCGTCGTCCGAGCCGCTCCCGGTTTCGTCGCACAGCTGCCTGAGCGCCGAGGCGCGACGCTCCCGGGCCGCCTCGAGGGCGGGGCGGGCATCCAGGATCGCCTGCGCGAGCCTCTCCGCCTCGACCCGGAGGCCCGACTCGAATGCCTCGAGCTCGTCCAGGGCACTCTCGTCGGCCGTGCGCGAGTAGGCGCGCGCCTTCAACCGCGTCAGGCCGGCGGCCGGATCGGGTCGCCCGCCGGGTGTCGGCAGCAGCGGATGCTCACTCCACCACACGGCGTCGAGAACCTCGTGCACACCGTCATAGGCCGCGGCGAGCGCCGCCGCCGCCACGGGATCACCGAGGAGAAGCGCGTACAGGCCGGGCGGGTCCTCCGCGTCCGGGTGCGCATCGTGCGTCCGCGTCGACGTCATGCTGCTCCTTCGCTCTCCACCGCCATTCTGCTCCCCGGCAGGCCGAGCGCCGAGGGGCTTGCACGGGCATCCGCTATTCGTCACCGACGGTGGTAAAGGTGGGTGGGCTGCCTCCCCGATGGGCCCGCATCGCCGGAAAAGCGCGCCGGGTGCCTGCGGATCGGGCCCGGTCATGCCAGAGTTAGGAGGGTTCACGCCACGAGGAGTCCCATGTCGACCGTTCCCCCGCCACCACCGCCCCCGCCCGCCGGAGACGTACCGCCGTACGCCGCCCCGGGTGCCGGATCCGCTCCGCAGCCCGGGTATCCCGCGGCCAAGGGCCCCGACAACTACAACGTGCTGGCGATCGTCTCGCTCGTCACGGCGTTCTTCGTCTCGCTCGCCGCGGTCGTCACCGGGCATATCGCCCTCCGCCAGATCAAGCGCACCCAGCAGAAGGGCCGAGGCCTCGCCATCGCAGGGCTCATCCTGGGGTACCTCGGGATCCTGGCCGGCATCATCACCATCATCGCTCTGGTCGTGGTCTTCGCCGTCGCCGGCAACAAGATCGCCACCGACCCCGACTTCGGTTCGGGCGCCGGCAGCACGATCGAGCCCTTCCCGTCCGCGACCACCGACCCCGGCGCATCCGGAGCCCAGACCACCGCCGAGGCGTGCGGGCTGCTCTACTCGGCCGTGCAGGCCGATGCGGCGAACCTCAGCGAGAACCTCTCCGAATTGCAGAGCGACCCTGCCGCGGCCGTCACGGCCCTGCAGAAACTGTCGACCGACTTCGACGCGGGTCTCACCCAGATCACCGACCCCGATGTCTACAGCGCTGGGAACCAGGCGAACACCTCGCTGAAGACCATGATCGCCGACATCCAGGCCCTCACCGCGGACCCGACCGCCGGCAACAGCACGATCCTCGACGACGCCCAGGCCGTGCAGCAGGACTTCGCGGCGATCGACACCGTCTGCAGCTGACCCGCGACCCACACGCCGCAGAACGAAAGAAGGCCCCGAGACGGCGAGATCTCGGGGCCTTCGTAGCGGGAGCGGGAATTGAACCCGCGACACCACGATTATGAGCCGTGTGCTCTAACCAACTGAGCTACCCCGCCCTGGGCTCCGGGCAGGCGACGCTTTCTCGCCCAGACCGGATCCGGAGCCCCCTGTGGGAATCGGACCCACTACCTCTTCCTTACCAAGGAAGTGCTCTACCAATGAGCTAAGGGGGCGCACTCGGCCACCCTTCAGAAGGGCGGCTTTTGGCACCGTAAGAGAATAGCATCACACGGGGCATCAGAAAGACCCGGCCTGTCCCATTAGGGTTTTATCATGACAACCGAGTTGAATCCCGAAATCGGCGAGCCCACAGAAACAGTGACCCTGGGGTCGGTCGACCCCCTCACACTGGTGGGGACCGGTTCCGAATGGTGGCGGTCCGCCGTCATCTACCAGATCTACCCGCGGTCGTTCGCCGACTCCGACGGTGACGGTCTGGGCGACCTGGCCGGCATCACGAGCCGCCTCGACTCGCTGAAGGAACTGGGCGTCGACGCCATCTGGCTGTCCCCCTTCTTCACCTCTCCCCAGCACGACGCCGGGTACGACGTGGCCGACTACTGCGACGTCGATCCGCGGTTCGGCACCCTCGCCGACTTCGACACACTGCTGGCCGCGAGCCACGCCGAGGGCATTCGGGTGATCGTGGATCTCGTCCCGAACCACACGTCGTGGGACCACGAGTGGTTCCAGGCGGCGCTCGCCGCGCCCGAGGGCAGCCCTGAGCGCGAGCGTTACATGTTCCGCGATGGCCTCGGCGAGAACGGCGACACTCCGCCGAACAACTGGGAGTCGGTGTTCGGCGGCCCGATGTGGAGCCGCATCACGAACCCCGACGGCACACCCGGCCAGTGGTACCTGCACATCTTCGACATCTCGCAGCCCGACCTGAACTGGGAGAACGAGTGGGTGCGGGAACAGTTCCGCGACATCCTGCGCTTCTGGCTCGACCGCGGTGTCGACGGATTCCGGGTGGATGTCGCGCACGGCCTCATCAAAGAAGACGGCCTGCCCGACTACACGCCTCCGGCCGAGGCGGGCAGCATGGGCGGTGGGGCGATCCCGCTCGAGGTGCCGCCGGAAGATCTCGACGACATCCCCACCCCGCCCTACTGGGCGCAGGATGGCGTGCACGAGATCTACCGCGACTGGAACGCCGTGCTGAACGAGTACGACGGCGAGCGGGTGCTCTGCGCCGAGGCCTGGGTCGAACCGCTGAACAAGCTGGCCCGCTGGGTGCGCCCCGATGAAATGCACCAGGCGTTCAACTTCACCTACCTGTCGGCGAACTGGTCGGCCGAGGAGCTCCGGCTCGTCATCGACACGTCGATCGCCTCGTTCGCGACCGTCGGCGCGCCGAGCACGTGGGTGCTCTCGAACCACGATGTGATCCGGCACGCCACCCGCCTCTCGCTCGGCCCCGGCCACCTGCAGGGCGACGGCATCGGCCCGCGCGACGAGGATCGGCCGGATCCTGTCTCGGGCGTGCGCCGTGCGCGTGCCGCCTCAGCCGTCATGCTGGCCCTCCCCGGCAGCGCCTACATCTACCAGGGCGAAGAGCTCGGTCTCCCCGAGTCGATCGACCTCCCCGATGCGGCCCGGCAGGATCCGACCTGGTTCCGCACGCACGGAGAACGCTACGGACGCGATGGATGTCGCGTGCCGATCCCGTGGGAGGCAGGCGCCCCCAGCTACGGTTTCGGCCCTGCCGATGCGGCCTGGCTGCCGCAGCCCGAGGGCTGGGACGAGTACGCCCGAGACTCGCAGAGCGGCGTGCCCGGCTCCACGCTGGAGCTCTACAAGCTGGCGCTCGCGCTCCGCGGCGAGAACGACCTCGGGTTCGGCCGCGTCGAGTGGCTCGACGACCTCGGATTCGGCAGCGACGTGCTGGCCTTCAGGAACGGTGACGTCACTGTGGTCGCGAACACCGGCACCACGCCGGTCGAGCTGCCCCTCGAGGGTCTCGGTGAGCTGCTGCTCTCGAGCGCGCCCGTCGACGAGGCCGTGCTGCCGGCCGACACGACGGTCTGGCTGCGCTCCGCGTAGCCGCCCGCCTGCCCCGTCCCGTTCCGCCCCGTCCCACCCTGTCCCGCCGCCACCGAACCTGATCGAGTGGGCAGTTCGGGCCCTCGGGCCCGGCTTTTCGGGCCCGAACCGCCCACTCGATTGCAGCACAGAGGGGTCAGAGGCCGGCCTCGGCGAAGAGGGCCGCGATGAGAGGCTCGAGGCGGGCTGCGAGGGCCGGCTCGGCGGCGAGGGTGAAGTCGGCCGAAGCCGGCGCTCCGCCGAATCCGGCGACGTGCGCCCCGGCCTCGCGGGCGACCAGGGCGCCCGCGGCATGATCCCACGGCTTCAGCCCGCGTTCGAAGTAGCCGTCGTACCGTCCGGCCGCCACCGAACAGAGATCGAGCGCTGCCGAACCCATCCGCCGGATGTCGCGCACCTGCGGCAGCAGCTCCGCCAGCACCAGCCCCTGCTTCGCGCGGGTCTCGGAGCTGTAGGAGAACCCCGTCGCGACGAGGGCCTGGGAGAGGTCGGTCGGCGGATTCACGTGCAGCTGGGCATCGCCGAGAAAGGCGCCCCCGGCATCCGACGCCGTGAAGACCTCGCCCACCAGCGGATTCACGACGCAGCCGGCCAGAGCACGCCACGTCAGGGGGTCGGCATCGCCCTCGACGACGGCGATGCTGACGTTCCACGCGGGGATGCCGTAGAGGTAGTTGACGGTTCCGTCGATCGGATCGACGACCCAGGTGAGGCCCGAGCTGCCGGTCGAGGCACTGTCGGTCGACTCCTCGCCGAGAAAGCCGTCATCCGGACGCACGGCGAGGAGGGAGCTGCGGATGAACGCCTCGACCTCCCGGTCGGCGAAAGTGACGATGTCTTCGGCCGTCGTCTTGCTCGCCGCCACCTGCACACCCTCTCTTCGACGCCGGGCGGCGAGGGCGGCCGCGTCGACGGCGATGGATCGGGCGATCTCGAGAAGGGAGCCAAGGGAGTCAGATGTCATTTGCTTCGACGGTAGCGCATCGCCCCTTATCGCAGTTTTCCGGCCCCGCCGCAAGGCTCGAGAATACTGTTGACGGGCTTGTCGGCTCACTCCTAAGCTGACGGTGTCTTCCGACCCGGCCCCTGTCGAGGATCACGAGCCACCAGCGTGCCCTCCAGTCCTGCGACGACGAAGGGCACGTTGGTCCTCGGACTCTACGCCGCTCAGCCCGCGCTGACCGTGACGCCGACGGATCCGCAGCGAGTGCTCAGGTCGGTGAAGAGCTGCTGGCCCGTCTCCATGCCCGCGCTGCTCGTGTCGCCGGCCAGCGCGACGAGCTGGGCCATGTCCGAGGCCAGCGGCTGCCAGGCGGCATCTCCCGCCGCGGCGACGGCGGCCTGCTGGGCGGCACCGGCCTGCGTCACGGGGAAGGTCGCGGCATCCTCGGACAGGCTCGACTGCCACGAGGTGCAGGCGCCGACGATCGTGGCGAGCGGGGTGGCGGTCGTCGGCTGGGGTTCGGGCACAGACGTCGGCGAGACGCTGGGCGCGGGCGTCGCCGGAGCCGTGGCCGGAGCCGTGGGGGTCGCCGAGGGCGTGAAGGTCGGCATCGGCGTGGCCGTCGATCCTGTCGCCGACGGTGTCGCAGAACTGCCCCCAGGGGCCTTGTCGCCCGCGCATCCCGCGAGCAGCAACACTCCGACCAGTGCTACCGGAACCATCCACCGCATAATTCTCCCTGCGCCATATGCTGTACGACGTTCATGCTCCAAGAGACATATTGCGCGCCGCATGTCAGTATGAAGCTATCGCATCTTGACCCCCATCTGGGTGGGGACACCCGTGAGACCGAAAGCTCCACATATGACAGACGCACGACGAAGGCGCCACTGGGTTGCTGTGGCGACGGTTCTCGCCGTGTTCGGGGCGAGTATCCTCGGCCTTGCACCGCTTTCGGCGACCGCCGCCGTGAGCCAGCCGGCGGTCTCCAGCAACCCCATCGAGCTCGCCCAGGCGCTGGTCAGGGCTCAGCAGAACGGTGACTTCAGAACGAATCCGAGCGCCATCTTCGACCGTGAGATCGCGCCTCTCGCAATCGGCCAGGCCATTGCAGGCTGCGCCCTCGACGTCCGGATCCTGCAGGTTCTCGTTCTGACCGTTCAGAACTTCGGCTCCCTCACCGTCTCCGACCTGCAGCGGCCCTGCATCGGGTCGAACCTGAACTGCGGGGCTCCCACCTACTCGGTGCACTGCCTGAACCCCGGCGAGGCCATCGACTTCACCAGTATCGGAGGCCGGGGCCTGAACGGCTCCAACGCGGCCACGTTCGAGCTGCTGCGCTTTCTCGACTCCTTCGTTCCGCGGGGCACCAACGCTGGGCAGGCGAACTGCCGGAGCGGCCTGTCACTGGCCAACATCAACCAGTTCTCCGACTCGTGCAACCATCAGCACGTCGATTTCCGCAATACGAACGCACCCCTGAACGTGACGGAAGCGGTGGGCACACTCCCCTCGCTCGACGCCAGTGGGGCCTACACCGCGGCGCTCTACAAGGACTACCTGAGCCGCGACGCCTCGAGCGACGACCGCGTCTGGTGGGGCCGGCAGCTGGCGACGGGATCACCGCGTACCATCGTCTCCGACGCCTTCGTGAACAGCGACGAGTACCGTCTGATCCGCATCGATGCCGCCTACCGGAACATCCTCGGCCGGGCCGCGGAGGACGGCGGCCGCATGTTCTGGCTGGCGCTGATGCAGTCCGGTTCGATCACAACCGACGACATCGAGACCCAGCTCTACGCCTCCGACGAGTTCTACGCCCTGCACACGCGCACGGACACCGGCTTCGTCGCCTCGCTCTACTCACTGCTGCTTCACCGCAACGGCTCGGCGGGCGAATACGCGTTCTGGGCGAACCTCGTCGCCCAGAACGGCCGCAGCTGGGTCATCGACCGGTTCTGGGACTCCGCGGAGACGATCAGCGAGCGCGTGAGCCTGATGTACACGCGCTACCTCGGCCGGTCGCCCGATTCGGGCGGATTGGCCAGCTGGGTGGAGTCCGCGCTGCGGCTCGGCGACTCCGGGCTCCGCTCGGGGCTGACGTCGAGCGACGAGTACTACGCGCGGGCGCAGAAGCGGTTCGGCTGAGCAGAGCGCCAGAGCGCAGGGGGTGCTCCGGGATGACCGAAGAGCGCCCCCGCGGGGCTCACCTCCGGATGCGCAGCTCCTGCATGCCCCCATCGATGGCGATGCTCGTGCCCGTGGTCGATCGGCTGCGAGGGCTCGCCAGGTAGGCGATCGCGTCCGCGATCTCCTCGGGCGCCACGAGGCGACCGTGCGGCTGGCGGGCGGCCAGAGCCGCACGCTCGGCGCCGGGGTCGGCTGCCGCACCGAGGAGCCGGCCGACCCAGGGAGTGTCGGCGGTTCCCGGGTTGACGCAGTTCACCCGGATCCCTTCCGCGAGATGGTCGGCGGCCATGGCGCGGGTCAGAGAGAGCACCGCACCCTTCGAAGCGCTGTAGAGCGCCCGCTGCGGGAGGCCCGCCGTCGCGGCGATCGAGCAGGTGTTGACGACGGCGGCGGCGGAGGATGCGCGCAGGTGCGGCAGGGCGGCGCGGGTCACGCGCACCATCCCGATCACGTTGATGTTCAGTACGCGCATCCATTCGTCGTCTGCGTTGTCGTCGACGGCGCCGACCGCACCGATACCGGCGTTGTTCACGACAATGTCGATGCCGCCGAATTCTGCCGCGACGGCCTCGACGGCGGCGCGAACCGAAGCGTCGTCTGCGACGTCGGCCGTGACCGCGAACGCCCGCGGATCGGCCGACTCTGTGTTCAGGTCGAGAACACCGACGCGGGCACCGCGATCGAGGAGCACCGCGACGACAGAGGCGCCGATACCGGAGGCGCCGCCGGTCACGATCGCCGTGAGTCCGTCGAATTCCATCTGTCTCTCCTAAGCCTGGCGGTAGAGCTGGCGTTGGCGGCCGAGCCCGTCGATCTCGATCTCGACCACGTCACCCGCGGCGAGGTAGGGGAACCGCCCGGAGAGGGCGACCCCGGCCGGGGTGCCGGTCATGATCACGTCGCCGGGATCCAGCGCCATGAACTGGCTCAGGTGCCAGATGATGTAGTCGACGTCGAAGATCAGGTCGGCGGTCGTCGAATCCTGCCGTGGTTCGCCGTTCACCCAGCTGCGGAGCCGCACATCGCCCGGATCGAACTCGTCGGCGGTGACCAGCCAGGGGCCGAGGGGGCTGAAGCCCGGCGCCGACTTGCCCTTGCTCCACTGGCCACCCGAGATCTCGAGCTGGAACTCCCGCTCGGAGAGGTCGTTGGCCGCGAGGTAACCGGCTACGTGGGCCGCCGAGTCCCCCGGCGAGTCAAGGTACAGTGCCCGTCGGCCGATCAGCACGGCGAGCTCGACCTCCCAGTCGGTCTTGAGGCTCTTGCGCGGGATGTCGACGTCGTCGTTCGGGCCGCCGACGGTGTTCGGTGTCTTCAGGAACAGGATCGGCAGCGCGGGCGGGGCCGATCCCGATTCGGCGGCATGCGCCGCATAGTTCATGCCGATGCAGAGAATCGCCCCCGGCTTCACCACCGGCGCCCCGATGCGGAGGGCCGCCGCCCCATCGAGTTCGGGGAGGCTCCCGGATGTCCGGGCCGAACGAATGGCCTCGATGGCGTCGAGGTCTCCGAAGTCGGCCGCAACACCGCGGAGATCGAAGTACGTCTCCCCCTCGATGAGCACGGGGATCTCCTGGCCGGGTTCGCCGAGTCGAGCGAGCTTCATGGTGCTTCTCCTTTGAAATGGTACCGCCTTACATCATACATGTGACGTGTGCCAGATCATCAAAGGCCGAGTGGCAGGCGGCGGGCCTCCCAGGAACCCTGGATGTGGTCGAACATCAGGCGCTTCGCCAGCGCGGCGTCCCCGGCGGCCATCGCCCCGAGGATCCCCTCGTGGAAGGCGAGAGAGCGAACGAGAGAGTCGTCAGGGTCCCTTCCGTGGAACCGGCTGCTCTCCGACGCCCGCTGCAGCAGTGTGCGGGCGATGCTCGGCGCGAGCCGGTTCTGGGAGACATCCATCAACAGGGCATGGAATCGCCGGTCGGCTTCGATGAACGTGTCGTGGTCATCCAGCGCAGCGCGCATCTCACCCACGATCGCCCGGAGATTTTCTCGGTCGGCGGATGTCGCCTTCTCGGCAGCCTCGCCGGTCATCTCCGACTCGAGCACAGCCCTCACCTTGCTGAGCTCGTCGAGGATTCCGAGGGCGTCGTCGTGCTCGATCATGGCGCTCAGCACGACCGGGTCGAGGAGATTCCACCTCGTGGGCTCCGTCACCCGGGTTCCGAACCCCTGCACGACGGTCACCAGACCCTTCTCCTCGAGCCGCTTGACGGATTCGCGGATGACAGTTCTGCTGACACCGAACTGCGAGGTGAGCTGCGGCTCGGGGGGCAGGAGGTCGCCCGGCCGGAGCGTTCCGGTCACGATCGCGTCGGTGAGCTGCTGCACGACGATCACCCCCAGGCGGGCCGCGGGCGGGCGCACGGCGATGCTCGGGATGCCCGGAATCACAGGGGACGCGGGGCGATCGGAGGGTTCTTCCTTCATGATTCCCACCTTAATGCGGGCACCGTTGCCGCGGCCATCACAGGGAAGTCGAGACATATGATGTATGCTGTCTTTTGCGTGGACCACTGTCGATTTGCGAGGGCACAAATGAAGATCACACATTACTCCAGCCTCATGACGGTGCATGATTGGGGACGCCCGATCGGAGACGTCAACGGATTCGTCGCAGGCGGAGTGACCGAGGTGCCCATCCTGCTCGTGCACACCGACGGCGGCCTGACAGGCGTCGGAGTGGGCCCGCACTCGGACATCGAACGGATCTTCCCCGCCGTTGTCGGCGAGGATCCCCGCGCCGTGACCGCCCTCTACGACCGGATGCTCGCCCACGTCTTCAAGACCGGCCACGCCGGTGCCACCTTCGGAACCGTCGGCGCCCTCGACATGGCCCTGTGGGACCTGAAGGCGAAGATGGCCGACGAGCCCCTGTGGCGCACGCTCGGAGCCCGCGACCGGTTCGTTCCGGGTTATGCGTCCGGTCTCGACATCGCGCTCAGCGACGACGAGCTCGTCGCCCTGCACCAGCGCTACGCCGACCGCGGCTTCTCGAGCGGCAAGGTGAAGGGCGGGCTCGACCCCGCCACGGACATCCGGCGGCTGAAGGCCGTTCAGAACGTGCTCCGCCAGAACTCCGCGCGGCCCGCCCTGATGCTCGACGCCAACGAGTCCTGGCACCGCAAGCAGGCGGTGCAGTACGTCACCGAGGTGGAGTCCGAGGTGCCGCTGACCTGGATCGAGGAGCCGGTCAGGCGGTGGGATGCCCACGGGAACCGCGCCGTGACGGCCGCCGTGAAGGCATCGCTTGCGACCGGGGAGAACCTCGTCGGGTTGGAGCAGTATCGTCCGCTGCTCGACGCCGGAGCCGTCGACATCGTGCAGACGGGCATGGTCTGGGGAATCACGCACTTCCTCCGGGTCTCCGCGCTGGCCCTTGCGCACGATCTGCCGGTCAGCCCGGTCGGCTACAACTGCAATCCGGTCGCGCACGCCGCCGCAGCCGTGCCGAACCATCTCACCACCGAGGTGCAGGACCTCGAGACCCCGTTCGGCCTGAGGGTCGACCAGACCATCAGCGACGGCGGCATCGTGCTCGGCGACGAGCCGGGCCTCGGCATCACGGTCGACGTGGACGCGCTCGCGACCATCCGCACCACCGCCGGCTGGCGGATCGCCGAGGGCCCCCACGTGCGCCCCGAGCGGGCCGGGCTCCGGATGGTCGCGGAGCAGTAGCCCGCCCGGCGCCGGGCCGGGCACCGCTAGACGCCGAGCGCGCTCCAGAGCGCAGCGGTCGGCCGGCGTTCGAGCAGCTCGACGTTCGCGGCGACCTGCTCCGCCGTGCGCATGCCGACCGCCACGCTCGCGACCTGGGGGTTGAGGAGCGGAAAGGCGATGGCCGCCTGGGGCAGCGTCGTGTCGTGCGCCTCGGCGAGGTCGGCCAGCTCGTTCGCCCGCGCGAGGATCTCGGCGGAGGCCGGCTCGTAGTTGTACTTCGCGCCCGGAAGCGGGCGCGAAGTCGAGAGCAGCCCCGAGTTGAAGACACCGACGGCGACGATCGAGCGCTCCCCCGCCGCCTCGAAGACCCGGTCGGCACCGTGCTGTTCGAGAAGGGTGTAGCGGCCGGCGAGCATCGCCAGGTCGATGTCCGACTCGCGGAAGAGCTGCGCAACAGCCCCGGCCGAATTCGATCCGATGCCGACGGCGCGAACGACGCCCTGCTCCCGCAACTCGATCAGCGCCGCAGCGCCCGTCGTCATGGCATCGTCGATACCGCTCGTGTCGGGGTCGTGCAGGTACAGGATGTCGATGTAGTCGGTGCCGAGACGCTCGAGTGACGCCTCCACCGAGCGCAACACGCCGTCGCGGGAGAAGTCCCACTCGCGACGGAGGTCCCCGGGAACGGCGAACCCCTCGGTGTCGGATTCCGTGGGGTTCTCGTTCGGCACGACCAGCCGCCCGACCTTCGTCGAGAGCACATAGTCCGCGCGCGGGTGGGCGCCGAGCGCTGCCCCGAGCCGCCTCTCGGAGAGCCCGAGGCCGTAGTGGGGCGCCGTGTCGAAGTACCGGATGCCCAGGCGCCAGGCTTCGGCGACACTCGAGTGCGCATCCGACTCGCTGGTGACCGTGTAGAGGTTGCCGAGGGAGGCCCCGCCGAAGGCGAGCTCGGTGAGCCGGATGCCGGTTCCGTGTAGGGCGCGATCACGCATGGTGCTCCTCCAGGTAGACGCGTTCTGCGGTGCCGCCGAAGACGTTGTCGTGCAGGGCGGTCGGCACCAGTTCCCGCACGATGTCGACCCAGGATGGCGCATCCGATGCCAGCGTCACGAGTGGCCAGTCGCTGCCGAACATGACGCGTGACGGCCCGAAGTGGTCGAGGGCCACGTCGACGGGCTCCCGCAGATCATCGACCGACCAGTTCGACCAGTCGGTCTGCAGAGTGAGCCCGGAGAGCTTGACGACGACATTCTCATGACGGGCCAGGGAGCCGAGATCGTGGCGCCACCCTGCCAGGTCGCCCGAGGTGAGGGGCGGATTGCCGAGGTGGTCGAGCACGAACCGGGTTCGGGGATGCGCCGCGACGGCGTGCTCCGCGATGCCGAGCTGGTCTGCCCGCACCACCAGGTCGAAGGGCAGCCCGGCATCGCCGAGAGCCGCGAGGTCGACGGTGGGCCGGAGCAGCCACTCGGGGTCGAGGTCGAGGTGCGCCAGGTGACGGATGCCCAGCAGGCGGTGCCCGCCCGGCTGCTCCCGGAGCGCGGCCAGCTGGGCCGCGACATCCTGCTCCAGGTCGATCCAGCCGATCACGCCGAGAACGGCACGCCCGTCGACGAGCGAGAGGAGGTCGACACTCTCCTGCGTGTCGTTGACCGACTGCACGAGCACAGCGCCGTCGATGCCCGACTGCCGCTGCATGAGAGCCAGGTCCTCGAACCAGAAGTCGCGGTCGATGACGGCCATCGAGGCCGGGTCGATCCACGGCTGGGGCGTGCGGGAACGCCTCCAGAGGTGAGCGTGCGTGTCGATGACCCTCACGGCCGGTGCACCCTCCCACCGGGCGCCGGTGCTCCGGCAGGCGAAGTGGCGCCGCCGGTCATCCCTTCGTTCCACCGGCTGTCATGCCCGTCACGAGGAATCGCTGCGAGAACAGGAAGATGATGAGCACCGGAGCCACCGAGACGATCGTTGCGAGAGCGAGCACGGGCAGGCCGATCGTGACCGAGCCGGCCGACGTGGGATTGAACAGCGGCACGTTCGAGAGCAACTCGGCGAGCCCCACCTGCACGGGCGACTTCCGCCCGGGCTCCGTGACGAACGGCAGGAAGTAGTTGTTCCAGTTGCCCACCAGGTTGAAGAACCCGACCAGGGCGATCACCGGGGTCGCCAGCGGCATCGCCACCTGCCAGAACACCCGGAGCTCCCCCGCACCGTCGATGCGCGCGGCGTCGAGGAGGTCGCGCGAGATGCTCGTCGAGAAGTAGATGTAGGTGAGGTAGACCCCGAACGGGAAGAACGAGAACGGCAGGATCACCGCGAGCGGGGATCCGATCAGTTTCACCGCACTCAATTCGAGGAAGATCGGCAGTACCAGCGCGGTGTTCGGAATCAGCATCACGACAAGCGTGGTGATGAGCAGGGTGCGGCGCAGCTTGAAGTCGGTCATCGCCAGCGCGTAACCGGCGGGGATCGAGACCACTAGGGTGAGCACGAGCGCCGAGACGGTGTAGAGCGCCGAGTTGCCGAGCCACACCCAGATGATGCCGTTCTGGAACTGCGCCAGCTGGGTGAAGTTGTCGCCGAGCGCCTGGAGCGACCCGAAGCTGAACGGAGGGTCGAGCAGCAGCTGGCGGGACGTCTTCGTGGGCGCCAGCAGCAACCAGGCGATCGGCAGAACGAAGAAGATCAGGAAGAAGCCGGCGACCACGAACGCGAGCGCGCGTTTGACCCAGCGCCCGGGGGCGAACCCGGTGACGCTTGGCGCCGGAGCTGCTGCCGGCGCCCTTTTCGCAGGCCGGGTGGCGGTCAGACTATTCGCGCTCAAAGAGGCCTCCACGGAAGACGAAGAATGCGGCGAGGCCCACGGCCACGACGAGAAGGATGAGCGAGATGGCCGCCGAGCCGTTGAAGTCCTTCTGGCTGAACGCGTAGAGGTAGGCGAGCTGGTTCAGCGAGTAGTCCGGCGGCACCACGCCCTTCGAGGCCTGGGAGAGCACGCGCGGTTCGACGAAGAGCTGCGTTCCCGCCGCGAGCGCCATGATGCCCATGTAGGAGATCCACTTGCGGAGCATCGGGATCTGGATGTACCAGGCCGTGCCGATCGGGCCGGCACCGTCGATTCGGGCGGCCTCCATCACTTCTTCGCTGATGTTGTTCAGGGCGCCGTACATGATGACGATCCAGCCGCCGGCACCCGTCCAGAACGCGATGATCGTGAAGATCACCGGCAGGTTGTCGATCGAGACCGTCTGCACGAAGGAGTCGAGCCCCATCCCCCGCAGCACGAAGGCGACGGGGCTGACGGTCGGGTCGAGCAGGAACAGCCAGAGCAGCACGCTCGACGCACCGGCCAGCGCCCCCGGGATGTAGTAGAGGAACCGCACGCTGGTCGAGAGCCACCGGGAACGCACCGCGTGCACGATGAGCGCGAGCAGAACGACGAACAGGATCAGGCAGACGAGGTAGACCACGAGGTACAGGGCGACGTGCTGCACGGCGGGGAAGAAGCGGTAGTCGCCGAAGACCTTCGAGAAGTTGTCGAGACCGACGAACGAGCCGTTCTTGGTGAAGGCCAGGAAGATGGCGTAGAGCGTCGGCAGCACACCGAAAGCGAGGAGCAGGATGCCGTAGCCGCTGGAGAACGCGTAGCCCATGACGGTCTGGGAACGATCGGGGCGTCGTCGCCCCTGCGCGGCCTGCTGCCGACCCTGTGGGGAGTCGACAGCAGGCGCGATCAGTGTGCTGGAAGAGATGAGCTTTTCCTTACTTCACCGTGTAGCCCTGGACCTGGGCTTCGTTCTTGATCTCCGCTTCCCAGGCCGGCACGAGATCGGCGACGGACTTGCCTGCCGCGAGTCCCGGGATCACGATGCTGGAGTACGCGGTCTCCGGGCTGAAGCTCGGGAATCCCCAGCCGTCCCAGACACTGCTTGCCGCGGTGTTCACGGCCCCGGCGAAGTCTCCCACGAAGTAGCCACTGCCCGACTGGGTTTTCAGCCACGCGTCGGACGTCGCGGTGTAGGCCGGGAGCCCGGAGGCGAGTTCGGCGGCCTTGTCGGAGCTGACCGCGTACTTCAGGAAGTCCGCGACAGCCTTGAGGTTCTTCGAATGGCTCGAGGCGTACCAGACACCGCCACCGACGTTGCCGGTCACCTTGTCTTCACCGTTCCAGTAGAGAGGAGCAGCAGCACCGATCTCACCGGCGGGCACGTTCAGGCCGGCCGTGTTCTGGAAGACAGCTCCCGAATACCAGGCCGGGCCGGGGATCGCGACGAGCTTGTCGGAGTAGCTGGCGAAGTTCGCCCCGAACACGCTGTCCTGCACGAGCGTCTTGTTGGCGATCATGTGGTCGAGCAGGGCCGTCATGCGCTTCGAGTGGTCGTCGGCGAAGTTCGTCGAGAACGCGTCGCCGTCGACCTGGAAGATCGGCGCCTGCGCACCCCAGTAGTAGACGTACGTCCCCGTGAAGCCGTCACCGACGGAGCCGAGGATGTAGCCGGGGTGGTCGGCGGCGAGCTTGTCACTGAGCGCCTCGTACTCCTCCCACGTGGTGGGCACGGTGTAGCCGAACTGGTCGAGCAGCTTCTGGTTGTACCAGAGCACCACGGGGGCGAGGTCGTTCCGGAGACCGTAGACGGTTCCGTCGACGGTCATCGGCGCATTCGCTCCGGCGGTGAACCCGCTGAGGAACGAGTCATCCAGCACTCCCTTGTTCAGGGGCGCCGCGAAGGCCTGCACACCGTTCGACTCCTGCGCAGCCCAGGAGGCATCGTTGGTCTGGGTCGAGAACACCACGTCGGGCCAGCCCTCCCCGGACTGGTCGAAGAGCGCCATCTTCGTCTTGAACGAGTCGCTGCCGCCAGCGTTGCCGTCGTAGGTCTCGATGGTGATCGGGATGTCGGGATTGGCCGCCTTGAACGCCGTGGCGATCGGCTCCCTGGCCGCGTCGACCCAGACGGTGATCGGGCTGTCCGCGACCTGTTCGACGCTCTGGAAACCCAGACCGCTGTCCGAGGCGCCCGTGTCGCCGCCCGAACAGGCTGAGAGGAGCCCGACCGTGGCCACCGCAGCGGTGACTGCGAGGAGGCGAGCGAAACGACGATGCTGTGATGCCATATCGTGTCCTTTTCAGGTCGACGTCATTGACGACTGCGCGCCATCTTTGGCGGCTGACGCAATTAGATCATACATGTGATGTTTACGCAATCGATCGGTTCGACGCCCGTTCTACGGGGCTAGGACGGCGGATGATCGCTCCCTAGACTGAGCGCATGTCCCAGCCTGACACGTCTCGAACAGACACCCTCCGCCCCCTCGGCATCCGGCAGGCGCCCGCCGCCCGGTTCGGCGTGCAGGTCGTGCACGACCTCGTCGCAGCGATCGTCACCGGTTCCGTGGCCGAGGGCCAGGTGCTGCCACCGGAGGCCGACCTGGCTGCGCAGTTCGGGGTCAGTCGCACGGTCATCCGCGAGTCGGTGAAGCGGCTCGAGGAGAAAGGGCTGGTGATCGTGTCGCAGGGGCGGGGCACGGAGGTCGCCGCCCGGGAGCAGTGGAACGTGCTCGACCGCGTCGTCATCTCCACCATGATCGAGAACGACAGCACCCTCGGCATCCTCGACGAACTCGCCGTGGTGCGGAGCGAACTCGAGTCGTCGATGGCCGGCCGGGCCGCCCTCCGGCGCACCCGGGCACAACTCGAGGAGCTTCGAGCGGCGTTCGACGCGATGAGCGCAGCCGTCGACGATCCCGACCTCTTCTCGCAGACAGACCAGGCCTTCCACGCCCTCCTGATGGAGATCTCGGGCAATGATCTCGCCCGGTCCATCGCCCGCACGCTGCTCCGGCGCGCCAGCGAGAACTTCCGCTTCCACGGCGCTCCGGGCGCAGACGCCTTCGCCCTGACGCTCGACGAGCACCGAGCCGTGCTCGACGGTGTCGAGGATGGGGACCCCGGTGCGTCATCCGAAGCGATGCGTTCCCACATCACGCGCTCCTGGGAGCGCCGCCGCCTCCCCCGCCCGGAGTGACCGCCCGGGCCCCCGTCTGTCGATGTCTCACCCCGCTGCGAGCCTCCGCTGAGTCACGGACGTGGCCTCATCGCCAGAGTACGACGCACTCGATCGAGCGCCTCAAGCTCATCCGCAGCGCCAGAACTGATGCTCCGAACAAGAAGCGTCACATCTCTGAGCCGTCGTGCGTGGTCCACCCGAAACGTTTGCTCGTGATGACCGATTCGGTTTCGAAGTCGCCGGAGGCGTTCAAGTGCGTGCCCCGCGGCATAGGCGTTCTGCACGGAGACTGGAACACCCGGCGAAAGCTGCCCCTGCCATCCTCTCGTGAAGTCCGCACTTAGCAACGGGAACGCCGAACGCGTCGCATGGAGCCAGAGATTCTCGCGGCCAGTGAAGCCGGATCCGTTGGTTGCGCGGCGCGCGGGAGCGTCCTGCGGCAGCAAAAAGCAGATGCTCCCGAAATCAAGCTGCGCCACTCGATCGTCGAGAGAGACGATCACTCCATGACGAGAGTGCCACGCCGAACGCTTGAGTACCGCCTGCGTCGCTCGCTGGCGGGAGCGTTTCGCGGATTGCGCGACCAAGCCAGCCAGCGGGGCGCTGCTGTCCTCGAGCCAGTCCTCAGATCGACCCTCGCGAATGTTCCACGCGCGAAGAGAGAGATCAAGAGCATTGCGAACTATCGCTTCCGTGAAGGCGAGCGTCTCGTACCAAGCCGAACCGAGCGAGACCTGCCAGACATAGAGAGCAGCCACCGCGGGTCGGCTCACACTGGTCGGGGATACGCCCGCGAGGCGCGCCCACTCCGATTCGTAGGACGACAGACGGGCCGGGTGGAGTGCTGCAACGAGTTTCTCAGGCATAACGAGGATTACTCTACAACCGCAAGAACCCCGCACGTGGCGGGGTTCTCGCACGAGTAACGAACAGATCCTGTCTGTCGTTGTTCGGGAATAAGCATAGTCGCAACAGTAGAGCCGAGCAAATATAAATGACTAGTGCTCGGAAATGAGTGTGTGCGAGCTCAGACCGCAGCCGCCAGCCGCCTCCCCGCGGCGTCGGCCTGCGCCTTCGCGAGGCGGCGGTAGTGGTGCAGGATCGGTTCGGTGTAGCCGCTCGGCTGCCGGATGCCCTCGAAGATGAGCGCCCGCGAGGCGAGGAACGCACCGCCGTCGAAGCCCGGAGCCATCGGCCGGTGGAGCGGGTCATCCGCGTTCTGCGAGTCGACGATCGCCGCCATCCGCCGGAGCGACTCGTCCACCTGCTCCGCCGTGATGACGCCGTGCAGCAACCAGTTCGCCACGTGCTGCGACGAGATGCGACACGTCGCCCGGTCCTCCATCAGCGCCACGTCGTGGATGTCGGGCACCTTCGAGCATCCGATGCCCTGGTCGACCCAGCGCACGACATAGCCGAGGATGCCCTGCACATTGTTGTCGAGCTCGGCCTGCCGCTCTGCCGCACTGTACGGCCGGGTGGCCAGCGGAATGCGGAGGATCTCCGCCCGCGGTGCCGGAGTGCGCGAGGCGAGCTGCCGCTGCACGGTGGGCACATCCACGCGGTGATAGTGCAGCGCGTGGAGGGTCGCGGCGGTCGGCGAGGGCACCCAGGCGGTGGTCGCACCCTGCAGTGGATGCTGCACCTTCTGTTCGAGCATGTCGGCCATGAGATCGGGCATGGCCCACATCCCCTTGCCGATCTGCGCGCGCCCCGGGAGGCCGGCGGCGATACCGATGTCGACGTTCGACGCCTCGTACGCTGCGATCCACGGCTGGGTCTTCAGCTCGGCCTTCCGAACGAAGGGCCCGGCGAGCATCGAGGTGTGGATCTCGTCGCCGGTGCGATCGAGGAATCCGGTGTTGATGAAGACCACCCGGTCGGCGGCGGCCCTGATGCAGGCCGCCAGATTCACCGACGTGCGCCGTTCCTCGTCCATGATGCCGAGTTTGATCGACCGTTCTGGCAGGCCGAGCAGCTGTTCGACGCGGGCGAAGAGCTCCACGGCGAAGGCCACCTCGGCCGGCCCGTGCATCTTCGGTTTCACGATGTACATCGACCCGGTGAGCGAGTTCGGCAGGGCGCTTCGACCCCGGATGTCGGAGGCGGAACCGAGCGCGGTCATCACCGCATCCAGCATTCCCTCGAACACCTCCTCGCCGTTCCCGTCGAGGATCGCGTCGGTGCGCATCAGGTGCCCGACGTTCCGCACGAAGAGCAGCGACCGGCCTCGGAGGGTGACTGTGCCCCCATCCGGAGCCGTGTACTCCCGATCGGGATTCATGCCGCGAACGAAGGATCGGCCGCCCTTCACCACCTCTTCTGACAGGGTTCCCGACATCAATTCGAGCCAGTTGCGGTAACCGACCACCTTGTCGTCGGCGTCGACAGCAGCGACCGAGTCTTCGAGATCCATGATGGTGGTGACGGCGGATTCCAGCAGCACGTCGGAGATGCTCGCACTGTCGGTGCGGCCGATCGGATGCCCGGGGTCGATCACCATCTCGAGGTGCAGCCCGTGGTGCACGAAGACGAGGGCCTCGGGCGTGGCCGGGGCTCCGCGGTAGCCGAGGAAGGCCGCGGGATCGACGAGGGTGGCCGTTCCCCGCTGCGTGCGAACCTCGACGGCACCACCGACGACGGAATACCCGAGCGCGTCGGCGTGGCTGGCGCTGCCGCCGTCGACGCCGCCATACTCGAGCGGGATCGCCCCGTCGAGCACCTGGCGCGCAGCCGCAACGACCGCCGCTCCGCGCACCGGGTTGTAGGCCGCTCCGACCGCCAGCTCGCCCGAGCGGTCGATCGCATCGGTGCCGTAGAGGGCATCGTAGAGCGACCCCCAGCGCGCGTTCACGGCATTGGCCGCGAACCGGCGGTTGAGCAGCGGAACGACGAGTTGCGGGCCGGACTGCGCCCGGATCTCGACGTCCACGCCCTCGGTGATGACGAAGGCGGCAGCGGATTCCGCATCGCCCCCGTCGGCTTTGAGATAGCCGATGCCCTCCAGGAAGGCGGTGTACTCCACCGGATCCACCGCTCCGGGGTGAGCCCGGTGGAAGTCGTCGATCTGGCTCTGCAGTGTGTCCCGGATCTGCAGCAGCTCTGCGTTCCGCGGGGTGAGGTCCCGCAGCAGATCGGCGACCCCCGCCCAGAACGTGTCGGCGTCGAGGCCCGCCTGCGGCAGAGCTTCGGCGACGAAACGGTGGAGCGGGGCTACGACGGAGAGGCCCGCCGCCGGTATTCGATCGGTCATCGTTCCATTCCTCTCAACAACGTCAGGGGATCTACAGCGCAGAGCGGTTCACGGCGTCAGGCCGCGATCGCCAGGCTCTCGGCGATGTCGACCAGGTAGTGCGCGTACGCCGGAATCGTCAGGTAGGTCGGGAACTCCTCCTCGAGCGCGACGAGGCGCACGAGATCGGCCGCGGTGTCGAACTGGTCGCCGTCGAAACGATCGGCTGCGCGCACCTGGGCAGCGAGTTCGGCGATCACGGACTCGGTGGTGATGCGCGTGCCCTCGACCGTGACGACCGAGTAGTGGATCCACTGCCACAGCTGGGCGCGCGAGATCTCGGCGGCCGAAGCGTCGGCGACGATGTTCTCGAGCTCCACCGCCCCGATCCCCCGCAGCCAGCTCTCGATGTAGCGGAGCGCCACCGAGATGTTCGAGGTGACCCCGGCATCCGTGACTCGCTTGTCGAGCGATCGCACGTCGAGCAGCTGTTCGGCCGTGACCTGCACCTCGGGTCGCAGCCGGTCGATCTGGTTCGGCTGGGTACCGAGCACCGTGTCGAACTCGGCTCGAGCCGTCAGGATGAGAGCCGGATGGGCGACCCATGTACCGTCGAAGCCGTCCTGCACCTCCCGCCGCTTGTCTTCGGAAACCTGCCCGAGTTCCATCTCGGTGAGCTCAGGCCGGGAGGCATCCGGGATGAATGCACTCATGCCCCCGACGGCATACGCCCCGCGCCTGTGGCAGGTCGAGACCAGGAGCTCGGTGTAGGCCCGCAGGAAGGGAGCCGTTATGGGGATGTTCTCCCGGTCGGGGAAGACGAACTGCGACCCACGATGACGGTAGCTCTTGATGAAACTGAAGAGGTAGTCCCAGCGCCCCGCGTTGAGCCCCGCGCAGTGGTCGCGGAGTTCGTAGAGGATCTCCTCCATCTCGAATGCGGCCGAGATCGTCTCGATGAGCACCGTCGCCCGAATGGTTCCGGGGTGCAGGCCCAGCGCGTTCTCGCTGAACGTGAAGATATCGTCCCACAGCCGAGCCTCGAGGTGGTCCTCGATCTTCGGCAGGTAGAAGTACGGCCCCGTTCCGGAGTCGATCAGCTTCTGCGCGTTGTGGAACAGGTAGAGCCCGAAGTCGACGAGGGATGCGGATGCCGCCTGCCTCTGGCCGGCGCGGTCGGTATACAGGAGGTGCTTCTCGACCAGGTGCCAGCCGCGCGGGCGCATCACGATCGTCGGCAGTTCCCCGGTGCGGAGTCGCTCTGTACGGCCGTCGTCGTCGGTGTACTCGAGCTGGCGCCGCACCGCGTCGAAGAGCGTGAGCTGGCCTTCGACGATGTTCGGCCAGGTCGGACTGGTGGCGTCTTCGAGGTCGGCGCCCCAGACCCTGGCCCCGGAGTTCAGCGCCCTCACGGCGCTTTCGCGGTCGACGGGTCCGGTGATCTCGATCCGTCGGTCTTCGAGGCCCGGCCCGGCGCCGGCGACGCGCCAGGTGTCGTCGGCGCGGATCGAGGCGGTTGCCGCGAGAAAGCGCAGGTCACGGCCGTTCTCGACGGTGACGCGGCGTTCCATGCGGGCGTGCAGTCGCTCCTGGCGGCGGTGCGCGAACGCGTCATGCAGGCGCGTCACGAAGGTGAGGGCATCCGGAGTCAGAATCTCGTCGAACCGTGCGGCGTCGGCGCCACGGATCTCGATACGGTCGGCTGTTGACATGGTCTTGTCCTTTCGAGGGGTGGATCGGGTTCAGTGGAACTGTTCGGATTCGGTCGAGCCCACGAGCGCGAGCGTCGCGCTGTCGGGGTTCAGGGCCGTGGAGATGCGGTCGAAGTAGCCGGTGCCGACCTCGCGCTGGTGCTTCGTGGCGGTGTACCCGTCGGCCTCGGAGGCGAACTCGGCCTCCTGCAGCTCGACGTAGGCACTCATGTGGCGCTCGGAGTAGTCCTTCGCGAGCGTGTACATCGAGTGGTTCAGGGCGTGGAAACCGGCGAGGGTGATGAACTGGAACGCGTACCCCATCGACGCGAGTTCGCGCTGGAACTTCGCGATCTGGTCGTCGTCGAGTTTCGACTTCCAGTTGAACGACGGCGAGCAGTTGTAGGCCAGCTTCTTGCCCGGGAACTCCCGGTGGATGCTCTCGGCGAAGGTGCGCGCCAGCTCGATGTCGGGCTCGCTCGACTCGACCCAGAGCAGGTCGGCGTAGGGCGCATAGGCGTGGCCGCGGGCCAGCACGGTCTCGATGCCGGGCTTCGTCGAGTAGAAGCCCTCCGCCGTGCGCTCCCCGGTGAGGAACGGCTTGTCGCGGTCATCCACGTCGCTCAGCACCAGGTTCGCGGCGAGGGAGTCGGTGCGGGCGATGATGATCGTCGACACCCCGGCGACATCCGCTGCCAGCCGCGCCGCGTTCAGGGTGCGGATGTGCTGCGAGGTCGGCACGAGCACCTTGCCGCCCATGTGGCCGCACTTCTTCTCGCTGGCGAGCTGGTCCTCCCAGTGCACGCCGGCCGCGCCCGCCTCGATCATGGAGGTCATCAGCTCGTAGGCGTTGAGTGGGCCGCCGAAACCGGCCTCAGCGTCGGCGACGATCGGCGCCATCCACTCGCGTGCGGGCAGGCCTTCGCTGGTCTCGATCTGGTCGGCGCGGAGCAGCGCATTGTTGATGCGGCGAACGACCGCCGGCACCGAGTTCGCCGGGTAGAGCGACTGGTCGGGGTAGGTCTGGCCGGAGAGGTTCGCGTCAGCAGCGACCTGCCAGCCCGACAGGTAGATGGCCTTGAGGCCGGCGCGCACCTGCTGCACGGCCTGGTTGCCGGTCAGTGCTCCGAGCGCCGCGACCCATTCGCCGTCGTCGGCGTTGATGAGCTCCCACAGCCGCTCGGAGCCGCGCCGGGCCAGGGTGCGCTCCTCGGCGACCGACCCGCGGAGGCTCACCACATCTTCGGCCGAGTAGCTCCGCTCGACGCCGTTCCAGCGGGCGTCGGTCTTCCAGCTGGTCTCGAGTTCGGCTGCGGTCTGGGTCTGGTCTCCGGGACGGGGATTCATGATGCGCTCCATTGCTTCTGCTTCGCGGCTGGCGGTCGATGTGTTGTTCGACCTGCATCCACTCTGCGGGCGCCGGGTCGCCGATGATCCGCGCCCGCCGCCAGAAGATTCCCGATTCTTCTGCAAACCGAAAAAGAGCCGCCCGCGATCCCGCGCCGCCAGTATTCCCCCCGATTGCCCTGATGGAACTGCCGAGCGAATCAGTCCGAGTCATGTTCGGCGGCGGCCCGATCACGACGGTGACACACGAGCTGATCGAGGCTGGAATTGCGGATGCGCCGGGCCCTCGTTGCGGATCCGCCGGGCCTTCGTTGCGGATCCGCCGGGGTCAGGCTGCGGATCCGCCGGGTGCCGTCGTTGGCTCCCGGAACACGTGCACGCCACTCAGGCAGCTGCGGCTGAGCGCGACTGCTGCGGCTGAGCGCGATTGCCCTGCGCGTCGCACTCAGCCGTGCGAGTCGCGCTCACGCGCGTCCGGGCAGAGCGGGGCGGCTCTGGATGATCAGGCCTTCGTGGACGGAACGGGGCCTGCAGGGCGGGAAGCCTGCAGCACCTCGAGGCGGGCGCGGTACTCGACCTCGTCGATCACAAAAGAAGACTTCGCCGGAATGACCGAGGGGATGACGCGCGCTCACCTCGCCGCCAAGGCTGCCATCGAGGCCCGGCGCCCTTCCCTGCCCGTAGGTCTCTCGATCGCCATCGTCGACGACGTCGCCCTCCCGGGCGGCGAGCCCCTCCGCGACCGCAAATGCGCCGAGGTCTACGGTCACTGGCTCGACCTCGCGCGAGCCGGCGACGTCGTCGGCGTGCAGAACTACGAACGGCTGACCTACGACGCCTCCGGCGAGGTCGAGCTGCCGCCCGGCACCCCCGTCAACGAGCAGGGCACCGCAGTCGAACCCGACCCCCTGAGATGGGCCGTCTCCTACGCGTTCGAGCGGAGCGGCGTGCCCGTCTTCGTCACCGAGTACGGCGTCAGCGCCTCAGACGACACCCTGCGCGCCGGCTTCATCGAACCCTCGCTGGTCGGCCTGGCCACCGCCATGGCAGGCGGCATCCCGGTGCTCGGCTACCGCCACTGGTCACCGATGGACAACTTCGAGTGGATCTTCGGCTACTCCCGACACCTCGGCCTGCACTCCGTCGACTTCACCACCTTCGAGCGCTTCCCCAAACCGAGCGCCGCCGCCTACGCAGCGGCTGTCGCCGCCCGCCGCACACCAGCGGACGCCCCGCCGACGGTGTGATGTCGGTCGTCCTCCGACCAGCCAGAGCCCTGCTCGTCGACGTTACGATTGCAGCCATCGACCACATCTTCGTTACTCGAACCGCCCTGACCGGACGACCGTCTTGACGCTACGCCCGCAGAACCGACACGCCAGGACCTTGCGCGAAACTGGCGCATCTACTGTTAGCGGGCTCGCCGGTTCCTGCCACGGCCAGTCGGGGCATCCTGTGCGGGCGCGTTCGAAGAGGTTTTCCCGAACCTCTTCTTGAGGTGCTTCGCTGCGAAGGTCAGAAGCGCGGGGAGGATCAGCCGAACGAACATTGGACTCCAAAGAAGTAGTGCGACGCACCGGCGGCCAGAAAGACCGCCGGTCAGGCAGAGATCGGGCGAACCCGTCACTGTTAGGACGATCCCCGCGGGTCTTTCGTCACGAACCCGATCCACTCCACGCCTGACCGCCGCCTCAGCGAGCAGCTCTGTCTGAACCGAGTGCGGGATCGGTTTCGGCAGAGGGTGCCTTCTTGGTCTGCCAGGGCCAGCGGCCCGTGATCTCGAGCTCGATCGAGAAACTCAGGAAGGTGCGGATCACGATGATCGCAGCCAGCACAGCGACGCTCTCCAGGGTGGGCGTCACGGCGACCGTGCGGATGACGTCGGCCGCGACCAGAAACTCGAGGCCGAGCAGGTAGGCGCGGGGAGGCGCAGCACCTCAGCGACCTTCGCGCACCAACCCGATGAGGTGGTCGAGCACATCCCCGCCCGAACTGCGGAGCCCGTTGTGCAGATGTTCGCCGGTGACCCATCGCCGCAGCGACGGGATGAGGTCGGCGGTCTGCTCCGAGAGTGCCCGGTCGACGAATGGGTCGTCGACGTAGATCGCGGCCGCGCAGGGCACGTCGACAGACGAGAGAACATCGGCGTCGAACAACCGCGGCCAGTGGTGCTCGGCGAGGATCTCCGCCACCGGCCGGTAGGGTCGCAGGCCCGGCACCTCGTCGAAATGCCATGAGAACAGGTGCTCGCCGGTGAAGAGCAGGCTGTCGCTCCGAAAATCTTCCGGCTCGGCCCGCTCGGCCGACCACCGGGTGCGCCCGCCGTCGGTGTAGCTCGACTCATGCAGCACGGCATAAAGAGGGTCTCGGGCTCCGAAGGGAAACGCCGCGGCGAGGTCGTAGGCGAAGACGGATGAGGCGGGGTCGCGCTCGAGCAGGTAGTGCAGTTGCTCCGCTCCCCCGTCCATCCCGAGCTGGTGCCCGATCGTGCGGAGCATCCGCTCCGAGATCGCCTCACCCCCGGGGGTACGAACAATGCCCTCGGCACTCGACTCGAGCAGGTTCGCGAATCGCTCACGGTCGCCGGGAAAACGGTCGTAGTAGCGCTCGGTGAGGATGCGCATCCGGTCGTAGGTCGCAGAGTAGATGTCGTCGACCGGGAGCCCTACCGGCGGCAGACCGCCCGTGAAGAACACCTCGCGAAGGCTGTCGGGCGCGACGCTCAGGTAGTGCAGGGAGCAGAAGCCTCCGAACGACTGACCGAGAAGGCTCCACGTCGAGGCTCCGAGGTGCTCCCGCAGGAGTTCGGCGTCCTGCACGATCGCGTCGGCGCGAAAGTGGGTGAGCCGCTCGGCGTCGGTTGCAGGATCCGGTCCCGGAGCGCCGTAGGGCGTCGACAGCCCCGTTCCTCGCTGGTCGAGCATGACCACCCGGTAGTCCTGGAGCGCACTCTCCAACCATCCCGGTGAGCTGGGCATCGCGACGGGCCGCGGCGCTTCGTGCCCCGGCCCGCCCTGCAGGAAGAGCAGGAAAGGTCGGTTCCGACCGTCGGGTGCCCTGATCACCCGGGCGAAGATCTCGACGGCGCGACCGTCGTCGTTGCTGTGGTCGAGCGGCACGACAAGCCGGTGCTCGGTGAGCTCGAATGGGTGCCTCGCCGACATGGCGGTGTCCTTCCGTTGGTGTTCTGGCCGTGCAGGATGATCGGCCTGCTCCTCGCGCTCCTCCCAGTCTGTCGAAGAGTCGCGTGCAGCGGGCGTCTGGACCTAGGTCTATGGCCCTGCCTCTGCGGATTCGACATCGTGGGAGGAGCCGCAGATGGCTCCACCCGACGGCGGGAGGGCAAGGACGAGGAGCATGAAGAACACCGACAGATCTTCCCGGCGGGCCCGGATGCTCGCGACGACACTGGGGATCGTCGCGGTGAGCGGCCTGCTGCTCACCGCGTGCTCCTCGGCTGCGCCCGCGGGCGGGCCGGCCGGCGCTGGTTCCGCGAGCGCGAGTGCGGCGGCGACCACGCCCGCGATCACCCGCCCCGCGGCCCCTGCGGGCGACCTCCCCGCGGCGCTGCAGACCGACCTCCAGGCAGCCCTCGCAGGCGTCATGGCCGAGTACAACGTGCCGGGTGCCGCCGCCGGCGTCTGGATTCCGGGGCAGGGTTCGTGGACAACCGCGGCGGGCCTCGCCGACGTCGCCGGCAACGTTCCGGTGACGACCGACATGGTGTGGCCGATCCGCAGCCTCACGAAGTCTTACACCGTCAGCCTCATCCTGATGCTCGCCGACGAAGGCAAGCTGAGCCTCGACGACACCCTCGACAGGTACGTGGATGGCGTCACCGACGGTGACAGGATCACCCTGCTGCAACTGGCGAACATGTCGAGCGGCAACGCCGAGTACTTCACCCAGCCGTTCGCGGAAGCCTTTGAGGCCGACCCCGCCCGGATCTTCACGCTCGACGATCTCAACGGCTTCGCGCTGGGGCAGCCGGCCCAGTTCGAACCCGGCACGCAGTATGTCTACACGAACTCCAACATCAACTTCCTCGGCGCGGTCATCGAGAAGGTGACCGGCGAGCCCTACGCCGAGGTGCTGCAGAAGCGCATCCTCGACCCGCTCGGCCAGACCGGCACGACCTACATGGTGGATGCCTCGAAGTGGGCAGCGCCGCATCCGGTGGGCTACCAGCCCGAGAACGGCGTGATGCAGGGCCAGACGGAGAACTCGTCTGTTCTCGGCCCCGCCGGGTCGATGTTCTCGACGCTCGACGACGGCCGGGTGTGGGCCGACACACTCGGCTCCGGTGCGCTTCTGCAGCCCGCCACGCAGACGCTCCGGCAGGTGGGCCACGAGATCGCCAAACCGCCCTACGACCTCTACGCCGTGGGCATGGGCACGACAGACGGCTGGTGGGGCCACAACGGCGAAGGCGTGGGCTTCACCGCGGCGACCTTCCATGACAACAAGACAGGGGCAAGCATCGTGGTGTACATGAACGAATCCGACACGGCCGACAAGTCACATCCGGCAGACCAGGCGTTCCGCGCTCTCGCCGCTGTTCTGGCGAAGGAGGGCGGCAAGTGAGCGCGTCGAGGAGCATCAGACGGACCTGTTGGATGCGCGGCGTGTCCGTTCTGGCCGTCGTGGCAGCGGCCTCGCTGACCGCGGGCTGCGTGGGCGGCACTCCCACCGTCACGAAGACGCCGGGCTCCGGGCTGAGCTCTGTTCCCGGGCTTCCGGATGCGGCGCTCGAGGTGATGAACCAGCCCCAGTTCGCGAGTGGCCGGTGGGTCATCTCGGTCGCCGACCTCGACACCGGCGAGATCCTCGTCGACCTCGACGGAGACAAGCTCGCCGAGCCCGGTTCGTTCGTGAAGACCTACAGCGCCGGTGCCGCCTGGGTGAAGTGGGGACCGGATCACACGATCACCACCCCGGTGAAGCAGTCCGGAACCGTGGCAGGCGGCACCCTCACCGGCGACCTCATCCTCGTGGGCCAGGGCGACCTCACGATGGGCGGGCGCACGAAGGCCGACGGCACAGTCGACTTCGCGAACCTCGACCACAATGACGCCAACCCTCTGCCGGGCGCAACACTCACCCCCGAAGATCCGCTCGCCGGGCTCAACAAACTCGCTGCACAGGTCAAGGCCTCCGGTATCGATGCCGTGAACGGGGATGTGGTCGTCGACGACCGGCTGTTCACCGGCACGCTGGCCGAGAAGCCCGTCACGCCGACCATCATCAACCAGAACCTGCTCGACATCATGGTGACGCCGGGTGCCGCGGGCGAGCCGGCGACGGCGGCCCTCACCCCAGCGGTCGGCCCCTGGAAGCTGGTCAACGAGGTGAAGACCGTCGCCGCGGGAGAGAAAGCCGTGCTCGAAAACCCTGCGATCTCGCCCGACGACCCGAACACCATCGTGATCGCGGGCACCGTCGCCGCCGGCAGCAACCCCGCCCTCAAGGTGTGGGAACTCGACGACACGGCCACGTTCGCCCGCACCGCTCTCATCGAGGCGCTTCAGCGGGCCGGAGTGTCGGTGACGGCGAATCCGACGGCTGTCAACCCCGGCGCATCCCTGCCCGACACTGCGGCGGTCACCGCCCTGCCCGCCGCGGCCGAACTCGTGTCGCTGCCGCTCGCGGAAGAGGTGAAGTACGTCATGAAGATCAGCTACAACCGCGGTGCGCAGGCGCTCGTCTGCCGCATCGCCGCGGATGCCGGCCTCACCGACTGCGACGACGGCATGGCTCTGATCCAGAAGATCTGGTCGGATGCCGGACTCGACACGCTCGGGGCGTCACTCATCGACGGCTCCGGTCTCGAGGGCAACTTCATCACACCTCAGAATGCAGTCGACATCCAGACGCTCATGGCCAAGCGCCCCGATGCGGGACGGTGGAAGGAGACCCTGCCGATCCTCGGCGTCGACGGCTCCCTCGCCGACGTCCAGAAGGGCAGCGAGGCCGCCGGCAAGGTGTTCGCGAAGACAGGCACCCTCGTCGGCGGCGATGCGCTGAACGACCGAGTCCGGCTGACCACCAAGACGCTGGGCGGGGTGATGGACACGGAGAAGGGTCGCCATCTCGCCTTCACCATCATCGTCAACCAGGGTTTCTATCCCGACAACAGCGGGGTGTTCGAAGCGAATGACGACGTGGGCAAAGTGGCCGCGCTGATCCAGGAGGCGTATTGAAAATGAGAGCTCTACGAACGACAACAGCCGCCGCGGCCCTGGTCACCGCATTCGTACTGACCGCCTGCACGGGGCAGACCACGACCACTCCGGTGGCGACATCGACAGAAGCTCCGGCCGCGACATCCGCGGCCAAGACCCTGAAGCCTCTCGACCAGGCCGGCCTGACCGCCCTCTTCGAGGCGACGGCCAAAGAGTACGGGCAGCCGGGCGCCGCCATGCTGCTCCGCACCCCGGAGGGCGACTTCACGGCCACCTACGGCGTGACCGCGCCCGGTGGCAGCACGCCGGTCTCCATCGATGATCACATCCGTATCGGGTCGAACACGAAGACCTGGACGGGCACCGTCATCCTCCAACTCGTACAGGAGGGGAAGATCGCTCTCGCCGACCCGGTGTCGAAGTACCGGCCCGACGTGCCGAACGGCGACAACATCACGATCGAGCAGATGCTCATGATGCGGAGCGGTCTCGCCAACTACACAGAGACCTACGCGTTGAACGCTGCTCTCGACGCTGAGCCACAGCGCGTGTGGCAGCCCGAGGAACTCGTGGCCATGGGCCTGGCGCTACCGGTCGACTTCGCACCGGGAACGAAATACCACTACTCGAACACCAACACCATCCTGCTCGGGCTCATTGCCGAGAAGCTCGACGGCAAGCCGCTGCGCACGATCTTCGCGGATCGCCTGTTCACGCCTCTCGGCCTCACCGAGACCTCCTTTCCGGAGCTCGGTGACAGCAGCCTCCCGAGCCCGCACTCCGACGGCTACTTCTGGTGGACGAACGTGAACACCATCGCCTCCTCGAAGCTTCCACCCGACCTCCTGCAGCAGGCGGATGCCGGAACCTTCCTGCCGAACGATGGCACCCTCGAGAACCCGTCCTGGGCCTGGTCGGCCGGATCGGGGATCTCGACCATCGGTGACCTCGCGACCTGGGTCGAGGCGCTGGGCGGCAAGACGCCGGGCCTGCTCGACCCCGAGATGCAGAAGGCGCGCATGGCTAGCCCGCTGGCCACCTCGGATGCCCCGGATGCCACCAAGTACGGGTGGAACCTCGGCCAGTTCGGGCAGTTCTACGGTCATACCGGCGAGCTCCCCGGCTTCAACTCCTTCATGGGTTACGACCCGGTGAGCGATGTCACCCTCGTGGTGTGGGCGAACCTCGCGCCGGCCGCGAACGGACAGGGCCCGGCTGCGATGATCTCGCGGAAGCTGATCGACGCGATGTACACCCCGTAGCGGTGCTCCTCCGATGTGCCGGCCACCCTCCAGAAGGGGCCCACCAGGGTTCGGGCCCCCTACAAAACCTGGGGCAGCTACAGCGAAAAGGGTGGCACCGGCACAGAGTCCAAGGTCGTCCACCGTGTTTCGATGAAAAGCGAGCTGCTGACGAAAGGCGGCCTGGGCGGCGAGGAACCGGATCCGTCAGGCGGCACCCCCGCTGTGCTGTTGCCCGGCTCTCCGACGGGAGGGATTCCGACCGCCTCGCTGCATGGCGCGAACTCCCCGGCCAGACTGGCCGCACTGGCGAACACCGGAGCATCGTCCATCGATGCCGGACTGCTGGGCGGCATCGCAGCGCTCTCGATCGGCGGGCTGATCCTCGCGTTCGCACGTCGCCGCAGCAGCTGCCGCCGCCGAACCAGCTGATGAGCCCGGTTCTCGAGCTGCCGCACCCGCGAACACCGTCAATCGGTCGGGGGGACGGCAGCTCGAGTGCGCCGCAGTGCCATAGTGGAAAGGCGGTCAGAATGACGGTCGCGCCTGCGAAATGGGGATGCAGCGTGACGACCGACATGAAGCCTTCAAAACGGCCCACTCCGACGCTCGTGCGACCCATCCGAACGCCGTCGCGCGCGGCAGGCCTCGTTCTGCTGTCACTGTTCGCCCTTCTGCTCGGCGGCATCCAGCTCTCCGTCGGCTGGAACGGGCCGACGGAGTTCTGGATCCCCGCGGCCTTCACCCTCGAGTTCTGGGCCTGGTCGAGCACCGGACTCCTCGCCTGGTGGCGGCGCCCCTCGAACGGCACAGGGGCGCTGCTGCTCTTCGGGGCGGTGGCAATGTTCCTCGCAGGCATCGGCAATCTCGGTCTGCCTGTTCTCACCGAGGTGAGCACCATCTCCGCGACGCTGATCCTCGCCGTGACGGTGCACCTCCTGCACGCGTTCCCCTCAGGCCAACTGCGCGGCCGCCTCTCCGTCACCACGGTGATCGCCGGTTACGTCGTGTGCCTCATCCTGCAGGTGCCGAACTATCTCCTCCCCCCCGCGGAAGCCCGGGTGCTGCTCGCAGCGCAGGCGAGCGCAGGACTCGCCGTGTTCCTCGTCACGGCGGCGCTGCTCGTCGATCGGTTGCGCTCTGCCGACCCGAAGAACCTCCGGGTGCTGCTGCCGCTGTACCTCTACGGCATCCTCGCGGTGCTGATCATTCCGTTCGCGAGCAACGTACTGCCCCTGTTCGGAGCTGACAGCGTCGCGGTCGGGGCAGTTCAACTGGTGGCCATGGCGGGCATCCCCCTCGCCTTCCTGGTGGGGGTACTGGCCGGCGGGTTCGCCCGCACCGCCGAGGCCGACGCGCTCAGCACCTGGCTCAGCCTCCCCGGATCCACGCGATCCGCCGTCGCGCAGGCACTGGCCGGAGCCCTCGGCGACGACTCCCTGCGCGTTGTCTACTGGTCTGAGGAACGGGAGACCTTCATCGACAGCAGGGGCGCCCCGGCAGAGAGCCCGACAGCACAGTCGCCCCGGGTCAGGCACGACGTGCACGTCGAATCCCGCCTGGCCGGTGCGATCGAATACGACAGCCGGATGATCGCCGATCCGGGCTCGGTCGAGAGAGCAGGGCGGGTGCTTGCCGTCGCCCTGGACCGCGAACGCCTGACGGCAGCCCTCGTGGCGAGCAACGAAGCACTGGGACTGTCGCGGATGCGTCTGGTCGAGGCCGCCGACAGGGAGCGCAGCCGCATCGCCCGCGACCTGCACGACGGCCTTCAGGTGCAATTCGTGCTCCTCGCCCTCGAGGCCCAGCAGATCGCCAACGCCGACACCACCCCGTTCGTCACGGCACGGGCCGCGACCGCGCTCCGCACGCGGATCGACCAGGCGGCAGCTGAACTCCGCCACCTGGTGCATGCGGTGTTGCCCGCCGCACTGATCGAACGCGGGCTCTTCGCCGCAGCAGAAGACCTGGTCGACAGACTCGACATCCCCGCGCGACTCGAAGGCGACATCGATGACCGCGAGCTCGATCAGCAGACAGCCCAGACCGCCTACCTCGTGGTGGCAGAGGCCCTGACCAATGCTGTGAAGCACTCCGGGGCCTCCGTCGTCATCGTGAGCCTGAACAGTGAAGACGAATACCTGACGGTTGTCATAGAAGACGACGGGCGAGGCGGCGCCAGCGTCGATGCAGGCACCGGGCTGAAGGGTCTCAGGGACCGGGTCGAAGCTTTCGGCGGCACCTTCGTCGTCTCGTCCGAGCTCGACAAGGGGACCCGGCTGAGAGTGGAGTTGCCATGCGCGTCGTGATCGGTGAAGACGAAGTCCTGCTCCGCGAAGGGCTCGCGAACCTGCTCGCGCACGACGGCTTCGACGTCGTTGCCGCGGTGGGAACCGCCGTCGAACTCGAGAACGAGGTCGACGCGTTCCTGCCCGACCTCGTGATCACCGACATCCGGATGCCGCCGACCCACACCGACGAGGGTCTGCTTGCGGCCCTCCGCATCCGTCACTCCCATCCGGGCATCGCCGTCGTGGTGCTGTCACAGTATGTGCAACGCCGCTATGCCACCGAACTGCTGAACCAGCTCGACGGCGGTTTCGGCTACATGCTCAAACAACGCATCGCCGACGTGCGCACCTTCACCGCCGACCTCCGCCGGGTGCAGGCGGGCGGTACAGCGCTCGACCCTGAGGTGGTGGCCGTGCTCATGTCGCGCGCCACGAAAGCCAAAGGCCCGGTCACAACGCTGACAGCCCGCCAGCTCGAGGTGCTCGGACTGATGGCTGAAGGCCGCAGTAACGCCCACATTGCTGCGCGGCTCGGCACCTCAGAGAAAGCGGTGGTGCAGCACACCTCGAACATCTACAGCGAGTTCGGCCTGCCCGTCGACGCCGACGATCACCGTCGAGTGCTCGCGGTCATCCGCTACCTCTCCGAGGCGGGAACCCCGCACACCGACGAGATCTGACGGCGTCAGCGACGGACGGCGCCGCGACCGGCGAAACGGGTCCAGATGAACAGCACGATGACCGCGCCGATGATGGAACCGATGATCCCCGCGGGCTGGAAGAAGCCGTCCATCGGGTCGTGCTGGAAGATCAGGAAGCCGAGGAACCCGCCGACGAAGGAGCCGATGATTCCGAGCAGGATCGTGAGCGGAATGGACAGGTTCTGCCTGCCCGGGATGATCAGGCGGGCGAGAGCACCGGCGATCAGGCCGACGACGATGAGGCTGATGATGAGACCGAGCATGATGTGTCCTTCGATGGGGTCCACCGCGACGAACAGGGGATCCTGCGCCGCTGGGTGGCTCTGTTGTTACAGCGAACCAGCCATCGGGGCGTACCGCGACACCCCTAGGGGTGATTTCGGCCGAGACATCCTGTTGTACTTTGGGTTCATGGAACGCGTTCGGAAGCCTCTGCTCGTCGCGTTGGTCGACGATTACGACGTGGTGCTGACAGGGTTGGCGCACATGTTCGATGAGTACCGCGACCGGGTCCTGGTGGCTGAGATCGATGCGAACGCGACTCTCGACGACCATGTCGACATCGTGATGTACGACTCGTTCGCGCAGCCCGAGTCCGACCAGACGGAGCTCGCCGCCCTGGTGAAGAACACCCGGGCCGACCGCGTCGTCGTCTACACCTGGAACTTCCAGCCCGAGCTCATCCAGAACGCTCTGGACCTCGGCATCCACGGCTACCTCTCCAAGACGCTGCCCGCCCGGGACCTGGTTGCGGCCCTCGAGGCGGTGCAGGCCGGCGAGATCGTGGTCAGCACACCGCCTCGGAGAGCGGGCAGTGCTCTCGGCCTGGACTGGCCGGGGCGCAGGGAAGGCTTCACCGACCGCGAATCCGAGATCCTCGCCCTCATCACGCAGGGCAAGAACAACGCGGATGTCGCGACGCTGACCTACCTCAGCCCGAACACGGTGAAGTCGTACATCCGCAGCATCTACCGCAAGATCGGCGTCGGCAGCCGCACCCAGGCGGTGCTGTGGGGCGTGGGGCACGGCTTCACCCCCGACCACCACCGCATCGACCACTGGCTGGGCGGCCCCTGACCGGCGTCCGGGCGCGGGGGTGTCGCAGGGGAGAAAGACGTCCGGCCCTCGCTCATGGGGGGCGGGGGCCGGACGGTTCTGGGGGTGGTTCTACTTCTTGAAGACGTCTTTCACGTCTTCGACTTTGTTGCGGGTCTGGCCTTTGGCCTGGTCGGCTTTGCCTTCGGCGACGAGTTTGTCGTTGTCGGTGACGTTACCGACGGCCTCTTTGGCTTTACCGGCGACGTTCTCGGCTGCGGCCTTGATCTTGTCTGCTGCACTCATGCGTTCTGCTCCTTCTGTGGTGGTTGTGTTGGTTGTGGTGTGGTGGTGTGGTGTGGTGTGGGTCAGGCGACCCGGGTGGTGCTGTGGGCGATCGTTGTGCGGAGTCCGCTGACGATCTGGATCACGACCGGGACGCTGTGTCCGAGGACGTCGTCCCATTCCGTGACCGCATTGTCGATGACGGTGCGGATCCGGACCGGGGACGCGCCCCGGCGGGCGTGCGCGGTGATCCGTAGCACGTTCTCGTGAC
>NZ_NBXA01000005.1 GCF_003399625.1 Subtercola boreus | reverse complement strand
TGATCGACCGGGTCGTGCACCACGCCGACGTCCTCAGCCTCAAAGGCACCAGCTACCGGCTCCGAGGACACAAAACCCTCACCACTACGACAAACTAAACACACCACGTGGCACCGTTTTCAATCGGCAACATTGGTACCGTTTTCGGTCGGCGTTAACATTCTTGATTGCATGATGAGACCGTACACCCGGCCTCTGCCTGAAATTCGGGACTCAGCAGGGACATTTGCACGTTTCGCGGGGACCTAAGACGGGACCCTGACCGGCGACGGGACGACACCATCAAGCGGGCCATGCGCGCATCTAAATCCAGAACAGTAGGATTCGAGGATGCCGTCCAAGACCAAAGCCGAAAGAACCATACTTCTCCTCCGGCTCATCGGAATTGTCGGCACTTTGATTTTTCTGAGCAGCATTGTCTTGATCGTCGTCGCTTCGTCAAATCTCGGTGCTTATGCGAATGGCATCGCAGGGCTTGCCCTGGCTGTCGGCGGGTTCATGGGCGTGAGGGGCATGAACAAAGGCAAGCCTCGAGGCAACTAACGGCCTGAGAAAGCTAGGCACAGAAGACTGCACGGCGGATCTTCATTGCACAGCCTCGACAAGCAAGTGGGACTGAACTTCGAACTGGCCTCATCCACTTCCGCTCATGCGTACGAAAGAGTCCAGCGCTCGCTCGCTAAAGCGGTCGGAGACGATCCCTGCGGCGTCGGGCGCCTCTGTTCGCCACAATGACAGCCGTGAAGACGACGGCGAACCCGCCGAGGAGAACCAGAAGGCTTGCCCATGGCCATCCGGAATCCGGGCGAAGCAAGCCTGCGCCGAGGACAAGTCCAAAGACGCCGAGGACCCGAGTCAGTAGAGCCCATTTTGGTTCGTTCTCAGGCTTCCGCTCTAACGAGTAATGACCCGTGGGATTGCTTTTGAAATAGAGAACGATGGAACCGAGAGAGATGAGGGTGCCGATGAGTGCGACAAGCAACCAAACCCAAGCGATATCCATGACCTATAGACAACCATTATTCGAGCTGCGCTGCACTGAACGAGGTCCGGACACGGGCCGGACGCCGGAACCGCAACGGTGCGTGCCCCGGTAAATGCTCGTCAGTGAGACGCTAGGCTGCGCTCATGAAAAACGACCGGCCGAAGGCCATAGCAGCGGCAATCGCCTTCTTTCTGGCCGGCGGAGCTGGTGCTGTGTTCGGATTCGCCCATCCGAGCGGGGGGTTGTTCGGTGGAGTACATCTGATCTTCCTGAGCGCGCTTCTGTTGTTCTTGGGAGTCCTGCTGGTCGTTATCGTTCTGAATGATCCGTACTCGGTCGCTCCGGGTGCTCGTGGGACCTTGCGTCGTTCGGGTCGAGCTCATGTGCTTCGGTTCAGTGTGGGTGATTCTGAGCGGCATGAGGTGTTCTACCGGTGGGACCAGGTCTGGGGTTGGGTGACAGTCACCGTCGATGACGTGCTGGTCTCGAAGCAGCTCGTGACGATCAGCTTCCGACTTATGAGAGTTCTTGAGTTGCAGGTTGGTGAGAGCGAGAAGCATTCCGTGCGCATCGAGAAGCGTCGGAGCTTGTTCTTCTCCGCGGCTAGACCGCAGCCGATAGAAGCTTTCGTGGACGGGGTACTTGTTGCGTCGGACGACGGCGCCGCGGCCGTTCGATCTAGCTGAGGGGCTCGAAAGTTAGTTCAGGATGGAGAGCAGTGGCCCGCACAGGTTGGAAGAGGTTGGAAATATTTTGGACAGTGCTGGCAGTTGCGTCGGCGGTGCTCGTCGTGCTCGGTACAGTGAACGCTGTCTTCGGGGGAGGGAATTGGATCATCCCGATTGGCCCTTTTTTCACCGGTGCAGCGGCGGTCATGTCTCTCATAGGCATAAGACGGGCACGTCGTAAGCAGCCTGAAAATCCTCCGTCACAGAGCGATTGACTCTGACTCGTCGAGGTTACTAACCAGGTCAGTGGCGGTCCGTTCCCGAGCGGCGTCCCGTAGGAGCCGTCCGGTGAACAATTTCAGTCAGGTGCGTCTTGCGGGGCAACAGCAGCGAGCTCGTACCTATATAAGGTCGCGCGCGACCAGCCGACGAGCTGCGCTGCTTCGGCCGCAGTCTTACCCGCCTTTCTCGCGGCCCGAACGATATCGAGTTTCTCGGCTATCATCCGCGGATCGCTCGGCGGCCGGCCGAACCTGGTGCCGGCTGCCTGCGCGACCGCGATGCCAGCGTTTACGCGTTCGACGATGAGTTCTCGCTCGTACTCGGCCAGGGTGGCGAGCATGCCGAGCATCATCCTGCCGGTCTTCGTCGACGGGTCGATGCCGTCCGATACCGACTGGACGTTGATGCCAGTCTGTTGCAACGACTTCACCGTGTTGAGCACATCGATCAAAGATCGGCCGAGCCGGTCGATTCGCCAGACTACGACGGTGTCGCCCTCGACGGCGTGTTCGAGGAGCCGGCTCATCGCGGGCCTACTCGCCGCGACCTTTGTTCCGGAGGTGACGTCGGAGAAGATGTCCCGCTGCTGCACCCCGATCTTCAGGAGTGCGTCGACCTGCAACTGCGCATCCTGCGCCGCGGTGCTGACCCGCGTGTACCCAAGTAACCTCATGCTGCCACCATGCCTCAGCAACTCCTAAAAACCGGCATGAGACACGCACGACAACGAGATGAGTTTCCAAGACAACCGGCAATCGCGGAATCTCGCGAATTCAGCAGACCGTTCCGTGGGGGAATGGGTTGCCTCATTAACCTTTACGTGGTCGAGACGCTGACACGGGGCTGACCAACGAGGGTGCCACCCTGGCATCGATGAAGCTGGCGCGAACCGCCAGACGCCTACCTTCAGTCGCGGGTGACGCGATAGATGCCGTAGATCACCCCGGGGACGTGCCCGACGAGTTGCAGCAGGAAGGCCCAGAGAACCTTCAGACCGAGGCCGTCATGGATGAGAACGGCGACGAACGGGAAGAAGAAGCACAGGATGATGAGCAGTACTTTGCGCATGGGGATCCGATCTGGGTGGAGTGGTGCAGGGGTGGATGGATGGGCGGAGCCTACTTCTTGAGGTCGTCGACCTTGCGGGCGACCTTCTTGCCCAGCTTCTTGCGGGCCTTGGCATTCTTCGGGTCACGCCAGAGCCGCTCGGCCTGGTGGCGCAGGCTCTCCGACTGCTTTCCCTTCACCGGACGGTGCGAGCGGGCGCCCGCCAGGTAGATGGCTGCGACGATGACGCCGCCGATGATGATCTTGTTGCGCATGAGCGTTCCTTTTCTCGTGTTGGGCAGAGCTGGTGGTGGAGCAGATGAGTGTCAGTGGAGCAGGGTCAGCGGTTCATCACCTGGGTGATGAGGTTCTGGATGAACGGGATGACGTTCTCGACCTGGTTGACGCTCGAGAGCGCGGTGGCGACGAGCGGCCAGAGTGAGCCGACGAGTGTGGCGATGACGGCGGCTGTGGCGGCAATCCAGGCCAGGGCGCCCACGCGGGAGATGAACGCGAGTGCGAGGAACCCCAGAGCCACGAGGTAGCTGATGACGATGGAGGCGGTGATCGCGCCGACGGGAACGTTCAGGGCACCGATGGTGGTGGCGTCGGCGGCGCCGATCAGGCCGAGAACCGGGAGCAGCACGCCAGCGACGATGACGATGCAGAGCACGAGACCCGTGATGAGGGCGGCCCAGACGGAACGGGGTCGGCGGCGCCGGCCTGTTCCGACGGCGTGCGACCTCATGAGTGGTGCTCGCTTGGCTCGGCTGTCGCTTCGAGGATCACGGGTACGACCACGATGACGGGGTTCTCGTGCTGGTCGGCATCGGCATCGGCCGCCGCGCTCATGTCTGTAGCGGTGTCGTCGGCAACGGTCGCCGAGTCGGTCTGTTCCGCGACGGTGTCGGCGGCATCCGAGACCACATCGGCCGCAGCGGCGACAGTGTCGGCGGCGCGCGCCTTCACGGTGTCGGTCGCTGACGAGACGGCATCGGATGCGGCGTCCGTCGCTGTCGAAGCGGCTTCGGTCGCGCGGGAGACGGCCTCGGCCGTCGCATCCTTCGCACCTGCGAGGGCATCGGAGGTGGCATCCGTCGCCGAGGTGACCGCGCCGGCGGCGGTCGAGGCCGCCTCGGAGGCCTTCGTCTTGACGGTGTCGGCTGCCGCCGAGGCGCGTGCGGCCAGCGAATCCGACGGGTCGATCTCTTCGTTCACGGGCTCGACCTTGTCGAAGGGGCCGTGCACGCCGGTGACATTCACATTCACGTCGACGGGTTCGCTCACGAGCTGAGCCGCTGCCCGGGTGACCTGGATCCGCACCGTCTCGAGAACCTCGGTGATCGTGTGCGGGTATTCGACGACGAGGTCGAGGTCGATGATGGTGCCGCCGTCGGCCCGGCTCACCGTCACTCCGGGAATGGTCGAGGTTCCCCGGATGCGCCGGCTCGCTCGGTCGAGGGCGCGGGAGGCCTTGCCACCGAGGTGGTGCACGCCGGTGACGCCGGCTGCGGTCTCGGCGACGGTGGTGCTGAGCAGGTGCTCCGGGGTCTCGGGATCGGGATGGGTGGTCTCGATCGATCCGAGGTCGACGGGAACGGGCTGGGCGTGCAGCGCATCACCGGTCAGGGCGTCAGTCATGTGGGGGGTCTCTTTCGTGTGAAGCGGGGTGGGAAAAATGGGACACGAACGCGTCATGACGACAGCGAACTGGCGGTTCGGGTTGACCGAGGTACGGCGCCGTTCGGCGCGATCCGTGATGGCCAGGCCGACGGTCGCGGCGGGGTTGAAGTGCCCGCCGGAGAGGTGGATGGCGGCGTCGATGCCGGCAATGACACTGATGTCGGAGGCCACGGTGGCTTTCGCAGTGCGAGATGCAGTGCGGGGTGGCGGAGCGCTCGGGAAGCCGGCGTGAGCCGAGCATCGAGTGCAGGAGGCGGAGTGGATGTCCGGCCCTCGCTCGTGGGAAGCGGGGGCCGGACGGTTCTTGGGGGTGGTTCTAGTTCTTGAAGACGTCTTTCACGTCTTCGACTTTGTCGCGGGTCTGGCCTTTGGCCTGGTCGGCTTTGCCCTCGGCGACGAGTTTGTCGTTGTCGGTGACGTTGCCGACGGCCTCTTTGGCTTTACCGGCGACGTTCTCGGCTGCGGCCTTGATCTTGTCTGCTGCACTCATGCGTTCTGCTCCTTCTGTGGTGGTGTTGGTGGTGTGGGTCAGGCGACCCGGGTGGTGCTGTGGGCGATCGTGGTGCGGAGTCCGCTGACGATCTGGATGACGACCGGGACGCTGTGTCCGAGGACGTCGTCCCATTCCGTGACCGCATTGTCGATGACGGTGCGGATCCGGACCGGGGACGCGCCCCGGCGGGCGTGCGCGGTGATCCGTAGCACGTTCTCGTGAC
>NZ_NBXA01000004.1 GCF_003399625.1 Subtercola boreus | reverse complement strand
AGTGCAAACCCATCGAATGCAAATGCCGAATCTTTGCCCAGTCATCCAAATTGATCACCTTCCATAGTGGCTAGGTGGCCCTGTTTTCAATCGGCAGAAACGGCATCACATTCGGTCGGCGTCAACAGGGCTCCGGCTTATTTCTCTTCACAACATCCGGTGTCGTCATCACGGCACCTTCCCCGCCAGGCTCACGCCTGGCGTGTCAGGCCAGAAACACCGAATTCGAGACAGTCCCTGCATACAGATCCACCCTGGACTCCATAACTGCCTTCCACCGCTGACACCACAGGGTCAGATAATCAACGGTGCAGGTGGACGTGAATCAGACCGTCACAACACCCCGGCAAGCCGCCAGGTGGTAGTGAACCAAGCCGTCATCATGGACTCCACTCAAGCTGTCACAGACAGGCCGCGGCGCCCTAAGGGTGCCGCTCTAGTCGCGGACCGGCGGGTATGCGCGGTCGGGGCAGGAAGGGTGAGCATCCAGAGCCTTGCTGCGTCCGCGCGCTCAAGCGCTGCCGCTGCTACTTCAATCGCAACCCTAGAGTCATGCGGGTCGGTGGTCCAGCTGTCTTCTGCCACGACAATTCGGCCTTCATCACCGGGCCGGCGTTGCCGCCGAAGCGATGCGCGAACTTCCTCGCGGATGGCGTCCGCACTTGCGGGCTGCGGTCACATCGTTACGCCCGATGCAGCCACCTCAGCCAGCGTCATCTGGAAGGTACTTTCCTAACGGATACCGCGTCACTGCTGGCCGCATCGGTTGCGGCATATTCGTGCCTATATAAGGTGGCTTTGACCCATCCGACGAGTCGGGCAGAGCCGGCGCCGGTTTTTCCTGCAATCCTGGCCTGGGGAGAACCAGGGGTTAATGCCACAGGCGGCAATGCCTGCGCTGTGAGTCGGGCACACGAAGAGCTGGTTTGGGGACTCCAAGGAGCTACGGGTGCGTCACCCTTTCGCTCGCAAGGGCCATCTTGTTTGCTACTGGTTGCTGAAAGACGCATCGAAACTGGTTGCTGGCTCCTCCCAGAGGAGGGAACGGACGAAGTCAATGGCCTCGGCGGCGCCTCGCATGCGGTCCATTCCTGCATCTTCCCACTCAACTGAGATGGGCCCGGTGTAGCCGATACTCCGTAGGGCTCGGAAGGAGTCCTCCCATGGCACGTCTCCGTGTCCTGTGGAGACAAAATCCCAACTTCGTCGTGGGTCTCCCCAGGGGAGATGGGACCCGAGGACCCCATTCTGTCCGGTGGGTTTACGCAGTCGGGTGTCTTTGCAGTCGACGTGGTAGATACGGTCGGCGAATTCCACGATAAACCCGACGGGATCGATGTTTTGCCACACCATGTGGGAAGGGTCCCAGTTGAAGCCGAATGCGGCACGGTGATCGATAGCGTCAAGTGTACGAACGCTGGTCCAGTAGTCATATGCGATCTCGCTCGGGTGCACCTCGTGGGCGAAACGGATCCCCTCGGAGTCGAAAACATCGAGAATAGGGTTCCAGCGGCGAGCGAAGTCTTCATAGCCGTCGTCGATGACTGCTGTGGGAACTGGCGGGAACTGCGCGACATAGGGCCAAATTTTGGAGCCGGTAAACCCGACAACAGTTTCCGCACCAAGCTTTCGAGCGACACGGGCTGCCCGTTTCATATCCTCAGCTGCACGCTGCCTAACTCCTTCCGGTTCCCCATCACCCCATGTGGAGGGTCGAAGGATCGCTTGATGGCGAAAGTCGATCGGGTCGTCGCAGACCGCTTGTCCGGTGAGGTGGTTGGATATCGCGAACACTCTCAACCCGAAGGTGTCCAGTATTTCCAGGCGGGAGCGAAGATAGCGGTCGTCCTGGTCGGCGCGTTCAAGGTCGAGATGGTCGCCTGAGGCGGCGATCTCGAGGCCGTCGTAGCCCCATTCCGCTGCGAGACGGGCAACGTCAACGAACGGCAGGTCTGCCCATTGTCCGGTGAAGAGAGTGACGGGTTGAGTCATGATGTTCCTGACGACTGGCGCGGGGCTGATGCGAGAAGATTCTTTTATGGGAAGGGTCACTGCGGGGCACGGCTCGATAGCCGCGCGCCGCAGTTCAGACCCGTGCGGGTGCGAGGTCGTTGAGGATGTTCTGTTCGAGCGTGAGGTGGCGGCCGAGCTGTTCCTGAGCATCGTCGTTGTGGAACGCGTGCCCTTCGTACTCGGACATCAGCACCCCTTGGAACGAAGACGCGGTTATGGCTTCGAGCAGCGGCCGCATCGGGATGGTCGGGTCCTGAAGGTCCTCGCTGATGTAATAGAACTTCGAGTGGAAGTAGAGGGACCGCCCGAGGAGTGTTTTGAAGCCGTCAATGTCTGCCGGTCCGAAGGAAAGGAAACCGAAGAAGTCGGCGATTGCCTGACGCTCTGCCTGACCGCCACCCTGAGCGCGGACCTGCTCGAGCAGGTCAGCCTCACTGATCCCGGAGTGGCGGTTCGCGATGATATATTCGAGCAGTTCGGGTGAGGCGCCGTTGTTGATGTACTGATTGAGGCCCGGGGCGGTGGGGCGTTCGATGAAGCAGCCGAAGTCGGGGATGAAGCCGAGCCGGTCGCTGCCGATATCTTCGAATGCGGCGAGTTGTTCCTGAATGTGGGCGTCGGATGGCTTGGAGGGAGCGTGTACTTCGATGCCGATACTGACGCCGTAGTATTCCGCTAGTTGCGCGGCTAGCGGGAGTAGGTGGTTTGGGATGTTCGTTTCCCTGACGAAAGCGGCTCCGAGTTCCCGTGCCGTCATGAGATCGGCGGTGAGGTCAAGGATGAAGTCCTCGTCCGTCGGGGTGTGACCTGTAATTCGTCCGAAGTCGATGTACCCGCCGTAGCTGAACGGGGTCACGTGGTGCTTTTCGGCGGCGGCGAGGATTCGGTCGATTTCGCCGGCGCCGGGCCGCGGGTACTCGTTGAACTGGCAGGCGCCAACAAGTTCAAACTTTTGCACACCGAGTTTATTGAGTTCTTCGAACATGGTGTCGGCGCTGTAGCTGGGCTGTTCGACGTAGCGCTGGTTATAGCTGTAGAGCGAGATGCCCTGTTCGATTCCGTTGATGTTCATGCCGCTTCCTTGAGAGTGAGGGTTCGGGTGGCCGAGTTGTCGATCTGGCCCCATATGCCGGGGGCGAACTGCATGTAGACGCAGCGCATGATGAGGCCAATTTCGACTATGTGGTCGCCTGGTTTCAGACCGCCCTGATACACCAGCACGGTGAGGTTCTTTTTTACGGACCAGAAGTCGGAGAACGCGAGTGGGAGCTGGCTCAGGGGGAAGAGTTTGCCGTCGAACTCGAAAAGGAGGAGGTGGTCGGGGATCTGCTCGCCGTCGATACTGAGGGTGAATTCTTCGACAGCGGACAGGGGCAGGCCTCGGTAGTAGTTGAGTCCGATATCGAGTCGGAAGCCGACGGGTCCTGTTTCGAGGGCGATAGCGGTCAGGGCGTCGGGGCGGAGGACTTTGTCCTCGTACGGCAGTTTCATGTAGCTGGTGGGCATGATGGTTCCCTTCGGTGGGTGGATTTCAGCGGATGGAGATCCATGAGTGGGTTGCTGCGGCGTTGAGCACGGTTTCGGTGACCCGGCTCATCCGTGCGCCGTCGGCGAAGGTTGGTAAGCGCGACCTCATGTCGCCTTTGACGGCGGCGTAGACGTCGCGTGCGAAAGCGTTGAAGGCGTCTTGGTAGCCCATGGGGTGGCCGGGTGGGACGAGGGAGAGTGCTTGTGCTGTGGGGGCAAGTGTTGGGCCGCCACGAGAGAGTGTCGTTACTGAGCCTCTCGTTCCGATTGCTAGCGAGTCTGGTCGCTCCTGGGAAAACGAGGCGCTGGCGTGGGTTCCCATGACTTCGATCTGCAGGTCGTTGTCGTGGCCTCCCGCAGTCTGGGAGACGAGAAGCGACGCGACGGCGTCATTGTCGAACCGGGCGGTGACGGCGGCAATGTCTTCTGTGTCGACGGGTTCACCGTTTCGCACCGGGTAGACGGTGCTCGTCGCGGCGGCGACCTCGACGACGCGTGACCCGGTGACGAACTCGGCAAGGTCAAGCAGGTGAGAACCGATGTCGGCGAAGGCCCGTGACCGGCCGCCGGCGTCGACATGGACGCGCCAGTTCCCGTCGGTCTCTTCCATGAGCCAGTCTTGGAGGTAGCTGCCGCGAACCGTGATGACCCGGCCGAGGTCTCCTGCCAAGACCCGTGCTTGCAGTTCTTGGATCATGGGGTGATAACGATAGACGAAGGGGACCGCTGCGACGACCCCTGCCCGTTCCGCGAGCTCCGCAAGTGGTTCCGCGTCGGCAAACTGTGCGGTGAGGGGCTTCTCGCACACCACATGTTTGCCTGCGGTGATGACTGCAGTGGCCAGGGCTGCGTGGGTGCTGTTCGGTGTGCAGATATGGATGACGTCGGCGTCGGAGTCCGCAATTAGTGAGTCGGCACTGTCGTAACCGGTTTCGATGCCCAGCAGACCAGCCGCTCTTTCCGAGCGGACGGGACTGGATGAAGCGATCCCGACAACTGTTGCGCCGGCCGCGCGGGCCGCCCGACTGTGAACGGCAGCCATGAAGCCGCCGCCAATGATTCCGACACGTACAGCTGAGTGAGGCATCCGGTGCCGCCTAGACCTGAGCCGCGAACACGGCATCCAGCTGACGCAATATCGCTGGTGTGGCGTGCGCGGCGAATGCGACGCTAGTGAGGGTGGGGTTCGTCGTCGTCGCGGTGGGAATGATTCCGTTGCCGCCGAGGAAGAGGTTGTCGAACCCCCAGACCCGCGACGAGCTGTCCACCACCGATTCCGCACCCCCGTCATCGCCCATCCGGACGGTCCCCTTGTAGTGCAGCGATGTTCCGTTCGGCATCAGGGTGGGTTCACCGCCCGGAATGAACGTCCCGAGCTTTTCGGCGACGTGCCGGAGGTCGGTCTTTGCTTCTTCGACTTCGGCAAGTTCGGCGTCCGTGAGTTCGTAGGCGATGGTCATCTGGGGCATTCCCCATTCGTCCAGCTGGCTGTCATCGAACGTCACCCGGTCCTCGGCACGCGGGAACTTCCGTACTCCGTTACCCATCGCGACGTACCGGGCTGCTCCGACGCGAAAGGTGTCTTCATCGACGGGGAAGGGGGCGTTTGCCATGTGCATGATCTGGGTTCGGTAAGGGTGCAGGCCCGCTGTGTAGGGAATACCGATGGTTGAGGCGGTGGGATCTTTCACCAGCTCGGCAACGGGTACGTCTGTTCCCGCGGCCTCGACGATGTGCTCCCCGAGCGCGACGACACTGTACACCAGCACGTGCTCTGTGAGGTGGCGGCCGAGAGCATCAGGACGGATGCCGGACGCCCAAAGAAGTTGCGGTGTCTGGAGGGTGTTCGCGGCGACGATGACGACATCGGCCGTGATGATGCTGGTTCTGCCGGTCGGCAGATGCTCTATCTCAGCTCCGGTGATGTGGCCGGCCTTGGCGATCAGTCGACGGCAGATCGTGTCGGGCTGAAGATTTATCTCAGCGTCGCCGAGGATGGTGTTCGTTCCACCCCATTCGATCGTGCCGTCGGCGCGCGGGATGGCTGACATCGGCAGCCCTGACGGCATACGCTCTTCGGGGAGTACGCCTTCGAAGTGGTCTCGGACAACGTCTTTGATGGCCCGCCCGTACGGGTTTTCGGGAAGAGTTGTGACTTTCATCACACTCTCTGCGCGATCAAGCGCCGTGTCGAGTTCTGCCTCGGAGAGGTAGGGGACCCGCTCGTCATCGTTTGGTCGGGGAGTCGCGCACGTCCAGTGCACCCCCATCCCGCCGACGCAACTGGACAGCGCCGCCGCGGGCATGCCGTCTTGGCGCCCGGGTGCGGCCAAGTAGGTGCCTCCGGGCGACATGATGGTGCCCTCGATGTGGATGGGTCTTTCCTCGTCGCCGCTTGGCTGGCCCTGCGGTCCTTGCGATCGTTCCCGGGCCCGATCGCGCTCGGCGATAGGGAGGTTCCGCACGTTCGCTCCGGCGGGGGAGGTGACCTGGGGTCCGAGCTCCAGCATGGTGATCTTTGTCCCGGGACGATCGTCGGTGATGAAACGGGCAAATGCGGTTCCGACAGGACCGCTGCCAATGATGAGGACGTCGGTATGAGAAGGCATGAGGGAGAGAGATCCTTTCGGCGAAGACGGTTCCTGCGGTGGAAGAGCGCCCGCATCTCGGGCGCCGAGCCAAGGAGGTTCGGGTGAGCCTGTAGAATAATACGTATCCGAATACTAATTCGGTTTGAGGAACATCGTCAATTCCATGCACTATTTCGGTGAGTCCTCCAGAATGGAGGTATGACGATGGCAGGAGTGGCAGAGCCGCAGCAGGAACGAAGTAGGAGATCCTTCGCGAAGGTTCGCGAGGCGTCACTTCAGCTGCTGCTTGAGCGAGGTGCCGGTTTCACGCTTGCCGATGTCAGCGCAACGGCTTCGGTTTCGATTGGTTCCATCTACGGGCGGGTCGGCAGCAAGGTGAACCTGCTCCGTCTGATACAGGGCGAGGAGTTGGACCGCATCGATGCGGAGCTCGCGGCGGAGATGAGCGACGCGGCGGAGGTGGATGCTTCCTTCGATGACGCCGTGCACGCTGTCGTGATGGCGGCGGTTGCCCCGTTAGTCCGGAACGCCGCCTTGATCCGGGTGTTCATGACCTTGGCCGATGACGCGGAGACGGCCGAGCGTGGCCGCGAGTCGTGGGAGGCCGAGCGGATTGCGTTCTGCCATGCTCTGGCCACGGTGACGGAGAGCCATGGTGTAGCCGCCTCAGCGCAAACGTTGGATTGGTGTCATGAGCTGGTTTACAGCGTGACGGCCCGGCACTTGGGGTTCGGTCTCGCTATCGGCGGACAACCCGAGGCGCGGGAGATCATGCCGACAGACGCTCTGGAAGAATCTTTGGCCGAAACCATTCGCCTGGTGCTCCGCGGTGCGGCTGAGAAGGTATAGCACGGTTCAGCCCTTCAGCCCTCCGGCAAAGCCTTGGATGAACCGTTTCTGCGCGAACATGTAAAACGCCAGGATCGGGATCATCGAGATGAGGACGACTGCGAAGATCTTGTTCCATGCCGAGACGAGCCCGCCGACGTAGGCGTACATCGCCACAGGAAGCGTCTGCGTTCGAGATCCGCCGAGGAAGACGAGCGAGTTGAAGAAGTCATTCCAGACGATGAGGCCAGCAAGAATGGCAACCGTACCCGTTGCCGGCGCCATCATCGGAAGCACGACGCGAAAGAAGGTCTGGGTCGGGGATGCGCCGTCAATGGTTGCCGCTTCTTCGTAGTCGGTCGGGAGGCCGCGGAAGAAACTAGCGTAGAGGAACAGTGACAGCGGAAGCAGAATTCCGGTCCACAGCAGGATTAGCCCCCACACACTTCCTGTCAGGCCGAGGGACCGGGCCCCGATGTAAAGAGGTACCGTTCCGAGCTGCGCGGGAAGGATGATCGCGATGAGTGCCATGTAGTACACCCATGTCGCCCATCGGCGGGTGCTTCGCGAGATCACATAGGCCGCGAGCGAGCCAAGAAGAATGAGAAGCGCAATGGTTCCGGCGGTGATGATGACGCTGTTGAGAATGCTGGTCGGGATGCTGCTTCGACCGGTCGTACTGAGGACGGTGACGAAGGAGCTGAAGTCGATCGAAGACGGCGGTGCCATGGCTGTCGTGGTGTAGATTTCCTGGTCGCTCTTCAGTGCCGTGACGATCAGGAGATAGAACGGTAAGAGCCCGATCAGCGTGGCGATCCAGACGAGCACTTCCCGGACGGCAGTGAGTTTCGTGTAACGGAACATGGTCAGGCCTTTCTGGCGGAACGGTCGCGGGTGGCATACTGCTGGAGCACGGCGAAAACAAGGATCAAGACAGTCAACACAAGGGCCAATGCCGAGCCGAACCCGAACTGACCAAGCGTGAAGGCGTTCTTATAGACCTGGGTTGCGAGGGTCTCGGTGGAACCGTTCGGCCCTCCACCTGTCAGGGCGAGAATCTGGTCGAAGATCCGGAGCCCCTGCACAATTCCCAGGGTGGTCGCGATAGCGATGGACGGCCGGATTGCAGGAACGGTGACGTTCCGAAACCGCGCCCAGAGTCCCGCCCCATCGAGAGCTGCGGCCGGGTCTGCCCAGAGTTTGGTTGTCACTGGGGGTTGATGGTTTTCAGGCCGCGTTTGCGGTTGTGTAAATTGTCTCAAACTCGACGGGGGTGAGTTTTCCGAGCGCTCGTTGGCGTCGGCGGCGGTT
>NZ_NBXA01000003.1 GCF_003399625.1 Subtercola boreus | reverse complement strand
GCCGTCGCCGACACCATCAATAACCGGCCCCGAGAAATCCTGGGCTGGCGAACCCCCGCAGAAGCCTTCGCCGAACAGCTACGCTCAACACAACAAGCCGCTGTTGCATCGACTGCTTGAATACGGCCAATTCAGATCCAAACGCGTCGTGCGGCTGCTGAAGAACAACGGGCTGCACGGATCGATGGGACGGGTGGGGTCCTCCAGTGACAACGCGGCCATGGAATCGTTCTTCTCGCTCCTTCAAAAGAACGTTCTGAACACCCGGCGCTGGAACACCCGCGAGGAGCTCCGCCTCGCGATCGTGGTCTGGATCGAAACGAAATACAACCGCCGCCGACGCCAACGACCGCTCGGAAAACTCACCCCCGTCGAGTTTGAGACAATTTACACAACCGCAAACGCGGCCTGAAAACCATCAACCCCCAGTGACAACCAAACTCTGGGCAGACCCTCTTGTCCTCGGGAATCCACTTGAAGGGCAGTAAATCAGGGACGTAAGAACTTCTGGAATTGGGTTAAGAATAGGTTTACGAGACACGTCGGCGATGGCTAGCCGAGGCCGATTAGTTCTCACACTCGGTCCGCTATGCGAGTTCTCGAGGCCCTCGGGCGGCTGTTTTCAGGTGCGCGTGGGTGCCGTTCCGGCACGCGCGTCTGCGACCGCATCGGCGAAGCAGCGGGTGATCGATTGGGGGTGAGTTATTGCCGTGCCGACGACCACTGCGAAGGCGCCGGCAGTGAGGCAGTCATGCGCTTGGGCTGGCGTTCGTATGCGCCCTTCGGCAATGACAGGTGCAGCGAGGCGACCGGCCAGCGCTGCAAGCAGTTCCAGGTCGGGTCCATCGGTTTTGGGCCGTTCGCCCGTGTACCCGCTGAGCGTGGTGCCGACACAGTCCGCTCCCGCATCTTCTGCGGCGAGGCCATCATCGAAAGACCCCACGTCAGCCATCACCAGAGCGCCGGTCTCTTTATGCAGGCGCCGAACCGTCTCGGCGAGCGACAACCCGTCGGGCCGCGCCCGGCGTGTACCGTCGATCGCAACGATTTCAGCGCCCGCGCGCACAACAGCCAGAGCATGCTCATACGTGGGCGTGATGAAGACATCGTCGTGGCCGTCTTTCCAGAGGCCGATCTGGGGTAGGGCTACGCGTTCGTGGATGAGGGCGATGTCGCCGAGGCCCTGCGCGCGGATTCCGACCGCTCCCCCTAGAACCGCGGACTCTGCGATCTGCGTCATGGTCTCGGCGTTGCGCATGGGCTCCCCGGGATAGGCCTGGCACGACACGATCAGCCCGCCCCGCACTGAGAGAAGGGTCGACGGGGTCTCGGGTGTGAGGCCGCTCACGAGACCGCCCCCGCCTCGATTAGGGCTGGATGCTCACTGCGGAAAACCGACGCCGCTCCCGCGAGTGCAGCATCCGCACCTGACTCGGCGGGTACGACGGGGCAGGCGCGGAGCATCGGAATGACCTCATTCTCGATCCCTCGCAATACCGCCGACCACCACCGGTCACCGCCGCCGCTTAAACCACCACCAACCACGACGACATCGGGGTCCAAAGCGTTGATGAGGCTACCGAGCGTTCGGCCGAGTGCCATGCCAGCGGTGTCGATGACGATGGCGGCGAGCGAATCGCCTCCATCGGCAAGCGTGAAGACGGCCTCGGCGTTCGTCGCAGGATCGATTCCAGCGGGCAGCGCACGGGCCGAATAGACAGACGTGATCGCCGGACCGGAGGCCACTGCCTCGAGATGCCCGCTCCGCCCACAGGTGCACGGCAGGCCCGAGGCCTCGGCAGAGGGCATGTGCCCGAAGTGTCCGGATGCACCGTGGGCGCCCGTCTGCACGGTGCCGTCGATGACGAGGGCGCCTCCGATCCCGGTGCCAGCGGTGACCATCAGCACTGTTCGTGCACCCCGGCCAGCACCGAACTGGGACTCACCCACGGCATGGGCGTGTACATCGTTGACGACGGTGACGGGCATCCGGAGTCGCGTCGCAAGGAGGCGTGACAACGGCGTGCCAGTCCAGCCGGGCAGGGAGGAGGTCGACGAAATGACACGGCCGACACCCGGTTCGATGACACCGGCCGAGCCGACGCCGCAACCCAGCACCGGCAAGGCACCCGATCGCGAGAGCACGGCGACGGCGAGCCGGATCGCGGTTTCGACAACGGCTTCGGGCCCGAGCTCGGAGGGTGTGCGGGCGGATGTTCCGGCCCAGACCCGGCCGTCTGTGTCGACCAGCCCGACGGCTGTCTTGGTGCCGCCGATGTCGATGCCGAGCACTAACTCTCCGGCCGGCGCATCTGCCCCGGCCGAGACCCGGCCTTCGTCGGCCTCGAACACGGGTACCGTGCTCGCACTCATCGAACGAGCAGACCCGCGCGGTCAACGATCGCGTTGATGAGGTCGGTGGTGGTGGTGTCGAGCGGCGGCACTGGAGGCGACATGTGGTTGGTGGCAATGATGCCCAGTCGGACGAGGGCCGTCTTGAACGCGCCGAGACCGGCAGCCTCACCGCTTACACCCTGCGCCTGGAAGACAATTTCGAACAGTGAGCAGAGGTCTTCCTGCAGGTCCCGGACGCGATCCCATTCGGCATTCTGTGAGGCGTTGTACATCTCGACATAGCGGCGCGGGTCGACGTTTCCGAGACCTGGCACGATGCCGTCGGCGCCCCAGAGCAGTGCGCCGTCGGCTACGACCTCATGTCCGGTGAAGAGCACGAGCGGGCTGCCAGCGGCCCTGTTGGCCAGTACAAGGCGGCGGAATGCCACGTCGTCGCCGCTGGAGTCCTTCACTCCCGCGATGACACCCTCGCTGCCGAGCCGCACGAGCATCTCGACCGAGAGCTTGTTGTACACCCGCACCGGGACGTCGTAGGCGAACACCGGCAGCGTGGTGGCGGCGGAGAGGATGCGGAAGTGGGCTTCGATCTCGGCGGCGCTCGGCCGGGCGTAGAAGGGAGCGGTCGCGACGACAGCGTCGGCGCCGGCTGCTTCGACGAGCTGCAGCTGCTCGAGCATCCGCGGCGGCGTCATCTCGTTGAGCCCGACGACGATCGGAATCCGGCCGGCCGCGACTCGCACGGCCTCTTCGATGACCGTGCGACGCTCAGCGTCGGTCAGAAAGGCGACCTCGCCGGATGAACCGAGCACGAAGAGACCGTGCACCCCACCGGCGATCAGGTACTCGATGAGGGTTGCGAGCGAGGGCAGGTCGAGAGCGCCGTCGGCGGTGCGGGGGGTGACGACGGGCGGGATGACGCCGTGGAAGCGGGGGGTGGTCATGGTGGTTCTCCTTGAATTGGTGAAGAAAGGTAGGGAAAGTCGGCGGCGAGGCTCCAAGGTGGTTGGCCCGCCTGTCGGGTCAGCGCGTCAGGAGCCCGGGGGCAGCGCCCAGCAACGTGCGGGTATACGGGTCGGCGGGATGCTCGAACACCTGTCTTGCCGTACCGTCTTCCACGACCCGCCCGAAGTACATGACGAGGATGCGGTCGGAGACGTAGCGCACGGTCTGGATGTCGTGCGAGATGAAGACCATCCCGAGCCCGAGTTGTACTTTAAGGTCGGTGAGCAGGTTCAGGATCTGCGCCCGCACTGACACGTCAAGCGCCGAAGTCGGTTCATCGGCGATGATCACGTCAGGCTCCAGCGCGAGCGACCGCGCGATCGCGACGCGTTGGCGCTGGCCGCCGGAGATCTGAGACGGAAGCACTTCGGCGGCCGATGGTGGCAGCCCGACCAAGGCCAGCAACTCGGCCACGCGGCTCTCCCGCGCAGCCTTCGAGCCGATCCCGTGCACATTCAGAGGATCGATCAGCACGTCGTGCACGCTCATCCGAGGATTGAGCGCGGTGGCCGGATCCTGGAAGATCACCGACACGGCCTTGCCGTAGGCCCTCGCGGTCGATGCCGACCGCCTGTCGATGTTCGTACCGCGAAAGAAGACCGAGCCCGAGGTGGGCTTTTGCAGCCCCACCATCACTCGGGCGAGGGTGGACTTGCCACAGCCCGACTCCCCTACGACACCGATCGTCTCACCGCGGTGAACGCTCAGGCTCACGTCATTGACGGCGTGGACACGGTCGGGCCGGAACAGCCCACCGGTACGCGCCTTGTGCACCACATTGATGTTCTCGAGCCGCAGGATCTCGGTCGCACCTGTTCCTGTCGCCGCTGTTCCTGTCGCAACCGTGGCTGCGCCCGTGTCTGCCGTGCCGGTCATCGCCGCGCCTCCAGTTCATCGACGGGCAGGCCGATGCCGGCCGCTAGTTCGTCACCGACCGGTAGGTCGACGGGGTTGAAGCTTGCGAAGGAGTGCTCCGTGCCCGGGATGAGTTGCAGCTCCGGCCGCTCCGCACGAACAACAGACCCGCTGAGGGATCGCGCCGCGAACCGGTCGCCCGAGGCGAAGTCTCGGGGAGAGGGCACCATGCCGGGAATCTGGTGCAGGCGCTCCGCCCCATCTTCGATCGAGAGCACTGAGCCGAGCAGCCCTCTGGTGTACTCGTGCTGAGGCCTGACGAGCAAGCTGGTCGTCGGTGCCGACTCCACCACCTGGCCGGCATACATCACGGTGATGCGGTGGGCGAGCTCTGCCACGAGGGCGAGGTCGTGACTGACGAACACCATCGCGAAGCCGAGCTTCTCGCGCAAGTCGTTCAGCAGGTCGATCACTTGCGCCTGCACCGTGACATCGAGTGCAGTGGTGGGCTCGTCGGCGACGATGAGCTTCGGGCTGCGGGTCAGCGCCAACGCGATCAGTACCCTCTGCCGCTGGCCGCCACTCAGTTCGTGCGGGTAGCTCTTCAGCGTGCGGGCAGGGTCCAGTCCCACTAGTTCGAGCAGCTCTTCGGCGGTGCGGGTTCCGCCTCGTTTGAGCAGCTGGTTCAGTTGGCTGCGGATGAGCATCGACGGGTTCAGTGAGCTGAGGGCGTCCTGGTAGACCATGGACATGTCGTGGCCACGCAGCGCATTGCGCTGGCCGGGAGCAAGTTCAAGCAGGTTCCTTCCCTCGAAGAGGATCTCGCCGGTGACCTTCGCTGATGCGGGCAGCAGCCCCATGATCGCCAGGCTGGTGATGCTCTTGCCGCAGCCTGATTCGCCGACAAGTGCCATGGTCTCGTCGGGTCGCACCGAGAAGCTCACGTTGTCGACCACGGCGACATCGCCGTGCCGTTCCGGGAACCGGATGCTCACGTTCTTGACCTCCAGAAGCGGGGCAGCGATCCCGCGGTACACCAGACGGTCGGTGCGGCCGCGTTCGGCTGCCCGCAGCTGATCGAGGTGGCGGCGGAGCGTCTCAGGCTCATAGAGCGTCGCGGCGGTCGTGACCGTTGCCAGCTCTGCCTCCGACCCGTCGACTTCGGCGACGGCCGCCACGGCGGCAGCGTTCTTGCGTACGCTCGGTCGCACCATGGCATCCGTGATGCCTTCGGCGAGGATGTTGAGGGCGAGCACCGTGAGCAGAATGAGGAGGCCGGGGAAGAATGTGGCCCACCAGCCGCCGCTCAGCAGCAGGTTGCGTCCGTAGGAGATGACGTTGCCCCAGGAGGGTGCAGGGTCCTGAACGCCCGCCCCGATGAATGACAGGCTTGCCTCGAACACGATGGCGTCGGCGACGAGGATGGTCGCGAAGACCATCACCGGCGCCGCACAGTTGCGGGCGACGTGCTTCAGCAGGATGTACCCGATGCGCGCGCCCATCACCCGCTCGGCCAGGACATAGTCTTCTCCGAACTGGCTGAGCACATTCGCCCTGACGATGCGCGAGAGCTGCGGAACATAGAGGAACGCCAGCGTGCAGATCAGCACGGGCAGCGACTTGCCGAACACCGCCACGAAGACGACGGCGAGGGCGATGCCGGGGAACGACATCACGATGTCGAGCAGGCGCATGATCGTCTCGGAGACGGCCTTCCTCGCGGTCGCGGCGATCGAGCCGAGTACGGCAGCCGCGACGAGCGCGATGGCGGTCGCTCCCAGGCCGATGGCGAGCGAGTAGCGCGCTCCATACACCAGGCGGGCGTAGATGTCCCGGCCGGTGCGATCGGTGCCGAACCAGTGATCGGCCGATGGCGGTTGTGCGGGGATGCCGGACTCGAGTGGGTCGTGCAGTGCCACGAGGGGGGCGAAGACGGCGGCCAGCACGATGAGTGCGAAGAAGACGAGGGCGATCTTCGATCCGATTGGCAGCGCTTTCAGGCGCAGGCCGGGTGCGCTGAGGCGGTCGGTGAGCGTACGGCGCATGGTCTCAGACCGTTCTGATTCGTGGGTTGATGAGCAGGTAGAGCATGTCGACGACGATGTTGACGATCACGAAGGTGAGCGCGATGATCAGCGTCACGCCTTGCACCAGGTTCGTGTCACCGGCGGTCACTCCGTTCAGAATGAGCTTTCCCATACCAGGGAGGTCGAAGATGACCTCGATCACCACCGCGCCGCCCAGCAGGTAGCCCACCCGAAGCCCAAGAACGGTGACGGGTGTGATGAGGGCGTTGCGGAGCACGTTGCGGCCCACGACTACCCTCATCGGCAGACCAGATCCGATGGCCGTGCGCACGTAGTCCCGGTCGAGTTCTTCGACCATCGACGTTCGCACAACTCTGGTGAGCGAGGCCGCTACGGGAATTCCCAGGGCGAGTGCGGGAAGCCAGAGCGACTGCAGCCAGCCGGTGAACGAGTCGCCTGGGTTGACGTAGCCACCGCTCGGGAATATCTGCAGGTCGAGAGCGAATGACTTGATGAGCAGGATGGCCAGCCAGAACGACGGCGTGGCGATGCCGGCGATCGACACCACCCGGATGACCTGGTCGGGCCACCGGTCGCGGTAGAGCGCAGCCAGTACTCCGAGCACGAGCGAGAGCACGACCGCGATCAGCAGCCCGAGGAAGGTGAGCTGCAGGGTGAGCGGGAACGCGGTTGAGATGAGCGAGGTGACCGGCTGGGCGGGAGGGACCGTGTCGCCGAGGTTGCCGGTGAAGAGCCCGCCGAGAAAACGGAAGTACTGCACGAAGAACGGATCGGTCAGCCCATGCGAGACACGGTAGGCCTGCTTGGCCGCCTCCGTGGCGCTCTCACCGAGCGCATTGGTGGCGGCATCCGTCGGCGTGAACTGCATCACGAAGAACACGAGCAGCGTGATACCGAGCACCATGAACGGCAGCCAGATGAGCCGCCGCCCCGCCAGCCTCAGCAGTGCGATCATACGGTCGAACCCACGTCCAGGAACGACAGGCCGGTGATCGACAGGGGCTTGAAACCGGGGACCTTCGCGCCGTCGTACGCCGTGGGCAGCTTGCGGTGGAAGAGGGGATAGAGAGGGACGTTCTCAGAGATGATGTCGTAGATCTGGCCCCACGTCGCCTTCTGGGCGGCTTCGTCGGACGCTGACGCAGCCTGGTTGAGCAACGATGTCACCTCGGCGAATTCCGGAGTGCCCGCCCAACGGTAGCGACTGACCGGCCAGACCGAACCGGCGAACCACCAGCGCAGCAGCAGATCGGCGTCGGGACCGAATACTGACGGGTCACCGGGCGCGACCATGACCTGCAGCTCTCCGCCGTCAACCTTCTTGTACTGACCCCCCGACTGGCCGATGTCGAGTGTCGTGGCGATGCCCACCGAGTCGAGACTCTCCTTGATTAGCGGTGCGACGTCTTTCACCCACGCCGTATCGGTGGTCAGGAGCGTCACCGCGAGGTTGGAGACACCGGCGTCGGCGAGCAGTTGCTTCGCTTTGGCCGGGTCGTGGCTGTAGACCGTCTTCGCCTCGACATAGGAGGGATGATCTTTCGGTACGAAGCTCGTCGCGGCCGTCGCGTTGCCGAGCAGGGCTGTGCTGATCACCTTGTCCATGTCGATGGCGTAGAAGAAGGCCTGGCGAACACGCTTGTCGTCGAAGGGGGCCACTGAGCAGTTGAACATCATGAACAGCAATCCGAACGATTGCACTGAGTCGACGGTCAGCGTCTTGGCGAGTCCGTCGGCGTCTAGGTAGGGCACGTCCTCGATCGCCTCGACCCGGCCCGACTGCGCGGCGGTGACCCGGGCCGACGCATCCGAGAGCAGGTTCCAGGTCATGCCGGCGGCAAGCGCTGGCCGCGGGCCGTTGTAGGCATCGAAACGCTCGAACACGATCTTGTCGTCTTTGGTAGCCGAAACATACTTGTACGGCCCTGAGCCCACGGGTAGGCTGTCGTAAGCGGCCTGGTCGGCCGTCACCAAGGCCTTTGGCACGACCTTGACGACCGAGATGCGGCTCGGGAACAGACTGAAGGCGTACTTCAGCTTGAACTGCACGGTCGAGGCGTCGACAGCGGTCACTGAATCGACGAACGGCAGGAAGCCGAGATACAGGGAATTGTTCGCCGGATCGAGCACGCGGGTGAACGAGAACACGACATCGTCGATCGTCACCGGACTGCCGTCGTGGAACGTCGCCCCACTGCGGAGCGTCGCCTGCCAGGTCGTGTCGTCGACCTGCGTGGGAAGGGACGTGGCAAGGGCAGCGTAGGGCTTGCGGGTGACCGGGTCGAGGTCGACGAGGCCCTCCAGCACGTGCCAGTTGCCTGCGACGGTCAGCGCGGCCGAGGTGGTCATGGGGTCGAAGCCGGTCGAGAGCGGGTAGGACATTCCGGCGGTGATGAGCCCGTCGGTCTTGACCGGACCGGCGGACCCGCCGGCGGCACCGTTGGCTCCGGTCGTCGAGCTGGGGCCGGAGCAGGCCGCCAGTGCGGCGACAATACCCATGGCGCCGACGGAGCCGATGAAGGCGCGGCGGCTGGTCTGCAGGTGGAGCACGTCTTTGAGCATGTTCTGCCTTTCGAGGGAATATCGGACATCAGATGTCCTAAGTCAGTACACTGAAACTAATACCTCACCACGCGAAAGGTCAAGCTCGAGATGGAATCCACTACAACGCCTCCACGCGAAGCGTTCATCATCGAACCCGGCCGCCGCCGCAACACGGTCACCGACCAGATCAAGAACTACATCCTGAAGAACGAGCTTCGCCCGGGTGATCTGATGCCCACGGAGTCGGAGATCTGTGCCGCGCTGGACGTGAGCCGGTCAAGCGTTCGCGAGGCTATCCGCACCCTTCAAGCTCTGGACATCGTCGAGGTGCGCCACGGATATGGCACGTATGTCGGCAACCTGTCTCTGGCACCTCTCGTCGAGGGCCTGGTCTTCCGGGGCGTGCTCAGCCCTGAGAACAATTTCGCAGCCCTCCGTGAGGTCGTGGAAGTTCGCGAGGCGCTCGACCTGGCCATGGCGCCGGCGATTGTCACGGCCCTGAATGGGTCGAACGATCTCGCCCTCAGGGAATTGGTGGCAACAATGGTCAAGAAGTCCACAGCCGGCGAGTCCTTCCCCGACGAAGACCTCGCATTCCACTCCCGCCTCCTGAGTTATCTCGACAACGCTCTGGTGGGACAGCTCGTGGCCGCATTCTGGGAGGTCAACACTGTCGTATACCCCCTCCTCGGCTTACCGCCTGCGGCCGACATGGACGAGACAGCGAAAGCCCACGGTGCCATGCTCGACGCCGCACAGACCGGCGACCTCGAGGCTTTTAAAAAGGCCGTCATCGACCACTACCAGCCCCTTCGCCGCGCTCTCGAGAAAGCGACCACGGCTCACTGAGCTTTGGCGACGATACCACGTACGGGCTGGACATAGGATGTCTGATGTGGTTGGGTGGGCGGACCTCCAGTAGAAACCGGATCCCACATGCTCGCAAATCTCAACGGCTGGCACGCCGTCATCGTCATTGCTGTTCTGCTCCTTCTGTTTGGAGCAACGAAGCTTCCCGCACTCGCGCGCAGCCTCGGCCAGTCGGCTCGTATCCTCAAAGACGAGGTCAAGCCAGAGCTTCGCACCCCCGCCGCCACCGATGACGTTTAGAGTCGCGGTCGTCGGCACCGGTGCGTTCGCCCGCGAGCATGTACTCGCACTGCGAAGCCTCCCCGGCGTGGCCGTCACGCATGTAGCAGGCTCCGATCTTCGCAGGGCTGATGCCCTCGCGGCGCTGGCTGGCGGCGCTGCCGCCACCACCGACATTCACGCCGCCATTGACCGGGACGATGTGGACGCGGTCGACGTCGTGAACGCGACACCAGACCACCACCGGTGGACTGTGGCCGCGGGCGAGGCGGGTAAGCACGTTCACGTCGACAAACCCGCCGCCCTCACTGTCAGCGATTTCGACGAGATGGTGGAAGCGACCGAAGGCCGTGGTGTCACCCTGATGGTGGGTCAGACTGTACGCTTCCAGCCGGTGATCACGGAGTTGCAGCAGGCCCTCGCACGCGGTGAGATCGGTGATCCGAAACTTCTGCATGTGAGCTGGTACACCGGGCATGTCTGGCCGAACGGCTGGCGGGGTTGGCAGCTCGACGTGTCACGGTCGGGCGGGCACCCGGTACATAACGGCACGCACAGCATCGATCTCGCCGTCTGGCTGACCGGCTCGACGCCGGTCGAGGTATTCGCGCGGAACTTCCCCACTTTTGCGGCAGAGATGCCCATGCCCGACAGCTTCCAGGTGCAGGTGCGATTCGAGAGCGGAGCACTTGCGACGCTGGAGCTCTGTTACGCGCTCCGTCAACCGGGCGAGTTCCTTCGGCGCATCGTACTCGTCGGCACGGAAGGCACGCTGGCGCACAGCACCGACTGCGATCCGGGGCTTTCCTCGCCCGGGCATCCGGTTGCCCCGCCCTCGATCGAGAACGCTCTCTCCCTGCAGCTCGGGCACTGGGTGCGGGCGGCGCAGGGCCTCGAACCATTCATCGTCACGACGACGCAGGCGCGTGTCGCGTTGGCGACCGCGGTTGCGGCGCAGCGTTCCCTCGAGACCGGCCAGCCCGTTCGAATCTCGCATGACCAACCGAAAGCCCGATTAACGGGAGTCGCGGCATGACCGCTCCGCTCAGAGTGAGCTTTGCGTCTGGCGTCCGGCATGCGCTGCCCTACCTCCAGCTGCTCGGCCGTGACCCCCGGGTCAAGATCGTTGGGGTGGCTGAGCATGACGACTGCCCCGACTGGATGATCGCCGACAGCCGCCGGACTGCAGCGGAGGCGGGCGTACCGTGGCTCGGCGATATCGCACACGCCCTCAATGCTCAGGCCGTTGACCTTGTCGTAGTCTGCAGCGAACCGACCCGGCACGCCCAGCTGGCCCTCGAAGCCTTCGAAAACGGCATCGACGTCCTCGTAGACAAACCCGTTGCGACCACCCTCGCCGACGCGGACGCGATCGCCGCCGCCGCCCGCCGCACCGGACGGGTCTGTGCCGTCATCAACCGCACCCACGCCCCAGGGCTTCGCCGGGCCCGCGCCTGGGTCGATGCCGGGCACCTCGGCCTGCCGCGCCACATCGACGTCGAGTTTCTCGCAAGCGGCGCCCACTTCACCACGTCAGTCGAACGCCCTGAGCTGGTGATCGATCCCGCTCTCAGCGGCGGCGGCGAGCTGCTGAACTTTCTGGGTTACTGCGTCGACAGCATCCGGTACCTGACCGGCATCGAGACGACCAGCGTCTACGCGATGGCCGGTGCACTGTTCGACAATGGCCACGCACGCTTCGGCGTCGAAGACACGGCGGTCGTCTCGCTCGGGCTCGAACACGGAGTGACGGCGACCGTGACGGTCGGGCGCGTTCCCTTCGCTCCCGGGCTCGGGCCGACGAGCACAAGCATCCGGCTGCTCGGATCGCACGGGCACGCGAGTATCGACGATGACCGGCCAGCCGTCACGCGTTATGGCCGCGAGCCGATTGTCGCTTCCCACGCCGTGGGAGGAGTCGGATCCGGTGCCGCGCTGGCGGGGTTCTTCACAGACCTCGTAGACGCACTCGTTGCGGGGCGAACGCCGGACTACGGTATTGCGGATGCCCGCGCCTCCATCTCGGTGATCGACGCCGCTTACCGGGCGATCGCCTCGGGCGCCGTCACGGTGCCGCGATGATCGTCGGCGCCTACGCGGCTGCACCGCCTGACCTCGCCTCGAGACCAGATCTCGAGCAAGAGTGGTACCGAAGGCTCCGCCAGACGCCGGGCACCACCGGGCTGGAGTTGCCATTCGCCTCAACGCTTCATGCGGGGGGCATGGCACGGCTCGCCCATCTGCTCGACCCTGCCTGGCGAAACGTTGTGACCTGCATTCCCGGAACCGGACGCATCCTCCCCACCGATCCGCTCTACGGTCTCGCGTCGAACGACCCGGCTGGTCGTCGGCGTGCGCTCACCGACATGCGAACGGTGCATACCGAGGTCACGGCACTCACTGATCTTCTCGGCGAAGGCTCCGTGCAAGCGATCCAACTGCAGTCAGCACCGAACCGAACCGTCGCCGCGTCGTCAGTCGGCGCCTTCACCGCATCGCTGGCCGAACTCCAGGCGCTCGACTGGCGGGGAGCCGCCCTCATGGTGGAGCACTGCGACGCCTTCCTGCCGGAGGCTGCGTGGGCTGCCCAGAAGGGTTTTCTCACACTGAAGGAGGAGATCGCCGCGGTCCAGGATGCCGAGGCGAGCGGCACTCGCCTCGGCCACACCCTCAACTGGGCGCGATCGGTCATCGAGACCCACGATCCCTTGGAGGCGTCCCGGCACGCGGTACTTCTCCGCGAAGCGGGCGCACGTACCGCGCTCATGTTCTCGGGGGTTTCGCCTGAAGCGACCGGTTACGGCGTAGCCTGGCTGGACGCGCACCTGCCCTGCGCTCCAGAACTCTCCTGCCCGGGGATCCCGGAGAACACTGGTGCCGAGCCGACGTCACTGCTCACGACCGAGGCGATGGGTGCACTGTTGGCCACGGCAGGGCCGCTGATGTACGCCGGAGTGAAGGTGGGTGCGGCACCGGAGATGACGTCGATCGGACAGCGCGTACAGCCCACCCTTGCAACGCTCGGCGCGCTCACCACCCTCACCGCTCAAACCCGGTCCGGGAGCCCATCCTGAGCGCCTGAGTAACGACGCTTCGTCAGAGCTGCTGCCAGGCTGGACGGTTCGCGTAGACGTACCGGTAGTAGTCGGCACGTTCGAGCTGCGCCGCGGCCGCAGCGTCGACGATTACCGTCACGCGCGGATGCAGCTGGATGGCGGAGGCCGGAACAGACGCGGTCACCGGCCCCTCGACTGCCGCAGCAAGCGCAGTGGCTTTGGCCTCACCGAATGCCAGCAGAACAAGGTGCCGTGCACGGAGGATGGTGCCGATCCCCTGTGTGACGCAATGCTTTGGCACGTCATCGATCGAGTCAAAGAACCGCGCGTTGTCGGCCCGCGTTTCGGGTGTCAGCGTTTTGACGCGCGTCGGTGAAGCGAGCGATGACCCCGGCTCGTTGAACCCGATGTGACCATCGGTGCCAATGCCGAGCACCTGCACATCGACGCCGCCAGCTGAAGCGATCGCAGCCTCGTAGTCGGCGCCGGCATGCGCCAGTTCGTCCGGGTTACCGTTCGGCACATGAACCCGCGAAGGATCGAGCCCGAGCGGCGCGACCACCTCCCGCTCGATGACCTGCCGGTAGCTTTCGGGGTGCCCGGTCGGCAACCCGACATACTCGTCGAGAGCGAACGCGGTAACCCCTGAGAAGTCGAGCCCGAGAGCCGCCAACGCCCGGTAGAGCGGAAGCGGGGTGGAACCGGTCGCCACACCCAGCACGGCGGCAGGATAATCCTGCACCAGTCGACCGATGATGCCAGCGGCCAGAACACCAGCCTCCTCCGCGTTTGCGACAATCACGACTTCAGACACAACGACTCCTTATATACAGGTCGAAAAAATTGACAGCGACACGAGAACCTATTTCAGAGCCACACGGGCGCCGATCACGCGGGCGGTCGAGGTCGAGGCGCTGGTGACCGTCCAGGTCGAATCGGGCACGAAGTAGCCCTGCGCGACCTCGGCGGCCGTGACCGTGTGCTTCGGCGTAGAGCACGTGTACCCGGCGCCGGGAGCAAGATTGGTGTACCGGCAATTGCCCGCGCCCGGGGGGACAAGGGGCGAGACATTGCCCGAGGTCGGTGCGACGGTGACGGTTGTCGAGAAGGTGTTGGTCACCGCGAAAGAGTAGGGAACCAGTTCGCCGGCCGTGTAGGGCTGGGTGGTGACGTTCCGACCTGCATCGTTTCGGGAACCCGTGATGTGCACTCCATCGATCGACGTTGTGGTCGTCGCAGCCGATGGGCAGCTGTAGTCGAGCCAGGTGTCGCTGAAGCGGGCGAACTGGATGCCCGAGGTGTAGCTGGACTCGTAGAGAACCCCGAGCTGCCCGTTGCCCAGCCTGGTCGCCGTCGAATACGCCGAGAACCCGGAAGCGATCGGACGCACCGACGACCATGTCGCACCATTGTCACAGGACACACGAGCTGACACGTTCTGACGGGAGCTCGTGCTGTCAGCATTCGTGAACAGCAGCTTGGCCGCGTCCGCAGAACCAAGCGCCGCGTCGGGGAACAACCGCGTGATCGACGCGTTGTTGCCCGGATCGGGCAGATCGGTGTCGGTGGTCACCGCACCCCAGGTCTGACCGCCGTCAGTCGAAGTCGCGACCTTGCGACTGCCGCCCGTACTGGCCCGCGAATTCAGCAGCAGCGACCCGTTCGATAGCTCGACGACCTTGTTCTCATCCATTCCCGTGCCGACGAAGGCACCGCGTCTCCAGGTCGCGCCATGGTCGTCGGAATACACCGAATACGCCTGCACGGTCGTGGAGCCATCCGCCTGCAGCACCGTTCCGGCAAACTGTTGCACGAGTCGGCCTGCATACGCTCCATACTTCAGCTGGATGCCCTCTCCCGACGAGGCGAACATTCCTTTGACGGCGCCCGGTTGAGGGCTGCTTCCACTGGTTCCGGGTTTCACGATGGTCGTGATTAGTTGTGGGGCTCCCCACGTCAGCCCTAGGTCGGTCGACTCTGACACCTGCGCGCTGATGATGCTGCGGTTCGCGTCGTCATTTCCGTACGCGCTTCCTGCGAAGCCCTGGCCCTTCGAGTAGACCGAGAACACGAAGAGCTTCGCGGCCACCGCGTCGTAGACAAAGCTCGGATCGCTGTAGCCGATCTTGGCGGCGCCATTACCGGCTGTGTCAGGGTTGCCGGCGCGAACGATGGTCTGCGCGGCCCACGTCGCACCATTATCTGTGCTGCGCCGCATCACGATCGAGTTCGGATTCGGCGAATCGGCCGCACTGGTGGGCCGCCCGTCTCAAGCCGCCACGACAATGTTGTTGCCCAGATAGGCGAGCGCTGGAATTCGATAGGCGGCGAAATTCCCGGCAAGCGTCGAGCCGAGGTTCTGCTGAGCGAAGGTGCCTGGCGGATCGGTCGGGGTCGCCTGTGCAGCAATGGCGCCAGTGGCGACAAGGCCTACGGCGACAGCGATTGCAACGATTGGTGACAACCAGCGGCGATGCGACATTGCAAGCTCCTTTGAACAGATGACATCAGATGTCCTATGTCGCTCAGGGTAGAGGATTGCCGCATCACACGTCAAGCCAGGCTTGCCGAATGGACTGACCGGCTCGTCAGCACTCCCCCGCCTGATATGACCATTCCTGTCACCCTGATCGACGCGTCAGGGCCGGCGAGTTGCCTGCCGACTTGTGCTGTTTCGGAAACCTGAAGTTTCTGAGGCACACCACTCACCCAAACGGTTGGCCCATATGTGGGAATCGCGGCGATGATTGGCCTCTTGGCTGCAGCACTATTTGTCCCCCACGGGCATTGAGGCCGAGCTCTGCTTGTTGGATCGTGTCGGCAGTTAGCGGAGGATGCCTTGTCGGCGGGCGGCGGAGACGGCGGCGGTGCGGGAATTGACGGTGAGTTTGGAGAAGATGTGCGCGAGGTGGGACTTGACGGTCGTCTCGCTGACGAAGAGCTCCTCGGCAACTTCAGTGTTCGATCGGCCTGCGGCGACGAGTTCGAGCACCTGGATTTCGCGGCCGCTGAGACTGATCTGGGGTGCGCGCATCCGGTTGAGGAGCCGGGAGGCGATGACCGGGGCGAGGGCGCTCTCACCTGCTGCGGCGGCGCGGACAGCAGCGATGAGTTCGTGGGGTGGGGCGTCTTTGAGAAGGTAGCCGCTGGCTCCGGCCTCGACGGCGTTGAGGATGTCGGAGTCCGAGTCGTAGTTGGTGAGCACGAGGACATAGGGCGGGGCTTCGAGGGCGCGGATCCGCCGTGTGGCGTCTGCACCGGTGACTGTCTGCTGGGAGCCGAATTGGAGATCCATCAGCACGACGTCCGGGTTGGTGCGTTCGGCGAGATCGACGGCCTCGTCGGGTGTGCCGGCTTCGGCGGCGACCACGAAATCCTCCTCCAGGCTGAACAGGGCGACGAGACCGGCGCGGACGATGGGGTGGTCATCCGCGATCACGAGCCGGATCATGTGACCTCCGCCAGGTGCAGATCGACGGCCAGGGTGGTGCCGCGGCCGGGCGCGGCGTCGAGGGTGAGGGTTCCGCCGAGCTGCTGGACCCGCTCCGAGGTGGCTTGCAATCCGAAGGAGTCCGACTTTTCGGCCGTATCCTGCAGAAGGTGCTCCGGGTCGAAGCCGGTTCCGTTGTCAGTGACGGTGAAGTGGAGTTCGTCGTGGTCGGTGGCGATGGTGATGGTCGCGGTGGTGGCGTGGGCATGTTGGATGACGTTCGCGACTGCTCCCTGCGCGATGCGCAGCAGCGCTGTCTGCAGGTGCATCGGCAGAGTGATCGTGTCGGAGACCCGCACGTGAACGTCGAGTCCCTGGGCCACCCACTGCGTGCGGGCAAGGCGGCGGAGCGCAGCGCCGAGGGTCTGGTCATCCAGCTGGGGCGGGGTCAACTCGCGGATGAACCGGCGCGCCTCGACGAGGTTCGCAGCAGCTGTCTCGCGGGCGAGCCGGAGGTGTTCGATGCCGGGGCGGCCGGGGTCGGCGCGTTCCGCGGCGTGCAGCAGCATCTGGATGCTGGAGAGACCTTGCGCGAGAGTGTCGTGGATCTCGCGGGCGAGCCGTGCCCGTTCGGCGAGAACACCCGATTCGTGCTCGGTCGCCGCGAGCCGGCCCTGGGTTGCCAGTAACTCGCTCAGCAGCGCTTCGCGCTGCACGGCCTCGCGGGCGAGAGCCTGATAGCCGAGCCCGATAAGTAGTGCGACGCCAGCGCCGACGAGCGGGCCGACGACACCTCCAACGGTCCAGCCGCCATGGATCCCGAGGGCGCAGATCGCGACAATCGTGGACCCCAGGATCGCGGCCGACCCCCACCAACGTCCGAGGAGATGAAGAAAGAGGAAGAACAGCGGGAAAACCAGGTAGGCGGCATCCGGGCTCAGCCACAGCAGAACAACCCATTCCACGGTCAGGGCCGCCAACCAGACCAGACGCAGTCCTCTGCCTGATCGAACGGTTCGTGGCAGCACAGCGCCGACAGCATAGGTCAGCCCAAGGAACACCGCGACGAGGACCACCGCGACGCTCGCGTCGGTCGGGGTGAGGATGGCGCGGAGGATGACCAGCGCGGTGAGGGCGATGACGAGCACGTGCAGGCCTGCGCGCAACCCCACGAAAACGGGAGTCAATGCGTTGTGCGCCATGGCCTGAACTCTACGCGGCGACTCCGTGTGGGTCATCGTACAAAAGGACGATTGGGGCCTCACCATTTCGGGCGGGAAAGGGTGTCCGGGTGGCCGATGACCCGGCCCCGCCGGGACGCGAGAGTGGAGTGGCCGCCGCATCCGGTGGCAGGAAAGGCACACACCATGTTCGTCGCGTTACGCGATCTCCGCTTCGCCCGCGGCCGGTTCATCCTGATCGGCTCCGTCGTCGCCCTCATCACCATCCTCGTCGGTTTCCTCAGCGGCCTCACGGGTGGACTCGCCACCCAGAACATTTCGGCCGTGCTCGCGCTGCCCGGTGACCGTGTCGTGTTCTCTGCGCCCACCACCGGAGACAGCGGCGCGAGTTTCTCCGACTCCACCATCACGAAGCAGCAGGCAACAGACTGGGCCAACACGAGCGGAGTCACGTCCGCCAAACCCATAGGGATCAGCCAGACCCGCGGGGAGGCCGGCGACACCCGCGCAGCGATCGCCGTGTTCGGCGTGGAACCGGGCTTCGACCCCGATGCGCCGACAGGCGACGGATTGCTCGGCCTGTCCGACCCCGCAGCGAAAGCACTCGACGTGACCGGCGGCGACGAGGTCACCATCGCCGGTACCACCTACACCGTCGAAACGATAGGCGGAGACGGCTGGTACAGCCACACCCCCGTCGTGCAGATGACCCTCACCGACTGGCAGGCCTACTCCGCCTCGACCGGCAATGCTGGCGCCTACGCCACCGTTCTCGCCGTCACCGGCAGCCCGGACTGGGATACCGCAGACACCACGAACGCCACCGTGTCCCAGGGCACTCTCGGATCACTGATGGCGCTCGGCGCGTTCCGTTCCGAGATCGGATCCTTACTCCTCATGGTCGTCATGCTGTTCGGCATCTCCGGACTCGTGATCGGCGCGTTCTTCACCGTCTGGACCATGCAACGAAAAGGCGATGTCGCTGTCCTCAAAGCCCTCGGCGCCAGCACGCGCTCGCTGATCCGCGACGCACTCGGACAAGCACTGATCGTGCTGATCCTGGGAATCGGTATCGGCCTGGGATTGGTGACCGTGTTCGGTACCCTCGCCGGCACCGCGCTGCCCTTCCTCCTCAGCCCGATCACGACCATTATTCCCGGCACGATCATGATCGTCCTGGGCCTTGTCGGGGCCGCGTTCGCTCTTCGTTCCGTCACCTCCGCCGACCCCCTCACAGCCCTTGGGAGCAACCGATGATCCGCCTGAACAACATCACCCTCACCTTCCCCGACGGCGACGCCCGCGTCACCGCCGTCGACAACATCTCCCTCCCCGCCCACCCCGGAACCGTCACAGGGATCACCGGGCCCAGCGGGTCCGGCAAATCCAGCCTCCTCGCCGTCGCCGCCACCCTCATCCGCCCCGACTCCGGCCAGGTACTCATCGACGACATCGACGCCACCCGGCTGAGCCCCGGTGAGGCAACCGAGCTCCGCCGCACGAAGATCGGAATCGTCTTCCAGCAGGCCAACCTGATCCCCTCCCTCACCGCCCGCGAACAGCTGACCGTCATGAACGAACTCGGTGCCCCGCACGGCAGGCGCAACCGCACCGTCGTTTCCGCCAGGGCAGACCGTCTCCTGGACGCCGTCGGCCTCGCAGGCCAGGGCGACAAAAGACCCCACCAGCTCTCCGGAGGCCAACGCCAACGCATCAACATCGCCCGCGCCCTGATGAACAACCCCAGTGTCCTCCTGATCGACGAACCCACAAGCGCCCTCGACCAGGAACGCGGTGCAAGCATCATCGACCTCATCGTTCGACTAACCGATGAGCTCAACACGTCCACCCTGCTCGTCACCCACGACCTCGTCCACCTACCCAGGATGCACGGAACAGTCCACCTCGTCGACGGCCGACTCGTCGACGAAATGGCCACAATAAGCCCGTCCTAGATGTGGATATCCAGTAGACAGCATGGGTTGCCGCGACCTTGTGTTGCTGAGCTAACCGGTGAATGGCCTTGTTCCGTGATCGCTCGGTGACGCGTAGACGCGGGACTACCTCGCTCGATTTCCGTGCCTATTGATCGGAATCCGGACGAGATGTGATGCGGCTGCCTCCCCCAGTTCGCGAACACGGCCGCCGCCGAAAGCATGTTCTCCTAAAAGATCATCAAGCACTAAAGACAGCGGACAACGGCTAGAGAAACTGGGCAATTCAATCATCAGTATTCTGTGTTGAATATATAAAAGAACGAATGCCGACCGCAGCTTCGTCGCTGAAGCCGGCACTCGTAAGAACCGGGCCTATCCGTTGTAGGGCGCGGCCGCGAGGATCTCGACAGTGAGCTGCGCCCCCGACTGGGAGGTGTAGCTGATCGTGTCTCCGACATGGCTGCCGATGATCGCGTGCCCGAGCGATGATGATGGCGAGTACACCTCGACGGTGACATTCGGGTCGAGTACGGAAAGGTTCCTATCGCCGAGGAGAAAGACGGTGGAGCGGGTGTCGCCTGCGAACAGAGCGGTGATTCGCATCCCGGGTTCGACAAGGCCGTCGTCTGGCTTGATCGTCGCTTCAGCACGCCGAAGGAGTTGCCGCAATTCCTGCACCCGTTCAACTTCGGTTGGGGTTGGGGTGGGGAGGCTCGTGAGTTTCGCGAATTCCTCCGTTAACGTTGCAAGCGCAGACGGCGGGATCCACGTCATTTCGTCGTACATACCTTTTCCTTCTCTCGAGGTTAGGTGGCTTTGTCACCAGATGAACTGAACAGCCTACGGGGACTGCGGACGGTTTACTCGATCTGGAAGGCAAAGGCCACCGTGCCCCGCTACCGAAAACACCCTGCGAGGTTCGGGTCAATACGATTTAGCGTGCTTCGAAAACCTAAAGGATTTCAAGACACAGGGCGGGTCTCCCTGGCCGCTGTCGGGATGCGCTGGATCTCGCAGGACTGGCCTGTCTCAACAACTCGTCTCGCTGGACGTGACGTCTTGTTATGCAGCTGGAGGGTTCCTGAGACGCGGGCGGGATTATCGATCACGCCTTTCGGCGTCGGAGGGCTGCCTCGTGAAAGAGTTGAGCGGATCCGAAGCGCAGGCTCGAGGCAGTCGGGCGAGCAGGATGTCCTCCGCGATCACTTAGGTCACCAAGGTTCCGCTGCGGCGGAGGTTCGGGTCGACGGGAATGACGCCGACGCGAAAGGGCGCGTCGGGATGGCGGGGGAGGCGGCGCCGGTGACAGCGACGCGTGGTGTCGGGCGAGTTGGAGGAGGATCCTTACCACTCGGGCATGGCCGACCTTTCGGCAGACGCGCACCTCTGCCGGCAAACCCCCACAAGACGCAGAGTGCGGTCGCAACATCCTCTAGCGGTCATGTCCGGAAGCGGGCGAGACATCCTGCCGAGTCCGGTGCCATAGTTCACCTATGACTGATTCCTCCTTGACCGCAGACAGCACGAGTGACATGACGCCCGAGGTGCTGGCGGCGTTCAGCGACGCGTGGGCCCGCCACGACCTCGAGGCGCTGATGAGCCACATCACCGACGACTGCGTCTACAGTGCGTCCGTCGGTCCCGAACCCGGGCGCACCTGGTCGGGCACGGAGCAGGTGCGGGAGGGTTTCGCGATCATGCTCGCCCATGACACCGGGCAGGAGCGCCACGAGGACGAGGGGCCCATCATCGCCGGGACCCGCGGTGCCGGCACCTGGTCGTTCACCGGGACTGGGCCCGACGGTCAGGTCCAGGTCACGCGGGGCTGCGACATCTACGAGTTCCGCGGCGGAAAGATCGCCCGAAAGGACGCCTTCCGAAAGGTCTACCAGGCCGGCTGAGAACGCGACGACGGACGAGAGGCCGAGGCCGACGCCGAGACCGGGTGCCTCGGCGAACAGCCTGGGTGTCACGCTGCTGTCACGGGAGCCTCCCCACATCCCCATCTGAGCGCCGGGGACTGACAGACTCACATGCTGTGACGTCGCCCCGAGCATCCAGGAACCTCGCGCTGCTGGTCGCGGGCACCTACTTCATGGAGAACCTCGACGGCACCATCGTCACGACGGCAGCTCCCGCCATCGGGAATTCGCTCGGTGTGAGCCCGGCGGCAGTGGGCGTGACGATCACGGCCTACCTGCTCACCCTTGCGGTGCTGGTGCCGATCAGCGGCTGGATCACGCGGCGGTTCGGCGCTCGCCGGGTGTTCGTGCTCGCCATCGTGGTGTTCACGCTCGGCTCGATCCTCTGCGCGCTGAGCGCCGACCTGCTGCAGTTGACCGCCTTCCGGGTGCTGCAGGCGGCCGGGGGAGCGATGATGGTGCCGGTCGGCCGGCTCGTGGTGCTGGGGGTGACCGAGCGGAAGGATGTGCTGCGGGCCATCGCCCTGCTCACCTGGCCGGCCCTCGCGGCACCCGTGATCGCGCCGCTGGCCGGGGGCATCATCGTCACGGTGGCGTCGTGGCACTGGATCTTCCTCATCAACGTGCCGCTCGGCGCGGTCGCGATCGTCGCGGCACTCCGGCTGATGCCTCGCACCGAGCGGGAGGTCTCGGAGCGCCTCGACTGGCTCGGTTTCGTGCTGATCGGGCTGGGGCTCGGCCTGCTGGTGGGGGCGGGTTCGGCGCTGGCGGACGGTCATGCGGTGGCCGACGGAACAGCGGGCGGGATGTTCGTTCCCGTCGCCGCGGTGGCGGGGGCCACGCTGACCGGCCTCGCGGCGCGCCACCTCCTGCGCACGCGACATCCACTCCTCGATCTCCGGGCATTGCGGATTCCGAGCCTCCGGGTGGCGAACGCGGGCGGATCCGTGTTCCGGTTGACGATCAGCGCGATGCCGTTCCTGCTGCCGCTGCTCTTCCAGGAGAGCTTCGGCCTGACGCCGGTGCTCTCGGGCACGCTCGTGCTGTTCCTGTTCGTCGGGAATCTGGCGATCAAGCCGGCGACGACGGGGCTGATCCGGCGGTTCGGATTCCGGTCTGTGATCGTGGCGGCGACCGGCGGGGCTGCTCTCAGCATGTTCGTCACGGCGACGCTCGGCGGCGATACCCCGCTCGGGCTGATCGTCGCGCTGATGGTGATCAGCGGCGTCGTGCGTTCGGTCGGCTTCACGGCCTACAACTCGATCGCCTTCGCCGACGTGCCGGACGGGGCGATGACGGAGGTCAACACGCTGACGTCGACGCTGCAGCAGCTCGCTGCGGGGCTCGGGGTGGCGGTCGGGGCGCTCGCACTGCGCTTCGGTGACGTGCTGCAGTCGGCTTCCGCTTCCGCTTCCGCTCCGGATGCCGCTCCCGCGTTCAGCGCCTACTCGTTCGCTTTCGTGCTGTTGGGCATCCTGACGCTCATCGCCACCGTGGAAGCGCTGCGGGCGCCCGCAACGATCGGCGCGGGCATCCGCCCGCCCCGCCCGCCCCGCCCGCCCCGCCCGTCCCGCCCCCGCCCGTGAGCGCCCGCGCTCCCGTCGACCTTCCCGTTCGCGCGGGGATCTGCGGCATCCGCTGCACGTCCGGGAAAGTCGATCGGGTGCTGGTGCGGGGGTAGGTTGGGGAGAGGTCTGAAAGCGGGACCGACTGCCTGATCCGAAGGAGCATCATGCCCACCGCCGTCATTGTCGATGTCGTCCGAACCGCGTCCGGGAAGGGCAAGCCGGGCGGATCCCTGTCGGGCATCCATCCCACCGACCTGATGGGGCAGGTGCTGCGCTCCCTCCTCGAACGGAGCGGGCTCGACTCCCTGCGGGTCGACGACGTACTGCTCGGCTGCGTGAGCCAGGTCGGAGACCAGAGCCTGAACCTGGCCCGAACATCCGTTCTCGCAGCGGGATTCGACGAACGGGTGCCTGCCGTCACCATCGACCGGCAGTGCGGATCGAGCCAGCAGGCGGTGCACTTCGCCGCGCAGGGGGTGATGGCCGGAGCGTACGACATCGTCATCGCGGGCGGGGTCGAGTCGATGAGCCGGGTGCCGCTCGGGTCGTCGTCTGCCGGCGGCACTCCGTTCGGTGAGTCGTTCAGGGGCCGCTATCCGGAGGGCCTGGTGAACCAGGGCGTGTCGGCCGAACTGATCGCCACGAAGTGGGGCTTCGACCGCACAGCGCTCGACACCTTCGCTGCCGAGTCGCACCGGCGCGCTGCGGCTGCGACAGAGGCGGGGCTGTTCGAAGGGGAGCTGCTGCCCGTCGAGATGCCGGGTGCTGCCGCCGGATCCGCGCCGTTCGCGCGCGATGAGACGATCCGGGCGTCGACGACGGTCGAGGGGCTGGCCGGACTGCAGGCCGCGTTCCGCACGGAGCAGCTCGCCGCGCGGTTCCCCGACGTGGACTGGAACATCACGCCCGGCAACTCGTCTCCGCTCACCGACGGAGCGTCGGCGACCCTCATCATGAGCGAGGAGAAGGCGCTCGAACTCGGGCTCCGGCCGCGCGCCCGCTTCGTCGACTTCGCGGTGGTCGGCGACGATCCGCTGTTCATGCTGACCGGGCCGATCCCGGCGACGCGGCGCATTCTCGAGCGCTCAGGCCTCTCGTTCGACAACCTCGACGCGTACGAGGTGAATGAGGCGTTCGCCTCTGTGCCGCTCGCCTGGTCGCACGAGTTCGACGCCGATCCGGCGAAGCTCAACCCGCGTGGCGGGGCGATCGCCCTCGGGCACGCGCTCGGATCGTCGGGCACCCGGCTGCTCGGAACGCTGCTCGGCCACCTCGAGGAGACGCACGGCCGCTACGGCCTCCAGACGATGTGCGAGGGCGGCGGCATGGCGAACGCGACGATCATCGAGCGACTCTGACCGGGTGCGGCCGGTCGGGGCGGGGACCCACCGCGGGCTGTGTGCGACCGCTCGGCCGGGTGCGACCGCTCGGGTCAGAGCCTCGCGATGCGGTCGATGTCCTCGAGGAAGGCCGCGGCGACATCCGACGACACCGTCGCCCGCGTCTCGCCGATGGCGTGCAGGTAGTCGGCCGTCTGCGGGCCCGTCGCTCGCACCGCGCCATCCTGCTCCGGATAGAGTGCCGCCTCGAGCGCTCCCTGCGAGGCCCGGCGAGCGGCGTACTCGATGTCGGCGGGCGAGAACCCCTCGGTGCGGGCGACCAGCGCCGGCAGGTCGACGCCCTCCAGCGACTGGGGCGGGATGTAGCGGGCCCAGATCGACGCACGGGCATCCTCATCGGGCAGGCCGATAGGGATGACGTAGTCGAACCGGCCGTGACGGAGAAAGGCCGTGTCGAGCGCCCGGATGAAGTTCGTGGCGCACACCAGCAGGCGGTTGGGCTGGTCACGGAAGGTCGGGATGATCTTCAGCAGTTCGTTCGTCACGCCCTGCATCGCCGACGGCGGCTCGCCGCCGCGCTGAACGGCGATCTCCTCGACCTCGTCGATGAACACGACGGCGTGCTCGAGGTCGGCGATCTTCGTGAAAGTCTCCCGGAGAGCGCCGGCGAGGCCCGCCGGATCGCTCGCGAGGCGAGACGGGAACACCTCGACGAACGACCACTCCAGGCGTGAGGCGATCGCCCGGGCGAACGTCGTCTTGCCGGTGCCGGGAGGCCCGAACAGCACCACGGCGCTCGGCGGCTGCACGCCGAACCGTTCGGCGAGGTCGCTGTTCGCGAGCGGCATGACCAGCCGGCGTTCGAGCAGTTCCTTCTCCTTCGCCATGCCGCCGATCGACGTCCAGAGGCCGCGCGGCAGGATCCGTCCGCCCAGCTCGCTGAGCGCGCTCAGCTCGTTGCGCTGCACGGGGATGCGGCGTTCGAGGTAGCGGAGGTTCTTCTTGGTCTCGAAGCCCTGCTCGCTGAACGCACCGACCTGCACGACGTTCTCGGGCAGCAGCACCGACAGCTTCGACAGGCCGAGCGGCGCCATCCGTTTCTCCAGGGCAGCGAGGAGCTTGCCGCCGATACCCAGGCGTTGGTGCGTCGCGGCCGTGGCCAGGAAGACGATCCAGCCCTGGGCATGGGCGGCCCGGCCCACAGCGGCACCGATCACAACGTCGTCTATCACGGCCACGACGGCGTGGTCCTGCTGGCAGGAGGCGAGCACCTCGGGAAGGCTGTAGACCGGCTCGGTCTGGGCCAGGCGCATCTCCTCCCAGAGGTGCAGGATGCCGTCGATGTCGTCTGGCTGGAAGTCGCGGATGCGGGCCGTGGTCATGGGAGGCGCATCACCGGGGGCTGCGCGTCGACCAGAGGGCAACGGCGATGAGCACGGGCTGGAAGACCAGGCGGATCGCCCGCTTCCGGTCGGTGTCGAGACCGAAAGCGTCGCGGTGGTGCACGAGCTGGGCGATGTTGCCCGGGAAGATGGCGGTGAAGAACGCGGCCGCGATGCTGCCGGTGGCCTTCCGCGCGCTGCCCCGCGTGAGCAGCAGAGCGGCGCCGAGGCCGATCTCGACCACACCGGAGGCCAGCACGGTGGTGTCGGTCTTCAGTGGCACGAAGTCCGGTACCTGGGCGCGGAAGTCGTCGCGCGCGAAGGTCAGGTGACTCGTTCCGGCGAAGACGAGGGCTCCGCCGAGCAGGAGGCGGGCGATGGTGCGTGCGGGGGAGCTCGATGCGCTGCGTGTCATCGCACAATTCTACCGACGCCGGTTTCCCGCTGTCTTGATGCTGCCCGCCGACAAGATATGCAAAGGCTTTTTACACATCATCGGAACGTGTAAAAAATATGGCGATTTTTTTACACGTTGTGAGGATCTTCGAGCGGCATTGGCGACATCGGATCTTTCGAAGACGGAAACGGGCGCATCGTGAACATCCTGATCCTCGTCAACGCGGGCCTCCTGATGGAAGGTCATAGGCAGACAGCGCTGTTCACGATCCGAAGGATCGACGCCGTTTTCGAGCAACCGCATTGCCGCATTGTGACCGTGATGGACCGCTGCGGGGTCTCGCGGCCCACGGCGACCGTGTTCTGCTCACTGGGCGCGCAGCAGCTCCAGGAACTCGTCGGCCATGCCCAGTTGCTCTTCGAGTCGAGCTCGCCGCACGGTCGTCTGCTCGACGAAATCGGCCAGGGTGCTTCGGAGGGCGACCAGCGCGTCGTGATCGGTCTCGGTGCGCATCCGGTCGATGGTGCGGAGCAGCTCGGCCATCTCCTCCAGCGTGAAGCCGAGCGGCTTCATGCGACGAATCAGCATCAGCCGGCTGAAGTCGGAGTGGGTGTACAGCCGGAAGCCGCCCTCCGAACGTCCGCTCGGCCGCAGGATGCCGACTTCGTCGTAGTGCCGGATCGTGCGGAGCGACATGCTCGTCTTCTCCGCGAGCTCGCCGATCTGCATCATCTGCTCGGGGGCATCCGTCATCACGTCTCTTTCCTGCATCAACTCTACCCTTACGTAAGGGTAGAGTTGATGGTGTCGGTTGTGCTCAGACGATTCTGGGGCATCGACATGGATGTTCGCGCAAGGGTGCGCAGTTCACTGCCCACTGGCGCCCCTCCGGGTGCCCCACTCGCGAAAGTCCACGTATGCAGCTTCCCACCACCGTGACCGCCCCTCCCGCGAGCATCGGCGTTCGCGACGTGCTCCGCTCGCCGAGGCTCCTCACCCGGGAGGCGCTCGCCGGCATCGTGACCACGCTGGCCCTGGTGCCGGAAGTCATCTCGTTCTCCGTCATCGCGGGCGTCGACCCGCTGGTCAGTCTCGTCTCGTCGATCGTTCTGGTGCTGACGATGACCTTCCTCGGCGGTCGTCCGGCGATGATCACGGCCGCGGCCGGATCCGTCGCCCTCGTCGTGGCGCCGTTGGTGCACGAACACGGAACGCAGTACGTGCTCCCCGCGGTCATCCTCGCCGGCATCGTGCAGATCGTCTTCGGCCTGGCCGGCCTCGCCCGGCTGATGAGGTTCATCCCGCGTTCGGTGATGATCGGGTTCGTGAACGCCCTGGGCATCCTCATCTTCGTGGCGCAGGTGCCGCACCTCATCGACGTGCCGTGGGTCGTGTACCCACTGTTCGCGCTGACGGTCGCGATCATCCTGGTGCTGCCGAGGTTCACGAAGGCAGTGCCGGCACCGCTGGTCGCCATCGTGGTGGTGACGGCTCTGGTGGTGGTGGCCGGTCTGATGGTTCCGGATGTCGCGGACGAGGGCCCGCTCACCGGAGGCCTGCCCGGCCTCACTCCATTCCTCGTGCCCCTGAATCTCGAGACGCTGCAGATCATCTGGCCGACTGCGCTCAGCGTCGCCTTCGTCGGCCTCATGGAGACCCTGCTCACCGCGAAACTCGTCGACGAGCTCACCGACACGCCCTCGCACAAGGGCCGCGAGTCGTGGGCGCTCGGTGTCGCGAACATCGCCGCGGGCTTCTACGGCGGCATCGCCGGCTGCGCCATGATCGGCCAGACCATCGTGAACGTGAAGATCGGCCGGGCGCGCACCCGGGTCTCGACCTTCTTCGCCGGCCTCGTGCTGCTGGCGCTCGTCACCGGGCTGAGCGGCGTCATGGGGCGTATTCCGATGGTGGCGCTCGCCGCCGTGATGATGATCGTGGCGATCACGACGGTCGACTGGCACAGTGTCAGGCCCTCCACTCTTCGACGGATGCCCGTTCCCGAGACGCTCGTCATGGTGGTGACCATGGTTGTGGTGGTCGCGACCGGCAACCTCGCGATCGGCGTCGTGGTCGGTGTGGTGTTGGCGATGATCCTGTTCGCGCGCCGGGTGGCTCACGTCATCCGCGTCGAGCGTCAGCTCGCAGACGATGGGATGTCAGTGCATTACATCATCGACGGGCCGCTCTTCTTCGGCAGCAGCAACGACCTCGTCGACCGATTCTCGTACGCCGAGGATCCGCCCCTCGCGACCCTCGACTTCGGCCGCGCGCAGGTGTGGGATGCGTCGAGCGTCGCCGCCCTCGACTCGATCGAGACGAAGTTCGCCGCCCACGGCACGGCCGTGACCATCAGCGGCCTCGACGACCGGAGCGCGCGGATGCACGGGCGGCTGAGCGGCAACCTCGGGGCCTGACGTCCCCAACGCTGACGATTTCTCGTCTCATTCGAATATATTGACGATAATTCAGTTATGCTGAGGAAATGAAACCCGAAAACATTTCTCTTCCCGTTGGCTATAACGAACTCCTGAGCTCGTTGCGCGAGCAGATCACGGCAGCCAGACGGAGGTCCCGGCGTGTTGTGAACACTGTGCTGATTGACCTCTATTGGTACATCGGCCACACAATTCTGGAACGTCAGGAGAGTGACGGCTGGGGAAGTGGGGTTATTGGGCGTCTTGCCGAAGATCTTCGTGTTGAGTTCCCGCAGATGACGGGACTCTCCCGAAGCAATCTTCATTACATGCGCGGAATGGCGGCTGCGTGGCCTGAGCGAAACGCAATTGTCCAACAACCTGTTGGACAATTGCCCTGGGGGCACGTCACCGTGTTGCTCGACCGTCTCCAAGTCCAATCTGCGCGGGATTGGTATGCATCCGAAGCGGTCGCTCATGGGTGGTCGCGCAACGTTCTGCTCCATCAGATCAAGAACCGCACGTTCGAGCGGTCGGGGTCGGCGCCGAGCAACTTCGAGTCCAAACTCCCGAAGCCGGATTCTGAACTCGCGCAAGAGATCGCGAAAGACCCGTACGTCTTCGACTTTCTCGGGCTCAGCGACGAGGTGGCGGAGCGCCAGCTCGAGAAGGCGCTCACCGACCGGATGGTCGAGACGCTCCGTGAGCTGGGCCAGGGGTTCGCCTTCGTCGGCCGGCAGGTGCACTTCGATGTCGGTGGCGACGACTTCTACCTCGACCTCCTGTTCTTCCATGTCGAGCAGCTGCGGTATGTCGTCATCGAGCTGAAGACGGGCAGGTTCGAACCGGGATTCACCGGACAGCTCGGGTTCTACGTCGCATTGGTCGACGACCGGCTCCGACGCGAGGCGCATGCGCCGACCGTCGGCATCCTGATCTGCGGCAGTCGCAATGATCACACGGTGCGGTACTCGCTCGGCCGGTCGGATTCCCCCATGGCTGTGGCGACCTACGCCTACGAGTCATTGCCCCCTGAGGAGCAGGCAGCGCTGCCGGATGCTGACGCCCTCGCGTCGGTGCTCTGACGAGTGGGGTGAGCTGTCTGTGACAAGCCGCAGGCGGGGTGGCGGCAGTGGGTCACTGCTGGAGAACGCTCCGCACCGACGCGATGTAGGCGGCGCTGTCGAAGGCGGGGAAGACGGCCGACTGCACGATGTACCCCTGAGCGAGCCCGACCGCGGCGGGCATCAGGGTCGCTGTCCACTCGCGTGCCGCCACCTCATCGAGGCCCTCGTGTTCGACGGCCCACCTCATGAAGTAGTGGTCGTAGGCCTCCCTGATGTCGGCGAAGACCGTCCACAACAGTTCGCGCACCCCGTCTTCGACCATCGCCTGCGCCCAGACCTGAAGGAGGAGCGGCGGCTTCGCGACATCGCCAGACAGCCCGGTCATCATGCGCGTGACCACCTCGGCGGGGGAGGGCGCCGATTCGCCGGCCAGTTCGCGGAGGTCGGCTATCCGGTGCCCGATGACTTCGCGCGCAGCAGCCATCATGATGTCGTGTTTGCCCTCGAAGTGGCCGTAGATCGCCCCGGCTGAGAGCCCGGACTCCGCGATGATGTCGGACATGGATGTCGCGGCGAATCCCCGCGCCAGAAAGCAGCGGAGTGCCGCTGCCGTGATCTCGTCGCGCCGGGCTTCACGATACTCGGCAGTAACTTTCGGCATCATCACCTCATCGACTGAAAAAGAACATTCATTCTTGACACCGAGTCTACGGGGGTCGCATCATATAAAGAAAGAACGTTCTTTTTTGAAAGGCTCAGGATGACCGACAGCACGCTCACGACAGCACCTCCCTCTCCGACGCCCTGGCGCCGCATCATCGGCATCGGGGTTGCGCTCGCCGTAGTGGTCGGCGTCATCGTGCTTGCCTTCTCCTGGCCGTCTGTCACCTCGGCGGTCAAGAACATCCCGCTCGCGGTCGTCGGCCCCGAGAGTGCCGTGACCCAGGTGGAGGCCACTCTGACGGCGGCATCGCCCGGCACCTTCGCTCTCGCCGGGGCGGAGGACCGAGCCGCAGCGGTTTCGAGGATCGAGTCCCGCGAGGTCTACGGCGCGATCGTGCTCGGCCCGTCGCCCGAGGTGCTCACGTCATCTGCAGCGAGCCCGGTCGTGAGCCAGCTGCTCAGCGGCCTCGCTCCGAAGCTCCAGGCGCAAGTCGCGGCAGCGACGGCAGCGGCCGGCGGCGGGTCGAGCCCCGCTGTGACCGTCATCGTCACCGATGTCGTGCCGCTCGCGGCATCCGACCCCCGCGGCTCCGGCCTGACCGCCGCGGCGTTCCCGCTCACGCTGGGTGGGATGCTCGGCGGGATCCTTGCCTCCATCCTGATCGTGGGGGCGTGGCGGAGAGTCGTCGCGATCACGGTCTACGTAGTGGTGGCAGGGATTGCGCTCGAGGCGATTCTCGGGGGCTGGTTCGGCGCCCTGCAGGGGAACTTCTTCGTGAACGCCGGAGCCATCGCGCTGACGCTGCTCGCGGTGAGCGCGACGATCGTGGGTGTCGCGTCTCTGGTCGGGCGGGCGGGCATCGCGGTGGGGCCGGTGCTCTTCCTCCTCATTGCGAACCCGATCTCGTCGGCAACGCAGCCGCTTGAGTTCCTGCCGCAGCCGTGGGGCGCTGTCGGCCAGTGGTTCCCGCCGGGAGCAGGTTCGACGCTGCTCCGCGACCTCTCCTACTTCCCTGCCGCGAACCTGCTCTTCCCCTGGCTCGTGGTGGCCGGGTGGGCGGCGCTCGGTATCGTGCTGGCGCTGGCGGGTCACTTCCGTGAGGGTGTGCGGGCCCGGTTCACCAACGAGGAACCGTCGGTTCGCGCCGGGCACACCGGTGAAGGCGCGAACGGAGCTCACGTTGCCCACGCCCACCCGGCGCACGCGGCCTGACCGGCCCGCTCGAGCGGCGGTGTTGGGCGGCGGGGGGTCGGGCGGCGGAGGGTCAGGCGTCGGCGTCAGGCGGCGGAGCCGCCGGCGACCGCGTAGCTCCAGAGCTCGCTGCTGACGCCGACGTGGGCGGGCGCGGGCTGGCCGGAGCGTTCGGCTTCGCTGCGGTGGCCGTGGCCGAAGGCGGGGGAGCTCACCCAGGCCTGGAAGGACTCCTCGTCGCTCCACCGGGTGATGACGAGCCAAGTGGTGCGGTCATCCAGAGGCTTCAGCAGCTCGAATCCCTCGAAGCCGGCCTGGCCGTCGACGGCACCGGCTCGCGCGGCGAAACGGTGGGCGAGTTCGTCGCCGCTGTCGGCGGACACGGTGATGGCGTTGATCTTGATGACGGTCACGGGGTTTCATCCATTCTGCGAGGCGGCGCGGTCTTCGTGCGATCCATCGTCGCACCCGCTGCTGGGAGTGCGCGGCCTTCGGCCGGCTGGGGCCATTCGATGCGTGCCTGGCAGATCACTGGTCGAAGCGCCCGAAGGCAGTCTGGACGACCTCTGAATCGGTGCGGCTCACAGCGGCACCGCCTCAGCCCGCACGCTGTCGGCCAGGTTCTTTCGGAGGCTGGTGCTCGGAACTACGTCGACCGGCGCGCTGACAATCTCGGTCGCAGCTGCCTCTAGGCGAGAGAGGCCGAACAGGCCGACCGGTTTGGCGAAGTCGACAAGCAGATCCACGTCCGAATCGGGCCCGTCTTCTCCTCGAGTGAGACTCCCGAAAACGCGGACGTTCCGGCCGCCTGCCGACGCCAGAAGGCTGAGGAGCGGTTTGCGATGCGACACCAGCGTCTGCGCCAACGTCGTATGCCCGTGAAATCGAAGGAGTCGTGATACTTCAGGTTGGCTGCGACCGATTGCTTCGCCGATCTGCCGCTGCGAGAGGCCTGCCGCTGCCCCGGAGCGGGCGCTCTCGACAAGAAGTTTTCGGGACTGCGCGTGCAGCTGATCCGCCCTGCGCGCCGTGGCTCGCAATCGGGACACTGCTTCACGGTCGGCCATATAGCACCTGCTATCACCTGCTATCTACGGGTATCACGAGCCATCGGCCGCCGCGGTGAGCGCGCGGCCTCGGGCTGGATGCACGAAGCAGCGGGGCCTGCGATCAGACGCCGCTTGCGGCTCGAGCCGTGTTGTCGCGCTTGAACAGGCGCCGTGCGCCTGCCACGATCACCACGATGATCGCCCCGAGCACCAGCCCGAAGACGGCCGACAGGGCGGTGTCGGCGAACCACACGACGACGGGCCCGGCGGCTTCGATCGCATGGGTGACGATGTGCACGAGATCGTACGGGGCGTGCCAGAACGTCTCGGCCAGGTTCGCGATCACCAGGTGGCCGCCCACCCAGAGCATGGCGACCGTTCCGACGACGCTGATCACCCGGAAGACGGCGGGCATCGACGCGACGATCCGAGCGCCCGTGCGGCGCACGCTCCTCGACGGGTTCTTCATGAGTCGCAGCCCGACGTCGTCGATCTTGACCAGCAGCGCGACCGCGCCGTAGACCAGCGCCGTCATGCCGAGGCCGATCACGACCAGGGCTGCGAGCGTCATCCAGATTCCGAAATCGGGATCGAGACTCGCCAGGGCGATGAGCATGATCTCCGTGCTCAGGATGAGGTCGGTTCGGATGGCGCCGAACACCAGCTTCTTCTCGTCCCGTGGTTCCGCATTCTCGGTGGCGTGATGCGTTCCGAACCACTCCGAGACCTTCTCTGCCCCTTCGAAGCACAGGTACGTGCCTCCGAGGAGAAGGAGGAAGGGCAGCACTCCGGGAGCGAACGCGGAGAGCAGCAGCGCGAGCGGGATGATGATGACGAACTTGTTGAACAGGCTGCCGAGCGCGATGCGCCAGACGACCGGGAGTTCACGGGCGGGGGTCAGCCCCTGCACGTACTGCGGTGTGACGGCCGCATCGTCGATGACGACGCCGGCGGTCTTCGCGCTCGCCTTCAGGGCGGCGGTCAGAATGTCATCGACGACGGCGAGGAGGCCGACCGACATGGAGTTCTCCTTGGCGGGGTGGGTCGCGGTGCGACCGGGGCGAGGGTGGCCCTCTCACTGTAGCCGGACGCATCCGCGCTGCAGCGCCCGCACGATGGCGGCGCGGGCCGCACGGCCGGCCGGGGTGGGCAGGAGTGGATAGACGTGCACCTGGCCCGCACCTTCGTGGAAGTCGAGCGCGACGCCGGCGGCGGCGGCCTTCTCGACCAGCAGGTGCGCATCCGGATTCAGCACGTCGCGCGTGCCGCTGTAGAGGGTGATCGGTCCGAGCCCGGACAGGTCGCCGAAGAGCGGGCTGACGACCGGGTCGAGCAGGTCGCGGTCGCCCCGCCAGAGCTCAGCCAGCACCTTTCCGCCCGGTGTCGCGAGCCACGGATCGGTCGGCTGCACGACAGGGATGCGCGGGTTGCTCCAGCTGAGGTCGAGTGCGGGCGAGATGAGCACGGTCTGCGGCAGGATGACGCCGTGGTCGTCCCGGAGCGCGAGTGCGGCAGAGAGGGCGATCTGTCCGCCCGCGGAGTCGCCGGCCAGGCAGGTGGCGCCGTACTGCTTTCGGCCGCGCAGAACCAGATCGACGACGCCCGCGGATGCGTCGGCAGCCGTTCCGAAGGGCGCGAGCGGGTAGATCGGCAGGATGACCGTCGTCTGGGCCTCGGCCGCGATCTGTGCCGCCAGCTGCCAGTGCTGACGGACGATCTCGTTGACCCAGCCGCCGCCGTGCACGTAGACCACAGAGCCGTCCGGGGCTCCAGCCAACGGGCTGATCGTGTAGACGGGCCAGAGTCCTGCCGGGCGGGAGACATCGACCCGCACGTCCTCGCGGAGGCGCCCGGGAGGCCCGTAGGGGGCCGGTCGGAGCTCCCGCTCCCGCACCCGTCGCCTCGCGGCGTCGGCCGACACGAAGATGCGGTTCGCCCGCATCGCGCGGAGCAGCGGGGGCATGAGTGCACTCGGAAGGGTCACCATCGCCCCATTCTGCTCCTGTGGGCGGGCAAGTGGGCGCACGAGCGAGCCGCGGAGCGTCAGTGCGCGGGGGAGTGCTTCCAGAATCCCGAGAACGTGATGCGCGACTTGGGCAGGCCCGCTCGGTGCAGGGCGCGGCGCCCCTCGGTGGCGAGCGTCGACTCGCCCACGACGAAGGCGTAGTCGTGAGGATGCGGCGCGATCTTCGCACGCAGAGCCTCGAGCGCGCCGTGCCCGGGCGCGGAATGCCCGGCCACCGGATGCTCGGCCACCGGATGCTCCGCTGCACCGCCCCGCACCACCCACGTCACCTCGACCCCCGACGGCGCAGCCAGCGACTCCACGTCGTCACCCGACGGCACTTCGATGATGGCCGTTCCCGTGACCTGCGGGTCGAGATCCCGCAGGATGCCGCGAAGGGCCGGCAGGCCGCTCTCGTCGGAGACGAGGTGCACGCCGCGGAGGTCTGTCGGCGGGTCGAACATCGGCCCCTGGTCCAGGAACGCGACCGGCGAGCCGACGGTGGCGGTCGTCGCCCAGATGGCCACGCCGCCCGTGACCTCGCCCGTAGCATCCCGATGGATGACGACGTCGATGTCGAGCTCGGTGCGCCCGTCGACCGTTCGGAAATCGGAGACGGTGTAGTTGCTGCAGTGCGGCCGGGTCTCCTCGGGGATCGCGAGGTAGTGCTTGTACCAGCCGCGCCCGGTCACGGCGGGCAGGTGTAGTGGCGCGCCGGCTGCCGGGGGGAGGAACAGACGGAACCAGTGGTCGAATCCGCTCCACTCGAAGGTGGAGAGGGTGTCGCCCGTGATCGTCACGCGCTGGAACGACGGCGAGATCCGCTCCGATCGCGAGATCACCGTGGTGAACAGCTGCGGGTCGGTCGGCATGAGTCGGGGATAGCGGGCCATGCACACCACCTTATTAGGTAAGGCTACGCTTATACGATGCTCCGCACCCTGACCCGTCGATCCCCGCGCGCCGCCGTGCTCGTCGCGCTCGGGGCGGCGGTCATCGCCTTCTCGTTCGTGAGCCTGATGCTCGGCAGCAACCTGATCGGCCCGAGCGCGGTGGTGACCGGCCTGTTCGATCCGTCCCGGGATGTCGGCTCCGTGGTCTGGGGATCACGTGTGCCGCGTACGGTGCTCGGCCTGCTGGTGGGTTTCTGCCTCGGAGTCGCCGGCGCCGTCATGCAGGGCCAGACCCGCAACCCGCTCGCCGATCCGGGCCTCTTCGGCGTCTCGGCCGGGGCGAGCTTCGCCGTGGTCATCGGTGTCTACGTGCTCGGAACCAGCTCGGTGCTGACGACCCTCTGGCTGGCGCTCGCCGGCGCGACGGTGGCCAGCGTCGTCGTCTTCGGTGTCGCCGCGATGGGCCGGGGCCTGTCGAGCCCGGTTCCGCTGGCGATCGCCGGCACCGCCGTGTCTGCGCTGCTCGTCGCGCTCACCTCGTTCCTCGTGCTGAGCGACGAGACCACGCTCTCGGCCTACCGCATCTGGGTCGTCGGCTCCCTCTCGGGTCGCTCCCTTTCGGGTGTGGATGCCGCACTGCTGTTCGCGGCCGCCGGCACGGTGTTCGCGGCAGCCAACATCCGTTCGCTCAACACCCTCGCCCTCGGCACCGAGCTCGCCAGCGGACTCGGCGAGAGCCTGCTGCGCGCGCGCATCGTGGGGCTCGCCGCGATCACCCTGCTCACCGCCGCCGCGGTCGCGATCTCGGGCCCGATCGGATTCGTCGGCCTGACCGCTCCGCACATCGCCCGCCGCCTGGTGGGGGGCGACCACCACTGGCTCCTCCCCGCCTCCGGCCTCGTCGGGGCCTGTGTGCTCCTGGCCGCCGACGTGCTCGGACGGATGATCGGCGGCAACGCAGAGGTCTCGGTCGGCGTCGTTCTCACGGTGATGGGCGGCATCGTGTTCATCTCGATCGTGCGCCGCGGAAAGATGGCGACCCTGTGACCAGGCAGCTCGAACGCACCGCATCGCGTGACGGACACCGGTTCTTCGGCCGGCACTGGCGAGGCCGCGTGGTGGCCGCCACGATCATCCTGCTCGCCGCAGCCCTGGCGGTGGGCGTTCTCGGCATCCTCGCCGGCTCGTCGTCGCTCACGGTTCCGGATGTCCTGCAGACCCTGTTCGGAGCCGGAACCCGCGCACAGAACCTCATCGTGATCGATCTCCGCCTGCCGCGCGTGGTCGGCGGACTGCTCGTGGGGGCCGCGCTCGGGCTCGCTGGCGCCCTCACCCAGACGTTCGCCCGGAACCCCCTCGCCACGCCGGACATCATCGGCGTGACATCCGGAGCCAGCCTCGGCGCCGTCTCGGCGATCGTGCTCGCGGGTGGCACCTACTCCGTGGCGGCGGGCCTGCTCACCATCGGGCTGCCGGCCATCGCCACGATCGGCGCTCTCGTCACGGCGGCGATCGTCTACGGGCTCTCCTGGCGGGGCGGCGTCGACAGCTACCGGCTCATCCTGATCGGCATCGGCGCCACGGCGACCCTCACCGGCATCACGAGCTACCTCATCGCCAGAGCCCAGATCACCGAGGCCGCGACCGCGGCCCAGTGGCTCGTCGGCAGCCTGTCAGGCATCTCGTGGGCGAGTGTCTGGCCTGTGCTCGTCATGCTGGTCATCGTCACACCGGTCGCGCTGGTGCAGTCGACGAACCTCGACATCAGCCAGCTCGGCGACGACGTGTCGACCGGTCTGGGGGTGGCCATCCAGCGTCACCGCCTGATCGTGATCGTCTGTGCAGTGCTGCTGACGGCTGCCGCGGTCTCCGCGAGCGGGCCGATCGAGTTCGTCGCCTTCGTCGCGCCGCAGATCGCCCGGCGGCTCTCGAAGACAGGGCGGCCGCCGCTTCTCGCGTCAGGGCTGGTCGGCGCGATCATCGTGGCCGGCGGCGACGCCCTGGCGCGCGGGGTGCTGCCGGGAGAGATCCCGGTGGGCATCATCACGGCGATCGTGGGGGCGCCCTACCTGATCTGGCTGCTGACGCGCCGCAATTCGAAGGAGAGCAACGCGTGAACCAGGCATCCGGTGCCCGAAGTACGACGAAGTCCGGCGACACGACGAAACGCCATCCGCACCAGCACGAGCACTCGCATCCGCATCCGCTGGCGCTCGAGGCGAAGGGCGTCACGCTCGCCTACGAACGCACGGTGATCTTCGAAGGGCTCGACCTGTCGATCGCCGAGGGCCAGGTGACAACGCTCATCGGGGCGAACGGAAGTGGCAAGTCGACCCTGCTGAAGGCCTTCGGGCGGCTGCTTGCGCCGAGCGTGGGCTCTGTCGAGCTGAACGGCCGCCCGGTGAAGGCGATGGGCACGCGGGAGGTCGCGCGCCTGCTCGCGATCCTGCCGCAGAAGCCGCTCACCCCCTCGGCGACGACCGTGCGCGATCTCGTCTCGCGCGGGCGACACCCCCACCAGAGCCTGCTGCGGCCGTGGACCCCGAACGACTCGGTCGTCGTGGATGCCGCGCTCGCCTCCACCGGCCTCACCGAGCTCGGCGACCGCGACGCCGGATCGCTGTCAGGGGGTCAGCTGCAGCGGGCGTGGATCGCCCTCATCCTCGCGCAGGAGGCCCCGACCATCCTGCTCGACGAACCGACGACGTTCCTCGACCTGACCCACCAGCTCGACGTGCTGCGGCTTGTGCGCACGATCAACCGGCAGCGCGGCGCGACCGTCGTGATGGTGCTGCACGACCTCACTCTGGCGGGGCGCTACTCCGACCGGCTGGTCGTGGTGGGCGGTGGGCGGATCATCGCCGACGGTACGCCGTGGGAGGTGCTGACGCCCGGGATCCTCCGCGAGGCGTTCGCGCTCGAGGCCCTGGTGATCCCCGATCCGAGCAGTGGATCGCCCCTCATCGTGCCGGTTGATCCCGATCCCGACTCGCCTTCTGCCTAAGGATAGGCTAACCTAAATCCCGTGAATCTCTCTCGTGCTCTGCGTCGATCGGCGCTCATCCTCGCCCCTGTCATCGCCCTCGCGGCCCTCTCCGGCTGCGCCTCCGCCCAGACCGCCGACGCCGGTTCCGGCAGCTCCGGTGCCGCCGCCTCGGGCGAGTGGACCTACACCGACGAAACCGGCAAGACGGTCACCCTCGACCACCAGCCGCAGAACGTGGCGAGCTACGCCGACTATGCCCTCGGCCTCATGAGCTACGGCATCGACCCCGTCGCCATCTTCGGCCGTGTCGATGTTGCCAGCGACGAGCGCTTCGCCGACTACGACCTCTCGAAGACCGCGATCGTCGGCAACAGCTACGGAGAGATCGACCTCGAGAAGCTGGCTGAGACCGCGCCCGACCTCATCGTCACCGGGATATACCCCACCGACCGCGAGGGAACGCTCGACCTCACCGGCCCGCTCTACGGCCTCGCCGACACCGAGCAGCAGACCCAGCTCGAGAAGATCGCCCCGGTCGTCGCCATCACGGTGGGCGGCAAGGGCATCGACGTGATCAACAGCATAAACCGGCTGTCGGAGTCGCTCGGGGCCAGCGCCGACACGGTCGCCGCTGCGAAGACGAAGTACGACGCCGCAGCCGCCGACCTCACCGCCGCCGCCGCGGAGAACCCGATCGAGATCACCCAGATGTACGCCGACGCCGACGGCATCTACGTGACCAAGACCGCCGACGAGCCCGAGACCGAGCTCTACGCGAGCCTCGGTGTGACGTTCACCAACAAGAACCCCGACGGCTACTACTACTGGGACATCTACAGCTGGGAGAACGCGGGCCAGGTGATGAATGGCGACGTGCTGCTCGTCAATGTCGAGGGCTTCCAGAAGGACGACCTGCTCGCCCAGGCCACGTTCGCCAGCGACCCGGCACTCGTCGCCGGCCAGATCCACCCCTGGAACCAGGCCGCGCTCGACTACGCCTCGCAGGCGAAGCACATGACGGAGCTCGCGACGATCATCCGCGACACGAAGAAGCTCTGACCCTGCTGCACTCCGAACCGCTGATGGGCTCTTCGCCCCTGTACAGCGAAATGCTCGGTTCGGGCGAGCCGCTGCTCCTGCTGCACGGGGGTTTCGCCTCGCTCGAACCGTTGCGTCCGCTCGCTGTGGCACTCTCCGCCGACTTCGAGGTGCACATGTACGAGCGCCCCGGCCACGGTCGCACGCCGGATCGGCCGGGGCCGTACAGCTACGACGAGATGGTTCTGGATGCTCTCGCCTTCCTCGATGCGTCGGGCGTCGGTGCTGCACATGTCGTCGGGTTCAGCGACGGCGCCAACATCGCGCTGATGCTGGCCCTCGGGCATCCGTCCCGCGTGCTCTCGCTCACGGCGATCAGCGGCAACCTCGACCCCGGAGGCTTCATCGGAACGGTCGCGGAGGTCGACCCCGAGGAGGAGCCTCCGGACTGGCAGGGCGCGGAACGCGACGACTACGACGCCCTGTCGCCCGACGGACCCGGCCATGCGCGCACTGTCATCGGCAAGCTCCGCTGGCTCTGGGTGACCGAGCCGCACATCCCGCCCTCGGCGCTTTCGGTTGTGACCGCGCCGACCCTCGTCATCTCGGGCGACCGCGACACCATCCGCGTCGACCACAGCGCGCTGATCGCCGCATCGATCCCGGGCGCGGAGCTCTGCATCGTGCCGGGCTCCACGCACGGCATCATCGAGGAGCGGCTCGACTTCGTGACGTTCGTCGTGCGCGACTTCCTCGGCTCACCCGTGGCCTCTAGCGGACACGTCCGCTAGAGGCTCTTGTCGGCGTATGTACCGTTCAGGACACTGGGCTGTGATGACTGTTCCCGACACTCCAGACTCTGCTGACGCGCCCCCTGCCTCGCAGGTGCGCCGCGTCCGGCCCCGCGTGGCGCGCCGCACCGTGCTTGGCGCTGCCTGGTCGGCCCCCGTCGTCGCACTTGCCGTCGGAGCGCCTCTCGCGGTGGCCAGCCCAGGCCCTGTGACGGCGACACTCGCCTGGATCGATCCACCCGGTGTGCAGAACGAGTCGTCGTTGCTGATGCTCACGCTCCAACCGCCAGCGGCGGGGGGCCCCGTCATCAGAGGGACAGGAACGCTCACGCTCACCGTGCTGGAGAGCTACGCCTACTCACCGGCGCGGGCCGTGCTTCCGCCCGCCGGCTGGACCGTCACCGGGGCTGGTTCGAGTCGCACCATCACCGTCGTTGCTCCACCCGGGGTCACCGCGGGTTCCAAGGGTTTCAACGTGGATTGGGGTGAGCTGTCGGGCAACTGGACCGTCGTGGCGACGTGGACCGAGAGCGGCGCGTCCGGCTCCGTCTCGTCGACGATCGTCGTGGGGCCGCGGGGCTTCCCGGCACTCGACTGGACCACGAACCCCGCGGCGTTCGGCGGCACCTCGACCCTGCGGCTGACGGTTCCGGCGAACTGCTATGCAATCGGAACCGAGGCCTCCATCCTGGTCTCGAAGGAACTGCCCGCGGGAGGGACGATCGGGCTTCCCTCGGGCTGGTCTCTCGCCGCACCGTACTTCGGGTACTCGGTTCTGCACACCACGTCCACGGCAGGCGGCAGTTTCGACTTCGATTTCGTGTTCGGCTCCGGAACAGCCCCGGTCACGGTGGTCTCCCAGTGGGGCACGCCTGCTGCGGGTTCCACCCCCGTGTCGCCGGCTGTACAGCTCCGCCTCGAGAACGGCTGACCCTGCCGTTCGGCCGGGCGCCATAGATTCGCGCGTTCGGCGCTCAGCCCGCGAAGGGGCGCGCCTCCACGCCGCGCACACCCGCCTGCGCTGTGAAGAGCGAGCCCGCGGCGGGCTCCTCGTCTGCTGCGAGGTGCTCCCGTGACGTCGTGATGAACAGGGTGTTGCGGTCGGGCCCGCCGAGACAGCATGACGTCACCTTCGAGACGGGCAGTTCGATCACGTCGGCGAGGATGCCGCGGCTGTCGTAGTGGTGCACGGCGCCACCACCGTAGAGGGCGACCCAGACGCCGTCGAGTTCGTCTACCCAGAGCCCGTCGGGGAACCCCCGGCCCTCCTCGATCGGGGCGAAGGGGCGACGGTCGGAGAGTGTGGAGTCCTCGCCGACATCGAACACGTCGATGCGCCGGGTCTCTGAGTCGATGTAGTACATCCGATCGCCCGAGGCCGTGAAACCGAGCCCGTTCGATGTCGTCACGTCGCCCCAGAGGCGCTCGGTGCTCCCGTCGGTGTTCAGGCGGAACATCTCGCCGCCGCCGACGTCTCCGGCGTACGCGAGGGTGCCGCAGAGCATCCGTCCGGAGGGATCGCAGCCGCCCTCGTTGAAGCGGCGCAGGTCATCCCGCCAGAGCGGCGGGGTCGCGAACTCCTGTGTGTCGCCCCGCCAGAGCGTGAACTCGCGTTCGGTCACGACGAGCATGCCGCCGTTTCGCCGGGGCCGCACGGCCGCTGCGATGGGGGATCCCACGGGCATCCGGCTGACCGCTCCGGTCTCCGGATGAAGCGACAGCACGGTCCCGGCGAGCATGTCGACCCACTTGAGTTCGCCCCACAGGTCGCTCCAGACGGCGCCTTCTCCGTGGTGTGTCACGGGGTCTGTGAGTTGGTCAGCCATCGCCATGTGACCAGTGTCTTCCATAGCGCCGCAATTCTGAGAGGAGACACATTTGTTATGAATTCGTTACCAGCGACGCAAGACCCCCCCCGAATGGGGGTCTGACCAGCGTTTTGGCTGGCCAGATAGCGACTCAGCGCCGATCACCGAACGGCAGGTACACGGTTCGGTAACGCGGAGTTCACATGAATCGCGCAGGCTCCTGAGAGGCGCACCGAGGGGTTGCGCGAGATCCGACACCGAGGAGACCACACGAATGCGCCACAGATCCGCCAGGCGATCCCAGCTGGGCATCGCCGTCCTCACCGCCCTCGGGCTGGCCGTTGCGCCGCTCGCGGCCGCTCCCGCCTTCGCCGCTCCCGCCGGCACGGGCGTCGTCATCAGCGAGGCGTACCTCAACGGTGGCAGCGCTGGAGCGACCTACCTCAACAAGTTCGTCGAGCTCTACAATCCCACGAACGCCCCGATCTCGCTGTCGTCGATGTCGCTGCAGTACCGGTCGGCCACGGGCACCGCCAACCCCACCGCGACGCTGCCGCTCACCGGCACTATCGCCGCGAAGGGCCACTACCTCATCGGCGGTTCCTCGAACGCTGCGAACGGTGCTGCACTGCCGACGCCAGACCAGACACTCGGCGCTTCGTTCGCCGCCGGTGGCGGAACCCTGTTCCTCGCCAACCAGACCACCGCGTTGACCGCCCCGCCCACCGGATCGGTGACGGGCAACAGCGCCATCGTCGACCTGCTTGGCTACGGCACGTCGAACACCTACGAGACGCTGGCGGCTCCCGCGGCATCCGTCACCACCTCGCTCGCCCGGAGCGGCAGCGGGGCCGACAGTGACAGCAACGCGTCCGACTTCAGGGCCGGGGCTCCGACTCCGCAGAACGCGGCCTCGGACGCCAGCACGCCCACCCCGACGGATCCGCCCACCCCGACGGATCCGCCCACCCCGACGGATCCGCCCACCCCGACCGATCCGCCCACCACCGGCGCCCCGACGCCCGGCGACACCGTCACGATCGCCCAGATCCAGGGCGCCACCGATACGAGCCCGCTGGCCGGCCAGACCGTCACCACGACCGGTGTCGTCACCGCGAGCTATCCCACGGGCGGCTTCAACGGATACTTCATCCAGACCCCCGGCACCGGCGGAACCCGCGACTTCAGCACGCAGAAGGCCTCCGACGGCCTCTACGTGTTCTCCGCGACGACGGTCGGCCAGGCCACCATCGGCAGTCACGTCAGGGTCACCGGCGTCGTCTCCGAGTTCTCGGGACTCACCGAGCTGACCGTCGACGCAGGCGGACTCACCGTGCTGAACGACGCGGTCGCCCCGCCCGTGCCCGTCACCAACGAGCTGCCGACGGATGCCCTCCAACGCGAGTCGCTCGAGGGCATGCTGCTCGCTCCCGCCGGCGACTTCACCGTCACCGACAACTACGACACGAACTTCTACGCGTCGATCGTGCTCGCGCAGGGCACGAAACCGCTCGACACCCCCACCGCCGTCACCGAACCCGGCAGCGCCGAGTACACCGCCCTCGTCGCGGCGAATGCGGCCCGCAGCGTCACGCTCGACGACGGTTCGAGCCTCAACTTCAACACCGCGGCCAACAAGGCGACCCCACTGCCCTACCTGTCGACCACGAACCCGGTGCGGATCGGCGCTGCCGCGACGCTCACCAAGCCCGTCGTGCTCGACTACCGGTTCGGCACCTGGAACTTCCAGCCGACCCAGCAGCTCACCGCCGCAAACGCCGCCACCGTGCAGCCCGCCACGTTTGCGAACACGCGCACCGCGGCCCCGGCCACCGTGGGCGGCGACGCGACTCTCGCCTCGTTCAACGTGTTGAACTACTTCACCACCACCGGGGACTCGATCGCCGGATGCACGTACTACACCGACCGCGCCGGAAACCCGAACACGGTCAACAGTGGCTGCGACGCCCGGGGTGCCGCGAACGCCGACGACCTCGAGCGCCAGCAGGCGAAGATCGTCTCGGCGATCAATGCGCTCGACGCCGACGTGGTGTCGCTCGAGGAGATCGAGAATTCGGTCCGCTTCGGCAAGCCCCGTGACACCGCGCTGTCGACCCTCGCCGACGCACTCAACAGCGCCGCGGGCGCCGGCACCTGGGCGTTCGTTCCGTCACCGGCCACGCTGCCGGCGACGGAGGACGTCATCCGCACGGCCTTCATCTACAAGCCCGCCGTGCTCGAGACCGTGGGCGCGTCGTCGGTTCTGGATGATCCCGCCTTCGTCAACGCCCGCCAGCCGCTCGCCCAGGCGTTCAAGCTGAAGGGTGGGGCCGATTCGACCTCGTTCCTCGCAATCGTGAACCACTTCAAGTCGAAGGGTTCCGGCTCGGGGGTCGACGCCGACCAGGGCGACGGCCAGGGGGCATCCAATGCCTCCCGCGTCAACCAGGCTAAGGCCCTCGTCGCGTTCGCCGACACGATGAAGGCGTCGTCGAAGATCGACCGCGTGCTGCTCGACGGCGACTTCAACGCCTACCTGAAGGAAGACCCGATCGACGTGCTCGTCGCGGCCGGTTACGTCGACCTCGGGTCCACCACGGGCAAGTCGACCTACGCCTTCGACGGCGCCGTCGGTTCGCTCGACCACCTCTTCGCGAATTCGGCTGCCAACACGTCGGTGAACGCCGTCGACGTCTGGAACATCAACTCGGTCGAGTCGATCGCCCTGGAGTACAGCCGCAACAACTACAACGCGACCGACTTCTACCAGGCGAACCCCTATCGTTCGAGCGACCACGATCCGATCGTCGTCGGACTGAACCTCGCGCCGAAGGCCGACGTCGTCGACCTCAACCTGCTGAACATCAACGACTTCCACGGTCGGATCGACGCCAACACGGTGAAGTTCGCCGGAACCGTCGAGCAGCTGAAGGCCGAGAAGGGCGACGGCTCGAGCCTGCTGCTGAGCGACGGTGACAACATCGGCGCGAGTCTGTTCGCCTCGTCATCGCAGCAGGACAAGCCCACGATCGACGTGCTGAACGCCCTGGGCCTCACGGCCTCGGCGGTCGGCAACCACGAATTCGACCAGGGTTTCACCGACCTGACCGGCCGGGTGACGGACGCCGCGAACTGGGACTACCTGGGCGCGAACGTCTACCTGAAGGGCACGACCACGCCGGCCCTGCCGGAATACAAGGTCGTCACGGTGAACGGGGTGCGCATCGCCATCATCGGTGCGGTCACCGTCGAGACGCCCACTCTGGTGTCGCCCGCCGGGATCGCCTCGCTCGACTTCGGTGACCCCGTCGCCGCCGTCAACCGGGTGGTCGCGAAGCTCGAGGCCACGGATGCTGCCGACGTGTTCGTGGCTGAGTACCACGAGGGTGCGGGCGCCGGAACGCCCGACGGCGCGAGCCTCGAGCAGGAGGTCGGGGTGACCGACAGCGCCTTCTCGAAGATCGTCACCCAGACGAGCGCCGACGTCGACGCCATCTTCACCGGCCACACCCACAAGCAGTATTCGTGGGATGCGCCCATCCCGGGCCAGGCCGGCAAGACCCGTCCGGTGCTCCAGACCGGCAGTTACGGTGAGAACATCGGCCAGGTCGTTCTGAGCGTCGACCGCAACGCGGATGACGCGGTCGTGAAGTACACGGCCCGGAACGTGCCGCGCACCACGGTCGCCGACACCACCCTGGTGGCGACGTACCCGCGCGTGGCCGAGGTGAAGAGGATCGTCGATGCCGCCATCGCGAGCGCCGCGACGATCGGCAACAAGCCGGTCGCGACCATCACCAAGGACATCACGACCGCCTACACGACAAACGGAACGGTTCGGGATGACCGGGCCAGCGAATCGACGCTCGGCAATCTCGTCGCCGATTCACTCGTGTCGGCTCTCGCGCCCGCCAACCTCGGTGGCGCCGAGATCGGCGTGGTGAACCCCGGCGGGCTCCGGAGCGACCTGCTCTACAGATCCTCCTCGGTCGGTGAAGGCGATGGCGTGGTGACCTACGCCGAAGCCAACGCCGTGCTGCCATTCGTGAACAATCTGTACACGACCACGCTGACCGGGGCGCAGTTCAAGACCGTGCTCGAGCAGCAGTGGCAGACGGATGCGGCGGGCACCGTGCCTTCACGTCCATTCCTGGCCCTCGGCCTGTCGAAGAACGTGACCTACACGTACGACGCCAGTCGGGCATCCGGTGACCGCATCACCTCCGTCACGGTGAACGGTGCGCCTCTGGATGCCCGGAAGGCCTACCGCATCGGATCGTTCAGCTTTCTCGTGCAGGGCGGCGACAACTTCCGCGGTTTCACGGCAGGGACGAACACCCGCGACTCGGGCCTGATCGACCGGGATGCGTGGATCAGCTTCCTCGCGGCGAAGAGCCCCGTCTCGCCGGCGTTCGACCGTCGCGGGGTCTCACTGACGGGCGCGCCGACGGCCGCGGTCGTCGCCGGCAACACAGTGACTCTGAACCTGTCGAAGCTCGACCTGACGTCGCTCGGTAGCCCGGTCACCACGAAGGTGACCACGACGCTGGCGGGCAACACCGCCTCCGGCACCGTCACCGCAGTGAGCGGCGGCGCTGCCACCGTGACCTACACGATCCCCGCCAACGCCTCTGGTGCGAGCACGATCGTGATCACTGCGAAGGAGTCGGGCACGACCGTGCGCGTACCGGTGACGGTCACGCCGAAGGCGGTCACCCCGCCGCCAGTCGACCCGTTCACGGCCTGGCTGCAGGCCGTGGCGGCGGCGCTCCACGCGTACTTCGTGGCGCTGCTGAAGGCGCTCTTCCCCTGGCTCGCCTGAGAAGGTGAGGCGGCGACGCTGACTGCGTGACGAACGGTCGTCGGGGTGATGTCCGGCGGCCGTTCGTCACCGTCAGTACCCGGAGCTGATCGCGGCGCCGGCCACGGCACCGATGATGCCGATCAGCGCGTAGATGACGGTGAGCGCGATGCCGACGATGATGCCGGCCATCGCGAGGCCGTGGCCGCGCTCGCCGGTCTCCTTGATCTGGCGGAGCGCGAAGAAGCCCAGAACGATGCCGACGAGCGGCACCAGGAACCCTCCGATGATGGCGACGATCGAGAGCGTGTTGAGTTTGGCCGGCGCGCTGCCGGTGTAGGAGGTGTCAGTCATCAGTGATCCTAAAGTCGAAGAAATATCGGTTCCACCAGAATACGAGAATTCATCACAGAAGTACATTCGAATCTGATGAGCCTTCAGAACCGCACCAACGGAAGGGACTGCGCCGCTACAGTTGCGGCATGCCCGCACTCACCCGCCGCCGTTTCCTGATTGCGGCGGGGGGCTCCGCAGCGACGGCCGCCCTGCTCGCCGCGTGCACCGCCCCCGCTCCGGAGTCGACGGGCACGGCCTCACCGGGCACCCCACCACCGACTCCCGAGGGCCCGCCGGTGTGGAGTGAGCTGACCGCCGCCGTCACCGGAAGCCTGCTCCTCCCCGCCGACGCCGGCTACGCTTCCGGAGCACTCACCGAGAACCCGCGGTTCGACGACGCGCAGCCGCTCGCCGTGCTCGAGGCCGCAGGCGCGGCAGACGTCGCCGCCGGGCTCGCCTTCGCCACGAAGTACGGTGTGCCGATCGCGCTCCGCTCCGGCGGACACAACTACATCGGATACTCGGCGGGCGGAGCATCCGGAACCGGCGTCGCACCCTCCCTCGTGATCAGCACCGCCACGCTCACCGACGTCGCGCTCTCAGCAGACGGAACCACGGCCAGCGTCGGTGCGGGAGCCACCCTCGTCGAGGTCTACAGTGCTCTCGGCTCGGCGGGCCGCGCCGTCGCGGGCGGATCCTGCGCCACCGTCGGCGCGACCGGACTGACCCTCGGCGGCGGCGTCGGGGTGCTGGTGCGCTCGTTCGGCCTCGCCTGCGACCAGCTCACCGGCGTCGAGATCGTGACTGCAGACGGCACGGTGCACCAGGCCAGCAGGGAGACGGATGCCGATCTCTTCTGGGCGTGCCAGGGCGGCGGTGGAGGCCAGTTCGGCGTCGTCACGAAGCTCATGTTCGAAACGCAGTCGGCTCCAGACGTGAACACCTGGTATGTCGAGTGGCCGTGGAGCAGCGCATCCGACGTCGTCGCGTCGTGGCAGGTCTGGGCGCCCGGCGCCGACAACCGGCTCTGGTCGACTCTCAAACTGCTCGGCGGCCAGTCGCACACCGGAACTCCGAGCGTCTCGGTCTCGGGCACCTGGACCGGCGACATCGGTGACCTGCCGGAGCAGCTGAAGCCGCTGCTGGCGGGGGTCGACGCCCGGCCGACCGACAACCAGTCGTTCCACCACACCTACCTCGAGGCGATGATGACCGAGGCAGGATGTGAGAACACCCCGCTGGCCCAGTGCAAGACGGGCCCCGATGGGGCGTTGACGCGCGAGCCGTCATCCGGCACATCCAACGTCGCGTACACGACCCTCGACGCATCGGGGATCCACGACCTCGTGGCGGCCGTCGAGCAGGCGCAGGCCGTGACGGGCATGACCGAGGGCGGCATCTCGATGGATGCCCTGGGCGGCGTCGTCTCGTCGGTCGACCCTGCCGCGACGGCGTTCGTGCACCGCAAGGCGCTCATGACGGTGCAGTACACGGCGACCTTCGCGGTCGGTGCCGACCCTGCGCCGTTCGACGCCTACGTGCGTGGCTTTCGCACCACCATGACCACGCACTGGCAGAACTGGGCGTACGTCAACTACTGCGACAGCACGGTTCCGGATGCCCAGACCGCCTACTTCGGAGCGAACCTCCCGCGCCTGCAGCAACTGAAGCAGCAGCACGACCCACGCGGCCTCTTCACCCAGCCCCAGTCGGTCTGACCGCTCTGGCGGCGCAGTAGGCTGGCCGCATGCTTCTCAGCGACCGCGACATCAGGGCCGAATTGGGCAGCGGGCGGGTCGGGCTCGAACCCTTCGAGCCCCGCATGGTGCAGCCGTCGAGTGTGGATGTGCGCCTCGACCGCTTCTTCCGCCTGTTCGACAACCACAAGTACCCGTTCATCGACCCCGCCGAAGACCAGCCCGAGCTGACCCGGCTGATCGAGACGAAAGCGGATGAGCCGTTCATCCTGCACCCCGGCGAGTTCGTGCTCGGCTCGACCTTCGAGCTCATCACCCTGCCCGACGACATCGCTGCCCGCCTCGAGGGCAAGAGTTCGCTCGGCCGCCTCGGGCTCCTCACCCACTCGACCGCCGGCTTCATCGACCCCGGATTCTCGGGCCACGTCACCCTCGAGCTGTCGAACGTCGCCACCCTCCCCATCAAGCTCTGGCCGGGGATGAAGATCGGCCAGCTCTGCTTCTTCCAGCTCAGCTCGCCGGCCGAGCATCCGTACGGCTCCGGCGTCTACGGCTCCCGCTACCAGGGCCAGCGCGGGCCGACTGCGTCGCGCTCGCACCTGAACTTCGTGCACTCCGACGTGTCGGCGGGCGCGCTGGCTTCGGCTCCGGATGCCCACCCCTCCACCTCCGGGCCGACCACTCTCGGCGGTCACGGCTGACCCCTCCCGGGACCAGCGCGCGGGCTGGCGTCACGGTGGCGGACGGGTGATGATGGGGTGAGCCGCGACAGCGGTACGCGTGACCGAGCGCGGAGGGCGGAGGTGACCATGACCGACTGGCACGCTCGCTTCGAGCGCGACGCGCGATTCCGGCACGCCGTCGAAGCCGAATACGACGGTGCGTATGACGTCGGCGACGCACTGTGGTGGCTCGATCATCCGTCTGCCGACTGCCCGTCGGGGGAACCGGCGCCGCGGAGGGCGCTCGCCGGTCTGCAGCGCGCCGCCTTCGCCCGGCCCTCCGGAGCGGGCGAGGAGGTCAGGGCTCTCGCCGCCCAGAGTGAACTCGACGCCATCGGCACATCGCTCGAGAGTGAACGAGCCGAGACGGAACGGGCACTCGCTGAGGCCCTCGCGACTCTGGATGCCCGGCCGGCCATGCGCCGGAGGACCACCGTGCTGCTGGCCGGAGCCTTCATCGCGGCAGGCTGCCTGGCCGGGGCGGCAGTGTTCGTGGCGACCACGGTGATCGCGTCCCAGTCCGCAGCAGGCGGGGCCGGCATCGCTGCCGACGGCGACAGCGCGGGCAAGAGTGTCGGGAACAGTGCGAACGGAGCCCCGGGCGACAATGGCGACAACGCCGCCGAGAGCGCCGCCGACGGGGCCGGAACGGCTGCGGCCGACGGCGGGTCGAGCTACAGCGCCACGGGCGGCGACGGCTCCGCCGCTCCCACACCACGGCTCACGGCGGCGCCCTACCCGAACTTCCCGCCGGGGATCGGCGCCGACTCGTACTCCGCGGTCTTCTCCCACGGGCAGCTGGTCGCCGACCTCCCGCCGTCAGAACCCGCGCAGGAGCTCCTGGTCTCGACCTTCCGGGCGCTGAACGTCTCCCAGAACAGTCCGGGGGCGGTCTATGCCGCCATCAGCTCGTCCAACCAGGTGTGCCTCGTGGTCTACGGCAACCCGGTCGACTACGGCTACACCTGCGACGACGTCGACCGGGTGGCGACCCGGGGGCTGCAGGTGTCGCTCGCGACGCGTGACTACCGGGACCCGGACTCGGGCCTGGTGACGCCCGGAGTGGGGCTCTCGGTGCGGTGGCTGCCGGACGGCGCGCTCACGCTCGACTCGTCGGTTCCGTACGACCGCGACTGAGGCGCGCCCTCGCCGCGGGTTCCCAACCGGCCCCGCACTGCTGGAGGGGCCGATCCCGGCGGGGCCGCCGCGGCCGGGCCGATACGCTGGAAACGTAAGGAGAACGATGACCCAGCAGCACCCGGAACCCCGCTCACGCCCGAACGACGAAGAGAACCCGCGAGCGGCGGCCCCGGGCATCCGCGACCGCGTGTTCACGGCGGCCCTCTTCGACATGGATGGCACGCTCATCGACTCGACGCCGGCCGTCGACCGTTCGTGGACGACCTGGGGTGAGGAGTGGGGCCTCGACCCCGCGTTCCGGGAGGGGATGCACGGCAAGCCGGCGATCGGACTCGTGAGTGCCGTCATCGCCCCCGAACTCGTCACCGAGGCGTTCGCGCGCATCCTCCACCTCGAACTCGTGGACCTCGACGGCATCACGCCTCTCAGGGGCGCCGCCGAGCTGCTCGGCAGCCTGCCGGAGGAGCGCCGCGCGATCGTCACCTCGTGCACGCGCGAACTCGCCCGGGCGCGCATCGGGGCGGCAGGCATCCCTGCCCCCGCCACGGTGGTCACGATCGACGACACGCCTCGGGGCAAGCCGTTCCCCGAGCCGTTCCTGGAGGGTGCGCGCCGGCTGGGCGTGGATCCGCGCGACTGTCTCGTGTTCGAGGATGCACCGGCCGGGCTGGCTGCAGGACGTGCTGCCGGATGCACCACCGTCGGCGTCGCCGGAACGCACTCGGCAGCAGAACTCGACGCCGACCTCGTGGTCGACAGCCTCGCCGACGTGCGGTTCGTCCCCGTGCCCGGGGGTTTCCGCCTCGACTTCTGACCCCCGCCCCTGTTCCTCCGAGGAGTGGGTCACGCAGGGAGTGGGTCAGGCCGGGAGTGGGTCAGGCCGCGAGGGCGGCGCGGGCCGCCATCAGCGCGGGCAGCTGCAGGGTCAGCCAGGGGCTGAATGCCCACGGAGTCGCCTCGATCGCGGCCAGCAGAGCAGCAGGCTCGGACCACTGCCATTCGGCGACCTCGTCGGGATTGGGCTGGAGGGCATCCGAAGCCGCCGACGGGGGCGTGAAGACCGCCGTGTAGACGGGGCAGATCTCGTTCTCGACGATTCCGGTGGCGTCCACCGCCCGGTAGCGAAAGTCGGGAAGCACGACCTCGACCGAAGCGAGGCCAGCGTCACCCGCGCCGCTGCTCCCGATCCCGAGCTCGTCGCTCGCCCGCCGCACCAGCGCATCCTCGAAGCTCTCGCCCGGCGCCGGATGCCCGCAGAACGAATTCGTCCAGACGCCCGGCCACGTGCGCTTCGACAGTGCCCGGCGGGTGACGAGGATCCGCCCCGCCCGATCGAAGACGTGGCACGAGAAGGCAAGGTGCAACGGTGTCGAGAGGGTGTGCACCGTGGCCTTGTCGGCGACACCGATCGGATTTCCGGCATCGGACAGTAGCACGACCTGCTCATCGGAGGCAGCCATAACGCCCTCTCTCGCTCGGTGGGTTACGCTCAAAAGGTGGACCCACAGGATCTCGTAGTGGCAAGCTCGCGGCGACAGAAGAATGTCGACGATGTGCTTGACCGCTTCTTCAGCCTAGCCAAGAACCGCGCGGCGGCGATCGGGCCTCGATACGTCACGCTGTGGCAGACCCTGGAGCGCAACACCTCGGGTGGCAAGCGTTTCCGACCGGGCATGGTCATGGGCGCCTACGAGTCCCTCGGCGGCACCGACATCGAAGCCGCAGCCCACATCGGGGCGGCGTTCGAGCTCCTGCACACAGCCCTCATCGTGCACGACGACGTGATCGACCGGGACTTCATCCGGCGGGGCGGAGTGAACGTCTCCGGGGTCTACCGCGATTTCGCGCAGACCGCGGGCATCCCGATCCCGGCAGCAGAACACCGCGGACTCTCTGTCGCCGTGATCGCCGGCGACCTGGCGCTCTCGAACGCGTTCCGGATGATCGACAAGGCCGGTGTCGGAGACGAGATGCGCCGCCGCCTCCACGACATCTTCGACGAGGCCCTGTTCGCCTCGGCCGCCGGCGAGCTCTTCGACGTAGATTTCTCACAGCTCAAGTCGATGCCGACGGTCGACGAGGTCGTCGACATGGAGCGCCTGAAGACCGCCGTCTACTCGTTCGAGAGCCCCTGCGAGGCCGGTGCCGTTCTGGCCGGCGCGAGCGACGAGGCCGTGCGTGCACTCGCCTCCTTCGGCCGGAACATCGGCATCGCCTACCAGATCGTGGATGACGTGCTGGGCGTCTTCGGCGACGAGGCCGCCACCGGGAAGACCACCATCGGCGACCTGCGGGAGGGCAAGCGCACCGTGCTCATCGCCTACGCGTCGGGCTGCCCGGAGTGGCTCGAGATCTCGCAGTGGCTCGGTCTCCCCGATCTCACCCGCGAACAGGCCGGTGTGGTGCGGCGGTCGCTCGAGGCCTGCGGCGCCCGCAAGTACGCAGAGGATCTGGCGCGCGAGTTCGCCGACCGTGCCATCGAGGAGCTGGCGTCGGATGCTCTCCCCGACGCGACCCGCGCGGAGTTCCAGCCCGTCATCGACTCCGTGCTCCGGCGGGTGCGGTGAGCGGGCAGACGACCGACCTCGCGAGGGCACGGTCGCTCTACGACAGGGTCGCCGTCGAGACGGCGGGGATCGTCATCCACCGGTATTCCACCTCCTTCGGGCTGGCGTCGCGACTGTTGTCTCCGCCCGTTCGGCGCCACGTCGACAACATCTACGCTCTGGTGCGGCTCGCCGACGAGGTCGTCGACGGCGTGGCGGCCTCGGCGTCGCTCGGAGCGCCCGAGATCGCGCGCCTGCTCGACACGCTGGAGCAGGAGACGCTCGACGCGATGACCGTCGGGTACAGCACCAACCTGATCGTGCACGCATTCGCCCTCACGGCGCGGGAGGTCTCCTTCGGCCCCGAGCTGGTCGTTCCGTTCTATGCGTCCATGCGCGCTGACCTCACCGAGTCCGAACACACCCCCGAGTCGTTCGAGGAGTATGTCTACGGATCGGCTGAGGTGGTCGGGCTGATGTGCCTCTGCGCATTCCTCGAGGGGCATACGGTTTCGGAGGACCGTCGAAGCACTCTCGTCGACGGGGCCAGGCACCTCGGCGCAGCCTTCCAGAAGATCAACTTCCTGCGCGATCTCTCCGCTGATTTCGCGGGGCTCGGGCGAAGCTACTTCCCCGGGGTGAACGTGTCGACTTTCGGGGAGACCGCGAAGAGCGACATCCTCGACGACATCGACAACGACCTCCGCATTGCGCGCGCGAGCCTCCCCCTGCTTCCCTCGTCATCGCGGCGGGCGGTTGCGCTCGCCCAGGGTCTGTTCGGCGAACTGACCAGGCGGCTCCGGGATACTCCGGCTGCCGTACTGGCCGAGACGCGCATCCGTGTGCCGAATCCGGTGAAGCTCCGGATCGCCGCCTCCGCTGCCGCCGGCCGGCTGCCGCGCGAGTCACTGCCCACCGCCATCAGCAGATCAAACCCTGCCAAGGAGAACCGTTGACCCCCGAGCGAGATGACGCCGAGCCCACCGGCGCCGAGTCTGACGCCGAGCCCACCGAGGCCGAGTCTGAGCCGCGCGCGAACTCCTTCGACGACATCGTCGACGGGGAGACCGACGTGATCGAGCGTCTGCCCGACGACTACATCCTCGATGCCTACGCCGCCCGCCCGAGCGCCGCGGCCGAGCGTGAGGCAGCTGCCCTCCGCCCGGGTGCAGGCAAGAAAGCCGTGGTGATCGGCGCGGGCATCAGCGGACTCGCCACCGCCGGTCTCCTCGCCCGCGAGGGCTACAGCGTCACCGTCGTCGAGAAGCAGCCCGCCGTGGGCGGTCGCGCCGGGCTCTGGGAGAAGGACGGCTTCCGGTTCGATGCGGGCCCCTCGTGGTATCTCATGCCCGAGGTCTTCGACCACTGGTACAAGCTGATGGGGTCATCCGCCGCTTCCGAACTCGACCTCTCGAAGCTCGACCCCGGCTACCGGGTGCTGTTCCAGGACGAGTTCCGCCCCGTCGACATCGCTGCGAGCCGCGAGGAGAACCTCGAACTCTTCGAGTCGCTCGAACCGGGATCCGGAGTGCGGATGGCCGGGTACCTCGACTCGGCGGCCGAGACGTACGAACTGGCCAAGGAGTACTTTCTCTATTCGACATTCGAGGACTTCCGCCCGCTCCTGAAGGGGCCGGTGCTGAAGCGTTCGCTGCGTCTCGTGCGCCTTCTGCTCGAGTCCCTTGACAGCTTCGCGGGCCGCACGGTGCGCGATCCCCGGCTGCAGCAGATCCTCGGATACCCCGCTGTCTTCCTCGGTTCGTCGCCGTATTCCACTCCGAGCATGTACCACCTCATGAGCCACCTCGACCTCGACGACGGTGTGCTCTACCCGCAGGGCGGCTTCGCCCGCGTCATCGAGAGCATCGAGCAGCTCTCCGTCTCGGCGGGCGTCACCATCGTCACCGGGGCGACGGTCAGCCGCATCGTGACGTCGGGCGACGACCTCGACGCCGCCTTGTCGGAGCCGCCCGCACCGGGGCCGTACGACTACCCGACGAACGAGTTCGACACCAACGTGATCGACCGCGACGAGCTCCGGCGAGTGCTGGAGGGCGAGGCGGAGCCGACAGGCGCCGCGACGAAGGCCACGGCTCCCCGTGACACGGATGCCCTCACGGGCGAGACTCCTGCCGAGACACCCCCGGTGACGCCCGTGCGGGTCTCGGGCATCCAGTACCTCGACGCCACCGGCGCAGCACACACTCTCGATGCGGATGTGGTGGTCGCCGCCACCGACCTCAAGCACGTCGAGACCACGATGCTGCTGCCCGAGCTCCAGACGTATCCCGAGAGCTACTGGGCCAAGAAGACGGCCGGACCGAGCGCCGTGCTCATCTACCTCGGCGTCTCCGGCGAGATCCCCGAGCTGGCGCACCACACGCTCTTCTTCACCAAGACGTGGAAGAGCGACTTCGAGAAGATCTTCGGCAAGGGCGGTGTCGCGGCCGGGCTGCTGAAGAGCGTCGGCATGGGCCGGCCGGTCACGACCTCCGTTCCCAGCCCGGCGTCGATCTACGTCTGCCGGCCGAGTGCCACGGATGCGTCGGTCGCGCCCGAAGGGTCGGAGAACCTCTTCGTGCTGGTGCCGATCCCCGCCGATCCGGGCATCGGGTCGGGCGGCGAAGACGGTGCAGGCTCCCCGCAGGTCGAGGCCATCGCCGACGAGGCCATCGCACAGATTGCCGAATGGGCGGGTATCCCCGACCTCGCCGAACGCATCACGGTGCGCAGAACGGTTGGCCCCGCCGACTTCGCGAACGACCTGAACACGTGGAACGGCACGGCCCTCGGGCCCGCCCACACGCTGGGCCAGAGCGCCTTCTTCCGGGCAGGGAACGTGAGCAAGAAGGTCGCCGGCCTGTACTACGCCGGTGGATCCACCATTCCGGGCATAGGACTTCCGATGTGCCTGATCAGTGCCGAACTCGTGATCAAGCGGTTGCGGGGCGACATCTCGACGACGGCACTGCCGGAGCCGCTGTGAGCCCGGCCCGCGCCGGAGCCCGGCGGGGGAGGTGCTGATGGGCATCCTGTACCTGCTGGCGCTGCTCATTGCGCTCACCGGGATGGTGATGCTCGACCGCCGCTTCCGGCTGTTCTTCTGGCAGGACGCCCGGCGCGCCGCGATCGTGCTCGTCGTGGGCGTGCTGTTCTTCCTGGCCTGGGATGTGTCGGGCATCACGGCGGGTATCTTCTTCCGCGGCGAGACGTCGTTCATGACGGGCATCCTGGTGGCGAAGGAACTGCCGCTCGAGGAGGTCTTCTTCCTGACGTTGCTCTGCTACCTCACGATGAACCTCTTCGAGGCGGTCGGCCGGATGCTCGCCCACACCCGCGCGGCGGCAGGCGCGCGACCAGGGCGCCGCTCATGACCTATTGGACCCTCAACGCCGTCTTCCTGGCGATCGCTCTCGCGGTCTCCGTCGTCGCGCTGCTCGTGCGGCGACGCCCCCGGCTGCTTCCTCTCGCCGTCACCGTGCTGGTGCTGTTCGTGGTCAGCGCCGTGTTCGACAACGTGATGATCGCAATCGGTCTGGTCGGCTACAACCGCGACCTCATCTCGGGTGCGTTCCTCGGCATCGCTCCACTCGAGGACTTCGCCTACGTCGTCGGCGCTGTGCTCCTCCTCCCCGCCCTCTGGTACCTCCTGCCAGCCCGCGCCGCCCTGCCGGCCCCCGCTGCCGAGCAGGAGACCCGATGAGCAGGCTCGGCCAGGTCATCCTTTCGTCGAGGCCGTTGTCGTGGGTGAACACCGCCTTCCCGTTCGCGGCCGGCTACCTGCTCACGACCCGCGAGGTCGACCTCACGTTCGTGCTCGGCACCCTCTACTTCCTGGTGCCGTACAACCTCGCGATGTACGGCATCAACGATGTGTTCGACTACGAGTCCGACATGAGGAACCCCCGGAAGGGCGGCGTCGAGGGTGCCGTGCTCAGCCGTTCGATGCATCGCATCACGCTCGTCAGTGCCGCAGCGACGAATATTCCGTTCCTGGCATATCTCGTCATAGTCGGCTCCCCGCTGTCATGGCTGGTGCTCGCCATCAGCGTGTTCGCCGTGATCGCCTACAGCGCGCCGAAGCTCCGGTTCAAGGAGCGCCCGTTCCTCGACTCGCTCACCTCGAGCACCCACTTCGTGAGCCCGGCCGTGTACGGCCTCGTGCTGGCGGGCGCGGTCTTCAGCCCTGGACTCTGGGCGATCCTCGCAGCCTTCTTCCTCTGGGGCATCGCCAGCCACGCGTTCGGCGCCGTGCAGGACATCGTGGCCGACCGCGAAGGCGGCATCGCCTCCATCGCCACCGTCATCGGCGGGCGCCAGACCGTGAGATTCGCCTTCTTCGCCTACCTGCTGGGCGGCGTGCTGATGCTCTTCGCCGGCTGGCCCGGCCCCCTCGCGGCCCTTCTGGCGTTGCCCTATGCGTTCAGCGTGCTGCCGTTCTGGTCGATCACCGACGCGGATGCGGAGAGAGCCAATGCCGGCTGGAAGAGGTTCCTCTACCTGAACTTCGCCACGGGGTTCCTCGTGACGATGCTGCTGATCTGGTACGTGCTGCTCACGGCCTGAACGGGGCTCGCGTGTGCCCGAGCGGGGGCAGCGGGATCAGCCCAGGTCGACCGGCAGATCGTACGGCGGGTGCCTCAGCTGCGCATCCTGCGCCCGCAGCCGCGCGAGGAACGCTGCCACCGGCCCGAGCTCGGAATCCGCGAGGTGCCCGGCGAACTCCCGCTGCACCACCTCGAGAACGAGCCGGGTCGATGCGGTGAACGTGCTCTCCCCGTGCGGTGTCGGCCGGATGAGGTTGCTCCGCCGGTCATCCGGCGACGGCTGGCGCTCGACCAGGCCGGCCTTGACCATGCTCGACACGAGGTTGCTCGCCGACCCACTGCTGTAGAGCAGTGTGCGGGAGACGGCGGTCACGCTCAGGGTGTGCCCGGGCGCTGTGCCGAGGTTGTAGAGCAGGTCGTACTGCGCCCAGCTGATCGACTGTTCGGCTTTGAGCGCCCGTTCGACCGTCCGCATGATCCTCGTGTAGGCCAGAACGAAGTCCGCCCAGGCGGCGAAGTGCGCGGCATCGGGGGTGGGCGACGGGTCGGTCATGGTGTCTCCGAGGATAGCCCTATCCCCTGTTTCCGAGGATGCAGGTAATGAGATAAGTTCAGTAGTACTCCCGGGTCTCGGTGCCAGGGGGCGACCCGCATAGCGTTGTTTGCGGACAGGGGGTATCAGAGACGCAAGAAGGGGCTTGCCACGTGGAAATCAGGGGTAATGTGAGTGTCATGACACGCCTCACGTCGACAGGCCAGCACGCAAGCACCGCGCGAATGGACAGTCACCAGATCGCCGCGGAGATGGTTGGTGCGCTCGGGCCGACTCTCGTGGCGGCAATGACGGGCTCGAAGGACAGAAAACTGCCGAGCAAGTGGGCGAGGCCAGACGGGCCCACGCCATCGACCGACTTCCTTCGCCGCCTGCAGTTCGGGCACCGAACCTGGAAGCGCATCGAGGGCGAAGAGGGTGCGCACGTTGCACGTCAGTGGTTCATCGGCGGTAATCCGCTGCTCGGAGAAGTGACCCCCCTCACCGCGATTCGCGAGGATCGTCTGCGTGAGGTCTCGGTGGCTCTGGATGGTTTTCTCTCCAGCGCGGCTGATGTATGACCGAAGGAGCGGCGGCACGACGCTGCGCTGCGACGGGCCTCCGACTCGTGCGCAACAATCCGGCTGATCGGTGGTACCGCGTTTCGCGGCGACGATACGAGGCGCTGTCTGCTGTTGTGCGCGTCGAAGGCGCGAGTCGGGCCGGATGGGGACGGTATGACACTCCTGGCGCCACGCTGTACGTCGCCGCAGACCCCACCTCCGCCTACGCCGAGGTGCTCTCCTCGTTCAAGCGAGCAATCGGTGGGCGCGACCCCCTCGAGGCCGATGCCGTCGCGCTTGGACTGACGCGAGAACAGTTTCTCGAAGAAGTCGCGACGGAGTGGCAGGAGCAGTCCTTCATGGGTGTCGGTGCGATTCCGTCGATCTGGCGGCACGAACGAGGCCTGTTCCCGGTGTCTGCCGAGGGGGATGGGTGGTGGGCCGACGTGGAGCATCCTGACTCGCTCTCTGCGCTGGAGGTTCTCGCGAGCGACGTCCTGATCGAGAATGGCATCACCTCGCTCACCACTGCTGTTCTCCGTGGCGAGAACAGGCTTGTCACGACCGGGATCGCTGCGACGATCCGGGGCCTCACCCTGGATGGCGGAGACAGAGCGCGCGGCATCGCCTATGGGAGTAAGCACGGCGGTGGCACCTGCCAGGCGATCTGGTTGCCGTCCGAGGCGGACGACTGGTCCGCAGGCCTCCTCGCTCTCGGCCCCGACCCCCTCCTCGTCTCGGACGAGAATCTGGTTCGCGCCGCTGATCGGTTCCGCATCCGCGTCTTCTGAACAGGCGTAGGGTGGTAGCTGTAACTACAGGTAAATGCCTGCGGCTTCTCAGGAATGGAAGAAGGAACACATGTCAGCCCAGCGGTTCGACGGCAAGGTCGTTTTCGTCACGGGAGGAGCCTCAGGGCTCGGAGCGGCAGCAGCCGCCAGGTTCGCAGGCGAAGGCGCCAGGGTGGTCATCGCCGACCTCAACATCGACGGCGCGACAGCGTTCGCGGCAACGCTGCCCGACGGCTTCGCAGTGCAGGTCGACGTCTCACACCCCGCGAGCGTCGAGGCCGGCTTCGCAGCGGCGATCGAGCACTACGGCCACGTCGACGTCATCTTCAACAACGCCGGCATCGACGGCAAGCAGCAGAAGCTCCACGAGATGGACCTCGCGAACTGGGAGAAGGTGCGGAACATCAACGGCGACGGAGTCTTCTACGTGCTGAAGTACGGCATCGCCGCCCTGCTGGCGAACGGTGGCGGCAGCATCGTCAACACCTCGTCCACCGCCGGTCTCACCGCTCAGGACAACATCTCGCCCTACACGTTCGCCAAGGCCGGCATCGTCGGGCTCACGCGATCGGCCGCCGTCGAGTACGCGAAGTCGAACATCCGCGTCAATGCGGTCGCACCGACCGTCGTACTGACACCGCTCGTGCAGAACTTCATCGACACCGCGCCCGACCCGAGGGAGATGGCCGAGCGGATGGCGAACTTCAACCCGATCCCGGGCATGCCGACCGCCGACGACGTGGCGAACGCGGTGCTCTTCCTCGCCTCCTCCGATGCGGCCTGGATCACCGGACACACGCTGCCGATCGACGGCGGCTACGTGGCGGTCTGACGTCCTCAGCCGCTCAGCTGCTTCTGCTTCGCCGAGACCGGCAGCAGCACGATGAGCCCGACCAGCAGCACCAGCACGATTCCGAGCACGCCCCAGTACTGGGCGCCGCCGAGGGTGACGAAGAGGGCGAACGCGGCCGGCGCGAGGAAGGTCGCCGCCTTGCCGGTCGTGGCGTAGAGGCCGAAGATCTCGCCCTCGCGGCCGGCCGGGATGACGCGGCCGAGGAACGACCGGCTCGCCGACTGTGCCGGGCCGACGAACAGGCAGAGCAGAAGGCCGAAGACCCAGAACGCCGACTTCCCGGCGTCGTGGAGGAGGAAGACCGCTGAGCCGCAGATCACCAGGCCGACCAGAGCCACGACGATGACGGGCTTCGGCCCGACCCGGTCATCCAGTCGACCGACGACCACGGTCGAGACTCCCGCCGTGACATTCGCCGCGATGGCGAAGACGATGACCTCGCTCGCCGAGAACCCGAAGGTGCCGGCGGCCAGTACGCCGCCGAACGTGAACACGCCGGTCAGCCCATCGCGGAAGACGGCGGAGGCGATCAGGAAGTAGACGGTGTGGCGGTTCGTGCGCCAGAGCCCGGCGAGGTCCCGCCCGAGGCGCGCGTAGGAGCCGAAGAAGCTCACCTTCGGCCGGGCTGCCGATCCGTGTGGTTCGAGTTCGGGCACCGAGAGCAGCACCGGCAGCGCGAAGATGCCGAACCAGATCGCGGCGATCAGCATCGAGACCCGCACGGAGAGGCCGTTCTCGCTCGTCACGCCGAACAGGCCCACATCGGGGTGGATGAAGCCGAAGTACACGATGAGCAGCAGCACGATGCCGCCGAAGTAGCCCATCGACCAGCCGAACCCGCTCACCTTGCCGATGGTGCGCTTCGTCGAGACGCTCGAGAGCATCGCGTTGTAGTTCACCTCGGCGAACTGGAAGAACACCGACCCTGCCGCCAGAAGCAGCAACCCGAGCCAGAGGTACTCGGGAGCTGCCTGCACGAAGAACAGCCCCGCGATGATCGCCACCACGATGTAGGTGTTCACGCCGAGCCACAGCTTCCGCCTCCCGGACGTGTCGGTGCGTTGCCCGGTCACGGGGGCGAGCAGGGCGACGATCAGGCCGGCCACGCCGAGCGTCCAGCCCAGCTGGGCCGACACGAAGGCCTCGTCGCCGAACGGGTGGTTGACCGCATTGCCGGTGAGGTAGACCGTGAACACGAACGTCGTCACGACGGCGTTGAAGGAGGCGCCGCCCCAGTCCCAGAGTGCCCAGGCGGCGATGCGCCGACGGGGCACGACGCGGTCGTCGGCAGCTCCGGATGCCCGTGCCGGAGTCGGGGAGGGTGCTGTCATGACTGAACAGTACATTCCTCGCGTAAACAGCAGTGAAACTCCTGAGAGTTGAGCCAGTCCGACTCAAGTTTTCAGCTCCGAGCTTGACACGGCATCCGGGGTCGGTAAACTTGATGCTACGGGACTCAACTCTGATGGGTTGGCCCACAGGACTTGCGAAACGGCCGCCAGGCCACGAAGGAGAACACGCACATGGCTCGTGCAGTAGGAATCGACCTCGGAACCACCAACTCTGTTGTGTCCGTACTCGAGGGTGGAGAACCCACCGTCATCGCGAACGCTGAAGGCTTTCGCACCACGCCCTCGATCGTGGCCTACACGAAAGACGGTGAAGTGCTCGTCGGCGAGACCGCGAAGCGCCAGGCCGTCACCAACGTCGACCGCACCATCTCCAGTGTGAAGCGCCACATCGGCACCGACTGGACCGTGGCCGTCGACGACAAGAAGTACACCCCGCAGGAGATCTCGGCCCGCATCCTCGCGAAGCTGAAGCGTGACGCTGAGTCGTACCTCGGCGACAAGGTCACCGATGCTGTCATCACCGTTCCCGCGTACTTCAACGACGCCGAGCGCCAGGCCACCAAGGAGGCCGGTGAGATCGCGGGCCTCAACGTGCTGCGCATCATCAACGAGCCGACCGCCGCTGCGCTGGCATACGGCCTCGACAAGGGCAAGGAGGACGAGCTCATCCTCGTCTTCGACCTCGGTGGCGGAACGTTCGACGTGAGCCTGCTCGAAGTGGGCAAGGACGACGACTTCAGCACCATCCAGGTGCGTTCGACCGCCGGCGACAACCGCCTGGGCGGCGACGACTGGGACCAGCGCGTCGTCGACTACCTGGTCAAGCGCTTCAAGGACTCGACCGGTGTCGACGTCTCCGGCGACAAGATCGCCAAGCAGCGCCTGAAGGAGGCCGCTGAGCAGGCCAAGAAGGAACTCTCCGGTTCGCTCTCCACGACCATCCAGCTCCCGTACCTCTCCCTCACCGAGAACGGCCCGGCCAACCTCGATGAGACCCTCAGCCGGGCGAAGTTCGAAGAGCTCACCGCTGACCTGCTGGCCCGCACCGAGAAGCCGTTCCACGATGTCATCAAGGAGGCCGGTGTCTCGGTCGCCGACATCGCGCACGTGGTGCTCGTCGGTGGATCGACCCGCATGCCCGCCGTCGTCTCCCTCGTCAAGAAGATGACCGGGGGCCGTGAGCCCAACAAGGGCGTGAACCCGGATGAGGTCGTGGCCGTCGGTGCGGCACTCCAGGCCGGTGTGCTGAAGGGCGAGCGCAAAGACGTCCTGCTCATCGACGTCACGCCTCTCTCCCTCGGTATCGAGACCAAGGGCGGCATGATGACCAAGCTCATCGAGCGGAACACCGCCATCCCGACCAAGCGTAGCGAGACCTTCACCACGGCCGACGACAACCAGCCGTCTGTCGCGATCCAGGTCTTCCAGGGCGAGCGCGAGTTCACCCGCGACAACAAGAACCTCGGAACGTTCGAGCTGACCGGCATCGCACCGGCCCCGCGCGGCATCCCGCAGGTCGAGGTCACCTTCGACATCGACGCCAACGGCATCGTGCACGTGTCCGCGAAGGACAAGGGCACCGGCAAGGAGCAGTCGATGACGATCACCGGCGGCTCGAGCCTGTCGAAGGACGACATCGCCCGCATGGTCCGTGAGGGCGAGGAGCACGCTGCCGAGGACAAGAAGCGTCGTGAGGCTGCGGAGACCCGCAACACCAGCGAGCAGCTCGCGTACTCGATCGACAAGCTGATCAAGGACAACGAGGACAAGCTGCCCGAAGACGTGAAGACCGAGGTGCAGGCCGATGTGGATGCACTGAAGACCGCTCTCGCCGGTGACGACGACGACGCGGTGAAGTCGGCGTTCGACAAGCTCAACGAGAGCCAGTCGAAGCTCGGCCAGGCCATCTACGCGAATTCGCAGGCCGACGAGGCCGCTGCCTCCGCCGCTGCGGGATCGGGCGAGGAGCCTGCTTCGGAGCCGTCGTCCGACGAGGACATCGTCGACGCCGAGGTTGTCGACGACGAAGAGTCGAAAGAGCAGAAGTAACCATGGCCGCTGACAAGTCGAACCGCGAGGGCAAGAGCCCGAACGATGACGAGTCTGGCCAGTTCCCCCCCGCCGGGCCCGAGGCATTCTCCTCGGACCCGGCGACGGGCGAGCCGGTCGAGGACGGAGCGTTCGTCGAGGCCGAAGGTCCCGATGTAGAGACTCCGAGCGAGGGTGCGTTGAACGACGACGACCTGAGCTTTCTCGACGCCGTGAGCGCCGGCCAGGCCGACGATCTCGCTGCGGAGCGGCTCGCCGACCTGCAGCGCGTCACCGCCGAGTACGCCAACTACCGCAAGCGCACCGAAGCGAACCGGGAGGTGGAACGGGAGCGCACGGTGGGTGACGTCGTGAAGATCCTGCTGCCTGTGCTCGACGATCTCGACCGTGCCGAGAAGCACGGCGACCTCGCCGAGGGGCCCTTCGCCTCGATCGCCGCCAAACTCCGCACGGGTGTGGAGCGCCTCGGCCTGAAGCCCTTCGGGACGACGGGCGAGGTCTTCGACCCGAAGGAGCACGAGGCGATCTTCCAGCAGCCGACTCCGGGCGTCGAGGTGGCGACCATCGCCGACGTCGTCGAGACGGGGTACTACCTCGGCTCGACACTGCTCCGGGCGGCCAAGGTCGTCGTAGCGGTGCCGAATGGCTAGCCAGGACTGGTTCGACAAGGACTTCTACAAGGTCCTCGGTGTCTCCAAGGACGTCTCTGCGGCCGACCTGAAGAAGCAGTACCGCAAGCTCGCCCGGCAGTACCATCCGGACTCGAATCCCGGTGACACTGCAGCCGAGGCGAAGTTCAAGGAGATCAGCGAAGCCCACTCGGTTCTCGCCGATGCCGAGCAGCGCAAGGAGTACGACCAGATCCGTGCGATGGGTTCAGGTGCCCGCTTCACGGCGGGTGGCCAGGGCCAGTCGGGCGGCTTCGAAGACGTCTTCGGTGGGATGTTCGGCGGTGGCGGCCGGGGTGGCAGTGCGGGCGGCAGTGCCGGCTCGAACTACAGCTTCCAGCAGGCCGGCTACGACGACCTCCTGGGCGGCATGTTCGGCGGCAATCGCGGCTTCGGCCAGCCGAGCGGTGGTTTCCGCGGCTACGGCGGACCGACGCGCGGCCGCGACGTCACGGCCCGCACAACGGTCGACTTCGTCACGGCGACGAAGGGCGACACGATCAAGCTGCAGACCGCCGAGGGAACCACCATCACGGTGAAGATCCCGGCGGGTGTCTCCGACGGCCAGAAGATCAAGCTGCGGGGCAAGGGCGAGAAGAGCCAGGACGGCGGCGAACCCGGCGACATCGTGCTCACCGTGTCTGTGCGGAAGCATCCCGTCTTCGACCGCGACGGGCTGAACCTCCGGGTGAACGTGCCGGTCACGTTCGTCGAGGCAACGCTCGGTGCGACCATCGAAGTGCCGACCCTCGGCGGCGATCCCGTGAAGCTGCGGGTCGGGCCGGGCACCCCGAGCGGGCGTGTGCTTCGCGTCAAGGGACGCGGAGTCGAGACGCCGAAGGGCACGGGCGACCTGCTCGCCGTCGTGCAGGTTGCGGTTCCGTCGCACCTGTCCGATGAGGCGCGCGAAGCCCTCGTCGCCTTCCATTCGCTCGAACCGAACGAGAATCCGCGGGCAGAACTGCTCGCAAAGGCACAGGAGTGACAGGCGGGTTCCGGATGACCGTGCCGACGGTCATCCGGAACCCGCACCACACCGACCACGACGAAGGGAGACCCGGTGCAGCAACCCGTTGACGAGAACGCGCCGCTCTTCGCGATCGCCGTGGCCGCCGAGCTCGCCGAGATGCACCCGCAGACCCTCCGGCAGTACGACCGGCTGGGCCTTGTCAGCCCGAGCCGCACCGCGGGCAAGTCCCGCCGTTACTCGCTCCGCGACGTGATGCAGTTGCGCGAGATCGCGCGGCTCGGCTCCGAGGGCATCACCCTCGAGGGCATCCGGCGCATCCTGGAGCTCGAGAACATCAACCAGGAACTCGCCCGCCGCGTGCGCGAGCTCGAATCGGCGCTCGCAGACGAGCTGCTGAACCGCCCCGGCCGACGTGTGTTCGCCGCCGGAACCGAGGGCGAGATCGTGTCACTGAAGAACGGCACGCGGAGCCAGCGCCGCACCGAGATCATGGTCTGGCGCCCCTGACCACCGGGGGTCAGTGGATCGGCGGGCTGTCGAACCTTGCGACAATGGGGGGATGACGAACACCCCTCCGCTCGGTCTGCTGCTCGACATCGACGGACCGATCGCCTCGCCGGTCACCCGGTCGGTGACCATCCCGAGCATCCTCGCCGACCTGGTGAAACTGACGGCCGCGGGGATCCCGATCGCGTTCATCACCGGGCGCTCCGCCGACTTCGTGCTCGAGGAGGTCGTGGCACCGCTTCGTGCCGCCGGGCTCGACGACGCACTCGCCGGCGGGGGGCGGATGTTCGTGGTGTGCGAGAAGGGTGCGGTGTGGTTCGCGATGGGAGCCGGGGGCCCGCTGCCGGTCGAGGTCGATGCGACGGTGGCGCTGCCGGAGGAGTTCCGGTCGCACATCCGATCGCTCGTCGAGGAGCGGTTCAGCGAATCGATGTTCTTCGATGAGGGCAAGCTCGCGATGGTGTCGGTGGAGCAGAGGACGGAGCTGACAGCTGACGAGTACCGCCCGCTGCAGCTGCAGTACAACGATGTCGCCTACGCCGCGCTCGTCGAGCGGGGGCTCGGTGCGCGCTATGGCGAGCGTGAGACGCCGAACGCGGCGGGTGACATCCCGTTCCGCCTCGATCCCACGATCATCTCGACCGATGTGGAATCCGTCACGCTCGACAAGGACCGCGGTGCCGAGCGGGCGGTCAGGTTCTTCAAGGAGCAGGGCGACCTGCCGCGCGTCTGGCGCTCGGTGGGCGACTCGCGGAGCGACTACAAGATGGCCGACTACCTGTACGCCGCCGGCTACGAGGTGGCGCACGTGGATGTGCGGCCGGCCGACGGCATCCTCGAGAAGCCGTACCGGGTCATCGTGGAGGGCGAGCTGATCCACGACGAGGCGGGGGCGGCATTCCTGGCCCACTGGGTCGCGAAGCTGGGGCTGTAGCCTCCTGCGGCTGCGGCTGCGGCTGCGGCTGCGGCTTCGGCCTCAGACCGAGGTGCGGGGTTTCACCGATCCGCCCGCCGCGGCGCGGTTCAGTTTCTGGATGGCGCGCCGCTCCCGGTACGACCGGAGGCGTTGCACGATCAGCTTCACCGACAGCTCCTCGTGGATGCAGTACGCGATGATCAGCGCGATGCCACCGCCCGTGATGAACACCGTGCGGATCACATAGCCCAGGATGTCGCCCTGCACGGCATCCGAGATGTCCATGCCTTCGGCGATGCTCACACACGCGAAGAAGATCGATGCAGAGACGGCCAGATGGGTCGCCAGACCCTCTCGGATGCCCACGATCGCGAACAGGATGATGCACCAGGCCGCATACCAGGGGTGGATGACGGGCGACAGGATGACCGTGGCCGTGAACGCGAGCGCGAGGCGCATCAGTGGGTCGAAGGTGCGCTTGGTCAGCATCACCCAGGCCACGACGACGACCATCGCCCCGATGGCCACGAACTTCACGATGTTGGCGGGCATCTCGCCGTCGAGGCCGAACGCGCCGAATGCGCCGCCGACGGCGATCGCGAGGATGTTGACGGGTGCGTACCAGTGCGACACGGATCCGGGGGTCGCCAGCGTCAGCACCCAGCCGAAGCCGATGCCGAGGGCGAAGCCGAGCGCGCCGAGTACGGCGCCCGAGATCACGACGGTCATCACCCAGTACTTGACGGTGCTGCGGAGGGTGCGGTTCTGGCCGGCCCAGATGATGCCGATGATCGGCAGGGCGAGCACGGCGATCGGCTTCACCCCGACCGAGGCGGTGACCAGCAGGATCGCGATGATCGGATGCCGCCGGAGCGCGTAGTACATGCCCGCGATCAGCAGCGCGAGCATCAGCGCGTCGTTGTGGCCGGCCACCACGAAGTTGAACATGACCACGGGGCTCGCGAGCACCAACCAGAGCACCTTGCCCGGGTCGATCTGGCGCATCCGTGCGAGCCGGTAGGCGTAGAACGCGATGGCGAGGGCGCTCACGATGGCGATGAGCCGGAAGAGAGCGACCGCGACGATCGGCGAGTCGCCCGAGATCGTCACCGTCGCCTCCTCGATCGCGAGGTAGACCGGGCCGTAGGGCGTCTTCGCGTTCGCCCACATGGGGTCGACGCCGATGTTGAACCAGCCCTGGATGGCCGAGATGCCGTCGACGTAGGGGTTGAATCCGCCGGCCATGAGCCGCCCCTGGCCCACGTAGGCGAACAGGTCGCGGGAATACAGGGGAACGGCCACGGCGAGCGGCAGCGCCCAGACGACGCTGGTGACGACGACGCGCTTGAGGGCATCCGCGGGATTCCGGCGCATGGCCGAGCCGAGCTTCAGCCACGCGATGACGAGCAGGAGACCCGCGCCGATGACGACGAACGTCGAGATGTGCACGAGCAGGTCGTTGCCCCGCAGGCTCTGGATGATCGGCCAGCCCCGCACGTTCGACCCCGGCCCGAGCCAGCCGACGGCCAGGGATCCGAGCGCGATGAAGAGGGTTCCCACCAGCCCGAGGAGCAGGGGGGAACCCAGCTCACGCCTCAAAATACTCTTCACTGTCAATACTCTAGGTCGATCCGGCTGTGAAGGGGATGACCGGAGGTGAACCGGTGGCGCTGGAGCATGTTCTCGGGTAAAGTTGAGCTAGGTCGACTCAAGTTTATGGGTCGCTGAGAAGTACGAACGAAAGGTCTCCCCGGGATGCAGCCGCAGAGCGGTCAGCAGAATGTCGACGAGCAGAGCGCTCTCGAGAAGTACGGCGTCAACCTCACGAAGATCGCCGCCAGCGGAAAACTCGATCCGGTCATCGGGCGTGACGCCGAGATCCGACGCGTCAGCCAGGTCCTGACCCGTCGCACCAAGAACAATCCCGTGCTCATCGGTGAGCCCGGCGTCGGCAAGACCGCGGTGGTCGAGGGCCTCGCGCAGCGCATCGTCGCCGGTGACGTCGCCGACTCGCTGAAGGGCAAACAGCTGGTCTCGCTCGATCTCGCCGCGCTGGTCGCGGGAGCCAAGTACCGGGGCGAGTTCGAAGAGCGGCTGAAGGCCGTGCTCAAGGAGATCAACGACGCCGACGGCCAGATCATCACCTTCGTCGACGAGCTCCACACGCTGATGGGTGCCGGCGGCGGAGAGGGGTCGGTGGCGGCATCCAACATGTTGAAGCCCATGCTCGCCCGGGGTGAGCTGCGGCTCATCGGCGCGACCACACTGAACGAGTACCGCGAGTTCATCGAGAAGGATGCGGCGCTCGAGCGCCGGTTCCAGCAGGTGTTCGTGGGGGAGCCGAGCGTCGAGGACACCATCGCCATCCTGCGCGGGTTGAAGGAGCGTTACGAGGCGCACCACAAGGTCGCGATCGCCGACGCTGCCCTCGTGGCCGCGGCCTCCCTCTCGAACCGGTACATCTCCGGGCGCCAGCTGCCCGACAAGGCGATCGACCTGATCGACGAAGCCGCTTCGCGCCTCCGCATGGAGATCGACTCGGCGCCCGTGGCGATCGACGAACTGCGTCGGAGCGTCGACCGGCTGAAGCTCGAGGAGCTGGCGCTGAAGAAGGAGAAGGACGACGCGTCGAAGCAGCGCCTCGAGAAGCTCCGTGCCGACCTCGCCGGGCGTTCGGCCGAGCTGGCGGTGCTGCAGGAACGCTGGGATCGCGAGCGCGCCGTGCTGAACCGTGTCGGCGAGCTCAAGACGCAGCTCGACGCCGCCCGGATGTCGGCCGAGAAGGCCCAGCGTGAGGGCAACCTCGAGCGGGCATCCAGACTCCTCTACGGGGAGATCCCCGTTCTCGAACGCCAGCTCCGCGAGGCGGAGAGCGCCGAGAAGTTCCCCGATGGCGAGCGGATGGTGAGCGACCAGGTCACCGAGGCCGAGATCGCCGCCGTGATCGCCGCCTGGACGGGCATCCCCGTCGACCGTCTCACCCAGGGCGAGACCCAGAAGCTCCTGAACCTCGAGAACGAGCTGGGCAAACGGCTGATCGGGCAGCGGCCTGCCGTTCGCGCGGTCGCCGATGCGGTGCGCCGCACACGTGCGGGGATCTCCGACCCGAACCGGCCGACCGGGTCGTTCCTCTTCCTCGGGCCGACCGGTGTCGGCAAGACGGAGCTCGCGAAGGCGCTCGCCGAGTTCCTCTTCGACGACGAGCGGGCGATGATCCGCATCGACATGAGCGAGTACGGCGAGAAGCACTCGGTCGCGCGGCTGCTCGGCGCCCCTCCCGGCTACATCGGGTACGAGCAGGGCGGACAGCTCACCGAGGCGGTGCGGCGTCGACCCTACTCGGTGGTACTGATGGACGAGGTCGAGAAGGCCCACCCGGAGGTGTTCGACGTGCTGTTGCAGGTGCTCGACGACGGACGACTGACCGACGGGCAGGGACGCACGGTCGACTTCCGCAACACGATCCTGATTCTGACGTCGAACCTCGGGTCGCAGTTCCTGGTCGACCCGGCGCTGTCTGACGATGCCCGCGAGCGGGCCGTGATGCAGGTGGTGCGGCAGACGTTCAAGCCCGAGTTCGTGAACCGGCTCGATGACATCGTGGTGTTCACATCGCTGACGCATGACGACCTCGCGCAGATCGTGTCGCTCTACGTCGACCGGCTCGCCCGGCGGGTGTCGGAACGCGGACTGGCGTTGGCGGTGACTCCGGATGCCCGGTCCTGGCTCGCGGAGGCGGGCTACGATCCCGCATTCGGAGCCCGGCCGCTCCGGCGCTTGATGCAGCGCGAGATCGACGACCGGCTCTCGATGGCGCTGCTCTCCGGGGCGATCCGCGACGGCGACACGGCCTACGTGGGGCTCGCGCCCGACGGCACCGGCCTGACGGTCGGCCCCGTGGTGCTGGTCCCCGAGGACTGACCCCGCCCGCCCGCCCCGCCCCGCCCGCCCCGCCCGCCCCGCCCGCCCCGCGTCGGGCCGTTCGCCCGTGCCGCCCCGCCGCTCGCCGCGCCCGCCCCGCCCGCGCGCTCCGCGTCCGCCCCGTTCCGCCCGCCACGTCAATCGAGTGGGCAGTTTCGGCCCCTAAACCGCGGAGCAAGGGCCGCTTCTGCCCACTCGATTGAGCTGGCGTGCGCGGGAGGGGCGGGAGGTGCGGCGCCGCGTCAGCCGCGGCCGGCCAGCAGGATGGCCGCGATGCGGGCGGGCACGGCCTCGTCCTGGAGTGACGTGGTGTCACCGAGCGGGCGGCCGTCGACGAGGTCGCCGAGCAGGCGGCGCATGATCTTGCCCGAGCGGGTCTTCGGCAGGTCCGGCACCACCACGAGGTCCCTCGGTTTCGCGATGGGGCCGATCTCGTGCGAGACGTGAGCCCGCAGCAGCGACCCCAGTTCGCGTTCGACGCCCGCCCAGAACGCAGGGTCCGCGGCATCCTGAACCGACACGTCGCGCGACGGGATGACGAAAGCCGCGATGGCCTCACCCGTCACCGGGTCGGTCACTCCCACGACGCCCGCCTCGCCGACGGCCGGATGCGACACCAGGGCCGACTCGATCTCGATGGTCGAGAGGCGGTGGCCGGAGACGTTGATGACGTCGTCGACGCGTCCGAGCAGCCAGATGTACCCGTCTGCATCGTATTTTGCTCCGTCGCCCGCGAAGAAGTAGCCCTGGGCGGCGTACTTCTTCCAGTACGAATCCCGGAAGCGGCCGGGGTTCCCCCAGACGCCGCGCGCCATCGAGGGCCAGGTGCCGTCGATCACGAGGTACCCACCCGAACCGTCGGGTACCTGCACGCCCTCCTCGTCGACGATGAGCGCGCGGAGCCCCGGCAGCGAGAACGTCGCCGACCCGGGCTTCAGCACCGTGACGCCGGGCAGGGGGGGCGATGATGGCGGATCCGGTCTCCGACTGCCACCAGGTGTCGACGATCGGGGCCCGGCCGCCGCCGACGTTCTCGTGGAACCACACCCACGCCTCGGGGTTGATCGCCTCGCCGACCGTGCCGAGCAGGCGGAGCGTCGACAGGTCGAAGGAGGCAGGGAGGCCATCCGGGAACCAGGTCATGAACGTGCGGATGAGCGTCGGAGCGGTGTAGTAGGTGGTGACGCCGTAGCGCTCGATGATCTCGAAGTGGCGCCCGGTGTGCGGGGTGTTGGGCGTGCCCTCGTAGATCACGCTGGTGGCGCCGTTCGAGAACGGACCGTAGAGCACGTAGGTGTGCGCGGTGACCCAGGCGAGATCGGCGGTGCACCAGTAGACGTCGGTCGGCTTCGCGTCGAAGATGGCGGCGTGGCTCCAGCTGGCCTGCGTGAGGTAGCCGCCGCTGGTGTGCACGACGCCTTTCGGCTTGCCGGTGGTTCCGCTGGTGTAGATGATGAACAGTGGATGTTCGGAGTCGAAGCTCTGGGCCGTGTGAGTGTCGGCGGCCTCTGCGATCGCGTCGTGGAACCACACGTCACGCCCCGGTGTCCACGGGATGTCCGGCGTGAGGTCGCCGGTTCGGCGCACGACCAGCACGTGCTCGATCGTGTTCACTCCACCGGGCGCGCCGCTGCTGCCCGGGCCGACGGGGCCGCCCACGGCTTCGTCGGAGTTCGCCTTGACCGCGACCGCCTTGCCGCGGCGGAACTGGCCGTCGCTCGTCACCAGCAGTTTCGCACCCGTGTCCTCGACGCGGAACTTCAGCGCCTCGGCCGAGAAGCCGCCGAAGACGAGGGAGTGGATCGCGCCGATCCGGGCGATCGCGAGCGTGATGACGATGGTCTCGGGGATAACCGGCAGATACACGACGACCCGGTCGCCGGCGACGATCCCCAGCGCCTCGAGGGCGTTCGCGGCCTTCGCGACGCGGCGCTGCAGCTCGGCGTAGGTGATCTGCTCGCGGTCGCCCGGTTCGCCCTCGAAGGTGATGGCGACGACGTCGCCGCGGCCGGCATCGACGTGCCGGTCGACGCAGTTGACGGCGACGTTGAGGCGGCCGCCGACGAACCAGGCGGCCTCGGGGATGCTGAGGAGCGGCTGCCCGTCGTCGTCGAGCCCGGTGAAGGCGGAGGCTGCGGGGCCGGCGGGGTCGGCGGTGCTGGCGCCGCCCGGGTCGGGCAGCGTCACGCCCTCCTGGGCGGCAGCCTCGGCCAGGGTCAGCGGTCGGGCCGGCTTCCAGGTGTGGGCGGTGTGCCAGCGCTCGGTCCAGTCGAGCCGGTCGGCCTGCCGCTCCCAGTAGGCGACCGGATCGGCCGCTGCGCGGTCGTACTCGTCGGCCGTGACGTTCGCCGCGGCGGCGAAGGCCGGTGACGGCGGGTAGAGACGGTTCTCGCTGAGCAGGTTCTCGATGGTGGCAGACACGTGCCAAACGCTACCGGCTGGGCCGGGGCCAGCGCCCCGCGTTCGTCACAGGCCGTCATCCGCGATCGCTCATTCCGGTGCCGGGGCCGGTGCCGATGCGGTTGCGGTTGCGGGTGGGGGTGCGGTCGCGGCTATGGGTGCGGAGCCGGGCGACTCCCGGGCCGGGGTCGGCTGTCGTGCCTGAACCCGGTCCATGACCGCGACGATCACCACGTGCGGAGCCGTGAGCGCAGAGATCAGCACCAGGTACAGCCCCAGCAGTGACGGCAGGTCTGTGCCGGCGTGCGGCACCGCGAAGAAGAGACCCACCAGGATGACGAGGGCGACGAGCGTCACCGGCGCAGCCTGCCGCGTGAATCGCAGCAACACCACCCCGTACCGTGCCTGCAGCAATGGACTCCGCTGTTCCGGGTCGAGGAGGCAGAGCCGCACCACGTGCCGGAGCGAGTGCCACAGGCAGAAGTAGAGGCCCACCGCGAGCACCGGCGGCACGGTGGCGAAGAACAGCACGAGCACGAGCGTCTCCGCGGCAGGTCGCACAGGCCGTGCGGAGCGGTTCAGGATGATCGTGGCGACGATCAGCGCACCGATGCCCAGTGCCAGGCCGATGCGGCCCCCGGTCGAGGTGAGGGCGGCCGCGGCATCCGTCAGCTCACTTGCACCACTTCCGCCGCTCAAGCCGGTGGTCCCGACGCCGCCAACGCTCCCGCCCGCGCCGCCCGCGCCGCCCGCGCCGCCCGCGCCGCCGACCCCGCCGCCGATCCCATCGGACGCAAAGACGCCCGTGGCGCTCGCCGCGACGGCGAGGTACACCTGGGGGAAGGCGATGAGCGGCACCACCATGGGCAGGGCGCCCCGCAGCACCAGCATGGCCGCACCCCCGGCCCGCCCGGTGGCGTCGGCGGCGGAGCTCGGGCTGATCGCGGCCCGTCCACCGCGCCCGCCCGCGTAAAGGAGGACTGGACGAGCGTCGCGGTCGTGGGGGCCGCAGCGTGGCTCCGGTCCTCTTTGAGGCGGGCGAGGTGGAGTAGCGGCCGGCCGCCCGGACCTCTGGCGTTCGACGAACAGGTCTCCCTGTCCCCAGTGGAACCAGGTCAGGCCGATGAAGAACACGAAGGCGACCCCGGGGGCTGCCCACCACAGCCCCAGCACCGCGGTTCCGAGCAGGCCGTACAGGGCGAGGACCGGCGCGATGCGGCGGAGGGTGGGCGGCCGCGAGGCCAGCCGCGCGGGTACGAGGTGATCGAGTGCTCCGTGTGGCAGGCCGAGAACCACCAGACCCACGGCGAATGGCACGTACTGGAGAGGCTCGGGGATGCGCACCCCGGCCAGGCAGACGAGGGAGAGCGCGATGAACAGCACCGTGACCGGGAGGAACAGCCGTCGCCGGGCCAGGCGCCAGATCGCGAGATCAGTGCCGGGCATGGCGCACCCGGCCCAGCAGAACGGCGGCTGCTGCGGCCGGGAACCGGCCTTTCGGCAGCGCGAGGATGAGGCGCGCATTGTCGCGCCAGTCGCTCTGCTCGGAGAGGAACCGCACCAGCGCAGACGGTTCGACCCGATCGAACATGCGGTGGAACACCAGTGGAGCACGCCCGGGATGGTCGGCGAGGAACCGCAGGAAGATCGCATCGAGCAGGGATCGGGTCGGCGGGTCGGCCGGGTCCCGCACATCCGTCCCCCGCACCAGGCGCTCTGCGAGGGCGCGGCACGAACGCTGGATGCGCAGAAAGGTGTATCCCGTGCTCGGGCGGGTCGCCCCGCCCCGGGTTCCGAGAAGCGTGACCCGGGGAGAGGGACGGTCCCTGAAGACGCTGTCGGTCATCGGGATGCACCCCCGCTCGGTCGCGAGTACGCGGTAGTCGCGCGGTTCGAGACCGAATTCACGGGCGAGGTACAGGTCGATCCCGGCGACGAACCCGACCTCGCTGAGGGTGGTCTCGGTGAGGAACACGTGCTCCACCAGGGCTTCGGTCGTACTTACGGGAACGACGTACATGAACCGGAGCCCGCACCCCTGGTCGACGGTGAAGTCCATCAGGAGGCACGATCCAGGATCGAAGACCGGACGCTCGGTGACGATGTGCAGGCCGACGAAGGCCTGGGGCAGCCACGTCTCCGAGGGGTGGATGCGCGTTCCGCGCCCACGTCGGGCTTCGGCCGCTTCCACGGGCGACGCCTCCTCGGGCGACGCCGCCACGGGCATCCGGAGCCCTCGGGCATCGACGATCTGCTTCGCCCTGATCTGGCGGGAAGCCGTCGTGAGGAAGACCTCCGTGGGGGATTCGAGCCAGCCCAGGGCCGGCTCTCCGAGGAGCAGGCCCACCGTGCCCGATTCGGCGAGCCGGTCGAGCGCGGCCTGGTAGAAGTCGTTGGCGGCGAGGCTGAGGTAGGCGGTGGCGGGAGCGGATGCCCGGGCGGAGAGCCCCGGAGGGATGCTGCCGCGGGAGCCGCTGTTGCGGGAGGCTCGGACCTCCCACGTGGTGATCCGGCTCCGGGCGAGGTGACTGAAGGGGGTCGGCTCCACGTCCCAGAAGCACCAGGTGCGGTCGTCCCGGTACTCGGTGCGGGAGTCGATGAGCAGGATCGGGCCGGTCGACCCGGCATCGAGCATCGCCACCGCAGCGGACAGACCCGCGCATCCGGCACCCAGAATGACCACGTCGTAGAGCGAAGAGGGGGCTCTGCCAGACCCGGGACCTCCCTCGAGAAGGGAGGCGGGAACCTCGACGACAGCCCCTCGTGGCAGGTGGACTGTCGTCGAGGAGAGCGGCATGGCTCAGCGCGCCGTTCCCCGGGGTGCGCGGATCTCGTCGGCGCCCTCGTCACGCGACGTCTCGACCGCAGCGAAGTCGTGGTCGTCATCGTACGACTTGATTTTCGCGACATGGAAGATGATCAGCGCGTAGACCGCCTTGGCCACGATGTCCGCCACGGAGTAGCCGACCTGCTTGGCCACCCACGCATCGGAGCCGGCGATGTTCAGCAGGGGCAGGAGGTAGGCGATCGGATACACGCCCCAGCTCAGCAGCAACAGGAAGCGGAGGCGTCCGAGTGTTCCCCGCACCCCGGCGGGCTGGTTCACGAGCGACTTGCTGAGCTGGGTGAAGAGCACGAACAGGATGTAGGCGAACGGGATGGTCGACAGGATGCCGAAGAGACCGCGGAGGCCATTGTCGCCGCTGATCTCGCCGGGGTAGCCGAGGGCGATCATCAGGGCTGCAGCGGGAACCAGGCGGATGAGGAGCTTCGACTGGATCTTGCGGGTGAGCGCGAGCACGGCGATCAGTTCCACGAGCAGAAGCGGAACGGTGAGCAGCCAGTCGACGTACCGGTAGCCCTCGTTGAAGCCCTCTCCCATGGCCTGGGTGTAGGTGCCGGTACCGCCCACCGAGTCGGTGACGAAGGCGCCCTTGAACGAATCGAAGATGCGGAAGTAGTGGTAGGCGGCGATTCCGCAGACGATGATCGCAACCGTGATGGCCTGCCGGTAGCGGGGCAGGATGCGCGGTAGCGAGATGAGCAGGAACACAGCCGTGAACAGCTGTGAAGCGATCACGAGTGACAGGAAGTTGTAGACGGTTTCGAACTGCCCATTCGACAGGGTGTCGGGAATCACTGGAATCCTCCATCGGAGGGCCGCGTCGCCAGCTGGGTGCTGTGGCTTCGGCCATGTGATTGAGACACTAAAACACTTAGTAGATCAAATGTATGGCTGCCATAACGGATCTCGATCGGGTATGATTTGGCGCCGGACAGAGACCTGCGAGTGAGACCGACCCTTGGAGAGACGGATGCCCGACGAGAGTGCGAGCTACGAGCTGACCGGGATCACCGGAGCGGCCATCCCCTTCATCCGGGCGATGGAGGCACCAAGGGTGCGTTCGGCCGAGGAGCACGGTCTCAGCAGCATCGAGTTCCGCGCACTCTTCATGATCGCCGAAGCGGGGAGTCTTCGCCCCAAGCAGCTCGCAGACCAGCTCCGTGTCACCAATGGCGCCATCACGGGGCTCTCCGACCGCCTCATCGCCGCCGGGCTCCTGAACCGTGAGGCCCACCCGAATGATCGTCGGAGTCTCTACCTCACGCTCTCTCCCGCGGGGCACACCGCGATGCGCTCCATGCACTCCGGGCTTGCCGCAATGCTCGAGAGGGCGGTCGAAGGCATCGACGAACGGGAACTCGCCGCGGCGATGGCCGCCCTCCGCCACATGACGGAGTCGATCCGCGAGTAGTGCGGTGCCGGGGCAGCGGCAGCGGGGCTACGCCGGCTACGCCGTGGCGACGATCTCGTCGAGCGGCTTGCGCACGCGCGGGGCAACCTCGCGGGCGCGGGTCTTCTCGTCGGCCAGGTTCTCGGCCGGTGCCACGACCCCGAGTGCGGTCACCGTGACCGGCTCCCAGCGCTCGCCGAGACCGAAGGCGGAGCGGAGCCCCTCCACCTCGATACCGCCCATCTGGTGCACGTGCAGCCCGTCGGCGTGGGCCTGCACCGTGAGGTTCGCGACGGCCTGGCCGAGGTCGTAGGTGCCCCAGCGACGCGGCTTGCCGTCTTCGTCGACGACCTCGGCGACGTTCACGATCAGCACGCTGGCGTTCGGCGTCCAGACCCGGTTGAATCCCATCAGGTTCTCGTTGATCAGATCGAACGTGGGCGCTCCGCGACGGCCGACGATGAACTTCCACGGCTGGGTGTTCGAAGCCGAAGCCGACCAGCGTGCCGCCTCCAGTGCGCTCGTGAGTGCCCTCTCGCTCACCTCGGCGGCCCCGTCGAAGGAGCGTGGGCTCCAGCGACCGGCGAGAACGTCGAGGATCGGCGCACTGGTGTCGGCGGTGCGCGCGGTGGTGGTGTCTGTGAGGGTCATGGTGGCTCCTGGATGATCGGTCGAACGGATCTCGGTCAGGGCGCCGTTGTCCTTCGGGTACTTCAACCCACCGTATCGTGCCCGTATTCCATGCGTTCGCATGCCCTCGGCTCAGCCGTGTGTGGTGAGCAGCCCCTCGAGCGCGGCGACGAACGCATCCACATCGGATTCGGTGGTGTCGAACGAGCACATCCAGCGCACCTCGCCGGTCGCATTGTCCCAGTCGTAGAAACGGAAGACCTCGCGGAGCCGGTCGGCCACCCCGGGCGGCAGGATGGCGAACACTGCGTTCGCCTGGGTCGGCCGTGTGAGCGTCACCCCGGGCATCCGTTCGACCGCGGCGCGGAGCCTGGCGGCCATGGCGTTCGCGTGCGACGCCGATTCGAGCCAGAGCCCCGACTCGAGCAGCGCGACGAGCTGCGCCGAGACGAAACGCATCTTGCTTGAGAGCTGCATGTCCATCTTGCGGAGGTAGCTGAGGCCCTCGGATGCTTCGGGGTTCAGCACCACGACGGCCTCGCCGTAGAGCAGGCCGTTCTTGGTGCCGCCGTACGAGAGGACGTCGACCCCGGCATCCGCCGTGAAGGCGCGGAGCGGCACGCCGAGGGACGCTGCCGCGTTGGAGAGGCGGGCACCGTCCATGTGCAGCCGCATGCCGTGGGCGTGCGCGTGCTCGGCGATCGCCCGCACCTCGTCGACCGTGTAGAGCGTGCCGAGCTCGGTGCTCTGCGTGATGGAGACCGCGAGCGGCTGGGCGCGGTGCTCGTCGCCCCAGCCCCAGGCCTCCCGGTCGACCAGCTCGGGGGTGAGTTTGCCGTCGGGCGTCTCGACGGTGAGGAGCTTCAGCCCGCCGATCCGCTCGGGGGCGGCGTTTTCGTCGGTGTGGATGTGGGCGGTCGCCGTGCAGACGACGGCGCCCCAGCGGGGGAGCATGGACTGCAGGCTGAGCACGTTCGCGCCGGTGCCGTTGAAGACGGGGAACGCCTCCGCCGCTTCGCCGAAGTGCGTTTTCATCACCTGCTGCAGCCGTGCGGTGTAGAGGTCTTCGCCATAGGCGATCTGGTGGCCCTCGTTCGCCGCTGCGATCGCCTCGAGCATCAGCGGATGCACCCCGGCGTAGTTGTCGGAGGCGAAACCGCGGAGGGCGGGGTCGTGCAGGCGGAGGGCGGGGTCGAAGTTCATCACAGCTCCAGTTTCGCGCACTGCGGCAGCGCGGGTGGTCGGTCGGGCGGAAGATCGGGCATAGTTCTTTGGAAGACGCCGGGCGGCGTCGGGGGTGGATGGCGCATGCAGAATCTCAGAACGCTGGTCTTCATCGCGGTGTCGATGATCGTGCTCGCCGCGATCGCCGTGGTGATCTACCTGGTGGTGGCGCAGGTGATTCCGGGGGCGCCCTACAGCCCGAGTGCACCGCCCCGCGACATCCCCGCGCTGCCGCTGTCGACGCCGGGCGGGTGAGCGGCTGGGCATCGCCCGGGCCGCCCCCCCGCCCCCCCGCCTCACGCGACCGCGGACGCGCCCGTCAGGCCCTTCGTCGAGTCGATCACCCCGACCATCTTCTTGGCGAGTGCTTCGTAGAACATCGACAGCGGGAACTCGTCGGGAAGCACCTGGTCGGTCAGACCTCGCGGCGGCCCATCGAGGGGCAGGGCATCCGGCCCCTTCGCCCACACCGACGCGGGATTCGGGGTGAGCGTCGCCGACACCAGAGCATAGGCCGCGAGCCAGTGCGCGGTCTTCGGCCGGTCGATCGACCGCCAGTACAGGTCGTCGATCGACTCGCCGAGCGCGATCACCGCGTCGGCGACGTGGGGCCAGTCGATGGTGAGGCGGGTGTCCGTCCAGTGCAGCACGCGGCGCTGGTGGAGCCAGGCGAACAGCAGCTGCCCACCGACCCCGTCGTAGTTGCGAACGCGCGAGCCCGTGATGGCGAACCGGAAGATGCGGTCGAAGATGATCGCATATTGAACGCGCTTCGCCGTCTCGACCGTCTGCGGCGAGTAGAGCCCCTCCCGCTCGATGCGCACGGCCTCCCGGAACGCAGTGAGATCGCACCGCAGCTCCTCGAGTGAATAGAGGAAGAACGGCATCCGCTGCTTGATCATGAACGGGTCGAACGGCAGGTCGCCCCGCATGTGCGTGCGGTCGTGGATCAGGTCCCACATCACGAAGGTCTCTTCGGCGAGGTGCTGGTCGCCGAGAAGCACCCGTGCGTCAGCCGGGAGTTCGAGGCGGGTCGTTTCGGCAGCGGCCTTCACCACCAGCCGGAAGCGCGCGGCCTCGCGGTCGGCGAAGATCGCGCCCCAGGTGAACGTCGGAACGGTGCGCATCGCGATCGTCTCGGGGAACAGCACGGCCGAGTTGGTGTCGTACCCGGCTGTGAAGTCGAGGAACCGGATCGGCACGAACAGGGCGTTCGAGTAGTCCGTCGCCTCCAGCGTCGCCACGAATTCGGGCCAGACCACCTCGACGGCGACGGCTTCGAAGAGGCGCTCGGTGCTGCCGTTCTGCGTGTACATCGGGAACACGACGATGTGCTGCAGGCCGTCGACCCGGTGCTGTTGGGGCTGGAAGGCGTTCAGCGAGTCCAGGAAGTCGGGAACGCCGAAGTCGCCTGCCGCCCAGCGCTCGAAGTCGTCGGCAGCGGCGGCGAGGTAGCCGGCGTCGTGCGGAAACTCGTGCACGAGCATCCGGAGCGCGCCCGTGACGGTCTCGACGAGCGAGTGCAGTTCGCCGCGATCGGCTGCGGGGTCGGCAGAGCCGTCGGCCAGCTGCAGGCTCTGGATGCCCGTGACCGCGGTTCGGAGGAGGACCCAGTGCGGGCGGGCGTCGGCGGGGAGGCTCGCGGCGTGGGGACGGAGGTCTTCGACGACCTCCGGCTCGCCGATGACGGCGTCACGGGCCGCGGTGGTGAGAAGCGCTGGCTTGGACATGAGAACCTCCGTTCGCTGAGGGGGGAGAGTGGGGTCGAGCCGGTCAGCTCAGCAGTGAGCCTAAGCAGATTCGCGCCACGGTATCCGCAGGTTGCAGCGACTATTGCGCGCAGATCGGGGCTCGACGGCGGATCGTTGCGCGCGGGTTCGCTCCTGACGCTGCCGTGCGCCGCCGTCGCGCCGGGGTCAGCGCGTCTGGCCGAGAAGCAGGTCGACGCGAAGCCCGGCGCGGGACTTCACGATGGCGGCGGGGATACGGGGCGACCGCCCGGCGGCCTCCAACCGGGCGAGTGTGTCGAGAGCCACGGCTTCGAGCCCGCGGGGAACGAACCCCACGACAGGCGTCATGCGCGAATCGACGAAGAAGCGCACAGCAACGGGCGCATCCGTTCGTTCCTCTTCGGCCGAACGCCGGGGGATGAACACCTGCAGTTCGCTCACACCCTTCGCCAGCACATCGGCGATGGCCTGCTGGAAGGGGTCGCTGCCCGCCAGTTGCAGCCTCACCCGGGCGTTCTTCGGGCGCATGTCATAGCCGTAGTCGCCGAGTTTGCCCGAACCCCGGTCCTTCCGGCCGAAGACCGGCTCGCTTGTCGCTTCTGTCGTCATTCGGGTCGCTCCTGCGGTTCAGCTTCGGGCTGCTCCATCCACCACTCCGTGAATTCGCTCGCACGGTCATCCGGTGCCAGCCTGACCAGCCACAGGTTGCTGTAGGTCGGGCCGTCGGTATAGGCGGTCGTGGCCTGCACCATCGCGATATCGTCGGGAAGGTAGGCGTCGGGAGCGCGCAGGATCTGCCAGCTGAACGTCGTCGACAAGGGCGCGTCCTGGGTGGCGAGCCAGCCGTCGACGATCTCGTCGTGGCCGTGCCAGGCGGGGGTGTAGGGCTCGGTGCGGTAGTCGGCATCGGGGGTGAAGAGGGCGCGGATGTCGTCGGGTTCGTTCGATTCCCAGGCCGCGCGGTAGCGCACGATCCAGTCGGTGATTCCGGATGACCGGGGTTCGGTGTCGTCGGGCACGAGGTTAGAGCTTTCCGATCGTCAGGTTCTCGATCGCCTTCTCGAGGCGTCGCTGGCGGGTTTCGGCCGTCTTCGCCTCCTCGAGCGGAACGGTGAAGCGGCGTCTGTTGCTGTACGAGAGAGTCTCGAAGAACGCTGCCGCCTCGGGGGCGGCGTCGAGGGCCGCCTGCAGGTCTCGAGGCACGACCACCTCGCGGGGCTGGTCGTCGAGCACGATGTCGACCTCGAACTCGTCGCCGGGAGCGATGCCCGACGCCTTCCGTACGGCCGCGCTCACCGGGAGCATGATCTCGCCACGGTAGGGCGTCACGGTGCTGCGGTAGGTGAAGTCGTTGATGGTCACGGCGACGGCGTGCTTCTTGGCGGTTCCGAGTGCCTCGTAGACCTCCAGGGGTACGACGATGCCGGTGGCGGACCTCCCACTCTCGAAGAGCGTCGTTCGAAACCTCATATCAAGGAGTATGCAGGTTCTTCTCGTCCACAGCCACGGTGACTGTCCAAGTTCTCCACCGTTACCGAGCGGTGGAGGCTCTGCCCAGAGGCCGCAAAGTAGCATGGGGCCATATGAACGAGGCGCACACCAGCAGCACGGCTGCCCGAGAAGCAGGCGTCTCCGCGCACTTCCTTCCGCACATCCAGGGGCTGCGTGCAATCGCCGTGCTGCTCGTGGTCATCTACCACTTCTGGCCCGGCCGGCTCACGGGCGGGTACATCGGTGTCGACGTGTTCTTTGTCATCTCGGGCTTCCTGATCACCCAGCAGCTCTCCCGCGAGCTCGAACGCACCGACCGGATCCGGCTGCCCACCTTCTGGGCGAAGCGGGTACGGCGGCTGCTGCCCGCCGCGCTGCTGGTGCTGCTTTTCAGCGCGGTGATGACACTGACGATCATGCCTCTCAGTGCCCTTGCCGAGAACGTGCGCGAGATCCTGGCGAGCGCCTTCTACGTCGAGAACTGGGCGCTCGCGGCGAACTCGGTGGACTACCTCGCCGCCTCGAACGACGCCTCGCTGGTGCAGCACTACTGGTCGCTCTCGCTCGAGGAGCAGTTCTACCTCGTCTGGCCGATCCTGCTGCTGGCGGCATCCGCTTTCGGGGTGCGGCGGTTCGCGAAGCGGCGGGCTGCGCGTGGTGCCGGCTCCGGCCCTGTGTCCGGTTCCCGATCCGGTGCGGGGCGCCTCGCCGAGGGCATCGCCCAGGGCGGTCCGGCCGTCGGGCAGGCCCGGTGGAACGCGATGATCGTGCTCGTGGTGCTGGCCACCGTGGCCTCCTTCGTGCTGTCGATCGTGTTCACGAAGAACGACCCCGCATCGGCCTACTTCGTCACCTACACGAGGGTGTGGGAATTCGGGGTCGGTGCGCTGCTCGCCCTGCTGCCGAGGTTCCGGCCCGCGCGCGTCTGGCAGAGCAACCTGCTGGGCTATGCGGGCATCGCCGCCGTCGTCGGTGCCGGGTTCGTCTTCGACCGCAACACGCCGTTCCCGGGGTATGCGGCACTGGTGCCCGTTCTCGGCACCGCGGCCATCATCGTCTCGCACCGTGCCACCCGGCGGTTCGACGCTGCCAGCGTGCTGGGCAGCCGGGTGCCCCGTTTCATCGGCGACATCTCGTACTCGCTCTACCTCTGGCACTGGCCGCTGATCGTCGTCGCACCGTTCGTGCCCGGCTGGGGCCTGTCGATCTACAATCGCATCGCCCTCCTGGCGATCTGCTTCCTGCTGGCGTGGCTCACGAAGAAGTTCGTCGAAGACCCCACCCGCCGATGGAGCTTCTGGACGAAGCGCAAGCCGCGCGTCAGCTTCGCCTTCATGGTGGCGGGCATGGCCGTGGCGAGCCTTGTCATCGGTGGTGTCTCCGTGGTGCAGCAGCCGAAGTACGACGCCGCGGCGAGTGAGCTCGCACGCACCGTGGCGAACCTGCCCGACTGCTTCGGCGCAGCGGAGGGCCCGAACCCGGTCGTCACCGGCGCCCTGGCGACCACCGCTGACCCCGCCGCGGCGGACGCTGCCTCGTCGTCCTGCCCCGACCCGGCGCTGGCCGACACGATCATCCCGTCGCCCGGTTTCGGCAATGCCGACCGCCCTTCGCACCCGGAGTGCCTCGTCACGCTGAACGACTCCACGCTCTCCGCCTGCCACTTCGGGTCGAGTGAACCTTCGGCGAAACGCGTCGCGCTCATCGGCGACAGCCACGCCTACCAGGTGCTCGGCCCGTTCATCCAGCTCGCCGAACAGAACGGCTGGGCGCTCACCACCTACATCAAGGGCGGCTGCACCTGGAACACCGAGGCGATGACGGGTGCCGATGCCTTCTCGGTCTCCTGCAATACGTGGCGATCGAACCTCACCGCAGAGCTCGCCTCTGTGCAGCCGTACGACGCGGTGTTCACCGCCTCGCTCGCCGACGAGGCCGCCCCTGGCACGTCGACGGAGGGGCAGGCGCTCGCGGCCGGCTTCAGCGCGGCCTGGAACCAGGTCACGTCGCTCGGCACGCCGGTCGTCACGATGGTCGACAACCCGTCGTGGTCGGACGATCCGAACAAGTGCCTGCGCGCGGGGAGTGCTGCCGACTGCGTCGAGCCCCGGTCAGAGGGTCTGGTCGCCGATCCGCCCGTCGCGAGTGCGGCTGCCGCCGCGGCGGCAGCCGGCCAGAACGTCACGCTGCTCGACTTCTCGGACACGTTCTGCACGGCAGAGGACTGCCTTGCCGTGATCGGCGGCGCCAATGTCTACCGCGACCAGGATCACCTCACCAACACCTTCGCCATGACGCTGGCGCCGTACTTCAGGGCCGTGATCCTCGCGGCCCTCGCCGGCTGAGCGGCCTCGGCCAGGGCGGGAGGGGCTGACGCGTGGGGGGAGTGCTGGTCGGATTCGCGATCATCGGATTCGTCATCCTCGTCGGCTACGCGGTGCAGCGGGCGGGCATCCTCCCGGCGAATGCGCCCACCTCGCTGAACCGGTTCGTGTTCTTCGTGGCAAGCCCGTGCCTTCTCTTCACCGTCATCGCGCGGGCAGACCTGAGCGTGATCTTCTCGTCGTTCCTCGTCGTCACGGTCGTCTCCGTCGCGGTATCGGCCGGCCTCTACCTGGCGGTGTCGAAGATCCTGTTCCGGAGGCCGCTCGCCGAGACGGTCATCGGCGCGGCCGGTTCGTCGTACGTCAATGCGAACAACATCGGTCTGCCGGTCGCCGTCTACGTTCTCGGCAGTGCGCAGTTCGTGGCCCCTGTGCTCCTGTTCCAGCTGATCGTGCTCGCGCCGATCACGCTGACCCTGCTCGACGTCTCGACCCGGGGCAGTGTCTCGCTGAAGACGATCCTGCTGCAGCCGGTACGCAACCCGATCATCCTCGGTTCCCTCGCCGGTCTCCTTCTCGCCCTGACCGGTTGGCACGTTCCGGATGCCCTGCTCGAGCCGTTCGTGCTGATCGGTGGCGCGGCGGTACCCGTCGTGCTGATCACCTTCGGAATGTCGCTGTCGGGGCAGAGGCCGCTCGCGGCCGGATCCGCTCGACGGGAGATCGTCGCCGCGACCCTCCTGAAGTCGGTGGTGATGCCGGTTGCGGCCTACCTGGTCGCCGCCTTCGTGTTCCGCCTCGATGCGGAGCACGTGTTCGCGGTCGTCGTTCTCGCCGCGCTGCCGACCGCCCAGAACATCTTCAACTACGCGCACCGTTACGACGTGGGGGTCGCGCTCGCCCGCGACATCGTGCTGTTGACCACCGTCTCGTCGATCCCGGTGCTGCTGGTGATCGCCGCCCTGCTCGCCCCGGCGTGACGCTCCGGCGCACTTGATAGCGTGTGGGAATGACCTTGACATCGCCTCGTGTCCCGCGCCTGCCCCGCTGGCTGAGGAGTTCGGGCGAGCTGCCGCTGCCGCGCATCCGGAGCCGCGTGTCGGCCTACCTCTACGGCAACATCCTCGTGCTGGCGGCGGTCATCGGCGCGAGTGACGAGACCGAGGCGCACTGGAGTGCGTTGCTCGTCGTGGGGGCGACGACCGTCACGACTTTTCTCGCGCACGTCGTCGCGCACGGAGTCGGCCAGCAGATCGGCCGCACCGATGAGGATGCAAGGCTGCACGTGGGCGCCGAACTCCGGGATGCCGTACCCATCATCACCTCGGGTCTGGTGCCGCTCGTCGTCATGGCGCTCGGTGCCCTCGGGGTGCTCTCGCCGCTCTGGGTCGAAGTGATCGCCGGGGGGATCCTCGTCGTGCGTATTGCGCTGTCGGGTATCCAGGTGGAACGGCTGTCCGACGACCGTTCGTCGGCCGGGGTGCTCTGGGCCGGTTTCGGCCTGGCTGCGGTCAGCCTCGTGATCGTCGCCCTGAAGGTGCTCTTCACCCACTGACCGCCCCGCGCGCGCCCTGCCCGCGCCCCGCCCGTCCCCGCGCCCCCTGCCCGCGCCCCGCCCGTCCCCGCGCGCCCTGCCCGCGCCCCGTCCATCCCATCGGGTGGGCAGTTCCGGCCCTGCAAGGCGGGCTTCGAGGGCCGAAACTGCCCCCTCGATCGTGGATTGCCCGGCACCGCGGGCGGCGGGCGGCGGGCGGACGCGGCGGGCGGCCGCGGTCTCAGCCGAAGATCATCGGGCGGTCGTCGTCGTCAGACGGCTCGAGGGCGAGGTCGACCACCACGGGAACGTGGTCGCTCGGGGCGTCACCCTTCCGTTCGTTGCGGTCGATCCGGGCATCCTGAACCAGCGACGAGAACGCGGGCGAACCCATGATGAAGTCGATGCGCATGCCTTCGTTCCGCGGGAAGCGCAGCTGCTTGTAGTCCCAGTAGGTGTAGCCGGTCGGCACGAGCGGGCGCACGACGTCGCTGAGACCCAGCTGCTCGAACTCGGCGAAGGCGGCGCGCTCGGGCACCGAGATGTGGGTCGAGCCTTCGAAGGCGGCGAGGTCCCACACGTCGGTGTCCAGGGGCGCGATGTTCCAGTCGCCCATCAGGGCGAGGGGGGTCGTCGGATGCTCGGCCATCCATGCCCGGGTGTCAGCCGCCAGCTGCTTGAGCCATGCCAGCTTGTAGTCGTAGTGCGGATTGTCGAGCTCCCTGCCGTTCGGAACGTAGAGGCTCCAGAGCCGCACTCCGTCGACGGTGACACCCAGCGCGCGCGCCTCGGTGGGCAGGGCGCCGTTCTCGTCGGGCTTGCCGAAGCCGGGAACGCCCTCGAAGCCCACGGTGAGGTCTTCCATCGGGAGGCGGCTGGCGAAGGCGACACCGTTCCACTGGTTGAGGCCGTGCAGCTCGACGTCGTAGCCCGCGGCGGTGAAGGGTTCGAACGGGAACTGCGACTCGCGGCATTTGATCTCCTGCATGGCGAGAACGTCGATGTCCTCGCGCACCAGCCAGTCGGTGACGCGGCCGACGCGGGCCCTGATCGAGTTCACATTCCAGGTGGCAACACGCATCCCCCCAGCCTATTCGGTGCGCCGCCGCCCGAGCCGCGCCCGCCCGAACCGCGCCCGCCCCAGCCGCCCCGGGCTGTCAGCGGTCAGTAGGGCGGCATGACCTCGACAATGACGGCGGCGCCCGTGCCTCTGCCGCTGTTCGCCGCAGGGGCGGCGCCGAACCCCGCGGGGTCGGAGGGCCGTGGCGACCGCGCTCGCCACGGCCGGCGTCGGTCGGCGCCCGAACGGCGGCGCCCGTGCATCTGCCGCTGTTCGCCGCAGGGGCGGCGGCGAACATAAACTAACACCGTGACCGACGCCCGCGACCAGCTCATCAAGTTCATCTCCGACGAAGCCGTGTTCCACGGCGACTTCACGCTCACCAGCGGAAAGAAGGCGACGTACTACGTCGATCTCCGGAAGGTCAGCCTCGACCACCGCGTCGCCCCGCTGATCGGCCAGGTCATGCTCGACGTGATCGCCGGGATCCCCGACGTGTTCGCCGTCGGCGGCCTCACGATGGGTGCCGATCCGGTTGCCGCAGCCATCCTGCACCAGGGTGCTGCCCGCGGGCTGACCTACGACGCGTTCGTCGTGCGCAAGGAGCCGAAGGACCACGGCCGCGGCAAGCAGGTCGAGGGTCCCGACCTCGAGGGCAAGCGCGTCGTGGTGCTCGAAGACACGTCCACCACGGGCGGTTCGCCCCTGAAGGCCATCGAGGCGCTGGAGAAGGTGGGCGCGATCGTCGTCGGCGTCGCCGTGGTCGTCGACCGCAACACCGAGGCGCGGGCGCGCATCGAGTCGGCCGGGTACCCCTACTTCTACGCCATCGGCCTCGACGACCTCGGCCTGAGCTGATCCGGTCGGCATGAGTGGTGTGCCGGATGCTGGGCGGCACCGTCACGCCCCGGAATCCCGCACGCGCCGCACGCAGCGAACGAGGTGGCGGCCCGCGCTGCTCGGAGCGCTGGTGGTGGTCGTGCTGGCGGCGCTGTTCCTCGCCGGAACACAGCTGCCGGGCATCCTGAACCCTCCAGCGGCGCTGACTGATCCCTCGACGAGCGAGGGACCGACGAAGACGCCGACCCCCACACCGACTCCTCTGCCCACATCGACGTCGGGTCCGCAGCTCGCCGGGACCTTCGAGTGGTTCCAGCTGCGAGGCGGCGAGTGCATCTCGTCGTACAGCTCTGCATGGCAGCAACGGTTCGCCGTGGTCGACTGCGCGACACCCCACGGCGCGCAGGTCGTGAGGGTGGGGACGCTCGGCGCTGATCCTCAGTCGGCCTTTCCCGGCCAGAGCACGATCGCCCAGGATCTCAACCTCCTCTGCCAGCAGAGCGGAACCTTCACAGCCGAACTGCTCGGTGCGTATCCGGATGTCGTCTGGCAGGCGAGCTACCCCGTGACGGCTGAGCAGTGGCAGGCAGGCCAGCGCAACTACTCCTGTTTCGTCAGCCGGTCGAGCTCGCTGCCGCTCGTGGGCAGCTTTGCCCCGCCCGCCGTCACCGGGTAGGTTCGGAGGGTGGGCGTCGAACGCGACAGATGCTCAGGATGCGAGGCGGCGGCGTGAACAGGCGACAGGCGCTCAGGCGCACCTTCGGGCACTGGATGCTCGGGGGGCTCCTTCTCGCGGGCCTGGTCGCTGCACCCGCCCTCGTGGGTGCGACCGGCGGAGCGGCAGCGGCATCAGCGGCATCGGCCTCCGACCCGCGGGGCGACGTCCGTGCGGCAGACGGAGACCTCGACGACTTCACGTTCAACAGCTTCAACGGCGACTACACGCTCGGCCGCGACGCGGATGGGCATTCCACCCTCACGACGGTCGAGACGTTCGACGCCCAGTTCCCTGATGTCGATCGCAACCGCGGGTTCATCAGGGCGATCCCGGAGAAGTACCACGGGCATCCGACCGAGCTCACCCTCCTCTCGGTCACCGACGGTTCCGGCCGATCGCGGCCCTACTCGACCGACTCCGAGGACGGACTTCTGCTCGTGACCCTCGCCGGCGACGACTATGTTCGTGGGCAGCAGACCTACGTGCTCACCTTCACGCAGAAGTACGTCACCGACTACTTCGCCGATACTAATGACGACGAGTTCTACTGGGACACCATCGGCACCGCCGCGAAGCAGCCCACGGCCAGCGCGACCGCCTCGATTCACGTGCCCGCCGAGCTCACCCCGAGCCTGAACGGGTCGACGGCCTGCTACTACGGGCCGGCGGGATCGACGAACCGGTGCGATCTCACGTCCACACCCGAGTCGGGCGGCGGCACGGTCTTCACCACCCAGCCGCAGCGGTTGGCCGCCCTCGAGAACGTCTCGGTCGTGCTCGGGTTCGTCCCCGGCACCTTCACCGCCCGCGACGACTCGTTCTTCGCCTCCGGCGCCGCGATCGCATCGCTGATCCTGACGATCGTGGCGGTGCTGCTGGCGGTGCTGGCCATCGTCAACCGGGTCACCCGGCTGCGGGATGCCCCCGGCAGGCCCACGATCATCGCCGAGTACACGCCGCCGCGTGGTGTGAACCTCCTCCTCGCGTCGGTCATCTCGAAGCATCCGCAGCGGGGCCCCGCTGCCGCCTTCGTGGATCTCGCTGTTCGCCGCAACATCCAGATCGTCGAGCAGCCGGCGGAGGGCCGCGGATCGGCCGGCTACTGGCTGCGCTTCGTCACCCCTGCGGGCCTCGATCCCACCGAACTCGCTCTCGCGAAACAGCTGTTCGGGGAGCCGCTCGTCTCCGGGGCGTGGAAGCAGCTCGAGAAGCGCGACACCTCCCTCGCGCGCGGTATCAGCGGCCTCATGACGTCGGCCCGCAAGGGCACCGTGACCGACGGGTACGTGCGAAGCGGCGTGACGGTGGTCAGCTGGCTCTGCCTGGCGGGTGTCATCATCACCGCTGTCGGTGCCTTCATCGCGGGAGGGGCGGCTGTGAGCGGAGACTACGGTTCAGGATGGCCGTACCTGCTGTTCGCGCTCTCTGCGGTGTCGGTCGTGGTGGTCTTCTTCGCCGGTTTCCGCAATCCGCTCACGGCGAAGGGCGCGGAGCTCCGGGACTACATCGAGGGGCTGAAACTCTACATCCGACTGGCGGAGAAAGACCGTTTCGAGATGCTCCAGAGCCCGGAGGGCGCCCAGAAGACGCAGGTGAATGCGCCCGACTGGGGCCAGGTCGTGCGCATCTACGAGAAGCTGTTGCCCTATGCCGTGCTGCTCGACCTCGAGAAGGAGTGGTCTGAAGTGCTCGGCACCTACTACGAGAACCTCGGCACCCAGCCCGACTGGTACGGCGGCAACATCGGAACCTTCAACGCGGCGCTCTTCGCCTCGAGCATCGGGTCGCTCTCGAGTTCGGTGAGTTCGTCGCTTGCTGCGAGCACGTCGAGCAGTTCGTCGGGTGGATCGGGTGGGGGCGGGTTCTCGGGCGGTGGCGGTGGAGGCGGCGGCACGTCCGGCGTCTGAGAAAGTCGACAAGTTCTCACTGGACTCTTGCGAGGTGTGGATCGAATCCTTAAGCTGAGGATGATTCATCACATCATCGACGGGGGTTCACATGTCCATCAGGGTCAGGGTCAGGGTCTGCTCACGAGTCGCAGTTGTTGCGGTGGCACTTCTGGGCGTGTTCGGGGTCGGGGGCGCGGCCCAGGCCGCCAGCCCCGCTGTCGCGTTTCCGGATGCGGCGCTCAAGGCATGCGTGCTCACGGCGCTGGATGATCCGGGGCCGGAGGTGGCGCTAGCACAGCTTCAGACTCTCACCGAGTTGGCGTGCCCGCAGCGGGGCATCGCCTCGGTTACGGGCCTGGGACAGGCTTCGGCGCTGAAGACCCTCGACCTGAGCGGCAACGAGCTGACCGATGCCGGGCCCCTCGCAGGTCTCGGGCGACTGGAGTCGCTCACGCTCTCGTACAACAGTCTCCAGAGCATCTCCGTCATCGCGGGTCTGGGGGCGCTGGTGAACGTCGATGCCTCCTACAACTCCATCCAGTCGCTCGGCGACCTCTCGGGGCTCGGCAGTCTCGGCCGGCTGGTGCTGAATCACAACTCGATCGCGTCCGCTGCCGGTTTTGCGGGCGGGGGAGCGCTTCGCCAGGTCGATCTCTCGTTCAATCTTCTGGCGGATGCCTCGTTCGCCTCCCGTCTCACTCAGCTGACCGATCTCAACCTCTCGAACAATCGGTTGTCGAGTGCTGTGCCCTTCGGGTCTCTAGCGGCAGAGGTGGATCTGACCAATCAATCGCTCTCGCTTCCGGCCATCCCTGTCGGCACGTTGCAGGCCCTGCCGGTGGCGCGTTCTGCGAGCCTCGACCCCCTGCCGCTCCGGTTGACGGCTGAGTCGCAGGCCTACGGCTACGAGAGTCCGGGTGGGTTCACCTGGCGATCGAACGGGGTCGGGCAGCTCTTCTGGGCGGAATCCCTGACGCGCCCGGCGGGAAACACGCTCGCGTTCAGCGGCCGGTTCACGCAGGTGGTCACGAGGGGCACTCTCACGGCGCCGACTCCGATCGTCTCGGGTTCTGCGATCTACCTCCAGACTCTCACGGCCTCCCCGGGCTCCTGGGGGCCCGCACCGGTCGCCCTGTCGTACCAGTGGAAGCGTGACGGAGTGCCCATCGGCGGCGCGACCACGTCCACCTACACACTGGCCAGCGCGGATGTCGGTACGAAGGTGAGTGTGGCGGTCACCGGCACGAAAGCGTCGTATGCCACGGCGACGGTGGAGAGCGCCCAGACCACGGCTGTCGCCGGCCTCGTGCTGACGGCGACGCCCGTGCCGACCATCTCCGGCACGGCGAAGGTCTCGCAGACGCTCACAGCGAACTCCGGAGCCTGGGCTCCGGCAACGGTCAACCTGGCCTACCAGTGGCTGGGTGGAGGGGTGGCGATCGCCGGTGCCACGGCGTCGACCTACACGGTGAAGAACGCCGATGCCGGGTCGACCATCACCGTCAGAGTCACCGGCACGAAGGCCGGCTACACCACAGCGTCGAAGACGAGCGCAGCGACCGCGCCGGTGACGGGAGGGGTGATCGCGCCGGGAACGCCGACGATCCTCGGATCCGTCGCCCTCGGCAAGGTGCTGACGGCGGTGCCCGGAACCTGGACTCCCGCCCCCGTTTCCTACACGTACCAGTGGAATCGGGACGGAGTGGCCATCACGGGTGCCGTGGGTGCGACCCACACGGTGCCCGCAGCAGACCTCGGCAAGGCCATCACCGTCACGGTGACAGGGAGCAGGTCGGGCTTCACTCCCGTTTCGGCAACCAGTGCGAAGGCGGGAATACCGAAGTGACGGGGCGGATGCCGAGGTGAACGGAGCCCGTCACTCCTCGTCGGATTCGACCGGCTCCGGCGAGAGCAGTTCGTAGACGCCCTTCAGGATCTCGTCGGGCCGGAACGGGTAGCGGGCGATCTCCGCCTGGTCGCTGATGCCGGTGAGTACGAGAATGGTGTGCAGTCCGGCCTCGATGCCCGCAACGACGTCGGTGTCCATGCGGTCGCCGATCATGCCGGTGTTCTCCGAGTGCGCGCCGATCTTGTTCAGGGCAGAGCGGAACATCATCGGGTTCGGCTTGCCGACAACGTACGGCTCCTTGCCGCACGCCTTGGTGATGAGCGCCGCCACGGCGCCCGTCGCGGGGAGCGGGCCCTCGGCGCTCGGCCCGGTCGCGTCGGGGTTCGTCACGATGAAGCGCGCCCCGGCCTGGATGAGCCGGATGGCGCGGGTGATCGCCTCGAAGGAGTAGTTGCGGGTCTCACCGACCACCACGTAGTCGGGGTTCGTGTCGGTGAGGATGAAGCCCGCCTCGTGAAGCGCCGTCGTGATACCGGCCTCGCCGATGACGAACGCCGAACCGCCCGGCTGCTGCGACTTCAGAAAGGCCGCTGTGGCGAGAGCCGACGTCCAGATCGACTCTTCGGGAACGGTGAGACCGGAGGCGAGGAGGCGAGCGCTGAGGTCACGGGGGGTGAACATCGAGTTGTTCGTCAGAACGAGGTAGGGCTTCCCCTCGTCGCGCCACTGCTGCAGCAGTTCTGCGGCACCCGGGAGGGCCTGGTTCTCATGGACGAGAACGCCGTCCATGTCGGTCAGCCAGCATTCGATTTCATCACGACGGGACATGGTGCTCCTCCTGGTGCTCAGCACTAGGGTACTGCGGGTCGCCTCTCAGGCGCCTGTGCGCCTGCAGCGCACCTACAGCGCACCCGCAGCGAACGTGTCGCAGTTCCCCGCCCCGCCGCTGTATCCGTTCGTGAACCAGCGTTCGCGCTGGTCGCCCGAGCCGTGGGTGAAGCTCTCCGGGTTCACGGAGCTTGTCGACTGCTGCTGGATCCGATCGTCGCCGATCGCCGCGGCCGCGTTGAGGGCATCCGCGATCTGCGCCTCGGTGATCGGTTGGATGAACGCGACACCGTTCTCGTCCGTGATCTGCGACGCGGAGGCGGCCCACGCGCCCGCGTAGCAGTCGGCTTGCAACTCGGTGCGTACCGAATCGGAACCTGCTCCCGTGGCGTTGCGGTCGGTGCCCGCAAAGGTTCCCTCGAGCTGCTGGATGTGATGTCCCCACTCGTGCGCGACCACATACATCTCGCTGAGGGTGCCCCCGGTGGCCCCGAATCGGGTGCGGAGTTCGTCGAAGAACGATGTGTCGACGTAGACCCTCTGGTCTGCGGGGCAGTAGAACGGCCCTGTTGCGCTCGTCGCCTGTCCGCATCCGGTACCGATGCCGCCGTCGAACAGCACGAACTCGGCGGGGGACCGGTAGCTGACGCCGAGCCGGGGGGCCTCGGCCGTCCAGTACGCGTCGAGCGAGTTGGATGCGCCCACCATCAGGCAGTCCACCCGGGCATTGGCGTCTGCGCCGGTCTGGCAGTCGAGGGCCTCGGCGCTGGAGGATCCCTGTGATGTGGCCCCGCCGGCCAGACCGGTCAGGTCGACCCCGAGCACCTGCGAGAGCAGGAAGAGCCCGATCACGACGACGGCTCCACCGCCGCCGAGGGCGATCCCGGTCTTGCCACGCTTCGAGACCCGGCTCGTGTCGAGCTTGGAGTTGTCGTTGAACGTCATGTGACGACGGTAGTTGAGGTGCGCATCCGGATGCACACCCTTGCGCACTGGTGCTCAGAGCACTTTCGGGCGGCCCACTTCGATGGTCACGACGGCGAACACGGTCTCGGGCGACACCAGCAGCAACTCGACTCCGTTGCTGTGCAGGAGCGGGATCAGCTCGGTCTGCCCGCTCTGCACGGTCCGTTCGGCCTGCACGGAGAAGATCTCTGCCATTTCTGCCGTGGCGAAGAACCGGTTTCCACTGTGATGGACCGTGCGGGTGTATTCGGGGCCGACCGGCGGGATCACGGTCGCAGGTCCGGGCGTGGTTTCGACGACTTCCAGGAGGGGGGATCGTTCACCGGCATCAGCGCCGGCCGTTTCTGAGTGAGGCACATAAAAAGTTTAGTAACGCTAACTATCTGCTCGGAGGGACTTGATTTCACAGCCTGGATGTGGGCTCCGGAGCCGCTTCGGTAGAATTCGGGTATGTCCGTGCCTTCTCTCACCACTGCTGCCGAGGACTACCTGAAGGTCATCTGGGCTGCGTCGGAGTGGGAGCCGGAGCCCGTGACGGTGAAACAGCTCGCTGAGCGTACGGGTGTGAGCGCGGCAACGGTCTCCGATGGCATCCGCAAGCTCGCGGGTCTCGGAATGGTCGCGCACGAGCCGTACGGCAGCATCGAGCTCACCGAGGCGGGCCGCGCCGTCGCGATCGGTATGGTGCGCCGGCACCGGCTCGTCGAGACGTTCCTCGTCGAGATGCTCGGATACTCCTGGGACGAGGTGCACGACGAAGCGGAGGTGCTCGAACACGCCGTCTCCGACCTCCTCATCGACCGCATCGACCGCCAGCTGGGATTTCCTGCGAGGGATCCGCACGGCGATCCGATCCCCACGGCAGACGGGCATCCGCGACGGCCCGACGCGGTGCGGCTGAGTGACGCCGAGCCCGGGCATCCGCTCGTCGTCTCGCGCATCTCCGACGCCGACCCGGCGCTCCTGCGGTACGTGGCCGAGAAGGGTGTGCTTCTGGATGTCGCCCTGACGGTAGACGAACACCGGACGTTCGCGGGCGATGTGGCCGTGCGGCTCGGTGCGACAGGCGAGGCTGTGGAGCTCGGCCAGCGGGCATCCGACGCAGTGTGGGTCTCGCGCGCAGGCGTCTGATCCGCGGCGCGCGGGAGGCCCATCTGCGACATCCGACGTAGCAAAAGTACGAACACGCCGCCCAACAGTGGTTCACTGGAGGGATGAGGGAACTCCACTACGGATCCGGTGTGGTCACGGTCAGCTTCGATGTCTGCGCCGCCGTGTTCGACTACACCGTTGCACTTGCCAACGCAGGCGTCACCGACCGCATCACCGTTCCCGTGCTCGCTGACGGCCGCCGGGGTTTCTCGAACCTGCTGCTCGGGCCGACGACGCAGCTGTACTGCACCTCGATCCCGGGAGTGACCGATGAGGTCGCCGACGAGGTCGACATCGACGACTTCGCTCTTGTCGAGTCGCTGAAGAACAAGATCGCCCAATTGGGCGGAGGCGACGGCCCGATCTCGGCCTCCGACCGGTACCGGGAATCGCAGGAGCACGACGCCGAGCTGGACTGACCGAGCCCGGCGAGGTCCTGCCCAGTGAGGTTTTGCCCGGCGAAGCCTAACGCCCGGTTACCGGCGCCGCCTCGGGAACCAGCTCGAGCCCGCCCGTGCTGTTGGCCCGGTTCATCAGCCGTTCCACCCACTCCCTGTTCAGCGGGATGCGCTTGGACCCGAAGTACGTGAACTCGATGTGCATCTGCGGGTGCAGCCAGAGGGTGTTGTGGCCGCTGCCGAAGTCGTTCGAGCGCTCCCAGCTGAACGAGAAGCTCTCGCCCCGGCGGAGCTTTGCGAGGATCACCGCCTGCAGGTGTGCGAGATCGCGGTCTTCGATGGTGATCGGCTTGGCGGCCGGCCCGTAGATCAGTGTGCCCAATGCGGTTCCCTTGCAGCTGAAGTCACGCGCCTGACGTGGGTGGATACTCCGCAGGTCCGGGCGAAGATTCTTGAACTCAGCCCAGAATACCTCAGCCTGCGCCGGTTGTCGTCAGAACGATGAGCGCCACGTTCAACACGACGATCAGTGTCGCGACGAGCCAGCAGAGAACGCGCAGGGGGAGGCGGTCGGCGAACGGCCCCATGAGCATCCGGTCGCCTGTGAGGCGGAAGAGGGGTACCAGCGCAAAGGGGATCCCGAGGCTGAGGAACACCTGCGACAGCACCAGCGCCCAGGTGGGGTTCGCTCCGATGCCGAGGATGATCAGGGCGGGGATCATCGTGATGACGCGCCTCAGCAGCAGCGGGATGCGGACGTGCAGCAGGCCCGACATGATCGTCGCACCGGCGTAGGAGCCGACCGACGTCGAGGCGAGGCCGGATGCGAGCAGCCCGATCGCGAAGATCACTCCGATGACGGGGCCGAGGGCCGCTGTGATGGCGGTGTGCGCCCCTTCGATGGTGTCGGTGCCGTCGACGCCGCCGAGGTTCGCGGCCGCGATGAGCAGCATCGAGATGTTGACGGCTCCGGCCAGCAGCAGGGCGACGACCACATCCCAGCGGGTCGCGTGGAGGAGGCGCCGGATACCCGCGGTGTGCCCGGGCGTCGGCACGAACTCTGTGCGGACGAGCCCGTCGCGGGTGAGGCGGCCGGCCGCGGGGCGGGGGAGACGAGCAGCGCGCTCGGTGGCGACGTGGGCAGTCGCGTGCCCGGCGAGCGAGGATCCGTGTCGGTCCCGGGAAAGAGAGGAGTGCAGGTAGATCGCATGCGGCATGACTGTCGCCCCGAGCATCCCGGCCGCCAGCAGCACCGTCTCACCGCCCTCGAACCGGGGTACGAGCCCGCCCACGACCCCGCCGAACGATACCGGGCTCACGACGAGTCCGGCGAGGAATCCGACTGCGATGACGGCGAGCAGGGTCACGATGACCGTCTCGAACGGGCGCTGGCCGCGCCGGGACTGCACGCTCAGGATGATCATCGAGATCACTCCCACGATGACTCCGCCGAGCAGCAGCGGCAGTCCGAAGAGCAGCTGCAGTGCGATCGCGCCGCCGATCACCTCGGCCAGGTCGGTGGCTGCGGCGACGAGCTCCGCCTGCACCCAGAACGCGCGCCGACTGCGGGTGCGCATCCGTTCTCCGAGCAGCTCCGGGAGGCTCCGGCCGGTGACGATGCCGAGCTTCGCGGACTGGTACTGGATGAGCATGGCCATGCCGTTCGCCACGACGAGCACCCACACCAGCAGGTATCCGTAGCGCGCGCCGGCCGTGAGGTTGGCGGCGACGTTGCCGGGGTCGACATACGCGATCGAGGCGACGAAGGCCGGGCCCAGCAGGAACACCAGCCGTGGCGCACGGCTTCGGGGCAGGGGGCGGGAACCGGGCGGGCCGCCGCGAGCCTTCGTCGCAGTCATTGCGCCATGTTAGCGCAGTTCGAACCAATTGTTTGATGCGTCTAACAATTGGTTCGACGCCGGGGCGCGGTAGCGTGGTCGGGTGCCAGACGCAGCCAGCAACCCCTCGGTCGAACTCACCACCAACGGCGTCGGCCCGTGGCAGGGAGACAGGCCGACAGGCGATCACTACGACCCCGAACTCCTCGAACGCGGCGACTCCCGGAACGTCATCGACCGGTACCGCTACTGGTCGATGGCCGCAATCGTCGCCGACCTCGACGAGCATCGGCACGCCTTCCATGTCGCCATCGAGAACTGGCAGCACGACATGAACATCGGATCGATCGTGCGGAGTGCCAATGCGTTCGGCGCAGACACGGTGCATGTGATCGGCCGCAAGCGCTGGAACCGTCGCGGCGCCATGGTGACCGACCGCTACCAGCACATCCAGCACCACGACACGGTGGCCGACTTCACGGCGTGGGCCCGAGCGGATGCCGTTCCGATCATCGCGATCGACAATGTGCCCGGAAGTGTCATCATCGAGACGTTCGCCTTCCCCGAGCGCTGCGTGCTGCTCTTCGGCCAGGAGGGGCCGGGGCTCTCGCACGAGGCCATCGCCTCGGCTGAGTCGATCGTCGAGATCAGCCAGTTCGGTTCGACCCGCTCGATGAACGCGTCAGCCGCGGCGGCTGTGGCCATGCACGCGTGGGTGCTGCAGCACGTCAGCTTCGGCTGAGCATCCGCTCGCCGAGCGGCCGGCCCCCCGGGTCGGCCCCGCGGAGGCCGACGAGCGCGAGGGCCGCCGCCACGAGAGCGAGGGAGCCGATCAGGCCCGCCGTGGCAGACCAGCCCGCGGCGTCGAAGAGAAGGCCGCCGAGCCAGCCGAAGAGGCTCGACCCCGCGTAGTAGAAGAGGTTGTAGAGCGACGAAGCCTGGGCCCGGCCGACCGTGGCTTCGGCGGCGGTCCAGCCCGAGGCGGTCGAGTGCGCCCCGAAGAACCCCGCGGTCGCCACGACCAGGCCGGCGAGCACGAGAACGAGCAGCGACGACAGGGTGAGGGCGACGCCGGCGATCATGAGCGCGATGGATCCGAGCAGCACGGGGCGCCGTCCGATGCGACTCGCGAGTGCGCCGGCCTGGGCCGATGACCAGGTGCCCGCGAGGTAGGCGATGAAGACCAGGCTGACGATCGCGGGCGGGAGCCAGAACGGCGCCTCCGCCAGCCGGAAGCCAAGGTAGTTGTAGAGAGCCACGAAGCCGCCCATCAGCAGGAAGGCCTGGGCGTAGAGCACCAGTTGGCGCCGGGAGCGCAGGTTGACCGCCAGCCGCCTTGCGAGAGAGGGGTCGGTGCCGGGCCTCCGCTCGGCCCTCGGCACAAATCCCTGCGGCTCCGGCGCGAGCCGGATGAAGACCACGGCTGCCACGGTGCAGAGCACGGCCACGGTGAACACGCCGATGCGCCAGGTGGTCAGTTCGGCCACAGGTCCGGCCACGAGCCGCCCGAGCAGACCGCCGATGGTGGTGCCCGCGACATACGTTCCGGCAGCCCGCGCGGCATGGCCTCTGATGACTTCTTCACTGAGATAGGCGACGGCGATCGAGGGCACGCCGCCCACCATCACTCCCTCCAGGAACCGTCCGGCCAGCAGCACCTCGAACGTCGGAGCGAAGGGAACGAGGAGGCCGAGAGCCGATGCGGCGACCACGGCGATGGACATCGAACGGAGGCGCCCGATCCGGTCGGCCACCACAGACCACGGGATGACTCCGATCGCGAGGCCGATCGTCGACGCAGAGACCACGAGCGCGGCGGAGGCCGCGCCGATCCGGAGCTCGGAGGCGATCTCGGGCAGGGCGGCCTGGGGCGAGTAGAGCTGGGCGAAGGTGGCGATCCCGGCGAAGAACAGGGCCACGAGTAGGCGACGGTAGGCGGGGCTGCCCTTCTCGTGCCCGCGCCACGATGGGTCGGGCGCGGGCGGATTCTTCGCCCTCCCCTCTGCTGCCACGCCTTCAGCCTAGGCGCGGCTGCCCTAGGCTGGCGCGTGTGGGGTACCTGTTTCTCGCTCTGGCCATCGCCAGCGAAGTCGTCGCGACGACGTTTCTGAAGTTCACCTCGGGCGAGGGCGTCACGTTCGCGAACCGCTGGTGGGCCTATGCGATCGTGGTGGTCGGATACCTCCTGTCGTTCGTGATGCTGAGCTTCACGCTGACCCGCGGGGTGCCGCTCGGCATCGCCTACGCGGTGTGGGGCGGTGTCGGCATCGTGCTCGTGACCCTCATCAGCTGGATCGTGTTCAAGGAGTTCCTCACGGTGGTGCAGCTGATCGGCATCGTGCTCGTCGTGGGCGGCGTGCTGCTGCTCGAGCTGGGAGTGAAGCGCTGAGGAATCCCGCGGTAATCGCGCCGTAACACGGAGCGCCTAGAGTCAGCGGATGACCGAAGCCGCCAGCGCCGCTCGACCCGACGCGTCGGGCGCTCTGCTGGGGGCGCTGGCCGCGCACCTCGCGACACCCCTTCTGCCGCGACTCGTCGCTCTGCCCGGCGGCGTCAGGGTCGAGGTCGACGGCGTCGACCCGGGCAACCGCCTGCTCGTGCAGTGCGTCGCGTCGGGAGGGGCGGTGAAGTCCGGGCAGCGCAACAAGGCGATGGCGGATGCTCTCAAGCTGGTGTGGCTCCGCTCGACCCTGTTCGTGGGAGCCCGTATCGCGCTCTGTGTGAGCGAACCGGTGAGCCGTTTCTTCGCCGAGACGGCCTGGCTCGCCCAGGCGGTGGACGACCTGAGGATCGAGGTCTACATGGTCTCCGCCGACGGCAGTGCCTCGCGTCTGCGCTGAATGCACCTCGAAAAGGTCGAATGCACCTCGAAAAGATGGACGAAGTTAGCAGAGTCAGAGCATGATGTCGATAGTGATCACCCAAAGAGAGGAAACCGGTAATATGTTACCCGTATTGCTCCACAGACGGGGGCAGACAGATATTCGCGGGGGGACACGGTCGTGGCAGAGGCTCACTGCATCTTCGATGACTGTGTCGAACCGGTGACGACCTCGCTGCCCCTGACGCTGAAGGGGGTCCGCCACACTCTCGACGTCTGCGCTGATCACGCGCATGACATCGACTGGGGCGTCATCGCCGAGGAGGAGCTGGCCGTACAGATCGAGGGAAAGTTCGGATCCCAAGGCGTCGCCTGATGGTCAGCGCGCCCAGGGGCAGGGCCCTGGCGCTCGAACTGGACTTCAGAACCCGGGTCATCCAGGTGCTGGCCATCGAAACGGCCGTGCGCTACGCGATCTTCGCTGTCTTCGTGGACATCCAGCCCCAGTGGGTGAATGTGGGGCTGGCCGGTGTGGCGGTGGTGGCAACTCTTGTCGCAGCGATGGTGCGCCGGCGCGTCATCGAGTCACATGTTCCGGGCCGCATCCTGATCGGCGCCGCCATGCTGACGATCGCGGCACTGTCGGTGTCGGTCTCCCAGGCCGACCTGGCCGTCATCACGTCGTTCTCGCTGCTCGCCCTCACCCTGTCGGCCATCACGCTCGACACCTATCGGGCCGGCGCGATCCTCGGCGCCCTCGGTACGGCGCTGGCCGTGTTCGTCGCCGTGACGCGGAGCACGATCCCGCTTGCGGTGGTGCTGATCTACCTCGGTCTCGTCGTCAGCGGGGGGTACCTCATCGTCAAGCTCCGCCTGTTCCTGGAGCTCGCGCGTGACAACGCCCTGACCCAGGCCGGCACAGACTCCCTCACCGGCGTGCTCAACCGACGGGGAATGGAGTCGGCTGTTCCGGCTCTGGATGCCCGAGCCGACGCTCTCGGCCAGGTGCTCGGCTGCCTCGTTCTCGATCTCGACCACTTCAAGCACGTCAACGACACCTACGGGCACCAGACCGGCGACCTCGTCCTGATCAACACCGCCCACATCCTGAGCCGTGAGGTACGGAGCCCGAGCCTCGTGGTCCGCACGGGCGGGGAGGAGTTCGCGGTGTTCTCCCCGGTCGCGGATGTCTTCGAGCTCGACCGGCTCGCCGGGCGCCTGACGGCTCGACTGCGTTCGAGTATGACCGAGCGTGCCTCGGGGGAGATGCTGCCGAGGGTGACGGTGAGCATCGGCGGTGCGGCAGGACGGGCGGGCACGATGGCCGAGCTGGACGCCCTGTTCGCGGAAGCCGATCGCCTGCTCTACGAGGCGAAACGCGCAGGCAGGGACACCTTCCGCATCGAGACTCGAGGGAACCTGACATGAACATGTACGCTGACCGTCAAGCTGTGAAACGCCTGCAGGGCACCTGCGGGCTCGTCTCGGGGGGTGCACTGTGGTCGCTGAGCTCATCTTCGGTGCAGAACTGACCCGGCGGGCGCTCTTCGCGGGTGCCGCATCCGGCGCTACTCTGCCCTCTGCTCTGTCGGGCCCCCGGGTGCCGGCCGATGTCGCCCCGACCGCTCTGACACCCGGCGACCCGGTGTTCAATGTGCGCGACTTCGGCGCCGCGGGTGACGGGGTGCAGGATGACCTGCCGGCCATCCAGGCGGCGTTGTCGGCCGCGAGGGACGCCGGCGGCGGAACCGTGTGGTTCCCGGTCGGTGTCTACCTCGTCTCGGGTTCGATCGGAGACACGGGGGCGGGGTTCACGAGCATCCGTTTGGAAGGGGCAGGTTCCCAGATCGCGACCATCCGCGCGTCGACGGATGCCCCCCTCGTGACGGGACTCTGGTACCTCTGCACCTTCGTCAATCTGGTGCTCGATTCGGCCGGACTCGGCGGGGCCTGTGTCTCCGGGCACTTCGACAAGACCCACTTCGAGAGACTGCTCCTGCTGAACTGGAACGGCTACGGCATGCTGCTGAACGACGGCACATTCGCCGACGAGGGTGGCCTGCTGAATGTGATCGACCGCTGCAACATCCAGCAGAACACCGGTACGGGCATCCACACCGGATACCGGTTCTACGATTCCTGGATCCTCAACAACAACATCGGCGCAAGCTACGCCGACCTCTCGATCGAGGGTGGGCCCGTGCGGATTCTCGGCAACCACCTCGACGGTTCGCCGACCTACAACATCGAGTTCCGCGGAAACAAGCGGATCCTGGTCTCCAACAACATCCTCGAGGGGTCGCGCAAGCAGTCCATCGTCTACACGATGCCGCCGTGGCTCGGCTCCGACAAACCCCAGATCCAGATCATCGGCAACACGTTCTCCAACGGGGGGAAACTCGCCCAGAACACCTATCCGGCGATCACGATCGCGGGGGTGTCGAGTGCGGCGCGCACCGAGGGCTTCTCCATCACCGGCAACACCTTCGCCTGCGACGACGACGGGGCCGGCTGGACCTACGTCATCGAAGCAACCTTCGCCCGGGCCATCGCCGCCGTGGGCAACCAGTGGAAAGAGGGCCATATGGCCGCACAGCCCTGTCGGTTCATCACCTGCTCCGTCACCGAGGTCGTGGGCAACCACGCAGACAACGCCGTGATCAGGACGTGAGAGAGTCCATCGTGACCGAGACCGGAACGGTTGCCGAAGTCCGCCGCATCATCGCCGAAGGTGATCTCCACACCGTCTTCCAGCCGATCGTCGATCTGGAGACGAGAAGCGTCGTCGCGTACGAAGCCCTGAGCAGAGGGCCGGCCGGGTCGTCGGCGGAGATGCCCGACACCCTGTTCCGGGTGGCGAGCGAGGTGGGGCTGACGGCTGCGCTCGACCAGGCCTGCGTGGCGGAATCCCTGCGAGCGGGGCACCGCGCGGGCATCGTCGAACCGCTCTCGCTGTTCGTGAACGTCGAGGCGCAGGCGCTCGACCTCTTCGCGGATCTGCTGCCGATCAGTCTCGTCGTCGTGGTGGAGATCACCGAGCGCGACCTGTTGGACGATCTCGGGATGCTCCTCAGATCGGTCTCGCGCCTGCGGGCCTCCGGACTGAAGATCGCGATGGATGACGTCGGAAGCAATCCCGCTTCGCTCGCCGTGCTCCCTCTGGTGCGTCCGGACATCATCAAACTGGACATGAGCCTGCTGCAGAACCAGCCCAGCAGGCATACGGCGCGGATCATGGACGCCGTCAGCACCTACCAGGAGGAGTTCGGCGCCGTCGTGGTCGCAGAGGGTGTCGAGACCGAGCAGCACATCAGCCAGGCGCTCGCGCTCGGTGCGACGCTCGGGCAGGGGTACCTGTTCGGGCGACCGAGCGATCTCGCGCCCGAGGCCTCTCCCCCCGGCGTGCAGGTGCGTTCGGATGTCGCGGAGACGCGGCCTGCGGCCACGCCGTTCTCGATCGCCGCACAGTTCCGCACCCCGACGACGTCGACCCGGCCGCTGCTCGTACAGACGAGCATGCTGCTGGAGGCCCGTGCACTCGACGGCGACTCCTCGATGGTCGTGCTGTCGACCTTCCGGGACGATGAGGACTTCGACGACGACCTGCGAGCCCGCTACACGACGCTCGCCAGTCGTTCCAGCCTGGTGGCCGTCTTCCTGCAGGACCGGTTCGGAACACTGCCGGCGATGGACGGCATCGATCGGCTCGAAGTGCGCGCCTTCGCCGCCTCGGATCCGCTCCGCGCGGAATGGTCGATGATCGTGCTCAGCGGAACCTATTCCGCGATGCTGACGGCCCGCGAGGTGAGCCGACCCGATGGGCCGGGACTGTTCGAATACATCCTCACGCATGACCGGGAGATCGTCACGCGGGGAGCCCTCGCTCTGGCGGTGCGGCTGTGAAGATCTTCGCGAACCGGAGCGTCCGCGAGGTGCGTGCTCTCTCCCTGCAGTTCATCTTCGTCCCGGGGGCCGTGTTCCTGGCGATCCTGTCCGCCACAGCGGACTTCAATCCCGGCTGGGCTCGCTGGGTCACGTTCGCCGGAGTCGCCGCCGGGCTCGGGATCACTGTCTATGCGAGGGTGACCACGTGGGTGACGACACGGTTCACGATGCGGGTGGTCATCGCGACGACGCTGCTCACGACCGTCATCGGTCTGAGCATCCAGCCGGCGGCCATCGGTGTGCTGACCGCCTTCGTGTTCCTCGGAACCGCCGCAGCGGCAGCCGCCTTCCTGGAGATCAGGGTCGCGGCGGGCATCTCGATCGGGTGCACCCTCTTCGGTCTTGTGATCATCCTGCTCCGTTCGTCCATTCCGATCGTGGCGGGGGTCATCTTCCTGGCGCTGATGACGATCATCTCGATCGTGGTGCTCGTTCTCCGCCAGTCTCTCCAGGCCGCCCGGGACGAAGCCATCGCCCTGTCGCTCACTGACTCTCTGACGGGCCTGGCGAACCGGCGGAGCATGGAGGTCAACATCCCGATCATGATCGCGCTGGCCGAGAGGACGGGCCAGCGCGTGGGGTGTCTCCTGATCGATCTCGATCACTTCAAGGCGGTCAACGACACTCTCGGTCACGAGGCGGGCGACGTCGTGCTGAAAGGCGTGGCTCGCGCCCTGATAGACACGACCCGCGAGAGCGATGTGTGCGTGCGCATCGGCGGCGACGAATTCTGCATCTTCACCGTGATCTCCGCGGAGGAGGATCTGAGTTTCATCGCCGAACGGGTGCGTGCCGCCGTGGAGGATCTCCCCCTCACCCCGAAGATGACGGCGAGTGTGGGAGGGGCGGCGACGATCCGCGTCGGTCGGTCGGGTGAGGCGATCGGCAGGCTCGACGAGTTGATGCGCCACGCCGACCGTGCGCTCTACGAGGCCAAGGCGACCGGCCGCAACCTGATCCGGATCCTCTGATGCATCACGATCGGGTTCGGGCATGACGTCGCTCCGCAGCAGAGAGACCCTCTTCATCGTGGGCGTGCAACGCCTGCCGGCAGCGCGGGCGCTGGTGCCGCTGGGCCGAGCCCTCAGCCTGATCGGTGAGCACGCGGCAGGATGGATCCTTCTCGGGCTGGTCGGCGCGGTCGTCGACTCCGCGCGCTGGCAGGCCTGGGTGGGCGGGGTCGTGGCCGTCGTGCTGGCACACGGCCTGTCCATCGCCGTCAAACGGGTCGTCAGGCGGCCCCGCCCCGGAAGCGACGCTTCGGTGACCGTCTACGCGAGCGCGCCGAGCAAGCTGAGCTTTCCGAGTTCGCACGCGGCATCGACCATGGCCGCCGCGGTGGTCTACACCGCGCTGGTCCCGGTGCTCTGGCCGGTCGCCCTGGTGCTCGTCGTGCTCATGGGCGCGAGCCGCGTGCTCCTCGGCATGCACTTCGTCACGGATGTGCTGGCCGGATTCGCCCTCGGGCTCCTGGTGGGCGTTCCCGCGGCCCTGGTCATCACGTCGCTGCCGGTCGGCTGAAGCCGCCCGGTCCGGCCGCCCTGTCTCAGAGGGTCGGCAGCTCCCAGCCGTACAGGCGGGCGAGAACAGACACCAGGAAGAGGCCGGCCCAGATCATGCCGCAGACGAACAGGCGAACGTCTTTCAGCACCACCTCTTCGGGCGCGCTCGCGTCGCCCTTCTCGATGTCGAAGGCATAGAGGAGAAGGGCGACCCCGAACGGGACGATCGAGGCGATGGAGCCGATGGAGGTGCCTCCGTTCAGGTCGAAGGCCCACATCGCGTACGAGAGCATGGTGAGCGTCGCAGCGACCGTCCAGACGAAACGGAGATAGCCGAGGCTGTAGAGATCCAGCGTCTTCCGGGTGTGCAGCTCCTCCTGGCCGGCGCTGCCCACTTTCTCGGAATAGCGCTTGCCCGCGACCATGAACAGCGAGCCCGAGGAGATCACCAGCAGGAACCACTGGGTGACGGGGATCCCCACCACGGCCGCGCCGGCGATCGCCCGGAGCACGAAGCCGCTGGCGACGACGATGATGTCGATCACCGGCTGGTGCTTCAGCCAGATGCAGTACGAGACCTGGATGACGACATAGGTCAGCAGCACCGCCCCGAACAGCACGTGGCCTGCGACGATGGCGACCGCGCTCGGAACCACCAGCAGCACGAGGGCCGTCGGCCAGGCAGCGCGGACGGGGAATTCACCGGAAGGAATCGGTCGGAACCGCTTCTTCGGGTGGAGGCGATCGGATTGGATGTCCAGCAGGTCGTTCAGCATGTAGCCGCCCGAGGAGGTGAGGCTGAAGGCGATGATCGCCAGCAGCACCTCCACGATCACGCCCGGCTCGAGAAGCACGCCGGCGGAGAGCGGGGCGAGGGCGAGCAGCACGTTCTTCAGCCACTGTTTGGGGCGCATGGCCCGGAGAAAGGCCGGCATCCTGGATGTCGACCCGACCTGTACGACTGTCACTGTTGTCCCCCATTCCACCGGCTCGCCGCCGGGATGGCTCGTGGGGGCGGAGCCGACCATGGCAGACTTGGACCCCACCCCCACGACAGGGGCCATATGACTCATACTAGAGCTATTGATTACCCCGAAAAGGCTGACCATTCCGTGAGAACTGGGTTGCTCTATGTGCTCTTCGCCGCGATCTCGACGGTCACGAACCTCGGTTCCCAGTTCGTGACCGAGGCGCTCTACACCGGCCCGTTCGCTCTGGTCGCGAGCGTGATCGTCGGCACGGGTGTCGGGGTCGTGACGAAGTACCTCCTCGACAAGCGGTTCATCTTCCGGTTCGAGGTGAAGAGCATGAGGCACCAGGCCCGCACCCTCGGCCTCTACACGGTCATGAGCGGGATCACGACGCTGGTCTTCTGGGGTTTCGAGTTCGGCGCCCTGCTGGTGTTCGGCACCGAGGCGGCGAGATACACCGGAGCGGTCATCGGCCTCGCGATCGGTTACGTCATCAAGTACTACCTCGACAAGAACATCACCTTCAAGGCCGACCGTGCCGGAACGGAGTCGCTGTGAGCAGCGTGTCGTCGAGCAGGGTGTCGTCGAGCAGGGTCTCGTCATGGGGGCGTCTCAGCGACGCCGAGCACCGGGTCGTTCCGATCACCTCGGCGGATGCCGCCCCCGGCATCCTGCAGGCGAGCGCCCCGGGAATCGCGCGCGGCATGGAACGCAGCTACGGCGATGTCGCGCTGAACGCCGGCGGCACCCTGTGGGACACCCGCTCGATGAACCGCCTGCTGGCCTTCGACGACGCCACGGGCATCCTGACCGTCGAGCCCGGTGTGCTGCTGCGGGACATCCAGGCGACCTTCAGCAGGCAGGGCTGGATGCTCGCCGTGACGCCCGGCTCGGAGATCGTCACCGTGGCCGGCGCCATCGCCAATGACGTGCACGGCAAGAACCACGCCACGATGGGCACCTTCGCCGACCACGTCGTCTCGATCACCCTGGTGCGCACCGACGGCGAGGTCATCGTCTGTGGCCCGCACGACGAGCCGGAGGGCCGGGGCTGGTTCGAGGCGACCTGCGGTGGCCTCGGGCTGACCGGCCTCATCGTCCAGGCCTCGATCAGGCTCAAGCGGGTTCCGGGGCCGTGGCTGCTCGCCGAGGACATCCCCTACCAGTCCCTCCCCGAGTTCTTCGAGCTGTCGGATGCGTCGGAGCAGTCGTTCGAGCACGTCGTGTCGTGGATCGACATCACGACCGGGGGTGGGCGCCGCGGCATCCTGTCCCGGGCGAATCCCGTTCCCTCCCCGCACAGGGAGGTACCGCCGTCGGCCACCCCGCTCGGAGCGGCGAAGGGCGGAATCACCTTTCCCGTCGTGCCCCCGCTCTCGCTCGTCAACAGCCTGACGCTGCCGCTTCTGAACCGGGCCTACTACCGCCTGAAGAGAGCGGGTGCCGGTTCGAAGGTCGTGCACTACAAACCGTTCTTCTATCCCCTCGACGCGGTCGAGGAGTGGAACAGGGCCTACGGGCCACGCGGCTTCTACCAGTACCAGTGCGTTCTGCCCCGGGCGACGGGGCTCGAGAGCGTGCGGGAGATCCTGGCCATCGTCGCCCGCTCCGGCCAGGGGTCGTTCCTCGGTGTGCTGAAGACACTCGGCGACCGGGAGCCCATCGGCATGCTCAGCTTCGCCCGGCCCGGCGTGAACCTGACCATCGACTTCCCCAATCTCGGTCGATCGACGCTGGCGCTGCTGGCGTCGCTCGACGCGGTCGTCAGCGAGCACGGTGGGCGACTCTACCTGGCCAAGGATGCCCGGATGCCCGTCGCCCTGTTCGAGGCGGGTTACCCCCGCCTCGCCGAATTCACCGAGTACCGCGATCCGGGCATCAGCTCGGAGATGTCCCGTCGACTGTTAGGAAGCTGAATGCCCGCACTGCCCTCCCGCCCCGGATCGAAGCCGTCGCCCTGGCCGACCGATCTCGTCGTGATCGGCGCGACCTCGGCGATCGCGTCGGACTGCACCCGACTGTGGCTGGAGGGTGGGGCATCCTCGGCTCTGCTGATCGGGCGCGACCAGGTGGGGCTCGACCGGGTGGCAACCGACCTGAGGGTGCGCTTCCCGGCGGCACGGATCGAGACATCCGCGAGGGACCTCCTCGACGTGCAGGGCATCGGTGAGGCGGTCTCCGCGTTCGCCGGGGCAGGCACGCCGGGTGCGGCGGCCGGGGCGGGGCTCACGGTGCTGATCGCCCACGGCTCGATGACGGAGCAGGCCGAGTCGCAGGCCGACCTCGCGAAGGCCGCCGCGGTGCTGCAGGTCACGGGCGTCTCACCCTCGCTCTGGCTGGAGGCCGCGGTGGACACGATGACCGCCGGCACCATCGCCGTGCTCGGGTCGGTCGCGGGCGACCGCGGGCGCCGGAAGAACTACATCTACGGGGCCTCGAAGGGTCTCATCGAGCGGATGGCCGAAGGCCTTCAGCACCGCACCGCCGGCTCGCCGCTCCGGGTGGTGCTGGTCAAGCCCGGGCCGACGGCGACGCCCATGACGGCGGGCCTGCCCCAGAAGGGCCTGGCTCCGGTCTCGGCTGTGGCCGCGGAGATCGTGGCGGGTGTGAACGCCGGCCGACCGGTGGTCTACGCTCCGGCGAAGTGGCTGCTGATCATGGCGGTGGTGCGCTCGATTCCCCGGGTCGTGTTCAACAGACTCGACTTCTGACGCGGCTACCTGGTCAAGAGGTCTTCCTCGAACGTTGCTCCGCCCGTGAGACCGGGCCGGACGCCTCGGAGGACTGCTACTTGGAGCGGTGGTCGGACTGGTTCCGACGGACGCGTTCCTCGCGGCTCTCGCGGAGCGCAGATTCACGAAGCTGAGCCACAACAACTGGGTCGGATAGGTCATTGTGCACGCGCGGGATTCGCGGTTTCACTTTGAGAACGCCGAAGTTGAACCCTCGTGCCGCCTGTGCCTCGCTCATGGCACCAGTCTAAAGCGCAAAGCTGACGTTGACCCAGTTATGTCGAAAGTCATGCGTTGTGCGCGGTTGCATCGTCGATCGCGAACGCGGTGGCTACGAGATCCGCGACCAGTTCTGCGACGTGCTCGTCGTTGGTCGAGAACACGTCGACGGCGGCTGCGTCGATCGAGACCATTCCGTATACCTTGAGTTCTCCATCATGGGAATCAGGGTCAGGGGCGGCGATGGGTACCGACATGAAGGATTTGTAGCCGGTCTGGTTCTGGCGGCCCCAGCTAGCGGGCCGGCTCTTGGACAGGTCGTGATACAGCACGATTCGTTCGCCGCTGCTGAGGAACTCGAGTGCTTCCCGAGTTTCAGCCTCGCCTGCAAGGAACGGGCTGGGTTTCTTCTTCCGCGACGACTCGACACAGACCAGACCGTCCCTGGTTTGAGTAAGGCCGAAGACGTTCGCGCGGACGTCGCCGGCTGCGGGGGAGATGAGCGCTCCGATCGCGTCGACGGCATATTTGGCGACCAGGTGGAGGTGCGTGTCTCGTTTGGCCTCGTCAGCGATGTAGGGCATCTGAGAAATTTTCTCAGCCAACTGTTGCAGAACGTCTTTCATCGCCAACGTCGGGCGGCGCGTGCCTGATCGGCGTCATCGATTGCCGCCTCGGTCGCTCTGCTCGAGGTGTTCTTCTGACGCTGCTCGAGAACGATCTTGAAAGCCTGCAGGACGAGGGTCACTAATGACACGGCGAAACCCCAGAACAGCAGGGCACCCTTGGACGGGTCGCTGTCGGGGAGGGTGGCTCGAAAGGTGAAGAAGAACGCCGCGGTCGACGCTGTGACCAGTGGTAGCACCGACGTGAGGACGACGAGAGCCCACCGCCGGACGGGGTGCTCATTCTTCGTCGCGTCAGACACGGTGGCAATCATAGAGCCAGAACGCGAGGATGATTCACTGCGGCCCGGTCGCTCCGAAGCAGCAGCCGGGGTCTCGACTTCTGACGCGGCTCAGGCGCCGTTCCCCTCGAAGGCCGAGTCCTCGTACTCCTCGGTGAGGCCGTGCGGGGTCTTCTCCCAGTGGTGCGGGCTGAACACGATCTGCCAGGCCGCCCGCCAGGCGGCGATGGAGTGCAGGATCCAGTACGCCGGGTTCAGCAGTGCGAACATCGCGACGCGCCAGTTGTAGCGCTTCCAGGCCGCGAGGCCCGAGACGATGATCATCAGCCCGTTCGAGAAGAGCATGTTCGTGGTGCCGGCGACGATCAGCCACTCCGGCAGGTTGAGCCCGATGAACTGCACCCCGAGGTAGGTGAACACGGTGAAACCGAGCACCAGGGGATAGAGCAGGAAGGCCAGGGGCGTTCCGAGGATGAGGGCCACCAGCGACAGCGCGCCGAGGGGGCCGTTCACCCTGAACCAGCGCACCGGGTGCCGGGTGTTGACGGCGGCGGTCATGATGTAGCCCTTGATCCAGCGCGTGCGCTGCCTGATCCAGGCGCCCACCTCGGCGCACGCCTCCTCGCCGGTGGAGGCCTCGATCACGCCGACGCGGTAGCCGTGGGCGGCGACGCGGAGCCCGAGGTCGGCATCCTCGGTCACGTTGTAGGGGTCCCAGGCACCGAGCTGGCGGAGCACGGCGGTGTCGAAGTGGTTGGAGGTGCCGCCGAGCGGAATGGGGAGGTGCGACTGGTCGAGCCCCGGAAGCATCGAGTCGAACCAGTGCGCGTACTCCACAGCGAAGAGCCGGGTGAGCACGTTGTAGTCGGCGTTGAAGTACACCAGGGCGCCCTGCAGGCAGACGAGCTTCTTCTGTGAGGGATCCACGTAACGCCGCTCGAACTCGTCCTGCCGGAACGCCGCCACGGTGTCGCGGAGCTGGGAGGGGTTCGGGCGGTCCTCGGCGTCGTAGATGACCACGAACTCGCCGCGGGCGAACGAGAGCCCGTAGTTGCAGGCGCGGGGCTTCGTCTGCGGGCCGCCCGGGGGCACGATGACCATGCGCACGTACTCGGGCGGCCGCATCGTGCGCACGGCGGCGATCGTCTCGTCGTCATCGGCCTCGAGCAGCACCATGACTTCGAGCTTCGCCTTCGGGTAGTCGATGGCACCGATGTTCACCAGCAGCTTGCTGATGATGTTCGCCTCTTTGTAGGCAGGGACGAGGATCGTGTAGATCGGCAGTTCGTTGTCGGGGACCCTCGACGGCAGCGGTTCGAGCCCCCGGCTCACCCGCTCGAGCGAGACGTCTGTCGCCCACCGTTCCTTCTCACGCACATTGAAGGGCGCGCGGAAGCCCGCAACGGCCTTGAACGCGATGTTCATCAAAAAGATGAGGTTGGCCCCCGTGAGAACGATCACCAGCGTTGCGGTCAGGTTCACGAGGCAGCCGGCGACGATGAGCGCCACGAGCACACCGGGCGCGGCGATCTGCCAGCGGCGGAGGCCCGTCTTGGCCGATTCGTCCGAGCTCTCGGTGGCGAGGGCATCCGAGGCGCCGAAGAGCAGGCGGGTGCGGCAGGCCGCTTCGACCGCCTGGTTCAGGTCCCAGTCCGTGGTGGTGCGCACCCGGATGCTCCTGACCCCGAGCATCCGGCGGGCGGAGTGGATGACGTCGTCTGTCGGAGGAACCGTCGTCGCGATGACGGCGCCGTTGCCTTCGCTCTTCCAGGGCACCCAGCCGGCCTCGATGTACTGCTCCGGCTCATCGATGGAGAAGAGCCCGGCCTCGGGGGGATCCGCCACGAGATCGACGAGGGGAGCCTCCCACTGCTCGGCGAGGGCCTCGTACATCTCCCGTCGTGAGATCACACCCGAGAGGATCAGCTGGCGCCCGAGGAGGCCCCCCTCGTGGGCCTGCCTCCGGAGGGCATCCTGAACCTGCGCTTCGGTGACGAGACCGGCGTTCACCAGGATCTCACCCACCCGGAGCGATGTGCGGTCGAGGTCGGTCATGAGGAGATCCGCTCGTAGATGCGGTAGTCGCCCTCGTCGAAGACGACCCGGTAGGAGGTCTCGAACGAGGGCTGCTTCTTCACCGCGTCGTAGACGAGGTCGGCGACCCCCGTCTGGCTGAGCTCCGGCGCGTCGGCGGTCGAGACGAAGACCCACTTCGCGTGGCTCACCGGATCCGCGATCGCCGCCGTGAAGAGCTCGCCGGTCGAGCGGTTGTAGTAGTCGACGAGTGGGATGCCGATCTCGGGCAGGAGCGCGCTGCCCGCGGCCGACTCGTCCATCAGCACCTGCCCCCCGTCGTAGTGGTCGCGGAGGTAGGCTGCGGCATCCGTTGCTCCGCTGGCCGCCTTCAGCTGGATGTAGCCGTCGGCTTCGGCGATGACGGATGACCGGGCGGGGTCTGTCGCCCACCATGCCGTCTGCAGCACAAGCGCGAGGCCGACGAGGGCGAGGAGGCCCGGTGCGATCGTGGGCACACGGGACAGGCTGTCGACCAGCACCGCCGCGAGCACCGCCAGCCACGGGATGACCGCCAGGGCGTACCTCGAATTCCACCAGTTCTCGGGGAGGGAGTGGTCGTTGTTCATGTGGGTCTGGCCGAGGTAGAGGCTGAGCAGCGAGAAGCCGTAGGCGACACCCATCACCCAGACCAGCAGGGCGGTGTTCGACAGGCCGAAGCGCCAGGCGAGCATGATCGCGCCGCCGATGCCGAGCACGACGGTGAGGGCTCCGGCGGTCTCGAGAACAGACCAGTTGTAGGTCCAGAGAGTGAGCCCGGCGTTGTGGGTGTAGGCCAGCAGCCCGGCGTCTGCCGTCGCTTTCTGGAGGTTCGACGCGGAGTACTGCCCGTTCAGGAACTCGAGCAGATTGCCGTAGACGGCGTAGTTGTAGGCCAGCCACCAGCCGATCGCCACCGCTGGCAGAACGGCGAACGCCAGCGACATCTTGATGGCGTAGCGCCACTCCTTCTTGCGGCGCCAGCTCGCGACCAGCACGACGACCGTTCCGCCGACGACGAGCACCCAGCCCTCGTAGCGGGAGAGCGTCGCGCCTGCGGCCGGGAGCCCCGTGAAGACCATCATCTCGCCGGCGCTTAGGTTCCGCCGGGAGGTGACCCAGTGAGCGAGGCCGGCGAAACAGCCCATCATGCAGAGGATCAGGACCGGTTCGGTGAGGGCGGTGGTGAAGACGTACAGGATGCTCGGGTTGGCGATGATCAGCAGCACCCCCGCGATGCGCGCCGGCCGGCCCAGCCCGATCCGTGCCGCCACCCGGTAGACGCCGCAGGCCGTGCCCATCAGGCAGACGAGCCCGAGGAGACCCGCGGCCAGCCCTGTGTGCCAGAGCCAGAGGTTCTGCACGAAGGGAACGAGGATGAGGCTCGGCACCGGCAGCCAGACCGTTCCGAGCTGGGTGAATCCCGGCGCCTTGCTGTCGAAGAGTCGACGCGAGATGGTGAGGTGGCTCTGCGAGTCGGCGTAGGCGATGTTCAGGCCGGTCGACGTGGTCACGATCACCGCCACGATGCCCACGGCGAGGGCCGCCACCGCGACCACCATCGTGCCCGGCACACGGCGACCGACGGCGGGGGCGCCGAGCGACATCCATCGTTCGAGGCACCAGAGGGTGAAACGCGACGACTCGAGGGGGGAAGGGGGCGCTGCTGCTTCCGCTGGTGCTGGAGGTTTCGCGCGAGGCGCCGCCGGAGCCGGTGCCGCCTTCAGGGTGCTCACGCCGGCCCCGCTCAGTCCAGCGGCTTCGTGCGGCCGGACGGGTCCGCCTCGCCCTGCTGGGCGGCGACCCGGTCGGAGTCGGCGGCGAGCTGTGCGTCCACGTACTTGGCGAGCTTCCGGCGGCGCTGGCGCCGACCGATCTCACCGATCACCCCTGCGAGGATCAGGATCACCAGAACGATGCCGCCCCAGAGGGCGTAGGAGTTGTAGTCGGAGGTCACAGCAGTCTGCGGCACGATTGCGTTGCTCGAGAGCGCGACGGGTTCGTCCTCTCCGGGACCGGCCACGACGACGTCCCCGGAGAGGCCGAACCACGCACCGGTGCCGGTCAGCGCATGGTCGGCCGCCCGGCGCTGCAGGGAGGCGGTGGCATCGGAGGCCGACCCGTCGGGGGCCCAGCCGCCGAGCATCAGGATGTTGCGACCCTTCGTCTCGAAACCCTCGAGTGCGGCGTAGGGGGTGTTGGTGCCCACGCCGAAGGTGAGGGTCTTCGAGTCGATCGCCTTGAAGGAGTCGAGCCGGAGCGGGGCCTTCAGCGTGTTCGAGTCTTCGGAGGTGGCCCCGACGATCAGGCCCGACTCGGTGGAGGAGACGAAGTCCGCCGCCGACATCACGGTGACCCCGAGTTGCACGGTGGAGTTCCGCTGGAGCGATGCGACGATGTCGCCCGCCGCAGACACCGCGGATGCGGCATCCAGACCCGTGCCGAACGCCACGGGGATGCTCTGGCCGAGCGCCTGCGGGAAGCGCTGGAAGCCGGCGTCGAGGGACTGGCCGCGCGTTCCTGTGACGGTCGATGCCCGGTTGTCGACGAAGAGCTCGATCGGAATCGAGGTCTCGGGCGGAAGGCACTCGCCGCTGGCCCGCTGTGCGTTCAGCGTCACCTTCAGGGCGTTCGCGGCGGTGAGCCGGGTCGAAGCCACGGGGAGGCTCACGTCGAACGCGGGAGTGTTCCCCAGCACCGCCGACCCGATGAGGAAGTCGTTCCAGTACACGTTCATGGTCGCGACGACGGAATCGGGGATCGCAGAGTGCGTGCCGACGATGTGGACGGTGGCATCGCCCACCGGGCCACCGAAGGCGGACTGGCTCACGTTGACCACAGACGCCGTCTCTGCCGGAACCGACAGGGCGATCTGGTTTCCCGCTCCGAGATCGGTGAAGGTGTGCTCGAGACCGGCCACGAGGGAACCCGCCGTGCTGGAACCTGATTGTGACAGCCCAGAGGTCGTGCCGGCAGACGCGAGTGGGAGGTAGGCGCTGCCGAGGGCGGCACCGGCGGCGGCGAGCCCGCTCTCCGGGCCGGTGATCGTGAGCTGGGGTACCCCGGCGGCCGACGTGGAGAGGGCCGTCTCGACGGGCTGCGAAGCGTCTGCCGAGGTGTCGCCCGTGCTGGCGAAGGTGACGATCCGTCCCCGGGTGGGCTCGACGCTCACGGCGGAGGTGGCGTCGGAGGCAGTGCTGAGGCTGAGGGCCACCGGCGAGGGGTAGGTCTTCGCGAGCGAACCGATTGCGGCGAGTCCCGCTGCGCGAAGGGCGCTCGACGGGTCGTCCGGCAGGGTCACCGAGATCGCGTTCAGGGCCGGGGAGAAGAAGTCGGCCACCGTCGTGGGAGCAGTGGCGTCACCCGTCACCTGGACGGTTCCCGCGCTGAGGCTCACGCTCGCGGTCGCCGGGGGAGTGCAGACGGCGACGGCCGCAGCACCGGAGAGCGCGCCGGCCGGAGCATAGGTGAAGCCGATGGCGAGGCGGCCGTCGACGACATCGGAGGTCGAGAGTGGGATGTCGAGGGCTGCCGGCTGCGATGCGTCGACGCTCTGGCGGAGCTCCCCCTTCACCGTCACCCGCACCGTGCCCGACGTGCCGGTCGGGTCGGAGTCCACGGGGGTCAGGGTCGCCGTCGCGGCGGTCGGGGAGAGCCCGTCGGGTACATCCACGGTGACGAAGACGGGAACCGAGTCGTCGGGGATGGAATCGACTGCCGCGAAGGAGAGGGTGCCGGGGGCGTCGATCACCTGCCCGGCCGCCAGGGTCCGTGACGCAGCGGTCGCGCTCGCCCCTGTCTCCGCTGTCGCCGCAAGGGGTGCGGCCAGGAGGAGTGCGGGGGTGGCCAGCAGTGCGACGGCGGCACAGACGGTTCGACGGGACCAGGCGCTCATGGACCAACCTTGGAAGACGGGCACAGACGTTGCGCCGGGTTGACGGTGGAGATTGCACAGATGAGGGGATTGTGCCGAACTGGCATGAGGTCTCAATCAATTGATCCCCCAAAACGAATCCTAAGGCATAATAAACAGGCGGCGTGCCTCCTTCTGGGGCCAGTGGGAACTGCTCAAGATTGGGGAGATCCGTCATCTTTGCCCGTCTTCTCTCGTGGTGTGGCGGGCGTCGTCGGCGCCTGACACGAACCGGGGATGCGGCTCCGGTGCTTTGTGCGGTCTCCGGATGCCCGCGACCGGGGAACACCACGCTCTGGCTCGGCCAGGGTGACGAACGGCGAGCGGTGCCGATCTGCGCCGGCCACGGCGAGAGCATCCAGGCGGGACACCGCCGGGTGACGATTGCCGAACCCGACTCCGACGGCGCAATACGCCTGAAATAAACGAGAGTGATAATGGAATTGCAGCGTAAGCCGTTGCAGTTCCACCGGGCCACAAGATCTCGGTGGTGTGTGGGACACGTCGGTGTCGACGCGCACGGCTCCCGGGATCGCTCCGCGGCTGTGCTCGAATTCTCCGACCGTCTCATTTCCTGCCAGCACCAGACAGATGAGAGATCATGCCGCTCAGAGTTTCCATCGTCGTCGGCAACCCGAAGCCGAAGTCGCGCACCCTGAAGGTCGCCGAGACCCTTGTCGAGAAGCTTCTCGAGAAGGGTTCGTACGACGTCGAGGTGATCGACCTGGCCGACCACGCCCAGGAGATCTTCGCGTGGCCGAGCGAGAGGATGGCCGCGCTGAACGCCCGTGTCGCCGCCAGCGACATCGCGGTGTTCGCGTCGCCGACGTACAAGGCGACGTACACCGGGCTGCTGAAGGCGTTCCTCGACCGCTACCCGGCGAACGCTCTCGCGGGGGTGACAGCGATCCCGGTTCTCACCGGGGCCGACCTGTCGCACTCGATGGGGCCGACCGTGAACCTCGCACCGCTGCTCGTCGAGCTCGGCGCAAGTGTTCCGGGTCGGGGCTTCTACTTCGTGGCCGGCCAGATGGACCATCTCGACGAGATCGTCACGACGGCCGCCGAGGAGTACGCCGCGAACCTCGGGCGCCTCGCGAACGTCGCCGCGCACGTGCGCGGCGGCATCCACTCATTCGTCTGACCTGTTGGCTCACATCACCCTAAGGAGACAGCACCATGGAATCAGTACTGAAGACCGTCACGGGAGACGCGGTCGACGCGATCGATCCGCGCGCGTTCCGCAACACGCTTGGGCACTACGCCTCGGGCATCACGATCATCGGCGGACTCGAGGGAGACGAACCGGTCGGGTTCACCTGCCAGTCGTTCTACTCGGTGTCGACCGAACCGCCCCTGGTCTCGTTCAGCGTCATGCTGAACTCGACCACCTACCCGCGCATCCGGGAGACCGGCAGGTTCAGCGTCAACGTGCTCTCCCATGAGCAGCATGAGATCTCGAACCAGTTCGCCCGGAAGGGCACCGACAAGTGGGCCGGAATCGACTGGTCGGCGACCGCGAACCACAACCCGGTCATCGCGGACACCCTGATGTGGCTCGACTGCGACATCTGGGCCGAATACGAAGCCGGCGACCACTACATCGTCATCGGCAAGGTCAACGAGATGAGCTCCGTCGACTGGCACACCCGCCAGCCCCTGCTCTACTTCAAGGGCCAGTACCGCCACCTCCGCGAGGTCGAGGCCGCCGCCAGCTGAGCCGGGACGGCAGGCGGTCAACCGGTGCGTGACCGCCTGCCGTCTGCCGTACCCAGGGGGCTGCGTCTGTCCGGATGATGTGTATAGTCAGTAATGGCAGCGCTGCCATTACCGCTGCCACGCATTCCGACACCTGCAGTGGACCCTGAAGAGATACGGTATCTGAGCATGACGACCCCTCCCCGAACAGTCGCCCTCATCACCGGAGCCGGCGGTTCCCTGGGGCGCGCGGCCGCCCTCCGGCTGGCCGCCGACGGTTTCGCCGTGGCGGCCCTCGGGCGGCCGAGCGCCGAGCTCGACGAGACGGTCGCGCTTCTGGCGACAGCCGGCGCGCCGCACTCCCTGCTCGAGGTCGACCTGCGTGACGCGGAGGCGATCGAGGCCGCTGTGGCCCTGACCGAGCAGCAGCTCGGCCCCATCGGCGCCCTGGTCAACAACGCCGCGATCTATCCGCCGACGCCCTTCCTCGAGATCCCGATCTCAGAGTACGACGACGTGGTGAGCGTGAACCAGCGGGCCTACTTCGCGATGGCGCAGTCCGTCGCGAGACGCATGGTCACCCGGCAGAGCGGTGCGATCGTCAACATCGGGTCGATCACCTGGCACGGCGGCTGGTCGAAGCTCGCCAGCTACGTGTCGACCAAGGGTGCCGCCGTGGCACTCACCCGTGCCCTCGCCCGGGAACTCGGCGAGTCCGGGGTGCGCGTCAACGCTGTTTCGCCCGGAGCCTTTCCCACGAAGGCCGAGGAGATCCATGACGACCCCGAGATCTACACGAACTTCGTGCTCGAGCACCAGTCGCTGAAGCGGCGCGGCACGCCCGAGGAGTTCGCCGACGTGGTCGCCTGGCTGGTCGGCCCCGGTTCGAGCTTCGTGACCGGCCAGACGATCAACGTCGACGGCGGATGGATCATGGAATGAGCGGCCCGATGGATGATCGGCAGCCCGGCCCCGAGGTCGAGGTCTTCGGCCAGAAGCTCTCGATGCGGGAGCTCCGGCGTCGAACCGGCGACACGTCGGCGGTGGCGGGCATCCGGTCCGTCGTTCTCGACAACGGCGTGGAACGCGGCGTGCGCGCGCTCGAGGTGCGCACGAGCGCGGGCCTCGAGTTCGAGGTGCTCGTCGACCGCGCGTTCGACCTGGGATCGGCCCGGCTGGCCGGCGCCCCGTTCGGCTGGCGCTCGGGCAACGGTTTTCGTCATCCGGGCCTCCACGAGCACAACGACGAGGGCGGGCTGTCGTGGCTCCGCGCCCTCGACGGTCTGCTCGTCACGGGTGGCCTCGACCACACTCTGTTCGGGGGAACGGTCGACGGTGACCGCTACAACTATCCGCCGAAGAGCGAGGTCACGCACGGCCTCCACGGGCGCCTCACCGCGATTCCGGCCCGACTGCTCGAAGCGGCCGAGATCGAGGTCGACGGCCGCCCGGTCTTCCGGCTGAAGGGCGAGGTCGTGCAGGCCACGGCGTTCGGTGAGCACCTGCGGTTGACCCGCACGATCGAGGTCGACTTCGACGGCCGGGAGATCCGGCTGCACGACGTCGTCGACAACCTGGGGTTCGAACCGACGCCGCACATGTTCCTCTATCACCTGAACATCGGCTGGCCGTTCGTCGACCAAGGCACCGAGTTCGTGGCCGCGGTGTCGAAGCACCTCTGGGCCTCCGACTCGGTCGATTCGCAGGGGGTCTCGTACCGCACGCTGCCCGAGCCGCAGCGCGGCTTCGTCGAGCAGGTGTTCGAACACGAACTCGTCGCGGGCGCCGACGGCCGGCACCGGGTGGCGCTGATCGCTGCCGACGGTTCTCGCGGAATCGAGGTCGCGTGGGAGGCCGCCGGCATGCCGCACTTCTTCGAGTGGCAGAACCTCCGCGACGGGCAGTACGCGGTCGGCCTGGAGCCGTCGACCCATCATGTGGGCGGTGACGCCGCCGCCCGGGCGGACGGGTCGATGATCTGGCTCGAGCACGGCGATTCCAGGGAGTACCGCACGAGCATCCGGGTGCTGCTGGGCTCCCCGGAGACCGAGGATGCCCGGTCCGCCATCCGTTCGCTCGGCGACCAGCCCGACTGACCGTCTCGCCGGGAGGGCCCGGCGGAGTATCCACTGTCCGTTGTTAGACTCGATGTTAGCGCTGCCATCACCTCGCAGCGATAAGAGACCAGGGAAGAAATCATGACCGAGACAACCGAGGGGCGCCCGCCCGGCATCCTGGGCGGCATCCGCGTGCTCGACTGCTCCATCGCCATGGCGGGGCCGTTCGCCGCCCAACGCCTCGGAGACCTCGGAGCAGATGTCATCAAGGTCGAGCCGACGACAGGGGAGTGGCAGCGCCACGCCGCGGCCGGAGGAGCTACGGGCAACCGCATCAACGTGTCGTTCCTGTCCCTGAACCGCAACAAGCGCTCGATCGCGGTCGACCTGAAGTCAGAGGAGGGTCGCGAGATCCTCCGTTCCCTCGTCACCACGAGCGACGTGTTCCTGCAGAACTACCGCCCCGGGGTCGCCGAGCGTCTCGGCATCGACTACGAGACGCTCCGCGAACTCAACCCGAAGCTCATCTACGTGTCGGTGTCGGGCTACGGCGAAGATGGGCCCTACCGCAACCGCCCCGGGCAGGACCTGCTGCTGCAGGCGATGAGCGGTGCGATGCTCTCGGCCGGCCAGCACGGCGAGGCGCCCCTCCCGGCGGGCCAGTACCTGGTGGATGCCGTCACCGCCTCCACCGCCTTCGAAGCCGTTCTCGCAGCTCTCTTCCACCGGGAGCGCACCGGGGAAGGGCAGCTCGTGACGGTCAACATGCTCGATGCGATCACGACCCTGCAGATGCAGGAGCTGTCGGTGTTCACCGTCGGCAAGGTCGACCAGCAACGCAGCAGCCAGCCGCATGCGCATGTCTACATCCGTGCGCCCTACGGTGCGTTCAAGACGAGCGACGGCTTCATCGCGCTCGCGATGCCCGACCTGCCAGAACTCGGGCGCGCCATCGGCGAACCGAGCTTCCTCGAGATGCAGAGCGAGGTGCACGGCTGGACGCACCGCGACGAGCTCTACGAGAAGACCGCGGCCCGGCTCGTCACCGACACGAGCGCGAACTGGCTCGCCGTCTTCGCCGCCACCTCGATCTGGGCCGGCCCGGTCTACGACTACCAGGCGCTGGTCGATGACCCCCAGATCGTGCACAACGGCACCTTCGTGGAGTATGAACACCCCACCGAGGGGCATGTGAAGACCCCCGGCTTCCCCTACAAGTTCGCAAAGACTCCGGCCCGGATCGACCGGGGGGCACCGCTCACGGGGGAGCACACGGCCGAGATCCTGCACTCGCTCGGCCTCGACGACGAACGGATCGCGGCGTTGGTCGCCTCGGGTGCGGTGCGGGTCGACGAGTCCGCCCCGGTCGGGGTATCCACGTGACCCGGTACCGCGGCCTCACCTGGGATCACCCCCGGGGCGCCGCCGCCCTGATGGCGCGCGAGGCCGGCCGCGCGCCGGGCTCGGATTTCGGGATCGACTGGCACGTGCATCCCCTCGAAGGGTTCGAATCCCACCCGATCGCCGACCTCGCGAGCCAGTACGACCTGCTCGTGCTCGATCACCCGCACCTCGGCGAGGCGCTCGGAACGAATGCGCTGCAGCCGCTCGACACCCTCTTCGACGTGGCACAGCTTCGGGGCTGGGCGGCCGCGGCGGTCGGACCCTCCTTCCGTTCGTACACTCTCGACGGGCACCAGTGGGCTCTGCCTCTGGATGCCGCCACCCAGGTCGCCGCGCACCGCACCGACCTGCTCGCGGACCATGCTCTGCCCGAGACCTGGGGCGAGGTCGTCGAGCTCTCCCGCACAGCGCCCGTCGCGCTCTCCCTCTCGGGCCCGCACGCCTACCTGAGTTTCGCGTCGCTCTGCGTCGCTCTCGGGGAGGAGCCTCGGCTGGTACCGGGCGAGCCCTTCGTCTCCCGCGACACGGCCCGCGAGGCGCTCTCGATCCTCCGCAGCATCGCGGCGCGCCTGCCCGCCGGCAGCGACAGGCAGAGCCCGATCGCCCTGCTCGAACGCCTGGCCGGCACCGACGACATCGCCTACATCCCCCTGGTCTACGGCTACGTGAACTACAGCTCCGCGCTGCTGCGCTTCACGGATGCGCCCCGGGCCACTCCCGGAGGGCGCCGCGGCTCGACCATCGGCGGAACCGGGCTGGCCATCACCGCGCGTGCAGAGATCACCCCCGAGCTCCTCGACGAAGCGGCCTGGCTGCTGTCGCCGGATGCCCAGCAGCACTTCATCCCCGGGCACGAGGGCCAGCCGAGTTCCCGTGCTGCATGGCAGGATCCGCACGTCGACGAGAGCAGCCACGGCTTCTACTCGGGCACGATCGACACGATCGAATCGGCCTGGGTGAGGCCGCGCGGCGACGGCTCCATCGCGTTCCAGAGCGAAGCGTCGGCGATCATCCGGAGCCTCGTCATCGGGATCGAGCCGCTCGGCTCCGTGCTCGACCGGCTCGACTCTGCGGCGCGTGGCGCCGCCGTGCCCCTGGGCGCCGCCACGAGAGAAAGGGTCGCACCATGACCGGGTTCACCTCACCCTCCGACGAGATCCTCGTCACGCTCGACGGTTTCGTCGCCACCTTCACCCTCAACCGACCGCAGAAGCTCAACGCGGTCACCCAGGAGATGTCGGATGCGCTCGTCGCCGCCACCGAGTGGGCGAACGAGAGCGACGACGTTCGCGCCGTGGTTCTCACCGGGGCCGGCGACCGGGCGTTCTCGGCGGGCTCCGACATCCGGCAGCTCGACAAGTACACGACGCCGTGGGAGTTCCGCAATCGGGTGGACTACTGCGACGCCCTGCGGGAGCTCCGGAAGCCCGTGATCGCCGCGGTGAACGGGTACGCGCTCGGCGGCGGGCTCGAGACGGCGATGACCTGCGACATCCGCATCGCGTCGTCGACGGCGAGCTTCGCGGCGCCCGAGATCACGCTGGGCTGGATCGGCGGCGGCGGGATGAGCACCTTCCTTGCGCACTCGATCGGGGCGAGCAACGCGGCGCTGATGCTGATGACGGGCGATGCCATCTCGGCCGAGCGCGCGCTGGCCTGGGGACTCGTGTCGGAGGTCGTCGAGCCTGCGGCGCTTCTGGCGCGCGCAGCCGAGCTGGCGGCGACGATCGCCTCCCGGGCGCCGATCGCCGCCGAGACCGCGAAGACCAACCTGAGGGCGGCCTACTCGCTGCCGCAGCTGAAGGCGATCGAATACGAACGCGACCTGCAGACGATCTGCTTCGCCACCGAAGACGCTGCCGAGGGGCGGGCGGCATTCGCCGAGAAGCGCGCCGCCACCTTCCACCGTCGATGACCGCCACCCGCCTCACCAAGGAGACCCGATGACCACACCCGCCCCGTCCTGGATCGGCGACAGCGCCCTGCTCGAACCCGACGACGGTTACGCCGGAACTCTGGTCGGCCGTGTCTGGAACCCCACCGTCAACGGGCCCTCCCCTGTGGTGTTCACCGCCGAGGGCGTGTACGACATCAGCGCGGCGTTCCCGACCGTGAGCGGCCTGGCCGAGCATCCGGAGCCCGCGCGGGCCGCCCGCGAGGCGCTCGCCACCGCGACGTTCGTCGGCAGCTTCGCCGACATCGTCGGCAACACGCCCCGGGAGAGCCGCGACGCGGCCCGCCCGTGGCTGCTCGCACCCGTCGACCTGCAGGCGATCAAGGCCGCCGGCGTCACCTTCGCCGTCTCGATGATCGAGCGCGTGATCGAGGAGCGGGTCAAGGGCGACCCTGTCGCAGCGGGCGAGCTGCGGGCGAGCATCCTGAACGAGATCGGCGCCGATCTCCGCACCCTCAAACCGGGCTCTCCGGAGGCGTTGGCGCTCAAGGACTTCCTCCTGGGGGAGGGGCTCTGGAGCCAGTACCTCGAGGTGGGCATCGGTGTGGATGCGGAGATCTTCACGAAGGGGCTGGCCCTGTCGGCCGTCGGGGCGGCGACCCAGGTGGGCGTTCTGAGCACGTCGGTCTGGAACAACCCGGAGCCCGAGGTCGTGCTCATCGTCTCCTCGGCCGGCACCATCGTCGGCGCGACTCTCGGCAACGACGTGAACCTCCGCGACATCGAGGGGCGCTCCGCCCTGCTGCTGCCGAAGGCGAAGGACAACAACGCCTCGTGCGGGCTCGGGCCGTTCGTGCGGCTCTTCGACGAGACCTTCGACCTCGACGCGGTGCGGGGGCTCACCGTGACGCTCGACGTCGACGGGCTCGACGGATTCCACCTCGGCGGAAGCTCCCACATGTCCGAGATCAGTCGTGACCCCGAAGACCTGGTCGGGCAGCTGATGGGTCCGCAGCACCAGTACCCCGACGGCACTGTTCTGATGCTCGGAACCATGTTCGCGCCCGTCGACGACCGCGATGTACCCGGCCAGGGCTTCACGCACAAGGTCGGCGACATCGTACGGATCAGCAGTGGGCCTTTGGGTAGTCTGGTGAACCAGGTCGAGACGAGCGAGAGGTGCGAGCCATGGCAGTTCGGCGTCGCGAGCCTGATGAAGAACCTCGCCGGCCGAGGGCTGCTGTGAGCGGTACCGCTGTCGCGCCGGCTCCGGATGTCGCGGCCGCTCTTCCGGCCGCGTTCGTCCCTGCTCCTCCACCGGTCGATCCCCCTCGAACCTCCCGGCGGTCGACCGGAACCGTGACGCTGAACGATGTGGCGCTGCACGCCCAGGTCTCGCCCCAGACGGTCTCCCGCACCATCCGGAGCCCCGAGCTCGTGTCGACCTTCACGCTGGAACGGGTGCGCGACGCGATCCAGCAGACCGGGTATGTGCCGAACCTCGCGGCGTCGAACCTGGCGTCGAACCGCAGCATGACAGTGGCGGCGATCATCCCCTCGGTGTCGGCCTCCGTCTTCGCCGATGCGCTGCAGGGGCTTGAAGAGGTGCTCGCCCCGGCCGGGTACCAGCTCTTCATCGGATCGACGGGCTACAGCCCGAGCCATGAGGAGGAGCTCGTGCGGGCGTTCCTCGGGAGGCGTCCCGACGGCATCTTCATCGTCGGAACCAACCACACCCCGACCACCACGCACCTGCTCCGCGAGTCGAAGGTGCCCGTCGTGGAGGCGTGGGACCTGACGGATGCTCCCATCGACAGCCTCGTCGGCTTCTCGAACCGCGACGCCACCCGGGCGATCGTGGACTACGTCGTGGGCCGGGGCTACCGTCACCCCACGTTCGCCGGTTCGCTGCAGAGCGGCGACTCCCGCGCGATGGCCCGAAAGTCGAGTTTCGAGAAGGCTGTCGCCGAACTGCTCCCCGATGAACCCGTGCGGGTCGTCGACTCGGGCACGCGCACCATCGACTTCGAGACGGGCAAGAACCTGCTGGGGGCCGCGCTCGCCGAGCATCCGGAGACCGACGTGCTCATGTTCACCAGCGACATCTTCGCCGCCGGGGCCGTCTTCGAGTGCTCCCGGCGCGGCATCAGCGTGCCGGGCGATCTGGCAATCACCGGTTTCGGCGACTTCGACCTCGGCAGCCACCTGGTGCCGACCCTGACGACGGTCGCCGTGCCGAACAGGCAGATCGGTACCACGGCGGGCGACCTGCTGGTGGCGCGCATGACGCGCCGATCGAACGAGGCGAGCGCGATCGACCTCGGATTCTCGGTCGTCGCGCGCGAGAGCGCCTGAGGCTGCTTCTCCTTCTCCATCTTCTTCCCTTCCTTCCTTTTTGTGACCCCGACCCTGTAGAGGATCTCCGATGATCACCACGACCGACCCGCGCACCGGAGTGCGCTCCGACACCGACCTCGCCGCCTCGACTCCCGCTGAGGTCGACACGATCGCCCTCGCGGCGGCGGACGCCCTGCCGACACTCGCCCGACGTGGCCGGGAGTTCCGGGCGACCCTGCTCGACGCGATGGCTGCAGCGATCGAGGCCGACCGCGAGCAGCTGGTCGCCACCGCCGACGCGGAGACCGGCCTCGGCCCGGTTCGACTGAACGGCGAGCTCAGCCGCAGCGCGTTCCAGTTCCGGTTGTTCGCTGAGGCGGTGCGGGAGGGAAGCTTCCTCGAAGCAGCGATCGACCATGCCGGCGACACGCCGCTCGGTGCGGCTCCGGATGTGCGCCGCATGCTCGTGGCTGCCGGGCCGGTGGCGGTGTTCGGCTCGAGCAACTTCCCGTTCGCGTTCTCCGTGCTCGGCGGAGACGTGGCCTCCGCGATCGCCGCCGGCTCGCCCGTCGTCATCAAGGCGCACGGATCGCACCCCCTCACCTCGGCGCGGTCCTTCGACGCGCTCCGTGCTGCCGGCGACGCGGTCGACGCTCCCGCCGGAACCTTCGGCATCGTGTACGGCCAGCAGGCCGGGGTGGCGCTGGTGAAGCATCCGGCGATCGCAGCCGCGGGATTCACGGGCTCGCTCGGTGCCGCGAACGCCCTGCGGGCGGCGATCGACACCCGGCCCGACCCGATCCCCTTCTACGGGGAGCTCAGCAGCGTGAACCCGCTGGTCGTGACGGCCGGTGCGGTGGCCGTGCGCGCGGAGTCCATCGCGACCGGGCTCTTCGGGGCGTTCACGGGTTCGGCTGGCCAACTGTGCACGAAGCCGGGCATCGCGTTCGTGCCCGCCGGGGCAGCAGGCCAGCCGCTGGTCGACGCGCTGGTGGCGCTCACTCGCGCATCCACCCCGCAGGTGCTGCTGAACGACCGGATCCGTGACTCGTTCGTCGACATCTCGGCGCGGCTGGCGGAGGTCGGCGGCGCGCCGTTGGCGGCGGGGGGTGCTGGAGCTGGAGCTGCGGATGGTGCTGGTGCGGAGATTGCGGACGTTGCGGAGGTTGCGGATGTCGCGGGCTTCGAGGTGGCGCCTCGCCTGCTCGAGACCACGGCCACCGAGCTGACGAGCGAACTCAGCGAGGAGTGCTTCGGCCCGCTTCTCGTGATCGCCCGGTACGACTCGCTCAGCGAGGTCGGCGAGGCCTTCCTGCGGGTGCCGCGCTCGCTGACGGCGACCGTGCACGCCGAAGACGACGAGCTCTCCGGCTCGGGTGGCGGCTCGGGTGTGGGCCCGGGTGACGGCTCGGGTGGCGGCTCTGGTGCGGCGGGCAGCGACGGCGGCGAGATCGCGGCCCTGCTGCCCATCCTCGAATCCCATGCCGGGCGCATCGTGTTCAACGGCTACCCCACCGGCGTGCGCGTCTCCTGGGCCCAGCAGCACGGCGGCCCGTGGCCCGCCACGAACTCGCAGCACACTTCGGTCGGGGTCACCGCCGTGCGCCGGTGGCTTCGACCGGTCGCGTGGCAGAACGCTCCGCAGCAGCTCCTCCCCGCGGAGCTCCGCGACGGCCCGCTCGAGGTGCCGACCCGGCTCGACGGCGTGCTGACCCTGCCCGCGGCCTGAGGCGGGGGCAGGGGCCCGGCTGTGCCCAGCCCGCCGCCGCCGCCGGGTGTGTGTCTGGCGCGCATCCGCGGCAGGGTGTGTCCGGCACGCACTACGCCGGCGTCGCGCCCTCCCGGAGCGACTCAGCGTGCAGCGGGGCGAGAGCGCTGTCGAGTGCCGCCTCGAGGGGCCACGCGGCCCGTTCGGGTTGGCTCAGCACCAGGCCGCCCTGGATGGCCGCGAGGATGACCGTGGCCACCGTCATCGGGTCGGCCGACGCGGCGACGAGCCCGGCGTCGCGCATCCTGCCCACTCCCTCGGCGAGCAGCTCGCGCCAGGCGCGCATACTGTCGGCGATGACCTGTTCGAGTTCGGGGTCGGACATCGCCGCCTGCGTCGCCAGCGAGCCGATCGGGCAGGCCCAGCGCCCCCGGCTGATGTAGTAGTCGACGAGCCCGGACCGCCACTGCTCCCAGGATTCCCACGAGGCGAGGTCGTGGATGAACGGCTCCTGCGCCTCGAAGAGCTGCCGTCCTTCCCAACCTGCGACCTCGCGCACCAGCTCGGCCTTGCCACCCGGGAAGTAGTGGAACAGCTGGCTCTTGCTCGTCAGGGTGGCAGCTCGCACGGTGTCGAGCGTCGTGCCGCCGATGCCCGAGGCGAGGATCTGTTCGCCGGTCGCCTCGATGATCCGTTGACGGGTGCGCCGCCCCCGCTCTGTGATCTTCGACTCGTCCATGCTCCGATTCTAGCCTGCTGGACTCTATAGTCCATTCTGTGCTAGGAATGGACTATGAAGTCCAATGAAGAAGTCCTCCAGTCCCTTGTTCCTGATTCTCGTCTCGCTGGGCGCACCGCTGTCGTCACTGGCTCCACCAGCGGCATCGGTGAGGCGATCGCCCGGGTGCTCGCAGCCTCCGGCGCCACCGTCGTCGTGAGCGGCCGCACCCTCGAGCGCGCCCAGGTCGTGGTCGACACCATCACCGCGGCTGGCGGAACGGCATATGCCGTGCCCGCCGACCTCTCCGGCGACTACGCCGGCCTGCGGGAGTTCGCCCGCGCCGCGACCTCCGCCGTGGGCGGATCTGTCGACATCCTGGTCAACAACGCCGGCATCTACCCCGTTTCCCCGACGGCGCTGCTGGCCGACGCCAATCTCGACGCAGTGCTCGCGACGAACATCCGGGCACCGCATGTCTTGGTCGCCGAACTGGCGCCAGCAATGGCGGAACGGGGCTCGGGGGCGATCGTGAACATCGGCTCATGGATGTCGCGGGTCGGCATTCCCTTCGGCGCGGCCTATACGGCCTCCAAGGCGGCGCTCGAGCAGATGACCCGCACGTGGGCTGCGGAGTTCGGCCCACGCGGGGTGAACGTCAACACCGTCGCCCCGGGTGCGACGGCGACTCCGGGGAACGCGGCTTCGGCTGACCAGGTGGAGGCGATGGCCGCGGCGACGGTCGCCGGTGTTCCGGTGCGTCCGGTCGACATCGCGTTCGCCGTGCGCTTCCTGGTGTCGGATGAGGCGCGCTACGCGCACGGCACTGTGCTCGACATCGACGGCGGCATCGCGAACACCCGGCTCGGCTGAGGTGTGGGCGGCCGGTGGGCTGGCCGAGTCGGCTCGGCCGCGGGGCGGCGGCAGCGCAACTGAGCGGCTGCGCAACTGAGCGGCGGCCGGGCCGCCCGGCTGCAGGGCGGCCCGGCCGCACGGCTTCGATTCGAGCGTGCTCCACTCGTCCACAGGCGGGCTGGATCGCGGACATTCCACAGATTTCGCGATTGGGCCCATCGCCATCTCCTCACCTGATTGACTGGGGTCATGAATCGAGGAGTGCTCATGACTGACGAACGGCAACTGCGGCGGCAACAGCTGCGCGCAGACTTCGCTGCCGCCACTCGTGCCGTCCTGGCGGGGGAGCAGCAGGCGGCGCGCGCCGCGGCAGCCCAGCTCGTTCTCGTCGAGCGTCTGCGGGTGGCGGGGCTCGCGCTGCACTTCTCCGACCAGTCCTCGGGTGGCCCCAAGTGGTCGCAGCGGGTCGTCGCGCAGCGCACTGTGATCACCGAGCTGGCCGTCGGCGCGCACCTGAGCGAGACGGATGCCCGGCGGCGAGTCGACACCGCAGAGGGTCTGGCTGGGCCGTACCCGGCGACGCGTGCAGCGCTCGAACGCGGCAGCATCTCCTCCCGTCATGCCGAGAAGATCGTGCAGCACGGTGCCCTCCTGCCGCCGGATTCCGTCCCCGAGTACGAGGCCCGCATCGTTCCGATCGCCGAGCGGATGAGTGTCCAGCGGCTCGAGCGTGAGGCTCGGGCAGCAGTCGAAGACGCCCAGCCGACCACCTCCGTCGAGCGTCATGTGCGGGCAGTGCAGGGCCGTCGCCTCGTGCTCGACCCTGCAGCCGACGGAATGGCCTGGCTCAGCCTGTTCCTGCCCGCTGTGGAGGCCGCAGCGATCCACAACCGGGCGACGGGTCTCGGTCGCACACTGAAATCCTCTGGCGACCCGCGAACCCTCGCCCAGCTCAGGGTCGATGCTCTCGCCGACCTCGCGCTGAACGGGGAGTCATCGATTCCGGGGGCTCCGCGGGGACTCCGCGCGCACGTTCGCGTCACCGTTCCGGCGCTGACCCTCCTCGGTCACGAGCAGGCGGGTTCGGCTGAGCTCGAGGGTTACGGCCCGATCGACCGGCTCACCGCCCTCGAGCTCACCCGGAGTGCTCCGACGTTCCAGCGTGTGCTCACCGATCCCGTGACGGGCGTCGCGCTCAGTTACGGCCGCACCAGCTACAAGGTGCCCGCCGCGCTCGATGAACTCATTCGAACGGTGCATTCGGAATGCACCTTCCCCCTGAGTTGCACCTCCGCGGCCACAGCCGACCTCGACCACACGGTCGCCTTCGCAGAGGGGGGTGAGACCAGGCTCGGCAACCTGAGTCCGCTCTGCGCCAGTCACCACAAGGTCAAGCACCACACCGAGTGGAAGGTTGAGCAGCATCCCGGTTCCGGGAGATCAGCTGGTTCCCTCGTCTGGACCTCCCCGGCCGGCTTCGCCTACACCGTCGACCCCACTCCGATAGCGAGGCCGGCCCCGGCGGTGAGGTCGATCCAGATGGTGAGATCCACCCAAGCGGTGAGACCGACTCCTCAGTTCGTTGAAGCTGCCCCGTTCTGACCCCCGGAGCCGAAGGGCCTACGGCGAGTGTGATGCTGCTCCGGCTCGGGCGGTGGCGGAGGCGGTGGCGGTGGCGGCGGCACGCGCTGCGAGTGCGGCGAACGCTTCGGTGAGTTCGGGCGGTTCGATGACGTCGATGTCGGTGTCGAAGCGGGTGAGGGAGGCGGCGAGGGCGATCCATGACCAGGCGCCAGACTCCAGGGTGCAGCGTTCGGGGTCGAGTTCTTCGACGAGGCCGTCTTCGGCGTAGGGCAGCACTGCGTCCACGGGCAGGGAGAGGATGACCTTTCCCCGGCAGGGCCAGACGTTGGTGCTCTCGGACCCTTTGAAGCGCGCGGCGACATACTCGCCGACGTCGCCGCCGGGGATCGCCCGGGGTTCGAATCGGGGGCCGTTCGGCGTGCGGAGGGTGATGCGGTCGGCGCGGAAGAGGCGCCAGTCGTTGCGGTCGAGGTCCCACGCCACGAGGTACCACCGGCCCTGGGAGGACACGAGGTGGTGCGGCTCCACGCGTCGGGGTGGTCTCGGTGCGGCGGGATCCTCCCGGACGTTCAGGTAGTCGAACCGCAGCACTTCGCGAGCGCGCGTCGCCGTCGACAGGGCGATCAGCAGCTCCGGTGAGACCGTGGCGGGCACGGAGTCGACGGGTCGGGAGAGGATCACCTCGAACCGGAGCGCATCGAGTCGGTGGCGGAGGCGTGAGGGCATGACCTGCCGCACGGTGGTGAGGGCCCGGAGTGCCGCCTCCTCGATTCCGGCGCCGGTGACGGTTGCCGACTGCAGGGCGACGGCGAGGGCGATGACCTGGTCATCGTCGAAGAGAAGGGGCGGAAGCTCGGTGCCGGCGTCGAGGCGGTAGCCGCCATCCGGTCCCATCGTGGCCCGGATGCTGTAGCCCATCTCCCGGAGCCGGTCCACGTCGCGGCGCACTGTTCGGTGACTGATCTCGAGCCGCTCGGCCAGGAGGGCACCCGGCCAGTCGCGCCTCGCCTGGAGCAGGGAGAGCAGGTTCAGCAGTCGCGTGGTCGTTGTCGCCATGATCTCAGGGTAGTTCGAGTGGAGGACCGAAACTGTCCTAGACGGCTGGGAGAGTCGATGTTGTCGGGGAGACACCCGGCACCTTCGAGCAGAACCTTTCGAACAAGGAGAAACCATGAGCATCCAGACGACGACCCACCTGAACTTCCGCGGCGAGGCGCGGGCGGCACTCGAGTTCTACCAGTCCGTCTTCGGCGGCCCGCTCGTCATCGCGACGTATGGAGACTTCGGGATGCCCGCAGGGGCCCCGGGCGCTTCGAATGTCGTCTTCGGCCAGGTCGGGAGCGAGAACGGGTTCCGGGTGATGGCATATGACGTGCCGGGGGAGGCCAGTATTAGTTCGGCCTCTGCCGGTGTGGCTGGCTCGACGCACCGCGAGAACGGTGTGACCCTGACCGACCAGTCGTTCTTCGTCTCGGCGCGCGGCGAGACCCTCGAGGAAGTCCAGGGCTACTGGTCCGCACTCTCGGTCGGCGGCACCGTCGTCGAGTCGCTCGCGGCGCCGGCCTGGAGCCCCGGCTTCGGGATGCTCACCGATCGCTTCGGCGTGACGTGGATCCTCGACGTGGCTGCTGCGTACGCGGCCTGAGCCGGGTCAGTTGACGAGAAGCGCCGTTGCGGTGAGCACGTGGTCGTAGGCGTCGATGGCCTGCGATTTGGTGTCGCAGGCGATGTTGATGGAGACGCCCTGGTCGAGCGCGGCGAAGGCGCGAGCGACGGCCACGTGGGGGCGCCCGCTGCTGTCGTTCCCGGCGAGGCGGCGGGTGTCGACGATGGTGCTGTCGTCGGGCTGGCCGAGAGCGATGTAGTCGTCGTCGGCGTAGTCCGCGACATCCGATGCCGAGCTCGACGTGAGGGCGGCGAGGTAGCTGTCGGTGGTGGCGAGGTCGTCGCCCGCCGTGATGTCGAGATCGGCGGCGAGGGCGCCCTCGTGGAACGTCGTCGTGCAGCGCCCGTCTGTGGAGGAGTAGACCCAGGTTCCGTCGGCCTTGGGCGTGGTGAGTTTCCACAGCTTGTCCCCGAGGAGTCCGTCACTGATGTGCGGCACGATCCCGGCGCGGAGGGTGGTGCCCGCGGCGAAGGTGATGTCGCTTGACGTATCCGGTGCGTCAGGGGCTGCTGGTGCGTAGGGGGCGGCGGTGGGCGCTGGAACGGCCGTGCTGCCGGGCCCCCGCGCATCCGGACCAGGGGTGGTGAACACGTTGCGGTGGGTGATGAAGGCTCCGGATGCCGCGGCGAACACGATCGCCACGATGGTCAGAACGGTCACGACGAAGCCGCTGAGCAGGCCGATGTAGCCGATGATGAGGCCGGCCAGGGCGAACTCCCGACCGCGCTCGCCTGTGCGACGGATCTGCGAGAGGGCGACGTGCCCGGTGATCACCGCCATCAGCGAGAGGAAGAAGGCGCTCACGAGCGAGAGGATCGCGAGGGCGTTGAGGTTCGGGCGATCCGGTTGCGACGGCTGTGGCAGGGTGCTCATGGCCAAAAGATACACGCCCGAAACACGATGGGTGGCTTCCGCGAAACACGACCCGCCTAGTGTCGTGGATGTCAACGATCCCGCGGGCCGTCGACCTGCGCTTCCGCCCGCTCTCCCGTCGTCTCGAGTCCGCTTCGAACATCCGCCAGCACAGGATGTCCGTGAGCGCCAGCACCCACGAGAAAACCACCGGAGGGCCAGATGGGCCGAATTCACGTTTTAATGGACTCAAGGCTGTTTCACGATGCCGGAGGCCCACTGTGAGCACAACGCGTGCGAATGCTTCACCCGACCAGATCGTGGTCAGTGACGCGCTCAAAATCTATGGCGGTTCCGGTTCCTCCGCTCAGGTGACGGCGCTCTCGCACGTCGACCTCACCGTCGACCGGGGCCAGTTCGTCAGCATCATCGGCCCGTCGGGCTGCGGCAAGTCGACGCTGCTCCGCCTCATTGCGGGGCTCGAGACGGCCGACTCCGGCGATGTCTCCGTGTTCGGGGCCGATCCCGACCAGGCGTGCGCTGCGAAGATGATCGGTTTCGTTCCGCAGGTTCCGGCCCTGCTGCCCTGGCTCTCGGTCGTCGGCAACGTCACGCTGCCGTCGAAGGTCAACCGGCGGGCGGATGCGCTGCGGCGCACTCTCCCCGGACACGTTCACCGTGACCCCGCCGATCCGCGTGCCCTGCTGGCCAAGATCGGGCTCGGCGATGCGCTCGACCGCCTGCCCCACCAGCTGTCCGGCGGTATGCAGCAGCGGGTCGCGATCGCCCGGGCCTTCGCCATCCAGGCCGACGTGCTGCTGATGGACGAACCGTTCTCGGCCCTCGACGAGTTCACCCGCGAGGCGATCCAGCTGCAGCTGCTCGAACTCTGGGAGCAGATGCGCACCACCGTCGTCTTCGTGACGCATTCGGTCTCCGAGGCTGTCGTGCTGAGCGACAGGGTGGTGGTGATGTCGGCCCGGCCCGGCCGTATCGAAGCAGTGGTCGACATCGACCTGCCACGACCTCGCCGGCAGGGGCTACTCGAGTCGGCGGCCATGCACGAGTACGAGGACCTCATCCGCGGCAAGCTCCAGACCGCGTGGGCTTCAGGGCCGGTGGCCCGATGACGAACCACGCTGTACGAAACGATGCGGCGAGAAGCGACGCCGCGAGAAATGCTGCGCTGCCTCTCGACACCACCGACACCGCGATCGCCACCGCGGCCACCGCATCCGGAACGGCGGCAGCCGCGACATCCGTCAGCCGGTCGACACCCCGCCGGTCGAACCCGCGCCGGTCGATCCTCCGCCCGACGATCTGGCTGCCTGTCGTCGTCGCGCTCCTCGTGGCCGGTGTGCTGTGGGAGCTCATTGCGATCAACAACACGTACCTGCTGCCGCGGCTCGGGATGATCGGCCAGGCCATCATCACGCAGCCCTCGTTCTACCTCGAGAACGCCTGGATCACTCTGTCGGAGGCCCTGATCGGCCTCGTGATCGGGTTTGTGGCGGCGTTCATCGTGGCAGTGATCGTGACGGAATCCGGGATCCTCCGACGGGCGATCATGCCGCTGGCCGTCGTGCTGAACGTCACGCCGGTGGTGGCGATCGCCCCCGCGCTGGTCGTCGCGTTCGGATTCGGGCCGGCACCGAAGCTCATCGTCACGGCGCTCATCACGTTCTTCCCGATCCTGATGAACGTGATCACGGGGCTCAACTCGGTGTCGCCGCCGATCCTGCAGGTGTTCGCCACGCTCAGGGCCTCGCGGCTGGAGGTGCTGACACGCCTCCGGCTCCCATCGAGCCTGCCGTATGTGTTCGCGGCGTTGAAGGTGGTCTTCCCGCTGTCGATCGTCGGCGCTGTGGTGGCGGAGTTCTCTGCCCCGGGCGCGGCGAAGGGGCTCGGCACGGTGATCAGCGTGGCGTCATCCAACTCCCGGCTGGCGGTGGTCTACGCGGCCATCCTGTGCCTGGCGATCATGGGTGCGGTGCTGCTGTTCCTCGTGACGCTGCTCGAGAAGCGGGTTCTGCGCTGGCACGAGTCGCAGCTGCTGAAGCGCGGCTGAGCGCTCGCGCGCACCGCCCTCCTTCGCCCCTTCCTTCTCCCTCTCCTTTCCACCCGCACCACAGCACCCGTTTCTCTGCCCCTTCCCCGAATCAGGAGTCAGATATGCCCACCCGACGTACCTCCCGCCTCATCACCCTCGCCGCCGTCGCGACCGCTGCCGCGCTTGCGCTCGCCGGATGCTCGAACTCCGGCATCTCCACCTCGACGCCCGCCGCGTCGGCAGCCAGCGCCATCTCCGCAGACCGCTGCGCCTCGAACAAGGCCGCCGGCACGATCACCTACATCACGGGCTTCCAGTACCAGGCGTCGGCGTCGATCCTCGACATCCTCGCGGCGAAGGAGCTCGGCTACTTCGATGCACTCTGCCTCGACGTGCAGATCCAGCCCGGCACGGGTGACACGGCCGGCAATGCCCAGCTCGTGGCCGCTGGCACGGCGACGGTCACCGACCTCGGAGGTGACTCCGACCTGCTGCTCGCCCAGTCGAACGGGGTGGACGTGACAGCGATCGCGACCTACGGGCAGGTTCCGATCACGACCCTGATGACCGGTACCGACATCACCGACCTCAAGCAGCTCGAAGGCACGACGCTCGGCCAGAAGGGCCAGCTGCCGCCCGAGATCAACGCGATGCTCGTCGCGAACGGCGTGGATGTCTCGAAGATCACCCAGGTCGTGGTGGGCTACGACCCGACCATCCTGCCGCGTGGCCAGGTGCAGTCGCTCACCGGCTACAAGTCGAATGAGCCGCTCACACTGAAGGCCGCCGGGGACGATGTGAAGCTCTGGAACCCGGAGGACTACGGCATCCCGGGCACGTTCGGAACCGTCGTCGCCAACCCGGCGTTCGTCACCGCCAACACGGCGACGACCGAGGACTTCCTGCGCGCGGCGTTCCACGCCTACACCTACTGCGAGACGAACGCCGCGGAGTGCGTCGGCTACGCAGCCGCCCTCGCCGGCGGTGGCGCGAGCTACGACGTCGACCACAACGTGGAGGTGTGGAAGACCGAGACCGGTCTTGTCACGTCGTCGCAGCCGGCCGGCACGCCGCTCGGCTCGCTGAACACCGACCTGATGGCCAAGGAGATCTCGTTCCTCGTCGACAGCAAGCAGCTCACGGCGGCTCCGGATGTCTCGGCCTTCACCGACCCGTCGATCGTGTCGGCCATCTACAACGGCACCGAGCTCATCTGGCCGGCCCCGTAACCGAACTGAGGAGTTCCACCCGTGAAACAGCGCGAATACGGCATCTTCCTGCCGATCGGCAACGGGGGGTGGGTGATGTCGACCACGGCGCCCCACCCCCAGGCCACCTACGACTACAACCGCAAGGCGGCCGTGCTGGCCGAGCAGAACGACTTCGACTTCATCATGTCGATGGCGAAATGGCGTGGCTACGGCGGCACGACCGACCACTGGGGCCAGACGCTCGAGTCGATCACGCTGATGGCGGCGCTCGCCGAGGCGACCACCCGGGTGAAGATCTGGGCCACCGTGCACACCAACATCATCCACCCCGCGGTCGCTGCGAAGATGTTCACCACGCTCGACCAGATCAGCAACGGGCGATCAGGACTGAACATCGTCGTCGGGGCCTACGCCCGGGAGTTCGAGCAGATGGGCCAGTGGCGGAGCGACTTCGACCACGACACCCGCTATCGCTACACCGAGGAGTGGGTCGAGGTGATCGAGCGGCTCTGGGCCGAGGACTCGGTGACCCACCACGGCGAGTTCTTCACGCTCGACGACTGCGAGTCGCGGCCGCACCCGACCGTGCATCCGACGCTCATCAGCGCCGGGCGCTCCCCGCGGGGGCTCGACTTCCAGTCGAAGCGGGTCGACGGGTCGTTCCTGACGGCCGCCGACATGCCGGGCCTCCGCGAGAACAGCCTCGAGGTGAAGGAGCTGGCGGCCGCCCAGGGTCGCGAGATCAAGACCTATTCGATGCTCACGGTCGTGATGGACGAGACGGATGCCCGGGCCGAGGCCCGCTTCCGCGAGTACGGCCGCGGGGTCGACACCGAGGCGATTGTGAACATGAAGCTCTCGTGGGGCCTTCCGCTTGACAAGGCGATGTCGATGAGCGCCGACAGGCCGGAGTTCGAGGCGTTCCAGACGGCCGTGGTGACGGGATCGCCCGAGACGATTCACGAGCGCATCGACGAGCTGATGGAGACGTCGGACATCGACGGGCTGATGATCGTCTTCCCCGAGTACCACGACGACCTGCCGCCGTTCGGTGAACAGGTCATGCCGAAACTCCGCGGGGATCGGTCGGGCGCCGGCCAGGCCGGGGCCGCCTCGACTGCAGGGGCTGACACCTCCGGGCTCCTCGCCTCGTTCGACGAGCGGATGTCGCTGTGAACGAGACGGCTGGTGGCGACCTGCACGGCGCCGACCAGCCGAACGCGGGTCTTCGCGAGCGACAGCTCGCGGCGCTCACCAGGCCGGGCCAGACCGGAGCGTTGCTCGTGGTCGATGTGCAGCGCTCCTTCGCCGACCCCGACTATCTGCCCTGGGTCGACGCCGACCGTCTGCCCGTCATCGCGCAGACGGTCGCCTCCGTGGCCGCGCTCGTCGAGGATGCCCGCGCACTCGGCACTCCGGTGGTGTGGATCCAGCTCGGACAGACCGCCGACAGGCCGTGGAAGTCGTCACTGTGGCTCCGCGACATCCCGGCCGACCAGCCCTGGCCGGCAGCCGACGAGCCGTGTGTGCTCGGCACCCCCGGGGCGGAGTGGTTCGGAATGGCGCCCGCCGAGGGCGAGCTCGTCGTGACGAAGCGCGGCTACAGCGGGTTCTTCGGCACGACGCTCGAGGCCGAACTCCGCGAGCGGGGCATCGACTGGGTGAGTATCGTGGGCCTCACGATCGACTGCTGCGTCGACGCGACGGCCCGCGACGCGTTCCAGGCCGGCTGGCCGGTGCTCGTGCCCGCCGACGCGACGGCGTCCTACGACGCCGAGCTCCAGGCGAACTCGCTGGCGAATGTGGCGCTGAACAGCGGGGTCGTCGTGACCTCGGCCGACGTGGTCGCGCTCTGGAGGCTCGCCTCATGACCATGCACCTCGCATTCGACCTCTCCTTCACGCACACCGAGGGCAAGTGGGCGAGCCCCGGGTCGTGGGAGGGCCGGACATATCCCGATGTGCGCATGTTCCAGGAGCTCGCCGTTCTTGCGGAGCGCGGCGGCATCGACATGCTCTTCTTCGGCGACGGAACGAGTATTCCTGACACCTGGCAGGGTTCTCTCGACGCGGCCGTGAAGTGGGGCATCCAGTGGCCGAGGCAGGACATGAGCCCGTACATCGCCGCCATGGCGCAGGTGACCTCGCACGTCGGTTTCGGGCTGACATATTCCTCGACGTTCATGCACCCCTACTACGTGGCCCGGCTGCTCAACTCGCTCGACCACGTGACCGGCGGGCGCATCGCGTTCAACGTGGTCGGGTCGACCCGGGTCTCGGATGCGCGCAACTACGGTTTCGACATGCTGCCGCCGCACGGCGAACGCTATGACCGCATGGAGGAGTTCATGGCGGTCTGCGCCGCCCTCTGGGACTCGGTGGACCCCTCGGCGATCGTCGCAGACCGTTCCACCGGAGTCTTCGGCGACCCTGCCGGTGTGCACCGGATCGACCACCGCGGAGCGCACTTCGCGGTGCAGGGGCCGCTCAACTCGGTGCCGAGCCCGCAGGGACATCCCGTTGTCGTGCAGGCCGGTTCGTCGCCCCGCGGAATCGCGGCCTCCGCCCAGTTCGCCGACATCATCTTCGGCATCGGCGGGCACCTCACATCGCAGCAGCGGCACCGCACGGCTCTGGATGCCGCGCTCGCCGCTGCCCGCCGGGATCCCGCTCGCGTGGGGATCCTCTGGGCGGTGCAGGTGATCCTCGGTCGCACCGCCGACGAGGCCGCCGCCCGCAAGGAGGCCATGCTCGACGTCTGGAGCCACGAGGCGGTCGGCGCATACCTCTCCTACAACAGCGGTTTCGACTTCTCGACCCTCGCCCGTTCGTTCACCCTGTCGGATGTCGCGGAGCAGATCCGGCTCGCCGAAGGAACCCAGGCCGGGTTCGTGCAACTCGTCATCGACGAAGTGGGCGAAGACGCACGGATGTCGCGCGACGAATTCTTCGAGCGGGGCTGGCGCTACGCCACCGGGTACGACCAGACCTACGCCGGCACGGCCGCCTCGGTTGCCGACGCTCTGGAGGAGAACTTCGAGGCGACAGGATCCCGCGGGGGATTCATGATCGCGAACCCGCTCTCGACCCCGTCGTCGCTCGCCGACGTAGTGGAGTTGCTGGCGCCGGAACTCCGCCGGCGTGGTGCGGTCGGGCCCGCCTACCCCGGCGGGACCCTCCGCGAGAACCTGCTCGCGTGACCGATACCTCCCGGAAACCGCCGGCGGGCCTCGAGGTGCCCTGGGAGCAGGTCATTCTCGTCTGCGCGCTGGTCGGCACCTCCCAGATGACGTGGGGTGCGCTGGTGCCGGCGCTGCCGCAGTACGCCCAGCAGTTCGGTGCCTCGGCGGTCATCCTGGGGCTGATCGTGTCGTCGTTCGGGCTCGGGCGGCTGCTCGTGAATGTGCCCGCCGGGCTCCTCCTGAAGCGCGTGCCCGCCCGGACTCTGCTGTTGGGCGCCACCGGAGCCCTCGCCCTGCTCACCCTCGTCACCGGCTTCATCGACAACGTCGTGCTGCTCATCGCGGCACGGTTCCTGGCGGGCATCCTGGGCGGCGCGGCCGTCACGGTGGGGCTCGCGGTGCTCACCCAGCGCACCACGCCCGCGAACCGGGGCTCGATCCTGTCGACCGTACAGGCCGTGCAACTGGCGGGAGCGGCGGTGGGTCCGGTGCTCGGCGGCGTCGTACTGACGTTCGGCACGCTTCCGCTCGTCTTCGTGGTGGCGGCGATCCCGCTGATCGGGGTGATCGTCTGGGCGCTGGTGCGCCCCAGCCCGGCTTTCTGGTCGTCGGAGTTCGTGCGCGATGCCGCTGCAGAGACCCCCGACACCGGGGGAGGTGCCTCGGAGGTCGGTGCGGCATCCGCACCCGCGGGCAGCATGGATGCCCGGGCTCGCCGGCGCGTGCTGGTCGGCATCTGCGTGCTCGCCTTCGGCATCTTCTTCGTGCGGTTCGGCGGCGACCAGTCGCTCATTCCTCTTCTGGCATATGACCGGGGCGGGCTCACGCCGCTCACGCTCGGGATCGCCTACGGTCTGACGACCGTGGTGTCGCTCGCCCTGCTCCCGTGGGTCGGCCGCCGTCTGAACGCGGGCGCGCGCCTCGGGTTGCTCATCGTTCCCACCCTGTTGGCGGCGGGCGCGATCTGCCTCTATCCGCTGGCGCAGTCGCCCTGGTTCTTCGGCGCGCTCATCGTGGCGACCGGGGTGCTCTCGGGCGTCGGAAGTCTCGTGCCGGGCGTGATCCTCGCCGATGTCACGCCGCGGTCGCGGGTGGGCGGGGCGGTCGGCCTCTTCCGCACGGTCGGCGATGCGGGTGCTGTGGTGGGCCCCCTCGCGCTCGGCTCGGTGTTCGATGCTCTCGGGGTGACGTGGGCGGTGGCGCTCCTCGCGGCGGTGAGCGTGGTCGCGCTGGCGGTGTACCTCGGCCTCGCGCGCTCCGCCCGCCCCGCTGTCCAGCGGCCTCGCAGGTGACACCAAGCAGAGGCGGCGTAGGGTTTGAGCATGCGACGCGGAATGTGGGCCGCCCTCACGGGCATTGTCGCTGCGGCGAGCGTTCTCGCCTCAGCCGAGCTGGTCGCGCTTTTTGTCGGTGCTGAGTCCAGTCCGCTCTTCGCCGTGGGCTCCCTGGTCATCGACCTCGCACCGCCCGGCGTCAAAGAGCTGACGATCTCGCTCTTCGGTACCGGAGACAAGGCCGCGCTGCTCACCATCCTCGCCATCGTGGTGGCGGTGGGCGCCGCCCTCGCGGGCTGGCTGGAGTACCGTCGCCGCCCCATCGGCACCGTGATCCTCGTGGTCTTCTCGGCGATCGCGGTGTTCGCCGTGACCACGCGGCAGGGCGCCTCCGGCATCTCCGCCGTGCCCACAGTGGTCGGGATGCTCGTGGGAGTCGTCGTGCTGAACGCGCTCCAGACGCGCCTGCGACGCTGGGTCGTGCGCGCCGACTCGGCTGCGAGCCGCCCGGCAGCCCGAGCGGGCGGCACCCGCGCCATCCGCACCGCCCCCGCAGCGCTCGAACGCCGCCAGTTCCTGACCTGGGTGGTCGTCGCGGCAGCCGCCTCGGCCATCGTCGGAGCCGGTGCCCGCGTGATGAACGCCGGGGCAGCAGTCGTCACGGCCGCCCGGAACGCTCTCGTTTTGCCCGCGGCATCCACTCCCGCAGCCGCACTGCCCGCCGGAACCGAACTCGGAATCACGAACCTCAGCCCCGTCGTCACGCCGGCAGCCGACTTCTACCGCATCGACACAGCGTTGCAGGTGCCGCAGCTGAACCCCGACACCTGGAGCCTCAAGATCGTCGGCATGGTCGAGAACGAGGTGGAGATCTCCTTCGCTGACCTCCTCGCCCTGCCGCTGGTCGAGAACTACACCACGCTCACCTGCGTCTCGAACGAGGTCGGCGGCGACCTCATCGGCAACGCCCTCTGGCTGGGCTACCCGATCCGCGACCTCCTTGCGCGCGCCAAGCCCACGGCGGGGGCCGACATGGTGCTCTCCCGGAGCTCCGACGGTTTCACGGCCGGCACTCCGCTCGAGGTGTTGCAGGACACCCAGCGTGACTCCCTTCTGGCGGTCGGGATGAACGGATCGCCGCTGCCCGTCGAGCATGGTTTCCCCGTGCGCATGGTGGTCCCCGGGCTCTACGGGTACGTCTCGGCCACGAAGTGGGTCGTGGAGATGAAGGTGACCACGTTCGCCGCCGACATGGGCTACTGGACCCCGCGCGGCTGGACCGCCCTCGGCCCGATCAAGACCTCCTCACGCATCGACACTCCCCGGCAGGGCAGCAGCCTCAGCGCCGGAACGATCCCGATCGCCGGCGTCGCGTGGGCCCAGCACACCGGTGTGCAGGGCGTCGAGGTGCAGGTCGATGGCGGCGACTGGCAGAAGGCCACCCTCGCCGATGCCATCTCCGCGGACACCTGGCGGCAGTGGGTGCTGCAGTGGGATGCGCCCTCGGGCGATCACGCCATCTCCGTGCGCGCAACAGACGACGGCGGCTACACGCAGACCTCCGACGAGGCTCCCCCCGCGCCCGACGGCTCCACGGGTTGGCACACCATCAAGGTGCACGTGAACTGAGGCGGCGTCCGCGCCCGTCCCCGCCCCCCGCCTGCACGTAAAAGAGGATGACGCGCCCGGTAAGCCCCTGGGGGCCGTACCGCTGCTGTCATCCTCTTTCAGTCACGCACCCACGCGGCGACAGCTCAGTCGGTCAGCCGATCAGCGAGGGGCGCAGGTCGCGGAGAGTCCGCGCCGCAGTCTTCTTGCGCGCCAGGAACATCGAGAACGCCAGTGCCCCGAGCAACCAGATGGCAAGCACTCCCACGTCGTTCAGCGCGAGCGACAGGTCACCGCCGTACATCAGCTGCCGGATGCCGTCCACCGCGTAGCTCATCGGCAGCACGTGGTGCAGCGCCGCCAACGGCCCGGGCAGCGTCTGCCAGGGGAAGGTACCGCCCGCTGTGACCAGCTGCAGTACCATCAGCACGAGCCCGAGGAACTGCCCGACGCTGCCCAGCCAGATGTTCAGCGCCCCGATGATCGCCACGAACGTGATCGACGTGAACACCATGAACGACAGCATGAGAGCGGGGTTCGCCACGGTGAAGCCGAGCGGCACGGTCACCACGAAGTACACCGCAGCCATCTGCAACGCACCGAGGAGTGCAGGGGCGAGCCAGCCCGCCGCCGTCACGCGAAGCGGAGCCTTGATGGCGGTCAGTGCGCGCCGTGACAGCGGCTTGATGATGAGGAACAGCGCGTAGATCCCGATCCAGGCCGCCAGGCTGATGAAGAACGGAGCCATGCCGGCGCCGTACGTCGTCGCCTTGGTGACCGTGTCGGTGTCGACGACGGCCGGGGTGGCGATGGTCGCCGCCGCCGTCTGCCGCTGGTCGGGCGTGTAGTACGGGATCTGGTCGACCCCGGAGACGAGCCCGTCCCGCAGCTTCACCGCACCGGTGTCGAGCTGTGCGGCGCCCGACGCGAGCGTCGCGGAACCGTCGGCGAGCTGCTGGGTTCCGCCGGCGAGGGTGGATGCCCCCTCTGCCAGTTGGCCGTTACCCTCCGCCAGCGTGGCCGCCCCATCGGAGACCTGCGCGGTACCGGAGGCCAGCGTGGATGCCCCGGCCGAGAGCTGTGCGGCCGACGACGAGAGCGTGGAGGCGCCGTCGGCGACCTTCTGCGTTCCGCCAGCCAGAGCCGACGCTCCCGCCTCGACCTGGGCCGTGCCTCCCGCCAGTGTTGCGGCACCGGCAGCGGCGTTCGCTGCTCCGTCGGCGAGACCGGGTGCCGCGTCGGCGAGCTTCTTCGTTCCGGCCGCGACCTGGGCGGCGGCGCCCGAGAGCTCCGACACCTGGGCGTCGAGTTGCTCGGCCTGCTTGCTGCCGTCCGTGATCGCCGTACCGACCGTGTCGAGCGGGGCGATCGCCTTCTCGATCTGCGCGTCGGTCAGCCCCTGGGCCTTCAGCCCGGCAACGATCTCGCTCCGTACGACGGGTACCTGGTCTGCAGCATCCTTGGTCGCGGTCGTCACCGAGTCAGCCGCCGAGGCGAGGGCCGCATTCCCGTCGGCGACCTGCTCTGCCCCGGCAGCCAGGCGGGTGGTGTCAGCCGGCAGGCCTGCGACCCCGTTGCTGAGGGTCGACAGCCCCGAGCTGAGACTCTGGGCACCGGCGTTCGTCTGCGCTGCCCCCGATGCCAGGGTCGACGCGCCGTCGGCGCTCGCTCGCGCACCGGTCGACAGAGTGGATGCTCCCGCAGCCAGTTGCGAGGCGCCATCGGCCAGCGTGGCCGAGCCGGTAGCCGCCGACGCAGCACCTGTCGCGAGCGTCGACGCGCCGGTTGCAGCCGTCGCCGCACCTGAGGCGAGCGCCTCTGCTCCGGTGTTCGCCGTGGCGGCACCGTCGGCGAGCCTCGCCGACCCCGACTCGGCCTGACCCGTGCCGTCGACGAGCTGGTTCGCGCCATCCACCGCGGTCGACAGGTTGTCGTGGATGGTGGCGAACCCGTTCAGGAACTGCAGCGCCGCAGCCTCACCGACCTGCTCGCTGATGCTCAGCCGCACCTTCTCGGCGACGGTGGCGGCGATGGAGGAGGCGAGAAAGCTGTTCGTGTCGTTCGTGGTGAGCTGCACGACGGCCTGCTGGGGCGTTGCGGTTCCCGCCGAGGTGAGCAGTTTCGAGAAGTCGGGGCCGAGGGTCAGCACGAAGTCGTACTCACCGTTCTTCACTCCGGATGCCGCCTGTTCGGCGGTCGCGTCCTCCCATTTGACGCTGTTGTCGGCGATCAGCTGATCGTGCACCTGCGCGCCGTAGTTCACGGCCGTGCCGTCGAGAGTGGATCCGGTGTCTTCGACGACCAGGGCCACCGGAATGTTCTTGATGCTCCCGTACGGGTCGCTGTTCGCCCAGAGGTAGAGGCCCGCGTACAGCACCGGAACGAGCATGAGGGCGACGAGCGCCAACCGCGCCAACCCGGTCGCCGTGAGACGGCGGAACTCGGTGGTGACAAGCGTGACGATCTTCATGAGGGGTCCGTGATTTCCGTGATTTCCGTGGTGTCGGCGGGGGTGGGGGGTTCGAGCAGGTCGGCCAGGCGGGCAGCCTCCTCGGCGCGGGCGGCGGCCGCGCGGCGCTCCAGCTCGGCCAGGCGTTCGGTTTCGAACCGGGCGGCGACCTCTGAGAGCAGGTCGGCTGAGGCGGGGCTTGCGATGACGAGCACTGCGAACCCGCGGAGCGCGAAGTCGGCGGCGACCGCCCACCAGTCGAACGGATCGCTGCCGCGCCGATCCGGTGCGGCGAGCACGAGGGCTTCGACGCCGGGGCGCACCGAGGCCAGCTCGGTGAGGATCCGCAGCCGCACCGCCGTCGGGATGTTCTGGATCTCCCAGCCCGAGAACTCCGTGGCATCGAGTTCTGCCAGCGTCTGCGCGGTCGCAGCGCGGCTCGACGGCCGCCCGGCGAACATCAGTTCCTCCTGAACGACCGCCTTCAGTTTCAGATCGCCCACGGGTTCGCTCACATCCGGTGCGTCGACGATCGCCGTCACCGAGCGCAGTCGCGGCGCATCGTCCGCGTCGTCGATCGTCACCGTGCCGTGGTCGGGAGCCATCCGCCCGGACGCGAGGAGCGCGAGCACGGTCGGGCGCTGCGCCGTCTCGACGGCGACCACGGTGACGCCGCCCGACTGGTACTCGAGGCTGGTCGGGGGCAGGTTCTCGCCCTGGTCGCCCTTGGCGACGCCCTGCAGTGTGATCCTCACGCTGTCTTCCCTTCGGGGTCGGTCGTGTGTGGCTCTGGCTCTGGTTGTGGCTGCGAGCCGAACCGCAGCTCGTCGTGGCCGTCGATGACCTCCGCTGCCTCGCGCCAGGAGAGCCCGGCGACGGCGAGAGCCGCCACCATCACGAGCCGGTGTCCGTCGCGGTTCGACAGGTTCGACCGGATCGCCTCATCGAGCACGGAGAGCGCCGAACCCTCGATGAGGGCGGCCAGCGTGCCCGGTGCCATGTCCTGGCGGAGCTCGTGCGCGTCGATGCCCGCCACGACGATGCTGAGGAGCCGATGCCGAACGGGCGAGAGGGTGCGGGCGACGGCGTACCGCTGGGGCCCACGGATGGCGAGCTGAGCCATGACGCGAACATTCTCGACCTCCGACCAGAGCCGGGCGCCGATCCGTGCGATCGCCACGCGGGAATCCGGATGATCGACGTGATCCAGTGCGGCGATGACCCGTTCGCTCCCCGACGAGAGGAGCTCGGTGACGAGGTCGTCGCGGGTGGCGAAGTGGCCGTAGATGGCCCGGCGAGAAAGTCCGGCGCCCGTCGCGATCGCGTCGAGCGACGCTTCTGGATCGCGGTTCAGCAGCACCCGGGCGGAATCCAGGATCGCCAGGCGGTTCTCTGTCGCATCCCGGCGCGGAACCCGGCTACCGGGCGTTCGAAGAGGTGTGGTCACTCCTCCATCGTAATAACTTGCACAGCGGTGTGCAAGTTATTGTAGAGCGCCCCGCTGAGCTCGAACGAGGGCGGTCAGCAGCGCGGTCGGAGCGAGCCCGAGGGCGTCATCCAGCAGGAGGGCGTAGCGGTCGTAGACGCGGAATGCTTCGGACTGGTTGCCCTCAGCGAAATGGACGCGGATGAGGGCGGCCTGGGCGCTCTCACGGAGCGGTTCCACTGCGATTGCGGCCCGGGCGGCCACTCCGGCCTCGGGTAGGCGGTGGAGCCTGACGAGCTCCCTCGTCTGGGCTTCGAGCCCGTTCATCCGGAGCCCGCGCCAGTCCTCCGCGGCGGCTATCACCCATTCGTCATACCAGTCTGGCAGCAGTTCGTCGGAGAGGGCGGCCACGGCAGAGGTGGAGATGTCGGCCAGCAGGGGCACCGTGTTCATCGGCAGCAGCCGGAGTGCGAGGCGGTGCGAGTAGTGCAGGTCGACCTCGACCTTTTCGGAGAGCGCCAGGGTGGTGGAGCCGACCTCGAGAAGGTCGCGGTGCTCCGGATCCATTCGGGTCAGGGTCGAACGGAGGCTGAGGCTGGCCTTGTGTTCGGTCGCTTCGGGCCAGAGGCTGCCGGCGATGCTGGCGCGGTTGACACTGTTCATCCTGAGCGCCAGGAAGGCCAGAAGACGCCGGGCACCGGAGGAGGTCTCACGGCTTCCGGTGCCCGAGATGGAGAATCCACCCAACAGGGAGATACGCACCATCTGTAGCGACCTTCCGGAAGGATAGGGAGCAGAAGAAAACCGAGCACCCGGGGTCTGGGGGTACTCGGAATCCTAACTGCGACTACATCTTTCGGCGCAGGTCTCCTGATTTGCGGCGACGTGTGATAGTGACCGCGAGGAGGGCGATGATTCCGGCGAGCAAGGCGATGGATCCGGCACCGAAGACGGGTGCGAGCTGGGCGCCCGTCTCGGCCAGTTCACTGCCGCCGCCCGAGGACCCACCCGGTGTCACGGGTGTGGCCGTCGACGGGGTGCTCGCTGTGGGCGTGGGCGTCGGGGTGGTGGTGGGTGCGGGTGACGCCGGGGAGGTCGCCGTCGGGGTGGGGGTGGCTGTCGGGCCGGGTGTGGGCGTCGCTGTGGGGGTCGGCGTCATGGTCGGCGTGGGCGTCGGTGCGGGGGTGTCCGTGGGGACGGGGGTCGGGGCCGGGGTGTCGGTCGGGACGGGTGTCGGTGCGGGGGTGTCTGTGGGGACGGGTGTGGGCGCAGGGGTGTCGGTCGGGACGGGTGTCGGTGCGGGGGTGTCCGTGGGGACGGGTGTGGGTGCCGGGGTGTCCGTGGGGACGGGTGTGGGCGCCGGGGTGTCCGTCGGGACGGGTGTGGGTGCCGGGGTGTCGGTGGGCACGGGTGTGGGGGCCGGGGTGTCGGTGGGCACGGGCGTCCCGGTGGGCGGGATGACCTCGCCGGGCTGGATGATCGTGGTGATCGACGTCGTGCACGTGACGGTTGCTCCGCCGCCGTTGCCCGATCCGTTGCACTGGTCGACGAGCACGGGGATGGCCGTCGTCTGGGTCGACGTGGTCACGTCGCACTGCACGCGCATGGTGGCTCCGCCGCCGTTGCCCGATCCATTGCACTGCGTGATGGTCGCGTTGGTGGTGTTCCCGATCGGGGAGCAGGCGACGGTCAGGGCGCCGCCGCCCTGGCCGGACTCGTTGCACTGGTTGATGGTGGCGGGGCTCGACGTGGAGTTGCCGATGATGGTGTTCTGCACAGAGACGGTGCAGGCGACGACTCCGCCGCCGCCGTTACCCGATCCGTTGCACTGGGCGACCGAGTTCACCAGGCCATCGGAGGGCGTGGTCACGGTGTTGCAGGTGGTGGCGCCTGCAGCACCGTGGCACTCGGTGACGACGGTCACCGAGGTGGTGGCACCGGTCTGGAGGTTCAGGGTGTTCTCGACGATGGTGTCGCAGCTGACCTCCTGGCCGCCGACGTTGTCGGAGCCGTTGCACAGGCCGAGCGAGACCGGCTCCGCGGCTACGGCTGCCGTCGGGTAGGCACCGATGGTGCCGAGGGTCAGGGCGATGAAGGCCACGAACATCGTGACGGTTGCGAACAGTCCGATCGTTCGGACGGATGCCAGTCGGCTGAGGCCGTGGGCCCCGCGCTTGGCACGCCTTCGATGGTGGTGTGCGGCCTTCGGTTGCGCTGTGGTCGTGTTCACGGCTGTGCCCCTCGTCATACGTTAAGTACCCCTCAACGGGGGTATTCTTCCCCACGGTTCGTGACCTCTTCGTGACTCGCGCGTGACCCGTGCGTGACTGTTGCGTGACTCGGCTGTGACGCCTGCCAGGGGGCCGGGGGAGGGTCTGCGATAGAATCGAGTGTGACTGGTGAAAATCTCTTGGGAGTGCCCCCGACCCTGCTGAACCCCGATGGTGTGGAGGAGGCTCTGGCCGCATCCGCGAACCCCGGTGTTTCGCCGGGTGGCCCCGAACTCGAGGCGCTCGCACGCCAGTTCCCCACGTCGTCGCTCGCCTGGGCGTTGCTCTCCGACCGGGCCTTCGAGGCCGGCGAGATCCTTCCGTCGTATGCCTACGCCCGGGTCGGATACCACCGCGGCCTCGATGCGCTCCGGAAGGGCGGCTGGCGCGGGCACGGCCCTGTGCCGTGGTCGCACGAACCGAACCGCGGGGTTCTCCGCTCGCTCTACGCCCTCCGCCGGGGTGCCGAGGCGATCGGTGAGACCGACGAGGTCGTGCGGCTCACCGAGTTCCTGAACGGCGCCGACCCGACGGCCGCCGCGGCGATCGAAAAACCCTCTTCCGCAGCATCCGAAAGGCTCTGAGACGTGCCCGCAATCGTTCTGATCGGCGCCCAATGGGGCGACGAAGGCAAAGGTAAGGCCACCGACCTCCTCGGCACCCGTGTCGACTACGTGGTCAAGTTCAACGGAGGCAACAATGCCGGCCACACCGTCGTGGTGGGCAACCAGAAGTACGCCCTGCACCTGCTGCCGTCGGGCATCCTCACCCCCAACGTCACTCCGGTCATCACGAACGGCGTCGTCGTCGACATCGAGGTGCTGTTCCACGAGCTCGAGGCTCTCGCCTCCCGGGGTGTGGATGTTTCCCGCCTGCTGATCAGCGCCAACGCCCACGTGATCACCGCCTACCACCGCACGCTCGACAAGGTCACGGAGCGGTTCCTCGGCAAACGCCAGATCGGAACGACCGGTCGCGGCATCGGCCCGGCCTACGCCGACAAGATCAATCGCCTCGGCATCCGCATGCAGGACATCTTCGACGAGAACATCCTGCGCCAGAAGGTCGAGGGCGCGCTCGATCAGAAGAACCACCTGCTCGTGAAGGTCTACAACCGCCGCGCCATCGAGGTGAACGACATCGTGGAGAATCTCCTCTCGTATGCAGACCGCCTCCGCCCGATGGTCGTCGACACGTCGCTCGTGCTGAACCAGGCCCTCGACGCCGGCAAGACCGTGCTCTTCGAGGGCGGCCAGGCCACCATGCTCGACGTCGACCACGGCACCTATCCGTTCGTCACGTCGTCGAACGCGACATCCGGTGGCGCCTCGACCGGATCGGGTGTCGCCCCCAACCGCATCGAACGCGTGATCGGCATCGTCAAGGCGTACACGACCCGCGTCGGCGCCGGCCCCTTCCCGACGGAGCTCTTCGACGAGTCGGGCGAGTTCCTCCGCGCAAACGGCTTCGAGTTCGGCACCACCACCGGCCGCCCGCGTCGCTGCGGCTGGTACGACGCCCCCATCGCGCGCTATTCGGCGCGCATCAACGGTGTCACCGACTTCGTGCTCACGAAGCTCGATGTGCTCACCGGCCTGAAGACGATCCCGGTCTGCGTCGCCTACGACGTCGACGGTGTGCGTGTCGACGAGGTTCCGGTGTCGCAGAGCGACTTCCACCACGCGGTGCCGATCTACGAGGAGTTCGAGGGCTGGGACGAGGACATCACCGGCGCCCGAACCTTCGACGACCTGCCTCCCGCTGCCCAGCGCTACGTGCTGGCCATCGAGGCGATGAGCGGGTCGCGCATCTCGGCGATCGGCGTGGGCCCCGGCCGCGAGGAGATCGTCGTGCGGCACGACCTGCTCGGGCTCTGACCTGCTCGGGCTCTGACCTGCTCGGGCTCTGGCGGCGGCAGGGTACGGCGCGCGGGGCGCTGAAACAAGCCCGCGAGCATCCGGAGCCCGGAGCGTAGCGTCGAAGCATGAGCGAACTGAAGAAGGGTGACGAGGTCACCTGGCAGTCCCACGGGTCGACGGCCGAGGGCAAGGTCGAGAAGAAGATCACCTCCGACACCCACGCGGCCAAGCGTGATGTGAAGGCCTCGAAGGATGACCCTCAGTACCTCGTCAAGAGCGACAAGTCGGGTGGCGAGGCCGTGCACAAGCCTGATGCGCTGAAGAAGAAGTAGCGCGGCGGCAGGCCGCGGGCATCCGGAACCGTGGCGCGCTACTCTGGCCACATGTGCACCCGGATCCTCTGGAACGACAACCCCATCGCCACCACCGTGGCCCGCTGCATGGACTGGGAGGTCAGCGACGAGCCCGACCTCTGGTTCGTGCCCCGCGGCCTCTCCCGGGGTGGGCAGGGCGCTGATGCCCTGGGCTGGACGTCGAAGTACTCAAGCGTCGTGCTCAGCATGTGGCGGCTCGGTACGTCCGACGGTCTGAATGAGAAGGGCCTCGCCGTCCACGGCCTCTACCTCGACCCCGTCGACGTCGGCGAGTGGCCGGTCGACGACCGGCCGGCCGTGCCGAACTCGCTCTGGGTGCAGTACGTGCTCGACACCTTCGCGACCGTGGCCGAAGCGGTTCTGGCGGTGGGCGACATCCGCATCACCGCGCCCGAACTCCGCGGCCAGCGCCTCGGCGTGCACCTCGCCATCGAAGACGCCTCGGGCGACTCCGCGATCTTCGAGCCGCAGGGGGACCGGATCGTCGTGCACCACGGCCGCGAATTCAGCGTGATGGCGAACTCCCCGGTGATGGATGCCCAGCTCGCGAACCTCGCCCGCTACGCCCCGTTCGGCGGGACGCTCACGCCACCCGGCGACATCACGTCGCTCGACCGGTTCGTGCGAGCCAGCTACTTCCGCCACTACCTGCCCGAGCCCGAGAACCTGCAGCAGGCGGTCGCGGGGGTGTTCCAGCTGATCCAGAACGTGGCCGTGCCGTACGGTGCGCCGTACCAGGACGGCGGCGTCTACCCGACCTGGTGGGAGGCCGGGGCCGACCTCACGAACGGCATCTACTACTTCGTGTCGACCCGGAGCCCCAGCATGTTCTGGGTGAGCCTGGCCGACCTCGCCGACGGTACAGAGGTGCTGCGGCTCGACCCGCGCGACGAGACGCTGGTGGGGGCGTCCGAGGCGCGGTTCGAGCCGGCGGTGCTGGCGTACTGAGGCTGGCCTACGGCTTCAGCACCACCTTGATGCAGCCGTCCTCCTTGTTCTTGAACAGCTCGTACATCTCGGGTGCCTTCTCGAGTGGCACCGCGTGCGTCGTGAGGTCTTCGGTGCCGAGCGGGTCGGCCGGATCCTCGACGAGGGGCATGAGTTCGTCGCGCCAGTTCTGCACGTTGCACTGGCCCATGCGGAGCGTCATGCCCTTGTCGAACATGTCCTTCAACGGCATCGGGTCGGCGACGCCGGCATAGACACCGCTGAGAGAGACGGTTCCGCCGCGGCGGACGGCGTCGAGTGCGAGATGGAGAGCCGCCAGGCGGTCGACTCCGGCCTTCGTGATGACCTTCTTCGCGATCGCATCCGGCAGCAGTCCCGCAGCCTTCTGAGCGAACTCGGCGCCGGGGTTTCCGTGCGCCTCCATGCCGACCGCGTCCACGATCGAGTCGGGCCCGCGACCGTCTGTGAGGTCGCGCAGGCGGTCGAGCGCATCATCCGTGAGGTCGAGAGTCTCGACGCCGTGCCGTTCGGCCATCGCCCGGCGCTCGGGCACGGGATCGATCGCGAGCACACGGTAGCCGAAGTGCTTGCCGATGCGGCTCGCGAACTGGCCGACCGGGCCGAGGCCGAGCACTCCCAGCGTGCCGCCGTCGGGAACGTTCGCGTACTTCACGCCCTGCCAGGCGGTCGGCAGGATGTCGCTGAGGAACAGGTAGCGCTCATCGGGCAGGTCGCTGCCGACCTTCGTCGCGTTGAAGTCGGCCAGCTGGACGCGCAGGTATTCGGCCTGGCCCCCGGGCACGTCGCCGTAGAGCTCGGTGTAGCCGTAGAGCGAGGCCCCGCTGCCCGACTGCCGGTTCTGGGTGGTCTCGCACTGGCTGGTGAGGCCGCGGCTGCACATGTAGCAGTGACCGCAGGCGATCACGAACGGGATGACCACCCGATCGCCCACGGCGAGCTTCGTGACGGCGCTGCCGACCTCAACGACCACGCCCATCGGTTCGTGGCCGAGGATGTCGCCCTTGTTGATGAAGGCGCCCATCACGTCGTAGAGGTGAAGGTCGGAGCCGCAGATGGCGGTGGAGGTGATCTTGACGATCACATCGGTCGGCTGTTCGATGGTGGGGTCGGGGACCGTCTCGACGGTGACGTTCTGGGTGCCTTGGAAGGTGAGTGCTCTCATGGTTCCGGTCTACGCGCCGGATGAGAACGGGAACAGGGCTTGACGGCTCCGGAAGCCTGCTCTGCTCATAGCTCCTTCGACATCTGGATCGCCGTCACCCTGTACTCGAGGGAGCGGTAGAGGTTCTGCGCGCGGGCGTTGTCGCCGAAAACGTTCAGCCCGATCTTCGTGGCGCCGTTGTCACGTGCGACCAGTTCGGCGAGCGACATCGCCGCGCGACCGTAGCCGTGCCCGCGCGAGACCTCGTCGATGTCGATGCTGTACACCCACCATTCCGCGGGGCGGCTCTCGTCGAGCGGCCCGATCCAGATCGTGCCGACAGGCACCCCCTCGGCCAGCACTTCGAGCAGGCGGTGCGTGGGCAGAGGCCTGCCGTCGGGAAAGTTCCTGCGGTTGGACTCGTCCGACTTCTGAGCGGCCAGCTCAGCGGATTCGCCGTTCGCACGCCGCTCCGCCTCATAGAGGGAGCTTTCGGTGGCGAGCCACCCATCGAACCGCGAATCAGCCAGGGGGCGGAGGGTGACTGTCATCTGCCGACCCTACCCTTTCGAACATGAACAACTGTCGAGTATCTCAGGCGGTCGCTTGGCTCAGACGACGGTGAAACCGCCCGGGAGGCTCTGGCGGCCGGTGAGGGCGAGCAGGATGTCCTCACCCTGGCCCGCCCGGGCTCCGATGCGCGCGGCGAGGGAGGTGGCATCCGTCACGCAGCCGACAGGCTGCCCGTGCGGCTGGCCGATGGCGCGGCCGATGTCCATCGAGTGCACCACGAGCTCGAAGCTCCGGGTGCGGAGGTACTGGGTGAGCTCGATGCCGTGGCCGCCCACGGAGACGACCCGGCCAGAGGGGGCAGCGTCGATCGCCGCGCTCGCCCTCGCCAGCGCATCCCGGATCTGCTGCACCGGATGCTCGCCCAGCCAGCGCCCGGCCTCGACGCCGCGCGCGGCCACGGCCTCGGGATCGGAGAAGTCGCGATAGATCAACGCGTAGTAGTCCTCTGCGGTGGGCAACCCGATCCGTTCGGCATCATCGTGGCCGAGATACGTCTCGACTGTGAGGATCGCCCGGGTGGTGTGACCCGCCAGCGAGCGCACCGACCATTCGCCGAGGCCCGGCAGATCCCACTGGTCGTCGGTGATCCGGCCGACCAGTGCGACGAAGGCGTCTGCCGCCTGGTGGAAGTTGGCTACGTTGCCCATGGCACCATCGTGGCACAAGGCGCGGCCTGCACCTGCAAATCTGTGATGGACTGGAGGCATGGAAGCTCTCTACACTGCAATTGCCCACGCGTCCGGTGGTGGCCGCGACGGTCACGTCCGAAGCGAAGACGACCGACTCGACCTCGACACGCGCCCGCCCAAGGAGATGGGCGGCACGGGCGAGGGAACGAACCCCGAACAGCTCTTCGCTGCCGGTTACTCGGCGTGCTTCCTGAGTGCGCTGCACGTGGTCGGCAAGAACCTCGGCGTCGACACGAAGGGCGCGGAGGTCTCGGCCAGCGTCAGTATCGGCAGCAACGGCGAAGGCGGCTTCGCCCTGGCCGTCGAGCTCGACGTGTACATCCCGAACGCCACAGCCGAAGACGCCCAGAAGGCAGCCGACGCGGCCCACACGGTGTGCCCCTACTCGAATGCGACCCGCGGCAACGTCGAGGTCACGATCGCGGTCGTCTCCTAGCGCGCCCTTCTCGTCAACATGCGGCACATTCGTGCCGATTCTCCACAGGTTCCGGATGCCCGGGGATACCGTCGCCGGTTGGCGATAGTGTCTCCGGGTGACCACAACCCCGCCTCCCGCAGCCGCTGGCTCGCCGCGCATGCTGCTGCTGTTCATTGCGATGGGGCTTGTCTGGGGCTCGAGCTTTCTGTTCATGAAAGTGGCGCTCACCGGGGTCTCGTTCGGTCAGGTGGCCTGGGCGCGTCTCGTGCTCGGTGCCCTGACGCTCGGGCTCATCGTGCTGATCGGGCGCTATCCACTGCCGCGCGAACCGATCGTCTACCTGCACTTCCTCGTCCTCGGTGCAGTGGGTTGCGTCGTGCCGTTCCTGTGTTTCGCCTGGGCCGAGCAGTACGTCTCGTCGAGCCTCGCCAGCATCTACAACGCCACGACCCCGATCATGACAGCGTTGATGGCGACGCTCGCCTTTCGGGTGGAGCGGCTGAACCGCAATCAGGTGCTCGGAATCGCCCTCGGCATCCTCGGTACGGTCGTCATCATCGGTCCGTGGGCCTATGCGGCCCTCACCGGTGACCTGCTGGGCCAGTTCGCCTGCCTGCTTGCATCGCTCTGCTACGGGTTCACGTTCGGGTACACCCGGCGTTTCCTCAGCTCGCGGTCATCGATCCAGGGCGTGCCGTTCGCCTTTCTGCAGATCGGCATGGGTGCGGCAGTGATGCTGGTGCTGACTCCCGTTCTCGCACTCGCGCCTGTGGCTCTGGATGTGCCCGTCGTCGCCTCGCTCGTCGCCCTCGGCGCGCTGGGAACGGGCATCGTGTACGTCTGGAACATCACTGTGCTGCGCTCGTGGGGCCCCACCTCCACATCGACGGTCACCTACATCACGCCTGTGATCGGGGTACTGCTCGGCGTCCTCGTGCTGGGCGACCGGTTCGGCTGGAACGCGCCGGTGGGTGCAGCCCTCGTTCTGCTGGGCATCCTGCTCACCCAGCGGCGGCTGCGACTGCTGCGCACGCGTGTCGAGTCCGTGCACCCCGCCCAGCCGGTGGGCGCCGATCCAGCCGCGACCCCATAAAGTTTCAGGTATGGATGCGAACGAAGCCTCAGCCACGACGCCGGACTCCGAAGAGACGGCGTGGGCGCTGAGACAGCTCGAGAGCATCCGGGAGAGCATCGACAATGTCGATGCGGCACTGATCCACCTGCTCGCCGAGCGGTTCAAGTTCACCCAGCAGGTCGGCCGGCTCAAAGCCCGGCACGGGCTGCCGGCCGCCGACCTCGACCGTGAGGCGCGGCAGATCAGGCGCCTGCGCGGCCTCGCCTCAGAGGCGCACCTCGACCCCGAGTTCGCCGAGAAGTTCCTCGGCTTCATCGTCGCCGAGGTCATCCATCATCACGAGAAGATCGCGGGCGCCGCCGCGGCTCCCGCGTCCCCCCGCCCGCCCGCGGCCTGACCCGCTCGCCCGCCCCCGGCCCCGCGGCCGTCCCGCTTCACATTAATCGAGTGGGCAGTTTCGGCCCCAAATGTCAGCGCTGGGGGCCGGAACTGCCCACTCGATTACCGGCAGGGGGGAGGGAGCGCACCGGGCAGGCGAGCGTCAGACTGCCGCGGCGCCGAAGCGCGCGGGGAGCGTGCCGCGGTGCGTCGCGTGCAGCTCGTCGAGACCGATCACGAACTGGCCCTGGATGTCGAGCGCGGCAGCGCCGTCCGAACCGCTGTCGGTCACCCCGATCCGCAGCACCGGGTAGTCGCGGCCCTCGCAGAGCCCCATGAACTTCACGTCGTCCTCGCGCGGAACCGACACGATCACGCGCCCGGTCGACTCGCTGAACAGGGCGGTCGTGAGGTCGATGCCATCCCGCAGCATCAGCTCGTCGAGCCAGACCCGCGCACCCACACCGAACCGCAGAACCGCCTCGGCCAGCGCTTCGGCCAGCCCGCCGTCTGAGAGGTCGTGTGCCGAGGCGAGCAGGCCCTGCATCGCACCCGCGTGCAGCAGCCCGGCCAGCGCGGCTTCGCGCGCAAGGTCGACAATCGGCGGACGCCCGCCGAGGTGGTCGTGGATCGTGCCGGCCCAGGCCGACCCGTCCAACTCCTCGCGGGTGATGCCGAGCAGGTAGATGTTGTTGCCTTCGTCCTGCCAGCCGCTCGGCACCCGCCGCGCGACGTCGTCGATCACGCCGAGCACGCCGACGACCGGCGTCGGGTGGATCGGCGCCCCGCCGGTCTGGTTGTAGAACGACACGTTGCCGCCGGTCACCGGGATCTCGAGCTCGAGGCATCCATCGCTGAGCCCCGCAACGGCCTGCGAGAACTGCCACATGACCTCGGGATTCTCCGGACTGCCGAAGTTCAGGCAGTCGGTCACAGCGACAGGCACCGCGCCCGTCACAGCGACGTTGCGGTACGCCTCGGCCAGTGCGAGCTGCGCACCGAAGTACGGGTCGAGCTGGCAGTAGCGCCCGTTCGCATCGGTCGCGATGGCAAAGCCCAGCCCGGACTCCTCGTCGACGCGGATCATGCCCCCGTCATCCGGGAACGACAGGGCCGTGTTGCCCATGACGTAGCGGTCGTACTGGTCGGTGATCCAGCTCTTCGACGCCAGGTTCGCGCTGCCGAGAAGGGTGAGCACCTGCGCCTTCAGTTCGCCGGCATCGGATGCCCGGGGCAGCGACAGCGCGTTGTCGGCCTGCAGCTTGTCGATCCACGTGGGGTACTCGACCGGACGATCGTAGACCGGCCCGTCGACCGCGACCGTGCGCGGCTCGACGTTCACGATCTGCTCCCCGCGCCAGTCGATGATGAGGCGCCCGGTGTCGGTGACCTCGCCCAGAACGCTGGTCTCGACATCCCATTTCGCCACGACCGCGAGGAAAGCGTCGAGCTTCGACGGCTGAACGACAGCCATCATGCGCTCCTGGCTCTCGCTCATCAGAATCTCTTCGGCGTTCAGCGACGGATCGCGCAGCAGCACCTTGTCGAGTTCGATGTACATGCCGCCGTCGCCGTTGCTGGCCAGCTCGCTGGTCGCGCACGAGATGCCGGCAGCGCCCAGGTCCTGGATGCCCTCCACCAGCTTCTCGCGGAACAGTTCGAGGCAGCACTCGATGAGCACCTTCTCGGCGAACGGGTCGCCGACCTGGACGGCCGGGCGTTTGGTCGGACCCTTGGCGTCGAACGTGTCACTCGCCAGAATGGATGCCCCGCCGATCCCGTCTCCGCCGGTGCGAGCCCCGAACAGCACGACCTTGTTGCCCGCGCCCGATGCGTTGGCCAGGTGGATGTCCTCGTGGCGGAGCACGCCGACCGCCAGAGCGTTCACGAGAGGGTTGCCCTGGTACACGGAGTCGAAGTAGGTCTCGCCACCGATGTTCGGAAGTCCCAGGCAGTTCGCGTAGAAGCTGATGCCGCCGACCACGCCGTGCACGACGCGTGCCGTGTCCGGGTTGTCGATGTCTCCGAAGCGCAGCTGGTCCATGACCGCGACGGGGCGGGCCCCCATCGAGATGATGTCTCGCACGATGCCGCCGACGCCGGTGGCTGCGCCCTGGAACGGCTCGATGTAGCTCGGGTGGTTGTGCGACTCGACCTTGAACGTGACAGCCCAGCCCTCGCCGACATCCACGACGCCCGCGTTCTCGCCGATGCCGACCATCAGGTTCTTGCGCATCTTCTCGGTCGTCTTCGAACCGAACTGCCGGAGGTAGATCTTGCTCGACTTGTAGGAGCAGTGCTCGCTCCACATCACCGAATACATGGCGAGTTCGCCGCTCGTCGGGCGGCGCCCGAGGATCTCGCGGATGCGCGCGTACTCGTCGGGCTTCAGGCCGAGCGCCGCGTAGGGCTGCTCCTTGTCGGGTGTCGCCATGGCGACCTCGACGCTGTCGACAACGGGGCGGGCAGCGGTTTCGGCGGCAGTTTCGGCGGTGTCAGACACGCGGAGGGGCTCCTTCGGGGGGCGTGGGCAGGCGCGCCAATTCTACCGGTGCGACGCGAGGCGCGGGCGGGGGTGGGGCGGACCGGACGTGCGTTGCCCGCCCCAGGACTCTCCGCAGCGCGACCCCGGTTCGCTCCGCGGTGGTACCGTGGCGGCGTGGGCGACGACGAGGCTCTTCCGGCAGCAGGATCGGATCCGCTCGCGCCTGGGCCGGAACCATCCGCCGCCCCCTTGCCCTCCCGTCGTGCGGCGCTCCCGTTCCAGCAGTTGGGGGTGATCGTCGTCGGCATGAGCGTCGCCGTCTGGTGGCCCGCGTTCACGCTCGGAGCGTGGGGGGAGATCTTCTTCGACACCCTGCTCTCCGTCTGGGCTGCAGCCTCGGCGGGTTTCGTGCTGGCGATGCTCGTGCCCGCTGCGCGCCGCCGCCTCGGCTGGACCTCGCTCACACTCCTGCTCCCCAGCCTCTGGTTGGTGCTCTCGCTTGCGGTGCCGAACGAGTCCGAGAACCTCGGGGTCGCGATCGTCGCCGTAGTCGGGGTTCTCGTGGTGCTGCTCGGAGTTCCGTTCATGGTCTGGGCGCTCGCTCGCCTCGCCTGGCCGGAGATCAGCGAGACGGTTCCGCAGAGGGGCAAGATGCTCGTGCTGGCGACCGTCGCGGTCGTGGCGATCGCCTCGTTCGCGCTCGGCGCCAACGAATCCCGCTTCCTCACCTGCGAGGACTTCACCATCAGCGGCAACTCCGAGCCGCCCGGCTGCGTGCACGAGTCCCCCTGACCCGCGCGCCCGCCGCCTCCGCCCCCCGCCCGCTCTCCCGCCCCGTCCCGCCCCGCCCCGCCCGTCGCGCTCAATCGAAGGGGCAGTTCGGGCCCTCAGGCGCAGAATCGAGGGCCCGAACTGCCCCATCGATCCTGGTGCGGTGCTCAGGCTCTCCAGCCAGCCGCGATGAGGGCGTCACGGATCTCCGTCACCGTGCGATGCCGACCGGCGCGGGTCAGTCCCGCCTTTCGCACGGTGACCAGCGTGAAGCCGGCTGCGCGCAGGTCAGCCGCGCGCTGTTGATCCCGTTCGTACAGCTCCGAATCCTCACGATGTTGCTGCCCGTCGTACTCGACGATCACCTTCCACGTGAGATAGACGAGATCGACGCGCGGTACAAACGACGACCGAGTGCCGTGGATCAGAACGTTGATGGCTGGCTCGGGCATCCCGCTCCGGATGATCAACAGGCGCAGCAGCGTCTCCTTGGGTGATTCGCACCCCAGCCGCACGAGCTCGAGCGCTGCCACGAGCTTCTGTTTGCCGGGCCCGCGGAATGCGCCCACGCGACTTCGCAATTCTTCCGGCAAGGCATACGGTCGGAGAGCTGGCGCGTGCGTGTCTGGATAGACCGGTACGAGTACAAGTGCGTCACCGACGGCCACGAGATCGTCGATGCTCAGGATGCTCGCCAGCTGCAGCCACGTGCTCACGGCGTCGCTCGCCCTGGCTCGCCCCAGTAGCACCACCCGATGGGTCGGAGGGCAGAGCCGGTGCGCGGTCACCCCCGTCGCCCGCACCCGGTTGACGCGGTTCGCTGTGGCGACGTGGATGGTGTCGTCTGCCGAGAACCTGCGCGGCAGAGGCAGCTGCCACAGGCGTGCGGCGGTGGTGTGGCTGAAGAACTGGTCGGCTGCGAGTCGGGGCGCGTATGCGGCGGCCTGCTCCACCGCCGACTCGATCTTCGCCGATCGCATCCGCACGCCGCGGTACGGGGCGGCCAGGTCGCCGCCGTCGAGCCGACGCTTTCCGACCCCGCTCGCTTCGGCTGCGCGCACGGAGAACGGTCGGAGAGCGAATTCGGCGGGCAGCTGATGTGGACGTGACATCCGGCAATGATGGCAAAATCCGCCGAACTGCGTCCCGAGTTATCCACAGGCCCGAAAGCCCTTCGATCGAGTGGGCAGTTTCGGCCCCCAGAACTGATTTTCAGGGCCCGAACTGCCCACTCGATTAGGTGGTGGGGGAGGGGAGGGGGAGGGGGACGGGGGTCAGGCGGGGAGGAGGGACGCTAGGAGGGAGGCGAAGAGGGGGAGGCCATCGATGCCGGAACGCATGGCGAGGGCGGTGTCGGGGCCGAAGCCGGGCTCGACGGCGTGCTCGGGGTGCGGCATCAGGCCGACCACGTTGCCGCGGGCGTTCGTGACGCCCGCGATGTCGTTCATCGATCCGTTCGGGTTCACGTCGAGGTAACGGAAGGCCACGAGGCCTTCGCCCTCCAGCCGCGCGATGGTCTCGGCCGAGGCGATGTAGCCGCCTTCACCGTTCTTCAGCGGAATGGTGATCTCGGGCGCCCCGGATGCAGCGGACGACGCGAAATCGCCGGTCGCCGATGCTGTACCAGACCGGCCAGCCGTGCCGGATGCGCCAGGCCCGCCAGCTGCGCCAGACCCGCCAGGCCCATCACCCGTGCCGGCCAGGGCCGCGCGGTCGCGCGCCGCGGCCGCATACCCCGACGTCCACGCCGTCGACGTGTTCTCGACGCGCAACCGCTGGTCGCGGCAGATGAAGTTCCCGTGGTCGTTGCGGATCAGCCCGCCGGGTAGCAGGTGCGCCTCGGTCAGCATCTGGAATCCGTTGCAGATGCCGAGCACGGGCATCCCGGCCTCCGCGGCCGTCACGACCTCGGCCATGATGGGCGACAGGGACGCGATCGCGCCGGCCCGCAGATAGTCGCCGTAGCTGAAACCGCCCGGCAGGATGATCGCGTCGACGCCCTCGAGGTCGTGCGTTCCGTGCCAGAGCGGCACAGCGGTCGCTCCGACCAGGCGCACGGCGCGGGCGGCGTCGCGGTCATCCAGCGAACCGGGGAAGGTGACGACACCGACGCGCGGGGCGCCCGAGGCAACGCCCATCAGGACAGGCCCTCGCGGATCTCGGCCTGCGCCTCAGGCGTCGACGCCTCGTCGAACGACGTATCGGTCGTGACGTTGCCCGAGGCGAAGTCGGCCGCCGCATCGAGCCCGAACCCGTCGGCGCCGGCGAAGTGCACGCTGATCACGTCTTCGATCACGAGGTTGGCGAGCAGTTCATCCGCCAGCGCGGCCACTTCGGCGAGGATCGCATCGTCGGCGGGGCCGGCGACCTCGATCTCGAAACGTTTGCCGACGCGCACGCCGGTGATCTCTGAACGACCCTGGCGGGACAGCGCGCCGGCGACGGCCTTGCCCTGCGGGTCGAGCAGCTCGGCTTTGGGCATGACCTCTACGACGATTGTGGGCACCAGGGACTCCTACGAACGGGGCGGGCGGATCGCCATCCATTCTACGCGGGCAGAGGCCCGATCGCCCGGCGAGGGCGCTGCCGGATGGATGACCGGGGTGCCCGGCCGCGAACGATCTTCCTCCACCGCGGCCGACTCACAGGCGATCCCTCTTATGAATTACTCACAACAAGTGCCACACTGGATGACGTGACCCCCGAACCCGTTGACAGCATCCGCCGCTCCGGCCTGCGTGTCACGACCCAGCGCGTGGCCGTGCTGCAGGCGCTTGAAGACATGCCGCACGCCGACACGGATGCCATCCATCGCCGTGTGCAGGTCAGCCAGCCGGGCATCACCGTGCAGTCGGTCTACGTCGTGCTCGCTGCGCTCACGGAGGCTGGACTCCTCCGCCGCATCGAGCCTGCCGGTTCGCCTGCGCTCTACGAACGCCGCATCGGCGACAACCACCACCACGCGATCTGCACCGGCTGCGGCGCAGTAGAGGACATCGACTGCGCCGTCGGCCAGGCACCGTGCCTCGAGCCGTCCGACGCCGGCGGATTCGCAATCGCCACCGCCGAGGTCACCTACTGGGGGCTCTGCGCAGCGTGCCAGGCCGCCGAGCGCCAGGCCGCCGAGCACCAGCCCGCCGAACACCACCCCGCCATCCATGAGACCGCCATCCACCACACCATCCCCTCCCCACGAAACTGAAGGAGCACCCATGACCGACTACGTGACCACCACAGAATCCGGCGCACCCGTCGCGAGCGACGACCACTCGCAGAGTGTCGGCGCCGACGGCGTCATCCCCCTGCACGATCACTACCTCGTAGAGAAGCTCGCCCAGTTCAACCGCGAGAAGGTCCCCGAGCGCATTGTGCACGCGAAGGGCGGCGGCGCGTTCGGCACGCTCGAGATCACCGACGACGTGTCGGCCTACACCCGTGCCGCGCTCTTCCAGCCCGACACCACCACCGAGGCGCTCGCCCGCTTCTCCACCGTCGCCGGCGAGCAGGGCAGCCCCGACACGTGGCGCGACCCCCGCGGCTTCGCGCTGAAGTTCTACACCACCGAGGGCAACTACGACCTCGTGGGCAACAACACCCCGGTGTTCTTCATCCGTGATGGCATCAAGTTCCCCGACTTCATCCACTCGCAGAAGCGCCTGCCGGGCAGCCACCTCCGCAACAACGACATGCAGTGGGACTTCTGGTCGCTGAGCCCCGAGAGCGCCCACCAGGTCACCTGGCTGATGGGTGACCGTGGGCTGCCCAAGTCCTGGCGCCACATGGACGGTTTCGGTTCGCACACCTACCAGTGGATCAACGCCGCGGGGGAGCGCTTCTGGGTGAAGTACCACTTCAAGACCAACCAGGGCATCGAGATCCTGAGCCAGGCAGATGCCAACCAGATCGCCGGTGAGGACGCCGACTTCCACATCCGCGACCTCGGTGAGGCCATCGACCGCGAGGAGTTCCCGAGCTGGACCCTCTCGGTGCAGATCATGCCGTACGCCGAGGCGGCGACCTACCGGTTCAACCCGTTCGACCTCACGAAGGTCTGGCCGCACAGCGACTATCCGCTGCACCGCGTCGGAACCCTCACGCTGAACCGCAACCCGGAGAACTACTTCGCCGAGATCGAGCAGGCCACCTTCGCCCCCTCGAACTTCGTTCCCGGAATCGCGGCCAGCCCCGACAAGATGCTGCTCGCCCGCATCTTCAGCTACGCGGATGCCCACCGCTACCGTGTCGGCACGAACCACGCCCAGCTGCCGGTCAATTCCCCGCACGCGGCCCCCGTCAACTCGTACTCGAAGGACGGCGCAGCGCGCTACTCCTTCAATGCGCCGTCGACGCCGGTCTACGCCCCGAACTCGATGGGCGGCCCTGCTGCGTCTGCGGATGCTGCGGCCGACAGTGCCGGGTGGCAGAACGACGGTGAGCTGCAGCGGACCGCGGCCACCCTGCACCCGGAGGACGACGACTTCGGCCAGGCCGGAACCCTCGTGCGCGAGGTGCTCGACGACGCTGCGCGGGACCGCCTCGTGGACAACATCGCCGGCCACGTGGGGCAGGTCACGATCCCGGAGATCAAGGCTCGCGCCCTGCAGTACTGGCGAAACGTCGACCAGACGCTCGGCGACCGCGTCGAGGCTGCCCTGGATGCCGCGGCAGCCGACAGCGGAATCGACCCCGATGTGGCTCCGCCGAACGCCGCGGGGATCAACCGCGAAGCCGAGGCGGATGTCGCGCTGAAGGTCTGACGGCGCGCCCCGTGAGGGGTAACGTCAGTCGTACGACGTGACGAAGGGGTCGGTGCCTCGAGGCGCCGGCCCCTTCGTTCTGCCCGGAACGCCGGGACCCCCCGGCCCCGGGCATCCAGAACCCGCGTGATCCACTTGAACGGAACCTGACCGATGCCGAGCCTGCCCGCACACCGCCGTTGGAGCGTGCAGCTCTTCGTGCTCGCGACCGTCGCAGCCGTCGCGGTCAGTGCGATCTACCTGCCGCAGTCGATGCTCACGAACATCGCGCGCGACCTCGGAGTGACACCCGGCGTGGCGAGCTTCACCGCGACCGCCGTGCAGGTGGGTTACGCCGTCGGCATCTTCCTGCTGGTGCCGCTCAGCGACCGCATCCAGCCGCGTCGGCAGATCACCATCCAACTCGTGCTGCTCGCCGTGGCCCTCGTGGCGACCAGCGTGCTTCCCGACATCGCCGGTGTCATCATCGGGTTCCTGATCGTGGGCGTTGTCGCGAACATCGCCCAGCTGACCATCCCGGCGGCGAACCGGCTGGCGCCCGCGGGGCGCTCGGGCGCGACGACGACAGCGTTGGTCGGGGCCCTGCTGGTGGGAATCTTCGGCGGTCGCATCGTGGCGAGCCTGCTGGTGGATGCCCTCGGCTGGCGCCTGGTGACCGTGATCTTCGCCGGGCTGATGCTGCTCCTCATCCCGCTTCTGAGGCGGGCGCTTCGAACCGACGTGGAGTTGAGCGGCGTCGGAACCTCCTACGGCGCACTGCTCGCCTCGACCCTGCGGCTGGTGACGAAGAGCCCCCCGCTGGTGTACTCGGCGCTCACGAACTTCTTCTCGTTCGCCATGTTCAACTCGTTCTGGACGGTGATGGTGCTGCACCTGACCGGCCCGCTCTACGGGTGGACGGTCGCCCAGGCCGGCCTGTTCGGTCTCGTCGGGCTCGCGGCGGGGGCCGCCACCCCTTTCGCCGGCCGTTTCGTCGACCGGTTCGGGGCCCTGAAGGTGGCGGGGGTGACACTCGGCATCGCGCTGGTGGGCGTGATCACGGTCGTGATCGACTCGAGCCAGGGCATCCTGTTCGGCCTCTCGATGTTCGTGCTGACCCTCGGCAACCAGGCCGCTCAGTCTGCGAACCAGAACCGGGCGCTGCAGGCGAACCCGCAGTCGCCGGCGCAGGCGAACACGATGTTCATGGTGGCGGTGTTCCTGGGCGGGTCGCTGGGTGCGCTCCTCGGGCCGATTGCGTTCGGCCTGGGTGGGATGACGCTCGTCGCCGTCCAGGCGATCGTGCTGGTGGGGCTGGCCCTGGTGGTGTGGGCGCTCGCGGTTCGGCGAGAGCGGGGCCGGGCATCCACTCGTGCGATGCCCGGCCCCGCCTGACGCGTCTGCCCGCGCGCGGCGAGCCCTGCGCTACTCGGCGAGCTTCGCCACGGCCTGGGCCCAGAGGAAGTACTTGTTGGTGCCGAGATCCTTGACCGTCTTGATGCCGAAGGCTGCCTTCAGGTGTTCGGCATCACTGTCGCTGACACCCTCCAGGGCTGCGACGGGGGCGCCAGCCAGCTCCTCGACCGGCAGCGTCTCGTAGGCCTTGTCGAACTTCGTTGCGATTCCCGCCATGACTATCTCCATTGTTAGATCCGAGGTTGTCGTACCTGTCGAACGCTAAACCTTCGTCGGACCAGATTCAAGCGTTCGGATTCGGGCGCTCAGATTCAGGATCCAGCCTCGCGGCCTACGCTGGAGCGAATGACTGAATTCTTCGCAGGTCTTACGTCGACGCCCTTGCTGCAGGCCCTGTTCTTCGTCGTGCTGGCGGTCGTGGCCGCGGTCGTCGTGACGGCTGCCACCGCCTTTGTCATCCGTCGCATCAGTCGCCGGAAGGACTGGGCGAAACACCTGATCCGGCGTGCCCGGGTGCCCTTCCGGCTGTTCCTGCTGGTGATTGCGCTCTGGATCGCGCTGCAGGCCACCAACGTCGATCCGTGGTGGCGCGAGTTCCTCAGCCACAGCGCGCTGATCGCCACCATCGCCTCCGGTGCCTGGCTGTTCTGCGCGCTCGCCATCTTCCTCGAGGATCTCGGTCTCGCACGGTACCGCACCGATGTGCCCGACAATCGGCATGCCCGGCGCCTCCGCACACAGGTGCTGATCATCCGGCGCGTCACGGTTGTGGCGGCGGTGCTCATCGGGCTCGGGGCGATCCTCTTGACGTTCCCCGGTGTCTCGGCCGCCGGCGCGTCACTTCTGGCGTCGGCCGGGCTCATCTCGATCGTGGCCGGTCTCGCCGCGCAGTCGACGCTCGCCAACGTGTTCGCCGGAATGCAGCTGGCCTTCAGCGACGCGATCCGGGTCGACGACGTGGTCATCGTCGAGACCGAGTGGGGCCGCATCGAGGAGATCACGCTCACCTACGTCGTGGTGCACCTCTGGGATGACCGGCGGATGGTGCTGCCGTCGACCTATTTCACGACGACACCGTTCCAGAACTGGACCCGCAAGAACTCCGAGCTGATGGGTTCCGTCGACTTCGACCTCGACTGGCGGGTCGATCCGGACGGTATGCGCGACGAACTGCACCGCGTCGTGGAACTCACCGACCTCTGGGATCACCGCGTCGCCATCCTGCAGGTCACGGATGCCGTGGGCGGCTTCGTGCACATCCGCATCCTGGTGACGGCGGTGGATGCGCCCACCCTCTTCGACCTCCGCTGTTATGTGCGCGAGCAGCTCGTGCGGTGGATCCAGCAGGTCTCGCCGCTGTCCGTGCCTCGCACGCGGGTCGAGCACTCGGAGACCCCGCTCGAGTCGGACGTGCCGCGAAAGCGCGCCGTGCCGACCGACACGCTGCCCGACGCGCTGTTCAGCGGCGACGCGTCGGCGGCCCTCCGCGGTTCGCAGTTCACCGGGCCGCTCGAAGTGCCGCGCGAGGCGCGCGCCGCCGCCCGTGCGGCTGAGGCCGCCGATTCGGGGGCCGACGACGGGACCGCCCCGCTCCGCTGACGCACCCGCCCGCCCGCCAGTCCCCGGCCACGCCGGATGCGCCGCGGTTTGTCGTTTCCGCACCTGCGCGCGCACCAGCAGAAGCGACACAGGTGCGCGCTTCCCGACCGGGATGCTGCGGGTAGGCTTCGAGCGGCGAAGGGAAGCACATGGGTGGCGGGCGTATCGCGTACGGAGACGACTCCGACCAGTTCGGCGAGTGGTGGATGCCCGACGGCAGCTCGCGTGCCATCGGCACCGCCGTGCTGCTTCACGGGGGCTACTACCGTTCCGGGCGGAACCTCGACCTGATGGATCCGATGGCCGCCGACCTCGCGGAGCGCGGCTGGGCCGTGTGGAACGTCGAGTACCGGCGTCCGGATGCCCACGACTGGGCCGCCACGGTGTCCGATGTGCGGGCCGCCCTCGCGGCTCTCGCTCGCATCCCGTCGTTCGCCCCCGACGTGCCGCTCATCGTGATCGGCCATTCCGCCGGGGGTCAGCTGGCGCTGCAGCTCGCCGAAGACTGGGCGGCTGCCACGTCCGCCGCCGGGAGTCCTGCCGCCACCGTCCCGCCCATCGCGCTGGCCGTATCGCTCGCCGGAGTCGTCGACCTGCCGGGCGCATACGAGCGCAACTCGAGCGACGGTGCCGTAGCACTGGCTCTCGGCGGTTCGCCCACCGAGCAGCCTGCGCGTTACGCCGCGGCTTCGCCGAGCCTGTTCGAGGGGCGCCGTGCACCGTGGCTGCTCGTACAGGGCACGGACGACGTCGACGACTTCGCCCTGCCGAACCGTGCTCTGGCCGCGAACGGCCGGGTCGGGCATCCGGAGCTGCTCGAACGGTCGGGCGACCACTTCGCCGTCATCGACCCTGCCGCCCCGATCTGGCACGCGACCATCGCCCGCGTCGCCGACCTGGTCTCGTAGCCGCGCTCACTCTCACCGCAGGCGGCCGCCCTGCACCGGCGGCATCCCTAGTCGGCGGCCGACACCCTCACGAGGCTGCCCCACGGGTCGTCGATCGCCAGGCCGAGTCCATCGTTCCGGAACGCCGTGCCGTAGTGCCCGAGCCGCTCCTCGAGCGCACCCAGGTCGTCGCGTGTCGGCACCACGATGTCCACCTGCGCCAGCCCGAGGGCCAGCCGTCGGCGCCCGGCGCCCGCGCTCTCCCAGGTGTTCATCGCCATGTGGTGGTGGTACTTGCCCGCCGACACGAACAGCGCGCTGCCCGGCACCTCGAAGGTCGACTCGAAGCCGAGCCGCCCCACGTAGAACTCCGCGGCCTGCGCGACATCCCCCACCGAGAGGTGCACGTGCCCCACGGATGCCCCGCCGACGCGTGGGTTCTCCACGGTCTCGGGCGTGAGGTACTGCTGGAGGAACGCGTTCGGGTCGACGTAGAGCGTCGCCATCTCGATGCTGCCGTGCACCCAGCTCCATTCGGTGCGGTCGCGATCCCAGTAGAGCTCGACCCCGTTGCCCTCGGGATCGGTGAAGTAGAAGGCGATGCTGACCTTGTGGTCGGCGCTGCCGGTGAAGCTTCCGGGTGAAAGCGTGGCGACCGAGTAGATCGCGGCGGCGAGAGCCTCCCGCGAATCGAACAGGATGGCCGTGTGGTACAGCCCCGCCGCCCGAGGTTCCGGCGACTTCAGTTCGGGTGCGTGCTGGAGGATCAGCACGGGGGTGGTTCCCCGTCCGAGCACCGCGAAGTCGCCGTCGGTGCTCAGCACGTCGAGCGTCACGCCGTCACGGTAGTAGCGGATCATGGCGTCGAGGTCGCCCACCCGCAGGGTGACCGGGCCCATGCCGGTTGCGGCGGCGAGGATGTCGGTGTTCGACGCTGCGACGCCGTTCGGGGAAGTCATGTCATTCATTGTAGCTACAACTAAACTGCGGCGCCAGACATTCCCCTGGGCTGGCGCCAGCGGAACGAGGGGGAACAATGGATGCCGCACCGCCCAGAGTCGTCTCGGACCGCCTCCTTATCGCCATTCTGCTGGCGATCATCCCGATCATCCCGATCATCCCGATTGGCCCGATCAGCCCGATCAGCCGGATCCCGGGCATCCGGGCCGCCGGGGCCTCGCCCCTGCATTTTCATGCGAATGTATCGAGTCGGGAATACGGCGCGTCCGCCGAGCGCTGTACCGGGCATGAAGAAGAAGATCGGGTTCCTGTCGTTCGGCCACTACCAGCCCGTGGTGGGCTCGCGTGCTCGCACGGCCCAGGATGCCCTCCTGCAGTCGATCGAACTCGCGGAGGCCGCCGAAGAACTCGGCATTGACGGCGCGTACGTTCGCGTGCACCACTTCGCCCGCCAGCTCGCGTCGCCGTTCCCGCTGCTCGCCGCGATGGGCGCGCGCACGAAGACGATCGAGCTCGGCACGGCCGTGATCGACATGCGGTACGAGAACCCGCTCGCGATGGCCGAGAATGCGGCCGCCGCCGACCTGATCGCCGCAGAGCGGTTGCAGCTCGGCATGAGCCGGGGATCGCCCGAGACGGCCCTCCGCGGCTCCGAGGCGTTCGGCTATGTTCCCGCGGAGGGAGAGACGGATGCGGACCTCGCCCGCACACACACGGCGATCTTCCGCGCCGCCATTGCCGGTGCCGGCGTCGTGCACCCCAACCCGCAGATGTCGCGGTCCACCACCCCGCTCGCCATCGAGCCGCAGTCGCCGTCGCTCGGCGAGCGCATCTGGTGGGGGTCCGGCACGCGCGCGACCGCGGTCTGGGCCGCAGAGCAGGGCATGAACCTGCAGTCGTCGACGCTGCTCACCGAGGACACCGGCGTGCCCTTCGACGAGCTGCAGGCCGAGCAGATCCAGCTCTACCGCGATGCGTGGAAGGCTGCCGGGCACCTGCGTGAGCCGCGCGTCTCTGTTTCCCGCAGCGTGATTCCGATCACGACCGACCTCGACCGTCGATACTTCGGCGCGGGCGCACGGGGCGACGCCGAAGACCAGGTCGGCTACCTCGACGGCGGTATCGCCCGTTTCGGCAAGAGCTACACCGGTGAGCCCGACGTGATCGCGGCGCAGCTCGCGGCCGACGCGGCGGTGCAGGCGGCCGACACCGTGCTGCTCACCGTGCCGAACCAACTCGGGGTGGAGTACAACGCGCACCTCCTGGAGTCGATCGCCCGCTACGTCGCTCCCGCCTTCGGCTGGGCCCCCGCGAACGCCGTCCCCGTGCTCTGACCGGGCCGCGCGCGCCCCCAGTCCCGCCCCGCGCCGCGCGTAAAAGAGGATGGGAGCGCCGCTGGCCCCCAGGTCGACGCAGCGCGCGCCTGATCCTCTTCTGGGGTCGGGACTCCGGCGGCCGTGTTCCGCGCGGCGCTCAGCAGGCGGGCTCGGCCAGCACCTTCACGAACGCCGACGTCTGGTAGACCGCCTCGTAGATCCAGCGCAGAGCGCCGATCGGAGCCCGGTCCGCCACCATCCGCAGGTCGCCCGTGAAGCACCGCTGCATGATGATGCGGGCGCGCAGAATGTGCGGGGTGAACGTGATCACGGTCGCAGACGTCCAGCCGTGGGATGCCGCGAGCGACTGCAGCACGCGACCTTCACCCTGCGTGGTGAACGGTGACGGCGTGACGCAGTACACCGCGAACGACTGCGGCTGCGAGCAGATCGGCAGGGCCGACGCCTCGAACCCGGGGGAGTCGGAGCCCGGCGGCGGCACCGAGATGACGACGTTCGACGCGAGTCCGGCATCCACCATCTGCTGGGCGATCGCGATGCGGGTCGGAGTCGGCGGACCGATCACGAAGACGGCGTCGGTCGGGGCTGGGGCATCCGTGTCGGGGTAGGCGTAGAGCCGCAGCCCGACCAGCACCACACTGACCTGCACCACGACGGCGAGGATGATCGCCATAACCTGAGCGCGGCGGAGACGAGACAGGGCCAATAGGTCTCCCTCCGGGGGTCTCCTCCGGGCCGTGGATCCGCGTCACGGACACGGCGCACGGCGCCAGCCGCTACGAGTTCTGCGTGCGCTCCACCCAGGACAGGTACTCGGGGCTGACCGTGCCGGTCACGTAGTCACCGGTGAAGCAGCTCATCTCGAGTGACTCCACCGCGGAACCCTCGATGATGGCAGCCTGCATGTCGGCCACCTCCTGGTAGATGAGGTGGTCGGCGCCCATGTAGGCCGCGATCTCGGGGATCTTGCGATTGTGAGCCACGAGCTCGTCGCGCGAGGGCATGTTGATGCCATAGACGTGGGGGAACCGCACAGGTGGTGCCGCGGATGCGAAAGTGACCTTGTTCGCACCGGCCTGGCGGGCCATGTCGACGATCTCCTTCGAGGTGGTTCCGCGCACGATCGAGTCGTCGACGATCAGCACGTTCTTGCCCTTGAACTCCGTCGACATCGCGTTCAGCTTCTGCCTGACCGACTTCTTGCGAACGGCCTGGCCGGGCATGATGAACGTTCGGCCGACGTACCGGTTCTTGTAGAACCCCTCGCGGTACTCGATGCCGAGCTTCTGCGCCACCTGCATGGCGGCGGGTCTGGATGAGTCGGGGATCGGCATGACCACGTCGATGTCGCCCGACGGGGCCCATTGGGCGACGGTGTCGGCGAGGCGGTTTCCGAGACGCAGGCGCGCCTCGTACACCGAGATGCCCGAGAGCACCGAGTCGGGGCGGGCCAGGTAGACGAACTCGAACGAGCAGGGGATGAGCCGGGCATCCGGAGCGCACTGCTTGGAGATCAGCTCGCCGCCCATCGTGATGAAGACGGCCTCACCGGGCGCCACGTCGCGCACGACTTCGTAGCCGAGGCTCTCCATCACGAGCGATTCGGATGCCACGACCCACTCGTCGCGGCCCGACTCGAGCACGCGCTTGCCGAGCGTCAACGGGCGGATGCCGAACGGGTCGCGGAATGCCAGCAGCCCGTGCCCGGCGATCATGGCGATCGTGGCATACGAGCCCTCGACGCGCTCGTGCACGCGTGACACGGCGTTGAAGACCTGCTCCGGGTCGAGGTCGAGGCCCGAGACCTGCTCCTGCAGTTCGTGGGCGAGGATGTTCAGCAGCAGTTCGGTGTCGCTGTCGGTGTTGAGGTGCCGGCGGTCGATGTGGAACAGCTCCTGCGTCAACTCCCGCGTGTTCGTCAGGTTGCCGTTGTGCACGAGGATGATGCCGTAGGGCGCGTTCACGTAGAACGGCTGCGCTTCCTGCTCGCTCCCGGCGTTGCCGCGGGTGGCGTAGCGCACATGGCCGAGGCCCATCGTGCCGAGCAGCGACCGCATGTCGCGGGTGCGGAATGCCTCTCTCACCTGCCCTTTCGCCTTGATGACGTGAAAGGTGTCCCGTTCGGCCGTGGCGATCCCGGTCGAGTCCTGGCCGCGGTGCTGCAGCAGCAGGAGCGAGTCGTAGACGAGTTGATTGACGGGCTCAGACGAAACGATGCCAACGATGCCGCACATGCTTTGGCGGGCTCCAGACGGGTAGAGAAATAGGCCGTGCTCCAGTCTATCGGCGGGGCGGGGGGTGGTTCCCCTGATCGGTGGATGCCCGTCGGCCGGTGGATGCCCGAGGCCGACTTTCTCCACCAATCTGCACATCGGTGCATCCGGATCAGCCCTTTCGGCAGAACTACTTGGTGAAGGCGAAATCCGCCCGGCCCGGTATCGGGCGCTGTCAAGGAGGACGACCGTGAGAAAGATTGTGAAAACCAGAGTGCTGGCCGGGTTGGTGGCGGGTTCCGTCGCTGTCATCGGACTGGCGGTGCCGATGAGCGCCCACGCGGCCACAGGAGCAAAGCTGTCGGTGCTGCACGCCGTACCCGACACGCCTGTCGACGTCTACGTCAACGGCGCCCTGACGCTCGACAACTTCATGCCGGGCGACCTCGCCGGCCCGCTCGATCTCGCCGCCGGAACCTACTCGGTCGCGATCACTGCCGCCGACGCTGCAGACGCGTCGAAGCCTGTCATCGGCCCGATCGACCTGCCGCTGGCGGACGGCGGCAACTACACCGCCGTCGCACATCTCAAGGAGGACGGTACCCCCACCGCGACCCTCTACACCAACGATGTGCAGACGACTGCGGCCGGTGAGGGTCGACTGACGGTGCGGCACACCGCAGCGGCGCCCGCCGTCGACGTGCTCGCCGGCGGCACCCCGGTGATCAGCGGACTCACCAATCCCGGCGAGAAGGTGCTGAACCTCCCCGCCGGCACCATCTCCGCCGCGGTCGCCGCAGCCGGAACCACCACGCCTGTGGTCGGCCCGACCGACGTCACCGTGGCCGAGGGCACGAACACGATCGTCTATGCCTGGGGCAGCCTCTCGGCGAACAACCTCAAGCTGGCGGTTCAGACCATTGACGGCCTGCACGGCAACCCGTCGGGAATCCCGAGCGGTACGGCCGGCCTTGCCGGTGACCGCGACGACTCGGGATCGCTCATCGCCGGAGGGACCGCTGTGGCCCTGTTGCTCGCCGCCGGCGTTGTTCTGCTGATGCGTCGACGCAGCCGCGCGAACGCATAACACCGCACTCGACGACCCAGCGTGCACTGACCGAGACACCGCGAACGAGGAGGAGAGGTACTGTGAAATCACAGCATGTTCGGCAGCGCCTTCTCCTTCTCGTGGCGGCGTTCGGGTTCTCGACGCTCGCACTGGCGGGCTGCGCCGGCTCCGACCCTGTGCCACTCGGCACGCCCATGCCCCCGGTCGCCCTTACGTCGCCCACCCCCGCGCCGACCTCGACTTCTGCGCCGGGAGCTTCGGCGGGCGGATCTTCGGCGGGGGCGTCCGTTCCACCCGTGCCGATCAAGCGCTCCGATCCCGGATCGCAGGTGGCGCCCATCGTCGTTCCACCGACACACCTCACCATCGACGCGGTCGGCATCGACATGGCCGTGCTGCCGATGGGAGTCGATTCGGCAGGCCAGATGCAGCTGCCGGAGGATTCCGCACAGGCCGGGTGGTACAGGTTCGGGCCCGCGCCGGCCGACACCTCGGGTACCACCGTCATCGCGGCGCATGTCGACTCGCTCGAGTTCGGTCTCGGGCAGTTCGTTCGGCTCCGTGACATTGTGGCCGGGGAGACCGTGGTCGTCGCATCCGCCGACGGAGCCCAGCGCACCTACACGGTCTCCCAGATCACCCGCACACCGAAGACCGACGTGGCAATCGATGAGATCTTCGATCGGTCGGGTGCGCCCCGGTTGGTTCTGGTGACCTGCGGCGGAGTCTTCAACAGGGACACCGGTCACTACCTCGACAACGTGATCGTCACCGCCACCCCTGTCGCGTGACCGGCGAAAGCGCGATCATTGTGCACGCAGCATCCATTCGGTTGACGAGCATCCACCAGAAAGTCCGCGAGATCGTGACAGACCAGGCCCCCGACGACGACGAAGCCCTCATTCAGGGGTTCATCGACGGGGACGATCGCGCGCTCGCCGAGGTCTACGCGCGGTGGTCTGCCCTGGTCTACACCCTCGCCCTCCGATCCCTGGGCGACGTGGGCGAGGCCGAAGACGTGACGCAGGGCGTCTTTGTGTCGGCGTGGAGATCGCGGGCGACCTTCGACCGCAGCCGGTCGCGTCTGCCGTCGTGGCTCGTCGGAATCACGCGCAACAAGATCGCGGATGCCCACACCGCCCGTTCGCGAGCGCGGGCGCTCTCCCAGCAACTCGAAGCAACCGCTGGTCCCGAGGTCTCCAAAGACCCTGAAGACGTAGCGGACAGGTTGTTGGTGGCCGACGAACTCAAAAGGCTCGACCCGGTTGCGCGGCAGGTGATGTACCTGGCGTTCTACGACGACCTGACGCACGTGCAGATCGCAGAGAGGCTCGCCCTGCCACTCGGTACGGTGAAGAGCCACATCAGGCGGAGCCTGGAGAAACTGAAAGTCCGGTTGGAGGTGAACACCGATGCACACTGATCCCGAGATCCTCGCACTGCTCGCCCTGGGCGAGCCCGCGGGCACCGACGCCGACCGGGCCCACACAGAGGGCTGCCTGGAGTGCGCTGCAACGCTCGAGGCCTTCACCGGGGCGGCTGCTGCGGGTCGCTCGAGCTCATCGGTGCCCACCCTCGTCTCGCCGCACGAAAGGGTGTGGGAGCAGGTCGCCCGGGCTGTGGCCGCGGAAGCTGCGGCGCCGGTGCGCCCGGTTGCATCCGTGGCGCCGGTGCGCCCCGGTGCATCCGCGTCGCAGGCCGCCCTGGCGAGCCCTGCGGAGTCCGTCGAGCAGCTGGCAGGCTCCGTGCGGCCGAGACCTCGGCGGAGCCGTCTGCCGGTCCGGTGGCTGGCACTCGCTGCGGCTGTCGTGCTGGCCGCTACCGTCGGCGGGGTCGCGACCACCCTCGCGCTTCAGCCGCGGGATGGCTCCACCCCGGGCCCGGGCGTCTCGGTGCTGGCGCGTGTGGCTCTCACCGCGTTGCCCGACTGGCCGGGTGCCAGTGGTGACGCTGTCGTCGAATCGAACGGATCCACGACCTCCATGGTCATCTCCGTCAACGCGGCCACAGACCGCCCCGACGCCTACCGCGAGGTCTGGCTGTTGAGCGCCGACCTCACGAAGCTGGTCAGTCTCGGCCTGCTGGCGGGAGACTCGGGGACCTTTGCCATTCCCGCCGACATCGACATGTCGCAGTACTCCATCGTCGACGTCTCCTCGGAACCGCTCGACGGCAACCCTGCCCACTCATCGGATTCGATCGTGCGCGGCAGCTTTTCGTCCTGAGCGGCCGTGTCGGGCCGCCGTTCCCGTCAAGTGCGCCGGATCGGCGAGAATAGGACGCATGACGAACAGCTATGCCGCCGCCGGTGTCGACACCCGGGCCGGAGACCTCGCGGTCGAACTGATGAAGTCCGCCGTCTCGGCGACGCACGGGCCGAACGTGGTCGGTGGGTTCGGCGGTTTCGCGGGGCTGTTCGACGTCTCGGCGCTCCGGGAGTTCCGTCGGCCGCTGCTCGCGACCTCCACCGACGGCGTCGGCACGAAGGTCGCCATCGCGCAGGCCCTCGACAAGCACGACACCATCGGGCAGGACCTCGTCGGCATGGTCGTCGACGACATCGTGGTGGTCGGCGCGCGCCCCCTCTTCATGACCGACTACATCGCCTGCGGCAAGGTGGTGCCGTCGCGGATCGCCGACATCGTGGCCGGCATCGCCCGCGCCTGCTCCGCCACGGGAACGGCGCTCGTCGGGGGAGAGACGGCCGAGCATCCGGGGCTCCTCGGGCCTGACGACTACGACGTGGCGGGGGCCGCGACCGGTGCGGTCGAAGCGGATGCCCTGCTCGGCCCCGAACGCGTGGTCGACGGCGACGTGGTACTGGCACTCGAATCGTCGGGGCTCCACTCGAACGGGTTCTCCCTGGTTCGGCACATCCTCGCCGGGGCGTCGATCTCGTACACGTCGACCTCCGCCGAGCTCGGCGGAGTAGTGGGGGAGATCCTGCTCGAACCGACCCGCCTCTACACCTCGCCGCTGCTGCGGGTTCTGGATGATCCCACCCTCGCCGGGGCGGTGCACTCCCTGTCGCACGTGACCGGTGGCGGTATCGCGGCGAACCTCGCGCGCGTGCTGCCGCGCGGTTCGTGGGTCGAGGTGGACCGTTCGACGTGGTCGCCGCTGCCCGTGTTCCGCGTGCTCGGCGCCTGGGCCGGAACCACGCTGGAGAGCGCAGAGGGCACCTGGAACCTCGGGATCGGAATGTTCGCGGTGGTCGCGGCGTCGTCGGCCTCTGCGGTCGCGGCGGCGCTCGCGGCCGACGGCATCCGCACGTGGCCGGTCGGTGTCGTCTCGACGTCCGCCCGCGACTTCGCCGGGTCGGGCTTCGAGCAGGGCGCGAAGGGTGTCGACGGCGGAGCGGTGCGCCTCGTGGGCGCCTACGCCGCCTGACCCCCGCGCCGCCTGACCCCCTCGTCCCCGCGCCCCCCGGCCTCGCCCCCGCGCCCCGCCCCGCGCGCCATCGTTTCCGAATCGAGTGGGCAGTTCCGGCCCCAAAATCCCGCGAGACAGGGCCCGAAGTGCCCGTTCGTTCCGGCGTTCTTCTCCGCCCGGAGGGTCAGGCAGCCGTGAGGCGTTCGATGAGCTCGCGGTAGCGGGCGGACGTGCGTTCGACGACCTCGGCGGGGAGGGCGGGGGGCGTACCCACGCGGTTCCAGTTCGCGGAGAGCCAGTTGCGCACGATCTGCTTGTCGAAGCTCGCCGTGCGCTCGCCCGAATCGTAGGCTGCGGCATCCCAGTAGCGGCTGGAGTCGCTGGTGAGAACCTCGTCGGCGAGGGTGATCTCGCCCGTCTCGCGGTCGGCCCCGAACTCGAACTTCGTGTCCGCGAGGATGATCCCCCGATCTTCGGCGATCTCAGCGGCGCGGGCGTAGATCGCGAGCGAGAGCCCGCGGAGCGCCTCCGCGATCTCGGGGCCGACCAGCTCAGCGGTGCGCTCGTACGTGATGTTCTCGTCGTGGTCGCCGAGCTCGGCCTTGAACGCGGGCGTGTAGATCGGCAGCGGGAGACGGTCGCCGTCGACCAGCCCGGCCGGCAGCGGTACCCCGCAGACGCTCTGCGAGGCCTGGTACTCGATCCAGCCACTGCCTGAGAGGTATCCCCGCACGACGCATTCGATCGGGAACATGTCGAGCGGCTTCACCAGCATGGCGCGGTCGCGCACAGATTCGGGCACGGCCGGTACGCCGCGCGCCTCGGCCGCTGCCTCGTCGACGAGGTGGTTCGGAAACCCGCCGAGCCTGTCGAACCACCAGCGGCTGAGCGACGTCAGAAGCTCGCCCTTGGCGGGGATGCCCGGCTCGAGCACCACGTCGAAGGCGCTCACCCGGTCGCTTGCCACCACCAGGAGGGCGGCGGCGTCATCCACAGACGCGGCCGAAGCCGGAACGTAGAGGTCCCGTACCTTGCCCGAGTACACGTGGCGCCAGCCGGCCAGGGGAGCGAGCTGCTGCTCGGCCCCGGGCACGTCGGCTTCGTCGCCCGTGCCGGCCCCGTTACCCGCTCCGGCCCTGTCGCCGGCCCCTGCGGCCGTCTCGTCGACGCGGAGCGCGATGTCGCTGCGGAACTGGCCACCGTCGAGCTGGATCAGCGACAGCGCGCGGTAGGCGCGCTCCCGCGCCTCGCCGAAACCGTTGCCCGTCGCGACGACGCTCAGCACCCGGCCTCCGGTCGCGACCAGCCGGCCGCCCGACAGTGCCGTGGCGGCGTGCGTGACGTGCACGCCCTCGATCCGGTCGGCGTCGTCGACTCCGGTCAGCACTCGGCCGGTCACCGGATGCTCGGGGTAGTTCTCGCTCGCCAGCACCACCGTGACGGCGCTCGCGGTCGAGAACGTGGGCTGCGGCTGGTCGGCGAGCGTTCCCGTCGCACTCGCGAAGAGCAGGTCGCTGAGGGGGCTGGTGAGGCGCGGCAGCACCACCTGCGTCTCGGGGTCGCCGAATCGCGCGTTGAACTCGATCACGCGGATGCCGGAGGCGGTGAGGATGAGTCCGCAGTACAACAGGCCGATGAACGGTGTTCCCTCGTGGGCGAGTCGGCGCACCGTCGGAAGCGCGATGGAGACGAGCACCTCGTCGACGAACGCCTCTTCGCTCTCGAACTCGTCGTCGAGCCAGGGCAGGGGGGAGTAGGCACCCATTCCGCCGGTGTTCGGGCCTTCGTCGCCGTCGGCCAGGCGCTTGTAGTCCTGCGCGGGGGAGAGGGGCAGCACGGTGTGCCCGTCGCTCACGAAGAAGAGCGACACCTCGGGGCCGTCGAGGAACTCCTCGAAGAGGATGTCGCCGTGGGCGAGCCAGCCGGTGGCGTGGGCGAGCGCGGCGTCGCGATCGCTCGTGACGAGCACTCCCTTGCCGGCAGCGAGGCCGTCGGCCTTGACCACCCAGGGGGCACCGAATTCGTCGAGGGCGGTCTCGATCTCCGCGGTGGTCGCGGCGCGGCGGGCGCGGCCGGTGGGCACCCCCGCTTCATCCATGATGCGCTTGGCGAAGGTCTTGCTGCCTTCGAGGGCCGCTGCAGCGCTCGACGGGCCGAAAACAGGGATGCCGCGGGTGCGGAGCGCGTCGGCGACCCCGGCCACGAGGGGTGCCTCCGGTCCGATCACCACGAGTTGGATGTCGCGCTCGATCGCGAAGTTCGCGACAGCCTCGGGATCGTTCGGGTCGAGGTCTGCCGTCTGGACGACGGCTGCGATGCCGGCGTTGCCCGGCGCCACGACGATCTCGTGCGCGGGAGAGCCGGCGGAGGTGGTCTCTCTGAGCAGGGAGGTGACGATGGCGTGCTCGCGAGCACCGGAACCGAGAACGAGAATCTTCACTCGACGATTCTAGGGCGGCGGGGGTATCCGAAAAGTTTTGAAGAATTTTGCGAAGTCCGCGTAATGGAATGACCGGTGGGCACTCTCTTCTCTATGTGAGGTGCTGTTTGAGGTATCGCACACTCGTGTGGCGGGTGGTATCCCCCCTAGCTGCCCGTCACACGAAAACGCAGCACCAGCTACAACTCGGCACCCGCCACAACTCAACACCAGCACACCTCAACACCAGCACACCTCAACACCAGCACAACTCAACACCACAGACTTCGCGCGTCGGGTCCCACCTCCCCCCGGCTGGCCCGCCCGGCGCGCGAACCCTCTTCGTGCGGCCGATCGCATCCCCCCTGCGGTCGGTCGCACGAAGCCACTTCGCGGGGCAGCAGGTCTCCCCCCATCGGCTGCCCCGCGAACCCCGCCCGCGGGTAGCCTTGGTGAATGGCCCGCGCACGAATCCTCGACGCTGAGGGGGCCGCCGCCCTCCGCGACGCCCGGTCGGCTGTTCGATCGGCGCCAGACCAGGCGGCTCTCACCTCGCTGCTGCCTCGACCCGTGCTCGCCATGGCGGTGCGCTACTCGCTCCAGGTGCTGTCGGAACGCGCCAGGGGCAACACCGTCGAGGTGCGGGTTCCGCCGTTCGGCGCCATCCAGTGCATCGAGGGCCCCGGGCACACCCGCGGAACCCCGCCGAATGTCGTCGAGATGGATGCCTCGACCTGGGTGGCACTCGCCACCGGCGACCTGGCCTGGGAGACCGGGGTGGAGAGGGGCGACATCCACGCCTCCGGCCAGCGGGCCGATCTGCGCGGATACGTGCCCGTCGCGCTGCCGTAGTCGGCCGGGTGGTGTGTCTGCGGCCGGTGGGAGTCGCCGCCGCGACAGTGGGCGACAATAGAGGAGTGAGTGACACCGATCATCCCGAAGCCGAACCGACGCCATCCGGAGCGCCCGACCGTTCGGAGCAGGAGCAGGAGCAGGAGCAGGAGCAGGAGACGGGCGAGCAGGATCTCGGATCCGACACCGTGACCATCCACCGTTCGCCCCGGTACTTCCGCTTCATGATCGCAGGTGTCGTCGCCGGTGTGATCGCGGCACTTGTCCTGACCTTCGCGTTCCCCCAGCCGGCCGGATTCAACCCGGCTCAGATCTTCGGATTCCTCGGGCTCCTGTGTGTCGTCGCCGGGATCGTGCTGGGCTCGGCCGTGGCGCTCATCATCGACCGGGCGTCGCGCCGCCGCGCCACGACGATCCAGATGGAACGGGTCGGTTCGTCGGCCGACGAGTCACTCGACACCTGACGGCACCGCCCGCGCGCAATTCAGCTCAGGCGCGGTGCGAGGCCCGGATGCTCCACGGCGCCCCGAATGGCCTGAATCAGGCGCGCCTCTGCTCGTCGCCCGGGTTCCAGGAGATCGCGAGGTCGTCATCGTCCTCGAGGTCGTCGTCGGCCTCGTCGTCGCTGTCTGCCACGTCGTACTTCGCCGCGAGCGCAGCGAAATCGGGTTCGGAGTGTGTGCCCAACTCGCGCTCGAGTGCACTGTAATTGGTGTCGGGGCTGAAATACTTCAGCTCGCGCGCAACCTTGGTGTGCTTAGCTTTTTGACGGCCGCGCCCCATGCGTGACCCCCTCACCTTTCGGGCCGGGGGATGAACGCCACCCGGATGAGTTGAATACAAGAAAAACTACACGTGAGTTTAGCATGTAGCGCCGGGGGTTCTTCTGTGTGCGGCTACTCGTCTGCGGCGTCGCGGGCGGCCTGGCGCCTGGCGTCACGACCCGACCGTCCGGCGGGCACCGCCAGAGGCTGTTCCGCTGAACCGGCGTCGGCGATGAAGCCGGCTGCCGAAGGGGATCCGTCGCCCGGAAAACCCGAGTGGGTCGCTGCCGGATGCGACGGGGCACCGTCATGCACGGTCGGTGTGTGGGCGCGCACGATGGGCCGCATCGGGTCTCCACGCCGCTCCTGGCCGGGCACGGGGCGCGAGCGGCGACCGTAGATGAGCTCGCTCGAGTCGAGGAGCCACGGCACCAGCGAGATCGTCACTCCGTGCACGAGCATGAGGCGCTTGTTGAGACGCCGGGCCTTGTGGTTGTGGAGGAGGCTCTCCCACCAGTGGCCCACGATGTAGATCGGCGTGTACACGGTCACGACCTCGGCGCCATGGGCCAGGCGGTGCTTCTTGATGTAGGCGCAGAGCGGTTCGGCGACATCGCGGTACGGAGACTCGATGATGTGAAGCGGCACGGCGATGTTCTGGCCGGACCAGTCCCGTTCGAGCTGGGCGGTCTGCTCCTCGTCGATCGAGATGTGCACCGCCTCGAGCGAGGCGTGGCGGGCCGCGATCGCGTAGTCGAGCGCCTTCAGCACCGGCTTCTGCATGCGGCCGACCAGTACGATCGCATGGTCGCCCTTCGCACCGAAGGTGGTGACCGGGTCGACCTCGATCTCCTTGTTCACGTCGCGGTAGTACCGGTTGATGCCGAGCATGAACATGTACAGGATCGGCATGATGACGAACACCAGCCACGCGCCGTGGGTGAACTTGGTGATCGTCACGACGATCAGCACCACGCCCGTGAGGAGGGCACCGAACGAGTTGATGGTGAGGCTCCGGATGGTCGCGCCCCGGTCGGGTGCTCCACTTCGGAGAAGCTTGATCCAGTGCACGATCATCCCGGTCTGCCCGAGGGTGAACGAGACGAAGACGCCGATGATGTACAGCTGGATGAGCTGGGTCAGGGACGCCTGGTAGACGAGCAGGATCGCGGCCGCAGCCAGCGCCAGCAGGATCATGCCGTTCGAGAACACGAGCCGGTCGCCGCGCGTGAGCATGGCCTTCGGTGCGTAGGAGTCCTTCGCGAGCACGGATCCGAGCAGAGGGAACCCGTTGAAGGCGGTGTTCGCGGCCAACAGCAGCACCGCGGCGGTGGCGGCCTGGATGATGAAGAAGGGAACGGAGTTGTTGCCGAACACGGAGGCGGCGACCTGCGCCATGAGACTCCGTTGCGGCGTGGACTCGCAGTTCGCGAACCCGATCAGGTCACAGCTGTTCTCGGCGTAGTGCACACCCGAGATCAGCGCGAGGGTGATCAGGCCGGCGAACAGCACGATCGCGATGCTGCCCATCAGCACCAGCGTGCGCTGGGCGTTCTGGATCTTGGGGCGGCGGAAGGCGGGCACGCCGTTCGCGATCGCCTCGACGCCGGTGAGGGCCGAGCATCCACTGGAGAACGCCCGCAGCAGCAGCAGGATGACCGCCACCTGCCCCAGGCCTTCGGCCTTCACCGCGTAGTCAGCCGATTCGGCGACCGGAGCTCCGCCGAGGGCCGTGCGGCTGAGCCCGACCACGATCATGACGAGCACGCTGCCGACGAAGACATAGGTGGGGATGGCAAAGGCCTTGCTCGACTCGCGAACCCCGCGGAGGTTCACAGCGGCGAGCAGGATCACGAAGAAGATGGCCAGTTCGACCCGGAAGCCGTTGAGCTCGGGGATGGCCGAGATGATGTTGTCGACGCCACTGGCGACGGAGACGGCCACCGTCAGCACGTAGTCGACTAGCAGGGCGGAGGCGACCACCAGGCCGGCCTTCTCGCCGAGATTCTTGTGTGCGACCTCGTAGTCGCCGCCGCCCGAGGGGTAGGCCTTCACGAGCTGCCGGTACGACGCAACCACGACGACCAGCAGCAGCACCACGGCCGCGGCGACCCAGGGGGCGAAGGAGAAGAACGCGAGCCCGCCGATCAGCAGGATCATCAAGAGTTCCTGCGGGGCGTAGGCGACGCTCGACAGCGGGTCGCTCGCGAAGATCGGCAGTGCCAGACGCTTCGGCAGGAGCTGGCCCTCGAGCTTGTGGCTGGGTAGCGGATCCCCGATTATCCAGCGCTTCGCCGACTTGGGTTCGTTGGTCACGAGTGACGACACTACACCTCAGATTAGGCGTCTCAAACTGCACGGGAATCGCTTTTATTCCCACTCCACAACGATCTCTGGCCCGGTTTTCCGGCCCGCCGGCGCGAGGTGGGCTGCACGCACCTCCAACGCCTGCCGAGCATCCTCGAAGAGCGGGTCGTAGAACGCCGAACGGTAGGAGGCCGTCGTGGTCGCTGAGATGAGGAAGTTCAGCGACGACACGCAGCTCAGGAAGACGGCCGTCTTGACGAGTGCGGCATCCACGGGAAACCGGATCCCGGCCACCTCGAGCTGCTCCCGCCCCGGCCCGAGCCAGGCGTCGAGCACAGCGCCGCTGAAGGCGATCTGGCCGAGCGCGGTGAGAAAGAGGCAGACGAGGCCCGAGAAGACGGCCACCTGGAAGCCCTGCGCGAGCACGAGCACGGTGGTCACGTTGAGCTGTTCGAGGCGGCTGAGCGGCGGGCCGGCGTTCTCGAGCCCGACCGTCTCCCGGCGGGTGACGGGAACGATGAAGATGAGCCCGAGCGCGACGAAGAAGGCGACGACGCCCGCCAGTCGCTCCGGGGACATGGCATTGGTCACCTCCCAGAGCGTGCGGGAGAAGAACGACACCACGACGACGAGCATCAGCAGGGGCAGGGCGCGTGTCGTCAATTCACCCAGGGCCTTGAACTGCCGGATCGCCGACCGCAGCGACCAGCTCGCGAGAGACCCGAGACCGAGCCCGGTGGCCGCCAGGGAGAGCCCTGCCGTGATCGCGGCGCGTGCGGTGCCGAGCAGTGCTCCCGTGCCCTCCGGTGGGCTGCTGCCGGCGGCTGGTGGATGCCCGGCGAGCCACGGGGCAACCGCAACGTAGTAGGTGAGGAGCATCCAGCCCGCCACGGTCATCCCGCGCGGCGCAGAACGGAGCCAGGCGCCGGAGCGGAGGAACGCGGCGATCGGCGTGAGCAGCAGCACGATGAGGCCGAGGCCGGTCAGCAGGAGGGCGCCGAGGCCCGCGAGCGGCGAGGAAGAGTTGAGGCTGACCGTCGCGTGGTCGATCATCCACGCCCCGAGGTCGGCGGAGCTCAGCAGCAGGATGAACGGGGCGGTTCGTGCAACCAGCTGTGACGCCCGTCTGTGCCGTACCACGAAGGCCGGGAGACCGTGCGCGCGCAACCATCGCTCGTCGTCCCCGAACATGGGCTCTGCAGGCGGCATCCGTTCTCCTGTGGTCTGCCCCCCGCCCCACGATCCTGCCACGGTGCCCACCCGGGTACGCAAGAGGGCGGACACCCGAATGGATGCCCGCCCTCCCGAAACCGTCAGCCGACGGTCACGTACGCATCCGGGCAGCTGTGCCCCGTGACGATCACAAAGGCGAGACCGCGCGGGGATTCGCGCCATCGATCTCGACGGAGGCATAGTCGAGCATCCACCGCCCCGAAAGAGGCGCATGAAAGCCTCTGGCTGTACAAGTGACGATTCGTCATCTACGGTAGTGGCCATGTCACAATTCCGCCCTTCACGACGTCTCTCCCAGCGCGCCCACCGCGGTGTGCCCGCACTTCTCGTCGCCGCCGGTTCTGCCGGTCTTGCAGCCTGCCTGGTCCTGACAGGCGCTGGCGCCGTGTCTGCTGCGACGGGGCCGTATGTGGTTGCCGGCACCATCGCCACCGGTGGGCGCCTGATCGCCGTCGACGATTCGACCGGGTTGCTCTACCTGGTCGATCAGGCGGCGGGAGCCGTCACGCTGGTCGATGCCTCGACAGGCAAGCCCGTCGGGGCGCCGCTGGCGGTGGGCGCGTCTCCGACCGAGATCGTCGTGAATCCGCAGACACACGACGCGTTCGTTCTCAATTCCGACGCCACCCTGTCGATCATCGACGGAAGGACTCGCGGGGTGAAGTCCCTCTCCGTCGGTGCCGGTGCCCAGAACATCGCCATCGACACGCTGCAGAACGAGCTCTACATCACAACGAAGGCGAACACTCTCACCGTGATCGACGGCGACTCGAAGACTGTCGAGGTCACACCGGTTGTGGTACCGACCAAGGCGATGCTCGACATTGCCATCGACTCGACGCACAGGCGGGCCTACATCACCGACTTCACCGATGCCAGCGTTCTCACGGTCGACCTCGATACACGCAAGCAGGTTGGTGTCGCCGTGAAGGTGGCTGCGAAACCACAGTCGATCGCCGTCGATCCGAAGACGCAACTCGTGTATGTCTCGAACGATGCCGCCGCGGCGAGCGTCGTGGCAGTCATCAAGGCCAGTTCGGCCCCGCCTACGGTGAGCTTCATCTCGACGGGCGATGTGGGCAGCAACCTGGCTGTCGACCCGCGCACCGGGCGGGCGTTCATCTGCACCGATTCGGGGGAAGCACTTCTCTCTCTCGACGGCGCGACCGCGAAGATTCTCCAGTCGGTCGATCTGGCGGGTTCGAGCATCGCCAGGGATCTCGCTGTGTCGGGCGTCGATGGAACCGTGTACGCAACGGACTTCGACGCGGGCAGCCCGACCACCGTGGTGCGTGAGTCTGTCAGCCCGGTGATCAGTTCGGGAGCTCCATCCGGTGCGACAGTCGGCGTGCCTTACTCACACCGGGTGACAGCGACCGGCCAGCCGGCCCCCGCGAGCTTCAGAGTCACCGCAGGCTCGCTCCCAGACGGGTTGAGTATCGAACCGGCCACAGGCCTCATCTCCGGCAAGCCGGCCACCGTGGGCACATTCTCATTCACAATCACCGTGAGGAACGGTGTGAATCCGGTCGCCGGGGCCGACTACGTCATTGTTGTCGCGGCGGGCGGGGCGGCCACCCCTCCGCCCACCGGGCCCGCAACAACGCCTCCCGGAACTGCGACAACACCACCCGGGGCGACGGGACGTTCTGGTGGTTCCGCGGGCACCTTGGCGAGTACTGGATTCGAACCCGCTTCGGCTGTCGCACTCGCCGTGGCAGCGCTCCTCGGTGGAGCGGCCATGATGCTGTCGTTGCAGAGGCGCCGGCGCCGTTCGGTTCGCTGACGGAAGACCGAAACCGCCCACCGCGGCTCGATGTCGTGACGGCCTGATGTGCAGTCAAAGCGACGCACTCAGCAGGCAGCACAGGAAAGTGGCGGGTACCCGAAGGGGTACCCGCCTCTTTCCTGTGCCCGTCAGAAGACGGAAGCGAGACTACTCGCGGACGTCTTCGTCGACCCAGTCGAGGGTCTTTGTGACGGCCTTCTTCCAGTTGCGGTAGAGGCGCGCGCGCTCGTCCTCGTCCATGTTGGGCTCCCAGCGCTTGTCTTCGAGCCAGTTGGCGCGGAGGTCGTCGAGGTTGGCCCAGAAGCCGGTCGCGAGCCCTGCGGCGTAGGCGGCACCCAAGGCGGTCGTCTCGGCGACGACCGGGCGCACCACGGGCACGCCCAGGATGTCTGCCTGGAACTGCAGGAGGGTGTCGTTGGCGGTGGCGCCACCGTCCACCTTGAGCTCCGTCAGCGGCACGCCGGAGTCGGCGTTGACCGCGTCGATGACCTCTTTGGTCTGGAAGGCGATCGCTTCGAGCGCAGCCCGGGCGATGTGACCCTTGTTGACGTACCGCGTGAGGCCCACGAGGGCGCCACGGGCATCCGAGCGCCAGTGCGGGGCGAACAGACCGGAGAACGCGGGCACGAAGTACGCTCCACCGTTGTCCTCGACCGTCTTCGCCAGCGTCTCGACCTCGGGGGCCGAGCTGATGATGCCGAGGTTGTCGCGCAGCCACTGCACGAGCGAACCCGTGACAGCGATCGAGCCTTCGAGCGCGTAGTGCGTCTCGCCGTCGCCCAGCTTGTAGCCGATCGTCGTCAGCAGGCCGTTCTCGCTCTTCACGATCTCGGTGTCGGTGTTAAAGATGATGAAGTTACCGGTGCCGTAGGTGTTCTTCGCCTCACCCTTGTCGTAGGCGGCCTGGCCGAACGTTGCGGCCTGCTGGTCGCCGAGGATGCCCGCGATGGGCACCTCACGCAGCAGCGAGTTGTCGCTCGCGGTGCCGTAGACCTCGGAAGAGCTCTTGACGGTGGGGAGCATCGACTTCGGCACACCGAAGTCGGCGAGGATGTCATCCCGCCACTCGAGCGTCTTGAGGTCGAGGAACATCGTGCGGGACGCGTTCGTGACGTCGGTGACGTGGATGCCGCCGTTGGTGCCGCCGGTCAGGTTCCAGAGAACCCAGGTGTCGGTGGTGCCGAAGATGAGGTCTCCGGCCTCGGCACGCTCGCGGGCCCCGTCGACGTTCTCGAGGATCCAGACGATCTTGGTTCCGGCGAAGTAGGTCGAAAGGGGGAGGCCGACGATGTCCTTGTACTTCTCGACACCGTCGGAGCCTGCGAGGCGGTCGACGATCGACTGCGTGCGGGTGTCCTGCCAGACGATGGCGTTGTACACGGGCTCGCCGGTGTTCTTGTCCCAGACCACAGCGGTCTCGCGCTGGTTGGTGATACCGATCGACACGATGTCGTGGCGGGTCAGGTTGGCCTTCGAGAGGGCCTGGCCGATGACCTCGCGGACGTTGTCCCAGATCTCCTTGGGGTTGTGCTCGACCCAGCCCGCCTTCGGGAAGATCTGCTCGTGCTCCTTCTGGCCCGTCGAGACGATTCCACCCTCATGGTTGAAGATGATGGCACGCGACGAGGTGGTTCCCTGGTCGATGGCGATGACATACTGCTCGCTCATTCGTTACTCCTTTGTAGTTTCGTAGTTCTGGAAAGCGTCAGGTCAGGATCGGCAGCAGCGGGATGGCCAGGAGGCCGGCCAGGATGCCACCGATGATCGGGCCCACAACGGGAACCCAGGAGTACGACCAGTCGGAACTGCCCTTGCCCTTGATCGGCAGAAGGAAGTGCGCGATGCGGGGGCCGAGGTCACGAGCCGGGTTGATGGCGTAGCCGGTCGGGCCACCGAGGGAGGCGCCGATGCCGATCACGAGCAGGGCCACGGGAAGGGCACCGAGAGCGTCGAGTCCGCCGCCGCCGGTGTTGCGGGAGAAGCCGATGACGACGAAGACCAGCACGAAGGTGCCGATGATCTCGGTGACGAGGTTCCAGCCGTAGGAACGGATGGACGGACCCGTCGAGAACACGCCCAGCTTGTTGGCAGGCTCAGGCTCTTCGTCGAAGTGCTGCTTGTAGGCGAGCCACGTGAAGACGGCACCGATGATCGCACCGATGAGCTGTGCGGCGATGTAGGCGAGGATCGACAGCGCGTTCACGTCGACCTGGGTGGTCGCGCCACCGAAGTGGGTGGCGCCGTTCGCCCAGAGACCGAGGGTCACAGCCGGGTTGAGGTGCGCCCCGGAGGCGTAGGAGACGATGACACCGGCGAAGACCGCGAGGCCCCAGCCGATGTTGACCATCAGGGTGCCCCCGTTGAAGCCCTTCGACTTCGTGAGGGCGACGTTGGCGACGACGCCAGTGCCGAGGAGCACGAGGAGGGCAGTACCCACCAGCTCCGAGAGGAAATCTGTACCGAGATGATCCACGTTGACCTTTCTTTTGGGCGACTTCGCCACGTTGGGTGTGCCTCGAGCGCGAGGCGCGTATCGGAGCCGATTGAAACCTAGCGCCGACCGCGTCTCGCGAACAAGACGTTGTGTATGCACATCCGTGCATAATTCCGTGCTGTGTCGTCGGCCGCCGGGGAGGCGGCCAACGACGCTACTTCGCTGCCGCGACCGTTTCGGCGACGCTGGCGGGAACCGCCGCGTCGAGCGTCAGGCCGTGGAAGAACGAGAGGTTCTCTGCGGCGAGCTTCCGCTCGTCGGCCAGCTGCTGGGCCGACCAACCGAGCTTCGCGCCGACGATCTCGCTGAGCTCGTCGAACACGGGCTGGGTCAGCCCGCCGACGAACGCGACGATGGTGCGTCGGAGAACCACATCGGTCAGGTGCACGACGTACTCGGAACCGATGAGGTAGTCGAGTTCCGCCGTGCTGTACTCGGGCAGCGAGACGAGCGGCTTGTCGTCGCTCGACGACGCGATGGCCGCGATCAGCTCGGTCGCCTTGGTGCCGTAGCGCTTCAGCAACTGGGTGGCGCGGGCCGGCGCCAGGCCGTCGGCGTGAGCCGTGACCCAGGAGCGGACAGCCGAATCGGTGGTCGGGAAGTCGACTCCGCCGCCGATCTGCAGGTTCTCGGTGCTCACTGACCGGGTCTTCTTCAGCAGCGCGAGCGTCTCGTTGGTGAGGTGCTCGGCGAGGGCTCTCCAGGTGGTCCACTTGCCGCCGACCAGGCTCAGCATCGGCGTCTTCTTGTCGCCGGCGAAGACGGTCTGCTCGATGCGGTAGTCGCGGGAGACGAAGCCGGGGGCGGTGTCGTCGTGCCTCGGCAGGGGGCGGATGCCCGAGTACCGGAAGACGATCTGCGAGCGATCGATCTCGATGGTTGGGAAAACGTGCGAGACCAGCTCGAAGAAGTAGTCGACCTCCTCCTCTGTGCAGACCGCGGGCTTCGACGGGTCGGCCTCGATGTCGGTGGTACCGACGAGAACGCGACCGTTCAGCGGGTAGATCAGCACGATGCGGCCGTCGTTGTTCTCGAAGAACATCTCGCCCCCGGCGCAGGCGTCGTAGAGCTCGGGGTTGTCCAGCACGATGTGCGAGCCCTTGGTGCCACCCATGAAGCTGGTGGTCTTGCCGAGGGAGGCGTTGGTGAGGTCGGTCCAGGGGCCGGAGGTGTTGACCACGACATCCGCCTTGACGGTGAACTCGGTACCGCTGACGTTGTCGCGGAGAACCACGCCGCCGGCTGAAGATCCGATCGCCTCGACGTAGTTGGCCTGGCGGGCCCTGTCCTTACCGGCCACGATGCCGTCGCCGACGATGTCGAGGGCGAGACGCTCGGGGTTTTCGACTGCCGCGTCGTAGTAGCGCGCGGTGTATTTGACCGTGTCCCGCAGCTTCGGGAACTTCTGCATGGTCTTCTTGTGGCCCTTGAACTCGTGGCGGGGCACAGTGCCGCCGTCGCGCGAGAAGGAGTCGTAGCCGGTGAGGCCCAGCTTGATGAGCAGCGCGCCGCGCTCCTTCGTCTTGCCGCCCGGCTTGTGGGTCAGCAGCCGGAGGGGAGCGGAGAGGATGCCCGAGAAGGTGGAGAAGATCGGGATGGTCGTCGGAAGCGGCTTCACGTAGTGGGGCGCGAGGCGCAGCAGCCGGTTGCGCTCTTGCACCGACTCACGCACGAGCCGGAACTCGCCGTTCTCGAGGTAGCGCACGCCACCGTGGATCATGTGGCTGGAGGCTGCCGATGCGCCGGAGACGTAGTCGGCGCGCTCGATGAGCATCACGTCGACGCCCTGGAGCGCCAGGTCGCGGAACGTGCCGACGCCGTTGATGCCGCCGCCGATGACCAGGACCTCCGCAGAGGGGCGGTCGAGGATTGCCTGAACGTCGCTGCGGAGCCCGGTGGTCGCTGCGGTTTCAGAGGTGTTGTCAGTCACTGTTCACTCGCCTTCGTGTAAGTCCCAGGTTGCACCCGCGCAATCCGTGTGACTCAATACATACTGAGAACTGTGACACGAATGGTCAAGGTAGTTGCACATCTGTGCAAACCGAGGGAGGGCTCACGATGAGAGCACCAGTGACCGAGCATCCGGCACCCAGCGAGAGGGTGCGTGACGCTCTCCGCGCCGCTCACCTCTACTACATGCAGGATCTGACGATGGAGGCCATCGCCGCCGAGCTCCACACCTCCCGTTCGTCGGTGTCGCGCCTCATCAGCTACGCCCGCGAGGCGGGGCTGGTGGAGATCCAGGTGAAGACGCCGGCGGAACGCATCTCGACGGCGCTGCAGCGCATCCAGGACAAGCACCACGTCACGGTGCACGTCGTGCCGGTACCCGATTCGGCCAATGAAGTGGACCGCCTCGAGCGGGTGGGGATGTCGGCGGCGCGCATCCTGAACCAGTACTTCGACTCCAACATGACGATGGGCATCGCCTGGGGCAGCACGATGAGCGCGGTCAGCCGCCACCTGCAGCCGAAGGTCACCCACAATTCCCAGATCGTGCAGCTGAACGGTGCCGCGAACACGCGGACGACGGGCATCGTGTACGCCAGCGAGATCATGTCGAGGTTCGGTGCGGCCTACGGCGCGTACGTCCAGCAGTTCCCGGTGCCGGCGTTCTTCGATGACCCGGCGACGAAGCAGGTGCTCTGGCGGGAACGCAGCATCCGGCGGGTGCTCGACATCCAGAAGCGGATGGATGTCGCGCTCTTCGGCCTCGGAACCCCGCTGTCAGACGTGCCGGGGCACGTGTACACGAGTGGTTACCTCGATGAGCAGGACTTCCAGAGCCTGAATGCGTCGCATGTCGTCGGCGATGTGGCGACGGTGTTCTACCGCTCCGACGGATCGAGCGCCGACGTTCCGATGAACCTCCGGTCGAGCGGACCGCCGCTTGACCAACTGGCCCGGGTGTCGAGGCGCGTCTGCGTGGTCTCCGGCAAGTCCCGGATGCCCGCCCTCCGCGGCGCGCTGGCCGCGCACCTGATCACCGACCTGATCGTCGACGAGGCCACGGTGCACGGCCTGCTCGACGATTAGCCACGCCAGCCGGATCAGCCGGATCAGTCGCGCCAGTCGGGTTAGCCGTTCCAGGCGCTGACCGCGTCGAGCTTCGCCACCTCGTCGGGGGCGAGGGTGACGTTCGCGACAGCGACGAGATCCGCGACCTGGGACAGCTTCGAAGCGCTGGCGATGGGCGCGACGACGGTGGGCTTGGCGAGCAGCCAGGCGAGAGCGGTGGTCGTGATACTCACGCCGTGGGCCCGGCCGATCTCGTCGAGGGCATCGATGATGGCGAGGCCCTGGGGCGTCACGAACTTCGCGGCGCCCGACGCACGAGGGGAGTCGCCGAGGTCGTCCGTGGAGCGGTACTTTCCGGTGAGGAAGCCGCTGGCGAGCGCGTAATACGGGACGACGCCGAGGTTCTCCCGCTCGGCGATCGGCGCCAGGGTGTCCTCGAAGTCGTTGCGGTGCACCAGGTTGTAGTGCGGCTGCAGAGCCACGGGCAGCACGAAACCGTTCGCGCGGGCGACGGCGAAGTACTCCTCGATGCGCTCGGGCGAGTAGTTCGAGAGCGCGATGAAGCGCACCTTGCCGGCTTTCACCAGTTCGTCGAAGGCCCCCGCGGTCTCTTCGAGGGGGGTCTCCTCGTCGTCGAAGTGCGCGAAGTACAGGTCGATGACGTCGGTCTGCAGTCGGCCGAGCGAGGCGTCGGCGGCGGCGAGGATGTTCGCTCCCGCCAGGCCCAGGAAGTCGGGGTGGCGGCTGACCTTCGTTGCCACGACGACCTCGGAACGGTTGCCGCGGGAGGTCATCCACTCGCCGATGATCGTCTCGGATTCCCCGCCGTGGTTGCCGGCCGCGAATGCCGAGTAGGAGTCGGCCGTGTCGATGAAGTCGCCGCCCGCCGCGGTGTAGGCATCGAGGATGTCGAAGGAGGCGTCCCGGTCGGCCGTCCAGCCGAACACATTGCCGCCGAGGGAGAGGGGAAAGACGTCGAGGTCACTGGAACCGATGCGGGTCATGGTCATCCTTTCGAGATGCTCCAAGGCTACGCCGAAGCGTCTGTCACCATCCTCAGGCGGCGTTCCCCCTGAGCGCTCGTCTGAGAACGCACGAAGGTGAGAGGTCGGCCTGCGCCTGACGTTCGCGGCGAAATCGCAGCCTCCTCATCATGATTCGACAGGTGGCCGACCTACGCTGTCGTGGCCCGGCCGACGCGGCGGGGCAGAGGGAGGTCACGTGGTCGGCAGGGTTCGAGCGGTGCTGGGGTTGGTGGTCGCGAGTGCGCTGGCCGGCGTATTGGTGACGGCGATGTTCACTCCGGCGGTGGCCCTGGGCGGTATCGCTGTGGGCTCCTCGCTCGAGGCGTTCGACGATCTCCCCGACTACATCAAGCCCGACACCCTCTCGCAGACGTCGAGCATCTACGCTCAGGACGCCGCCGGCAACCGCACCCTCCTGGCCTCGTTCTACGACCAGAACCGCCAGGAGGTGGGCTGGAGCGACATCTCGCAGTACTTCAAGGATGCGATCGTCTCGACCGAGGATCCACGATTCTATGTGCACGGCGGCATGGATGTGCAGTCCACCGTTCGCGCGTTCGTTTCGAACACCGTGTCGGGCGGTGTCGAGTCGGGGGCGTCGACGATCTCGCAGCAGTACGTCAAGAACATCCTCGTGCAGCGAGCGGAGGCGATCAGCGACCCGACGGCCGAGGCCGCGGCCTACGCGGATGCGACGGCCACGACCGCCGACCGCAAGCTCAAGGAACTGAAGCTCTCGATCGGTCTCGAGAAGGAGTACAGCAAAGACGACATCCTGCTCGGGTACATGAACATCGCCCTCTTCGGCGGTCGGGTGTATGGGATCCAGGCCGCGTCGCAGTACTACTTCGGGGTCGACGCGAATGCTCTCACGCTCGCGCAGGCAGCGAGTCTCGCGGCCATGGTGAACGCGCCGGAGGCGCTCCGCATCGACGTGCCCGACAACATCGCCGCCAACACCGCCCGGCGGAACGAAGACGTGCTCGCGTCGATGCTCAAGGAGAGTGCGATCACCCAGGCGCAGTACGACGCCGCGATCGCGACCCCCGTCACCCCGAACATCACCGAGTCGTCGACGGGCTGCCAGACGGCAGCGGCCGGTGCGGGTTTCTTCTGCGACTACGTGAAGAACATCATCCTGAACGACAAGACGTTCGGTGAGACGGCGGATGACCGGGCGAATGCGCTCAACCGGGGCGGCTACACGATCGTGACGACCCTCGACCCGGCCCTGCAGGCTGCCGCCAACCAGGCGGTGACCGACTACGTGCCCTCCTCCATGTCGAGCGTCGACATCGGCGGCGCGTTCGTCACGGTGCAGCCGGGCACCGGCAAGATCGTCGCGATGGCCCAGAACAAGACGTACAGTCAGGATCCGTCGGCGGATCCGGCCACGAACACGGCCATCAACTACAGCACGGATGCCGCCTATGGCGGTTCGAACGGCTTTCAGAACGGGTCGACGAGCAAGCTGTTCGTGCTGATGGACTGGCTGAAGAGCGGGCGCTCGCTGAACGACTTCGTGAATGGCTCGAACAACCAGAAGTTCACCGCCTCGAACATCACCAACAGCTGTGGCGCGACGGTGAACGGCACCTACACGGCGGGCAACGACGCGGGGGAGTCGGGCGGCAACGCCACGGTGCTGTCGCAGTTCGAGGACTCGGTGAACAACGCGTTCCTGAACATGGCCACGAAGCTCGACCTCTGCGACATCAACGCGATCGCTTCGGCGTTCGGGATGCACCGGGCCGACGGCGCGGCGATGGACACCGGGCTCTACGCCACTGTGCTCGGCGGCAACGAGGTCTCTCCGCTGACGATGGCGGCCGCGTACGCGGGCGTTGCCAACAACGGCATGTTCTGCACGCCGGTCGCTATCTCGAGCATCACCGACTCCACCGGTGCGGATGTCGCGGTGCCGCAGAGCACGTGCACGCAGGCGATCGACCCCACCATCGCCCAGACCGCGCTCTATGCGATGCAGGGCGTCATCCAGTCGGGAACGGCCACGACGGCGAACCCCGCCGACAGCACGCCGCACTTCGGCAAGACCGGTACGACAGACGCCGAGAAGGACGTCTGGCTGGTCGGCGGAACCACCCAGCTCGTCTCGGCCTCCTGGGTCGGCAACGTGACGGGAAACGTGTCGATCCGGCAGACGGCGGTGACGGGCGGCAACGATGTGACGGTGCGGAGCGGGCTCTCGCGGCTCTACGTGTGGAAGGAGTTCTACAAGAACACCGCTGATGCCCGCGGGGGCAGCAGCTTCCCGCTGCCGGCGTCTGCCTCACGCGGCTCCGGATCGGGGTCCTCGGGCACCGCGGGCACGGGGCGCGGCACGGCGACGGCGACGCCCACGCCCTCGCCGACGGCCGCGCCCGGCGGCCCCTCCGGCAACGGCACTGCCCCCGCGGCTGACCCTGCCGGGACGCCCGCGGCGGTTCCCGCGCCGACATCCACGCCCGCCGGCTGACCAGCGCCCGCTCTCCGACTGTCCAGGCTGCCGCGCCTCCGCTCCGGGAGGAGCTGAGCCGAACCGAGGCGCTATACGGCACGGATGTGCTCAGCTCCTCCCGGAGCGGAGGTCAGGAGGCGGGGTCAGGCGGGGTCAGGCGGGGTCAGGCGGGGGACGGCGGGGCGGCGGGAGGCGCGGGCGCGTCGGCGGGGGGCGGCGGCGTGGCCGCGATGACGGCGCGGTAGACCTCGGCCACGCGGGCGAGGTACAGCTCGATGGCGTTGCGCTCCGGGGGTGCGAAGTCGTCGAGCACGGCATCCACCCCGAAGATGAGCGGACGGAGCGCCGTGAAGGTGCGAGCGACGGATGCCTCGGCCGGCACGACGCGCACCTTGCGGCGGTCGCTCGGGTGAGCCGCGCGCGCGGCGTGGCCGGCCTTCTCGAGGCGGTCGATCACGAGGGTGGTCGCGGCAGTGGTGATGCCGAGGCGGTGGGCGAGCTCGGTGGGGCTGAGTGGCCCCGCCTCGATGAGGTGCTCCATGGCCTCGAGGTCGGTGGCGTTGATCGAGAGGTGGGCGGCGAGCACCCGCTCGAAGTCGGCGGTCAGGGTCAGGAGTTCGCGAAAGCTGAGGCTCGCCTGGCTCATCTGGGACTGTCGGTCGCCGAGCAGCGACTCGGCGACCGCGGCGGACGGATCGGCGTGGTCCGGGGCCGCGGCGGACGGATCGGCGTGGTCCGGGACCGCGGCGGACACCGGGGGGCGGGGTGCGCGCGAAGCCGTCATGCGGATCATTCTATCCTCTGTTATTGTCAAGTAGCTTTACTATCAGGCAAGTAAGAGAGACGGGACCCCCGGATGCGCCACCTCACCGATTTCGTCAGCGGAAAGTTCACCGCGTGGATCGTTCTCGCGCTGGCGATCGTCGCAGCGGGCATTCTGTTCGCCACCGCACCGGCGAGCACCGGCAGTGTCGCCCCGACCGCCGGACTCCCCGCCAGTACCCAGTCAGCCCAGGTCGCCGAGCTGGCGAAGCAGCTGCCGAACTCCGACGCCGGGTTCGCGCTGGTCGTGTTCGACCGCGGCGGCGCGGCCCTCACCGATGCCGACCGGACCGCGATCGCGGCACGTGGTGCGGCTCTCGCGCCTGAGTCGCTCAGCGGCCAGCTGCCGCCGGCGCAGTACTCAGACGACGGAACCGCCGCCCTGCTGCCCCTTCCGTTGCCTGCCGCGACCGACAGTGAAGCCCAGGGAACCCGGGTCGCCGACCTCCGGGCCACCGCGAAGACCGACCTCCCCGAGGGGCTGAACGCCTTCGTCACCGGGCCCGAAGGATTCCAGGCCGATGTCGCCGCCGCATTCCAGGGTGCCGACTTCCGGCTGCTGCTCGTGACCGTGATCGTGGTGGCCGTGCTGCTGCTGATCACCTACCGGAGCCCGTGGCTCTGGCTGGTGCCCCTGGCCGTGATCGGGCTCGCCGACGGCCTGGCAGGCATCCTCGTGAAGCAGCTCGCGAACGTGTTCGGGTTCACCATCGACGCGTCGATCTCGGGCATCCTCTCTGTTCTCGTCTTCGGAGCGGGCACGAACTACGCCCTGCTGCTCATCGCTCGCTACCGGGAGGAACTGCGGCGGCACGAGAGCCGGAGGGTGGCGATGTCCCAGGCGCTCCGCGGGGCGGGGCCCGCCGTGCTCGCGAGCGGCAGCACGGTCACGCTGAGCCTCCTGACGCTCCTGTTCGCGGAGCTCTCCGGCAACCGGGCGCTCGGTTTCGCCTGCGCGATCGGTATCGTCACGGCGATGATCTTCGCGCTGCTGGTGTTGCCCGCCGCGCTCGTCATCTTCGGACGCGGGCTGTTCTGGCCGTTCGTGCCGACGTTCGGCTCCGAGTCGCCCACCGAGCACGGCTTCTGGTCGAAGCTCGGCCGCGGGGTCTCACGGCGGCCGGTGATCGTGGTGATCGGCAGCGTGGTGGTGCTCGGCGCGCTCGCGCTCGGCGCCCTGAACCTCAGCGTCGGGCTCTCGCAGGTGCAGCAGTTCCGGGGCAACCCCGAATCGGCCCAGGGCCAGGCGGTCATCGACCAGGCGTTCCCCGCGGGCCAGAGCGCCCAGACGGTCGTCATCACGCCGACGGATGCCCTGAAGAGCGCCCAGCGCATCGCCACCCAGACGCCCGGGGTCGATGCCGTCACCGTGGGCGCGGCCGCCGGAACCATCACGCAGCTCAGCGTGACGCTGGCTGCGGAGCCGCAGTCGGATGCCGCGTTCCAGACGATCACCGATCTGCGGGCCGCCTATGCGGATGCGGACGACGGCGCCCGTGCGGCACTGGTCGGCGGCACGGACGCCACGGCGCTGGATGAGAAGACCGCTTCGGCCCACGACGAGGCCCTGATCATCCCGATCATCCTGGCGATCGTGTTCGTGGTGCTGCTCGTTCTGCTGCGGGCCCTTGTGGCGCCGGTGCTGCTGATCGTCACCGTGGTCGCGAGCTACTTCGCGAGCCTGGGCGCGGCGAACCTGGTGTTCAAGACGGTCTTCCACATTCCCGCCTTCGACACGAATGTGGTGCTGTTCAGCTTCCTGTTCCTCGTCGCGCTCGGGGTGGACTACAACATCTTCCTTGTGACGAGGGCGCGGGAGGAGGCCGGGCTGCTGGGTACGAGGCCCGGGATGATCCACGCCCTCTCGGCGACAGGTGGCGTGATCACCAGCGCCGGCATCCTGCTGGCGGCGGTTTTCGCGGTGCTGAGCGTGCTGCCGATCATCGCCCTCACCCAGATCGGCGTCATCGTGGGCATCGGTGTGCTGCTCGACACCCTGCTCGTGCGCACGGTGCTGGTGCCGGCACTGGTGTTCGTGACCGGCGACCGGTTCTGGCTGCCGTCGCGGCCGGCTGGCATCAAGGCGGCCACCCGCGTCTTCGACACACCGTAGAAGTGCGACACTGAGAGCATGCATCTCCTCGCAGTGTTGAGCATGAAGAACCGGGCCCTGATCGCCCTCGTGACGATCGTGGCGGCGGTCTTCGGCGGGCTGGCCCTCACCAGCCTGAAGCAGGAACTGATCCCGTCGATCGACTTCCCGCAGCTGGTGATCCTCACCAACTATCCCGGCGCGTCGCCCGAGGTGGTCAACGATGACGTTTCGACGCCGATCGAGCAGGCCGTGCAGGGCGTCGAGGGCATCGACACGACCTCCGCGACATCCAGTACCAACCTCTCGATCGTCAATGCGACCTTCGTCTACGGCACGAACCTCGCGAACGCCGAGCAGAAGATCTCGCAGGCGATCAACCGGGTGAAGTCGACACTGCCCGACACCGTCGACCCGCAGGTGCTGAGTGGCAGCATCGGAGACCTGCCGGTCATCCAGATCGCGGTCACCGGCGGCACCGGCGGCGACACGAAGGCGCTCGCGGCGTCCCTCCGGGCCTCCACCCTCACCGACATCGAGCAGGTGGCGGGGGTGCGCGCGGCGCAGCTCGTCGGCGACCCCGGGCAGCGCGTCACGATCACGCCCGACAGTGCCAAGCTGGCCGAGGCGGGACTCACCCAGGCGGCCCTCAAGACGGCGGTGGCATCGAACGGCACGCTCCTGCCCGCCGGGTCGCTGACGGAGAACGGATCCACGCTCTCGGTGCAGGCCGGCTCGAAGCTGGCGTCGACCGCCGACATCGCGGCCCTCCCGCTCCCGGCGGCCAAGCCGGGCGGGGGCGTGTACTCGATCGGCGATGTGGCGACGGTGGCGCTGGTCGACAACCCCGTGACATCCATCTCCCGGGTGAACAGTGAGCCCGCCCTCACCATCGCCGTGACGAAGCTGCCCGCCGCGAACACGGTCGACGTGTCGAAGGGCGTGCAGGACATCATCCCTCAGCTGCAGGCGGCACTGCCCGGCGCAACCTTCACTGTCGTGTTCGACCAGGCCCCGTTCATCCAGCAGTCGATCGAATCGCTCGCCACGGAGGGCCTGCTCGGCCTGTTCTTCGCCGTGGTGATCATCCTGATCTTCCTGATGTCGGTGCGGTCGACGATCGTGACCGCGATCTCGATCCCGACCTCGGTGCTCATCACGTTCATCGGGCTGCAGACGGCGAACTACTCGCTGAACATCCTGACCCTCGGTGCGCTGACGATCGCGATCGGCCGGGTCGTCGACGACTCGATCGTCGTGATCGAGAACATCAAGCGGCACCTGGGCCAGGCGGAAGGCTCGGGGCCGATCGACGGTGCGACCCGGTCGGAGGTCATCATCGAGGCGGTGCGCGAGGTCGCGACGGCCATCACCGCCTCGACGATCACGACGGTCGCTGTCTTCCTGCCGATCTCGTTCGTGCAGGGCACGACGGGCGAGCTGTTCCGGCCGTTCGCGCTCACGGTGACGATCGCGCTGCTCGCCTCGCTGTTCGTCGCGCTCACGATCGTGCCGGTGCTCGCGTACTGGTTCCTCGGCAGCTCGCACCGGGTGAGCCGGCGGCAGCGCAAGCAGGCTCCGGATGTACAGGGCACCCGCGACACGGTGGCCGGCCGCCCCGTGCGGGACACGCTCGCCGTCGCCGGGGCCGCGCTGCCCGGCCGCCGCGCCCGCCGTGCGCAGAACGTCATCGAGGACGAAGCGCCCGGCGCCCTGCAGCGGCGCTACCTGCCGATCATCACGTGGACGCTGAAGCACTCGTTCGTCACCCTCATCATCGCGGTGCTCGTGCTCGGCGGCACGATCGCGCTGGTGCCGTTCATGAAGACCAACTTCCTCGGTTCGAGCGGCCAGAACACGCTCACCGTCACCCAGACCGTGCCGGTCGGTGCGAGCCTCGACGTGCAGGACGCGTCGGCGCAGAAGGTCGAGGCGGCCCTTCGCGGCATCGCGGGCATCCAGACCGTGCAGGCCTCGATCGGTTCGAGCGGCTCGAGCCTTCGCGATGCCTTCGTGGGCGGCGGCGGCAATGCCATCACGTATTCGATCACCACCGACGACTCCGTGAACCAGGATGACCTGCAGAACACCGTGCGGACGGACCTCGCCGCCATTCCCGACGCCGGCGCCATCTCGGTCGCCGCGTCGGCCGGATTCGGAGGCTCCTCGGACATCACGGTCGACGTCTCGGCCACGAACCAGACCGACCTGCAGGCCGCGGCCGACGCGGTGCTCGCCTCGGTCAAGGATCTCGACGGCATCACGCAGAGCTCATCGAACCTGGCAGCCACCCGGCCCTACATCGCCGTGGCCGTGGACCGCACGAAGGCAGTCGAGGCCGGCCTCAGCGAGGTCGCCGTCGGATCTCTCGTCGCGAATGCCATGCAGCCGCAGACCGTCGGATCGATCGTGATCGACAGCACCCAGTACACGATCTACATCGCCAGCGACAGCACCCCGGCCACCCAGGCCGACCTCGCGGCGCTCGAGGTGCCGACCGCGACCGGGCCCGTGCGGCTCGACTCGCTCGCGACCGTCTCCCAGGTGAACGGCCCCGACACCATCACCACGTCGCGGGGCCTCCGGACGGCGAGCATCACGGCGACGCCATCCAGTGACAACCTCGGCTCGGCCAGCGCCGAAGTGCAGAAGGCCGTGGATGCCGTCGAGCTGCCCGCCGGGGCGACCGCGAAGCTCGGCGGGGCGACCTCCAACCAGAGCGACGCCTTCGGGCAGCTCGGCATTGCGCTCCTCGTGGCGATCCTGATCGTCTACGTCGTCATGGTGGCGACGTTCAAGAGCCTTCTGCAGCCGCTCCTGCTGCTGGTGTCGGTGCCGTTCGCGGCAACCGGGGCGATCGCGCTGCAGGTGATCTCGGGTATCCCGCTGGGGGTTCCCTCGATCATCGGCGTGCTGATGCTGATCGGCATCGTGGTGACGAACGCCATCGTGCTCGTCGACCTGGTGAACCAGTACCGGGGGAGGGGTCTGCCTGTTCGCGAGGCGTTGGTGCAGGGCGCCGTGCGGAGGCTCCGGCCGATTCTGATGACGGCGCTCGCGACCATCTTCGCGCTGCTGCCGATGGCGATCGGGTTGACCGGGCACGGCGGCTTCATCTCGCAGCCGCTCGCTATCGTGGTGATCGGCGGGCTCGTCTCGTCGACGATCCTGACGCTCATCGTGCTGCCCGTGCTCTACAACGTGGTGATGGGGCGCCTCGAGCGACGGCAGCAGCGCCGGGAGCAGCGGTTCGCCGAACGACGCACCGAGCTCGGCCCGGTGCGTGAACTCACAGCCGCGGCCGCCCAGCCTGTGAACACCCCGGAGACCTGACCGATCGTGCAGGAGCTGACCGAGCGGTCAGGTAAGCTCGTGCCCGTGGCATCTCCCTCCTCCCCCCGGCCCGATCCTTCGGAAGAACTGAAGGCCGTCGCGCTCCGACTGTTCGTCGAGACGAGCTATGCGGGGGCGTCTCTCCAGCAGATCGCCGACGCCGCCGGCTACTCGAAGTCGAGCGTGCTGTACCACTTCGCATCGAAGGAGGCGCTGCTCGAAGAGGCGCTCACCCCTGCCGTCGTCAAACTCGACGGTCTCTTCCAGGGCTCGATCGGCCGCATCGCCGACGCCGAACTGCGGGGCACTTTCGTCGAGGACTTCATCGATTTCCTGCTGGTGCACGGCCTCGAGGCCCACATCATCATCAACCAGGGCCAGTCGCTGGCGGGTATCCCGATCGTCGATCGTGCCAACGACTTTCTGCGCAGGCTGAGCGACTCGTTCGTCAACGAGTTGGCGACACCCGAGCAGCGTATCCGGCTCGGCGTCGCTCTGGCCGGTGCCGCCTACGTGGTCGCGACCGGAGTCGCGATGCCGTCGACCGACCTGGCCCCCATCGAAGAGGCCCGCGCGGCCCTGGTCGCCGTCGTCGCCGAACTTCTCGTCCCCCTCGCCGCCCCGGCCGTCACGCTCTAGGAGTCCGCACCATGGCAACTCTTCTGTACCGCATCGGACGCTTCTCGTTCCGTCATCCCTGGCAGGTGATCGTGGTGTGGTTCCTGCTGCTCGCCGGGATCCTCGGCGGCGGAGTCGCTCTCGGCGGCAGCTACGACGAGGGGTTCAGCATCCCGGGAACCGAGTCCCAGCAGACTCTCGACAAGCTCGACGCGGTGTTCCCAGCCGTCGCCGGATCGAGCGCGCAGGTGGTGTTCCAGGTGCCGGCGGGCCAGACGGTCACCGACCCTGCCGACCAGGCGGCCATCACGGCCGTGACGGATGCGCTCGCGAAGATCCCGCACGTCAGTTCGGTCGTCACGCCCTACTCCCAGTACGCCACCAACGCGATCTCCGCCGACAAGACGATCGCCTACGCCTCGGTGTCGTTCGACGGGCCGACCGTCGACATTCCGGCCTCGACGACGGATGCCGTGCAGGCCACCCGCGCGCTGGCGTCCGATGCGGGCATCCGGGTCGAATTCGGCGGCCAGGTCTTCCAGGACAACACTGTCGGCATCTCGCCATCGGAGGGTCTCGGTGTGCTGTTCGCCGCCGTGGTGCTCTTCATCACCTTCGGCTCCCTGCTCGCCGCCGGGCTGCCGCTGCTCTCGGCGATCATCGGTGTCGGCATCTCGATCGGCGCCGTCACCGCCTCGACGGCGTTCGCCTCCATCTCGAGCACGGCGCCGCTCCTGGCCGTGATGATCGGACTCGCGGTCGGGATCGACTACGCCCTGTTCATCCTCTCGCGGCATCGAACGCAGCTCGCCCAGGGCCAGGAGCCCGAGGAATCGGCTGCGCAGGCGGTCGCGACCGCGGGCAGTGCGGTGGTCTTCGCGGGCACGACCGTGATCATCGCCCTGCTCGGTCTGCTCGTCGTCGGCATCCCGTTCCTCAGTGTCATGGGGGTCGCCGCCGCCTTCGCCGTCTTCATCTCGGTCTGCATCGCGGCAACCCTCCTGCCGGCCATCATGGGCCTCGCGAAGAACCGGCTGAGGCCCAAGAGCGGCTCCCGGGTCGAACGCCGTGCGCTCGCGGCGCTGGAACACGACGAGCCGGTCACGATCGCAGGCCTGGGTGCGGGTGCTCCGGATGCCCACCCCGCCCACCACGCCGCCCCGGTCGTCGACGCGGCAGACCCGGCTGCGCCGGTGCACGCCGGAGCCCATGCCGCCCGCGCGAAATCCGGCACCAAACCGGTCTCGCGCTCGATGGGTGCCCGCTGGGTGGGCCTCGTCATGAAAGCGCCGATCGTGTTCATCATTGTCGTGTGCGGGCTGGTCGGCGTCGCCGCCATCCCTGCCTTCAGCCTCGACCTGAACCTGCCGACCTCCGGCCAGCAGCCCGCCGACACGACGAACCGCCAGGCCTACGATCTGCTCGCCGAGGGCTTCGGCCCCGGTTTCAACGGCCCGCTCATCGTGGTGGCCGACATCACGCAGTCCACCGACATCCAGGGTGTGCTCACCAAGATCGGCGACGAGCTGCGCACCGTTCCCGGGGTTGCTGTCGTCGGGCAGGGCATCCCGGATCCCACCGTCGACACCGCGATCTTCCAGGTCATCCCGACGACCGCTCCCGACTCGCCCGAGACCAAGACACTCGTGCACGATCTCCGGGCGGTGAACGACAAGATCACGGCCGATCTCGGCACACCCATTGCCGTCACGGGGCAGACGGCCGTCGCCGTGGACATCTCCGACCTGCTCACCGCCGCCCTGCTGCCGTTCGGCATCCTCGTGGTCGGTCTCTCGATCGTGCTGCTGGCCATGGTGTTCCGCTCGATCGCGGTGCCGATCAAGGCGGCCGTCGGCTTCCTCTTCTCTGTGGGTGCGAGCTTCGGGGTGACCGTCGCCGTCTTCCAGTGGGGCTGGGGTGCCGATCTGCTGAACATCGCGACAACGGGCCCGCTCATCAGCTTCCTGCCCATTCTGCTGATGGCGATCCTCTTCGGGCTCGCCATGGACTACGAGGTGTTCCTCGTCTCGGGCATGCGGGAGGAGTTCGTGAAGACGAAGGACGCCCGCCGCGCCATCCGGGTCGGCTTCGTGCAGGGAGCCCGGGTGGTCACGGCTGCCGCGCTCATCATGTTCTTCGTGTTCTTCGCCTTCGTGCCCGAGGGCACCGGCGCCATCAAACAGATCGCGCTCGCGCTGGCCGTCGGTGTCTTCGTCGATGCGTTCCTGGTGCGGATGACGCTCGTTCCGGCCGTGATGACACTGCTCGGCGCCACGGCGTGGAAGCTGCCGCGGGCGCTGTCCCGCATCCTGCCGAATGTGGATGTCGAGGGCGAGGGTCTTCGCGAACACATCTCGAGTGCGGCCTGGGCGTCCCGTCACACCGACGACATCGTCTCTGCCGAAGACCTCCGCATCGGAGGGGTCGAGAACACGATCGAGCTCTCGCTCACCGAGGGCTCGATCCTGGTTCTCGCCGGCGACACCACGTCACGCCGCCTGGTCGGCGCAACGCTGGCGGGGCGCCTCGTTCCCGAGTCCGGCGAGCTGCAGGTGCTCGGGTTCACCGTGCCATCCGAGGCCGGCGCCCTCAGCCGGTGCGTGACCCTTGTCGATCTCGCCTCGGGGCGGACGGATGCCTCGACCTCCGTCGGCTCGGCGCTCGGTGATCGCATCCGTTACGCCCGGCCGCTGTTCCGGCGCGGAGCGTCGACATCCGAGATCGAACGCCGTGTCGCCGACATCGACAGGGTGCTCTCGCGGTTCCCCGGCGAGCCGCCGCTCTCGGCTGACACCGCCCTCGGTTCGCTCACGCCGCTCGCGACGGCGCTGGTGCTCACCGCGCTGGGTCTCGCCGACGGTGGCGCGGTGCTGGTGCTCGACACGGGCGATGCGGGGTCGCCGCTGGCTGACACCGGGGGCTTCGTGGATGCCCTGGCCGACCTTGTGCCCGCCGGCATGACGCTCGTGCTCGGTCTTCCCGCAGTGCCGGAGTTCGGCGCGGCGCGGCAGGCTGCCGCCGGCTCGATCACGGCCTCAGCCTCCGCCCGGCCGCTGGTCACCCTCGAACTCTCCACTCCCGCCCGTCCTGAAGGGGTCCTCCGATGAGCATCCAGAACACTGCCGCTCCTGCCGCAGAGGCAGCACCCGTGCATTCCCACCGACGCCGCGGCAGGTGGTGGTTCGCCGTGGCCGCCATCGCCGTCATCGTGATCCCGCTCGCGGCGAATGCGCTCTTCTCCGGTGCGTTCTCGAACGTCTCCGACAACCTGAACAAGGTGCCGGCCGCGGTGGTCAACAACGACAAGCTGCTCACGACGACCGCTGCCGACGGCACCCAGTCCACGGTCTATGCGGGCCGAGGCCTGGTCACCGCTCTCACCGGGCCCGACCAGACCGGTTTCGACTGGAACGTGACCAACAGCGCAGACGCCGCCAAGGGCCTGGCCGACGGCACGTTCTACGCGGTGCTGACCATCCCCGAGAACTTCTCCGCCCAGATCAACACGCTCGGCACGCCCGCTCCCGCACAGGGATCGATCGACATCCAGACCGATGACTCGCACGGCTACCTCGCGGGCGTGGTCGCGAGCACCGTCGGTTCCGCCCTGAAGGCCGGCTTCGGCCAGACGATCACCACGCAGGTGCTGACCGGGGTGTACTCCGGGCTCGGAACGGTCGGCACCCAGCTGTCGACCGCCGCGAACGGCGCCACGCAGCTCGGCACAGGAGCCTCGAGTCTCACCGACGGGCTGAACCAGCTCGCCACGGGAGCGTCGGGTGCGGCATCCGGCGCCTCGACGCTCAGCTCGGGTATCGGCCAGTACACCGGAGGAGTCGACTCGCTCGCCAGCGGTGTCTCGACGCTCGACGACCAGGCCGGCCAGCTCTCGCAACTCTCCGACGGTGTCAGCACCTACACCGACGGTGTCTCGACGCTTGCCGGGGGCTTCAGTTCGCTGAAGGCCGGGCTCGACTTCGCGATCAGTTCGAACCCGACCCTCGATGCCGGTTCGAAGGCGCAGCTTCTCGGAACCTACGCGAAGCTCTCCGGCGGGCTCAGTCAGGCCGCGTCGGGTGGCTCGACGCTTGCGGCAGAGACGTCGTCGGGTCTGGATGCCCTGCAGGGCGGCATCTCGCAGCTCGACTCCGGCGCCTCCCAGCTCTCCTCCGGCTCCGGCCAGCTGAGGGACGGCGCTTCCCAGCTCTCCGACGGTGTCGCGCAGCTCGCCACGGGAGCCCAGCAGTCCGCCGCGGGTGCCGGCCAGCTCGCCACCGGCGCCACCACGCTCGCCTCGGGTCTCCAAACGGGGGCGGATGCGCTCACCAAGAGCGCCGCGACGGATCCGGCGGCCTCCGCCAAGGTCGCGGCCGACCCGATCGCGGTGAACGTGACGACGCTGAACAGCGAAGGCGGGATCGGCAGCGTCATCGCCATCCTGATCCTTCCCGCCGGGCTCTGGATCGGGGCCCTCGCAATCTTCCTGCTGCTCCGCCCACTGCGGATGTCGCTGCTCGCGAGCTCGGCCTCGACGGGCCGGCTCGTGCTGCGCATCTTCGGCCGGGCGTCGCTGTTCGCGGCGCTCCAGGCGGTGGTCGTTGTGGCCTACCTGCAGTTCAGCCTGGCTGCGCCATGGTCCTCGTTGCCCGCGACGCTCGGCTTCGCGTTGCTGGTCGCACTCGCCTTCACGGCGTTCCACCAGTTCCTGAGGGCGGCTTTCGGCCGGGTCGGCTCGGTCATCTCGCTCATTCTGTTCGCTCTGCAGATCGCGACGACGGCCGGCATCTATCCGGTCGAGATCCTGTCGGGGCCGTTCCAGTTCATCAGCAGCGTCTCGCCGCTGGCGTATGCCGTCTCGGGCATGCAGGGCATCCTGGCAGGCGGTTCTGCTGGAACGGTGTGGGGGAGCGTCGCCGTGCTTGCCATCCTGCTCCTGCTCAGCCTGCTGTTCGCAGGAGCGGCCCTCGCAAGGCGGCGGCGGCCCGAACGCACCGGCTGGCTGCTTGTGGGGTCGCCGGCGCGGGAGACCGGCTCGCGGCGCGCGGCGCGGCAGACCGAGCACGCAGGGCCGGCTGCCGCCGGAGCATCCGGCACTTCGCGGCCCGGGCTCGCTACCTGACACGCACGCACGAAACCTGTGGTTCGTGACAATCGGGGGCCGACCGTGTAGCGTATAAAGGTCGGCTCTTGACACCGCGCGTCGTGCGCGGATGGGTTTGTAAGTCAGGTGGGCCGGTTTCTCGTTTCGTGCACCAGCGTTTCCCGCTGGTTTGGCAGGGCGCAATATGGATGCGTCGTGCAGGAGTGCACAAGCGCAACAACACCGCACGAACGTGTGCACGGGTGTGAAGGCGCGGGGCGGGAACAATCACGTATGTGAAACGGCCCCGGCCAAAGACTGCCCGGGTTCAGCAAAAGTCAATCGCAAATGTATTGACCGCTTTGCCATGCAAATTAAAAAACCCGGAAAGCATCATGCCCGATTACTCGAAGAAATCCTCCACCGGCGGCAACAAGTTCGGCCCGAAGAGCGCTCCCGGAGCGCGGAGTGCCGGCCACCGCGGCCACCAGAGCGTTGACGCGGGAGCGTCAAAGAAGGCCCGCTGGAGCCCCGATGAGCGTGCCGCCCGCGGCGCCGCCCCGACGAACCGCGCCGAGCGCCCCAACTGGGAGCCCCGCGCCGCAGCCCCGAGCCGTGAGTCGAACTACAGCGACCGCGGATCCCGCCCGTCGTACGGCGACCGCCCCGACCGTGGCGCCTCGACCGGTCGCCCCTCCTACGGCGACCGCCCCGACCGTGGCGCCTCGACCGGTCGCCCCTCCTACGGCGACCGCAATCCGTCCGGCGCCGGCCGCAGCGACCGCCCGTCGTACGGAGACCGTCCCGACCGCGGTGCGCGCACCGAGCGTCCGAGCTACGGTGACCGCAACTCATCCGGTGCCGGCCGGAGCGACCGCCCCTCGTACGGTGACCGCCCCGCGCGGAGCAACGACCGCCCCTCCTACGGCGACCGTCCCGACCGTGGTGCCCGCACCGAGCGTCCGAGCTACGGCGACCGCGGTGCATCCACGGGCCGTCCGTCGTATGGTGACCGTCCGGAGCGCAGCGAGCGCCCGTCATACGGTGACCGCAACGCCTCCGGTGCCGGCCGCACGGAGCGTCCGAGCTACGGTGACCGCGGTGCATCCTCGGGCCGTCCCTCGTATGGCGACCGCCCGGCACGCACCGAGCGCCCCGCGTATGGCGACCGCCCGGCACGCACCGAGCGCCCCGCGTATGGCGACCGCCCGGCACGCACCGAGCGCCCCGCGTATGGCGACCGCCCGGCACGCACCGAGCGCCCCGCGTACGGCGACCGTCCCGACCGTGGTGCGCGCACCGAGCGTCCGAGCTACGGCGACCGCGGCGCATCCACCGGCCGTCCGTCGTACGGCGACCGCCCGGAGCGGAGCGAGCGCCCGAGCTACACCGAGCGTGCCGGCCGCCCCGAGCGCCCCACCTACGGCGACCGTCCCGAGCGCTCCGAGCGCCCGGCCCGCACGGAGCGACGGAGTTACGGCGACCGTCCGGCCCGCACCGAGCGTCCGGCCTACAGCGACCGTCCTGCGCGTTCGTTCGAGGACCGCCGCGACTCCAACACCGACCGCGCCGCCCGCGGCAGCGACTTCTACCCGAAGCGCGAGAACACCGGTTACAGCGACGGAGCGGGAACCGCAGCAGCGGGCCGCTTCGGTGCCGGCGACGACGTCGTGCTCGAGCGCCTCGAAGCCGAAGTCACCACCGCCAGCGACGTCGTCGACAAGACGTTCGGCGACCTCGGCCTCGGTGACAACATCCAGCGCCAGCTCGCGTCGATGGGTGCTCCGAGCCCGTTCCCAATCCAGGCAGCGACCATCCCCGACGTTCTCGCCGGCAAGGATGTTCTCGGCCGCGGCAAGACCGGCTCGGGTAAGACGATCGCCTTCGGCGCACCCCTGGTCGAGCGCCTGATGGAGAACGACGGAGCCAAGGGCCGGAAGCCCGGTCGTCTCCCGCGCGCCCTCATCCTGGCCCCGACGCGTGAGCTCGCGATGCAGATCGACCGCACCGTGCAGCCCATTGCCCGCTCGGTCGGTCTGTTCACCACCCCGATCTTCGGTGGCGTGCCCCAGTTCAAGCAGGTCTCGGCGCTGCAGCGCGGCACCGACATCATCATCGCGACCCCCGGTCGCCTCGAGGACCTCATCGAACAGGGCCGCCTCGACATCTCGCAGGTGAAGATCGTCGTTCTCGACGAGGCCGACCACATGTGCGACCTCGGATTCCTCGAGCCCGTGCAGCGGATCCTCCGCCAGACCGCGCCCAAGAGCCAGAAACTGCTCTTCTCGGCCACCCTCGACAAGGGTGTCGCGCAGCTGGTGAACGAGTTCCTCGTCGAGCCGGCCGTGCACGAGGTCGCCGGTGAAGACCAGGCCTCCTCCACGATCGATCACCGCGTTCTGCTCATCGAACAGCGCGACAAGCGGGCGATCATCGAGCAGCTCGCGTCGGGCGAGGGCAAGACGCTGATCTTCGCCCGCACCCGTGCGTTCGCCGAAGAGCTGGCCGACCAGCTGGACGACGCGGGCATCCCGTCCACGTCGCTGCACGGCGACCTCAACCAGTCGCGCCGCACGCGGAACCTCCAGCTGCTCACCAGCGGCCGGGTCAACGTGCTCGTGGCGACGGATGTCGCAGCCCGCGGCATCCACGTCGACGACATCAACCTGGTCATCCAGGCCGATGCTCCCGACGAGTACAAGACCTACCTGCACCGTTCGGGCCGCACGGGCCGCGCGGGCAAGCAGGGCACCGTCGTGACGCTCATCTCGAAGTCGCGTCGCCGCCGCATGGACGAGCTGCTCGAGCGCGCCGACATCGAGGCGACCATGGTTCCGGCCGTCCCCGGCGACCGCCTGATCGACGACCTGCAGAGCGCTCACGCGTAGCTCTCACCTGCACCACCCGGACGGGCTCCGGATGTCCCCCACCTCGGTGGGGGCATCCAGAGCCCGTTTCTGCGTTGGGGCGTGCGTGTATTCAGGTCGGTTGGGCCACCGTGCCTGATGAATCGATGGCGGGCCGTTTCGTCGGAACAAAGAAGCAATTACATGAGGTATCCTCGTTGAATGAGAACCCTTATTTCGCTATCCCACCTAGTGGCATTGGACTAGCGGGCCTGGTCGGCCAATAATGGTGAAAGAGGTGAAGCAACGTGAGGTGGAGAGAGTTCCCGCGACGGAGAGTCGCTGGCCATACCCACGCACGGAACCGTGTCGCCCGGTGTTGTGAGGCAAGTGCTCAAGAAGGTGCCGGGAGCGCCTGAAAGTTGGAGGTAGCGATGGGGTACCCAGAGGTTCGGCCGTTCAGGGTTGTTGCCGCCCGGGAGGGACGATGGTGGGTCATCACCGTGCCCGAACTCGACGCGGTCACGCAGGCGCGCCACGCCCGTGATATCGAGGACATGGCCATCGGTCTCATCTCGGCTCTCCTCGATGTAGCTGAAGAGTCCGTCAGCGTCGAGGTGGTTCTCGAGTTGCCTGAGCTTGTAGCTGAAGTCTGGCAGGAGGCTTCGGCTCTTCATGAGCGTGCGCTCGCCGATGAGAGACGTTCGTCGGCGTTGCGTCGACAGGTCGTCAGGGAGCTTCTGACCTCGTCTGGCCTCAGCCAGAAGGACACGGCCCAACTGTTGGGACTGTCATCCCAGCGTGTCCAGCAGTTGGCGCACCAGTAGGAGTAGGGGTTCCGTTCTCACCGGTCTTCGTCAGCAGACGCGGAGGAACCGGCCGATGCTGACGCCAACGCCGGGGCGGCGTCCGCGCGTGCCTTCTGGCGGCGGCCGAGTTGGCCCTCTACGAGACCCGAGGCGAGAAGGCAGAGCGCCCCCGTCACCGTGCTGAGCGCGCCGACATCGAGGCGACCATGGTTCCGGCCGCCCCCGGCGACCGCCTGATCGACGACCTGCAGAGCGCGCACGCGTAGGTCTCACCTGCACCACCCGGACGGGCTCCGGATGCTCCCCCTGCGGGTGGGCGTCCGGGGCCCGTTCTGCGTTCCCGTCGGAGGGGGTCGGGGTGGGGGGCCGGGGCGGCGGGTCAGGCCCCGCGGGCTGCAGCGCGGCGCCGTTGGTGGCGCTGGATGAGGGCCTCGGCCCGGCCTGAAAGCAGCAGGAGCAACAGGGGGAAGACGCCGATGCCCGGCACGAGCACCGCGAGGAGGAACGCCACGGCCATGGTGGTCGTCGAGACCACCACGGGCGTCATCCGGAGCGTGCCCCGGAGGGATTCGAGCTGCAGCTCGGGCTTTCGGATGATGATCCAGATCTGCACGAGGCTGGTCAGCGACGTGAGCAACATCGTGCCGATGTAGAGAGATGCTGCCGCCCCGTCGACACTGCTGCCATGTCCGAGCAGCTCGGTGGGGAACGGCAGGAAGACGATCGACAGCAACCAGGCGAAGTTAACCCACACGAGGGGGATCGTGTAGCCATCGATGTTGCGGTAGATCTGGTGGTGCAGTAGCCAGAACCGGGCGATCACGACAAAACTCAGCACGAAGAGGAAGAGCTGCGACGCATTCTCGGAGAGAAAGTCCGCGACCGTGCCCGTTCCTATCTGCCGGGCATCGTCGACCAGAGGCAGGATCAGCAGGGTGACCGCAATGGCGATGACGGCGTCGCTCAGGTTGACGAGTCGGTCGTAGCCCCGCGTGATGATCATGGGGCAATTATCGCGCTCCGGCGGGGTGTTGCCTGTCAGCAGGGCTGCAGGGCGGATTCATCGGTCTCCGCCTCGCAGGGGTTCCGCACCGCGGAGAGGAACGGGGTGGGAGTCGCTCGGCGGACTGCCAGCACGAGTATCAGCATGACGATGGCCCCGGTCGCGGCGACCCCCGCCGAGATCCAGAAATCGAAGGCGAGCCCACCCGTGCTGACCGCGACGGCCCCCAGGGTGGAGCCGGTGGCGATCGCGACCTGGATGGTCGTGACGAACAGCGCCAGCGATCCCTCCGCGGCGTCGGGAGCCGCAGAGACGACCCAGGTCTGCATGGCCAGCGGCAGGCCGCCCCACACTGCTCCCCAGACGGTGACGAGAACGAAGACCAGGGCGGCGGAGCCTGCGGCGAACGGCAGCAACGCCACGCTCACGGCAACGATCACGATGGTGCCGACCACCGTGGCGGTGAGGTTCCGCGCGAGGAGCGTGCCGACGAGGAAGTTGCCCGCGACGCCGGCGAGACCGAAGACCAGGAGCGCCAGGGTGATCAGCGACGGGTCGAAGCGAGCCAGTTCGAGGAGATACGGCGAGACGAAGGTGTAGGCAGCGAACTGGCCGAAGAACACCAGGAGCGTGCCGATCAGCCCGATGCGGGCGCGGGGGATGCGGAGGAGACCGACGATCGTCGTCGGGGTCACGCGGGCGACCGACGGGATCCTCGGCAGCAGGGCGAGCTGCCCGATCAGGGCCAGCACACCGAGTGCAGCCCCGATCACGAACGCGAGACGCCAACTCGACACAGACGAGATGAGGGCACCGAGCGGGAGGCTCACGACGGTGGCCACCGAGATCCCGGCTGTCACCAGGGATGTCGCGCGGATGACCGAGCCGGGTCGGACCAGGCGAGTGGCGACGGCGGCCCCAATGGCCCAGAAGCCCCCGAGCGCGGCGCCGAGCAGCAGGCGGGCCAGCAGGAGAACGGTGAAGTCGGGGGCGATCGCACCGATGACGTCGGCCACGACCAGGGCACCGGTCAGCGCCCAGAGCACGACGCGGCGGTCGACCCTCGATGTGGCAACGGTCACGACAGGGGCGGCCACCGCGGCGGCAATGCCTGTTGCGACGACGACGAGTCCCGCCGACCCGATGCCGACGCCCAGGTCGCCGGCGATGGCCGGCAGAAGTCCGATCGGGAGGAATTCGGAGAGCACGAGGGCGAAGGAGCCGAGAGCCACCGACAGCACGGCCAGCCAACTGCGGCGGTCGGTGCGTTCGGAGAGGGGCAGCGGAACGGCCGCGGTGTGGGTGCTCATGGGGAGCTACAAGACGGGGGGTGCCGGATTCATTCCGCACAACTGCTTGCCGAATATGAACATTTCGTTACGGCAGGGATCAGTTCTCTGAGAATCGGCACACAAACCGTAGGGTGTTATGCAGCCCCCTTACAGGGGGCTGGCCATCCTGCACCTGAAGAACGAGCATGAAGGAGACTCTGTGTCCCCGAGCAACACCTCTGGCCGGCGAGTGCCGCGTATCGTCGCGCTGGCGGCGTCGGTCACCCTGGCGGTCGGCTTCGGCGCCGCCTCTGCCGGTTCCGCATCGGCGGCTTCGACCCCTGTCGCCATCGACATCGTGAACATCAACGACTTCCACGGCCGGCTCGAGGCGAATGGCAGCACCGCGGGCGCGGCCGTGCTCGCCGGTGCCGTCGACAGCTTTCGGGCGGCGAACCCGAACACGATCTTCGCCTCGGCCGGAGACAACATCGGGGCGTCGACATTCACCTCGTTCATCCAGGATGACCAGCCCACCATCGACGCGCTGAATGCGATGAAGCTCGATGTCTCGTCGGTCGGCAACCACGAGTTCGACAAGGGTGCCTCAGACCTGACGAACCGCGTCATCCCGGCGTCCGACTTCCCGTATCTCGCAGCGAACGTGTTCGACACGGCGACCGGCAAGCCGGCCTACGATCAGTACTTCGTGAAGGATGTCGCGGGCATCCGGGTCGGCTTCATCGGAGCCGTCACCGAGGAGCTCCCCTCCCTTGTCAGCCCGGCCGGCATCGCCGGCATCACCGTGGGCCCGATCGTCTCGAGTGTGAACACGGTCGCCGACGAACTGAAAGACGGCGACGCCTCGAACGGTGAGGCCGACGTGATCGTGCTGCTCGTGCACGAAGGCGCGGCGACGCCCGAAGCGGCCGCGCCCGACTCGGTGTTCGGCACGATCGTGAGCGGCGTGAACGCGAACGTCAGCGCGATCATCAGCGCCCACACACACCAGCTCTACGACTATGACGCTCCCGTTCCCGGCGTTCCCGGGGCGACGCGCCCGGTGCTGCAGACCGGTTCGTACAGCATGGATCTCGGCCACCTCGCGCTGTCGGTCGACCCCGACACGAAGAAGCTGCTGAGCATCAGGTCCGAGGTGCTGCCGCTGACCGACGCCGCGGCCGGCAACGCGCCGCTCTATCCCGCAGACCCGACCGTGCAGGCGATCGTCGACAAAGCGGTGGCGAAAGCCGATGTGCTCGGCAGCGTCGAGGTCGGATCCATCACGGCCGACTTCAACCGTGCCCGGCAGAGCGATGCCAGCGAGAACCGCGGCGGCGAGTCATCCCTCGGCAACTTCGTCGCTGACGTACAGCTCTGGTCGACCCAGCAGGCCGGGGCAGAGGTCGCCTTCATGAACCCCGGTGGCCTCCGCGCAGACCTCACGTATGCAGGGTCAGGAGACGCTGCGGGCTCAGTGAGCTACAAGGAGGTCGCCGGCGTGCAGCCCTTCGCGAACACCCTCGTCACGCTGAACCTGACCACGGCGCAGATCAAACAGGTGCTCGAGGAGCAGTGGCAGCCCGCCGCCGCGGCCCGCCCGTTCCTGAAGCTGGGTGTGTCGAAGTCGCTGTCGTACACCTACGACCCGCTTGCCGCTGCCGGATCGCACATCACCTCCCTCCTGCTGAACGGCGCGCCCCTGGCGGCCGACCAGAGCGTCAAGGTCGTCGTGAACTCGTTCCTCGCTTCGGGCGGTGACAACTTCACGACCCTGGCAGAGGGCACGGATGTCGCCGACTCCGGCAAGATCGACCTGCAGTCGATGGTCGACTACTTCGGCCAGTACAAGACGGCCGCACCCGATGAGGCCCAGCGGTCCATCGGTGTGTCGTACCCGGGCGGGTCGGATGTCGCCGCGGGTGTCGCTGCGGGCCAGTCCGTCACCGTGAATCTGTCGTCGCTGCTGTTCAGCGGTGGCGAGCCGGCTGCGCCGACGGTCGACATCGTGGCAGGTGGCGAGGTGATCGCCGGAGGAACGATCGACCCGGCTGTCATCGACACGACGGATGAGGTGGGGCGGGCATCCGTCACCTTCACCGTTCCCACGGGCGCCGCTGTCGGCGACGTGATCTCGGCGTCGGTGCCCGGCACCGGAACGTCGACGGTGCTGCTCACCGTCACCTCGGCTGCCGTCGTGCCGCCTGTCGTGCCGGTTCCCTCGGCCACGCCGACGCCGACGCCGACCAGCGGGGCCGCTTCGGGCTCGCTCGCGAACACCGGGGTGAACGGTGCAGAGACCATCGGGTTCGGGGTGCTCGCGCTGCTCGCCCTGATCACCGGGGGTGCAGCTGTGGCTGTGCGTCGTCGACGGGCCGTGCGGTAGCGGTTCGCATCCTCTCGAGGGGTGGGCCTGTGGAGAAAGATCTCTCCACAGGTTCACCCCTTTCGGCTTCGGTGTCGGGGGTCGAACCTAAACTGGGGGCATGACGATGCGCCCGCCCGCCGGTTACCCCGAGGCCGAACCACCGCCCCTGGACTACCCGGAGGCGGAGTTCGCGGGTGCCGAATACCCGGGTGCCGAGCCGCCGGTGCCCGACTATCCCGAGCCCGAGTACCCCGCCTACGACTCGTTCTCGTTCGACGCGCCCGCCGGGTCGGCGCTGTCCGGCTCCGCGGGGGCTTCCCCGCGCCGGGCTCCGGCCGTTCTCCGGGCCAGGCCCGCTCTCGGCGAAGACGCGCGGGCGGTGCTGAAGCGGGTCTTCGGCTACGACGACTTCCGGGGCGACCAGGCGGCCGTCATCGACCATGTCGCGGGCGGCGGCGACGCCGTGGTGCTCATTCCGACCGGTGGCGGCAAGTCCCTCTGCTACCAGATACCGGCGCTGCTCCGCGAGGGCACGGGTGTCGTGGTGTCGCCCCTGATCGCCCTGATGCAGGACCAGGTCGACGCGCTCCTGGCGGTCGGGCTGAATGCCGCCTACCTGAACTCGACGCAGGATGCCCGGGAACGCGAACGCGTCGAGACCGCCTATCTCGCGGGTGAGCTGGATCTGCTCTACGTTGCGCCGGAGCGGCTCTCGTCCGAGGCCACGAAGCGTTTCCTCGACCGCGGAACCATCTCCCTCTTCGCCATCGACGAGGCGCACTGTGTGTCGCAGTGGGGCCACGACTTCCGTCCCGACTACCTCGGCTTGTCCGAGCTGGCGGAGCGCTGGCCCGCGATCCCCCGCCTGGCTCTCACCGCGACCGCCACGGAGGCCACGCACAAGGAGATCACCGAGCGGCTCAGCATGGGCGATGCGCGGCACTTCGTTGCGAGCTTCGACCGCCCGAACATCCGGTACCGCATCGAGAACAAGGCCGAGGTGAGGCAGCAGCTGCTGTCGCTCATCCGCACCGAGCACGCGGGCGACGCCGGCATCGTCTACGGACTGTCACGAAAGACGGTGGAACAGACGGCGCAGTTCCTGGCGACGAACGGGGTGAACGCGCTGCCGTACCACGCGGGGCTCGACGCGGGTACGCGCGCCCGTACCCAGTCGAGGTTCCTCCGCGAAGACGGGGTGGTGATCGTTGCGACCATCGCCTTCGGTATGGGCATCGACAAGCCCGATGTGCGGTTCGTGGCCCACATCGACCTGCCGAAATCCGTCGAGGGGTACTACCAGGAGACCGGCCGTGCCGGGCGCGACGGGCAACCGTCGACCGCCTGGCTGGCCTACGGGCTGCAAGACGTGGTGCAGCAGCGCCGCATGATCGACCAGTCGCCGGGCGACGTCTCGCACCGCCGGAAGCTCTCCGCCCACCTCGATGCGATGCTCGCCCTCTGCGAGACGGTCGACTGCCGGAGGGTCAACCTGCTCGGCTACTTCGGGCAGACGAGCACGCCGTGCGGCAACTGCGACACCTGCCTGGTTCCGCCGGAGGCGTGGGACGGCACGGTTCCCGCGCAGAAGCTCCTCTCGACCGTCGTTCGGCTCCAGCGGGAACGCAACCAGAAGTTCGGGGCGGGCCACCTCATCGACATCCTGCGGGCGAAGAAGACCCCGCGGGTCTCGCAGTACGGCCATGACGACCTGGCGGTGTGGGGCATCGGCGGAGACCTCTCCGAGCAGCAGTGGAGGGGTGTGGTGCGGCAGCTTCTCGCCAAGGGGCTCCTGGCGGTGAACGACGACGGGTTCGGAACCCTGGTGCTCGCACCGGCCAGCGCCGACGTGCTGAGCGGGGCGACCCGGGTGTCGTTCCGAACCGAGCCCGAGCGCATTGCGGCCCGGTCCGGGCGTTCCGGTTCCGGCTCCGGGGCCCGCGCTGCGGCCACGGCAGACCTCGGCGCCGATGCCGTGCCGCTGTTCGAGGCGCTCCGGGCCTGGCGGTCGACGACGGCGAAGGAGCTGGGCGTGCCCGCCTACGTGATCTTCCACGATGCGACGCTCCGCGAGCTGGCGACCCGACGCCCCGCTGCGCTCGGCGACATCGACGGAATCCCCGGCATCGGGCAGAAGAAGCTCGACACCTACGGTGAGGCACTGTTGGAGGTTGTGGCAGGTCTCTCATAGAAGGCCCTTCATGTTGTAGCTATCGACAACGGTCTGCGAGGCGTGCGGCGCGGTGCTTGTAGGGCTGGCACTGCATGTTTGGCAGGCGGCAGGTGGGCTCGTATCGTGAAAATGCGAGCACTACGAACCGACGCCGAGAGATGAGGGCCACCGATGGTCACCACAGCTGTAACCGATACCACCTCCGTTGAGACAGCGGGGCTGAAGAAGGTCATCACGCCGGCGAAGAACGCGGGCAGACCGGGCGCCAGGAACCCTCGGTCGGCGACGAGCATCGCCCCCGAGGCATCCACGCCCCCGGCGGTCGACATCGACTGGCTGAGCCACTACCTCCTCGGCACCTGGTCCGAGGCGCGGCTCGAATCGCGCCGGGTCGCCGGCCGCCCCGAACTCCAGCGCATCGAGGGCCAGAGCGTCGCGGAACACCGCAGGACCGTCTTCGGCCAGCTCCACCTGCTGGTGAAGGAGGGCGCTGTGAACAAGGCGTTCCCGAAGCACCTCGGCGGCGAAGACGACCACGGCGGAAACATCGCCGGGTTCGAGGAGCTCGTCACGGCAGACCCGTCGCTGCAGATCAAGTCGGGCGTGCAGTGGGGGCTCTTCGGCGCCGCCGTGCTGCACCTCGGTACCGAGTACCACCACGAGACCTTCCTGCCGGCCATCATGAGCCTCGAGGTGCCCGGCGCCTTCGCCATGACGGAGACCGGGCACGGATCCGACGTCGCCAGCATCGGCACCACCGCCACCTACGACGCGGCAACGGAGGAGTTCGTGCTGAACACGCCGTTCCGGGGCGCGTGGAAGGACTACCTCGGCAATGCGGCCGTCGACGGCACCGCAGCCGTCGTTTTCGCCCAGCTCATCACCGCCGGGGTGAACCACGGCGTGCACGCGTTCTACGTTCCCATCCGCTCGGTCGAGGGCACCTTCCTCGAGGGAGTCGGCGGAGAGGACGACGGGATCAAGGGCGGGCTGAACGGCATCGACAACGGTCGCCTGCACTTCGACCACGTGCGCGTGCCGCGTCTGAACCTGCTGAACCGCTATGGCGACGTCGCGGCCGACGGCACCTACACCTCGTCGATCTCGAGCCCCGGGCGCCGGTTCTTCACCATGCTCGGCACCCTCGTGCAGGGCCGGGTCTCGCTCGACGGGGCATCCACTGCTGCGGCGAAGATCGCGCTCATCATCGCGATCACCTACGGCAGCCAGCGCCGGCAGTTCACGGCGGGCAGCGACACCGACGAAGAGGTGCTGCTCGACTACCAGAAGCACCAGAGCCGCCTGTTCCCGCTGCTCGCCACGACGTATGCCGCGAGCTTCGCCCACGAGGTGCTGCTGACGAAGTTCGACAGCGTCTTCTCGGGGGCCCACGACACCGACGCCGACCGCCAGGATCTCGAGACCCTGGCCGCCGCCCTCAAGCCGCTCTCCACCTGGCACGGGCTCGACACGCTGCAGGAGGCGCGCGAAGCCTGCGGCGGCGCGGGTTTCCTCGCCGAGAACCGGCTCACGAGTCTCCGCGCCGACCTCGACGTGTACGCCACCTTCGAGGGCGACAACCACGTTCTGCTCCAACTGGTAGCCAAGAGACTGCTCACCGACTACAGCCGCAGGTTCGCGAAGGCCGATGTGGGCGTTCTCGCCCGCTACGCCGTCGAGCAGGCTGCCGATCGGGCGGTGAACGGGGCGGGCCTCCGCCGTCTCGCGCAGAACGTCTCCGACCGCGGATCCGTCGCCCGCTCGGTGGGCCAGCTCCGCTCGGCGCGGTCACAGCGCGCCCTGCTGACAGACCGTGTCGAGACGATGGTCGCCGAGATAGCCGCGAACCTCCGGCCCGCCGCAACGGGGTCGAAGAAGCCCGGCGCCAAGAAGAAGGCGGCCGACCTCTTCAACCAGAACCAGAACGCGATGATCGAGGCCGCCCGGGCGCACGGCGAGCTGCTGCAGTGGGAGGCGTTCACCGACGCGCTCGCGAAGATCGACGACCCCGGCACCAAGACGGTGATGACCTGGGTGCGCGACCTGTTCGGGCTGGGCCTGATCCAGAAGCACGCTGCCTGGTACCTCATCAACGGTCGCCTGTCGCCGAGCCGGGCCCGGGCCGTCGAGGCCTATGTCGAACGCCTGACCTCCCGGCTCCGCCCGCACGCTCTCGACCTCGTCGCGGCGTTCGGCTACGGCCCCGAGCATGTGCGCGCACCCATCGCCTCGGGCGCCGAGGCGGCCCGCCAGAACGAGGCGCGGGAGTACTACCGGGATCTCCGCGCGAGCGGCAACGCCCCGGTCGACGAGAGGGCGCAGAAGAAGTAGCCGCCCGGCGGCCCAGTGCCATTGCGCCACCCGGCCGCCGGGCGCGTCTAGTACCCAGGTACCACACAGGGTGGAGGGGCCCGGCGCAAAGACCCGCCTGCGGGTGGATGCCCGGGGAGGGCGCCCCCTCGTAGTGTCGAAGCATGATCGAAGCACACTCACTCAGTAAGAAGTACGGCCCGAAGACCGCCGTCGACGACGTGACCTTCACCGTTCGGCCCGGCCTCGTCACCGGCTTCCTCGGCCCGAACGGCGCCGGCAAGTCGACGACGATGCGGATGATCGTGGGGCTCGACCGCCCGAGCGGCGGCAGTGTCACCGTCAACGGCAAGGTCTACCGCGACCACGCGGCTCCGCTTCACGAGGTGGGGGTGCTGCTCGACGCGAAGGCCATCCACCAGGGCCGGTCGGCGTACAGCCACCTTCTGGCGCTCGGTGCGACACACGGCATCGGAGCATCCAGAGTCCGCGAGGTCATCGAGATGACCGGCCTCGACACGGTCGCGAAGAAGCGTGTCGGCGGGTTCTCACTCGGCATGGGCCAGCGGCTCGGTATCGCCGCGGCGATGCTCGGAGACCCCTCGACGCTGATCCTCGACGAACCCGTCAACGGGCTCGACCCCGAGGGCGTGATGTGGGTGCGCGAGCTGGTGCGCTTCCTCGCCTCGGAGGGCCGCACCGTGCTGCTCTCGAGCCACCTGATGAGCGAGATGGCCCAGACGGCCGATCACATCATCGTCATCGGCAAAGGCCGCATCATCGCGGATGCACCGGTGGCGGACATCGTCAGTGGCGCGACCACCGCATCCGTGCGGGCGGTCAGCCCCCGTGCCGCAGAGATGGCGCGCCTGCTCAACTCGCCCGACGTGACCATCACGAGTATCGACGGTGAGACCCTCGAGATCGTCGGTCTCACGTCGGCCGCCGTGGGCGAGGTCGCAGCGACCAACGGCATCGTGCTGCACGAGCTCACACCGCTTCGCGGTTCGCTCGAAGACGCCTACATGAACCTCACGGCCGACGCCGTGGAGTACCGCACAGGGGTCTTCGACCCCGCGAACGCCCTCCAGCCGGCGGCCCACGCCGACCCGGCGAAGATCGACGCCCCCCACGAACACACCCACGCGGCCAGCCATGCCGCACCGACCCACGCCGCACCGAGCGGCCCGGAGGCACTCCGATGAGCACCGCAACAGCCCGGCGCAGCACCACGCTGCCCTCGTCCCCGATCCGCCTCACGGCGGGTGGCATCATCCGCTCCGAGTGGATCAAGCTCCGCTCCCTCCGCTCGACGATCTGGGCGTACGCGGTCATCCTCGTGCTGCAGATCGCCATCGGGCTGCTCGTGATCTCGTTCACAGTCAGCAATCTGGATTCCAGCCGAGGCCAGGCCATCCTGCAGTCGCCGGAGCTCGCCACCGCGGGTGCGACAGCCGGCGTCGTCTTCGCCCAGCTCGTCGTCTCGGTGCTCGGCGTGCTGGTGATCAGCGGCGAGTACTCCACCGGCCAGATCCGCTCGAGCTTCGCCGCCGTACCGAAGCGACTGCCCGTGCTCTGGGCGAAGCTCGCCGTGTTCGGCGTCGTCACATTCATCGTGTCGCTGGTCGGCATCCTGCTCGCCTACGCCGTGACCTACCCGATCCTCGCGAACGCGGGCCACTCGTCGAACCTCTTCGACTCGGCTGTCTTCCTGCCGATCATCGGGGCCGCCGGGTACCTGGCGCTGATCGGGATGCTCGCCCTCGGCCTCGGCGCGATCCTCCGCAGCACCGCCGGGGGTATCGCCGCCTCGCTCGGGCTGCTGCTCGTCGTTCCGGTGATCTTCGCGCTGATCCCGGTCGACTGGGCGCACAGCATCTCCGACTGGCTGCCCGGTTCCGTCGGCCCTGCCATCTACCAGATGAGCGGCACCTTCGAGTGGTGGCAGGCGCTGCTGATTATGATCGGATGGATCGCCGTCGTCTTCGCCGCGGCCGCCACCCTGATCCGCCGGAGGGATGCCTGAGCATGACGCCTGACGAACGCCCGGCCACTCCGCCCGACACGGCGACGGTGGCCGGGCGTTCGTCAGTTCGGCAGGCGCCGGCACCGGATGCCCGGCTGGACGACTTCGCCCTGCCGAAGCCGCCCGGCGTCTTCCGGCTCTTCTTCGCACGGCACGCCTGGATCGTCGATGGGTCGATCGTCGTGCTCTACGGGGTCCCGACGATCCTGATCGTCGGGATCTCCCTCGTCATGGGCCGCGCGGACTGGGTCGGCGATCCCGTGAAGACGGTCGCCGTCGTGGCCGGTTCGGCGGTCATGCTCGTGGCCCTGTACCTCCGCCGGCGGCATCCGCTCGTGCTGGTCGGGGCCACCGGTGTGGGGATCCTGCTCGTCACTCCGTTCTTCGAGGGGCTGGCCCAGGTTCCGTCTCTCGTCGCGCTCTACGGCGTCGCTGTCTACGTCTCGTCGCGGTCGGCGCTGGTGGCCTTCGCGCTGCTGTCGGTCGTTCGCATCATCGCGGACCTGATCGCTCTGGGAGGCGACTTCTGGGGCGGCGCCGCGATGGCGAGCGCGTCGATCTTCCTGATGCTGGTCGGCACGCTGGTGGGTATCAACGTGGGCAACCGCAAACGCTACGTCGAGGCATTGCTCGACCGGGCTGCCCAGCTCGGGCGCGAGCGGGACCAGCAGGCGCTGCTCTCCGCGGCCTCCGAGCGGGCGCGGATCGCCCGCGAGATGCACGACATCGTGGCGCACAGCCTCACCGTGATGGTGGCGCTCGCCGACGGGGCGGACCGCACTGTCGGCCAGGATCCGGCGCGCGCGCAGGAGGCGATCCGCCAGGTCGCAGAGACGGGCCGCACGGCACTCGCGGACATGCGTGTGGTGCTCGGGGTGCTCGCAGAGCCCCTCGCCGCCGGTGCGCCGCAGCTCGCAACCGACGCCCCCGCCGCCGCCCCCGCCGCCGCGAGCGTCCCAGCGACGTCGCTGTCGCCGCAGCCGGGCCACGACGATCTCGACGCGCTCATCGCGTCGTACCGCAGCGCGGGCATGGTGGTCGTGTACACGGTGATGGGCGAGATCAACCCCGATCCGGGCATCCAACTCGCCATGTACCGCATCGTGCAGGAGGCGCTCACGAACAGCCTGCGCTATGCACCGGATCCGAAGCATGTCACGGTCACCGTGGTCTTCTCCCGCACAGACATCTCGGTGACGGTCTCCGACCAGGGGCAGTCCCAGGTGTCCGCGCCCTCGATCGGTACCGGCCACGGCATCGTGGGGATGCGCGAGCGGGCGCTCGGCTACGGCGGCACCCTCGAAGCGGGCCCGACCACCGCCGGCGGCTGGCAGGTGCGGGCGAAGATCCCCGTGACACGACCGGCGGGTCCAGCGGCAGAGCGGTCGCAACCGACAGAGCGCTCGCTGGCCGCAGAGCGGTCGCAACCGGCAGAGCGCTCGCTGGCCGCAGAGCGGTCCCCGGCGGCGACATCACCGACCCCAGACACTGCCCGGGAGGGCGCATGACAGACATCAGGATCCTGCTCGTCGACGACCAGGCGCTGCTCCGGATGGGGTTCCGCATGGTGCTCGAGGCCGAGCCCGGGTTCGTCGTGGTGGGCGAGGCCTCCGACGGGGTATCCGGTGTGCACCAGGCTGCGGCGCTCCGGCCCGACGTGATTCTGATGGACGTGCGGATGCCCGGAATGAACGGCATCGAGGCGACCAGGGCGATCGTGCGTGAGGTGCCCGAGAGCCGTGTGCTCATTCTCACCACCTTCGATCTCGACGAATACGCCTTCGAGGCGCTGCGCGCCGGCGCGAGCGGATTCCTGCTGAAGGATGCCCGCCCGGCCGAACTCGTGGCGGCGATCGGTGCCGTGGCGTCCGGTGACGCCGCCGTGTCGCCCCGCGTGACCCGGCAGCTGCTCGAGCTGTTCGGTTCCGACCTGCCTGTTGCGGGGCGCGAGATCGGCGATCCGCTTCCGAGCGGAGGCTCCGGGCATCCTGCAGCCCGCCGGGGTCCCCCGCACGCCACCCGGCTCGCTGCCCTCACCGACCGGGAGCACGAAGTTCTGGTGGCCATCGCCGAGGGGCTCACGAACACGGAGATCGCCTCGCGCCTCGTGGTCTCGGAGTCGACGGTCAAGTCTCACGTCGGGCGCGTGCTGACGAAACTTCAGGCCAGGGACCGTGTGCAGGCCGTGATTCTCGCCTACGAGGCGGGGCTGGTCTCGCCGACGGAACGCTGACCGCCCGGCCGGTGTCGGTGGAGAATCGTGCAAAACGTCGGTGCACCGCTATGGTGGGCACAACCGAGGAGCCCAACATGGGCATTTTGCTCTATGGCAATCCCAGCATCGAAATTGCTTTCGACGACCGCGCCCTCACCCACCTGCAGATCGTCATCACGGCGAAGCTGCGGCGGCGGGAGAGTTTCGTGTTCAGCTGGACCGATTCACCGGATGCGGGCAGCGGTCGGAGCTCCATCTGGGTCGATGCCAGCAGCACGCTCTACTACCGGTTCCACGGCAGCCGGATCCCCTCGATCAACCGTCTCTGGATCGAGGAACTGATGGCTTCGGCGAACAGCGGCGGCGGCCTCTTCTTCAGCGCAGAGCCCGCGGCGGGGCGGTTGTAGGGATGGTGCACACTGCATTCGAGCCGTGGACGGCCGTGCTCAGCGGGCCCGAGTACCTGCTCACGCTCTACTTCCTGGTCGTCGCGGCGCTCGTGCTGTTCGCGGGTTTCCTTCGGGCCGTCTTCACGCAGCGGGAGGTGGGTGCGCGCTTCCGTCCGGCGACCGTTGCGCGCCTTGCGGTGACCGGCGTGGCCACTCTGTCGTACGTCATCGTGCTGATGGGGTTCGTGGGCGGTTACGACCGTGTAGGCGCCAGCTACCTTCCGAACGGCACGGCGATCGTCGCCTACGCCGCACGCTACATGGACTGGTCTGTCACGGTGCCCCTGCTGACGATCGAGCTGATGGCCGTGGTGGCGTTCACCGGCTCGGTGGCCCGCCGGGGCAGGCTCATCGCAGCGGCTTCGGCCTTCCTCATGATCTTCACGGGATTCCTCGGTGCCATCATCATGCCCGGCGGGTCAGCGGATGGCGGTGCGTCGTCGCTGCTTCTCTGGGGCGCGATCAGCTGTGTGTTCTGGATCGTCACCACCGTGGTGCTCATCCGCGCCGTGCGGGCCTCGTTCAGCACCCTGACACCCGCGTCTTCCGCTCTGCTCCGGAACGCGACGATCCTGCTCCTCTCCGGGTGGGCTGTGTACCCGCTGGTCTACCTGATCCAGATCCTCGGTGACGGCGGCGCCTGGGCGACGACGATGCAGGTGACCCTCTGCTTCGCGGACGCTGTCGTCAAGATCGGGTTCGGCACGCTCATCCACCGGGTGGCGAAGCTCCGCACGGCTGAGGATGTGCGGGCAGGGGATGACATGCATCCGGAGTCCATCTGGATCTCGTCGGTGAAACAGTCCGACGCGGGCGTGCCGCGCGAGGTCTACCTGGCCGACGGTTCCGCGGTGCACGAACGGCGCTCGAAGCCGCCGATGGCCTCCGCGGTCGCCGGCGAACCGCCGCAGGAGGTCACCGGGATGGCGGACCTGCTGCCACCCGGCCCGTAGGCGCCGCCCGGCCGAGCCGCGCCGAGCGCTCAGCCCGTAGGCTCGGAACATGGCAGACCTTCGAACCCTGTATCCCGAGATCGAGCCCGACGAGATCGGCTTCCTGCCGGTCGGAGACGACCAGGAGCTCTACTGGGAGACCTCCGGCAACCCCGACGGCAAGCCGGTCGTCTTCCTGCACGGCGGGCCGGGCGGCGGCACGAGCCCCGCGCACCGCCGTCTCTTCGACCCGGCGAAGTACCGCATCGTGCTCTTCGACCAGCGCGGCTGCGGCCAGAGCATCCCGCACGCCTCCTCTTCGCCCGATCACCTCGCCTCCAACACGACGTGGCACCTCGTCGACGACATCGAGAAGCTCCGGGTGCGCCTCGGCATCGAGCGCTGGATGGTCTTCGGCGGATCGTGGGGCAGCACCCTGGCTCTGGCCTACGCCCAGACGCACCCCGCGCGCGTCACCGAGTTGGTGCTCCGCGGTATCTTCACGCTCCGAAAGCTCGAACTCGACTGGTTCTACGAAGGCGGCGCGCGGATGATCGTGCCCGACCTCTGGGAGCGGTTCGTGGCTCCCGTGACGGCGTCACCGTTGGTTCCGGATGATCGGGGCCACCTCATCCGGGCCTACCACCGACTGCTGAACGACCCTGATCCGCGGGTGCACGGGCCCGCGGCGGTGGCGTGGTCCACGTGGGAGGCCTCGACGATCACGCTGCTGCCGCGCGCGGAACTCGTCGCGCGGTTCGCCGAGCCGTCATACGCGCTGGCGTTCGCGCGCATTGAGAACCACTACTTCCTGAACGGCGGCTGGCTCGACGAGGGGCAGCTCATCGCGAATGCCGGGGTGCTCCGCGGTATCCCCGGGGCGATCATCCAGGGCCGTTACGACCTGTGTACGCCCGCAGTGACGGCGTGGGACCTGCACGAGGCGTGGCCGGAAGCGTCGTTCACCCTCGTGCCCGACGCCGGGCACGCCTTCGACGAGCCGGGCATCCTCGACGCCCTCCTCGAGGCGACCGACCGCTTCGCGGCCTGACGTCCGCTCCCGCCCCGCCCGTCGCGCGCCGCGCCCGCCCTCGCCCGTCGCCTGCTACTCATTGTCGCTTTCGCCACCGCGCGCGCAGGCGCGGAAGCGACAGACGGGGGCGGAAGCGACGTGCGTGCGCGGAACGACGTGCGCGCGCGAAAGTGCGGGGCGGCCCGAGGGAGGGACCGCCCCGCGCCGGGGTAGCGATGGGTTGGGTGTGCTCAGCCGCCGATGGGGGTGGGGTTGGTCGGGTTCGAGGGCACCGGCAGGGAGCCGTGGATCTGGTTCTGGGCCTGGCACTGGCTCGTGCAGTTGGTGGCGCCGGCCGAGAGCTCGATCGCGTCCTCGCCGAGAACGCCGCCCAGGCGACCGCCGGGCTGCACGAGCCACTTGGTCACGGTGCCGGTCTGCAGGGTCTTCGTGGCGACCTGGGGGCTGTCCTTGCCGAGCAGCATCTGGTGCGCGTTCGGGCCGGAGGCCACGGCGTCGATGCCGTCACCGAAGTTCACTTTGCCCGTGAACGTGTTGGTGAAGTAGAAGATCCCGGGGGCGAGAGTGTGCACGAACTCGACGGGGGCGGCGAACTCGGTCTCCATCTGGAAGATGCCCCCCTGGGCGCCATCCTTCGCCTGGATCTTGTACTTGCCCGCCGCCGTCGTGAAGGTCACGACGAGGGTGTCGTCCTGCACCTGGAGTTCCTTGATGGTTGCTCCGGCGAGCTGCGCGGGGGTCAGTGTCGGTACCTTCGAGGCGAAGATCGTTGTGGGCTTCGTGACCATCCGCTGGGCATCCGGAGCGCCGGTCAGCGTGTAGTTGTAGACGCCGAGGTCGGCGACACGGATGTCGAACCCGACGTTGATGCCGCGAACCGCGACCGTCGCACCGGGCTTCAGGTCTTTCAGTCTGACGTCTCTGCCGGGAGCCGGGTTGTACGTGGTGCCGGCGACCGTGACGGCGAAGTCGCCGCCGTTGGAGCTGGTCTTGGCCTGGGCGGGGGAGGCGAAGGCGAGGGAGGAGGCGAGCACGGCGGCCGCGACGATCGCAGCCCTCCCGATGGTGCGCCTTGTGGGGGTGGGAGCCATGAGCGGGCCTCTCGGTCAGGAATCGAAACGGAACATACGGTACTTCGACTGTCGCCGGTGAGGCGCGAGGCGGCAATCGGACCATGGTCGTAGTACCCCCCCCGCCCCCCCGCTCAGCGAGCCCGACCCGGTTGTCACCTGAAGATCACAGAGAGGTCACGTGGGGGTCACACAGAAGTCACGTCGGGTAGGAGATGATGGGGGAACCGGCCAGGACGCAGCTCAACCGGTTCCGCTCCGCCCGCTTCGAACACGAGGAACCTTTTGCGTCCTGACGACTGTGCGCCAGCAGATTGGCGTGGCGAGTATCTTCCGTTCCAGCCTCACGACGGCGTGGCCATTCGCGGCGCCGTCTACGGCACGCTGATCGCTCTGCCGGCCTGGGGCGTGGTGATCGTGGCGATCTACGGGATGGCCCACTGGCTCATCTGAGGTCGACGCCACGCCTCGATGATCGAGCCGTTCTTCTTCGCCGGCATCCTTCGTGGGCGCAGGCAGAGGCCCCGCGCGTTCGCTGGTGCGAGCCGCGCGGGGCCATCCTCACGCCGTTCCTGTTCGGCGCGAGTCTTCGGCGGGGTCGCGCTCCCTCGGCGGAAGCGTCACCCCGTCAGGTCAGTTCCCCGAGGGTGCTCCTCGTCGGGGTCGGCGAGCAGCGAGGGCGAAGGAGACGAAGCCCGCAAGCAGAAACCCGAGAGCGAGTGCGCCCCAGGGGACCAGCTGCATTTCGAGGGGGGCTCCGGTGTGGGCGAGGGTCGCTCCCGTGCCTGAGATACCCGAGCCGCCCGAGGTACCTGCGCCACCGGTACCGCCTGCGCCCGCCGTGCTGCCTGTGGTGGTCGGAGTGGTCGGCTGAACGGTCGCCCCGGCATTCGGGCCGACGGTGGCGCTCGCGAGATCGACCAGGGCAAGCGAGCCGTTGCCCCCGAGGCCCACGCGGAGTGCAGTCTGGGCCAGTGCCCCGTTTACCATCTCGCGATGGTTGACGATGAGCTGCGCCTGGCTGCGGAGAGCCAGGCCGAGTGGCCCCAGGAAGGAGCTGCCGAGGTTTGCGAGCACCGGGCCGACTATTGCCTGCTCGGCCTTGATCACGAGACGGAGGGCCGGCTGGAGCCCGACGGGCACGCCTGCGACGGAAGCGGTGGCAGTTGCGACGAAGTCGTTCGTCTCCTGGATGATCCGGTTCGCGACGGCGAGGGGGATGTACTGGGTGAGATCGGTGTCGGCCGGCAGATTGTTGAGGTCGCTGCCGAGGCCTGCGGCCTGCAGGTCGGCCGTGGTCAGGTGAACCGTGAAGTCTGCGGGGAACGGGTTCGCCGGTGCGGTGACACCCGCTGTGGTCATCGCCGCGATCAGTGAGTCGATCGCGGGCCGGATGGTCGAGACGGGAGTCGCGACCAGCGAACCACCGACGATGACGGCAAAGCTGCCCAGTCGGTACTTCGATGTCTGCGTTCCCGCGACATTCTGCTCCGCGGATGCCGCAAGCTCGACGAAGTCGGCTCTGAGAGCGACAGGATCGATCACAGGGCTGCCGACGGTGATGGTCGCACCGCTGCCGGCGGTCGGCGCGCCGATCGATCCGCTGGGGGAGACGGCCCCCGCCGGCAGTCCGAGCAGGCCGGAGGCCGATCCGGTGGTTCCCGAGAACGCCGTCGACGATCCGTCGCTGTTTGCGCGGCCGTACTGCCCGATCTGGCCGACCTGGATCACTCCGCCGGTGCCGAACACGGGCAGGTTGGTCAAGCCGACTTTGAGGTTCGACAGGCCGACGAGGGCCAGCGCGTCGAGTGGGCGGTCGACGATCACGTCGGCACCTGGCCCCGAATCGACAGCGCTCGCACCCTTCAGGGGTGCCAGGGAATTGAGAACAGCGCTGGTCAGCAGTGGGGTGGTGACGAAGCGGCCCGCGCCCTGGGAGACGACGGTCTGCGCACCTGCGGTGGCAGGTGTCACCAGCGCGAAAGCTGTTCCCAGCGCGAGTGAGGCGACGAGCATCCGTTGCCCTGTGGCTCTGCGGGAGCCGGATGTTCCGGGTCGGGGTCGATCGTCGGTCGATGTGTTCTTCACTGCGGTTCCTCCATCGTGACCCGCCTTTTTCGGAGGGATCTCAGGAAGAGTAGCGCAGATCCAGTCATTTAATGAATAATCATCATTTAAGAATCGAAGGAGGCTGCCGGTCGATGGTGAGGATGAGGATGCCGGCAGCGAGGAGCAGGAGTCCGGCGACGATCGCGACGGTGAACTGTTCGCCGAGGAGCAGCACTCCGAGCACGGTGGCGGTCAGGGGTTCCACCAGAGTGAGGGTCGCGGTGCGTGAGGCGGGCAGCGTGCGGAGCCCGCGCGCGAAGAGTGTGTAGGCGAGTGCGACCGTGATCACCGCGAGCCAGGCGGTGCTGGCGAGACCGCCTCGCTCGCCGAGCCAGGTCAGGTTCGTCGTGAGGAGCACGGGGGTCATGATCAGCGCCGCGGCACCGAACGTCGCGCCCATCACGGCTGTCGGAACCCAGCCGCGGTCGAGCAACAGTTTGCTGCTCAGCGCGTAGACGGCGTAGGAGGCGCCGGCGCCGAGCGAGCCGAGCAGTCCGAGGGCCGTCACGCTCCCGGAACTGCCGCTCTGCGGTTGGCCGGGGCTGAGGATGCCCGACAGCACGGCCACGCCTGCCGCCGCCACAACCGTTGCAAGAGCCCAGCGGAGCCCCGGGGCACGGCGTCGCACGCCCCATTCGAGCAGGCCGGTGAGCACCGGGGCTGAGCCCAGCGCGACGAGAGTGCCGACGGCGACTCCGTTCTCCCGCGTGCCGGTGAAGAAGGTCGGCTGGTAGGCGGCGACGCCGATGGCTCCCACGGCGACCAGGGCCAGGGAGGGGATGCGGTGAGCCGGGGTGGTGCGGGTTCGGGCCGGGTCGCCTGGGTCTAATGGGTCGCCTAGGTCGAACGGGGCGCCTGGGTCGAATGGGTCGACCTGTCCGGCGCGACGGGAGCGTAGGGCGACCGCGACAGCCACGAGCGCGAGCAGTGCGCCGCCGAAGACGATTCGCGCCGCGCCGAGCGAGAGAGCGCTCGCGTCGGCTGCGCCGAGCGCCTGGGCGGTGCCCGTGGTGCCGAAACAGACGGCTGCCGCGACGACCAGGAGGGTGGCCACCCGTGCGTTCCGGCTCATCGACGTCTCCGGGCGGGTCACCTCCCGATTCTGGCACACGGGTGTGAGTCGCCGACGTCTGTGCGCCTGCAAGCGGGGCCATTGCTGGCCCTCGCGCAGCGCTACCGGGGTGCGTCGGCTCGCTCGCGGCGAACCGCCGCGATTCGCACCGCGATCGTCGCCACGACGACGACCGCCGCCGCGACCAGCGCTGCCATGGCCACGGGCCGGGAGGACAGGGCACCCGAGACGCGCGACACGTCGATCCAGACGAGCCCCCAGGCGAGCGAGAGCATCGGCGCGACGCTCCCGCTGCTCCAGACAGCGACCAGCACGCCGACGAGCCCCGCCACGCCGAGGATGGCGATCGCCCAGGCTTCGGGCGACCATCCGAAGCCCTCGAACCCGGAGAACTGCAGGAACGACGTGATGTTCGCCGCCGTCGCGATGCTGACCCAGCCGAGGTAGAGCCCGAGCGCGCCGTCGACGAGGAGGGTGCCGAGCACCGAGCGCCGACCCAGGCCACGCGTTGCGATCGCACGACCGTACGCCCAGCAGAGGGCGACCAGCAGCAGCAGGATCACCACGGCGCTGAGCGCCAGGAGGCCGGCCTGCACGCTGAGGATCCAGGCGGCGTTCAGCACCAGCGTGAGCAACACCGGGTATCCGAGACGGCGCTGGCGGTCATCCGCTCGCTGGGCGGGAAGGAACTGCCAGACGGCATAACCCACGAGGCCGAGGTAGATCACACTCCAGATCGAGAAGGCGCCGCCGGCCGGGGCGATCAGGGTGGCGTCTGCGCTGAGTGCTCCGCCCGCCGCCTGAGCGATGGGGGTGCCGCCCGCGGCGCCCGATCCGATGAAGGAACCCACCACGGCGACGACCGCTCCGAGGGCGACCAACAGCTGCCGCATCCGGTCGGAGTGGGGTGCGTGCCGACCGGAATCAAGGACGGTGTCGTGTGTCATGTACCTATTTGAAAGCCGCACGCCCGCCGAACGCAAGGTTGCGCCCGTCGATGTGCGGCTGTGGGAGGATGGGAGGTATGGCTGAGAACGGTGAACAGAGCGAGCCCATCATGGCGGGGAGCAACGACGCGACCAACGAGCAGAAGATCGACGGCATCCTCGCTCAGACGCGTCAGGACCACGCAGGCCAGAGCCTGGTGATTGTGCAGAACAACCTGCGCGAACGGTTCGAGCAGGCCGCCGTCGAGGTCGACGACATCACTCTCGCCAGACTCGCCCACGACATCTCCGACAGCTGACACGAACCGGGGCCAGCCGGTCTGCTGCCGCTCGCCCCGGATTCCGCCGCACGTGATCCCTTCGAGGTGACCGGTTCCATGCTCAGTCCTTCGACCTGGCCCGGCTGGGTCCGAGGTCTGCTCCTCGTCGCAGCGTTCTCCGCGCTCTTCCTCCCGCACGTCGGCTGGCTAGCCACGCTCGCGCTCATCATCACCGCGCTGATCTCGTTCCGTGCGTCTGCCGCACTCCGCCACGACGACGATCTCCTCCGCCGTGAGTTGCGGGATGTTCCGGTGGGGGATCCGGTTTCGACGGTCGAGGTCGAGGTCGAGCATCCGTTCGAGGTGTACGCCACCGACTTCCACCAGGAGGGCATCCTCGCCGTGGTCGAGGCCCGTACCGCCCTCGCCGAGCCGGGCGAGCCCCTGTTCGCTTCGCTCGAACTCGAGCCCAACAACCCGTTCGACACGAATGCGGTGCGCGTGGAGCTGCTGTTCTACTACGGGTCGCAGAAGGTCGGCTACCTGCCTCCCGGACTCAGCCGGGAGTGGGCCGCGCAGCTCCGGCCGCGCATCCTCGCTTCTGAGCAGGTGATCGTGCCGGCGACCATTCTCGGTGCGGGGTCTCGGAACGATCCGTGGCGGGTGCGGCTCGGCTGAGCGGCTGCGCCGGTGAGCTGCGGCGAGGCGGGGCGGGGCAGTGCGACGCCGAGCTGCGCCGGTGCAGCGCGGGGCGCCGCGGCTCCGGATGCGCGCCCTCTCGGTGCCGGAGTGGGCAGCCCCGCGCATCCGGATGCCCACTCCCTCAGTTGCGCCGGGCAGCCAGCCGTGCCGGGTCGAGGTCGATCCGGCGGAGCAGCTGCGCATTCGCCGCCACGATGATCGTCGAAGCCGACATCAGGATCGCGCCCACTGCGGGCGACAGGATGAACCCGATCGGGGCGAGAACCCCGGCGGCCAGGGGGACCGACAGCAGGTTGTATCCCGCGCCCCAGACCAGGTTCTGGATCATCTTCCGGTAGCTCGCCGTCGACAGGGCGACCACCGAGAGCACCGCGCGCGGGTCGTTCCCGACCAGCACCACGCCGGCCGATTCGATGGCCACATCGGTTCCGCCGCCGATCGCGATGCCGACATCCGCCCGGGCGAGGGCGGGTGCATCGTTGACGCCGTCGCCGACCATGGCGACCTTCAGGCCGCGTGCCTGCAGTTCGGTGACCTTGCTGTCCTTGTCCTCGGGGAGCACCTCGGAGAACACCTCGTCGATGCCGAGCTCGGCGGCGACCGCATTCGCGACCGTGTGGGAGTCGCCGGTGACCATGGCGACGGTGATACCGCGGGCGTGCAGGGCATCCACTGCCTGGCGGGACTCGGGGCGGATGCCGTCCTCCAGCGCGAACGCCCCGAGCACAGTGCCGTTCCGGAGCACGTAGAGCACGCTGGCGCCGCGCTCGGCCCAGGAGGAGATGTGGCGTGTGAGGTTCTCCGGCGGCTCGACCTCTTCGGCGCGGAGCAGTGCCGGCCCGCCGACGCTCACTGTCGCGCCGTCGACGCTCGCCTGCACGCCGCGCCCGGTGGGGGAGCGGAAGTCGCTCGCCCGGTACCGCGGCGCGCTCGTGCGGTCGCCCCCGTCCGTGCCCCCGTCCCCGTCCGCGTCGCGGGATCGACTCGGGAGTTCCTGTCGTTCCGGGGAGACCGTCGAGACCGAAACTCCCGCGTCGGTTGCGGCGGCGCGGACGATGGCACGGGCGAACGGATGCTCGCTGTCGGCTTCGACGGCGGCCGCCAGGGCGAGCAGCGCCTCGCGCGTCAGGCCGTCGGCGGGAGTGGCGGAGGTGGAGGCATCCGGAGTCGCCGCGAGGCTCTGCGCAGGAGCTGCCACCGCGACATCCGTCACCGTGGGCTCGCCGAGCGTCAGCGTGCCGGTCTTGTCGAAGAGCACCACATCGATGGTGCGCATGCGTTCGAGCGCGAGCCGGTTCTTCACGAGCACGCCGGCGCGCGCGGCACGTTCGGTGGAGATCGCGATCACCAGCGGGATCGCGAGACCCAACGCGTGTGGGCAGGCGATCACGAGCACGGTGACGGTGCGGGTGACGGCGTCGTCGAGGTTGCCGACGAGCGACCAGACCACGAAGGTGATGATTCCCGCGCCCGCCGCATAGTAGAAGAGGAGCGCTGCAGCCCGGTCGGCGAGGGCCTGGGCGCGCGAGGAGGAGTTCTGGGCATCCGCCACCAGCCTGCGGATGCCCGCCAGCGCGGTGTCGTCGCCGATAGCGGTGACGACGACGCGCAGAGCGCTGTCGGTGGCGACCGTTCCCGCGACGACGCGGTCGCCGATCGACCGGCTCACGGCTTTCGATTCACCGGTGATCATGGATTCGTCGACCGATGCCTTGCCGTCGACGACGATCCCGTCGGCGGGAACGCGCGCGCCGGAGCGAACGAGCACGACGTCGCCGGTCACCAGGTCGGCGACCGGGACCTCTTCGGTGCCGGTGCCGTGCTCAGCGCGCCTGGCGCCTGTGGTCTCGTCATCGCCCAGCACGCGCTCGGCGGTGTCGGGGAGCAGGGCGGCCAGGGCGTCGAGGGCTCCGGATGCTGCGCCCAATGCTCTCATCTCGACCCAGTGGCCCAGCAGCATGATGACGACGAGCAGGGCGAGCTCCCACCAGAAGTCGAGATCGAACGAACTGACCTTCAGGGTGGTGATCCAGGAGGCGACGAAGGCGACAGTGATCGCCATGGCGATGAGGAGCATCATCCCGGGTCGCCTTGAGCGGAGCTCGGAGAGTCCGCCGGTGAGGAAGGGGGCTCCGCCATAGACGAAGATCACGGTGCCGAACACGGGGGAGACGAGGGTCGCGCCTGGGAAGTCGGGCACAGAGTAGCCGAGCAGCTGGCTGAACATCGAGCTGAAGAGCACGGTGGGAATGGCGAGAACGAGGGTGATCCAGAACTTCGTGCGGAACTGCGCGGCATGATCGCCGTGGCCGCCGTGGCCGCCGTGGCCGCCGTGGCCGCCGTGGCCGCCGTGATCCATGTGGTCGTGCCCTCCTGGGGTGACGGCGTCGTGCGCCGGGTGGTCGTGCCCGGAGTGGTCGTGCGCGGCATGCGGCGCGTGGCCCGAGTGGTCGTGCGTTGCTGGAGTCGTCATGTTCGCCCTTCGACCTTTTCAGCATACCCCTAGGGGGTATGCAATTCCTCCACAAGCTGGAAGGCAGTGTGAGTTTCCACATCTTTCCGGGCCCTGAACCCTGCGTGCCTGAGAGCGTGCCAGCATAATCAGAACGGAGAGGTGATTCGTGAGACTGCTGATTGTCGAAGACGAAGACGAGATGGGGCGCCTGCTCGCCAAGGGGCTGGCTGCTGAAGGGTACGACGTCGACCGGGTGGCGAACGGTGTCGACGGCATGATTTCTGTGAGCGCGGGCACATATTCGGCGGCCATCGTCGATGTCATGCTCCCCGGGATGTCCGGTTTCGAGTTCTGCAGGCATATGCGCGAGCAGAACTCGACCGTGCCGATCCTGCTGCTCACCGCCCGTGACGATGTCGACGACCGGGTGAAGGGTCTCGATGCCGGTGCCGACGACTACCTCACGAAACCGTTCGCGTTCGTCGAACTGACGGCGCGCATCCGTGCCCTGCTGCGACGCGAGAACGTCGGCCCCCAGCTCTCCCTCACGGTGGGTTCGCTCGTGGTCGACAGTCACAACCGCAAGGCGATCGTCGGCGACGCGACCCTCACCCTCAGTCCGAAGGAGTTCGATCTGCTGCGACTGCTCGCCGGGCGGCCGGGAGTCACGATGAGTCGCACGGAGATCCTCGATGAGGTATGGGGTCGCACCGAGCACATCGATGCGAATGTGGTCGACCAGTACGTGAGCTATCTGCGCCGAAAGCTCGATCCGCTCGGCTCCGATGTCTCGATCGCCACCCGCCGAGGGGTCGGGTACGGGCTCGAGGTGGCCAGTGAGTGACGTGGGGGTGTGAGGCTGATCCGTCGACTCTCGATCAGGGTGCGGCTGACCGTCGGCACGCTCATCATCGCGGGGGTCTTCTTTGCGGGAACTGCCGTCGTGGTGCACCGTCAGGTCGACTCGATCCTCCGAAGCTCGTCGGTGATGCTGTTGCAGGGCGACATCGCGCAGTACCAGCAGGAGATCGCCGACGGCAGAACCTCCAACCTCGATACCCCTGCCCAGGGGCAGCTGGTCGCGGTGATCGATCCGAGCGGACGAGTGATGCAGTCATCCCTCCCGGCCGAGCTCGGGCCGAGCCTCCTCAGCCTCGCCGCTGCCGGGTCCGCGGTGCAGGATGTCCGTACCCCCGCCGCGCGCTACCTGGTGCTCGCCCGGCAGATCCCGGCGCCCAACGGCACATGGAGTGTCGTGACGGCGCGGAACGAGGCCGCATCGGCACTGTCGCTCGACAACCTCACGCGCGCTCTCGCGTGGGGGCTCGTCATCCTCACCCTCCTGTTCGGAGTCGGCTCGTGGTTGCTGGCCAGCGCGGCGCTCCGGCCCGTCGCTCTGATGCGCCGCACCGCCGAGAGGCTGAGGGGAACCTCGTCCGTCGAGCTTCTTCCCGTGGGGCCTGCGCACGATGAACTCTTCTACCTCGCGAACACGCTCAACGACCTCATCACCCAGCTCCGTGCCTCGGCCGACCGTGAGAAGCAACTGGTCTCCGATGCGAGCCACGAGCTCCGCACCCCGATCGCCATCCTGCAGACGCAGCTCGAGCTGGCCCACCTCAGCACGGGGGATGCGACGGCGCTGCTGGGAGAGATCGAGTCGGCGGAGCGAACGGTGCAGAGACTCTCCGCGCTCGCTGCGAGCCTGCTGGAGCTCACGCGCATCGAGGGGATGACAGCCCGGGAGACCACCACGTTCGACGATCTTGCCGATGAACTCGCTGACGCGATCGACCGGGCGAGGCTGGTGAGCATCGGATCGGGCATCCTCGTGGACTACGACGTCGGCGACCACGAAGAGGTGGCCCCGTTCGAACTCTCCCGGCGCAACTTCGGACGCATCGTCGACAACCTGCTCGGCAACGCGATCGTGGCCATGAATGAGGCGACAGTGAGCGAGGCGGCGGTGAAGCAGGCGGCAGGCGGGCAGCCGCAGGGCCCGTCGGAGACCGGGCGGCCGGGAACCGTCCGGGCGAGCCTCTCGTGCTCCGCCCGGGCGCTGACCCTCGAGATCACGGACACCGGGCCGGGGATGGCACCGGATTTCCTGCCGCTCGCCTTCGACCGCTTCGCGCGCGAGGACGAATCGCGTGGCGGCACGCGCCCGGGCTCCGTCGGCGCCGGGCTCGGGCTGTCGATCGTGCAGGCACTGGTCACCTCCGCGGGCGGAGCTGTCACCATAACGAACCGTCAGCCGCGGGGGCTCAGCGTCGTCGCCACGATTCCTGCGTCCTCGAGCGCGGTGTCCTCCGTCACCGTCTCCAGCAAGACGGCCTCCAGCAACGTGGCCTCCCCCAACCCGGCCTCCAGCAACCCGGCCTCCACCAACCCGGCCTTCCCCAACCCATCCCCCGCAGCAGCAGCGTCCAGTCAGGAAGACACCGCGTGACCTCCACCTCCTTCGTGACCGGCGCTCTCCATGCTCTCGCCGGCTCCACCCCGTTCACCGGGGTGAACCCGATCGACCCCAACACCGTCATCCAGAGCACCGGCCCCTGGGCGCTCGTGGTGGTCTGTGCGATCATCTTCGCCGAGACCGGTCTGCTGATCGGGTTCGTGCTGCCCGGCGACACGCTGCTCTTCTTCACGGGGCTGCTGACGTTCACGGGCGTGATCCCGGTCCCGATCTGGCTCGTGGTGATCGTCATCTCGATCGCGGCCGTGCTGGGCGACCAGCTCGGCTACCTCATCGGGTATCGGACGGGGCCGCGCATCTTCGAGCGCAAGAGCTCGGGGATCTTCAGCACGAAGAGCGTCGAACGCACCCAGGCGTTCTTCACGAAGTACGGCGGTGCCGCCGTCATCCTCGCCCGGTTCATCGCGGTCGTGCGCACCTTCGCGCCGGTCGCCGCGGGGGTCGGCCGGATGCACTACCGCACGTTCCTCCTCTTCAACGCGATCGGCGGGGTGGGCTGGACTCTGCTGATCGTGCTGCTGGGCTTCTTCCTCGGGCACATCCCCGGCGTCGCCGATGTCGTCACCCGGTACATCGACGTGGTCATCGGCGGCATCCTCGTGATCACCCTCCTCTCGGTGCTGGTGTCGGTCCTCCGCGCCCGCAGGGCGAACCGGTCGGAGGCCTGACACGATCTAAGCTCGAAGCATGGTCTCCTCTCCCTTCACTGTGTCCCAGGAACGCAAGATCGTCACCGAGCTCCCCGGTCCGAAATCGAAAGAGCTCCACGCCCGCCGCCTGAAGACGGTGTCGCGCGGCGCCGGAACGCTCGCCGACATCTACATGGACCACGGGTCGGGCGCGATCCTGGTCGACGTCGACGGCAACCAGATCATCGACCTGGGTTGCGGGATCGGCGTCACCACCATCGGCCACGCGCACCCGGCCATCGCGGCCGCTGCGGCCGCGCAGGCGAGCAAGCTCACCCACACGCTGTTCACGGTGACGCCCTACGAGAACTACCTGCTCGTGGCCGAGAAGCTCGCCGAGATCACACCGGGTGACTTCGAGAAGCGCTCCATCCTCGTGAACTCAGGCGCGGAGGCCGTCGAGAACGCGGTCAAGATCGCTCGCAAGTACACCGGACGCCGCGCCATCGCCGCACTCGACCACGCCTTCCACGGTCGCACGAACCTCACCATGGCGATGACCTACCGGCCGTGGCCGGAGCGCGCGGGAATGGGGCCGTTCCCGGGCGAGATCTACAGTGTTCCGACGAGCTACCCGTTCCGCGACCCCGATGGCATGACGGGAGTCGAGGCGGCCGAGCGCACGATCGACTACATCACGACCCACATCGGCGCGACCGAACTGGCAGCGCTCTTCGTCGAACCCATCCAGGGTGACGGCGGCATCGTGATCCCGGCGGAGGGTTTCTTCGAGACGCTCAGCGCCTTCTGCACCGAGAACGGCATCGTCTTCGTGTCCGACGAGATCCAGGCCGGCATCGCGCGATCGGGAGCCTGGTATGCGATCGAGCACCACAACGTCGTGCCCGACCTGGTGACGAGCGCGAAGGGGATCGCCGGCGGCTTCCCGCTCGCCGCGGTCACCGGCCGGGCCGAGATCATGGATGCCGTGCAGCCCGGCGGCATCGGCGGCACCTTCGGCGGCAACCCGGTCTCGACCGCAGCCGCCCTCGCGGTGTTCGATCTCATCGAGAGTGAGAACCTCATCGAGGAGGCGAAGCGCGTCGAGCGGGCCTTCTTCTCCCGCATCGGCGACTGGGCCGAGAAGTTCTCGGTCGTCGGCGAGGTGCGCGGGAAGGGCGCCATGTTCGGCGTCGAGCTCGTGCATCCGGGTACCCGGAAGTCCAACCCCGAGGCGCTCTCCGCGGTCATCAAGCACGCGACCTCGAACGGCGTGATCGTTCTGGATGCGGGCAGCTGGGACAGCGTGCTGCGCTTCCTGCCGAGCGTCGTCATCAGCGAGGCCCTCATCGACGACGCCGCGACGGTCATCGAGCAGGCCCTGCAGGCGCTCGAGCCCTGACCCGGCCGGCCCGCCGCCCCGCCCGCCCCGCACCGCCGCCGCCCCGCCCCGCCAGCCGCAGGCGGGTTCCGCCGCGGTCTGTCGCTTGAGCGGGTGCGCGCGCAGGCGCGGAAGCGACAGACGACCGCGGAACGACAGCCCGTGCGGAGGGAGGGCGGGCAGGCGTGGCAGGGGACGCCCGTGGCGCCTGCTAGAAGCGGGCGGCGGTGGCCGGGTCGGTGATCACGAGCAGGCCCGCCTGCTCGAAGGCCTCGGCCAGGGCATCCGGAGCCCCGCCGCCCACCGCGCCCGCCGCTCCAGCGGGCCCGCCGCCCGCCGCCCCGGTCACCAGCGCATCGAACTCGCCGAGCGCCCCGACCGTGCCGAGGTGCACCTGCCCGAGCTTGCTGCGGTCGGCGATGACCACGGCGCGGCTCGCCGACTCGAGCATCAGGCGTTTGACCTGGGCTTCCGGCAGGTTCACGTTCGTCACTCCGAGGGCGCCGTCGACGCCGTTGCAGCCGATGAAGGCGAGGTCGGCGTGCAGGCCCCGCAGGAGCGGCGACGCCAGCGGTTCGACGAGCGAATGCTGCTGCGGGCGGAGGGTTCCGCCTGTCACGATCACCGTCAGCCGACCGACCACCACGCCCGGCTCGAGGGCGAGGGCAATGCTGAGTCCGTTCGTGATCACCACGACGTCGCTGAGATCCTCGCGGGCGACAAGCGCCTCGGCCACGGCGAGAGCCGTGGAACCCACGTCGAGCAGAACGCTCTGGCCGGGTTCGACGAGCGACGCGCACAACTCGCCGATCCTTCTCTTCTCGGCCGCCGACGCCCCCATAGCCTGCTCGAACGTGGGCTCCGCCTGCAGGTGACGGCTGCGGATGACCGCCCCGCCGTGCACGCGGCGGATCGCCTTCAGGCGGTCGAGCTCGTCGAGGTCGGCCCGAACGGTGACGTCGGAGACCCCGAAGGTCTCGCCCAGTTCGCCCACGCGGGCGAATCCCCGCTCATCGATGACCGCGAGCATCCGTTCCCGCCGGAGCGCCGCGGGCAATTGCTGGTCGTTCTCAGGTTCGGCCACGCCTCCATCGTGCTGAGCGCCCGCGAATTTGTCAATAAGAAACCAAACAGAACCAAAGACAACTCATAGCCTCATGCCCTACCATTGTGCTTGGCGAAACTGCCGAATCAGCTTGCGTATTCGAAAGAGGCGACATGCCCCCCTCCCCGACCGGAACCGTCGAAGACCTCTCCCTCGTCGCTGGGCGGCCCATCGTCAAGCGCTCGCACGTGCTCGCCGACGGCCGCGAGCTGATCTACTACGACGACGCCGACACCACGCTGGCGCCGGAACGCCTGCCCGATGAGCGGCCCCTCGACCCTCGCCCGCCCACCGCCCGGATGCGCCAGGATGTGCTCACCGGCGAGTGGATCTCAATCGCCGCCGCCCGCAACAACCGCGTGTTCCTGCCGCCGGCGAACCTCGATCCGCTTGCCCCGCAGGCGCCCGACAACCCCTCCGAGGTGCCGAGCCTCTACGACGTCGCGGTCTTCGAGAACCGTTCCCCTTCCTTCGGGCCCGAGCTGCTCGAGGCCGGCGCTGTGCCGGTGCCCGAGGATTCCGGAATCGCCCTCGGGCGCTCCCGCGCATCCATCGGCCGCTGCGAAGTGGTCTGCTTCAGCCCCGAGCGCGAGGGGTCGTTCGGGTCGCTGCCGACCTCCCGCGCCCGCACCGTGATCGAGGCCTGGGCCGACCGCACTGCGGTTCTGAGCGCGATGCCGGGTATCGAGCAGGTCTTCCCGTTCGAGAACCGCGGCGAGCAGGTCGGCGTGACGCTCCACCACCCGCACGGGCAGATCTACTCCTATCCGTTCGTCAGCCCCCGCACCCAGCGCCTCGTCGCCTCGCTCGAGAGTTACGGGCCAACGCTGTTCGCCGACATCCTCGCCAGCGAGCAGGCGGGCGAGCGGATGATCGTGCAGGGCGAACACTGGAGTGCCTTCGTTCCGTTCGCCGCCCGCTGGCCCGTCGAAGTGCACATCCTGCCGCACCGGCAGCTGCCCGACCTCGCCGCGACGACCTCCGCGGAGAGGGACGAACTCGCGGTGCTCTACCCGCGGGTGCTCCGGGCGATCGACGGGCTGTACGAGACGCCGACCCCGTACATCGCGGGCTGGCACCAGGCGCCGGTGAACTCGCACCGGGGCGACATCCGCCTGATGATGCAGATCACGTCGCCCCGCCGGGCGGTCGACCGGCTGAAGTTCCTGGCCGGCTCGGAATCGGCGATGGGGGCGTTCATCGGCGACGTTCCGCCCGAGACCACGGCCCGCAACCTGCGAGAGAGCTTCGAGACCCATGACTGAACTGAACCCCCTCTTCGAGACCCTCGCCGCCGAGTTCGAGGCGCGCCACGGCTCACGGCCGGCCGGTTTCTGGTCGGCACCGGGGCGCGTGAACCTCATCGGCGAGCACACCGACTACAACGAGGGCTTCGTGCTGCCGTTCGCGATCGACCGGCGCGCGGTGGTCGCGCTCGCCGGCGCGGCTCCGGATGCTCCGGCCTTCGCCCGCGTCTCGTCGACCTTCAGCGACCAGATCGTCGAGCTCGCCCTCGCCGACCTCGCGCCGGACGCCCTCGCCGACTGGTCGGCCTATCCCCTCGGCGTGGCGTGGGCGCTGGCCGAGCATGTCTCCGCGACATCCGGAACCGAAGCGCGGCGTGCGCTCCCCGGCTTCGCCCTGCACATCCACTCCGACGTGCCGATCGGCGCAGGGCTCTCGTCGTCGGCGGCGATCGAGTGCGCGGCCGCCGTCGCCCTGAACGAGTTCTGGCAGCTCGGACTCACCCCGGCTGAGCTCGCGCGCGTCGGCCAGATCGCCGAGAACCAGGCGGTCGGGGCTCCCACCGGCATCATGGACCAGTCCGCCAGCATGCTCGGCCGCATCGACGCGGCTGTCTTCCTGGACTGCCGCAGCATGAACGCCGAGAGTGTCCCGCTGGGGCTCGACGCCGAAGACCTCGAGATCCTGGTGATCGACACCCGGGTCAGCCACGATCACGCCACGGGCGGGTACGCCGAACGGCGGGCATCCTGCGAGCGGGCCGCGGCCGAGATGGGCGTGGGGTCGCTTCGCGAGCTCAGCGTCGCCGACCTGCCGCGGCTGCAGCAGAGGCTCGACGACGAGACCTTCCGCCGGGCCCGGCACGTCATCACCGAGAACGACCGGGTCGAACAGGCCGTGCGGCTGCTCGAGACGGAGGGCCCTCTCGCGATCGGTGCCCTGCTCGACGCCTCCCACGTGTCGATGCGCGACGACTTCGAGATCTCGGTGCCCGAACTCGACCTCGCCGTCGAGGTCGCCCAGGAGGGCGGTGCTGTCGGTGCCCGGATGACCGGCGGTGGTTTCGGCGGGTCGGCGCTGGCGCTCATTCGTCGTCCGCAGAGGCCAGCCCTCGAGGCGGCTGTTCTGGAGGCGTTCGTCGCCCGGGGTTACCGGCGGCCCGACCTCTTCGTCGTACAACCGTCGGCCGGAGCCACGATGAAAGGTGACCTCGATGACTGAGAACGAATACCCGACCGGTGAGCAGTTCGAGTTGGTCTGGCCCGAGCACGGAGTGCAGAGCGCGCACGCTGTCGTGACGTCGGTCGGAGCGATGCTGCGGGTGCTCGAGTTCGGCGGGGTCCCGGTCATCCAGGGCTTCGACGAGACGGCGGTGCCGCTCTTCTGCGCCGGCTGGATGCTCGCACCCTGGCCGAACCGCGTGCGCGACGGTCGGTGGAACGATGCGGGGACGCTTCGACAGTTGCCCCTCACCGAGCCCGGCCGCGGCAACGCGCTGCACGGCTTCCTCTTCGAGCAGCATCACACGGTGGTGCGCCGAACGGAATCGTCGATCACCCTCCGGGCGAACATCCACCCGACCGACGGCTACCCGTTCGCCCTGACCGTCGACACGACGTTCGTGCTCGGCGAGAACGCGCTCAGCATCACGCACACGCTGGTCAACACGGGCGACCGCCCCGCGCCGGCCGCGCTCGGGGCGCACCCGTACTTCCGCATCGGAGACGTGCCGATCCCGGAACTCACCGTGACGGTGCGCGCCGCGACACGCGTGCTGGTGGATGACCGGCTCAACCCCCTCGGCGCCGAGCCGGTCGCCGGCACACGGTTCGACCTCTCGCAGGGTGCGGTCGTGGGCGACCTCGACCTCGACACCGCCTACTTCGACCTCAGAGCGGAGGCTGACGGACGGTACGTGCACACGATCGAGGCTCCGGATGCTCGCCGCATCGAGCTCTGGGGCGACGAGAACTACAGCCACGCCCAGGTCTTCACGACGCAGATCTTCCCACTCGGCTCCGGACCCGGCTGGGCCGTCACGGTCGAACCGACCACGGCACCGCCCGACGCGTTCAACAGCGGCATCGACCTGCACGTGATCGAGCCCGGCGCGAGCTGGACCGCCTCGTGGGGCATCACGTTCGTGCCCGCACCCGCCCCGGAATCGGCAACCGCACCCCGCTCGACCCGCACCCCTGAGGAGATCGCATGACCTGGCTCGTGACCGGCGGCGCCGGCTACATCGGATCGCACGTCGCCCGAGCCTTCCTGGCGGCGGGAATCGACGTGGTCGTGATCGACGACCTCTCCAGCGGCCAGGCCGTATTCGTGCCCGACGGGGCGGTTCTCGAGCAGGGTTCGCTCGTCGACAGAGCCTTCGTCGATGGTGTGTTCGCGCGCTGGGCCGCGTCCGAGCATCCCCTGACCGGGGTCGTGCACCTCGCGGGCTACAAGTACGCAGGCGTCTCGGTGGAGCGCCCACTGCACACCTACACGCAGAACGTCACCGCGACGGTCAACCTGCTCGAGGCGATGCACGCGACCGGCGTGCCCTCGATCGTGTTCTCGTCGAGTGCGGCCGTCTATGGCAACACTCCGGCCGAGTTCGTCACCGAGGAGACCGCCACGTCGCCCGAGTCGCCCTACGGCGAGACGAAGCTCATCGGTGAGTGGCTGATCGCCGACCAGGCGGTCGCCACCGGGCTCCGTCACACTGCCCTGCGCTACTTCAACGTCGTCGGCTCGGCCACGCCCGAGGTGAGCGACACCAGCCCGCACAACCTGTTCCCGCTGGTGTTCCGGGCGTTACAGGCAGGCAAGACGCCCAAGATCTTCGGCGACCGGTACCCGACCCCCGACGGAACCTGTGTGCGCGACTACGTGCACGTGGCGGATGTCGCGGCGGCGCACGTGGAGGCAGCCCGCAAGCTCGACGCCGACGTGCCGCTCGACGCTGCGTACAACCTCGGCAGCGGATCGGGCGTCTCGGTGCGCGAGATCATGACGTCGATGGCCGCGGTCACGGGCATCCCGTTCACGCCCGAAGTGCTGCCGGCCCGCCCCGGCGACCCCGCGCGCATCGTCGCCTCGGGCGAGCGCGCCGCCCGCGATGTCGGGTGGATGCCCGCCCACACCCTCACCGACATGATCGCCTCCGGCTGGGCGGCGGCCCAGCACTCCGCCTGACGCCTCCTCTTCCACGCATTCGTGCTCTTGTCGTCTGAGGAATTCTCAGTAGTCTATTGGCATGAGATCACAACTGCGCGCCGCTCTGGCGCCGTCCCTTGCCTGCCTTGTACTGCTCACCGGCATACTCGTGCCCCAGGCTGCCCACGCTGACGGCACGCTTGCCGAATACAAGTGGAGCTCCGACAGCGGCTTCGTCGAGTTCCCTGTCGGCGCTTTCTGGATCGAGTCCCGCACCGACAACTCGAAGCTCGTCTTCCAGGCGGACGGCAATCTCGTGCTCTACACAGACGCAGGCAGGGCGATCTGGCAGTCACGCACCTACGGTCGCGGTGCCTCGAAGATCAGCCTGCAGAGCGATGGCAATGTGGTGATCTACCGCGCCGATAACACGCCCCTGTGGTCGGCGGGCGTGAATCGCTCGATTCCGTCAGGCACCTGGGACCTGGTGCTTCTCGGCACGCCGTCCGCCCCGACGATCAACGAACGCAACCGCCTCACGGGCGCGCGCGACTTCTGGCGCATCCCCTAGGCGCGCCTGCAACTCGGCGCAGTCGGGTGCGAACGAGGGGAGGCGGAACGGGGTCAGCCCTCGACGGGGTCGGGGCTGAACGAACCCTGCCAGACAGCGTTCGAGCCGGACTCACCGATCTGCACGACCTTGAACACGGTGCCCGTCGAGACGCCGAGGGCGAGCACGATGAAGACGATCGAGACGACGATCGATGCCCTGCGGCCTGCCCGTGCGCGCGGGGGTGCGGTGGGGCGGATGCCCGGGGTGGCGCGTCCGGCGCCGGTCGCAGGGTCGAAAGGATCATCGCCGTGCAGCAGCACGGAGCCGTCGGTGGCGCGTTGATCGCTGGCGCCGCCAGCCACCGGACCCGGCGCGCCGAAGCCCGCCGGAACAAGGTTGCCCGCGGCACCTGCCGACGCGAACCAGCGGTACCAGACCCAGATGGCGGTGGCCAGCACGAACTGGCCGACCGCCCACGGCAGCAGGGTGTCACCGAGCGCGACGTGGGCCTGGATGAGCGGCGTCGAGTTCAGCCGCTCCTCGAGCCACTCGCCGGCGTTGGTCGCCAGTGGCACGCTGATGAGTCCGACGAGGGCGACGATCGGCGTGAGCACGCCGAGTTTCCGGCGGAACGCCGGCCAGAGTGCTCCGAGCACGGTCAGGAGGGCGGCGGCGGGCAGCACGATGACAACCACGTGCACCAGCAGGATGTGGAGGGGGAGTCCGTTGAACATGCGGCAGCTTTCTGTCGACGTGCGAGGGGGCTAAAGGGGGGAGCGAGAGGCGTCAGGCCGCCACGATGGTGTCTCCCGACACGGCGACCTTCACCGCGGTGAGGCCCTTCTGGGCAGGCCCGTGCGTGACATCGCCGGTGGCGAGCTCGAAGGTGGAGCCGTGGCAGGGGCATGCGAAGTCGGTCTTCGCGAACGCCACGGCGCAGCCCTGGTGCGGACAGACCGAGCTGAAGGCGACCACAGTGCCTGCGGTCGGCTGGGCCACCAGGAGTTCCTGCCCATCGAACGTGACGCTGGTCGCCTGGCCCACGGGCACGTCGGCGAGTTTCGCGATCTCCGCTCCGCTCGCCGCAGCGGCACCGGATGACGCACCACTCGGTGCCGTCGCAGAACCGGTCGCCGATCCTGTCGCAGCGCTGCTGGCCGCGGGCGCGGCAGTGTCTGCCCCGCCGGTGCTGCAGGCGGCGAGCAGAAGGGTGCTGGCGCCGACCAGCCCGGTGGTTCCGGCGGTGAGGATGACGCGGCGGGTGACGGTCTGGTTCTCGGTCATGATGCTCCTTCTGGTACTGCCGGATCTGCCCGACAAGGCTGACTTGAGATACTGCTACCCGTACCTACGAGAACGCCCCGCAGGAAGTTCACCCCAGAATGAACTTTTCGCTCCGGCGTCTCGTATACAACAGTGCCAGAGTGAGAGGGGAGGTGCGGCCATGGATGATCAGGCTCTGCTCCTCCGCGAACTCCACGACCAGCACGCCCCCGCTCTGCTGCGCTTCGTCGTGCGCCTGACGAACGACCGCCAGCTCGCCGAAGATGTTGTGCAGGAGACGCTGTTCCGGGCCTGGCGGAACCCCCGGGTGCTGCAGAACGAGAAGTCCCCGCAGTCGTGGCTGTTCACGGTGGCGCGCAACCTGGTGATCGACGACTGGCGGAGTGCGCGGTCGCGCAACGAGATCGGCACCGACACCCTGCCGGAACGGGCATCCGCCGACCACACAGACGCCGTCCTGGAGGTTTGGCTCGTCTCGGAGGCGATCAGCGGACTCTCCCAGCCGCACCGGGAGGTTCTGGTGCACTCGTTCTACGGCCAGAAGTCGATCGCCGAACTCAGCGAACTGCTCGACATCCCCGAGGGCACGGTCAAGTCCCGGTTGCACTATGCCCTCCGGGCGGTCAGGCTCTCCCTGCAGGAGAAGGGGGTGACGAGATGAACGTGCGCGAAGAGGCCAGCGAGCCGAACGACCGCTTCCGTGACTGGGATGCCGCCTACGTGCTCGGCTCGCTGGCCCCGGCCGAGCGACACGAGTACGAGCAGCACGTCTCCGGATGCCCGGACTGTCGTGCGGCGCTCGCCGACCTCGCCGGGATGCCGGGCCTGCTCGCATCCGTCGCGCCTGTCGAAGCGTTCGGGCTGGTTCAGGGTCCGGTCGAGGTCACCGTGTCTGCCGAGATGCTCCCGCGGCTGCTGGCGCGTGCGCGGCGGGCCAGGCTTCGTCGTCGCGTGTTTGCCTCTGCGGGCATCCTCGCCGTGGCTGCGGCTGTGACCGTCACGCTCGTGGTCTCGCTCTCGCCGGTGATGGTCGCACCCGTCACGGCCTCGACAGACGACCGGATCACCTTCACGGCCGAGGTGCAGAGCCCGCTGAGCGCCGTCGCGGTGCTCGGCGAGGAGCCCTGGGGCACCCGTATCGACTGGACCTGCACCTACGAGGGGCAGGCCGGCAGCGGCGCGGCGATGAGCTACGCGATGCTGGTCACCGACCGGAGGGGTGAGGCGACGCAGGTCGCCTCCTGGACGTCGGGGCCCGGTACGACGGCGACGCCGACCGCCACCACGAGCATCCAGCGGTCCGACATCACGGCTGTGTCGATCGTGTCCGGCGAGACCGGTGTGGTGCTGCTTCGTTCCGTGCTGCACGACGCGGGCTGATCCGCGGGAGGTCGCTCAGGCGGGCTCGGGTACCGGCCAGGCCGCACCGTTCACGACGGAGAGCGACCACTCCACCCCGTCGTCGTCGCCCAGCACGTGGTGGATGACGCAGTGCCCGGCATTGGAGATGCTGCCGACCGGGCCGCCGCTGAGGGCGGAGAGGGTGAGCCGGATGAGCGTTCCGTGCGCGACGACGATGATGCGGGATCCGGGGTTGGCGTTCACGACCCCGCGGAGGGCGAGGGATGCCCGGGCGGCGACCTCCTCCTCGGTCTCAGCCTCGAGGAAGCCGCCCGGGATGCGGAGCGCCCGCAGTTCGTCGCCGTCCTGCATGCCCTCGGCCCGCCCGTAGTGCCGTTCGACCAACTCGGGAATCTGGCTGGTGACCGTGAGCCCGAGTTCGCCGGCGATGATCTCGGCGCTCTCCCGGGCGCGGGAGAGCGGTGAGCAGACCACGAAGTCCCACTCCTCGTCCTGGAGCAGCCGTGCGGTCGCCCGGACCTGGGCGCGGCCGGTGTCGTTCAGGGGAACATCCGACCGGCCCTGGATGCGGCGTTCGGCGTTCCAGTCGGTCTCACCGTGACGGACGAGCGCAAGGGTGGTGGCATTCACGTCTTCATTGTCCCACTTCCCGGGCGGCTCGCACCGGGCCCCCGTGGTGGATCAGAGCGTGACGCCGTGATGGACGACGTGGGCCCGCTTTCCCGCACGAGTACTCCGAGGCTAGGCTGGGCTCGGCTCCGGACGCAGGTGCGCTGGCGCGATCCACCAACTGCTACAGGAGAAGACATGCCGGAACTGCTGATCGGACTGCTCGCCTTCATCACCGTGGGAACAGCCATCACCGGTATCGCGGCCGGCATCGCGATGTTCAAGTCGCCGTACCGACACTGAGCGAGCCGGCAACCGTCCTGCGCCTGCGGGCCGCGGGCTGCGTGTTCGCTGAGGAGGAGGCCGCTCTTCTCGTGGCGCAGGCGGGAGGTGACGCCGAGCTCGAGGCCATGGTTCTGCGGCGGATCGAGGGCATTCCGCTCGAGTACATCCTCGGCTGGGCCGGGTTCGCGGGGATCCGGGTGGGGCTGGATGCCGCGGTGTTCGTGCCGCGCCGGCGCACCGAGTTCCTGGCCAGCTTGGCCCTGGCGTTCGCTCGGACGGCCCGCGGCGCAGAGCCGACGGTGCTCGACCTCTGCTGCGGATCCGGCGCCATCGCGCTCGTCGTCGAGACGGGCATTCCGGGGGCCCGGGTCTTCGCGGCCGACATCGACCCCGCCGCGGTGCGGACCGCCGGCCGGAACCTCGCGCGCCGCGACCGTGTCTTCGAGGGCGACCTCTTCGCGCCCCTGCCCACCGATCTTCACGGCTCGTTCGACGTCATCGTGGCGAACACCCCCTACGTGCCCACTGAGGCGCTCGCGCTGATGCCTCCGGAGGCGCGGCTGCACGAGGCGCGGGTCGCCCTCGATGGCGGCGACGACGGGCTCGACGTGCAGCGGCGTGTTGCGGCGTCCGCCGCAGACTGGCTGGCGCCGGATGGCCGACTGCTGGTCGAGGTGAACGAGGCGCAGGCGCCGGCGGTCATCCGCATCTTCCGAGCGGCCGGGCTCGAAGCGCACGCGGAGAGTTCCGACGAATACGAGGTCACCGTCGTCATCGGCCAACGTCCGGCCAACGTCTAGCGGTCCGCCGCGGCCCCCCCCCCGCCCCGTCGTCGCCGCCCGCCCGCCGCAATCGAGTGGGCAGTTTCGGCCCCGAATCTCCGATTCGAGGGCCCGAACTGCCCACTCGATCGCGTCTGGGGCGCGGGGCGGGGGCGCGGGGCGGGGCGGGGGCGCGGGTCAGAGGGGGAGGCGCATGGTGGTGAGGTCGAGCCAGCGGCCGAACTTGGTGCCGACCTCGCGCACGGTTCCGGTGAGTTCGAATCCGAAGGAGGCATGCAGGCGGATCGATGCGGCGTTGCCGGCCTCGATGTCGGCGACGACCACGTGGTAGCCGCCGGCGCGGGCGCGCTCGAGCAGGGCTCCGAGGAGGGCGCGGCCGATGCCGCGGCCGGTGGCCTCGGGGCGGAGGTAGATGGAGTCCTCGACGGTGTGGCGGAAGCCGCTCTTCGCGTGCCACGCGCCGAGGCTGGCGTAGCCGAGCACGTGCCCGCGCGCATCCGCCGCCACCTCGCCGGTCGCGCTTTCGCGCGCGCCGCAATCCGCGTCGCCCGCGTCATCTGCGTCGTCCGCGTCCGCGTCATCGTCGTCATCGTCCACAGCCACCAGCACGGCGAAGCCCTGCCGCCGGTGCGACTCGAGCCACGCTGCCCGCTCGGCCAGGTCGACGGGCTCGTCGGTCCAGATCGCCAACGAGTTCGCAATGGCATCGTTGTGGATCGCGAGGATGGCCGGAAGATCATCCGGAATCGCGTCTCGAATCTGCATGCTGCCTCCCGACAGCAACTCTAGAGCGGCGGCGAGGTGGCGGAACGCCGTACATTTGAGGGGCGCGCGCGTGTGCGCCGCACAGCGTCGAGCGAGGAGGTCGAAAAGTGGCAGCGAAGCGTTCACGTCTCGGCGGGCTCTTTCGGCGAAGCAGGCTCCCGCTTCTGCCGATCGACTCGACCGTCGTGGCGCGCGCGGTCGACGAGGGTGTTCTCATCACGCGGCTGGCGCTCACGATGGCCACCAAGAACTTCATCATCGTGGGCTCGATCCGGGAGGACCGGCCGTTCGACATCGAGAGCGCCCGGGTCTTCGTGCGCTCCGAGCTCATCGACCTCGCCCTCGAGCAGGTGAGCTACGCCGGCCGCATGCGCGCGGAATCGGCGGCGCTCGTCGCGAAGAAGCGCAAGTCGGGCACGCAGACAGAGGAGGCGGGGGAGGAGCTGAGGCTGTTCACCCAGCGCCGCGTCACGTACTCTGCCCTCGCGAGCGAGCTGACCCGGCTGCGCGGCGTGCCGAGCGTCGTCGACGAGGTCGTCGAGACGGCGCGGAAGAGTGCTTGGAGCGAGGTGCGTGCCAACGTGGAGAACCGTCTCGACCGGGTGGCCGGCTCGGCGACCGAGTCCGACTACGCCCAGAAGCGGGCGGGGCGGATGATGGCCCTCCGGCACATCGACCTGCAGGCGCTGGGGCGCAACACTCCGGGCAGGGCGGCCCCGAAACTGCGTTGAGTCGACCCGACTCAACTTTTTTACAACCCGGGGAATGCGGCTGGGGGGTCCGGCGTTGACATGAGTCGAGGGCACTCACGTTTCTTCAGGAGGACACATGCCTAACACCCCAGACTTCACCGCAGAGAACCAGAACGAGGGCAACTCGTTCGACGAGTTCCTTGCCCGCTACCTTCAGGGCGAACGCCGGGCCGAGGCCGGGCGCTCCATCGACATCAGCCGGCTGATGAGCCGGCGCACGCACGAGGTGCTTGCCGAGGCGGGCCGTTTTGCGCTCGAACACGGCCACAGCGAGTTGGATGCCCTGCACATCCTCCGCGTCATCGCGTACCAGGATCCCGCGGCCGACGCCATCACGCGCGTCGGTGCGTCGCCGTCGGCTATCGCGGACGCCGCCGAGCAGCGCCTGCCGCAGTCGGCCGGACGCATCGAGACCGCACCCGTGCTGACCCAGTCGGCGCAGCGGGCACTCTTTCACGCCTACCAGGTGGCCCGGGCATCCGGCAGCACCTACATCGATCCCGAGCACGTGTTCTTCGCCCTCATGATCAGCCAGGACTCGCCCGCCGGGCAGGTTCTCGCGGCCGCGGGCGTCACGCCCGACGCGCTGCAGGCCGGGATGCGGGACGGTGTCGGGCAGGCCGGTTCAGCCGGCGGCGCGGCCGCATCTCCTTCCGCAGACGGTGCCGCCGCGACATCCGAGACCCCGATGCTCGACCAGTACGGCACCGACCTCACCGCGCTCGCCCGCGATGGTCGTCTCGACCCCGTGATCGGGCGCGCCGACGAGATCGAGCAGACCATCGAGATCCTGTCGCGGCGCACCAAGAACAACCCCGTTCTGATCGGCGAGGCCGGCGTCGGCAAGACCGCGATCGTCGAGGGCCTCGCCCAGGCCATCGTGGACGGTGGCGTGCCCGACGCCCTCCGGGAGAAGCGCGTCGTCTCGCTCGACCTTCCCGCGATGCTCGCCGGAACGCGCTACCGCGGAGACTTCGAGGAGCGCCTGACGAAGACGATGGACGAGATCGCCGCACACCGCGACTCGGTCATCGTGTTCATCGACGAGCTGCACACCGTGGTGGGCGCCGGTGGCGCGGGCGAAGGCGGAATGGATGCCGGGAACATCCTGAAGCCGCGGCTCGCGCGAGGCGACCTGCATCTGGTGGGTGCGACCACCCTCAAGGAGTACCGCGGCATCGAGAAGGACGCCGCGCTCGAGCGCCGGTTCCAGCCGGTGCAGGTGCCCGAGCCCTCCGTCGAGGACGCCGTGCTGATCCTCTCCGGTCTCCGCGGTGCGTACGAGGAGCACCATGGCGTCACCTACACGGATGAGGCGATCCGGGCATCCGTCGAGCTGTCGGCCCGCTATGTGACCGACCGGTTCCTGCCCGACAAGGCGATCGACCTGATCGACCAGGCCGGTGCGCGGCTGCGGCTGCGCCTCGGCAAGAAGGTGGATGCGTCGGCCCTCCTGTCGCAGCTGGCTGAGCTCGAAGCGTCGAAGAATGCGGCGGTCGCGGCTGAACACTACGAGGAGGCGTCTCGCTTCCGCGACGAGATCGAGGGCGTGCACGAGACGCTGCGTGCGCTCGGCTCCCGGGCCGCAGCCGACAGTTCGGCTTCGGATGGTGCGGCCATCGTCGACGAGCAGGAGATTGCTGACGTGATCTCGCGGGCCACGGGCATCCCTGCCTCCCGGCTCACCGAGGTCGACCGCGTGCGGCTCGCTGCTCTCGAGTCGGAGCTGCATGAGCGCGTGATCGGCCAAGACGATGCAGTGACCGTCGTCGCCCAGGCTGTTCGGCGCAACCGCACGGGAATGGGCGACCGCAACCGCCCGGTCGGCAGTTTCCTGTTCCTCGGGCCGACCGGTGTCGGCAAGACCGAGCTGGCGAAGACCCTCGCGGGGTCGCTGTTCGGTGACGAGAAGTCCATGCTGCGTTTCGATATGAGCGAGTTCGGCGAGCGGCACACGGTGTCGCGGCTCGTCGGTGCCCCTCCCGGATACATCGGGTACGACGAGGCGGGCCAGCTCACCGAGCGTGTTCGCCGGAACCCCTACTCGGTCATCCTGTTCGACGAGATCGAGAAGGCCCACCCCGACGTGTTCAACCTGCTGCTGCAGGTTCTCGACGACGGGCGTCTGACCGACGGCCAGGGTCGCACTGTCGACTTCCGCAACACCGTGATCATCATGACGTCGAACCTCGGTTCGGAGTTCCTGGCGAGCCGGGGTGGCGCGATCGGCTTTGTGGCCGACCCGACGGCCGGCGGCGGGTTCGGCAGTGACAAGGCGCTGCGGGACCGTGTCATGGGCAAGCTCCGTGAGGCGATGCGGCCCGAGTTCCTGAACCGGATCGACGAGATCGTGCTGTTCAGAAAGCTCGAGCAGCCACAGTTGCGCTCCATCGTGCAGGTGCTGCTGGGTGCGACGCGTGCGCGTCTGGCGTCACGGTCGATCAGCGTGACGGTGACGGAGACGGCAGTCGATGTCATTGCGGAACACGGCTACGAGCCCGAATACGGCGCGCGGCCGCTCCGCCGGGTCATCCAGCGCGAGGTCGACGACCAGATCGCTGACCTGCTGGTGACGGGTTCGCTCGCCGATGGCGGCACGGTGACGGTGGATGGCGTGGCCGGGTCGCTCGTCGTGACGGCCGGGTTCGTCGCCCCTGCGGTGCCGCTGGCGGCGTAGCCGCGCCCGGCGCCGCCCGCCCCGGCCCGTACCTGCGCTCTCCGAAGCCCGGGCCCCCTGACGGGAGCCCGGGCTTCTCCGCGCCGCCACTCCCGCCGCCCGGGAGAACGGCTACGCCACGGTATGTCGCTTCCGCGGGTGCGCGCCCCGGCGCGGAAGCGACAAAGGTGCGCGGAAGCGGGGGTGCGGGGGTGCGGGGGTGCGGGGAGCGGCGTCAGGCGGGGGCGGGGTCTGCCCGGGCGCAGTTGGGCAGCGCCGAGCCGGAGGGCGTGCCGAAGCTGTAAGCCCACTCGAGATCCTGGGCGTACCCGGTCGTCGCGATGGTGGCATCCGCCCCGAGAGTGCCGTGGAGCCCGCTCGCGTCAGGGGACTGGCGTACCTGGACCAGCAGGGTGTCCGCGGAGTCGGCGTCGAAGGCAACCGAGTTGTAGACGAAGGTCTCCCCGGCCTCATACGGATCCGTGGTGGGCTCGAACGACCATCCGTTGCTCGTCGACGACACCGACTCCACGGCGAGTCCGTCGGGCAGACAGAAGTCGAGCAGTATGCCGATGTAATCGCCCGGCGAGCTCGCGGGCAGCGCCGGAAGGCCGGTCAACGTCAGCACGAAGGACAGCACCGCTGGGTCTGCGCCTTGGATCGGGCCGGATTCCACGAGCGTGAGGTCGGCAGGCCCGCCGCTCGCGACGGCCGCCGGGGCGGCGACGGCCAGCGCCAGCACGGGCACGCCCCACGCCGCGGTGGCCAGCACGGTGCGCCGCCTGACGTCGCGGGGTGTCGGTGCCTTCATGCGCCAGAGTCTAGCGGCGCGTCGCCCGCATCGGTTCTGCCACCGATTGTCGCTTCGGCGTGTGCGCGCGCAGGCGCGGAAGCGACGAACGCGCGCGGAACCGGGCGCGCGCGGAGCCGGGCGGCGCGGTGGCGGCGGCAGGGGCGCGGCGGCGCGGGGTGGCGGCGGCGGCGCGGGGTG
>NZ_NBXA01000002.1 GCF_003399625.1 Subtercola boreus | reverse complement strand
CCCCCCCCCCCCCCCCCCCCCCCCCCCCCGCACCCGCACCAGCTGAGCGCGACCGAGAATGCTGAGTGCCACCGCTGTGGCGCACGCACTCAGCAGATGGGGTCGCGCTCACCGCGCGTCGGCGCGCCACCCGGGGGGCACGCCGACGGTTGACGGGAGGCGGGGGGTCGGACGCCTGGTCCCAGGTGGCGGAGCACAGCGGCGCGTTCTGGGACACGTGGTTCGGGCGGAAGTCCTCGGGGGCCTTCTGGCCCTCCTCGATGAAGCAGAGCTGCGGCAGCACTTGCGCATTCTCGTCCGGGCTGTGGCAACGGGGCCCACCCGAAGGCGAGCCCCTTTGGGGACAGATTGATTCAGTTCTCAGTGCTGGAGGAAATTGATCTGCCAATATGCGTGAAAGAAGGTGGAAGAGGTGACTGGACTCACGAAGGTTCGGGCTAGCTTGAGACCGAGAACACTCTGGTCCCACGTTGAAGCGGTGCACGAACCGGCCGCTTCACCCGCGGCGGCCGAGAAGTACGCTTCCAAAACGCTGCCCCCGACACCGATCCGTAACTTGAGCGGGACCGAACGAAAGTATCCGTTCGTGCAACTGAGGGAGACACGGTACTTCGTGATGTCGCCAGACGCGTAGCCCGTCAAAGCAGCCGGGTCAGCACCCGTGGCAATGAAGAAATCGTTCTGAACCCCAACGACGGGGAAGAACGCCGGAGTATCAAGCGTCGGGGGGGCTTTTGGTGTCTTGGGCGGCGCAGGGGTGCAAGCCGGCGGGGCATCGGGGCCCGAGCAGTTCGCAGGGGCGGCGCTTGCGCCGGAAGCGCCGACCGATACCAATCCGCTGACTGCGATCATGGCGGCGATGGCGAAGCAACTGAAACGTGTGCGTGATCTCATTCTTTTGGTCTCCTCGAAAGGTGTGCCGCCTGCTGACCATTTCAGCCGGGCCGAGGTCAACCCCGCGGCAAAATACTGCACCTTCTAGGAAAAGAGAGTCGAAGAACCTCCATCCACTACGGCAGTTCCGCACATTCCATGCCACACACAATGTGTCGGAAGACGAGGAGGATGTCGCGCGGACGGCGGCGCGTCAGCCGACGGGCTGCTGGTTCGAGACCGCCACCATCTCGTCACGCTCGACGACCTTGATGCGGGTGCGGCCGGCGGCCTCACCGAGGCCGAGCTCGTACTGGTCGAGGTGGTGCCACCCCTCGGTGCTCGTGTAGTCGACACCGCGCGACTGGAGAAGCGCGACGACCGACTCCTCGGAGGGGTCCTCGGGCGCCCACCAGTTCGCCTGGTCGCGGACCACGTGGCTGAGGGTCTCCATGGCGTCGCTCTTCGTGTGGCCGATCAGCCCGACGGGGCCGCGCTTGATCCACCCGGTGGCGTAGACGCCCGGGATGACCTGGTCGTGATCATCCAGAACCTGCCCTTCTCGGTTCGGGATGACGCCGTGCAGCGAATCGAAGGGAACACCGTCGAGCGGCGAACCGAAGTACCCCACTGCGCGGTACAGAGCCTGGATCGGGAAGTCCCGGAACTCGCCCGTGCCCTCGACCCCGCCGGCGCCGTCGGGCCGGGTGCGCTCCATGCGAAGGCCTGCCACACGCCCATCCGAGCCGAGAACCTCGATGGGGCGCGCGTAGAAGTGCAGGTGCAGGCGACGGGAGGCCTCACCCGACGGACGCGTACGCCACTGGTTCATCACACGGTTGATCACCATGACCTGTTTGTTCGAGGCGATCGCGGCCTCCGAGGCGGGGTCGAGGTCGAAGTCCTCGTCGTAGACGACGATGTCGACGTCGTTCACCTCGCCGAGCTCGCGGAGCTCCAGCGGCGTGAACTTCACCTGCGCGGGGCCGCGGCGGCCGAACACGTGCACGTCGGTGACCGGCGACGCCTTCAGACCCTCGTAGACGTTTGCGGGGATCTCGGTGACGAGCAGGTCGTCGGCGTGCTTCGCGAGGATGCGCGCCACGTCGAGCGCGACGTTGCCATTGCCGAGCACAGCGACTTCGCGCGCCTCGAGCGGCCAGGTGCGCGGCACATCGGGGTGCCCGTCGAACCAGCTCACGAACTCGGCAGCGCCGTAGGAGCCGTCGAGGTCGATCCCGGGGATGTCGAGTTCGGCATCTTTGATCGCACCGGTCGCGAAGATCACCGCGTTGTAGTGCTTCTTCAGGTCGTCGAGGGTGAGGTCGATCCCGTAGCGCACATTGCCGAAGAACCGGATGTCGCCCCGGTCGAGCACCTCCCGGAGCGCACCGATGATGCCTTTGATGCGCGGATGATCGGGGGCGACGCCGTAGCGCACCAGGCCGTAGGGCGCAGGCAGGTGGTCGAAGAGGTCGATCGACACGTCGAACGAGCGTTCTGCCTTGATCAGCAGGTCGGCGGCGTAGATGCCGGCCGGTCCTGCGCCGACGATGGCCAGGCGGAGCTTGGTCATGAGGGTGTGTTTCCTTACGTTGTGGGGGCTGCGGCTACGCGGTGGGCGTGGTTCCGACGGGTTGTTCGGAGCCGCGGCCCGGCCCGGCGGGCCAGCGGCTCGGGCCGGTCGCTCGGTTCTGGAGGGTCAGGCCATTCGGCCCGGTCGCGCCGTTCTGGAGATTCAGGCGGATCGCTCCACCATCGTGGCTGCGAAACGGATCAGGGTCTTCTTCACGGTACCGTCGGGCAGCGGGTCGAGTGCGGCGACCGCATCGGCCGCCCAGCGGCGCGACTCGACCTGCGTCTCGAGCGTCACCGGGTGGGCGCGGAGTTCGGCGATCAAGGCGTCGACCTGCGCGGGAGGAGTGGACGCGATCGCCTCGGGGTCGAGCCGCGCGAGCAAGTCGGCGGCTGCCGGGTCGGTCGCCGCATCCCGTCGCAGGTAGAGAAGGGGCAGCGTGACAACGCCGGCCCGGATGTCGGTGCCCGCCGTCTTGCCGGTCGCATCGCTCGGCGGGGCGAGGTCGATGACGTCGTCGACGAGCTGGAACGCGATGCCGATCTTCTCGCCGAAGTCGAACACGGGCTGCTCGTACTCGCTCGGCGCGCGCGACACGAGGATGCCGAGCTGGGCGGAGGCCGCGATCAGCGACCCCGTCTTGTCGGCGAGCACCTGGAGGTAGTGCGTGACCTCGTTCTCGCCCGCGCGGGGACCGACCGTCTCGTGCAGCTGCCCGAGGCAGAGCCGTTCGAACGTGTCGGCCTGCAGGCGGATTGCCCGCTCTCCGAGGATCGACAGGAGTTTCGATGCGCGCGCGAACAGGAGGTCGCCGGTGAGGATCGCGATCGAGTTGCTCCACACGGTATGCGCTGTCGGTACGCCGCGGCGCTGCTCCGCTTCATCCATCACGTCGTCGTGGTAGAGCGAGGCGAGGTGGATCAGCTCGATGGATGTCGCGGCCGTGACCACATCGTCGGTCACTCCTTCGCCGAGCTGGGCTGTGAGGAACGCAAGCAGCGGACGCACCCGCTTGCCGCCCGCGTCGAGCAGGTAGCGCGCGGAGACCTCCGCCATGCCGTCGTGGAAGACGGTCTCGGCGAGCAGCTGGTCTTCGAGCCTCACGATGCCGTCTTCGACAGCCTTCGCCGCGCGGCGGTCGTCACCCGTCGAGAACAGCCGTTCTGCGAGCGAGAACGGAGAAGAGGAGGACGGGCTGCGGCGGGCGCTCTTGCTCGCGATGGAAGCCCCGGACGCGTTCCCGGGCCGGTTGGCCTTGTTCACGAGGTCAAGCCTACTGAGGGTGCGGCGTCGGTGTGAGCGGCGGCACCCGCGGGGGTGCGCGGCTTCGTGCCCCGGTGCAGTGCGACGATGCCGAACGTGAGGTTGCGGTAGCCCACCTCCGTGAACCCTGCGGCGCTCATCCAGCCGGCCAGCGTCTTCTGGTTCGGCCACGCCTCGATGGAGTCGGCGAGGTACGTGTAGGCGTCGGGATTGGATGACGCGAGCTTGGCGATCGCGGGCATGAAACGCTGCAGGTAGGCGGAGTAGCCGAACTTCACGACTCCCACCGGGGGCGTGCTGAACTCGCAGATGACGATGCGGCCGCCGGGCTTCGTCACTCGGTAGAGCTCGGCGAGCGCAGTGCGCGGCTCGACGATGTTGCGGAGGCCGAACGAGATGGTCACGGCGTCGAACTCGTCGTCGGCGAACGGGAGATCCATGCCGTCTGCCACCACGAACTCCACGTTGCGGTTGCCGGCCTGCTGCTTTTTGCCCACCTCGATCATGCCGGGCGAGAAGTCGGCAGCGACGACCTGGGCTCCACCGGCGGCGAGGCTCGCGCTCGACGTGCCGGTGCCGGCGGCGAGGTCGAGGATGCGCTCGCCCCGCTTCGGGGCGACCGCCTTCGTCGTGGCGATCCGCCACAACAGGGCGTTGCCGACCGAGAGCACGTTGTTCGTGCGGTCGTAGTGGGTCGACACATCGTCGAACATCGCAGAAACCTGCGCGGGTTGCTTGCTGAGGTCGGCCTTGGACACTCCTCCAGTTTACGGTGCGTCTCGTCGGCATTCGGCAAAGGCTCAGGATGCGCACAGGGCTTGCGCGAGGCGGCTCTGCTGTGCGGTCTGCGGGCGCGGGGCGGGCGGGCGCGGCAGTTCGCCCGATCATGTGGATGCCGCTCCGGCGAAATTCCCGTCCGGGAGGAGCTGGGCCGATCCGAGGCCGTATACGAGCTGGAGCGGCTGAGCTCCTCCCGGGGTACAACCTGGGAGGAGGGTGCATCCACCTGCGAGAGCCGGGGAGCGCAGCCGGGGGCGAATCGAGCCCGGAGGAAGACGGCGGCCACGCGGCGGGATCGCCGAGCGGGTGCTGTGGGCGCGTGCGGCGGGCGCGCACGCTGCGGGCGCGCAGGCAGTGGGCGAGCGTACGCTGAGATCGTGACTGATTCCCGCGTGACATCCGCACCGCCCGCTGCAGCATCACCCGCCGGTGCATCACCCGCAACGCCCCGCCTGTACGTCGAGACGTTCCCGGTCGGCGACATCCGGATGCTCGTGCCGCTGCTCGACGCGCGGCATCCGCTGCTCTGGATCCGCAAGGGCCAGGGCATGGCCGGCCGGGGTGAAGCGCTCCGGCTGGAGTTCACGGGCGACTCCCGCTTCCGCGACGCCTGTGAAGCGTGGCGGGGGGTCACCGCCGCCGCGACCGTGGTCGACCCGCTCGGCACTCCGGGCACCGGCCTCATCGCCTTCGGGGCGTTCGCGTTCTCGGGGCAGTCCGGTCGCACCAGCGTTCTCATCGTGCCCGAGCTCGTGATCGGCAAGCGCGACGGGGTGTTCTGGCTCACCCGGGTGCGCGTGCTGGCCGAGGGCGAGACGGTGCCGTCCGGGCATCCGGAGTCGGCGCCTGCCGCCCCCGACCTGCCCCCCGCCACGGGTTTCGGGGCCGAGTACCGCATCTCGCTGCTGCCCGGCGCGGCGAACCCCGACACGTATCGCGCCGCCGTCGAGGAGGCTGTGGCCCGCATCACCCACGGCGACCTCGAGAAGGTCGTGCTCGCCCGCGACCTGGTGGGGCGCCTGCCGGGCGACTCCGACCTCCGCCGCGTGATCTTCGACCTCGCGCTCGGCTACCCCGACTGCTGGACGTTCGCGGTCGACGGCCTCATCGGCTCCAGCCCCGAGACGCTCGTGCGGGTCGACCGAGGAACGGTCTCCGCACGCGTGCTCGCTGGCACGATCTCGCGTGGGCGCGACGCCGAGGCCGACCACGACCAGGCCGTCGCTCTCGCGACCAGCGCGAAAGATCTCGACGAGCACCGCTTTGCAGTCGCCAGTGTGATGACCGCGCTCGCACCCCATTCGACAACCCTGATCGCGAGCGAGATCCCGTTCACCCTGAAGCTGCCGAACCTCTGGCACCTCGCGAGCGACGTCGAGGGCGCCCTCAGCGACGGAAGCACCTCGCTCGACCTGATCGCGTCGCTGCACCCGACGGCGGCCGTGGCCGGCACTCCGACTCTGGATGCGCTGGCGCTCATCGAGCGTCTCGAACCCTTCGACCGTGGCCGCTACGCGGGCCCTGTGGGCTGGGTCGGCGCCGACGGTGACGGCGAGTGGGCGGTCGCGCTCCGCTGCGCCCAGGTCGACGATTCGGGGAGCATCACGGCCTACGCCGGGGCCGGGATCGTCGCCGGCTCCGAACCGCAGCACGAACTGCTCGAGACCAAGATGAAGTTCCGGCCGATGGTGGAGGCGTTCGGGTAGCACCGGGCGTTCGGTAGGATCTTGCCGACCCCGGGCATCCGCTAACTCGCGGCCAGCCGTGCCTTCTCGGCCTCGATGTCGTAGTCCGCGGCTGGCCAGCTCTGGTGGAGGTTCTGCAGGGCATCCAGAACCAGGCGCTGCACCGCGAGCCGGGCGTACCACTTGTGATCGGCGGGCACGACATGCCAGGGAGCCGCCTCGGTGGAGGTGCGGTCGAAGACGACCTGGTAGGCGTCCTGGTACTGGTTCCAGAGCAGGCGCGAGTCGATGTCGTTGGGGTTGTACTTCCAGTGCTTGTCGGGGCGTTCGAGCCGCGCTCCGAGGCGGGCCTTCTGCTCGTCGGGGCTGATGTTCAGGAACACCTTGACCACCGTGGTGCCGTGGTCGGTGAGTTCGCGCTCGAAATCGTTGATCACGCCGTAGCGGCCGTCGATCTCCTCGGGGCTCGCAAGGTTCAGCACGCGGCCGGCGAGAACGTCCTCGTAGTGGGACCGGTCGAACACGCCGATCTGGCCGTCGGCTGGCAGGTGCTTGCGGATGCGCCACAGGAAGTCATGGCTGAGTTCCTCGTCGGTGGGCTTCTTGAACGAGGCGTGGGTGACGCCGCCGGGGTCGACGGATCCGACCACGTGCCGCACGATGCCGCCCTTGCCGGAGGAGTCCATTCCCTGCAGCACGAGCAGGATCGAGCGGTGCTGGTCGGGTCCCTCGAACAGGCTGTTGGCGAAGAGCTTCTCCTGCAGGCTGTCGACCTCCGCGGCCGCAGTCGCGAGGTCGCGCTGCCCGTCGGACTTGTGGCCCTCGTAGCCGGGGGTCGCCCGCGTGTCGGTCTCGCTCAGACGAAAACCGGCCCCGACCCCGAGCAACGGTGTCGGATCGGCGACCCACGCGGTGGCGGGGAGGGCGGGCGTGCCGGCGGTGGGATCGGCCGGGTTCTTCGCGTGCTTGGCCTCTGCCTCGGCGGCTTCGGCCTTCGCGTCCTTCACCTTCGCGGCCTGCTCCGCAGACGTGGGCTTCGACCCCTTCGCCTTCGAGCCCCCAGCGCCCTTCGACTTCGAGCCCTTCGACTTCGAGCCCTCCGACTTCGAGCCCCCTGACTTCGAGCCCCCTGACTTCGAGCCCTTCGACTTCTTCGTGGCCACGTCGCCCGCCTTCCGTTTCGCGTTCCCTCAGCCTATGCCGCGCATCCCCCGATCGAGTGGGCAGTTCGGGCCCCTTCGTCGCCGGTTTTGGGCCGGAACTGCCCACTCGATCGCGGTGGAGCGCGGGTGGGGGCGGCGCGGCGGGGGGCCGGGCGGGCGGGCGGGACGGGACGGGGCGGCGTCGGGGCGCGGGCGTCAGCGCGGGAGGGGGACCTCGAGGAGGGTGGGGCCCGCGAGGGGCGCGGTGAGGGCACGGTCGAGCTCGACGCGGGTGGATGCGCGGGCGTACGACCAGCCGTAGGCCTTCGCGAGCGCCTCCAGGTCGACGGTCTGCGGGGTGAGCATGACCCGGTCGAAGGCGGCCCTGTCGGCGGTGGCCGCGACCTCGAGGGTGTCGAAGATGGTTCCGCCGCCGTCGTTCGCCACGATGAGCTGGATGCGCGGGCGGGCCTCCCCCGTGCCGAACAGCAGCGCCCCCGCATCGTGGAGCAGCGTCAGGTCACCGAGCAGCACGCGGGTGACCCCGTGCTCGGTCGCCGGATCGCGCTGGCTCGACAGGGCGATGCCGATGGCCGTCGACACGGTTCCGTCGATGCCGGCGAGCCCGCGGTTGGCGTGCACGCGGATGTTCTTGCCGGGAGCGACCCGATCCAGATCCCGGATGAGGCGCGATGCACCCAGAATCAGCCGATCGTGCGGCCAGGTCGCCTGCCACACGGCGAGCGCCAGGGTGCGCCTGGTCACGGGCGCCTTGAGCGCTGCCGTCTCGGCGAGGCGGTAGGCGCGGCGCTCGGCGATGTCCGGGGAGTTCGCGAACTCGATGTTCGGAGCCGGGATCGGATCGTCGGCACCCTGCTCGTCGATCAGCGCCCTGCTCGCCAGCACCCAGGAGCGCAGCCAGTCACGCTCCTCGCTGATCGCATCTGTGCCACCAGCTGTACCACCAGCGCCAGCAACACCAGCTGTACGACCAACGCCAGCGGTTCCAGCCGCGCTGGCGGCCGCCACCTCCACCCCCGTCACGAACGTACTCACACGGTGCCCCGGGTTGTAGGCATCGAGCACCACCTCACCGGGCTCCGCGGATGCCGCGGCGGGCGTCACGACGACGGTCTCGACATCCTCGCGGAGCGACAGCGCGGGAACCTCCCGCGACAGCGTCGGGTGCCCGAACACGATCGCCCGCTCCACCCGGCCGCCGAAGTCGGCATCGCGCAGCAGCTCTCGGGAGGCGACGATCAGGTTCCGTCCGAAACGGGATCCGCTCGACGGCTCGGCAATCAGCGGCCAGCCGCCCCGGTGCGCGAGCTCCTCAGCGGCCGGACCCGCGTCGTGGCCCGCGATGACGACGGTGCGGGGCCCGCGCGCGAGCACGAGAGGCGTGCGGGCGCTGTCCTCCGCAGCAGCGACGCCCGTCTCGACGCCGACAGCGGCACCGCCACCGTCAGCGGCACCGCCACCGTCACCGTCACCGTCACCGTCACCGGCACCCACACGAGCACCGGCACCCCCGGGCATCCACTCCCCCGACGCGAGCAGCGCCACCAGGTCGGGCACCGTTCCCGAGAGGGGCTCCCGCAGCTGCAGGTTCAGGTGCACCGGCCCCGGGTTGCCGGTGTGGGTGCCGAGGGCCGCCTCGACGGCCGACACGGCGAGCTGGGCCGCGAGCGCGCCCTCGGCCGGGTCGCCGGAGGGCGCCGGCACGTCGACCGCCAGCCGCACGAATCGGCCGAAGATGCCGGGCTGCCACGTGGTCTGGTTGCCGGCGGTGCCGCGCATCGACTCGGGGCGATCGGAGGTCAGCAGCAGCATCGGAACCCGGCTGTGGTGCGCTTCGAGCACCGCCGGGAGGAGGTTGGCGACGGCTGTGCCCGACGTGGTGACGACGATGGCGGGCCGGGCTGTCTCCACTCCGAGACCGAGTGCGGTGAACCCCGCGACACGTTCGTCGACGCGAACCTGGAGGTCGAGCATCCGTGCCCGGTGCAGTTCGGCGAGCGTGAGGGCGAGTGCCTGCGAGCGGGATCCGGGGGTGAGCACGGCGTCCGTCACACCGAGGCCGACAAGTTCAGCGAGAACGGCGAGGGAGAAGTCTGCGGCGGGACTGGATGAGGGGCTGCCTGCGGGGCCGGCCGCCGCGTTCACCGTTCGGTTCTGCCGTTGTCGGTCTTCTTGCTGTCGGGGTCGTCGTCGACCTCTGCCAGCTGCTGCTCGAGGTCGCGGAGCTGCGCGTCGGTCACCGGATCGGCCTTCAGCCCACCGAGGAACTCGGGATCGTCATCCGGACCGATCGTGCGGTAGACAGGCCCGCGCGCCGAGCGCTTCCGGCCCCGGCCCACCAGGAACCACAGCACCCCGCCGATCACCGGGAACAGCACCACGATGAACACCCAGGCGATCTTCGGAAGGCCCCGCACCCGGAACCGCGGGAAGAGCAGGCAGTCGACGAGCGCATACACGTAGAAAGCTGCCGCGAGTGCGGCTACACCAACCAGGAGACGTGCCATAGAGAAACCATACGCCTTGAAATTGAGGGTTTCCTCCCGGTCTTCGAATGTGCTCGAACGGCTTGCAGCGGGCGGTCAGACCGGGTCGCCTAAGCTGCATACGTGAAAACAGGACGTACGTGGCTGGTGTACACGCTGATCCGCCTCGGCATCTTCGTGGTGGTGCTCGTTGTGCTGCTGCTGACGCAGATGACCCCGTGGATCGCGGCCGCTCTCGCAGCCGTCATCTCCCTCTGTGCGTCGTACATCTTCCTGCGGAAGCCGCGGGAGGAACTCGCCGCCGGGCTCTACGAGGCACGGCACGGCGAGGGCAGGGCCGCGAAGCGTGCGCCCGAGAAGGCGGGCTCCGACGAGGAGAACGAGGACGCGGTGGTGGACGGCGCGGCAGTGGACGGCGCGGCAGTGGACGGCGCGGCAGTGGACGGCACGGCAGTGGACGGCGCAGTGGTGGATCGCGCACCCGCCGACGACCAGCCCGGCAGCTCACCCCGCTAGAACGCGATCGCGGCCCCCAGGCCGAGGCCGAACAGCAGCCCGGCGAAACTCGTGAGCTTCAACGCGAGGATGAGTTCCTTCGAGGTCGTGGCCGTCAGCGTGATGATGGCCGCCGGCAGGGTCAGCAGCAGCGTGAAGAACACCAGCGGCGCGAGCGGGAACAGCAGCGAGAAGTAGAACAGCACCGCGTAGGCGATCGCCAGGAACACGACGAACACGATCCTGGCTGCCCGGTTTCCGATCAGCACCGCGAGTGTGCGCTTCTTCGCGACCCTGTCCTGGGCGATGTCCCGGATGTTGTTGACCATCAGCACAGCGCAGGCGATCGCTCCCGCCGCAATGCTCGCGTACACCGCGATCGTGTCGAAGGTTCCCGCCACGATGTAGGTCGTGCCGACCGTCGCCACCACGCCGAAGAACAGGAAGACGAACACCTCGCCGAACCCGTAGTAGCCGTAGGGCCGCTTGCCGCCGGTGTAGAAGTAGGCAGCCGCAATGGCGAGGGCTCCCGGGATGAGCAGCCAGTAGTACCCGGTGAGGATCACGATCGCGATGCCTGCGAGGGCTCCCAGGCCGAAGAACACGAGCGCGACGGCGAGCACCCGCTTCGGGTTGGCGACACCCGACCCGGTGAGGCGCGGCGGCCCCACCCGGAACTCGTCGGTGCCCCGAACGCCATCCGAGTAGTCGTTGGAGTAGTTCACCCCGATCTGCAGGAACAGCGCCACCGCAAGGCTGAGCAGCACGAGGCCCCAGTCGAGCGAGCCGACTCCGCCGACCAGCAGCGCCGCGGCCCCCGTACCGAGGGCGACCGGAGCCACCGCCAGGGGGAGCGTGCGGATGCGGGCTCCCGCGATCCACATCGCCGGGGTCGGCTTCACGAGTGCATTCGGGGCCGAGTGATGTTTCTTGCCGGCCGGGTGACCCGACGTCTTCTTCTTGGTTTGCGCCACCAGAAGATTCTAGTGACGCGAGCAGGGTCATCGGCTGGGTCGGCGACTGCGGTCATCTTCTGGCTGCGGCAGCCGTTCAGTCGAGTGGATGCGCGGCCAGCGACCTCGCAACCGAGAGCCGGTCGGGCTTGCCCGAGCTCAGGGTCGGGATGCTCGGCAGCAGCACGATCCGCGTGGGCGCAGCAGCCCGTCCGACGAGCTCGGTGACCCGGGCGCGGAGCTGGTCGAGGGCGCCGGGCCCGTAGGGCTCTGCCGTGACGACCACCGGCGTCTGCCCCCACTCCGCGCTCGGCTGCGGAACGACGATCGCGGTATGGAAACCCTCCTGGGCCTGGACGGCGCGCTCGACCCGGTCGAGGGCGACCTTGATGCCGCCGGAGATGATGACGTTGTCGATCCGGCCCGTGACCGTGACCGTCACCCCGGGGCTGCCCGCTTCAGCGCTGCCCGTCACGTCGCCGCTGTCGGCCGTGCGGTACCAGCGCACCCCGGCGTCGGTGTAGAACTTGCGTGCCGTGAGCTCGTCGTCGCCGAGATAGCCCTCGGCGAGCATCGGGCCCGAGAGCTCGAGCTCCCCTCCGGTGATCCGCACCACGGTACGGCCGATCGGATGCCCGTCGTAGACGCAGCCGCCGGCGGTCTCGCTCGAACCGTACGTGCGCATCACACTCAGCCCGAGGTCGTTCGCCCGGGAGAACAGCGCGGCGGGCACGGCCTGGCCGCCGATCAGCAGGGCATCCAGCCGACCGAGCGATTCGCGCACCCCGTTGTCGTTCTCGGCTGCATCGACGAGCCGGGCGAGCTGGGCCGGCACGATCGACGAGAACTTCAACGGCGCGGTGAGCGTGTCGACCAGGCCGGCGAACGAGCGGGCGCTGAAGTGGCCGGGCGGCATCACGACGGGGTCGGTTCCGGCGACGATCGAGCGCACGAGCACCTGGACTCCGGCGATGTAGTGCGACGGCAGAGCGAGCAGCCACTGCCCGCCTCCCCCGAGGTGAGCCTCGGTCGCTGCGGCGCTCGCCAGCAGGGCGTCGGCGCTCAGTGCCACGCGTTTCGGCACTCCCGAACTCCCCGAGGTCTCGATGACGAGCGCGACGTTCTTCGCGACCTCCGCGGGCACGGGATGCGCGTCGCCGACGGCGACGAGGCTCGCGTGGCGGGCGGCCTGGGTCGTGTTCGCTGGCGGCAGCTCCCCCACAGGCATCTCCCCGGCACGCACATCCGCCGCACGCACCTCCCCCGCACGCACCTCACGCACCTGACCGGTCGCCGCAGGCGCCGCAGTGCCCGCTTCCCGCGGCAGGATGGCCGGACCACTGCCGTCCAACGCCGCGCGGAGCGCTGCTCCGACCTCGACCGGGTCGGCTCCGCCCAACACCTCGAGTCGTCTCGTCATCCACCAACCCTAGGCTGCACCCCCGAGACGGCGCGAGCCCCGGCGGGGCGACACGCGTGAATGAGGCCAGAACGGCGTGGGCTCGCCCCCACGACCCCCGGGGCGCGACAATGGGGCATGACCGCAACGCCCCGCCCCCTGCCGACGCTGGCAGAACTCCTCGAACTGGCGAGCGTCGTCTCGCTGCCGCTGCACACGACCTTCCGGGGCGTGGACACCCGCGAGGCCCTGATCCTGCGGGGGCCCGAGGGCGCATCCGAGTTCTCGCCCTTCGTCGAGTACAGCGACGAGGAGGCCGCCGCCTGGCTCGCAGCGGCGATCGACTTCGGGTGGGTGGCAACGCCGCCGACGCTCCGCGACCGCATTCCGGTCAATGCGACGCTGCCCGCTGTCGGAGTGGAGGACATCGGCAGTGTCCTCGACCGTTACCCCGGCTGCCGCACGATCAAGATCAAGGTGGCAGAGCACGGGCAGACGCTGGGCGATGACATCGCCCGGGTGCGCGAAGCCCGGAACCGCCTGGGAGCAGACGGCCGCATCCGCCTCGACGCCAACGGCGGCTGGAACGTCGACGAGGCCGAGCACGCCATCCATGCTCTGGCCGAGTTCGATCTCGAATACGTCGAACAGCCCTGTGCGAGCGTGGACGATCTGTGGGAGATCCGACAGCGCGTGAAGTACATGGGCATCCCCGTCGCCGCCGACGAGAGCGTGCGCAAGGCCGATGACCCGCTCGACGTCGCACGCCGGGGTGCCGCCGATCTGCTGGTGATCAAGGCACAACCCCTGGGCGGCATCCGCTCGGCCCTCGACATCGTCGAGCGTGCGGGCCTGCCGGTGGTCGTCTCGTCGGCTCTCGACACCTCCATCGGCATCGCCATGGGAGCGCACCTCGCGGCCTGTATTCCCGAACTGGAATACGACTGCGGGCTGGCCACAGCAGCACTGTTGGTCGCCGACGTGACCGCCGAGCCTCTGGTTCCCGTCGACGGCTCGATCCCCGTGGTGCGGCCGGAACTAGACGAGACTCTGGTGCAGCAGAGCCTCGCATCCACCGACCGTGACCTGTGGTGGCGGCAACGTCTGGAGCGCGTCTACGGGGTGCTGCAGGGGTGGTCGGAGTCGACGGGTCGGCACGCCGCGCCCACGGAGTAGCCCGGTCGACCTACTGCGGAGCCGACCGCTCAGCTGGCTGGGCGGGGCGGCGTGGGCCGCTTCGGCGTTTTGCAGTGCCTGCGTGGTGTGGGGCGGTGAGCTGCGGGATGGGCAGCATCGGCGCCGTCGTCGCGGTCATACGAACTCCCCCAGAGTCTCGGCGACCGTCGTGAACACAGCTGGGTCGGTCGTGGCGTGCACGGCGATCCGGATCCGATCGGCGCCGTGCAGTGTGGTGGTGACGCCATGGGCGGCGAGGGCAGCATGCGCGGCGGCGGCACGGCCACCAGCACCTCCGAGCGGAACCGCGACGATACCCGCGCGGAGTTCGCGCTCACGCGGCGACGCGGGAACGATACCCACCTCGGCGAGCGCTGCAATGAGCAGGTCGACGATGTCAGCGATGCGCGCCTCGATCGAAGCGACTGTTGCCGACTCGACCAACTCCAGTGCGGTGGCGAACGAGCCGGTCGCGAACGGCGACAGATTGGAGATGCCGAAAGCGAGCGCGTCACCTCGCAGCGGATGCTCGGTGCCGTCGTAGTGCGACGGCTGCTCGACCCCTGTCCAGCCGCCGAGGACCGGGCGGATACGTTCGAGCCCCGCCTCGGAGAACGCGAGCGCACCGGCGCCCCAGCCCGCCCGCAGCCACTTCTGGCCGCCGACCACGAGCGCGTCAGCGAGCGCCCACGGCTGCTCGATCACCCCGAAACCCTGGATCCCGTCGACGACCAACAGCCGGTCCGGCCCGATCACGTCGCGGATGCCGGCGAGGTCGGCGCGGAATCCGGTGCGGAAGTCGACGGCGCTCACCGTGACCGCCGTCACCTCAGGGGCGAGCGCGCGGGCGATGACTTCCGGGGTGACAGGTTCGCCGACGGCACCGATCAGCCGGGCATCCGAGAGCCCGACCTGGTTCGCACGGAGCCACGGGTACAGATTCGACGGGAACTCGGAGCGGCCGACCAGCACGGTACCCCCGGTGATTCCGAAGGCGACCTGAAAGAGTCCCAGCGAGGTGTGCGGAACCAGCGAGACAGCATCGACGCCGAATCCGCTGAGCCGCGCAAAGGCGCCCCGGGCGCGAAGATCTTCGCCGTGCATCCGCTCGCTCGCACCCGGAGCTCCGGCGATGGCGGTTGCGAGCAACCCGGCCGTCGTCTCGGCGACGGCATGAGACGGGGGGCCGTAGCTTGCGAAGTTGAGGTAGCCCTGCTCCTCGCCGAAGCTGCCGAGGTAGGCGTCGAACGCAGAGGCGGCGCGGGCGCCGGCGGCCACGTCGCTCACGCCAGCACCCGCTCGAGGAACCGCTTCGTGCGAGCCTCCCGCGGGTTCACCAGAACCTCGTCGACCGTTCCCTGTTCGACGATCCCGCCGTCGGCCATGAAGACGACCCTGTCGGCGACCTCGCGGGCGAAACCCATCTCATGGGTCACCACCAACATCGTCATGCCATCGGCGGCAAGCCCCGCCATCACGGTGAGCACTTCGCCCACCAGTTCCGGGTCGAGCGCACTCGTCGGCTCGTCGAACAGCAGAAACAGCGGCTTCATCGCCACGGCCCGAGCGATGGCGACGCGCTGGCGCTGCCCGCCGGAGAGCTGGCTGGGGTAGCTGTCGATCTTGTCGCCGAGCCCGACCCGCTCGAGCACCGCGCGCGCCTCGGCGTCCACGGTCCTGGACGCACGTTTCTGCACGCGCACCGGCCCCTCCATGACGTTGCCGAGCACGGTGAGGTGCGGGAAGAGGTTGAAGTGCTGGAAGACCATTCCGGTGGAGGCCCTCTGCTTCGAGAGTTTCCGCTCGGTCAACTCGTACAGCTTGCCGTCGCGCTCCTCGAAGCCCATCGCCTGCCCGTCAACCCATACCTCCCCCGCATCGGGCACCTCGAGACGGTTGATGCAGCGCAGGAAGGTCGACTTGCCGGCGCCCGACGGCCCGATGATGCAGACGACCTCCCCCGCGGCGACCTGCAGCGAGACATCCTTCAGCACCTCGTTCGAGCCGTAGTGCTTGCTGACACGTACCGCGTCGAGGAGGGGTCGAAGCGGACGTTGCGGCTCGGCCTGGCCAACCGTGCCCGGGTGGATGTTCGTCATGGGTGGCTCCTCACGAGCGGTGGTGTCACGAGATCACGGGCGAGCCTGCGCCGGGCGCGACGCGTGGGCCCACCCCGTGCGCGGTCGCTGCGATCGAACGAGCGCTCGAGGTAGGACTGCCCCACACTCGCCACACTGACGATCACCATGTACCAGAAAGCCGCCGCGATCAGCGTCTCCATGACCTGCAGGTTGAAGGAGGCGATGTTGTTCGCCGCCCTGATCAGCTCGACATAGCCGATGACCGAAGCCATCGCCGTACCCTTCAGCATGTTGATGAAGTCGTTGCCTGTCGGCGGGATGATCACCCTCATCGCCTGCGGGAGGACGATCCGCCACATCCGCTGCAGGGGCGTCTCACCGATGGACTGGGCGGCCTCGATCTGGCCGCGGTCGACACTGTTCAGCCCGGCCCGCACGATTTCGGCCATATAGGCGCTCTCGTTCAGCATGAGGCCGAGGAACGCCGCCACAAAGGTGGTCATGACCGCGTTCGTGGAGAGGTCGACGAATACCACGTCGGTGAACGGGATGCCCAGCTGCAGCCGGGGGAAGATGAGCGCGAGGTTGTACCAGAGCAGGATCTGCAGAAGCACGGGCAGCCCGCGGAAGAGCCACGTGTAGGCCGCCGCGAACCACTTCGCCACCGGGTTCTCTGAGATGCGCATCAGGGCGATGATCACCCCGAGGATCACCGCCGACACCTGGGCCGCAACGGCCAGGATGATCGTGTTGACCAGTCCCTGCAGGATGATCGGCGAGATGACGTAGTACGGGATGTCACGCCAGGAGATGTCGCCCTGCGACGCTCCGTAGGCGAGCGCGCCGAGGATGACGAGGATGACCGCCGCGATCACCCACCTGCCCCAGTGGCGAAGGCGCACCTGGGGCAGGAGTTCCCGCACGGATTCCCGCGCAGAGGGGGTCGACATCACTTGCCGCCGTTGACGACCGCGCTGGTCACCTTGCCCGAGGAGATGCCCCAGGCATCGAGGATCTTGCCGTACGTACCGTCTTCGATCAGCTGGTCGAGAGCCTTGGCGATCGCGTCGCGGAGGCCGGGGTTGTCCTTGTTCACACCGATGCCGTACGGGGCGCCGTCGATGACGTCACCGGGCACGACCTCGAATGCGTTTCCGTCCTGGGTGGTCTTCGAGATATAGACGGCGCTCGGCAGGTCGTTCACGATCGCATCGATGCGGCCGGTGCGCAGCTGAGTCTGGTTCTGGCTGTCGCTGTCCGTCACCGAGATGTTCAGGGCGGCCTTGCCATCTGCGACGCACTTTGTGCTGGTGTCCTCGGCGAAGGTCTGCTGACTCGTTCCGGTGACAACGGCGATGTTCTTGCCGCAGAGCGTGTCGGGCCCGGTGATACCGGCCGGGTTGCCCTTCTGCACCATGAGCGTGATGCCGCTGGTGAGGTAGTCGACGAAGTCGATCGACTGCTGGCGCGTGGCGGTGTCGTTCATAGCAGCGATGGTGGTGTCGACGCGGCCGGACTGGAGGCTCGTGATGAGGGCGCCGAAGTCGAGGTTCGAGTACGTTGCCGTGAGGCCGAGTTTGGTGCCGATCGCAGTGATGATGTCGTGGTCGGAGCCGATGACCGTCGATCCGTCGGCCGCGAAGAAGTTGTTCGGCGCCGACTGCACGTTCGAACCCACCTTGAGCTCCTTCGTCGACGCGATTGCCTCCGGCACCATGGCGGCGAGTGTCGTGTCCTTGCTGACGGCCGAGAGCAGCGCGGAGGTGTCGGGGATGGTGCTCGAGCCACCACCGGCGGAAGCATCCGAGGCGCCCGCGGCACCGGGCTGGGGTGCGGAAGGTCCGCCGCAGGCGGAGAGCAGGATGGCCAGGGAAGCTGCGGCGAGCGTGGTCGCCAGCGCTGTTCTGCGAGTGGTTCGCATGGGGGATTCGTCCTTTTGGTCGTCTTCGGCAAAGAGGCTGAGGAGCACGCTCTGGCGCTCCGGGCCTTACATTAGTCCATTTTTTGCACGATAATAGTTATTTATTATGCCGATGATGACTTTTTACCGGAACGAAACAATCCACCCTCAGACGTCGGGCAAGATGTGCCCATGACCGTTTCCGCACATGCTGAGCCAGAGCGGCAGATCAGGACCGAGTTCGAGCCCTACCTCGCGCTCCTGCCTTTTCTCGCCTCGTTGATGGGTTCGCGCACCGAGATCGTGCTGCACGACACCAGCGACCTCTCGCGCTCGATCATCGCCGTCGAGAACGGTGAGATGAGCGGCCGGAGTGTTGGCGGGCCGGCCACCGACCTCGTTCTGAAGATCCTGCAGAACCGCGACTACCTCGAACGCGACTACCTCACCAACTACCTGGCGCAGTCGCAGACCGGAGGCTACTTCCGGTCCTCGACATTCTTCGTCCGCGATGACGCGGGCCAGGTGATCGGGATGCTCTGCCTCAACGTCGACGACGGGCCCCTCCACGAGGCGCGACAGCTGCTCGAGTCGATCACGCGCACCACAGGACTCCTGAAGTCGTCGGGCCAGGCTCCGGATGCGCCGCCCGCCGTCTCGGCGGCCGCCTCATCGTCCAGCACCGAGGTCGCCGAGCGCCTCAGCCTGAGCGTCGACGAGCTCACCCGCGACAACGTGGCCCGGACGGTCTCCCGGCTGGGCGTCGACGGATCACGAATGACGCCCGACGAGAAAGTCCAGGCCGTGCGAGAGCTCGACTCCGCCGGGATCTTCCTCATGAAGGGTGCCGTCTCGCACGCCGCCGTCGAGCTGCACGTCTCGGAGCCCACTGTCTACCGCTACCTCAAGCTGGCCCGCGGCCAGCGCTGAGCAGTCCGCTGCGGCGTGCAGCCGCAGGGGGCTGGGAGCGAGCGCAGCGCGAGAGGGCGGCCTACAGGCCGGAGTACGAGTGCAGGCCGTGGAAGAAGACGTTGACGATGCCGAAGTTGAACAGCACCGCGGCGAAGCCGATGATCGCCAGCACTGCCGAGCGGGATCCGCGCCAGCCGCGGGTTGCCCGTGCGTGGATGTAGCCGGCGTAGATGACCCAGATGATGAAGGTCCAGACCTCCTTGGTGTCCCAGCCCCAGTAGCGACCCCAGGCACGTTCGGCCCAGACGGCGCCCGCGATCAGGGTGAAGGTCCAGAACACGAAGCCGACGATGTTCACCCGGTAGGCGAGGTTCTCGAGACGGTTCGAGTCGGGCAGGGACGCCATGAACTTGAGGCGCCAGAACTTCGCGCCCTCAACGATCGACTCTCGGCGGTACTGCACAAGCTGGATGGCCGACAGGGCGAACCCGAGGGCGAAGAACGCTGTGCCGAGGCTGGCGACGAAGACGTGGATGACGAGCCACGCCGACTGGAGCGCCGGCGGCAGAGGGGAGACGCCGACGTAGTAGTTCACCGTCGAGATGCCCAGCAGGATGAGAACGAGACCGGTGATGAAGGTACCGAGGAACCGGAGGTCGACCCGGGTGATGACCACCAGGAAGACGCCGACGATCAACACGGTCCCGGTCATCGAGAACTCGTACATGTTCGCCCACGGAACCCGGGCGGCCGCGATGCCGCGAAGGATGTCGGCGGTCGCCTCGAGCAGGAACCCGATCAGCGTGAACGCCACACCGAGCCGCAGGCTGAGGGAGCGCTTCGTCGTGCCGGTACCGGAACCACCGTCGATGGATGCCGGATCGCCGCCGCGCGAGAACAGGCTCCGGCGCGGGGGAGTCGACACCCCGACAGCGGATCCGCCTCCGACCGCCGATCCGTTCACCGAAAGAGGCGCACCCGCGCCGACCTTCTCGAGCACACGTTCGTCGGCGGTCGTCACCGAGCCGTCGACACCGACCCTGTTGCCGGCGCCCACCTGGGCGGAACGACGGGCCAGATCGAGCGCGAAGGCGATGAAGGCCATCGCGTACACCGCCATGGCGGCATACAGGAAGAAGACCGAGTACTCATCGATGGTTTGGGTCACGTGGATAGCCTAAGCGTTAGATTCCGGCGGCGGTTGGCTGCCGATCAATTTGGTGTGGCGGTCTGCGATCTCGGCGACGGCAGGCACGAGCCGGGGGTCTTCGCCCCGGGCGAGGCCCGCGTATTCGAGAGTGACGGTGCCGTCGTCCCGCTCCGTCGCCTTGACCCACACGCGACGCCTCGGAATGAAGAGCGAGACGAGCAGACCGAGCAGGGCGAGCGTGGCGAACAGCAGCACATACCCCTGGGTGGGGTCGTGGTGGATGTCGAGGGAGGCGAAGCGGGAGACCTTGTCGAAGCTGACGGTTCCGAGGCCGTTCGGCAGTTCCGTGCTGTCGCCGGGCTTGAGCTCGATCGACTTCGTGCCCGTCGATCCACCGGTCAACTGCGTGAGGGTGTCGGTGTCGAGGGAGTAGACCGACGTGGGCGTTCCGCCGTTCAGGCCGAGGTCGCCCTGGTAGACGTTCAGCGTCAGCACGGGATAGTCGTCGTCGGGATACGTCGAGTAGAAGGCGCCGGTTGTCGAGACGGCCTGGGTCGGGTAGAAGAACCCGATCATGCCGAGCTGTTCGGTGAGGCCATCCGGAACCTTGACCACACCGACACTCGTGAGGCTCGCATCCTGCGGCAGGAAGGGGATCGAGTCGGTGAACACGACCTTCCCGGTTGGGTCCTTCACCGTGATCGTCGGGGCGTAGCCGTTGCCGAGGAGGTAGACGTCTGTTCCCCCGATACGCAACGGCGAGTTCACTTTGATGTCTGCCTGCTGCTCGGCGCCGCCCTGCTCCTGGGTCGTCACCTGTGCGTTGTAGTCGAGCGGTTGGCCGAACGCGCCGTCGGCCTTGGTCTCGTAGGTGGCCGAGAACTGGTCGAGCTTCATCGTGTAGGGGGTGAGAGAACTCTCAGTGAAGAATCTGCCGGGGTTGAAGGAGTCGAAGGCACTGAGCGTGTTCACGAACGTCTGGCCGTTCTCGACCAGCACCCGCTGGCCGCTGAAACCGAACCCGCCGCCGACGCCGACGGTGATCAGGATGCCCACCAGCGCGGCGTGGAAGACGAGATTGCCCGTCTCCCGCGCGTAGCCGCGCTCGGCCGACACCGACGTGACCTCGCCGCCGTTCCGGCCCGGTGCGCTGAAGACCACGGTGCGGTACCCCGACCGACGGAGCATCGCCCGCGCAGCCTCAATCGCCTCGGCACCGTTCGTGCCCGGCCCCGCCTCGCGCTGCTGGAAACCGGCCAGACGGGAGAGCCTGGCGGGTGTGCGCGGCGGCTTCGCCCGCAGGGCATCGAAGTGGTGCTTCGCCCGCGGAATGACACAGCCCACAAGCGAGATGAACAACAGCAGGTAGATGCTCGAGAACCACACCGAGGTGTACACGTCGAAGGCCTGCACCTTGTCGAGCACGGGCGCAAGGTCGGGGTTGTCGACGAAGTACTGCGTGACCCCGTTCGGGTCGGCGGCCCGCTGCGGAACGAGCGAACCGGGCACCGCCGCAAGCGCGAGCAGGAGCAGGAGGAACAGCGCGGTGCGCATGCTCGTGAGCTGCCGCCAGAACCAGCGGAGCCAGCCCACGACGCCGAGCTTCGGCTGCAGGATGTCGCCACCGGCGGTTCCGTCGGTGGCGCCGGAACCCGTGCCGTCGGTCGCTCTGCCGCCGGCGGAGCGCTCGGCCAGGGCCGGATCGGGTGAGTCGTAGTGGTCAGATGGCCGGGACAAAACCGGTGATCACCGCCTGCAGTTGGTAGGTCCAGGCAGTCCAGAGACCGCTGACCATGAGGATTCCGATGACCACGAGGCCGACTCCCCCAAGGATGTTGATGACGCGGATGTGCCGCTTGAGAAAGCTGATCGTGTGGGTGACCCAGTTGAGTCCGAGGGCTACGAGCAGGAAGGGCACACCGAGGCCGAAGCAGTAGAAGAGACCGAGGAGGGCACCGTTCCAAGCGGATCCGCCGGTGAGGCTCAGCGCCTGGATCGCGCCGAGGGTCGGGCCGATGCAGGGCGTCCAGCCGAGGCCGAAGACGATACCGAGGATGGGAGCGCCGGCCAGGCCCGTCGCCGGGCGCCAGGTGGTCTTGAAGGTGCGCTGGAAGAAGCTGAACTGCCCGATGAAGACCAGCCCCAGCAGGATCACCACCACGCCGAGCACCCGGGTGATGACCTCGCCCCACACCAGGAGCCAGACCCCGAGAGCCCCGAACAGGGTGGATGCCGCCACGAACACGAGTGAGAACCCGAGCACGAACAGGCTGATGCCGAGCAGCACCCGACGGCGGTTGCTCGCGGCGCCCGGCTCGCTCAGCCCGCCCACATAGGCGAGGTAGCCCGGCACGAGCGGCAGCACACACGGCGACGCGAACGAGACGAGACCGGCGAGCATCGCAATCGGGATGGCGACGATCAGTTGGCCGTTCAGCACGGCGTCGGCGAAGGGGTTGACCACGCCTCAGCTCGTTTCGGCGATGGTGCTCGAGATCAGCGTGTCGAGGATGCTCGGGGCCGTCGCCTGCCCGAGGATCCGTGCGGCCACCCGGCCCTGCTTGTCGATGACGAGGGTGGTGGGCACGGCATTCGGCGCCACGACCCCGCTCATCGCGAGCTGCACGGCACCGTCGGTGTCGATCACCGATGGGTAGGTCACGCCGAAGGAGGTGCCGAAGGCGACCGCCGTCGCAGCCTGGTCGCGCACGTTCACGCCGAGGAACGAAGCCCCGTTGTCGGTGTACTTCGTGTTGAGGGTCTCGAGCGCGGGCGCCTCGGCGCGGCACGGCGCGCAGCCGGCGTACCAGAAGTTCAGCACCAGCACCTGCCCGAGGTACTGCGACGAATCGACCGATGCGCCGGTCTCCGTGGTGCCCGTGAACGAGACGGGGGCAGCGCGGTCGGCGAGGGGGATCTCGGTGACGGTGCCGTCGCCGGCGATGTACTGCTTGCTGTCACCGCTTCTGTACTGGGCCGCGAGAGGGTCGCTCGAGCATCCGGCGAGCACGCCGAGGGCGATCGCCGCCGCGGCCACCGCGAGGGCGGCGCGCCTGGTGGCTCGAATGTCGGTGCCGAAGAGTGCCATGGCTCAGACCGCCCCGTCGTCGACAGCAGCTGCCAGGAGCAACCCGGCCGGGTCTTCGTAGCCGACCTCGACGAACCGGGCACCCCGACGTTCGAAGGAGGTGATGCTCGAGAGGTTGCACCGGCGCTTGCGAGGGTCGTGCCAGAGGCGCTGCCCCGTGATCTGGAGGTGTGTCGACCAGATCGGGAGCTGGTGGCTCACCATGACGACATCGCCCCCCTCCACCGAATCGTAGGCGTCGTTCATGGCGGCGATCATCCGGGTGGTGATGCTCACGTAGGGCTCCCCCCAGCTGGGCTGGAAGGGATTGCGCACCCAGTGCCAGTTCTTCGGGTTGCGGAGGGCGCGGTTCCGCACGGCGGGGCTCATTCCCTCGAACCGGTTCGTCGGTTCGATGATGCGCGGCTCGGTCTGGATGGTGATCCCGAAGGCGCGTTCGAGGGGCGCGGCCGATTCCTGGGCGCGCTGGAGCGGCGACGCGAAGAGCGCAGAGACGGGTCGACCCCGCTCGACGAGCTCGTCGGCGGCCGACTGGGCGATGCGTACTCCGAGCTCGGAGAGACCGAATCCGGGCAGGCGCCCATAGAGCACGTGCTCGGGGTTGAAGACCTCGCCGTGACGCACGAGATGAAGTTGGCTGGCTACCACAGCGACAAGTCTACGGAGCGTAGAAGTCATCAAGCTGCCCGCCACCTGAATGCGCCTCCAAATGTGTAGCTCTGCTTCATGAAAACTCAAGATGAAAGAGATTGTGCTGAACAGTTGTCGAGGGAAGTATTGAGTCCGGAAAGGTTCACTCATGGCACTCATCATCGTTCTCTCCGTCTTCGCACTGCTCGCCCTCGTCGGCATCGTCGCGGCCATCATCCAGACCGCGACCGACGGCTACGGCCACGTCGCAACCCGCTCGTACTTCCGCCGTCTCCCCTGAGGCTGCCCGGGCGGACCGCATAGGATGAGTGCCCGTGACTGAACGCGTTCTCATCAAAGACCTGCCCGCTCTCGCCGACGGAACCGTCACGGTCTCCGGCTGGGTCGAGACCGTCCGCGACCAGAAGAAGGTGCAGTTCGTCGTTCTCCGCGACGAGTCCGGCGCCGTGCAACTGGTGAACCCTCGCACGTCGGATGCTGACGGCGTCGTGGTCGCCGACGAGCCGGCCACGACGATCTCGTCTTTGACCCAGGGCTCGTTCGTCACGGCGACCGGTGAGCTGAAGCACGACGAACGGGTCAAGCTCGGTGGCCTCGAGGTGAAGCTGGCTTCGCTCACGGTCTCCGCTCTGGCCGACCCGGCCACGCCCATCGCCGCCGACAGCGGGATCGACAAGCGGATGGACTGGCGCTTCCTCGACCTGCGGGTTCCGCGGAACGCTCTCATCTTCCGCATCCAGACGACGCTGGAACACGCGTTCCGTACCTACTGGATCGACCGCGACTACGTCGAGATCCACACCCCCAAGCTGATGGCGAGCCCGTCGGAGTCGAATGCCGAGCTCTTCAAGCTCGACTACTTCGACACCACTGCCTACCTCGCGCAGAGTCCGCAATTCTTCAAGCAGATGGCCCAGTCGGCCGGGTTCGGCAAGATCTTCGACATCGGCCCGGTCTTCCGCGCAGATCCGTCGTTCACCTCGCGTCACGCCACCGAGTACACCGGTGTCGACGCGGAGATCAGCTGGATCGACAGTCACGAAGACGTCATGGCGATGCAGGAGGAACTGCTCGTCGCAGGATTCAGTGCCGTCAAAGCGAAGCACGGGGCTGAGATCTCGGAACTCTTCGGCATCGACATCGTCGTGCCGAGCATCCCGTTCCCGCGCATCCCGCTGCTCGAGGCGAAGCAGATCGTCGCCGCCCGCGGTCACGTCATCGACCGCGCAGACGACGACCTCGACCCCGAGGGCGAGCGCCAGATCGCGGCCCACGTCGAGGAGACCTTCGGGCACCAGTTCGTCTTCCTCACCGAGTACCCGACGAGCATCAGGCCGTTCTACCACATGCACAGCGACGAGGATCCGGCTCTCACGAAGAGCTACGACCTCATCTTCCGCGGCACGGAGATCACCACCGGAGCGCAGCGCGAGCACCGCGTCGACATCCTCGAGGCCCAGGCTGCCCAGAAGGGGCTCGACCCGCGGGAACTCGACTACTACCTCGACTTCTTCCGCCACGGCGTGCCGCCGCACGGCGGTTTCGGCATGGGCCTCGCCCGTGTGCTGATGCTGATGCTCGACCAGGGGAACCTCCGCGAGGTCACGTACCTCTTCCGCGGCCCGACGCGCCTCACTCCCTAGCCGCCTCACGCGCTCGGGGCGCTCGGGGCTGGTCACGCGAGGGGCGCCCAGTCGTCTTCGGCCACGACGACGGTCGACAGACAGCGCAGTCCCACGGTCGTCGACGCAAGCTTCAGCACGTCGCGGATGGCGCGGAGCTCGTCGGTCGGCTCTGGATGCTCGCCGGGAACGAGAGCCAGCGCGAATGCCGAACCCCCGCGGTACAGCACCTCGTGCAGGGTCGCCGCGACGAGCGCGTGCATGGTCATGGGTGCGGATGCGGATGCCGGAGCGGAGACCGGCACCAGCGCGCCGACGAGCGGCACCACCTGTCGCAGCCGGAGTTCGCTGTCGGCCACCACAACCACGAGCGCAGGCGCGGCGCCGCCGTTGACCGGCCCCGCGCGTTCCGCCGCGAGGAACGCCCGCACCGCGCGCACCACATGCTGGGGCGTCTCGAGCACGTCACCCGGCGGCGGGTCGTTCGCGCGGCGCCAGAGCTCGGCCACGGCGACGATCCGCCCCGCGGTGGCCACGCCGACGCCCGCCAGCGACCGCAGTTCGCTCACGGTCATGCTCATCAGTTCGGTGACACCGCCCGTCTGACGAAGGAGCGACCCGGCACTGTCGAGAACGTTCACCCCGGGCATCCCGGAACCGAGAACGAGCGCAACGAGCTCGGCGTCACTCAGACCACCCGGGCCCAACCGGGCGAGTCTTTCGCGCGGCCGGTCTTCTGGAGCGACTGTCCAGAGCGATTCACGAGGCGTTGTCATGCGGCAACGGTAGAGCTGCCCGGCCTCCGATACCGGGCCGGGCCCTGAACTGTGGAGAAACTCTCGTCGGAAGCGCCTGTGGACGAGAAGACAGCCTCCGCAGGGCAGCGGGCGGCTCAGCCCACGAAAGGAACCAGCCTCGCTCAGACCTCGAAGTCGATGGCAGCCCGCCCCGAGAAGAGCGGCTTGATCGACGACGACACCCGCACGTGGTCAGGATGCACCTGGTACCGCTCCAACGCCGCCTGGTCTTCGTAGTCCGAGATCAGGGCGACGTGGGCATTGCCCGGCGTCGCGTGCACGTCGGTCACCACGTCGAGCGCGATGATCTCGGAAACGACCCCCACCAGCGAGCGCAACTGGCTGGCGACGAACGACGCCTGTTCCGCGCGCTTCTCGGGCGAGGGATCGGCGAGGGTGAACGTGACGATGTGACGGATCATGAGGCTCCCAGGAGTGCCGAGGTGAGACGCGCCGGGTCGACGCGCCAGAAGGTGTGGACCCGGCCGTCGATCAGCACGACCGGAATGTCTTCGACGTGCTCGTCGTAGAGCGCCTGGTCGTCGAAGATCGACACTTCGTGCACGTCGACCACCACGGACGGTTCGCGCCGCGCAAGACCTTCGACCACAGTTTCGATCACGGACCGCGCATCGTCGCAGAGGTGGCACCCCGGCTTCGAGACGAGGGTGAGTTCGGTTCGGGCCACGATTTCACTCTAGCGCGGCAGATCGCGGCGCACCCCGGGCGACCGCCTGTAACCCGGACTCGCTAGCATGGCGCCATGCTTCCCGCCGACAGACGCCCCGCCATCGCGTTCTTCGACATCGACAACACCCTCGTGCGCGGTGCCACCGTGTACTTCGTCGGGTTCGGCGCCTGGCGCCTGCGCCTGCTCAACGTGCGGGATGTCGCGACCTTCGCCTGGCAACAGGCACGCTTCATCTCGGTCGGCGAGAACATGCGCCACACCGAGAGCATGAAGACCCGCACCCTGCAGATGCTGTCGGGGCACACCGAAGACGAGCTGCTGCGGCTCGGCGAAGACGTCTACGACCGCCAGATCGCCGCCCGGCTCTGGCCCGACGTCGTCGCGAAGGCGCACGAGCACCTCGAGCAGGGGGACCAAGTCTGGCTGGTCTCGGCCACCGGCGAGATCGTCGCGCAGGTCATCGCCCGCAGGCTCGGCCTCACCGGAGCGCTCGGCACGCGCTTCGAGGCGGCCGACGGGGTCTTCACGGGCCGGCTCGACGGCGAGATGCTGCACGGCGGCGCCAAGGCGGAGGCCGCACGGAGCCTCGCCGCAGAGAACGGGGTCGATCTCGAGGACTGCTGGGCCTACTCCGACTCCGCGAACGACCTGCCTCTGCTCGGGATGGTCGGGCATCCGGTGGCCGTCAACCCTGACGACCGCCTCCGCGTCGAGGCATCCACCCGGGGCTGGCCGGTGATTGACCTGACCAGGAAGCGCAGGCAGCGTACGCGGAGCCCGCAACGCCGCAACCCCGCACCGGGCACGCACCGACACAAAAAGCGCCAGACCGGATCATCCTGAGAGGAGACGGTTCTGACGCTGATTGGCTGAAGTAGGAGCTACTTCTTGTTGCGTCGCTGGTGGCGCGTCTTACGAAGCAGCTTGCGGTGCTTCTTCTTCGCCATGCGCTTACGACGCTTCTTAATTACGGAGCCCACATGTACCTCACAAGATTGGGGAGTGGCCACACCGGCGAGAACATGCTGCCGCGCGCAACCGAGAAGGAAAAATTGCCTCGCAGCAGTCTAGCGCACTACCGCGCCTGCTGATTCTCCGCGGCCGGGGGCAGGGAGGAAGCGGGCCGCGCGAGCACCTCGGCGACGGCCGTCTCCGGCACCCGGAAGGAGCGCCCGAACCGGATGGCCGGCAGCTCACCCGAGTGCACCAGCCGGTAGACGGTCATCTTCGAGACACGCATCATGTCGGCCACTTCGGCGACGGTGAGAAAACGCACGTCAGCCAGATCGTTCGGCATTGCGTACGCCTTTCACAGAGCCGTGCGGGAGAGAAGAAGGTGGATGTTGCCTGAGTGAACTCTAGGGGCTGGTGTGAACCGCTGTAAAGCGCTGGTACACGGGAGGAGGGCCGGGCCCCGCACCTTGCGATGCAGAACCCGGCCCCGATCATCTGCGACTGCTACTCGTCGCTGCTGTCCGCCCGGCCGACGCGGCGCTGGTGGCGCACAACGAGGGCTGCGATGCCGGCGAGCAACAGGATGCCCGCCAGTCCGATCGGCACGATGGTGCTGAGACCGGTGCTGGCGAGGCCACCACTGGGGTCTCCGCCGCCGTCACCCGGAACCGGGGTCGCGGTGGGCGTTCCCGGGCCACCGGTCGGCAGCGGAACAGCCGTCGAGGTGGGCGTCGCCGTGGGAGTCGGCGTCGGTGTGGGCGCTGCCTCCGTGCTCACTCCGACGAAGGTCGAGACTCCCGAGTCACCGTAGGCGACAAGCCCGAGGTACTTCGAGGAGTAGTCGAGACCCGTCCACGATGCGGTGTAGGTGACCGGCGTGCCCTGCACTCCTTCGACGGTCGCCGGCGCGGTGAAGGCCCCGTCTCCGCTGTCCGGTGTGACGTAGAACGCGTTGAGGTCCATCGCTGCATCGGCCTGGCCTGTCGGCAGGGCGAACACATCGGCGCGCACGGCATACTTTCCCGCCTCAGGGGCCGGAATGTCGACACGTTCGTCGGCCGCCCCTGTCGCCGAGCTGTAGGTCGCGATGACCGTACCGTCGGCGTCGAGCTGGTCGACGGTCAGGTCGAGGTCAGCACCTTCTTCTGCCGTCGTGATCGACTTCAGGTCGAAGCGTGCCTCGGTGAGACCTGCCGGAATGGTGACCGCGAACGTCGCCGTGCCCTTCAGCGGCGTGACCGCCGAGTGACCGTCGAGCGGGATGGCCGGGTCCTGGTTGTCGGCGACCAGCAGGTCGGCCTTCGCCAGTCCTTCGACCACGAGCGGGATGGCGCCGTCGGAGCCGGGCGTCACCGAGACATCCACCGAACCGGTGGTGCCGGTTCCGTCGACCTCGTAGGGCGCGGCGATCGGAACGGGCTGCAGCGCGATGGGGCTGCGAACCGTCTGGTCACCGTTCGCCCAGGTGAGGTACCCGGTCGTGAACTCGTTCAGTGGGGCATCCGTGCGGGTGAACGACACCGTGTAAGTCTTCGACTCGCCAGCAGCCGAGAAGGAGAGCGTCGACGGGGTCACGACAGTGTCGATGCCGGGAACCGTGACGGGCAGAGCGGTGAAGGTACCCGCCTCTGTCGACGTGACCGTGCGGGTCACCGTCTGGGTTCCGGTCAGCGAACCGATCGCGATCGACGCCAGGTTCAGGTCGCTCGCATCGATCGGCTTCGGGGTGCGTCCGACGTCGTAGCCGATGCCCTCGAGGTAGGAGTACCAGTCGTCGACGCCGTTCAGGTAGAGCAGACCCGGGTTGAAGTACTTCGTCGGGGTCACCTCACCGGCACCCTGGCCGAAGACGTCTTCGACGGGCTTTCCGTCAGACGAGACAGTGTCGGTCGCGGTGGTCATCATCGCACTCTTGATCTCCGACACCGAGGCCTTCGGATGCACACCGAGGTAGAGCGCGGCCAGACCGGCGATGTGCGGGGCGGCCATGGAGGTTCCGGAGAGGAACTCCCACGTCGGCGACGCACCTTCGGCGTTCGCAGCGGCGGCGAGGATCGCCACACCCGGGGCCGTGATGTCCGGCTTCAGGATGTCGCTGCCGTCCGCGACAACGGGTCCGTGGCTGGAGAATCCGGCCAGAACGGGAACGGCGGGCGAGGCGCCTGCCGTGTTGCCCTTGGTGAACGTGACGGTCGCGCCGGCCTTCGCTGCGTAGGCGTAGGTCGCATCCCACGCCGGAGCGTCGAGGTGCACGGTGGGCACGGAGTGCTCGTCGAGGTCGATCGAGGAGCCGGTCTTGTTCACCAGCAGCATGCCGATACCACCGGCGCGCTTCACCTCGGCCGACTTGGCCGTGCGGTCGTAGACCCCCCGCTGGCAGAAGACGATCTTGCCGTCGACCTTTGTGGGGTCGAGCGATTTCGGCGCGCAGAGCAGTGCGTCGGCGACACTGGCGGTGTCGGCCTTCACGAGGTCGGCACGAACGAGGTCGCCCTCGACGGGAGCCTCGTCACCCGGCTGCACGGTGATCGATCCGCCGGCGTACTTGCTGCCGTCGCCGAGGGTGGCGGTGGCTTCGTAGCTCGGGATCGTGGATGCCGCCACCGTGGTGTACCACGGCGAGGCGTTGTCCAGGGTGGAGGCCCCGGGGCCGGAGTTGCCCGCGGAGGCTGCGACGAAGATACCGGCCGAGGCCGCTCCGAGGAACGCCTGGTCGGTCAGCGACACGGTCGTCTGTGCGGAGCTGCCGCCGATAGAGAAGTTCAGCACGTCGACGCCGTCGAGCACTGCCTGGTCGATCGCGGCGAGCATGTCGGCCGTCGAGCATCCGTCGTCTGCCGTTCCGACGGGGTCGGGGCCCGACCAGCAGACCTTGTAGACCGCGATCTTCGCCGCCGGGGCGACACCGCTGATGTTACCGAAGCTGTTGCCGGCGATGGTCGCATCGGTGGCGTTGTTGCCACCCGCGGTGCTGGCGGTGTGCGAACCATGGCCGTCGCCGTCACGCGGGGAGACGTACTCGCCGGTGGCTGCGGTGCCGATGTTGGCCTTTCCGAAACCGTCGAGGTAGTAGCGCGCCCCGACGATCTTGGTCGTGCAGTCGCTCGCGTCGAACTGCTCACCGGTGACACAGGCGCCGTAGAAGGTGCTGCCGTCTGCCTTGTTGAAACGGATGTCCGTGTCGTTGTGCGCCGGGTCGACCTCGTCGGTCAGGTACGGCGCGTCGCCCGGCGTGGTGCCGAGCTGGTCGCCTGAGAAGGAGGGGTTCTCGGGGGCGATGCCGGTATCGAGGTCGCCGATGACGATCCCCTTGCCCGCATCCGCCACGCCGCCGTGCTGCGCCCAGACGCCCGTGTCGCCGTCGAGGCCGAGGTAGGTGGTGGAGGGTTCAGCGGCGGTGATGTGCTGGATCTCGTCATGGGTGACCTGGGCGACATCCTTGCTCGAGGTCAGGGCCGAGGCCTGCTCGGGCGTGAGGTTCGCCGAGAACGCGTTGAGGGAGAGCGTGTACGAATAGTCGATGCTGACTCCCGCAGACGCTGCGACATCCTTCTGGCGGCCGGCGAGGAAGTCGGTGTAGCTGGAGACCGGCGCCGAGCGGGCGTTCATCTGGTCACCGGCCGACGGCTTGGTGGCTGCGAAGCCGTCGATGCCTCCGCTGTAGGTGGCCGCCGAGGGGTTCGTCAGAGTGACGATGTAGCGCCCTGCCGTGAAGTCGGTCGAGGGCTTCGTCGCACCACCCGGGAGGGGAACGAGGCCGACAGCCCTGTCGGTCTGCGCTGAGACGGCTGCAGATGTCGCTGCGGGCGTGAAGGCCGCAGCACTTCCTGCTGCACCGGCGACGGCGAGCACGAGCGCAGCCGCTGCGGCGACGACACCGCCCCGCCTGGAGAATGAACGGGGATGGGGCGCAGGAATACGTCGCCGGGAACTACTCACGTAGGAACCTCTATCTGTAGACGAACAGTGTCTGGGCGCGGGACAGGCCCGCACTCGTTCGTCCACCCTAAGCAAATTCCCGGCATATACAAGGGAAAGCTATGTTTCCGTTGTGTTAAGGATGTGAGCTGGCACAGAATCTTTGCGCTCACAGTGCTTTCTCAGCGCGTATGTCGCGCGGACGAAAGATTCCCGCGACTAATCGCTACTTCTTGTAATGTTCGGAAATCTCCGAGTGACTTCTTCGAAGATCGAGCGGGCACGACCGGTCGCCGTGGCGACAGACTGGCCGACCCGCTCCCCCACGATCGACGCCTGCGACTTGCCCTGCTCGGCCAAATCGGCGAGGTTCCCCTCGACGCCCGACCCGTCCTCCTGCTCGACCTCGTCGAAGTCGGCACTCAGGAACGGGATCAGCCAGTCCTCGACCTCTTCGAGTGGCGACGCTTCGAGCGCGTAGTATCGATGCTGCCCGACCTCGCGAACGCTCACGAGCCCGGCATCCCGCAGCACCTTCAGGTGCTTGGAGACCGTCGGCTGGCTCAGTTCCAACTGGGCGACCAGCTCGGAGACGCCGATCGCGCCGAACGGTTCGGCGCCCTCGCCGTCGCCCTCGTCATCGCGGTCGGCTGCGACGTATCTCTTCAACAGCAGCGAGAGCACGTGGCGGCGCGTGGGGTCAGCTATCACAGAGAAGATGTCGGCCATGGCTACAGGGTAGTGCGCCGCGCCGCGTTGTGTCCGCCGTACGCGGGTGCCAAGCTGGGGGGCATGGACCAGGGCGCACCCGTCAGAGCGCCCCGCTACGGTGTGCGGTCGGGTTCGAGGCGGGTCAGGGACGCCATCGAGGACTTCTCGGGCAGGTCACCCTCACGCTTCGCGGTGCTCGTCTTCCTGCTCCTGATCGTGCTGTTCACGTTCCTCTTCTCGTTGCCGATCTCGAGCGCGACCGGCACGTCGACGAATCTGGCGGACTCACTCTTCACCGCCGTCACCGTGATCTGCGTCACCGGTCTCTCCACCGTCGACATGGCCACCCACTGGTCGTTCTTCGGCGAGGTGGTCATCTACATCGGTGTGCAGATCGGCGCCGTCGGAGTGCTGACTCTGGCGTCGATCCTCGGCCTCGTCGTCTCGCGGCGCCTCGGCCTCCGTTCGCGCATCCTCGCGGCAGGCGAGGCCGATCCCTCACGTACCCACTCGGGCGTGGCCGGTGCCAGCCAGGCCGTGCGGCTCGGCGAGGTGGGCGGGCTGCTCGCCACCGTGGCCGTGAGCGCGCTGGTGATCGAGGGCGGCCTGGCGCTCCTCCTCTTCCCCCGGCTGCTCATCGCCGGCGTACCCGTCGGCACCGCCGCACTCGAGAGCCTCTACTACTCGGCGATGGCCTTCACCAACACGGGCTTCACCCCGAACTCCGAGGGGCTCACACCGTTCGCGTCGGACTACTACTTCCTCACGGTCCTCATGATCGGCGTCTTCCTCGGCAGCATCGGCTTTCCCGTGATCTACGCCTTCTCGCGGGCGCTCCGCACGCCTGGCCGCAACCAGTGGTCGCTGCACGTCAAGCTGACGCTCGTCACCTCGGTCATCCTGCTGGGCGCCGGCGCCGTTCTGTACTTCGCTCTCGAGTTCGCGAATCCGGCGACCTTCGGGCCGATGAACGGGTTCGACAAGGGCTTCCAGTCGCTGTTCCTGTCGACGATGACCCGGTCGGGCGGTTTCTCGACGATCCCCATCGACCAGCTCAACGGATCGAGCATGCTCGTGACCGACATGCTGATGTTCATCGGCGGAGGTTCGGCATCCACAGCCGGCGGCATCAAGGTGACCACGCTCGCGATCCTCTTCCTCGCCGCCGTCGCCGAGGCGCGCGGCAACAACCAGGTGCAGGCGTTCCGCCGCCGCATCCCCGTCGACATCCTCCGCCTCGCGGTGAGCGTGGTGCTCTGGGGCGCGAGCACCATCGCCGTCTCGGCCATCATCATCCTGCAGATCTCGAAGGCCCCCCTCGACAACGTGCTCTTCGACGTGATCTCGGCCTTCGGAACGTCCGGCCTCTCGACAGGGCTCACCGCACAGCTTCCGGATGCCGGGGTCTACGTCTTGGCGGCCACGATGTTCATGGGACGCATTGGTACAGTGACGTTCGCCGCCGCACTGGCGCTCAGGCAGCGGCGACAGCTCTACCAGAACCCCGAGGAGAGGCCGATCGTTGGCTAGAGACAGATCCAGTGGCGCTCCGGTGCTGGTCATCGGGCTCGGCAGGTTCGGTGCTGCCGCCGCCGACAAGCTCGAACAGCTCGGGCGCGAGGTGCTCGTGATCGACACCGACGCGATGCTCGTGCAGAAGTGGGCGACGCGCGTGACCCATGTCGTGCAGGCCGATGCGACGGATCTGGATGCCCTGCGGCAGATCGGCGGGCAGGACTTCGACGTGGCGGTCATGGCGGTCGGATCATCCGTCGAGGGCAGCGTGCTCATCACCGCGAACCTGGTTGACCTCGGCATCTCGCAGATCTGGGCGAAGGCGATGTCGAAGTCGCACGGCACGATCCTGGAGCGGATCGGTGCGAATCACGTGATCTACCCCGAGGCGGAGTCGGGCGACCGGATCGCCCATCTCGTGTCGGGCCAGGTGCTCGACTTCATCGAGTTCGACGACGAACTCTCGCTTGCGAAGCTCCGCCCACCGGAGGTGGCTCGCGGCGGGCCGCTGCAGGAGCTCGGGCTCCGTCGCCGGTTCGGCATCACGGTGGTGGGCGTCAAGTCTCACGGCGCACCGTTCGTCTACGCGGGTGCGAGCACCCAGGTGGGGGCCGAGGACTTCATCGTCGTCTCCGGCACCGCGTCCGACATCGACGCGTTCGCTCGGCTGCCGCGCTGACCTGCGGAGCCTGTCGGCTCTAAACTTGGCCCTCAGGGCTCGATCGAACGAGGGAACATCACGTGAGCACAGGCGGCGGCAACAGGGCGATCTTCGCAGCCCTCGGGGCGAACATCGGCATCGCGGTCATCAAGTTCATCGCCTTCGTCTTCTCGGGGTCGTCGTCGATGCTCGCCGAGAGCGTGCACTCCCTCGCCGACTCGGGAAACCAGCTGCTCCTGCTACTCGGCGGCCGGAAGGCCAAGAAGGCGGCTGACAGCGAACACCCGTTCGGCTACGGCCGGGAACGCTATGTCTACGCCTTCGTCGTGTCGATCATCCTGTTCTCCGTCGGCGGGGTCTTCTCGCTCTACGAGGGGATCGAGAAGATCGGGCATCCGCACCCGATCGAGACACCGTGGCTGCCGATCGCCGTGCTGCTGGCCGCGATGGTGCTCGAGGGCTTCTCGCTCCGCACCGCGATGAAGGAGAGCAACCACACCCGCGGAAAGCAGAGCTGGGTGCAGTTCGTCCGCCGCGCAAAGGCTCCCGAACTGCCGGTCGTGCTGCTCGAGGACTTCGCTGCGCTGGTGGGCCTCGCGCTCGCCTTCGTCGGTGTTCTGCTCGCCATCATCACCGGCAACGGGGTCTTCGACGGCATCGGCACGGTCGGCATCGGGGTGCTGCTGATCCTCGTGGCACTCGTGCTCGGCATGGAGACCAAGAGCCTGCTGGTGGGCGAAGGCGCCGGCGAGGTCGACACCCGCGCCATCCTCGAAGCCATCGAGTCGGGCGACGACGTGGAGCGCGTCATCCACATGAAGACCCTCTACCTCGGGCCGGAGGAACTCCTGGTGGCGACCAAGGTCGCCATGCCGGCCAGCGCGCGGCTCGAGGATGTCGCGAGCGCGATCAACTCGGTGGAAGCGCGCATCCGGGCCGCTGTGCCGATCGCGCGGGTGATCTACATCGAACCCGACGTGTACATCGCACCCGTCGACCCGGCGACGCCCACGGAGGCGATCGTCATCCGGGCCTCGGACTGAGTCCTCGGGTCGACTGAGTCCCGGGGTCGCCGGCTGGTCAGGGCTGAGTGCTGACCAGGGCTGAGTGCCGGTCAGGGCTGGATGCCGATCAGGGCTGAGTGCTGATCGCCGTCTCCGAGGCGAACACCACGACGTTGTCGAGGTAGTGCCCCCAGTCGTCGTCGAACACGCCGCCGCACGTGATCAGTCGCAGCTGCGCGGTCGGGACGGCCCCGTAGACCTCTGCCGTGGGGAAGTCGGCCTTGGCGACCTGGATCACCCGGTCGACGGTGAAGGTCGCCACGCGCCCATCGGACAGAGTGACTCCCACGGGATCCCCCGCGGCCAGCGACGACAACCGGGAGAAGACGGCGGGGCCGACCGACGAATCGATGTGACCGGCGATCACGGCGGGGCCGACAGCGCCGGGCACCACTCCCCCGCTGTACCAGCCCGCTGAGGCGAAGTCCACGGGCGGCAGAAGGGAGCCGCCGCCATCCTTCTCGAGCGATTCCAGGGCCGAATCGACGCCGATCGAGGCGATCTGCACACGGACGGGCCGCGCAGATCCGTCGACCACAGCGGGCCCGGGTGCAGCGCCGAGGTCGGGGTTCTGCACGCTGCCGGTGCCGCCGCGGTCTGCCGTTCCGCCCGGCGACGCGATCCCCGGTGCGGCGGTCCCCGGTTCGGCGGTGCCGGATGCCCCGACCGGCAGCGCCCCGGGCGATACAGCGGTCGAGCATCCGGTGACGCCCCACAGACCGCCGACGAGCATCAGCGACGCGACGCCGCGAACCGCCGCCGAACCGATCGTGAAGCGCATTCGAATCAGCGCCTTTCCGACTCGCTGCTGCTCTCGGACAACCGAGTGCGACGACGGCGGACGAGGATCACGACCGTGGCAACCAGCACGCAGACAACACCCGTTCCGACGTCGATGATGCGCCGATTGCTGTCACCGGCGGGACTCGTGTGCACGAGGGCAGTGCCGCCTGCACCCGTCTGCACGCCGCCCACCGGGAGGTCTCCGGCGCTGGAGGAGTCCAGCACCGGCTTCAGCGCCAGCCCCCCCGAGGCAGTGTCGAGCACGAAGAGCGTGGAGATGGATCCCTGCGCCAGATCGACATCGGCCGTCGACTGAACCGCGCCAGCGGTGAGATCGAGCTTCCAAGGCCCGCCCGGAACACTCGCGTAGTCGGTGGCGACACCCTGGGCGACGTCGGTCGCGATCGAGCGTCCGGTCGACGTGGCGACACTCACAGTCGGCACGATCGTCGAGGCCTGAACCACCCGGACCCGCGCCTGCCCCGCCGGCGGGGTGGTCAGATCGTCACGGTAGACGGCGGCCCTGAGATCTGCATTCTTCCCGAAGGCCGCGACAGTCAGCGGCTGGCCGGCGACCACGGTCACGGAGGTCTGGATGATCGGCTGGGTGAAGTCGCCTCCGCTCGGAACCATCGCGACGACGTAGGTGCCGGGAGTAAGCGCCATGTAGGCCGACACCCCTCCGTAGCCGATGTCGGAGAGCGACTGCGTGAGCGTTCCACCGGCGAGGGCGGAGAGCCGGATGTCGACCGCAGACGTGTCGGGTGAGAGATGCGCGAGCCGCAGCCAACCGGTCGTCACCGCGGCGGGGGAAGCCCCGGCGGCCGGAGCCAGAGCGGCGGAGGAGGTCGTCGCGGCCGAAGCTCCGACGCTGCCGAACCCGAGAAGGGAGGCGGCCAGAGCGATGGTGGCCGCCGCCACAGCCGCGGGGAGCCTCCCTGCGATCGAGGAGCCGGTGCGGGAGTGCGATGCCATGGGATGGTCCTTCCGAGGTGGGAGTGCTGTGGGCCGCCACGCGGTGGAGGCGGGCGGGGGGGGGTGCGCGAAGAGCGTGGAGAGCGGCCTTCCGGGAGCGGAGGCCTTCGATCAGGGTCCCTGGCCGGCGGGCAACAGGTCGACCGGTTCGCCGAATGGGAAGGTCACGAGCACTCCGTCGCCCGCGCTCGCCACCTCCGCCCCGCCGAGAGGCGGCGCGAGGTTCTCGAAATATGCCGAGACGTCGTTCCGTACTGCGGTGCTGCCCGTCGACGACCGGCCGCCGAGCGAGGAAATGGTGATCTGCCGACGCGGGGCGCCGACCTCGCCGGCGACCGCCGGGAAATCGGCGACCGCGACAGGTGTGGAAGCAAGAAGCTGTGCGAGCGCGAGCACGGAACGCACATCGACATCGCCGGCGACCAGCTCAGCAGTGGCCTCGGCGGAGAGCTGCAACTGCGGGTTCGTGCTCAACTGCAGGCCGAGGGATGCCCGGGCCAGGGCCTCCGCCCCGGCGAGGGCCTGGCCGCCTCCCGCTTCTGCCGCGGGGGCCGTCGGATCGCCCGTCCCCGGAGCGGGGGCACCGGCCGATGCCGGCGGCGTCGGAGCGGCCGCGGCATCCCCGGCGACCTCGGACTGCGCGGGCGCCGGAACAGCCCCGGGTTGCCCGGGCTGCCCGCCCGGCGAACCCTCCAGCAGCGTGCGATACCCCGGCGCGAGCGCGGGAGCGGCGAAAATGAACACACCCACCACGGCGACCAGGAAGATTCCGGCCACGATCTCCAGCCAGACGGCCGTGAAACCGGCCTCCCACGCGGCCTGCGTCGCGGCCTGCACGGTGGCGGCGACGAGGAGCGCCGCGAGCGGCAGCCACAGGGCGGCAGCCGGCACAGGCGTGTCCGCTCCGGGGCGGAGGGCAAGAAGGACCAGCCCGAGCGAGACCACACCGAACGGTCTCAGGCGGGCCACCGCGAGAGCCACAACCGAACAGCCTGCGCCGAGAATCAGAATCGCGGGATCGAGGTCCCACCACCTCCCGATCACCGACGACGTTGCGGGCGCACCCGACGCGGCCAGCTCGAGGAGCAGCACGACAGCCAGCAGGGCGGCGACGACGGCACCCACGATCATCCGGAGCCTCGTGGTTCTGCGCGGATCGACGACGACGATGACGCCCGCCAGGAGTACGGGCGCAGCAGCGTTCTCGAGCGACGGCGTCGTGTGCGCGGTGAGTGCCAGCGGTGACAGGAGGAAGACGAAGACCGCAAGGGCGGCAGCCGGCTGAGTGAGATTCAGGCGGCGCGCGAGCATCCAGAGAAGCAGGGCGGCCACTGTTGCCAAGCCGGCCGCCGCGACCGCCGCGGGAAGGTCATCCGGAGCGGCTCGGGCTTTCAGCACCGCGGCATGCACAGCGGTTCCGAGGGCGATCGGCGGAACGAACCAGCCGAGCGACACCGCATGCCCGCCGAACCAGAGTCGCGCACGGCGGGTACCGGATACTGCAGGCTCGGCGGAGGCGAGGTCGCGCTCAGCTCCGCTGGCAGTCGACCTCTCGGTCACGCGTTGAACATCGAGGGACGAGTCCACGAGAAACTCACCGTCTGCGGCCGGTTTCGGATCGGCCACGAACCCGCGCAGGAAACGCGAGAGGAATGCTAGGAGGTCTCATTCTGCGACATGACGGCGAAAAAAGCTCGCAAACGCCTGCACCCCTTCGGGGGAGTTGTGCCGGGTGGTCCTATGCCTGAAGATGTTCGCGGAAGAAGCCGCTGAGCAGTTCGCCGCTCTCCTCGGCGCGAACCCCGGCGAACACTTCGACACGATGATTCAGCCGACGATCGCGCAGCACGTCGTAGACAGATCCGGCAGCCCCGGCCTTGTCGTCCCAGGCGCCGAAGACCACGCGCGCGACGCGGGCGGCCAGGATGGCTCCGGCGCACATCACGCAGGGCTCGAGTGTCACGACGAGCGTGCTGCCTGCCAGCTGCCAGTCCCCGAGAAGTGCGGCCGCCCGCCTCAGCGCGACGATCTCGGCATGGGCTGTCGGATCGTTCAGCAGCTCCCGCTCGTTGTGCCCGCGGGCCAGCAGCTCACCGTTCGCGCCGACGACGACCGCGCCGACCGGCACATCAGCCGTGCGCAACGCCTGCCGGGCCTCCGCGAGGGCTTCGAGCATCCACCCGTCGTGTTCGGGCGAGGCAGGCGGAAGCGGCATGGGCACGTGCGCTCCTCCAGCCGTTCCGGGACGGTGCCGCGGCAGCGGCACACCTGTAGATTGAGCCTATGCGAGTACACGTTGCCGACCACCCGCTCATCACGCACAAACTGACAGTGCTGCGCGACAAGACCACGCCGTCGGCGACGTTCCGGGCACTCACCGAGGAGCTCGTCACGCTGCTGGCCTATGAGGCGACGCGGAACGTGCGCATCAACGAGGTCACCATCGAGACACCCGTGACGACCACCACCGGTGTGGCCCTCAGCGAGCCGCGGCCCCTGGTCGTGCCGATCCTCCGCGCCGGGCTCGGCATGCTCGAAGGCATGGTGAAACTCGTGCCCACGGCCGAGGTCGGTTTTCTCGGCATGGTTCGGAACGAAGAGACCCTGCAGCCCACGACATATGCCGAGCGGCTGCCCGACGACCTCAGCGACCGGCAGTGCTTCGTGCTCGACCCGATGCTCGCCACGGGCGGGTCGCTGAGCGCGGCCATCGACTTCCTCTTCGACCGGGGCGCCGTCGACGTCACGGCGATCTGCCTGCTCGCCGCTCCCGAGGGCGTGGAGATGCTCGAGAAGCGCACAGAGGGCCGCGATGTCACGCTGGTGCTCGGCGCACTGGATGAGCGACTGAACGAGAACGGCTACATCGTGCCCGGGCTGGGCGACGCGGGAGACCGGCTCTACGGCCTGGTGTAGCACGCAGTGTTCGCCACTGCCCTGAGGCGAACTGCCGCAGCATCCAGCGATTCGGCCCGGATACGCGCAAAAGAATTGACATGGGCGCCGATAATCGGCTTTACTCATGAGTATGTATGACAATGCGACCGCCCCAACCTCCTTCGAGGCTCTGAGGAACGCCGGCATGATGATGCCCGGCGGCGCGGCCATGCGTTGTCGAATGTGTCGCTGACGAGAACACCCCTCGCCGAGCCCTGACGCTCACCGCACCCGCACTCTGTGGGCGTGGCCGTCGTACGGCTCCCGGATGCCGCGCCGCCGTCATCCGTTCTCCGGCTCCTGCCGACTCGACTCACAGCACCGCTCGCCAGGCCCCTCGTGGCCGCCGGTGCACAGCATCATCACCCGAAGGAACATCCCCGTGTCCATTGCACACCTGACCAGCCCCCGCACCACCTCCTACGTCGCCCCGGCCGAGACCCCGGCCATCCACTCGGCGCCACTGTCGACCGCTGCCCCGGCCCCCCACATCCGTGCGGTGCCCGCCGGCACCGAGGCCCGCGGCTTCGTCGTGTATGTAGGGCTCGACGAGGAGAAGGCCGAAGCCGACGGAACCTCGCTCGGCTCGATCGTCTCGCAGATCAGGGCGCTCGTCGCCCAGCTCGCCCCGAGCTCCGAGACCTACGCCGCCGTCGCCCTGGCGCCGCGCGGATCCGGAGGTCGTGACGTCGAGGTCGTGCGCCTCGCGCTGCAGGATCCGTCCGCACTCGCCAAGCACCGCCAGAACACCGAGCCCGGAGCCGATCCGTCCGATCGTGCCCGTGACGGAGTGGTCGTCGACCTCTCCCGCAAGCGCGTGCTACTCGACAATGAAGCCGCGAACCTGACCTACAAGGAGTTCGAGCTGCTGCAGTACCTGGTGCTCCGCGAGGGTCGCACCATCGAGCGCGCCGAACTCATCTCGTCTCTCTGGGGCGCAGGCCACGAAGATCTCGACGACATCCCCAATGAGCGCACCATCGACGTGCACGTGCGCCGCCTCCGCGCGAAGCTCGGCGACTACGAGGACATCGTGCGCACCGTGCGCGGCGTCGGCTACCGTTTCGACCGTCACGCTGACGTCTCGGTGCGCCAGAGTTCGACCCCGTCCCCCGACCTGATCTAGCCCTTCTCCCTCTGTTCGTTCGATAGTGGGATGGGGCGAAACTGTCAATCGGATTCGTGATCTGACCGCACGCGGCGTGCCCGCCATAGGCTGGGCAGACCGGCCCCAACCGGGCCGTTGATCAAGGAGGATCACGTGGCAGAGAACAGAGCAGTCGCCTACAAGGCACCCGGAGTCGTCGAAGTCATCGACATCGACTACCCCACGTTCGAGCTGAAGGACGGGCCGGGCGTGAACCCGGCGAACATCGGCCGGAAGGTTCCGCACGGTGCGATCATCCGCACCGTCGCGACCAACATCTGCGGATCCGACCAGCACATGGTGCGCGGCAGGACGACCGCACCCGTCAACCTCGTGCTCGGCCACGAGATCACGGGCGAGGTGGTGGAGGTCGGCCCCGGCGTCGAGTTCATCAAGGTCGGCGACATCGTCTCGGTGCCGTTCAACATCGCCTGCGGGCGCTGTCGCAACTGCAAGGAGCGGAAGACCGGCATCTGCCTGAACGTCAACCCCGACCGCCCGGGCAGCGCCTACGGGTATGTCGACATGGGCGGCTGGGTCGGCGGCCAGGCCGAATTCGTGCTGGTGCCGTACGCCGACTGGAACCTGCTGAAGTTCCCGGATCGCGACCAGGCCCTCGAGAAGATCCTCGACCTGACGATGCTCTCCGACATCTTCCCGACGGGCTTCCACGGCGCGGTGACCGCGGGCGTGGGCGTCGGCTCGACGGTGTACGTCGCAGGCGCGGGGCCCGTCGGACTGGCGGCCGCGACATCCGCTCTGCTTCTCGGTGCGGCCGCGGTGATCGTCGGCGACATGAACGCCGGACGCCTGGAGCAGGCCAGGAGCTTCGGATGCGAGACGATCGACCTCAGCCAGGGCGACATCGTCGACCAGATCGAGCAGATCCTCGGCATCCCGGAGGTCGACTGCGGCATCGACGCCGTCGGCTTCGAGGCGCGAGGCCAGGGCCACGGTGCCGATGCGGCGGAGGCACCCGCAACGGTGCTCAACTCGCTCATGGACATCACGGCAGCGGGCGGCGCCCTGGGCATCCCCGGACTGTATGTGACCGGAGACCCGGGCGGAATCGACGAGGCCGCCAAGAAGGGCTCCCTCAGCCTGAGCCTCGGCACCGGCTGGGCCAAGTCGCTCTCGTTCACGACGGGCCAGTGCCCGGTGATGAAGTACAACCACGGCCTGATGCAGGCGATCCTGCACGACCGGGTGCACATCGCGAAGAACGTGAACGCGCAGGCGATCACCCTTGAGGATGCTCCCCGGGGCTACGCCGAATTCGACGCCGGTGCCGCCACGAAGTACGTTCTGAACCCGAACGGGTACCTCGACGCGGCGTAGCTGCTGAATGAGCGTGATTCTGTGGATTAGATGAAGGGCACAATTCGCAGGCAGCAACTGAGTGCACAACTCGAAGATTGTCCTCGGGTTGTGCACTCTCGCTGCCCGGGATCACCCGCCACCCCCACGAAACCCGAACTTCAAAGTGGTGTGATCCTGTAGAGATTGCTGACTGTCACCGGCCGATTTAGAGCAACAACGCCGTCAACGACATGTACCTTTTGAAATCCCGAAGCGGACACTGCAATATCAACGGGAGTGCCGCCAGGTAGGTCATTTTCTTGACTCAGCACCAGCACGACCGTCACCGTCTGTCCGGCGTTCAGCCCGTTGTAGGAGCAAATGAGCCCCTCCAAGGGCACACAATTCATACCCGCGGGAAGAGTTGGAATCGTGTCGATCGAATATCCCGCCAGTCCGAGATCAATCTCCGCATAGTTGTTTGAGGTACCCGCGTTCGTGACGTCGACTCGAAGGAGGAACTTCTTAGCGGGCAGGGAAGATGTTGCGCCATGCGCCACTATCGAGCCTCGAACACCCGCAGGGACAGGATCGGTTGAGCCAGGCATAGCGAGGAAGAGACTCCCGCCGAGATTCTCATACGTCGGGCCGCCCGAAGATTGGGCACAATCGAAGTAGACAAACTCGTGGCTACCCCAGGATCGATTGAGGAGATCTACCGTCATGACGAAGCTGCTGTCGTCGCGAAAAGTGATGGAGATTCGACCAGCGAACTTTCCGTTCTTCTGGAACACAGTCTGATTAATGTGCTGCCTACCCACCATGAAGTCATTTGTCTTACTTGGCAGAGTCTGCAGGTAATCGAAGAGACCTGCGGGCAGGTTGGCGTTGCTCCATCCATACCTGCACGCTCCGGGCGCCGACCCCCACGCGCCGCCACCCTCTCCTTCAATTCCCCCATCGCCCTCAACGGTGGGGCATGAGATTCCGACCTTGGCAGCGGCCGCTCCCAGGCTGGGTCCGAGCACGCAGCCGAGTGCGGATGAACTCGAGGCTGGAATGACGATGAATATTGCTGCCGCGACGACCGTGCAGGCGCTGAGAGCGAGGGACCTGAGGAACCTCTTGATCAAAATGAGCATACGTCATGTTATCGGAAGGGGCCGAAACGTCCTCTGGGCAAACTCTTGGAAAAATAACGATTGGGTAACTAGCGCTCCGTTACGCAACCGTTATATAGTTCAAGAGCGTTAGTTGTTTGCTGTGGCAGCGAAGCGCGGAATGTGATTGCAGGACACTCTTGGTGCAAGGGAAAGAGCCGGTCGTTAGCCTCTACGACCGGCTCTTGTCCGTTTAACGGCCCACGCGCGCAACCCACCCGGCCCGACACCACCGACGAACTACCCTGTAGTCATGACTGACAGAACCCTTGTGACAAAGGTGTCGCCGATCGCCTCGTGGGAGTCCCTCTTCCGCGCCCAGGTGCAGGTGATGCGCACTCTCGCAGAAGATTTTCCCTTCAAAGGGGTCTCCTTCACCGAGTACGACGTGCTGTACACGCTGTCGTTCCAGCCGAAACGGCGGATGCGCATCCGCGACCTGAACTCCCGCACGCTCCTCACCCAGCCGAGCGTCTCGCGGCTGGTCGACCGGCTCGCCCTGCGGGGTCTTGTCGCCAAATCCGTCGACCCCACCGACGGGCGCGGCACGATCGTCGCGCTGACCGAGAAGGGCTTCGACGTCTACCGTGATGCCGCACGCACCCACGGCCGCTCCATCACCGGCCAGATGACCAAGGCGCTCACCGACGACGAACTCGCCCAGCTGGCGGCGCTCTGCGACAAGCTCCGCATCGGCGCGAGCGGTGTCGACGACGACTGCATCGTCGAAACCCCGGGCGCCTGATGGCCTCCCCCAGCATCGTCTGGTTCCGCGACGACCTGCGGGTGGGCGATCATCCGGCCCTGCACGCCGCCGCCGAACGCGGCGAACCGATTGTCTGCGTCTACGTCTTCGACGAAGAGACCGACTACTCGAACGCGGATGTCTTCAGCGACGACTCCCCCGGCATCAGGCCGAACGGCGGGGCCGCGAAGTGGTGGCTGCACCATTCGCTCACCGCTCTCGCCGATCAACTGGATGCCCGGGGCCTCAGCCTCACCCTCCGCTCCGGCCCCGCTGCCGATGTCATCGCCGGACTGCAGCGGGAGACGAAGGCCGGCGCGGTGTACTGGAACCGCCGTTACGGTCTCGCGGAGCGGGAACTCGACGCGTCGATCAAGACCAGTCTGAAGGAGGCGGGCGTCGAGGCACGGAGCTTCCAGGCCAACCTGCTCTTCGAACCGTGGACGCTCCGCACGGGGCAGGGCCAGCCGTACAAGGTGTTCACCCCGTTCTGGCGGGCATGCCTCGGCGCGCCCACCCCGCGGCATCCACTGCCTGCACCCTCGGCCGGCCACGTCACCGGTGCGACCGGCGCGAACGGAGCGAAGGCTGTGTCGAGTGAGGAGCTCGGCGACTGGGGCTTCCTGCCGACCAGGCCCGACTGGGCCGCCGGACTCCGCGACACGTGGACGCCCGGCGAGAAGGCAGCCCATGCCGAACTCCGCGCCTTCGAGAAGGAGGGGCTCGGCGACTACCAGCGCGAGCGCGACTTCCCCTCGAAGGATTCGACCTCCAGAATGTCGCCACGGCTCCGGCACGGGGAGATGAGCCCGTTCCAGGTCTGGCACGGGATGCGGGATGCGTCGTCGGCCGACGGTGCGGCATCCTTCCTCCGGGAGATCGGCTGGCGCGAGTTCGCCTACCACCTGCTCTACCACTGGCCGAAGCTCGGCACAGAGAACATGCGCCCGGCGTTCAACGCGTTCCCGTGGAACGACCCCGATCCCGAGGTGCTCGGACGCTGGCAGCAGGGCCAGACGGGCATTCCGATCGTCGATGCCGGCATGCGGGAGCTCTGGCAGACCGGGGTGATGCACAACCGCATCCGGATGGTCACCGCCTCGTTCCTCGTCAAGAATCTGCTGCTCGACTGGCGGCTCGGCGAGGCCTGGTTCTGGGACACCCTGGTCGATGCCGACCCGGCCAGCAACACGATGAACTGGCAGTGGGTCGCGGGTTCGGGAGCGGATGCCGCACCCTACTTCCGCGTGTTCAATCCGGAGCTGCAGGCGAAGAAGTTCGACGGCGGCGGAGAGTACATCAACCAGTACGTGCCCGAGGCGGGAACGCCCGGGTATCCGGAGCCGATCGTCGACCTCGGCGAGTCGCGGAAGCGCGCGCTGGCGGCGTACGAGACGATCCGGGGCAGCTGAGACCCGGGCATCCGGTTGTGAGTCGGCGCCTACCCGCCCGCGACCGGGGCCGGGGCGGGCGGCGGAGTCGGTGGCACCTGGAGCGTGCTGTCGAGGCTTCGCCCGAGCTCCTGGGCCTGTGAATTGAGTGCCTCGAGCTGGTCTCGCAGAGCGTTGTACGCCGTGATGTCGTTCTGGATCCCCGTGTAACGAGTCGCAAGGTCGGCTTGGCGTCCCTCCAGCGCCGCGCGCTGCCGGTCGAATTCGGCACGGCTCACGATGTCGCCGGCCGAGGCCCTGCTGTTGAAGTCGGCAACATCCTGGCTGAGAGTGTCGCTGTCGGCGGAGTACTGCGCACTCTCGCGGTCGATGGCGTCACCGGCAGCGCTGACCTGGGCGGCGAGCGCGCTCTCCTGGTCGTGGATCTGGTTGAATACCGCCTCGAACGAAGCGTTCAGCGCGACGACCTTGCTGCGATCGGTGAAGTATTTCGCGTAGTGGGCTTCGAGAGCAGGGCTGAGACCGGCAACCTCCGTACCGAAGATGGAGTGCAGCTCGTTGTCGCGCTGGCCCGGCTCCGTTGTGGCGTAGCTCAGCATGCGGGCGGCGAGGTCCGGGTCGTCTTTGTGCGCCTCGTACTGCTGCTCGAGCAGCACGTCGAGATCACTGCGGTCGGAGTCGCTCAGCCGCGCGTAGACCGCGTGCAGCATCTCGTGCGCGGCGGTCACGCCCCGGATGCCGCTCAGCCGGGCATCCGCCACATCGAAGACATGGATGCTCGAACCGGTGTAGCACCCGAGCAGCACGAAATCGTCGCTCGACGAACCGCAGACACTCTGGAAGTCGGCAGCGTTCTCGACCGTCGGCGCGCTGGCGTAGAAATAGAACCGGCCCTCGTCGCTCATGCCGGATTCGGCAGCCATCTCACTGATCGCCGGGCTCGGGCGGTACTGCCAGACCTCGACCTGGTCTTCGACGCGCTGGTACACGAAACTCCATGCCACGGCCCCCACCGGCACCCCGATGATCACCGCTATCACGACGATCAGGGCGATGCGGCGGATCAGCACCGCCGCCCGGCTGCGCGGCACCGGCGGCTCAGGCGGCTCGAATCCGTCGCCCGGTGCGTCGAAGTCGAAGAGCGTCATGCGAGCTTCCTCCCCCGGATAGAACAGCGCGGGCTTCCCGTTCGCTAGATTGAGTTTAAGATCATCGGGCGAAAGGAAGAGATCATGGGCATTTTCTCTCCAGGCTTTGTCGGCAGGCGGCGTGATGCGAACCCGCTCCTGCCCCCGGGGCAGTACGAGGTGACGAACTTCCCGGTTCTCTCCGCGGGCCCCACGCCGACGATCGCGAAGGACGACTGGGCGTTCTCGGTGCGCGACGCGGGCGGAACGCTCAAGGCGTGGAACTGGGAGACGCTGATGGGCAACCCCGTCGACGACTTCACGGTGGATCTGCACTGCGTGACGCGCTGGTCGCAGTTCGGCATGGGCTGGCGGGGTGTCTCGCTCGATCACCTGCTGGAGGGCGTCGACACCACCCCCGAGTTCGCGATGGCCTCCTGCTACGGCGGGTACACGACGAACGTGCGCACGTCAGACCTGCTCGGCGGCAAGGCGTGGATCGCGTTCCAGTTCGACGGTTCCGACCTCGCACCCGAGCACGGCGGGCCGGCGCGACTGCTGATCCCGCACCTCTACCTCTGGAAGAGCGCGAAGTGGGTCAACAGCATCACCCTGATGAGCCACCACGAGCTGGGGTTCTGGGAGCAGTACGGCTACCACGACATCGGTGACCCGTGGAAAGAGGAACGCTATTCCTGAGTGGCAGGCCGCCCGGCTGGTGGCGGCGCACGATGAGACGGCGACGGCGCGCACCCTGGTGTTCGACGTTCCCGGCTGGCCGGGGCACCTCGCCGGGCAGCACGTCGACATCCGGGTGACGGCGCCCGATGGGTACAGCGCGTCGCGGGAGTACTCGATCGCTTCGGGCGAGGTGGATGCTGCGCCCTCCGGTCTCGCTGAGTCGGGGGTGAATGTGGAGTTCTCGGTGGAGGAGCTCGACGACGGTGAGGTCTCGCCCTACCTGGTGCGCGGGCTCGAGATCGGAGACCACCTCGAGATCCGGGGGCCGGTCGGCGGGTATTTCGTCTGGAAGGTCTCGCAGACCGAACCCGTGCAACTGATCGCCGGCGGGTCGGGGATCGTGCCGCTGATGTCGATGCTCCGCACGCATGCAGCGGCCGGGCATCCCGCGCCGATGCGGCTGCTGTACTCGGTGCGCGGGCCGCAGTTCGCGTTCTACACCGAGGAGCTCCGGCGGCTCGTCGATTCGTCGAGCGGATCGCTGACGGTCGACTACGCGTTCACCCGGGAGGCGCCGACGGGTGCGGACCGTTCGATCGGCCGCGTGATGCGCGACGAACTGGCGATGCTCACCCTGCCGGTCGCTTCGTCGCCCACGACGTATCTCTGCGGGCCGAACAGCTTCGTCGAGGGTATCTCCGGGTGGCTGGTCGAGTTCGGGCATCCGGCTGCGCGCATCCTGACCGAGCGGTTCGGCGGGGCGTAGCGGCCCGGGCGCGGCAGCGTGTGGGCGCGGCAGCGTGTGGGCGCGGCAGCGTGTGGGCGCGGCAGCGTGTGGGCGCGGCAGCGTGTGGGCGCGGCAGCGTGTGGGCGCGGCAGCGTGTGGGCGCGGCAGCGTGTGGGCGCGGCACACGGCGGCGGAAGGGCCGGGCGGCTTCAACCCGCGAGGTGCAGCCCGAAGAAGGCGTCGATGCGGGCCCAGGCATCTGCCGCGGCCTCGGGTTCGGGGCCGGCACCCATGATCGCCTTCATCAGCGGACGGAGCGCCGCAGGGCCTGTGGGGGCATCGTTCAGGAACGAGTGGCCCGCAGCCGGGTACTCCGTGACATCGTGCGGGATGCCACGGGCCTCCAGAGCCGCGTCGAGTTTCGCGGCGGCTCCGCGGAGGGTGTTGTCCCGTCCGCCGTAACTGCCGACGATCGGACACGCACCGATGAGGGCGTCGTCGAGATCGCGCGGAAGCCGGCCGTAGTTCACCGAGGCCACATCGAACCCGCGGTCGGCTGCCGCCACGAGAGCGAATCCGCCGCCCATACAGAAGCCGAGCACGCCGACTCGCCCCGTGCAGTCCTCGCGCCCGACGAGGTACGAGCGGGCCGCCTCGACGTCGATCCACACCCGGCCGTGCCCACTCGTGATCGCTCGGAACGTTGCGCGGAGGCACTTGCGCGGGCCGCCGTCGACGAAGAGGTCGGGCATCAGGACGAGGAAGCCGGCCGCGGCCATCCGTTCGACCTGCCGCTTCATCACCTCAGTGAGCCCGAACGCTTCATGCACCATGACGACGGCGGGCCAGGGGCCCTCACCCGCCGGCACGGCGAGCACTCCGTGAAGGCCCGGGCTCATGCCGACCAGAGCCTGCCCGGTGAGGTCGACGTCGCTGACGGTGGGTGCGCCCAGTTCGCTCATGCGCTGAGCCTACCGACCGCCGCGCGTTGCGTGGCGTCGGAGAAGAGGACCACGCCGGAGGTGGACCTCGACTCGACGCAACGGCCGCCGGGACCTCTTTCACGACGGCTGGATGCGGCGGGGAGGTGCGGCGTCACAGCGCGCGCAGCTTTTCGAGCAGCGGCTCGGCAACGGTGTCGAGGAACTCCTGCTGGCGCTGGTCGCCCACCTGCACGAGTGCGATGTCGATGTAGCCCGCCTCGAGGAACGGCCTGACGCTCTCGGCGAGCTCATCGAGGTCGGGGCCGCAGGCGATGCTGTCGGCCACATCCTCCTCGCGTACGAACTGGCTCGCACCCGCGAAACCCGCCGTCGTCGGCAGATCGGCGTTCACCGACCAGCCGCCAGCGAACCAGCGGAACTGGTCGTGCGCGAGCGAGATCGCCTCGGCTTTGTCGGGGCCCCAGCAGATCGGGACCTGGCCGATGGAACGTGAGGCCGGCTGGTCGCTGCTGCGCGCCGCACTCCAGCCCGAGATCAGGTCGGCCTCGGGCTCCGTCGAGATCAGGTGGTCGCCGAGCGGAGCAAAGCGGGCGATCGACTTCTCTCCCGAGACCGCAAGACCGATCGGAACCCCGCCGTCGGGCAGGTCCCAGATGCGTGCCGAGTCGACACGGAAGTACTCCCCCTCCCAGGTCACGAGTTCGCCCTTGTGGAGTTCGCGGATGATCTGCACAGCCTCTTCGAGCATGTCCTGCCGGGCATCCACCATCGGCCAGCCCTCACCGACCACGTGCTCGTTGAGGTTCTCGCCGGCGCCCAACCCGAGGATGAAGCGGCCGTCGGCGAGCAACTGCAGGGTTGCCGCCTTCTGCGCGACGATCGCGGGGTGGTACCGCACGGTCGGGCACGTGACGTAGGTGGCCAGTTCGACCCGGTTCGTCGCCTGCGCGACGGCGCCGAGCACGGTCCAGGCGTAGGAAGCATGCCCCTGCGACACCAGCCACGGCGAGTAGTGATCGCTCGAGACCTCGAAGTCGAAGCCGGCGTTCTCGGCGTCGACGGCGTACTTCACCAGTTCCTTCGGTCCACTCTGCTCGGTCATCAGCGTGTATCCCCAGCGGGTCATGATTCCTCCTGTAGGCAGTGTCTTCACGGTGTGCTCGCGTGGGCGTGCGCGCGCTTTCTCCCACGTTTCGCCTCCCGTCCAAACCTGTCAACCCATTGCTGTCGGCCTCAGAAGAGCACTGACCCGTTGGTCTCGAGGGCGATGGATGATCGGAGCACCGCCCGGCCCACCGCCAGGGTTCCACTGCTGACCGGCTCGCACCGCACACCGCCTCGCCCCCGGAGGGCCTGGTGTGCTCCCAGGGCGAGCATCACGTCCATCCACGCACACGGATTCGCCGGCCGATGCCCGCGGAACTCGACTGCACCCTGGCCGGAGTCCAGACTGAACCGGGCCTTCTTGAGCAGATCGACGTCGACTCCTCGGAGCAGGATGTTGCGTCGTGTGGCATACGGATCGAGCGGTGCCGCAAGCCCGAGCACCCGTTCGACGTGTTCGACCGATTCGACGGCCATCACCGTCACGGAGGCGCTGCGGTGCGCCGCATGCCCGAAGTGCCGGTCGCCGACAATGCCGAGGTGCGCCCGCAGCTGGATGCTCTGCCGCACCTCATCGGGAGCTCCGGTCGGCACGGGCCGCGGCCCGTCGCCCGGCCGCCCCTCGTACCGGTGCAGCGGCGACGCCAGCAGGTGCGCGATCTCGACCTCGTAACGGTAGTCCAGCTCACCGCTGCCACCATTGTCTGCCTGCTGCACCCTCCCAGCGTACGCCGGGGCCGGTGACTCTCCGGCGGGGCGGGCGGGCGGATTGCAGTCGGCGAGCGGAGTTGGGAGTGGAGCCGCGACCGTCCTCTGGGGGGGGTGGGGGTGGTGGCCGCGGCTCCGGCCATGACTCGCGGCCGACGCCCGGGGGGAGTGAGCGAAGGCCGCGAGAGCTGAGGGTATGGGGGCGGCAATGGCCGGTTGCCACCGCCCTGCGGTATTACTCGGGATCCACCGAGCGTGCCGCCTGCTTCTTGCGGCGAGCCGCCCGCGATCCTAGGAGGATCGACCCACCGACAAGCGCGAGCGCCGCAGCGGCCACCCCCGCAGCGATGATCGGCGCCTGGCTCAGGCCGGTCGACGCGAGTTGCCCTCCGTCTGTGCCTGAGCCACCCCGGTCGCTGCCTCCAGCGCCCCCGCCTGTTCCCGTGGTCGGCGCACCCGTCGTCGACGGTGATCCGGTCGAACCCGTGGTTCCGGTACCGGTCGGCGTCGGCGTCGGCGGTGCAGTCGTCGTAGGCGGAGTCGTCGTAGGCGGAGTGACGGCAGTTATGGCTCGCAGGTAGGTCTGCGCATCCAACGACCCAGCCGTCTCGGACAGACCGGGAGCCAGCGAGGTGAACCCGACATAGTTGCCGTCGCCCGAAAGTGCTGCCTGGTTCGAGTCAGCCGTTCCACCGGCAGCGGGATTCGCGCGCTGCACACTCACCACCCGGGTCCTCGAGACATCGATGTTCCGTGTGTAGACCTGTGTCTTCGCCGAGGTCGGTATCGTCGTGAGGCCCTGGGAAATCGAGGTGAACGCAACGACATCGCCCCTGGCGGAGATCGAGGGTGCAGACGAGTCGCCCGTGGCACCCGCACTGTTGCTCGAATCGAAGGACACAAGGATGTTCTGCTCCCGAACACTGTCGTACCGGAACACCTGTCGCGACCGACCGACAATGACTCCGACGAGGTTGGTCGCTTTCGAGTCGTAGGCCACACGAGAACCGTCGAAGGAGGCCGACGGATGGTCGGACGACCCGTCACCGAATTCAGTGCGATCACCTGCGGCGTAGGTGATCAACGTCGTGGTCGAGGCCAGCACACTGTGCACGTAGATCTGAGTCTGGCCATTGCCGGTCTCCGCGGTGATGTCACTCGCTGCACTGGCGAATGCCACCGACTGCCCGTCACCGGACAGGGAAGGGTGGGTCGAGTCGTCGTTGGGAAGAGTGATGGGCAGACCGTCCCGGGCACTTCCCAGCTGAATGGCCGGGTCGGTCGCGTTCTGGGCGACGTAGACCTGGGTGTCGGTCGTCGCCAGGCCGGGCAGGATATTCGTCGCCGCCGACTGGAAGGCCACTCTCGATCCATCTGCCGAGATCGACGACCATTCCGAGTCACCGTTGCCGCCGGAGAGCTGACGGGGCGTCAGGCTGACCTTTCGCGTCACGCCGGTGAGCGTGTCGCGGATGAAGACCTGCTTGTGGTCGTCGGCAAGGTCAAGTGGTAGGGCGAGGTTGTGGGCTGAGGAGGTGAACGACACGAAGCGGCCATCAGCGGAAATCGATGGGTCGGTCGCATCGGCATTGGCTGAGTCCGTTCCGGCCAGTGCCGCGCTCACGAGCGTGGTGACTCCGGTGAGCTGGTCTCGCTTGTAGACCTGTGACTTCTCGTGGTTGCCGACGGAGACAAGATCGTCTGACAGAGATGAGAACGCGACGAATCGACCATCGGACGACACGCTGCTCTCACCAGAAGCGTGGTCCCCTGCGTTGGGCGGCGACGCGGGCGTGACGCTCGTCATCACCGTCTGGTCGAGGGTCGGAAGCACCGCGAGAGCGGCCCCTGAAGCGCACAGGCAGACCGCGCCGACGGTGACCGCAGCACCGCCGAGAGCGATCAGGCGACGAAGCCGCGAGGCGGAAAGGGTGGGCTGGGGCATGGCGTCCTCGGGTCGTAGGTCAAACAGTGAGCATTGGTCAGCTAAGCTACAGGACGCCGCGAGGAAGCCGCAACCCCGCGACCAAACCGCAGCGCAGACGCCTACGAATACCACGCTGTATGCGAGCGAGAGTTCGCACGAGCCCCTCAGCGAAGCTGGTTAGACTACTGGTGACAGACAGGGGTGCAAGAGTTGGGTGGTTCGTCCTGAAGATCATGAGCTACAACCTGCGGCGGCATGCAGCCGTCGCCGAGTTGGAAGAGTTGGTCCTGCGCCACCCCGTCGATGCCCTGTGCCTGCAGGAGGGCGAGGGCACGCGTATGCCCGAGCAGATCGGTGAGCTGCAGTTGAGCGCGGCCACCTACAAGAGCGAACTCGGGCTCGCGATCTACTACCGCCCCGACCGCTTCACGGCGCTCGACTCCCACGCCTTCACGCTGCGGAAGGCACTGCACGACCGCGTGCTGCTGCCCGGCATCGAACGCCTGCTCACCACGCGACTCGTCGACCTGCAGTCCGGACAGGATGTGCAACTGGCCTCGTTCCACGCCTCACCGCTCTCGGCGACGAATCTCCTCCGCCGACAGCAGATCGCCCAGGCACACGTTCATCTGACCGAACTGACGGGCGACGTCCCCACGGTCATGACCGGTGACTTCAACTATCCGCTCCTTCGCAGCCGGCTCATCAAGCAGGTCGAGAAGGCGGGGTTCTCGCTCTCGCTGAGCGACGGGCCGACCTACTACTACTCGAAGTCGATCGCCTACCACTTCGACTTCGCAACCTCCAAGGGCATGGATGTGCAGCTCGTCGAGACCCTCCCGAAGGGCCTCTCCGACCACCGCCCCATCCTCATCACGGCAGAGATCCTGAAGCGCCAGAACCTGCACGAGCAGCAGGCGCAGGATCTCCAGGACGCGGGCCACGACCCGCAGGATCCCGTCCTGGGCGGCGTCGAGTAACCGCGGAGCGAAGCCAGGCACGAAATGGCCCCGGAGGGGCCCTTCAGGCCTTGAACAGACACAAAAAAGGGGCCCCAGCTGGGGCCCCTTTTTTGACGCTCAGTCCCGGCGGAGGATCTTCCCCGGGTTCAGGTTCTTGCCCGGGTCCACGGCCGTGAACATGCCCTGGATGAGGTCTGCGCCGGCCACCGAGATGTCCTGCTCCGTCCACTGGGAATGTTCGACACCGACGCTGTGGTGGTGCGAGAGCGTTCCGCCCGAATCGATGAAGGCCTGCTGGATGGCGGACTTCACCACGTCGTACTGTGCGAGGGGATCCACGCCGTCGTGCGTGAAGGCGAAGGTGAAGTAGAGGCAGGCGCCGGAGTGCATCGAGTGCGAGAGGTGGCACATGATCCAGCCGCTCTCGCCGAGCGAGTCATAGGCCTTGTTGGCCGCCGCGAAGACGTTGTCGTAGAGGGGCTTCAGGCGGGACCACGGGGCGGAGGTCTCCGAGACATCCGCCGCCGCACCGCGGTCGAGGAGGAAGTCGCGGAGGTAGGGCGTGTCGAACTTCTTCTGGTCGTAGAGGGTACCCGGGCCCTTGCCGAGGGTGATCGCCCCGTGCTTCTTCACGATGCTGCCGACCAGGCTCTTCTGGTGTGCGACGTTGGCGGCCGAACCCTCGTAGCCGATGAAGGAGAGGCAGACCTCGTCGAGGTTCCAGCTGCGCTTCTGCAGGAACGCGAACAGCGCCTTCTGCACCTGGCCACTGATGCCGTGCGAGGCCTTCGAGGTCGAGAACGAGAACGCAGTCTCACGGGCATCCGAGACCCGGGTGATGGAGGGCGCGGCATCGCTGGTGTTGATGTCGTGCATGGCGGCGAGGCCGGACTCCCAGTCGCGGAAGAGGTAGCCGATGACCTCGCGCTTCTCGGGCAGGCGGTGCACCTGCACGGTGGCCTCGGTGATGATGCCGAGACGACCCTCGCTGCCGAGGATGGCCTCCCGCACGCTCGGGCCTGTGGCAGACGAGGGGATGGGGCGGACGACCAGCAGCTTGCCCGGCTGCACGACCCGGAGGCCCTTCGTGATGTCGGCGATGTCGCCGTATTTGTCGCTCTGCATGCCCGATGAGCGGGTTGCGATCCAGCCACCGAGGGTGGAGTAGGTGAAGCTGTCGGGCTGGTGGCCCATGGTCCAGCCACGGGCCTGCAGCTGCTCCTCCATGTCGGGGCCGAGGACGCCCGCCTGGATGACCGCGAGCCCGGAGTACTCGTCGATGTCGAGCACGCGCGAGAGCCGGCCCATGTCCAGCGAGATCACGGTACGGGTCTCGGTGGGCATCGGCTCGAGCGAACCGACGATGTTGCTGCCGCCGCCGAACGGGATGACCACGGCGTCGAGCGACACCGCGAGGTCGACGATGCGCTGCACCGCACTCTCGTCTGCCGGGTAGACCACGACGTCGGGCACCCGCGCGAACGTGCTGGCACGCACACGGATCAGGTCACGGATGCTCTTGCCGTACGTGTGCACGACGCGCTCTTCATCGTCGACGGTCGAGAACTCGGGCCCGACGATCGTCGTGAGGGCTTCGAGGAGCTCTGCGGGTGCCTGGGATGCGGGAACGTCGAGTTCGGAGAAGGCGACCGGGGGAACCGGCTCCCGCCACACATCGATGCCGACGGCGTTGACGACGAACGGCGCGAAGCCCGGCTTGTCCTCGTGGTGGAACCCCACCCCTTCGACGCCCCAGCCCCACCATTTCATGTGCTTGACGTCGGTCATGCGGCTCCTTCACGGGGGTGCTCGTCGGAGTCGCCGGTTGCATCGGCAGATTCGACAGTGGGGTGATTGTGGACGTTGGCGCCCGTCTCGGCGAGGAACAGCGCGAACTCGGCCGCGTGCATCTCGCGCACGACCTTCTCGATGCGGTCGTTGAAGTCGGTGACGTTCTCGCCTTCGGCGGCGATGAGCGGCTGGCCGAAGCGCACCCGGACGGGCGGCCTTCCGGGCACGGGCCAGTTGCGGCCGCGCGGCATGGCCTGCGTGGCGCCGACGAGGGCCATCGGGATGCACGGGATGCCCGCCTTGAGGCAGAGCGCGGCGGCGCCGCCCTTGAACGGGGCGATCGTGCCGTCTTTCGAGCGCGTGCCCTCGGGGAAGACGAGCAGCGGCACTCCAGCCTTCAGGAGCTTGCCCGTGAAGCCGGTCGACCGGGCGTTCGCGCTGCGGTCGACCGGGAAGGCGTTGAAGAACAGCGCGGTGAGGCCTTTCCGCCACCACACGTCGAAGAAGTAGTCCGCCGCAGCAGCGGCCGCGAGGTAGCGGGAGAGGCGCGAGGGCATCGACCCGAGGATGAGGGGCGCATCCAGGTGGCTGGAATGGTTCGCCACCACGATGTACGGGCCCCTGACGTCTTTGAGAAGGGCGCGATCGGTGATGGTCACATGCACCATCGACCAGATGACCGGCTTCAGCAGCAGGCGCTGGGCGACGAAGCGGGCACCCGCTTGGGCCTTAGAGGTGTATCTGTTGCCGAACTGCACCAACCCAGAGTACCCACTCCGCCTGTGGAACCGAAACGCGTGCGGCACCCTGTCAGTCGTTGCGGCTGGACGAGATCTTTCCCGACGCCCAGCGGATTCCGCTCCGCGGAGCGTGCTTGATCACGAACATCAGGAACTGGAACCGGCGGGAGGGCACCGAGATGACCTTGCCCTTCTGCACATCGGCCAGGCATGCCGCCACCAGCTCGTCGACATCGACCCAGAGGAAGTTCGGGATCGACGACTCCCGGATGCCCGCCCGGGCGTGGAACTCGGTCTTCACCCAGCCGGGGCAGAGCGTCGTGACCTGCACTCCCGAACCTCGGAGCTCGACCGAGAGGCCCTGGCTGTAGGACGCGACCCAGGCCTTGACGGCCGAGTAGCTCCCCATCGTGATGAAGCCGGCCACGCTCGACACGTTGACGATCGTTCCCGACCCGCGCTCACGCATCGTGCGCCCGGCAGCGGCCCCCAGCATGAGCACGCCGCGGATCATCACCTCGATCGCGCGCTCGTGCGGCGTCGTGTCGACGGCCAGAAGAGAGGCGTGCACGCCGAAACCTGCGTTGTTCACCAGCATGTCGATGGGCGAGGAGGTGTCTTCGAGACGGGCGGCCACGCGCAGCACATCGGCGCGCTCACCGAGGTCGGCCGAGATCGTCTCGACATCGATGCCGTATTCTGTGCGCAGCGACTCGGCGGTCTCGGCGAGTCGTGTTTCGTCGCGTGCGACGATGACCAGGTTGTCACCCCGGTCTGCCAGTGCGCGCGCGAACGCCGCACCGATACCCGAGGTGCCACCCGTGACCATTGCCGTAACCATGGCAATCACGATACGTGATGGCGACGAACGACTGATGCACCGCTGTATGAATACTCACTTCCTCTGCCCGACCGGAGACCACCATGACCTCTGACTTCGACATCCGCGAATACACCCGCACCGCGGCGGGCAGCCACGAGGCGACCCTGCCGCTGGCGGCGTTCGCCGAGCATCCGCTCACCGACCAGACGCTTCAGACGCTGGCGTACCTGCGCGACCTCGAGGACTTCACGATGCACCACATGCGCGACGTGCTGGTGACCCCGAGCCACAAGGATGCGCGGCTCACGGCGTTCCTCGCGACGTGGGCGTTTGAGAAGTTCTGGATCGCGGATGCGTTCGACCGCATCATCGCCGTGCACCCGGATTTCGCTCCCGTGACGCACCGCGCACGCTCCGGTGTCGTGCGATTCACCCGGGAGGCCATCGACAGGGTGTCGCCGATCGTCACGGCCATCCGCTCGAACCTGATCGGTGAGGACATCATCGCGGGCCACGTCACTCGCGGCTACATCGACGAGCTGGTGAGCCGGGTGTCCTACTCCCAGCTGTCGAAGAACGACCCGAATCCCGCGCTGGTCGAGGTTCTGGCCGCCTTCCAGAAGCTCCGCGACCGGCATCTGCAGTTCTTCGAAGGCGAAACCGTGCGAAGACTGGAAGAATCGGTATCGGCTCGGAAGCTCACCCGGTCGTCGCTCAGGCGCTCGTGGGTGCCGACGGGCACGCACGAGCAACCGATCCAGGAGACCCGATTGATGATGAAGTACCTGTTCAGTGACGCCGAGGGGCGTGCTGGAGTCTTCGGCGTCGACCGGGGTGTCGATGCACTTCCGGGCCTGGGCGGGCTGAAGGTCATGACGAGGGCGACCAGGCGCTACGGCGTGAAGGCAGCCGCGTGAGCGCCTTCTCCCCCCTCGAGGGCCAGCACATCATGCTCACCGGCGCGACCGGTTTCGTGGGCCAGGCCATTCTCGAGAAGCTCCTCGCCGACTACCCCACGACACGGATGACCCTCCTCATCAGGCCGAAGGGTTCGCTCACCGGCCAGGCGCGGCTGAAGAGCCTGCTGCGAAAGCCCGTCTTCTCGAAGTGGCGTGAACGCGTCGGCCAGGAGGAGGTCGACCGTGCGATGACGGAGCGAATCTCCGTCATCGAGTCGAGCATGGGATCGGTGGCGGGCCTTCCTGCGGACCTCGACGTGCTCATCCACAGCGCCTCGACCGTCTCCTTCGACCCGCCCATCGACGAGGCGTTCAAGACGAACGTCGGCGGTGCCGTCGGCCTCTACGAAGCTCTGCTCGCGACGGGCAGCGACCCGCACGTCGTGCACGTGTCGACCGCGTACGTCGGCGGCATCAACAAGGGCACGGTTCTCGAGGCCAGCCTGAAGCACACCATCCAGTGGCGTGACGAGATGGCGGCCGCGCTGGCCGCCCGCACCACGGTCGAGGCCTCCTCGAGGCGCCCCGAGGTGCTCCGCAAGATGATCGCCGACGCGAAGCTCGACAACGGCAAGGTCGGCCCGCACGCCGTCGCCATCGCGGCCGAGATCGGTCGCACCGAATGGGTCACGAAGCGCCTCGTCGACTACGGGCGCACCCGCGCGCAGAGCGTCGGCTGGGCGGATGTGTACGCCTTCACGAAATCGATGAGCGAGCGGGTCGCCGAGGAGCTCTGGGCCGGCAACGGCCACCGGCTCTCCGTCGTGCGCCCCGCGATCATCGAGAGCGCCCTGAAGCACCCGTTCCCGGGCTGGATCGACGGCTTCAAGGTGGCGGATCCGCTCATCATCGCCTACGGCCGCGGGCTCGTCCCCGAATTCCCGGGACTGCCCGACAGCATCCTCGACATCATCCCGGTCGACATCGTCGTGAACGCGACGCTCGCCGTGGCGGCCAACCCGCCGGCCCCCGCCGACCCGAAGTACTTCCACCTCTCCTCCGGTGGGCGCAACCCGCTGACCTTCCGCGAGATCTACGAGAACGTGCTGAAGTACTTCCGCGCGAATCCGATCCCCGACGAGCAGCGCGGCCACATCCGCACCCCCTACTGGGACTTCCCCGGCGCCCGGGCGATCGCGCGGAGCCTCCGCACGGGTGAGCGTGCGAACAAGCTGCTGCAGCGCACGCTGCTCCGCCTGCCCTCCACCCAGACCACCCGCAGTTTCATGCGGCAGGCCTCCGCCCGGCAGACCGATCTCGAGCTCCTCCGTGCCTACAGCGACCTCTACCAGAACTACACGCAGGCCGAGATCATCTACGACGACTCCCGCACGGCGGCGCTGAACGACACGCTGCCGCCGGATGCCCGGCAGACGTTCGGCTTCGACGCCACCGAGATCGACTGGGACAACTACCTGCAGGAGGTTCACTTCCCGGCCGTCACGACGCTGATGCGCACCTTCAGCTCGCGGCCCCGCGCGAAGGCCCAGGTCGAGAAGCCCCTGCCCCAGAACCCCGAGGCGGCCGCGTTCTTCGACCTCGAGGGCACCGTTCTCGCCTCGAACATCGTCGAGCAGTACCTCTGGGTGCGGCTCGCCAGCCTCGATCGTGCGAAGTGGCCGCAGGAGCTCGCGAACCTGTTCGGCTCGCTCCCGAAGTACCTCGCCGCCGACCGACGCGACCGGGGCGAGTTCATCCGCACGTTCTACCGGCGGTACGAGGGTGTCGACGAGCAGGCGCTCCGCCAGCTGATCCACGACACCGTCGGCGACGTGCTGCTGCAGCGGATCCGCCCGGAGGCCGTGCGCCAGATCCGGAAGCACCGCGAGGCCGGGCACCGCACGATCCTCGTCACCGGGGCCATCGATGTGCTCGTCGAACCGTTCGTCACCCTGTTCGACGAGGTCGTGTCGAGCCACATGCACTCGAAGGACGGCATCTGGACGGGCCACCTCTCGAAGCCCCCGCTCGTCGACGAGGCCCGGGCCGCGTGGCTCCGCCTCTACGGGGAGCGTGAGGGCATCGACCTGAAGAAGTCGTACGCGTACGGTGACAGCATCGCCGACCGTGCCTGGCTCGAACTCGTCGGCAACCCGCAGGCTGTCAACCCCGACGCCGCACTGTTCCAGCACGCGACCCAGAAGCACTGGCGCATCCACCAGTGGAGCGACCACAACCACAGCCGATTCGACACCGTCGGCGAGCTGCTGCGCGGCGACATCGTGCAGAGCGCATCCTCCACCCCGGCCCTCGGCCCGAGCCCGAAAGAAATCACCCATGAGTAGACCAGGCTTCGTTCTGAGCGTCGATGCCCAGACTCCTCCGCTCGTCGTGTTCCAGGGCGAGAAGGTTCTTCTCGAGCGGCTCCCGGTCGATGCGAGCGTGCTGTACCCGCCCGAGGCGCTGCAGGGCATCCGCTCGCTCGACGAGGCGATCAGCCGTGCACTCGACGCCCCCGTCGACAGCGAACCGCTCCGTGCGCTCCTGAAGCGTGGTTCCCGCGTCACGATCGTGTTCGAAGACCTCTCGCAGCCGGTCACGAGCCGTACGGCTCCGGATGTGCGGCAGCGCGTCATCGAACTCGTGCTCGAACGGGCGGCGGCAGCCGGCGTCGACGACGTCGAGCTCATCGCGGCGACAGGGCTCCGGCGCCGCCTCACCGCGCACGACCTGCAGCGCGTGCTGGGCGAGCGCGTGTACGCCTCGTTCGCACCCGACCACGTGCGAAGCCACGACGCCGAAGACGAGAACCTCCAGGTGGTCGGCGAGCTGGCAGACGGAACCCCGATCGAGGTCAACGGTCGGGTCGCGTCGAGCGACCTCGTCATCTCGGTGCGCCTCGCCACGGCGGTCGGCAACGAGGGCGCTGCGGCCGTTGCGACCAAGCTGATCGGTGCGAAGACGGCGCGGGCCCGCGGCTCGTTCGCGGTACGCACGGCGGCAGCGGCAGCTGAAATCAGCACAGACGCGTTCGACGACCTCGTCGACACCATCGGCGACAAGGCCCAGGTCTTCACCGTCGACGTCACCCTCACCCCGGAGCCCACCGGCCCCGCCTCCGCCTTCCTCAGCAAGCGCGAGCGGGAGTGGAGCCTCACCGACCGCGCCCTCTCCGCCGGGCTCCAGGCTGCCACGCGCATCCTTCCCGCCCGCGCCCGGATCGGCCTGGCTCAGGTCTCGGGGGTCGGCTACGGGGTCACCTCGGTGGTCGCGGGAAAACCCAGCTCCGTGCATCCGCTGACCGAGGCGTTCCTGGCCCAGCAGCAGGTCGCCCAGTTCGACAGGCCGGCGGATGTCGCGCTGTTCGGCATCCCGAACCCGGGAACCATCGGGTCGAGCCTGAACCCCGTCACGGCGGCAGCCCTCGGACTCGGCCAGATCTTCAACGGGGCTACCGCGGAGCCCGTCGTGCGGGCCGGCGGAACCGCGATCTTCTACCACCCGCTGACCCCGTGGTTCCACCCGCTCCACGACCCCGCCTACATCGACTTCTTCGCCGAGGTACTGACCCAGAGCACCGATCCGGCCGTCATCTCGGAGCAGTTCGAGGAGAAGTTCGCAGCCGACCCGTGGTACCGGCACGTCTACCAGACCAGCTCGTCGAACCATGCGCTGCACCCGTTCCACGCCTGGTACTCCGCTGCTCCGGCCATCGCCCACCTCGGCGAGATCATCTTCGTGGGCGGCGACCACGGCTCGACCAGGCGCCTCGGCTTCAAGTCGGCCTCGACCCTCGCCGACGCCCTCGAGATGGCCTCCGGCTCGGTCGGGCTCGCCCCGGCGATCACCTACGTGCACGGTGCACCGGTGAGTATCTCCGAGGTCAGCTGATGGCCGGGCTCGCGATCCGGCTCGCCGTCACGCCGTCCGTCCACGGTCTCGAACACGTGAAGGAGCAGGGCGGGCCGTTCATCTTCGTGGCGAACCACCCGTCGGAGCTCGACGAGGCGCTGGTGCGGAATGCCCTCCGAAGCGTCGTGCCACGGCTGGTCTCGGTTGCCGTGGAACCGCGGGGCGGCATCCGGGGCCTCGTGGACCAGGCCCTCAGCCTCCGGTCGGCCAGCCGCCTCTCCGCCCTGCTGAAGAGCGGCACCAGCGTGCTGCTGTTCGCCGAGACGACCCGCACCGGCGATGGATCGCTCGCTCCGCTCGACCTCGGGGCAGCCGCTCTCGGCATCCGCACCGGTGTGCCGCTCGTGCCGGTGGCGCTCCTCGGCACCTTCCGGGCCCTCCCGCCGTGGCGCCTCACGGTGGAGCCCGGGCGTCCCCGCGTCTCGGTGCTGTTCTCCCGACCAATCCGAGCGGGCTCCGGCGACGAATCATCCGCAGTGACCGAGAGTATCGCCCAGGCGATCGAGGTCGGGCTGGCCGAGGAGTCTCGAGGCTGGTACGGCGCACGGAGGTCGCCGGCCGACGTCGTCGTTCCCCGGGAGACCGAGGGGCAGCCAGAGGCCGGCTGGCGGCGGATGTGGAAGGCCACAGCGACACCGACCGGCCCGACCAGACGCCGAGTGTGGCAGTAGAAGTCTCACAACCGATGCTGCTCAGCCGGCATGGCTACAATTTTCAGATTCACCCCGCACAATAGGTAGAACCCGACCGCCAGAACTTGGCACTTTCAGAAACAGGAGGATGAGGCACCGCCCGGCAACGTGCACCGCCTCAAGCGCCCATGGCCTTCGACATCGACAACTACACGAAGACGTCGAAGAACGTCGCCTGGGAAGACCTCGACTTCGAGACGTTCCGCACGAATCCGCTGCCGGACGACACCCTCCGCGTCATCCGGTACATGGCCGACGTCGAATACCACACGGTCTGCTACATGCGCGACATGCTCGTCACCCCCTCGCACCGCGACAAAGACGTGACCGGCTTCATGACGATGTGGAACCGTGAGGAGTTCTGGCACGGCGAAGCTCTCGCCGATGTGCTCCGGATGCACGACATCGAGCTCGAGTTCGACGAGCTGAAGTCGAAGCGCCTGAAGCTCGGCTGGAAGGATCGCATCGATCCCGTGAAGCAGTCGGTGCTCTCGAACCTGGTCGGCAAGGACTTCATCGCCGTGCACATGATCTGGGGCGCCGCGAACGAGTGGTCGGCCGTGGCCGCCTACAAGCGACTCGCCGAGATCGAGGGCCACCCCGTGCTCGCCGAGCTACTGAAGCGCATCGCGATGCAGGAGGCCCGCCACGTGGCCTTCTACGCGACCCAGGCCCGTGAGCGACTTGGCAAGAGCCTGCTCGCCCAGAAGTTCGCGCGGTTCGCGCTCGGCAAGTTCTGGGGCCCGGTGGGTTCGACCATCATGGACCAGACCGAGGTCAAGCACGTGATGGGCCACATCTTCGGTGGCATCGACGGTCGTAAGGCCATCAACGCAATCGACGCCCACATCGCCAAGATGCCCGGGCTCAAGGGGCTCACGATCGTCGCCGATTCTCTCGACGGCCACGGCATCGCCGCGGTCTGACCGGTGAGCTGAGCGCGGCCGTGTCCACTCCGGGGGGAGTGCCCGCCGAAAGGCGTGGGCCGACGGCCGCGATCGTCTACAACCCGACGAAGGTCACGGAGAAACGTCTTCGCGCGATGGTCGCCGCGGTGGAGGCCGAGAAGGGCTGGGCTCCGTCGCTCTGGGCCGCCACCACGGTGGAGGATCCGGGGCACGATGCCGCACTCCGCCTGCTGGAGTCCTCCCCCGACGTGGTGATCGCTGCCGGCGGCGACGGCACCGTCAGCGCTGTCGCCCAGGCCCTCACCCACCAGCAGGTTCCGCTCGGAATCCTGCCGACCGGAACGACGAACCTCTTCGCACGGGCACTCGGCCTGCCGCTCGGCGTGATCGGCCTGCCGTTCGTGAACGCCCGGAAGGCGCTGCGGGCAGCGTTCAGCGAGACGGTCCGCACGGTGGACGTCGGCCGGGTGGACGCCGTGCTCGACTCCGGCGAGACGATCAGCCGCGCGTTCACCGTCATGGCAGGCATGGGCGTCGATGCCCAGATGGTGGTCAACACCTCGCCCAAGGGCAAGGACACCCTCGGCTGGACCGGGTACGTCGGCGCGATCCTCGACTCCTTCGTTCGCAACCGACGCTTCGACCTCAGCTACACGCTCGACGGCGTGACACTGCCCGAGACCCCGGCCCACACGATCGTGCTCGGCAATGCGGGCGTGCTGCCGGCGGGCATCCGGATGATCCCCGGTGCCCTGATCGACGACGGCCAGCTCGACGTGGTGGTGCTGAGCCCCCTCGGTGCCGGCGAGTGGGCCCGGGCGATCCACTGGTTCTGGCGCACCAACACCGCGTATCTGCCCCGGAAGCCCGCTGCGCGCGCCGCAGCCGACGGATCGGCCCCCGTCACGACTTCGTCGGTGCGCCACGCGCGGGCGAATGCGATCACGTTCGCCGTGACTGAGGCGCAGGACTTCGAGATCGACGGCGAGTACCTCGGCCGGGTGACCTCGGCCACGGCGTGGATCGAGGCGGGCGCGCTCCGCGTACGCGGTTCGTTCGGCGGCCGGGCACTGCCGGCCTCGAGCCTGCCCGCCGTCGAGGCAGAGGCCGCATCTTCCCGTTCGGGAGGAACACAGCCCACGTCAGCCGAATAGGGCGGCACGTCGGCTGAGCTCCTCCCGAAGGGGAACGGACGCGCGACGTCAGGCGAGGCGGGTGCCCTGGTGGAAGACGCACCGGAGACCGGCCTCGGTCTCCCGCCAGATCGACGAGCGGCGAGTGAGGCCGGATCCGCTTCGGAGCAGGTACGTGAGCAGGTACAGCTCCGGAGCGAGGGCCTCGACGCGCGGATCCGAGAACTCGTGCGCATCGAGGGTCGAGGACATGTCGAGGGTCGCGAGCGCCGCCACCATCTCCGGGCGCGACCAGAGCCGCCCCGACTGCCCGATCTCGCGGAACTCCGGGTCGAGCAGCGCCTCGACAGCCTCCGGGTCGAGCCGCACGACCGGATCGAGCAGCCGTCGTTCGCACAGGATCACGGCCTGCTCGACATGCTCGGCACGCGACAGCTCATCCACCTCGCCCGGGGCGGCAGCGCCCCGGAACTCGTGCTCCCGGCGCTCGGCCGGAAGCTCCCCACGTTCATCCATCGATCAACCGTACGTCGCGCCGAGCGGGCCCCGCCAGTCCCCCGGCAGAGGCACACCGCCGGCGGTACGGGACTCCGGCCTGCTCGAGGCTGCGCTCGCCAGGCCCCTCCGGGTTAAAGCAGGGGTGAAAAATCGGGTATCCGGCCGGGGGCGTCGAGCTGCACTGCGAGTGTGGGCCGACGATGTGAATCCTTGGGGCTGATTCTTCTCGCGTCGAGAAGCGCGGTTCAGGGCCTTCATTCCGCGACCACGAACTCCGACCTGAAAGGCCACTCCTCATGGGCTTCACCCCTACCGACGGCGAACTTCTCACCTCCCCCCAGACCCAGAAGGGTCTGACAAGGCGCCAGGTCGCCGTCGGCGCGGCTTGGTCGCTGCCCGTGATCGCCCTTGCCGTCGCAGCCCCCGCTCACGCGGCGAGCGCTCCTGTTGTGGTGCCCGGCCAGCCCGCCACATACCCGGATGCCACCTTCTCGGCCACGACGCAGCTGTTCAGCAACCCGAGCCTGAAGAGCGCCACATCGACCGGGTTCGCGAAGACCACGTTCACAGCGGCGACCGAAGAGCAGGAATATGCGTCGTACAAGCCCGGATGGACGTTCGTCGTGTCCTCGACGGCACCCCTCACGAACATCACCTTCGACACTTCGACGCTGTCGTCCACGGGTTCGACGATCGTGAACGGTCAGTATGTCTACAGTTGGGTGCTCAACACCGCGACGATCAGCACTTTCGTCCGGGTCAAGCCGAGCGCCTTCCCGCAGAGCATCTCCTTCGCTCTCACCGACACCACGGCCGGGGTCGTCGTCGGGGAAGCGACCGCGACCGTTCAGCCCTGACCTCCGGCAACCGGTTCACCGCCGCGGGCAATACAGTCTGGGGCTCGGGCACGATGAGCGTTGGATAGGCTGCGGGAATGGGGACAGAAGCGGTGGAAGACGCCATCCGGGAACATATGGTCGGCAGGGAATGGGAAGACGCCATCGCACTCGTCGAAGTGCACTGGCCGGCCCTCTCCCAGCACCGACTCGAGTTCCTCGGCACCTTCCTGAATGCGGTCCCGGAAGGATTTCTCCGAACAAGCCCCCGGCTCGTTGCGGCGAAGGACTACGCCAACTTCCTTCCCGCGGCCGGCAACGTGCGTCCGAACCGATATCAACACAGCCCCACGCATCGCGGCGGACTGTTGGACGTGTTGGCTGAACTGACAAGCCAGAGCGTCGCCGCACGATTCGCAGGCAGGTTCAGTGATTCCGTCGCAGCCGTCCGCGAGGCCCAAGCCACGATCCGCGACGTTTCCGACACGACACTCGCAACGATCTGGCCCGTGCTTCCGGACATCCGACTGCAGTGGGCCATCACCCTGGAACTGGGTGGGATGCTCTCAGACGCATCCCGGTGCTACGAAGAGACCTATGACGAAGCTCTGCAGTTCGGTAACAATCGCATCGCGGTCGAAGCCGCAGGGACGATCGCCTTCAACTACGGATTCTCCGGCGACAGGAAGCGGGCGGAGAACTGGCTCGCCCGTCGGCCGACCCTCAGTGAGTCGCAGACCGACACGGTGAGAGTCATGGGCGAACTGGGGCAAGCCCTGCTCGCAGCCACCGCCCTGGAACCGGAACAAGCCCGAGCATCGCTCGACTCGGCACTGTCCGACGACATCGCGCCCGAGCCATGGGCTCTCCGCCTGTACACCGAGTCCATCCTCGCCGTCGTCGACGGTGACCTCCGGGCCCAGCTGGCTCGGCTCAGTTCAACCAGAGGTGCGCATCCCGAGAGCGCCTGGAACAACGGACTGAACGCGGAGATCCTCGCTCTCGCTGAGGCCGAACTGAGTCTTTCAAGCGGGGACATGCACGCAACCCAGCGGGCCCTCACCGCGGTGACCTGGTCGGGAGACCTGAAACCACACGCCACAGTCCTTCGTGCATGGGCAGAACTTCGCCGAGGAGGTGCCCAGAAGGCCGTCGCTCTCGCGGGGACGAACACAGGCCGGCAGGTCCATGTGCGCGTGACGGCGGAGCGCCTGGCAGTCCTCGCCGCCGCGAATCTCGCGCTCGCGCAACCGAAGGAAGCCGCCGCCCATTTCCGGTCCCTCATCAGGCTCGTGCTCCAGGAGAAGCTCTATTCGGTTCTCCTCCGTTTCACCCGCACAGAACTGGAGACCCTCATCGCCGACACCGACGAGGCCCACTCCCCTGAACTCACCCGCGTCGTGACGTCTCTCAGCCTGACGCTCCGGCAGCAGAGAACGCTGTCCCTCCCGAATCTCAGCCCACGAGAACGCGTCGTTCTGCGCCACCTGGTCACTGACCAGACGATCCAGCAGATAGCCACGACCGAGCATCTGTCTCCGAACACGATCAAATCCCAGGCTCGCACCATCTACCGGAAACTCGGAGTGACGAACCGCGAGCAAGCTCTCCGCACGGTCGCAGCCACACCCGAGATACTCACCTGACCGCCAGCCCGCCAGCCCACAGACCACAGACGCGAATTCGACGTTGCACACCGTCGGGAGGCTGTGCGCAAGGGGGGTTCGCCGGCGGGCCCCGCCGGGTAGCGTCGGAGACATGAACGCATCAGAGATCCGCTGGAACGACGAAGCCCGCGCCAAAGTGCTCACCGACGCCGACAACGTGCTCCGCGACGCGGTCGTCGAGTTGAACGGCAGCATGCAGGGAAAGCCGTCCGATGAGATCTACGCCGCCCTCAACGAGCGCCTCAAGGATCGGTTCATCGACTACGAGCCGGGCCCGGATGTGCGCAAGTACGCCGACGCGATCGCTCGGGGCGACATCGAGGCGTAGCCCGCTCGGGGGGATCTGGTTTGTGACGCCGTGTAACGCGGGCGGATGCGCGGCAGCGCGGCTTCGCTCAGGATGTCCCTATGACCAAGCAGATCCGCTTCAATGCCTTCGACATGAACTGTGTCGCCCACCAGTCGTCGGGCATGTGGCGCCACCCCCAGGACCAGTCATGGCGCTACAAGGAGCTCTCCTACTGGACGGAGCTCGCGAAGCTGCTCGAGCGCGGCAGGTTCGACGGCATCTTCATCGCCGACGTGCTCGGCACGTATGACGTGTACGGCGGGTCGAACGAAGCCGCGATCCGGCACGGGGCGCAGGTTCCAGTCAACGACCCGATCCTGCTGGTCAGCGCGATGGCTGCGGTCACCGAGAACCTCGGTTTCGGCATCACAGCCGGCACGGCCTACGAGCATCCGTACCCCTTCGCACGTCGCATGTCGACGCTCGACCACCTGACGAAGGGGCGGGTCGGCTGGAACGTCGTCACGGGCTACCTGCCGAGCGCTGCCCGCAACATGGGGCACGACGACCAGCTCGAACACGACGACCGCTATGACGTGGCGGATGAGTACCTCGAGGTGCTGTACAAGCTGTGGGAGGGATCCTGGGAGGACGACGCCGTCATCCGCAACCGGGAGACGGGTGTCTTCACCGACCCGGCCAAGGTGCACGAGATCGGGCACTACGGCAAGAACTACACCGTTCCGGGCATCCACCTGTCGGAGCCGTCGACGCAGCGCACGCCCGTGATCTACCAGGCGGGGGCCTCGCCCCGTGGCATCCGGTTCGCCGCCGGCAACGCCGAAGCGATCTTCGTGGCCGCCTCCACGAAGGCCGGGCTGAAGGAGACGGTGGGCAGGATCCGCGACGCGCTCGAAGCGGCCGGCCGCGACCGGAACTCGGCGAAGATCTACACACTGCTGACGATCATCACCGACGAGACCAGCGAGAAGGCGCACGCCAAGCACCAGGACTACCTGTCATATGCCAGCGAAGAGGGCGCCCTGGTCTTCATGTCGGGCTGGATGGGCATCGACCTGTCGCAGTACGACCTCGACGAGCCGATCGGCAATGTGAAGAGCAACGCGATCCAGTCGACCGTGGCGAACTTCCAGGCCGCGAACGAGGACGGCAGCGAGTGGAAGGTGCGCGACATCGCCAAGCTCGGCGCGATCGGCGGACTCGGCCCGTTCATCGTCGGCTCACCCTCCGAGGTGGCCGACCACCTGCAGGAGTGGGTGGCCGACACCGACGTCGACGGGTTCAACCTCGCCTACGCGATCACGCCCGGCACGTTCGAGGACGTGGTCGAGTTCATCATCCCCGAGCTCCAGGCGCGCGGCGCGTATCCGACCGACTACGTGGAGGGAACGCTCCGCAACAAGCTGCACGGCCGGGGTGACCGCCTGCCGTCGGAGCACCTCGGTGCCCAGTACCGGGTGGGGCAACCCGCCTCCGTCGGGTCGTGACCGGATGATCGCCCTCGAGAAGCTCACGAAGGTCTACGGGCAGGGACCCTCGGCGGTCACCGTGCTCGACAACCTCGACTTCAGCGTTGCGGCGGGCGAGATCTTTGCGGTCGTCGGGCCGAGCGGGGCCGGCAAGTCGACCCTCGCGCAGTGCGTCAACCTCCTGGAGCGGCCCACCTCCGGCTCGGTCGTCGTGAACGGCGAGAACCTGTCGTCTCTCTCCGAGGAGAAACTCCGGATCGCGCGCCGTCGCATCGGCACGATCTTCCAGTCCGACGGGCTGTTCAGCCGGCGCACTGCCGCCGAGAACGTCGCCCTGCCACTCGGGTATCTCGGCGTGACCGCCAGGGAGTCGAAGAAGCGCGTCACCGAACTGCTCGACCGGGTCGGGCTGTCGTCGCGGGCGAACCACTACCCGCACGAGCTCTCGGGCGGGCAGCGGCAGCGGGTCGGGATCGCGCGGGCTCTCGCGCTCCGGCCGTCGATCCTGCTCGCCGACGAGGCCACCTCGGGGCTCGACCCCGAATCGACGACGTCGATCACGACGCTGCTGAAGGAGCTGCGCGACGACCTCGGGCTCTCGATCCTGTTCATCACTCATGAGATGGAGACCGTGCTTAAGGTCGCCGATTCGGTCGCGCGGCTCGACCACGGCCACATCGTGGAGTCGGGGCGGGTCGTCGACCTGCTGCGCGACGCGTCGTCGCCGCTCGGGCTGGCGCTGAACCCGGTGCGGGTGCCGCTGGCAGGCGGCCTCGACGAGGCGGCCTGGGTGGTCAGCTACACGTCGTCGGCCGTGCCGACCGACTGGGTCACGCGGCTCTCCAGCGCCCTGTCGACGCCGGTCTCGCTGCTGGGAGCGTCGATCGAGACGATCAACGGTTCGGTCGTCGGCAACGCGACGATCGGGCTGCGGGCGTCGGACGCGAGCGCCGTCGTTGCTGCGGCCGCGGCGCTGGGTCTGGACGCCCGGCCGGGCGTTCTCGCTCCGGTCCCCGCGTCGGCCGCTCCGGACGCCGCTTCCGACGCCGCCGAGAACGCCGCTCCGGACGCCGCTCCCGACGCCGCCGAGAACGCCGCCCGCGAGCCGGCGGAGGTCGCCGCATGAGCGTTCTGGCGAACAACCAGGTGCCGCTCGCGGACATCCCCGCGCTGGTCTTCCCCGCGCTCGGGGAGACCCTGATCATGGTCGGCATCGTCATGGCGATCGTGGTGGTGGTGGGCATCCCGCTCGGGTCGATCATCCACAACCTCGCGCCCGGCGGGCTGTTCGAGAACCCGGCGCTCCACCAGGTGCTGAGCTGGATCGTCAGCATCGGGCGATCGCTCCCGTTCCTGATCCTGATGGCGTCGATCGTGCCGTTCACGCGCTTCATCACCGGCACGAACATCGGGATCGCGGCCGCCGTCGTGCCGATGTCGATCGCCGGGATCGCGTTCTTCACGCGCATCGTCGAGAACTCGTTGCGGAGCGTTCCGCCGTCGCTGGTGCGTGTGGCGAAGGCCTCGGGCGGGTCACGGTTGCAGATCATTCGCACCGCGCAGCTCGCTGAGGCGATCCCGTCGCTGATCGGCGGGCTCACCATCAACACCATCGCGATGATCGAGTACTCGGCCATCGCCGGCACGATCGGGGCCGGCGGCATCGGCTACGTCGCCGTGACGTACGGCTACCAGCGGTTCGACAACACGGTGATGGGAGCGACGATCATCATCCTCGTCGCGACCGTCGCGCTGGTTCAGGTCACCGGCGACCGGCTGGTGCGAATGACCACGCCGCACGCGGCCACGGCCAGCGGGCGGCGGTATGCGCGGCGCATCGCGCGCGCCGACATCGAAGCGGCGAACGCGACGTCACCGGCGTAGGCCCGGTACGCGCTCCACCCTTTTCTCCTTCTTTTCTCACAGCATCCACGAGAGGTACTACCCCCATGTCCGAAACACCCTCACACAGCTCCGGCCCCGACTCCGAGCTCGGATTCGAGCTCAAGAAGCGCCGCCGCTGGCCCTTTGTCGCCGGTGCCGCAGTGGTCGTCGTCGGCGTCGCCGCCGCGATCACCATCCCGCTGCTCAGCCCGACCGCCTCAGCGAACGACACGGCCGGCGCAACCCTCTATGTGGCCACCGCGGAAGGCAACGCCTCGGAGCAGGCACTTGTGAATTTCGTCGCCGCGAACGTCGCGCCCAAGTACGGCATCAACGTGCAGTTCAAGGGCCTGAGCGACAGCAACACGATCAACCGCGCGGTGAGTGACGGCGAAGTCGCTGCAACTGTGTACCAGCACAAGCTCTGGCTCGGGCAGGTGCTCGAGTCGAACCCCGACTTCAAGGAGGAGGCAGCGACGCCGGTGTTCCGCTGGGGCTTCGGGCTCTGGAGCGACAAGTACACCGACGTCTCCGAGATTCCCGACGGCGGAACGATCTCGCTGTACTCCGACCCGGCAAACGAGGCGCAGGGGCTGTGGATCCTCGACAGCGCCGGCCTCATCACCCTGAAGCCGGGCACCAGCAAGGGCACTGCGACACAGGACGACATCGCCTCCAATCCGAAGAACCTGAAGTTCACGCTGCTCGACTTCGCGGCCCAGTCCCGTTCACTGCCCGACCTCGACGCGGCCGTCGGCTACACCGAGTACTACCTGGCGGCGAACATCCCGATCGCCAAGCAGATCTTCGCCCCGCAGGCGCCCGACGAGTTCGCCGGGCAGCTCACGATCGGATCGGACTTCAAGGACACCGACAACATCAAGAAGCTGGTCGCCGCGTTCCAGGACCCGGCCGTGCAGAACTTCCTCGCCACGGATCCGTCGGTCGCGGGCATCCTCCTCCCCCTCACCGCCCCCTGACCCTCCCCCCTCCCCTCCCCTTTTCCAATCGAGTGGGCAGTTTGGGCCCCAAAACCGCAAGGTTGGGGCCCAAACTGCCCACTCGATTTGTGTTGGGGGGGGGGTGGGGTCAGGGGGTGGGGGTGGGGGGCTGGAGTTGGAGGGCTATTTGATCGGCGTCCAGGGCCGAGAGGGCCGCGTCGAGGGTGTCGGCGTTGAAGGTGCCGTCGTCGCGGGCGTCGAGCAGCACGGTTCGCTTCGCCGCGATGAGGGCCAGCGCCTGCTGCTTCGGGGTGCGGTCTGCGTCGGGTACGTCGTCCGAGTCCTCCGAGGTGGTGGTCGTGCTGTCCACGGCTTCCGGATGATCATCCAGCGTCGTCTCGCTGAGCAGCGTGAACAAGCGGGCCCGTTCGTCCGCAGCGAGGTCCGCGTCGAGGGGTGCGAGCTTCAGCCACCGGATGACCAGCGGCAGTGTTCCGCCCTGGACCAGCAGCGACAGGGCAGCGACGACGAACGCGATGAGCACAAGGAGCGAGCGGTTCGGGGTCTCCTGCGGAAGGGTCTGGGCCGCTGCGACCGTCACCGCTCCGCGCATGCCGGCCCAGACGACGACCGCGCCGTCTCGCCAACCGAGCGGCGCCTGCACGAGGTAGTCGATGTCGGCGAGGGTGCGGGTGATGCGCGTGGTGAACCGGGTCATGTCGGCGACGGTCGGTGGGCGGCGCCTCCGCAGTCGCCGCTTGATGCGTCGCCGGGCGCGGTCGCTGAGGTCTGCGCGGAGGGCGAGATCGGAGGTCGCTCCGCCGTTCCGTGCGGCCGCACCCCGCCCGAAGCCGGGCCCGCCCACGACCTCGCCCGGCGCCCATCCCGCGCCGGGCGCCTGCGGGATGCCGGGGGTCCGCGGAACGTCTGCATCGGCACCGGCATCAACGTCGGCACCGACCGCACCGGCCCCGAGGGCGCGCAGCCGCTCCGCGCCCTGCCCCGCACGCGCAGCCTCGATCATCCCCGATGCGCGCTGGGCTGCGGCGGCCGGGTCGGCGAGCGCCGATGCCATCCGGGTCAGGCGCGGCTTCATGCTCGCCGTGCGCTCCGAGCGTTTCTTCAGCCCTCGCAACAGCGGTGCGACATAGGCGGCCCGTACCAGAATCGTCAGCAACAGGGCGCCGAGCGCGATCAGCAGTGTCGGTCCGACGCCGATCCGCTCCTGGCCCACCTCCGCGAAGATCGACGAGAGTTCGAGCCCCATCAGGAGGAAGACGGCGCCCTCGAGCACCAGCTCGACCGTGTTCCAGTTCTGGGTGTCCGACTGGCGGCTCTGCGGCGACAGCACCCGGGGCCCGAGGCGGCCGGTCACGAGGCCGGCCACGACGGCGGCGACGAGACCGGATGCGCCCAGCAGCTCGGCCGGGATCGACGCCAGGAACGGCACCGTGAACGAGATGACCGTGCCCACCGTCGCGTTCTGGATGCGCGCGCGCACGAACAGGTTCAGGCGGCCCACCACGAATCCGAGCGCAGCGGCGACGGCGACCGCGAAGGCGAACTCGCCGATCGTGCCCCAGAGGGAGACGGAGGCGGCCGCTCCCGCGACGGCTGTACGCAGCAGCACGAGGGCCGTCGCGTCGTTCAGCAGGCTCTCGCCCTCGAGGATCGCCACCGCACGGGAGGAGACAGGCGATCTCTTGACGATCGAGGTGGCCACCGCATCCGTGGGGCTCACGATCGCACCGAGCGCGATGCCCCACCAGAGGTCGAGCCCCGGGATCACCCAGGCGAAGAACAGGCCGAGCACCACCGACGAGGCGATCACCAGCACGATCGAGAGCCCGCTGATCGCGGCGAACTCCCGGCGGAAGTTCATCGCCGGCATCGAGACCGACGCCGAGTAGAGCAGCGGCGGGAGCACGCCCGCCAGGATCAACTCCGGCTCGACCTGGAACGCCGGCACCACCGGCAGGAAGCTCACCGCGATGCCGAGCGCGACGAGCACCAGCGGCGAGGCGATCCGCACCTTGGGCCCGAGCAGGGCAGCGCCGGCGATGCCCAGGAGGGCGCACACCCCCGCGATCAACAGTTCCATCACGTCACCAGCCTGTCATGGGCTGGCTCCGGATGCCCGGAGTCCACGCAGGCGCAGACGCAGGCGCGGGCTCAGGCGCCCGTGCCCGTCCCCTCACCCTCCGCCCAGGCCGCGAGGTCCTGGGGCCGGTTGGTGATGATCCCGTCGACACCCGCCGACACGGCGAGCTCCCACTGTCGGGGCTCATCCAGCGTCCAGGGCGTCACCGAGTACCCGGCCGCCCGGAGATCGGCGGCGAGCTCCGGATGCTCGACGAGCAGTAGCCCGTACGGATTGCACCCGGCGGCGCCCAGCTCGCCCAGCAGACGAACGAGCTCCGCAGTCGCCGCAGCCGCAGCCTCCGCTGCTCCCACCGCCGCCGCCTCCGCATCGGCCACGCCGGGCGGCGTGACGGCGGCAGCCTCCGCAGCCCCTATCCACGCGCGTCGGGCGGGCAACCCCGGCAGCTCCGAAACGAGCAACTCGAGCCGCACATCCGGGGCCGTAGCGCCCAGCGCCCGCACCGTCTCGACGTCGAAGCTCTGCACGACGGTGCGGGGCACCATCCCGGCAAGGCGCACCTTCTCCAGCTCCGGCGCGAGCGAACGCTCCTCCCAGCGGCCCTTGAACTCCAGCAGCCATCCCGTCTCCGGGTGCCGGACGGCCCAGGCGATCAGGTTGTCGAAGGTCGGCACGCGGGTACCCGCGAAGGCCGGGGCGAACCAGCTTCCGGCGTCGGCCGAGGCAAGGGAGCGAGCATCCGTGTCGGCCACCGAGCCGACCAGATCGGTCGTGCGGTCGAGGCGGTCGTCGTGGATGACCACTGCGACCCCGTCGGCTGTGAGCTGCAGATCGACCTCGATGGCGTCGGCTCCGGCCGCGAGCGCGGCGTCGAAGGAGGCGATGGTGTTCTCCGGGGCGACCGACGAAGCGCCGCGGTGGGCGATGATGCGGGGAGCGACAACGAGGGGGCTCACAGGTACGGCACCACGTTCTGCTCGTACGAGGTGGTGATGTCGGCAGATGCCTTCGGGAACACGTCGGCTGCGGCGGAGTTCTGCAGCATGATCTGCTCGAGCGCGGTGGTGAGGTACTTGTCGCCCGACGGCACGAACGAACGCGCCCAGTCCTGCGAGCGCGCGTTCTTCAGCTGGTCGACCGCGGTGCGGAACTGCGGCTTCTGCGTGTAGATCGCACTCATCGTGGCGCCATCCATCGCCGAGGTGCGCACCGGCATGTAGCCGGTCGCCGCCGAGAACGTCGCCGTCTGCTCGGCATCGGTGAGGTACTTGAGGAACATTCCGGCCGCAAGCTGCTGCTCGGGCGTCTTTCCCGCCGGGATCGCCATGCCCGTTCCGCCCGTCGGCGTGAACGCGCCCTTCGGGCCGGCCGGCAGAAAGCCCGTCCCGACGTCGAAGGTCGACGACTTCAGGATGCCCGTGAGTGCACCCGTCGAGGCGACCGTGCAGGCGCTGAGGCCCGCCCCGAAGTCGGCCGCCGAGTCGGTCGCCGACACCGTGGCGCTCTTCTTCTCGTTGATCATCGAGCGGAGGTACTCCCCCGCCTCGAGGGTCTCGGGCTGATCGAGCTTCATGGTCCAGTCGCTCGAGTACGCGCCGCCCTTGCCCCACATGATGTTGCAGAACCACCAGGCGGCCCAGGAGGTGCCCTTGCCGATACCGAGCGGGGCCGCACCGTTCATCACGGCGCTGAGCCTCGGGGCCCATTCGTCGAACTCGTCCCAGGTCGCGGGTGCGCGGTCGGGAAGGCCGGCTGCGCTCCAGAGCGACTTGTTGTAGTAGAACAGCGGCGTCGACCGCGCGTAGGGCATCGCCCAGTGGCTGCCGTTGTACTCGTAGTCGCCGTAGAGGGTGCTGTTGAAGTCGTCGGTGTTCGCGTTGAGGTGCGCGGCGAGGTCGTCGAGCGGGATGATCTGCTGGTTGATCATGTAACGGAACCACCACACGTCGCTCGCGCCCACCAGGTCGGGCACGCTGTCGGTTCCGGATGCCGCCTGGAACTTCTGCGCGATCTCGTCGTAGTTCGCACCGGCCGTGACCATGTTGACGACGATACCCGGGTTCGCCGCCTGGAAGCCGTCGATGATGGCCTGCTCCGTCGCCATCGAGTTGCCGGGGTGGTTGGTCCACCAGGTGATCGAGGAGGCCGGCTTGACGTTCGTCCAGTCCTGGGCGGGAGTGGCGGAGGCGGCAGAACCGACATCGCCGCCCACGGAGGGCCCGGCGCAGGCGGCGAGGAGGGCCGTGCCCGAGAGCGCGGCCCCGAAGGCGAGTACATTGCGGCGCGTCACGCCGTTGGGGAAGGCATTCGAGAGATCGAAACGAGGCGTCATGGTTCTGTCTTTCTGTCAGAGGGCGGGGTGGGGAGAAGGCGAGGGGGGAGCTGGTGAGCGGGGTGCTGGTGCGAGGGGGGCTAACCGGTGACCGCGCCCGCGGTGAGACCGGCGACGATCTTTCGCTGCATCACGAAGAAGACGATGAGGATCGGCAGGGTGACCAGAACCGTGCCGGCCATCAGCACACCCCAGTTCGTGATGCCGTCGGTGTTCTGCAGCAGCGTGAGGCCGATCGGGAGAGTCATCATGTTCGGGCGGTCGACCACCAGGAGCGGCCAGAGGTACTCGTTCCACTCGGTGACCACCGAGACGAGGGCGACCGCTGCGATGGTCGGGGTCGACATCGGCACGACGAAGGCCCAGAGCCGCCGGAGGTGACCCGCGCCGTCGAGCGCCGCCGCTTCGAGCACCGAGGGCGGCAGCGAGAGGAAGTGCTGCCGGAACAGGAAGGTGCCGAACGCACTCGCCAGGCCGGGCACGATGATGCCCTGGTAGGTGTTCAGCCAGCCGAGGCTCGCGACCAGCGTGTAGTTCGGAATGATCACGATCTGCTGCGGAACGAGCAGTGCGAAGATCACGATCGCGAAGAACACCTTCTTGAAGGGCACCTCGATGAACACCAGGGCGTAGGCCGTCATCAGCCCCAGGATGATCTTGATGCCGGCCCCGACGACCGTGGTGATGGCGCTGTTGACGAAGAACGCCCCGAACGGCACCACGTCGAGCGCATCGCTGTAGTTCGTCGGCGCGAACGACGACGGCAGCCACTGGATGGGGAGGGAGTAGATCTCCGTCTGGCCCTTGAAGCTGGCCAACAGCATCCAGACCAGAGGAAGGACCATCGCGGCGACGGCGACCAACAGGGCGAGGTATCCGCCGATCGGGAATCTGCGCATCATGAGTAGTGCACCTTTCGTTCGACGAATCGCAGCTGCACCAGTGTCACGATGAGCAGCACGACAAAGAGGATGGTGGCGACGGCAGACGAGTACCCGGCCCGGCCCGCGACGAAGCCCTCCCGGTAGATCTCGTACATCATCGTGGTGGTGCCCTCGAGCGGGCCGCCCTTCGTCATCGCCTGGATGATGTCGAAACTCTGCAGCGAAGAGAGCAGCGTGGTCACGCTGAGGAAGAAGGAGGTCGGGCCGAGCAGGGGCAGGATGATGCGCCGGAAGGTTCGCACCGGGCCCGCGCCGTCGAGCGCCGCCGCTTCGAGCACATCGGCCTGGATTGCTTGCAGCCCCGCCAGGTAGATCAGCGCAATGTAGCCCACGTTCTTCCAGAGCTGCACGATGATCACCATCACCAGCGCCCACTGAGGGTCGTTGTACCAGGCCGGCGAGGGCAGCCCGATCGCACCGAGAACAGCTGCGACGATGCCGAAGTTCGGGTCGAAGACGAACAGCCAGAGCAGGCCGACGGCGACGCCCGAGAGCACGTAGGGTGCCACGATGATCGTTCGCGCCGGGCCGCGCAGCTTGAGCTTCTGGTTGAGCAGCAGAGCGAGCCCGAGACCGATCACCATGCCGCCGCCGACCGTGGCGAGGGTGAAGATGACCGTCACCCCGACCACCTGCGGGGTCGCCGAATCGGTCAGCCAGTCGGTGTAGTTGCGGAACCCCACATCGATGGCGCGTTGTGAGCCGATGTTCCACTGCAGCGTCGAGTAGTAGAACGACTGCAGCAGCGGTTTGTACGTAAAAGCGATGAGCAGGGCGATGTTCGGGCCGGCGAGCAGCACGAAGAGCAGCCAGTTGCGGGCCTGAGTGCGCCGAGACTGGAGCTTTCGTGCCCGGGCTCGCTCGGCCGGATCGGGCACGTTCCGCTTCGCGGGAGGCACGGTGCCGGGCTGTGCGGCGGGCTGGGCGCCGCGCCCCGTCTCCGCCTGCCCGGGCGTCTCACCCGCCGCTGGGCGCGTCGCTGTCGACGTCATCTGCAACCACCTTCGCTGTTCAGTTCGTCAGCCACGTTAGACGGAGAATGTCCCCCGAATGGGTGAGGAAAGCAGCGTGAACGAACCCGCTGCCTCTCGGTCACGAGCTGTTCAGATTCGGCCGGGGAATTCACCGAGAGGTTGCCCTGCGGCAACCGGTTCTGGAGGATGCCGGATGCTCGGGGAGGTAGAACGGGCGGGCGCGACGGCAGGCGGGCCGACCCGGCCCGATCAGCTCCGCGTGAGCCGGTACTCCACCTCGGGGCGCCCGGGGGTTCCGTAGCGGGAGGTCTTCTCCGCCGCGCCCGACCCGACCAAGTGTTCGAGGTAGCGCCGCGCCGTGACCCGCGACACGGTCGCCGCTTCGCTCACCTCGCTCGCCGACAGCGCCCGGGGAGCCGCGGCGAGCGCCGCCACCACGACCTGCAGCGTTCCTTCGGAGAGGCCTTTGTCGTATGAGACCGGTGCCGCCGAACGGAGGGCCCCGAAGGTGCTGTCGACATCGCCCTGTGTCGCCAGCGGGCGGTCGGCGTCGAACGTGTGCCGAAAATCGAGGTAGCTCCGCATCCGCTCGGCGAACGTGGCATAGGCGAACGGCTTGATCAGGTACTGCACGATACCGAGCGACACGGATGCCCGCACCACCGCCATCTCGCGCACCGCCGTGATGGCGATCACGTCGATCTCGAGCCCCGCGCTGCGCACCTGGCGACAGAGGTCGAGCCCGTACATGTCGGGGAGATTCATGTCGAGCAGGATCAGGTCGATCGGCGCCGGTCGAGGTTCGGGATGCCGTGGGTCCACCCCGGCCGGAGGCTCGGTTCCGCGTGCCGCCGCGGCACGGAGCTGCCGGATGGCCTCCTGCCCGGTGTGCGCGATGCCCGCCACCTCGAACCCGCCGACTCGGCCGAGGTAGGCGGCATGGGCGCTGGCCGTGATCTCCTCGTCGTCCACCACGAGCACCCGGACGGGACCGGGAGTCATCGGGGCGCCGTCTCGCGCGCGGACGGCCGGTGAGCGCCCCGCGGCAGCGTAACCGTCACCACGGCGCCCCCGTCCGCTTCGACGCCGATGCTGCCGCCCAGGCGCCGCACGCTCTGGCCCACCAGCGCCAGGCCGAATCCGCGCCCGTGCGGCCCTGCCGCCTTCGACGAGTAGCCCCGCTCGAAGGCGCGGCCGACGTCGTCGATGCCCGGTCCGTTGTCGGAGACGCGGATGACCACGAGCTCTTCTGCGGAGTCCGCCGCCGAGGGGCCCCCGCTCACAGCCACGACGACCCGCGGATGCCCCGTGCCGCCGTCGATCGCCGCGTCGAGGGCGTTGTCGACGAGGTTGCCCACGATCGTGATGAGGTCGTCGGCGGGCACTCCCAGCGGTCCGAGCTCCGGTGCGATCACCAGCTCGAGCTCCGCCCCTCTCTCCCGGGCCTCGGCCGATTTGCCCACGAGGAGCGCGGCGAGCACCGGCTCCTCGACAGCCTCGATGAGCCGGTCGGCGAGGTTCTGGCCGCGATCGAGTTCCCCGGCGGCCAGCGCGATCGCCTCCTCGCCGCGACCCAGCTCGATCAGAGCCACGATCGTGTGGAGCCGGTTCGCGTGCTCGTGCGTCTGCGAGCGAAGCGCGTCGGAGAGCGTCCGCATGTTCTGCAGCTCACCCGAGATGCGGAGCAGATCGGTGTGATCCCGGAGGGTCGTCACCGTGCCCATCACGCGACGCGACGTGCCGCGCCCCGGCGCCACTGCAACCGCGGGCTCCTGGTTCACCACCAGCACCCGGTTCTCGGTGACGAAGATCTCGTCGACGGCACGGTCTCCGCCGGCGAGCAGGCTCCGCAGGGCATCCGGAATCTGCAGCTCGGAGACCGCCACCGGCACACTCCCCGACGGCGGAAGGCCGAGCAACTCGGCCGCCCGGTCGTTGTGCAGCACCAGGCGGCCGCGGGAGTCGACGAGCACGAGACCCTCCCGGACGGAGTGCAGTACGCCCTCGTAGTACGAGAACATGCGGCTCATCTCCTCGGGCCCACGGCCCCAGGTCACCCGCTGCAGGTACCGGCTCAGCAGCCACGACGCGAGGGCGCCGAAGAGCAGCGTGAGGCCGGCGAATCCGAACACGAGCGGCAGCCGCTCGGCCAGAGCACCCGACACCTTCGACACCGTCACCCCGGCCGCCACCAGCGCGACGACGCTTCCCTGGTGGTTCAGGATGGGCACCACCGCGCGCACCGACGGCCCCAGAGTGCCGGTGTACGTCTCGGTGAAGGTGCGGCCCTCGAGCGCCGGTTCGATGGTGCCGACGAACGGCCAGCCGATCTCCTCCACGTTCGGGTGCGTGAAACGCGTGCGGTCGGGCGCCATGATCGTGATGAAGTCGGTCGCGGTGTCGGCCATCAGGTTCTCGGCATACGGCTCGAGCAGAACGCTCGGATCGGCACCGGCGATTCCGCTGCCGGCCGACCCCGCGGCATCCGGACCCGCCGCCTGGATCGCCTCGAGCACGAACGGATTGTCGGCGATCGAGGTCGCCACCGACAGGCTGTGGTCGGTGGCGCTCGTCTCGACGATTCCACGGGCATCGTTCCAGAGCCAGGCCAGCGCCGCCGCCGTGAGCAGCAGGATGAACACGAACTGCAGCGCGAAGAGTCGCCGGGAGATGCTCCAGCGACGGATCCAGGCGATCATGCGGCGTGCCCACCTGCCCTGTTCTGCTCTCGCGACGGTGCGAAACGTTCGGTCACCCTCAGGGTAGACGCCGCGGGCAGAGGATGCTCGCGAACACTATGAACAGAACCCCGAAGCCCCTCGTGGTGTGCCGGAGGATTGCCCCACTGAAGAGCGCTCACGACGTCGTGCGGCGACATTCGAAAGGGAACACTCATGGCAAAGACGCCCCCCACGGCCGGCTCCGCCGGTACAGCCCGCACGCCCGGCTCCGGCTCCGGTTCTGTTGCCGGCCGCCCCAGACGGCGCCTCGACCGCGCACACTACCTCTACCTGTTCGTCATCGTCGCCGTCGCAGCGGGCATCGCGGTCGGGCTCCTCGCCCCCGAGTTCGCCAAGGGACTGAAGCCGCTCGGCGACGGGTTCGTCGCACTGATCAAGATGATGATCGCGCCCATCATCTTCTGCACCATCGTGCTCGGTGTCGGATCCATCGCCAAAGCGGCCACGGTCGGCAAGATCGGCGGGCTGGCGCTCGGCTACTTCATCCTCATGTCGACGTTCGCGCTCGGCATCGGGCTGGTCGTCGGCAACGTCATCCACCCCGGCGACGGGCTGAACATCGCCAACGCGACCTATGACACCTCCGCGCTGGCCCCGGCGGATTCCACGCAGTTCGTGCTGGGGATCATCCCGACGTCGCTCCTCTCGTCGCTCACTGCGGGCAACATCCTGCAGGTGCTGTTCGTCGCTCTGCTCGTCGGCTTCGCCCTGCAGCACCTCGGCGCGAAGGGCAAGCCGATCCTGAACGCGATCGGGCAGATCCAGGTGCTGGTGTTCCGCATCCTGTCGATGATCATGTGGGTTGCGCCGATCGGTGCGTTCGGTGCGATCGCGGCGGTCGTCGGCTCGAGCGGCGCGGCCGCCCTGGTGAGCCTCGGCACGCTGATGATCGCCTTCTACATCACCTGCGCGCTGTTCATCGTCGTCATCCTGGGCGGTCTGCTCTGGATCGCGGCACGCACCAACATCTTCCAGCTGATGCGCTACCTCGGCCGGGAGTACCTGCTGATCGTGTCGACGTCGTCGAGCGAAGTCGCGCTGCCGCGTCTCATCGCGAAGATGGAGCACGTGGGCGTCACGAAGTCGGTGGTGGGCATCACGGTTCCCACCGGGTACTCGTTCAACCTCGACGGGACCGCGATCTACCTCACGATGTCGTCGCTGTTCATCGCCAACGCCATGGGGACGCCGCTCAGCATCGGGGAGCAGATCTCGCTGCTGCTGTTCATGATGATCGCCTCCAAGGGTGCCGCCGGGGTGTCCGGTGCCGGAATCGCCACCCTCGCCGGCGGCCTCCAGGCGCACCGTCCCGACCTCGTCAACGGCGTCGGCGTGATCGTCGGTATCGACCGGTTCATGTCGGAGGCCCGCGCACTGACGAACTTCACCGGGAACGCGGTGGCGACCATCCTGATCGGCACCTGGACGAAGCAGATCGACCACGAGCGCGTCCGGGCGGTGCTCTCGCGGCAGCTCCCGTTCGATGAGGCGACGATGAGCACGGAGGACGACGAGCCGGTTCTGGATGCCGCGGGCCACGGTGCCGTCGCCGACACAACCTCTGACGGGGAGCGGGTCTCGACGTCGCAGCTCGCCGCCATCGTCGAGGGCCCGGTCGGCAGCCGGCGCCCGCGCTGACGCGTCGCGCCGCTCCCCCCGGGAGGAGCTGAGCCAACGTGACCCGCATACGGCCGCGGATCGGCTCAGCTCCTCCCGGGCGAGCAGCCCGCGGCTGTCAGATCAGGCTCTTGGTGTGCCAGACCGTCTTCGTCTCGGTGAAGGCCTGGATGCGGGCGAGGGCGGGGGCCGCGGCATCCGAACCCGACTCGGGTGGGAGCACACGCTTGAGGGTGTCTGCGGCCGCGATCTCGAGGGAGATCCAGTCGAGCGCGTTGGCGCCGACCAGGTCGAGCGCGTTGACGTCGGCGTGGGAGGCCAGCCAGGGCGCGACATCCCGGGCCGAACCGGTGAGGATGTTCACCACCCCACCCGGCACATCACTCGTCGCAAGCACCTCGGCGAAACTGATGGCCGAGAGGGGAAAGCGCTCGCTCGCGAGGATGACGACGGTGTTTCCACTGACGAGAGCCGGGGCGAGCGCACTGACGAACCCGAGCAGCGACGAGTCCTGCGGGGCGACGACGGCGACGACGCCGGTGGGCTCGGGCACCGAGATGTTGAAGTAGGGCCCGGCGACCGGGTTCGCGTTGCCACTCACCTGCGTGTATTTGTCGCACCAGCCCGCGTACCAGACCCAGCGGTCGATCGCCTCGTCGACCTGTGTGCCGGCGGCGGCGGCCGACACGTTCTCACTCGCAACGATCTCTGCGACGAACTGCGCCCGGCGCCCCTCGAGCACCTCGGCGATGCGGTAGAGCACCTGGCCGCGGTTGTATGCGGTCGCACCCGACCACTTCGAGACGGCGGAGCGAGCGGCGACGACCGCATCCCTGGCGTCTTTACGGGAGGCCTTGGCCGCGTTGGCGAGGAAGGTTCCGGATGCGCTCAGCACCTCGGTCGTGTAGCCCGACTCGCTGCGGGGGAACGCCCCACCGATGTAGAGCTTGTAGGTCTTCTGTACAGCAAGGTGGCTCATTTGGCGGCCTTCTTCCGGGCGGAGGTGGAGCGGGGAGCAGTGACGGCGGGGGTGGCCGGGGCAGCAGGGGTGGCAGGAGCAGCAGCCGAACTGCCGAGCGGCGCCGGCTTCAGGTACGCCGCCAGACCCGGGCGACCGCCCTCGCGGCCATAGCCCGACTCCTTGTAGCCGCCGAACGGCGACGCGGGATCGAACTTGTTGAAGGTGTTCGCCCAGACGACGCCCGCCCGCAGCTTGTCGGCGACGGCCAGCACGCGGCTGCCCTTGTCGCTCCAGATACCGGCGGACAGTCCGTAGGGCGTGTTGTTCGCCTTGGCGATCGCCTCGGCGGGCGTGCGGAACGACAGCACCGACAGCACCGGCCCGAAGATCTCGTCGCGGGCGATGCGGTGGCTGGCCTGCACGTTCGTGAAGATCGTGGGCGCGAACCAGAACCCCTCGGAAGGCAAGTCGCACGAAGGGCTCCAGCGCACAGCGCCCTCAGCCTCGCCGGCCGCCGTCAGTTCTGTGACACGGGCGAGCTGCGCCGCACTGTTGATCGCGCCGACATCGGTGTTCTTGTCGAGCGGATCTCCGACCCGCAGGGTCGACAGGCGCTCCTTGAGCCTTGCGACGACCTCATCGTGGATGTTCTCCTGCACCAGCAAGCGCGACCCCGCGCAGCAGACCTGGCCCTGGTTGAAGAAGATGCCGTTGACGATGCCCTCGATCGCCTGGTCGATGGGTGCGTCGTCGAACACGATGTTCGCCGCCTTGCCACCGAGCTCGAGGGTGATCTTCTTCGAGGTTCCGGCGAGTGACCGAGCGATCTCCCGGCCGACGGCTGTCGAACCGGTGAAGGCGACCTTGTTCACATCGGGGTGGTTGACCAGCGTGCGGCCGGTCGCGCCGGCACCGGTGACGATGTTCACCACACCGGCGGGCAGGTCGGCCTGCTGCAGGATCTCCGCGAACAGCAGCGCGGTGAGCGACGTGGTCTCCGCGGGCTTCAGTACCACGGTGTTGCCGGCGGCGAGCGCCGGCGCGACCTTCCACGCCAGCATCATCAGCGGGAAGTTCCACGGGATGACCTGGGCCGCCACACCCAGTGAGGAGGGGTTGGCTCCGAGGCCGGCGTGGTCGAGTTTGTCGGCCCAGCCGGCGTAGTAGAAGAACCAGGCCGCGACCGTTGGGATGTCGAAGTCGCGACTCTCCTTGATGGGTTTGCCGTTGTCGAGGGATTCGGCGACGGCGAGCTCGCGGGCCCTCTCCTGCACGAGCCGCGCGATGCGGAAGAGGTACTTGCCACGGTCCCGCCCCGACAGGCGTGACCAGGTCGAGTCGTAGGCGCGGCGTGCGGCGGCGACCGCGGCATCCACATCCTCGTCCGATGCCGTGGAGATCAGGGCGATGGTCTTCTCGGTGGCCGGGGAGATGGTGGCGAACGACTCGCCGCGGGCTTCGACGAACTCACCGTCGATGAAGAGCCCGTAGGAGTCTTTGAGGTTCAGCAGGCCCGTCGATTCGGGGGCAGGTGCGTATTCGAGAAATGTCATGGGTACGGTTCCTTGCAAGATCAGTCGGGAAAGATCAGTCTGAGAGATCAGTCGATGGTGACGTAGTCGGCGCCGGAGTAGTGCCCGGTCGTGAGCTTCTGGCGCTGCAACAGCACGTCGTTCAGCAGGCTCGACGCCCCGAACCGGAACAGGTGCGGCGTCAGCCACTCCTCCCCCACGGTCTCGGCGACGGTCACGAGGTACTTGATCGCGTCTTTCGACGAACGGATGCCGCCGGCCGGCTTCACACCGATCTTCTGGCCGGTCAGGCGGTGCCAGTCGCGCACGACCTCGAGCATCGAGAGTGTCACGGGCAGGGTCGCGGCGGGCGCCACCTTGCCCGTCGAAGTCTTGATGAAGTCGCCGCCGGCGAGGATCGAGAGCCAGGATGCCCGGCGCACGTTGTCGTACGTGTTCAGCTCGCCGGTCTCGAGGATCACCTTCAGGTGTGCGAAGCTGCCGTCGGCACGGCGGCAGGCCTCCTTCACCGCGACGATCTGGTCGTAGACCAACCCGTAGCGGCCGGAGAGGAACGCGCCCCGGTCGATGACCATGTCGATCTCGTCTGCACCCGCCGAGACGGCGTCGGCAGTGTCGGCCAGCTTCACGGCGAGCGAGGCACGACCGCTCGGGAACGCGGTGGCGACCGCAGCGACGCTGATGCCGCCGTGGTCGGGGTCGCCGTGCGAGGCGCCGAGCGCAGTCACCGCGTCACCGACCATGTCGCCATACACGCAGACAGCGGCAACCCGCGGGGTGGTGGGGTCCGAGGCATCCGGAACCATCGCCTTGGCGACGAGCGAACGCACCTTGCCGGGGGTGTCGGCGCCTTCGAGCGTCGTGAGGTCGATCAGCTGGATGATGCGGTCGAGGGCCCAGGCCTTCGATGTGGTCTTGATCGACCGGGTTCCGAGTGAGGCGGCACGCTGCTCGAGTCCCACAGCGTCGATTCCCGGGATGCCTTCGAGGTAGCGGCGCAGGTTCGCGTCGGTGACGTCGCCGCCCACCAGGTTGCGGGCCAGCGCGCCGGCCGTCAGAGTGTCAATTGTCATGGGTTCTCCAACCATCAGGAAATGTTCCGCGCACGCGAATCGATGAACTTGTTCAGAATGAGGGCCAGCAGCAGGATGAGCCCGGTCGCGACCATCTGGAAGAACGAACCGATACCCATCAGGTTGAAGAGGTTCTTCAGAACGGAGAGCAACAGCACGGCAATGAAGGTTCCGCCGATACCGCCGCGCCCGCCAGCGAGGGCTGCACCGCCGAGAACCACCGCTGCGATGCCGTCGAGTTCGGCCCCGGTGAACGACGTGGGCTGCGCGATGGTGAGCCGACTGGTGAGCAGGATGCCCGCCAGGGCAGCGGTCAGGCCCGAGATGCCGAACACGGCCATCTGCACCCACTTCACCGGCACACCGGAGAGGCGCGCAGCCTCCTCGTTGCTGCCGACAGCGTAGATGTACTCACCGAACGTGGTGAAGCGCAGCAGCGCCGCCGCGAGAAGGGCGACCACGATGAAGATCAGGCCGGTGATGGGGATGAAACCCATGTAGCCGCCGCCGATCAGGGTGAACGACTCGGGCAGGTTCTGGCCGACCGGCCGGCCGTCGGTGGTCAGATAGGCGGCACCGCGGATGGCCGTGAGCCCTGCAAGCGTGACGATGAAGGCAGGCAGCCTGATCCACGCCGCGATGGCGCCCATCACGAGCCCCACGGCAAGGCCGACCACGAGCGCGAGCAGAATGGCGAGCGGAATCGGCACAGAGCCGTCGAGGGTGATGGCCACGATCATCCCGCTCAGCGCAGCCGTACTGCCCACCGACAGGTCGATGCCGGAGGTCAGGATGACCAGGGTCATGCCGATCGCGATGATGCCGGTGAGGCTCGACTGCTGCAACAGGTTGGAGAGGTTCCGCACGGTCAGGAAGTCGGGCGAGAGCAGCGAGGCGATCACCACGATGACCACGAAGACGATCAGGAGGTTGCCCTTGACGAGCCAGCTGGAGCCGCGGCGCCTCCAAGGGGAGGCGGCGGCCTTCTCGGCTGAGGCAGAGGCCGAGGCAGAACTGTCGGCGTCGACGTCGACGGCCGGGGGTGTGTTCACAGTTGTCATGAGATCTTCCCGCTGATGATTGCGTGGGTGATGGATTCTTCGGAGGCCAGGCGCGGGTCGAACTCGCCGACCTTCCGCCCTTCGTGCAGCACGATGATGCGATCGGCATTGGCCACGAGCTCGCTGAGCTCACTGGACGCGACCAGAACCGCCGCACCGTTGTCGGCGAGGGCGCGCACCTGGCGGTAGAGATCGGCTTTCGCGCCGATGTCCAGACCCCGCGTGGGTTCGTCAAGCAGTAGCACGCGGATGCCGCGGGTCAGCCATTTGGCCAGCACGACCTTCTGCTGGTTGCCGCCACTCAGCTGCCCGACGGCCTGGTTCACACTGGCGTACTTCACACCGAGGCCCGCGAGCACCGGGGTGGAGAGAGCCCTGCCCCGGCGGTGCGGCATCAGCCACGGCGGGGCGCCGATCGAGGAGATCGAGGCATTGCGGCCGATGGAGAGTCCCAGCATGAGCCCCTCGGTCTTCCGTGACTCGGGCACGAGGCCGAAGCCCGCGGCCGTGGCGTCCCGCACCGAGCGGATGGTGAGCGGCTTCCCGGCCAGCCGGAGAGAGCTGCTGGAGCGCCGGGCTCCGAACACCGCGGAGAGGAAGGTCGTTCGGCCCGCTCCGCCGAGACCTGCCAGGCCGACGATCTCGCCCGGGCGCACCGAGACATCCGAGATGTCGATGACTCCCTTGATGGTGACGCGTTCGATCTCCAGCAGCGGCTCACCGGTCGGCGCGGGCCGGTCGGTCACCGCGGTCAGCTCCTTCTTCTTCTCACCGATCATGTCGGCGATCCACTCATCGGGAGTGCTGTCGGCGACCCGGTGTTCGGCCACGTTCGCTCCGTCGCGGAGCACGGTGATGCGATCGCCGATCTCCTTCACCTCGTCGAGCCGGTGCGAGATGTAGACGACACTCCGCCCCTCGGCGACGAGGCTCCGGATGACCGTGTGCACCTTCTCCACGTCGGCATCGCCGAGCGTGGCGGTCGGTTCGTCCATCACGATCAGCCGGGCATCGGCGGTGAGCGCGCGGGCGATGGCGGTGAGCTGCTGGTCGGCGATGGGCAGCAGGCCGACGATGGCATCGGGCGAGAAGGTGGCCCCCACCCGCTTCAGGATCTCCCGGGCATCCGCTCGCCGCCGGCGACCGCGAACGATGCCGCCCACGCTCGGCGAGTGGCCGAGGTAGAGGTTCTGCGCGACGGTCAGGTCGGGGAAGAGGTCGAGCTCCTGGTAGATGACCGCGATACCGGCCGCGATGCCGTCGAGCGGGTTGGCGAACGATACGTCGACGCCGTCGATGGCGATCACCCCGCTGTCGGGCTGGTACGACCCGGAGAGGATCTTCATCAGGGTGGACTTGCCGGCCCCGTTCTCACCCAGCAGGCAGTGCACCTCACCGGGTCGCACCTCGAGCCGGGTGTCGCGACAGGCGTGGGTGCCGGGGAACGACTTGTTGATGCCGGACATTCTCAGCCGCAGCACACCGGCGCCGGCGCTGGTGTCGGGCTGGAGCAGGGTGGTACTCATCGGTGAGCCTCCAAGAGGAAAGTGGCGGTGTCTTCGTCGGTGACGAGCACGGTGCAGAGCCCGTTGGAGACGACGGTGCGACAGATCTCGTGCTTCGAGCGGCCGGCGATCACGGCGATCGCACTCGACGACTCACGGAGGGCATCGATCGAGAGACCGACCGTGCGGTCGTCGAGGCCCTGGTCGATGATGTTGCCGTCGGCGTCGATGAAGCGCCCCACCACATCGGCGACCGCTCCCTTACGGACGAGCGCCGCGACCTCGGCCGAGGTGAGGTAGCCGCTCTCGACGAGCACCGACTTGACGTCGACAGCACCGGCGCTGTACATGAACGTCGAGGCGGCGATGCCCGCATCCAGCACTGCCCGAACGGCCCGATCGCTCTCGATCGCACGCTTCGTGGCGGCCTCCTGCAGGATGGCGGGGCTCGGCAGGAGCGTCGCCGTACCGCCGCCCTTCTGGGCGATCGTCACGGCCGTGTTCGCCGCAGAGCTCGCCCGCTTGTTCAGGCTCACACCGCCGTTGATCTGCACCACGTTGACGCCGCGCGCCCAACCGCTCGGGAGGTGGGTCGCGACGTCGTGCATCGTGCGGCCCCAGCTGATGCCGAGCGTCTTCGGCGCAGGGCGGAGCGAGGTGAGGTATTCGGCGGCACCGCTTGCGACCCTCGAGCGGAGTTCGGTCTCGTCGTCGGAGTCCGAACTCGGCACCACGACCGCGTCTGCCAGCCCGAAACGGGCCCGGAGTTCGCGCTCGAGAGGGAGCTTCCGCGCCCGGGGGTGCACGATCTCGATACGGATGAAGCCCTCCTGCCGGGCCTGGGTCAGCAACCGGCCGACCTTCCAGCGCGTGAGGTGCAGCAGAGCGCCGATCTCGTCCTGGGTCTTGTCGTCTTCGTAGTACAGCTCTGCGGCTTTGACGGCCAGCAGCTCGTCGTCGGCGTTCATGCGAGGACTCCCACGTTCGAGGGCTCCGCGCTGTGGCGGGACACCAGCGAGTGCAGCGCGTGGTGTGTCGCCCTGGTCGCAGTCGTGGCGTCGACGTAGAGCGCGTAGGCCTCATCGAACACCACGCGGTTGCCCTCGTTCGGCATGACGACCGTGTGCCCGGGCTTGAACGTCCTCGCCGCCTCCTCGAGGCTCGGATACTCGCCGGCCGCCGTCGCCGCGATGGCCGCACAGGCGAGAAGGGTGAGGTTCTCCCCGGCCACGAGGTTCAGGGGCCGGGCGAGCACGTCAGCTGTGGTCTGCAACCAGAGGGCGTTGTGCCGGATGCCGCCGGTGATGAACACGTCGGAGGCGTCGACTCCCGCATCGACGAACGAATCCAGCACCTGACGGGTTCCGTAGGCCACCGACTCCACACTCGCCCGATAGAGCTGGGCCGGCGTCGTGCCGAGGCTCGCCCCGAGGATGGCGCCCCGCAACTGCGGGTCGCGGAGCGGCGTGCGGTTGCCCATGAAGTTGTCGAGAATCAGCAGACCGTGGGTCACAGCATCCAACTCGCTCGCATCGGAGATGAGCGCCTGCACCCGGTCACGCCCGAAGCCCAGGATGCGTTCGGCCAGCCAGGTGAGCGAGGAACCGGCCGAGACCTGGCCGCCCTCGACGAGCCACTTGCCCTGGGTGAGGGCGTGCGGGTAGGGGCCCCAGATGGTGGAGGAGAAGACCGGCTCGTCGAGTTCGGCGATGAACGCGTTCGAGGTGCCGGCGACGATGGAGACCGGATGCTCGCTCAACCCCTGCAGCGGAATGAGGGAGAGGTGCGCATCGATGCCGCCGACACCCACGACCGGGCGGTTGCGGAGCCCCAGCTTGGCGGCGGCCTCAGCGCTCAGAAGCCCGGCGACCGCGCCGACAGCCCGGATGTCGCTCGGAAGCTTCGAGCCGAGGTCTGGCACTCCGAGAAGCTCGTACAGGTCGTGCGGCAGGTCTTCCTCGCGGCAGTCGAAATTCCATTTGCAGGTCGCGTTGAGGCGGGAGCCCAGCCACTGTCCGGTGAGCCTGAACGTCATGTAGTCGACGGATTCGCCGATGTAGCGCGAGCGCGCATAGATCTCCGGCTGGTGGGTGGCGACCCACATCGCCTTCGGCACCAGCCACTCCGATGAATCCGACCCGCCGGAGAACTTCATCGCGGCGTGCGTGACGTCTGCGGTGCGCTGGGATTCGACCGAGCTGCGGGCGTCCATCCAGAGCAGGGCGGGCCGGAGCGATCGGCCCTCGTCGTCGAGGAACACCACCGAGGAGGAGGTGGTGGCGACACTGATGCCGGCCACTTCGTCGACCCGGGCCTCCGCCAGGGCCTGGCGCGCAGCATCCGCGGCACTGTTCCACCAGTCGATGGGGTTCTGCTCGGCCCAGCCGGGCCTCGGGAAGGTCGTGACGTAGGCGGCGCTGCCGTCGCCCACGCGAAGGCCCTCGTCGGTGAAGACGGCGCACCGGGCACTCTCGGTGCCGATGTCGATTGCGAGGTAGTGGGTCATGTCATCCAGCGTTCCGGTTCGGGAAGAAGAGCACCTTCGAACTGAAGATAGACCGCTCGGCCAGTGCCTTCATCGTTTCGGGAACCGCGTCGAGGCCGAGTTCGTGGGTGATCATGAACTCCCACTTCAGTTCGCCGTTCGCGAGCTTCTCGGCCGATTCGGTCCATTCGCGGCCCGGGAACGGTGCGGAGAACGAGTTCCAGCTGCCGTGCAGGCTGACCTCGTTGCGGAGGAAGTGCGAGAACGCCGCCTTGTCGAGTTCGACAGGGCGGTGCGGGATGCCGATGAACGCGGCGTCCCCGTGCCGGGCGGAGAGCGCCACGGCGAGGGCGATGGTCTCGGGAACGCCAGCGGACTCGATGATCACGTCGTAGCCCTTGCCCGCGTGCGCCTTCGCCTCATCGTCGTTCGTGGCGGTGTGGGTCGCGCCGGCCTCACGGGCCATCTCGGCTTTCTGCTCGTTCACGTCGACGGCGAGGATGTCGGTCGCGCCCATCAGCCGCGCCCACTGCACCGCGAACAGGCCGATCGGACCGGCGCCGATCACGGCGACACGGGAGCCGACAGTGATCTTCGTCTTCAGCACGGCGTGCAGAGCGATGGCCGCAGGATCGATCATCGCGGCGGCACGCGGGTCGATGCCCCCGGGCATCAGCAGCGCATTGTTCGCGGGAACCACCACGTACTGCGCGTAGGCGCCGTCGCGGCGGCTGCCGAAGTAGTCGTAGTCCTCGCAGAGACTGAAGTGTCCTTCGAGACAACTGTCGCACTTGCGACAGGGCAGGAGCGGCGGCACAGAGACGAGGTCTCCCACAGCGAAATCCTCGACGTCGTCGGCCGCGAAGACCACATGGCCCGAGAACTCGTGGCCGCAGATCAGCGGCATATTGTAGGGCGCCGAGAAATTCATGCGCGGGATGTCCGAGCCGCAGACACCGCAGGCCGCGACCTCGACCAGCAGGTCGCCGGCGCCGGGGGTGGGAATCGGAACCTTCTCGACACGCACGTCGCCGAGCGCGTGCAGCACAGCCGCGGTCATGTCCCCGGTGAGCGGGCCGGCAGTGGCGGTGTCGAGCAGTTCGTCAGTCATGGCGGGGTTTTCCGATCTTGCAGTCGTCTGCAGGGAGTGGGGAGAGTGGATGGTGACGACGGCCCGGAGGCCGCCGTCACCGTGTGGTGGGAAGTGCTACTTCTTGGCCTCGGCGAAGAGTGTCGTGCCGATGTAGCCGGCCGCGTTGTCCTTCGTGATCAGCTCGGTGCCGGCGTCGATCTCCGCGTCGACGGAATCGCCCTTGGCTGCGCTGATCGCCGTCTTCGCAGCCGTCGCACCCAACGAGATCGGGTCGTTCAGCGCGGTCGCGACGTATTCGCTGCCGGTCGAGATGGCGGTCACGGCCTCCATGAGACCGTCCACACCGGAGACGAGCACGTCGGTGCGCCCGTTCTCTTTCAGCACCTGCAGAGCGCCGAGGGCCATGTCGTCATTGTGGGCGTAGACCGCCTTGACGTCGGGATTCGCCTGCAGGAGGTCCTGCATGGCGGTCACCGCGTTGGCGCGGATGTACTCGGCGTAGGGTCCGGCGACGATCGTGACGGCGCTGTTGCCGGTGAAGGCATCGTGGAAGCCCTTCGAGCGATCCATCGCCACGGTGCCTCCTGCATCGCCCTGGATCTCGACGATCTTGCCGCCGGCAGCGCCGAGCGCCTTCGAGACAGCATCACCGACGAGCTTGCCCATCGCCACATTGTCGCGGCCGACGTGGGCGAGTGCGCCCTGGGCCGAGCGGTCGACGGTGATGACCTTGATGCCCGCCGCCTTGGCTGCGGCGATGCTCGGGGCGATGCCCTGCGGGTCGACCGGGTTGACGAGGAGGACACTCACGTTCTTGGTGATCAGGTCCTGGATGTCGTTGTTCTGCTTCGTGACGTCGCCGTTGGCGTCGACGTACACGAGGTCTGCTCCCTCAGCTTCTGCCTCTGCTTTGACGCCGTTGCCCAGTTCGACGTAGAAGGGCGACTGCTGCGTCGCCTGGCTGAAGCCGATCGTGATCTTGCCGTCGGTTCCGGCTGCTGCGCCCGTACCTGCCGCGCCGCCCGGGGTGGTGGTCACTGCACATGCGGAAAGAACGAGAACGACGGGTATCAGGCTTGCGAAACGCCATGGTTTTTTCATCTGAGCCTCCTTGGTCAGAACGGGATGCCCCCACCGTAGGAGCGGCCCTGGTCGCTGGGCAACAAAAGCTGACGAGTCTGCTCTTAAGAGCAAAATAGGAGCCACGGAGTGCGCATCTGCGCACTCCTCACTCGTCGCCGTGGACCGCCCGAAGTCTGCACGACGTAGGCTCAGAGAGTGACAGCCCTCCACGCCGCGACGGCAGTGCGTGCCCCGCGGCGCCGGCGGGCCGCCGGGCGGGCGCTGCGGTGGGCCGCGACGCGGGTCGCGGGGGCCGTGTTCGTGCTGTGGGCCGTCGCCACGCTGATCTTCTTCGGCATCCGGCTGATCCCGGGCGACCCGGCGGAGGCGATCCTCGGCGGGCCAGGCTCCCGCGCGACGCCAGAGGCGCTCGCCCAGGCGCGCGCCGAGTTCGGGCTCGACCAGCCCCTGTTCACCCAGTACCTGCACGAGCTGGGGCGGCTCGCGACCGGCGACTTCGGCACGTCGTACGCACTGAAGGTGCCGGTGGGGCAGGTCATCCTCGACGGCCTCGGCAGCACCCTGATCCTCACTGTGGTCTCGCTCGCGGTCGCGTGGCTGTTCGCCATCGCGCTCGCACTCTGGGCGACCCGGGGCGGGCGCGTCGCTTCCGCCGTCTCCACCGTGCTCGAGATCGTCGCCGCCGCTGTGCCGAACTTCTGGCTCGGCACGATCCTCATCCTGCTGTTCAGCGTGGGGCTGGGCTGGCTCCCGGCGATCAGCACACCGGGCATCCCGGGCCTCGTACTGCCCGTGCTCACGCTGGCGATACCGCTGGCCGGGTTCCTCGGGCAGCTCATGCGCGAGTCGGTGCTGAACGCTCTGGATGCCCCGTTCACCGTCTCGGCGAGAGCCCGGGGTGAGAGCGAGACCGGGGTGCGGCTCATCCACGCGCTCCGGCACGCTGCCCTGCCCGCGATCAGTCTCTCGGGCTGGGCGTTCGGTTCGCTTATCAGCGGCGCCGTCGTCGTGGAGACCGTCTTCGCCCGCCCCGGGCTCGGCCGCACCCTGCTGAGTGCTGTGCTGATCAGGGATGTCCCTGTCGTCATCGGCGTGGTGATGGTGGTGGCGCTGGTCTACATCGTCGTGACGATTGCGACCGACCTGGCCGACCGGTTCGCCGACCCGCGGCTCCGCCAGAAGGGCGGCGACCGGTGAGCGGCTCGGCGGGCGCACCGCTCCTGCCGTCGCCCGTCGGCGGCGAGCGGCGCCCCGGCGCGGGCGGCGGCGAGCGCGGCCCCGGCCTTCGCGAACCGGGGGGTAGGGCATCCGGGGCCCGCCGTATCCTCGGCCACCTGCACAGCACCGAGATCGTCGGCGCTCTCGTGCTGCTCCTCCTGCTCGTCGCCGCCCTCGCCCCGAGCCTCCTCACCGCGACCGATCCCCTCGGAATCGCCCCGGCCGACGCCTTCACCCCGCCGTCGCCCGGGCACTGGTTCGGCACCGACGAGTCCGGGCGCGACATCTTCACCCGGGTCGTCTACGGTGCCCGGTCGTCACTGCTGATCGGCGTGGCGGCGACCGGGATCGGGCTGGTGCTGGCGGTCATCCTCGGCTCCCTCGCCGGCCTCGGTCCGCGCGGCGTCGACTTCGGCGTGAACCGGCTGCTCGAGGTGCTGTTCGCGTTCCCGGGGCTGCTGCTGGCGCTGCTGTTCATCACGATCTTCGGGCCAGGAGTGGCGACATCGACGATCGCCGTCGGGCTTGCCACGGCGCCCGGTTACGCGCGGATCATCCGGTCGGAGATCCGTTCGATCCGTGGATCGGGGTATATCGAGGCCGCGACGGTGCTCGGGCGGAGCCCGGCGCAGATCTTCCGCCGGCACATCCTGCCGAACGTGGCAGCCGGGCTGTTCGCGCTGGCGACGCTCGGGATCGGGCAGGCGATCGTGTGGGCGGCGGCGCTGAGCTTCCTCGGGCTGGGGGCTGTGCCGCCTGCCGCGGAATGGGGCGCGATGCTGTCGGCGGGGCGAACGTACATCAGTGTTGCGTGGTGGCTGACGTTCTTTCCGGGGGCGTTCGTGGTGCTGGCCGCAGCGTCGGCAACGGTACTCGGGCGGAGCCTCCAGCGCCGGAACCGGGAGCGGTGATGAGCGAGCGTGATGCCGTGGCGATGAGCGAGCGTGCCGCCGTGCTCGACGTGCGGAACCTCCGCGTCGCGTTCCGCTCCGGGCGCGCGAGCACTACCGTCGTCGACGGCGTCGGTCTCCGGATCGAACCCGGGCAGTGCCTCGCGTTGGTGGGCGAATCGGGGTCGGGCAAGAGCGTGACGGCACGCAGCATCCTGGGCCTCGCGGGCGACGGAGCGCGCGTGTCCGCCGATCGCCTCAGGGTCGGCTCCCACGACGTGCTCACCCTCGGGAACCGCCAGCTGCGGGCGATGCGGGGTGCCGACGTGGGGCTCGTGCTGCAGGATGCCCTCGTCTCGCTCGACCCGCTCCGCACGGTGGGCCGGGAGATCGCGGATGCGCTCCGCCTGCACACCCGCCTCACGCCGTCGGAGCGGAGCGCACGCGTGCTGCAGGTGCTCGCCGAGGTGGGCGTTCCCGAACCGCACCTGCGCGCACGGCAGCGGTCGGGCGAACTCTCGGGCGGGCTCCGGCAGCGGGCGCTCATCGCGTCGGCCATCGCCCTCGAACCATCGCTCCTGATCGCGGACGAACCGACCACCGCCCTCGACACCACCGTGCAGGAGCAGATCCTGCGGCTGCTCGAGCGGCTGAAGAGCGAGGGCACGGGAATCCTGCTGATCAGCCACGACCTGGCGGTGGTCAGCCGCATCGCCGACACGATCGCCGTGATGACAGACGGGCGCATCGTCGAGCAGGGGCCCGCCGCGCAGGTTCTCGGCGACCCGCAGCACGACTACACCCGGCGCCTCATCCGCGCGGTGCCGGCCGGGCGCCCGCGCGGCACCCGCCTGGCCCCCACCCCCTCCACCCTCGTACCCACCTCGCCCACCGCACCCGCGTCGAAAGGACCCGAACCGCTCGAAAGCGACGCCATTCCAGCAGTTAGCGTCCTTTCGACGGGCTTTGTGCACCTCGCAGCGGCAGGTCGCACTGTCGCACTCGAGGCCCGCGGGCTCTCGAAGAGCTACCGCGGCCCCGACGCCTCGCGGCGCCTCGTCGTCGACGACGTCTCGTTCGTGCTGGAGCGCGGGCGCACCCTCGGGCTCGTCGGCGAGTCCGGCTCGGGAAAGACGACGACCGCCCGCCTCGCGCTCGGGCTGACGGCTCCGGATGCCGGAACGCTCACCCTCGGAGGCGCACCGTGGAGCATCCTGCGCGAACGCCTGCGCCGCCCCGAGCGGAGGCGGATCGGGGCGATCTACCAGGATCCGCTGGGGTCGTTCGATCCTCGCTGGAACGTGCGGGAGATCCTCGCCGACGCGCTCACGTCAGGCCGGGGCGCCAGCGGAGTCGGCGGCTCAGTCGGCGGGCGGGCCGCTCTCGCCCGGTCGATCGCCGGGCTCCTCGACTCCGTCGGCCTGGCGAGCGCACTCGCCGACCGCAGGCCGTTGCACCTGTCGGGCGGGCAACGCCAGCGCGTGGCGATCGCGCGGGCGCTGGCGCCTGATCCCGAGATCCTCGTCTGCGACGAGCCCGTCTCCGCTCTCGACGTCTCGGTGCAGGCACAGGTGCTCGACCTGCTCGACGAACTGCAACGCGAACGGGGCCTGAGTTACCTCTTCATCTCGCACGACCTCGGCGTGGTGCAGCACATGAGCGACACGGTGGCGGTGATGTTCGACGGACGCATCGTCGAGACGGGCCCGAGCGCCGATGTGTTCGCGCGCCCGGCGCACGAGTACACCCGCCGCCTGCTCGAGGCGGCCCCGCGCCTCCGCTGACGCGCGGGCGCCCGCAGCGCCGAAGCGCCGGTGCGCCGGGTACCTAGAGCGAGAACGACGTCTCGTAGATCGACAGCACGGGCGGCCCCGCCAGGATCGTGCCGAGCTCGCTCTTTCCCTCGTCGGTCTGGCGCCAGGCGCGGTAAGCGGTGTCGGCCTCGATCGACTCCCAGCGCTCGAGCACGGTCACGTGAGTGGCGTCGTCGCGGTCGATGAGCACGTCGACACCGAGGTTGCCCTTGCGGGCGCGGGTCTGGGTGAGCACCGTGCGGATGAGGCCCTCCGATCCGGAGACGGCTTCGGGCTTCAGTCGCAGTTCGAGCGTGGCGGTGATCATGGTTCTCCTTCGTCTGTGCGCGGCGCGGGCACGCGCCCACGCTTCCTCCAACCTCCCACAGCCGCGTGGGATTCCTCCACCGGAAGGATGATTTCGGCCCGCCCGGGATGCAGAATCTCCCATCTGGCCACCCCGCGCCCCCGCACGCCGCCTACGGTGTTCTTATGATCCGCGCCCTCACCTCCCGCCAACTGGGAACAGACATCGGCGTGGCCGCAGTGCTCGTCGTTGTGGCGCTCGCCTACACGGCCCAGTCCGGTTACGTGGGTTTCGCTGACGCCGGGGTGGCCCTCGGGATGGGCGTCGCTCTCGCGCTCCGGCGGTTCAGTCCGCCGCTCGCGCTCATCCTCGCGTGGCTGGTCGCCGTGCTCCAGATGCTGCTGAGGCAGGATCCGGGCCTCGCCGACCTCGCCATCCTCCCGGTGCTCTACTCGACTGCCGCCTACGGCCCCAGCATTCTGCGCTGGCTCGGCTTCGCGTCGACGTTCGTCGGGGCCGCTCTCGCGACGCTCTACTCGGTGACCATTCCCGCGCTGCTCACGTATGCGACGCCCTCGGTCATCTACCAGGGCCTCCGTGCCGGCCTGAACGGCGAACTCGCGTCGGTGGCGGAGAGCACGCTGATCGTCTTCACCGGTTCGGTGGCGGTGTTCATCCTGAGCTGGGTCCTGGGGGTGCTGACGCGAGCGTTCTCCCGTTCGGAGGCGAGCCGCGCGGCCCAGCAGACGGCGGAGAGCGACCGGCTGCTCGCCGAGCAGGCGGTGATCGTCGAGCAGGAGCGGAACCGCATCGCCCGGGACATGCACGACATCGTCGCGCACTCGCTCGCCGTCGTGATCGCCCAGGCCGACGGCGCACGGTACCTATATGCCTCGTCAGGCATACATCACGACCGAATCGCAGATCCACGGGATGGGCACGACCTCGTCGACGAGTCGCTGAGCACGATCGCGAGCACCGCACGCGGGGCGCTCGCCGATGTTCGGGTACTGCTCGGCGAGCTCCGGCACAACGAGCCGAGCGGACCACAGCCGGGACTCAGCGAGTTGGATGACCTGGCCCGCCAGTTCGGATCGACCGGGCTCACGGTCGAGCTCCGCACGAGCGGTATCACTGCACCCCTCGGTTCCCCCCGCGAGCTCGCCGTCTACCGCATCGTGCAGGAAGCGCTGACGAACGCGCTCCGGCACGCCGACCGTTCCGAACCCGTGGTCGTCGCGCTCGATTGGGGCCGGGAGGAACTCTGGCTGACCGTGACGAGCTCGAACCCGGTCGCGGGTGGGGACGCAATCGCCGGTTCGGGCCACGGCATTCCCGGCATGATCGAGCGCGCGACCCTCGCCGGCGGGGTGCTCGCTGCGGCTCCCCGGGGCACGCTCTTTGTGGTCTCGGCCCAGCTGCCGGTTCCCGTAGCCCCTACAGGACCCCAGCCGGAACCGAACCGGGCGGTCCCCGCGTGAGCGACCCCGTGGTCATCCGGGTCGCGCTGGTCGACGACCAGGCGCTCTTCCGCTCCGGTCTCCGGATGCTCGTGGCCAGCCAGCCCGACCTGCTGCTCGTGGGTGAGGCCGCCGACGGAGCCTCGAGCGTCGAGCTGGCGGCCGCGGTGCGTCCCGACGTGATCCTCATGGACGTTCGGATGCCCGGAATGAACGGCATCGAGGCGACCCAGCACATCCTGGCCGGAGCGGATGCCCGGGGTGCGGCACGGCCGCGCATCATCGTGCTGACCACCTTCGACCTCGACGAAGCTGCCGCGCGCGCCATCCGGAGCGGGGCGAGCGGCTTCGTGCTGAAGGACGCCGAGCCCGCCTTCCTGCTCTCGGCCATCCGGATGGTGCACAGCGGCAGCGCCGTGATCGCCCCCTCGGCGACCCGCGAACTCTTCGACCACTTCACGGCCGGCTCAGCGAAGACCCCACCGCCGCCGGCCTTCGATTCACTGACGGTGCGCGAGCGGGCGATCTTCAACCAGGTCGCACGCGGGCTCAGCAACGCCGAGATCGCGGCCGACGAGTTCGTGAGCGAGGCCACCGTGAAGACGCACCTCAGCCGCGTGCTCGGCAAGCTGGGGCTCCGAGACCGGGTGCAGCTCGTGGTCTTCGCCTACGAGCACGGCCTGGCCGGCTGAACCCGCGGATCATCCTGTCTTGCCGGATGAACCCCCGAATCATCCCTCCGGCTGACCCCGGTCATCCGTTCGAGCGATTCGGCGCGCGCGAGCCTTTCCTATGGTCGGAGAATGACCCCAGAGACGCTCACCCCGCCCGTTCCGGCCCGCCAGCACCTGAACGCTTCGCACCGGGCACCGATCGCCGAGACCCTGAACCTGAGCAAGTCGTACGGCGCCGACTCCGCCACGGTCAGCGCGCTTCGCAACGTCACCCTGCGGCTCGAGGCCGGCAGCTTCACGGCGATCATGGGGCCGAGCGGATCAGGCAAGTCGACGCTGATGCACATCATGGCCGGGCTCGACGACGCGACATCCGGAACCGTCGCCCTCGGCGGAACCGACATCACCCGCCTCGACGACCGCGCGCTCACCCTGCTGCGCCGACGCCGGATCGGGTTCGTCTTCCAGTCGTTCAATCTGGTGCCGACGCTCGACGTGCGCCAGAACATCCTGCTGCCGTACGAGCTCGACGGTCGCCGGCCCGACGCTGCCGAGACGGCTCGGATGCTCGCGCTGGTCGACTCCCTCGGGCTCACCGCACGGCTCGGCCACCGCCCGCACGAGCTGTCGGGCGGCCAGCAGCAGCGGGTCGCGATCGCCCGCGCGCTCGTCACCCGCCCGGAACTCGTCTTCGCCGACGAGCCCACCGGCAACCTCGACTCGAAGACGAGCCGCGACGTGCTCGGGCTGCTCGCGAACGCAAGCCGAGAACACGGGCAGAGCATCGCGATGGTGACCCACGACCCGATCGCTGCGAGTTTCGCAGACCGCATCGTCTTCCTCGCCGATGGCCGGGTGGTGGATGACCGGGGGCCGTCGTCGGCGCACGAGATCAGCCGCCTCATGCTCGACCTCGAGGTCGCCGCGTGAGTGCCGCCCGGCCCACCGCTGCCAGCCCCACCACTGCGCGCCCCACCGCCGCGCAAATCACCGCCGCCCGGCCGCTCCGCGAGCACACCGCGAGCATCCTCGTCGCCGCTCTGAGCTCCGCGTTCGGCGTCTCGCTCCTCGAGACTGTGTCGGTGCTGACCACCGCCATCGCCGCCGACGACGTCACCGGGGCCAGCGCGACGGTCGCGTCCCTCCTGCCCATCGCTGCCGTCGTCTTCCTCAGCGTCGCGGTATATGTGGGCGCCGTCGTCACGGCCAACAGCTTCCAGACGATCATCGCCGGTCGCACCCGGGCGATCGCGCTCCGCCGACTGCTCGGTTCCGAGGCACGCACGGAACGGGCATCCATCGTCCGCGAGGGGCTGCTCATCGGCCTGGCCGGGTCGATTCTCGGGGCCCTGGGAGGCACCGTCGTGACGGTCCTCCTGATCGGAACCTGTGTCGGCGCCGGGTTCCTCCCCGACCTGCCCTACGCTCCTCTCACCCCGGTGGTCGGCCTTCCCGTGGTTGCCGTGGCGCTCAGCACGTGGGCTGCGTCATGGGTGGGTTCCCGCGGGGTGCTGGCCGTCACGCCGATCCAGGCGATCGCCGCCGCGCTGCCCTCCGACCAGCGTGAGGCCGCGGGCGGGCCCGCCCGTGCCGCCGTCGCTCTGGCGCTCTTCCTCGGGGGCGACATCCTGCTCGCGGCAGGCGTCTTCGTCGGACTCGGCGACCCGCGGGGAGTGCTCGTGGCGCTGTTAGGCGGCATCGTGTCGTTCCTGGGAGTGATCGTGGGCGCGAACCGGGTGCTGCCGGTCATCCTGAGCGCCGTCGGCCGCCTCTTCGGGAGCGGTCCTACAGCCCTCGTCGCCTCCCGGAACGCGGTTCGGAACCCCGAACGGAGCGCCCGCTCGACCGTCGGACTGCTGATCGGCGTGACCCTGATCACCACGTTCGCGGTGGCGACGGCCGGCTTCCAGCAGATGATCCGCACGGCCCAGGCCGCCCAACCCGAGGTGTACGAGGGGGTCGACAGGATGCTCGTCAGCACGGTCGTCGTCTTCTCGGCCCTGATGGGTTTCAGCGCCCTCATCGCGGCCGTCGGCCTCGTGAACACGCTGTCGCTGAGTGTGCTCCAGCGTACCCGCGAGCTCGGACTGCTCCGCGCCCTCGGATTCACCCGCGGCCAGCTACGGAGGATGATCGTGGCCGAGAGCACGGCCCTCACCCTGTCGGCGGTCGTGCTCGGCGTAGCGCTCGGAACCTTCTACGGCTGGGCCGGCGCCCAGTCGCTCCTCGGCGGCATCGCGGGAAGCCCCGGTCTCGTGGCACCGACCGTGCCCCCGGGGCTCGTGGCGGCTCTCGCCGTCGCGGCGGCGCTCCTCACGCTGCTCGCGTCGCTCGCGCCCGCCCGCCGCGCGACCCGCGTCACGCCGACCGTGGCGCTGGCCGCCGCCTGACGCGCCCCGTGCCGCCCGGCGGGCACCACGCGCCCGGCGGGCACCACGCGCCCGCCGGCACCACGCGCCCGCCCGCGAGCGCCACGCTAGATCGCGACGGGTTCGAGCTCCGCGGCCTCCGTCGCCTCGGCCCCGGTCACCTTCACCGACGGCGACAGCACCGCGATCACGATGTTCGCGGCAGCGAAGACCGCCGCGACCAGCAGCCCGAACTGGAACCCGCCGACCGCCGCGGCCACCGGTGCCGTACCTCCGGCCAGCGCATCCGCGATGTGCGACGTCGCCAGCGTGGTGATCACGGCCAGCCCGAGCGCACCGCCGACCTGGTACCCCGCGTTCAGCACTCCGGATGCCGCACCGGCATCGTTCCGGTGCACCTTCGACTGCGCCGCCACCTGCGCCGGAACCCCCATCGCGGTGATGCCGAGTCCGAACAGCACGAGGCCGGGCAGCAGGTTGGTCGCATAGTCGTTCTGCGCATCCGCCCCCGACAGCAGCACCAGCCCCACCACGCTGATGAGCGCGGCGACGATCTGCACCGGCCGGGTGCCGAAGGTCGTCACGAAACGGGAGGCGACGACCGCCCCCACGATGGCCGCGACACCCATCGGCAGGAACGCGATCCCCGTGTCGAGCGCCGAGAGCCCCCGCACCTGCTGCAAAAAGATCGCCGTCAGGAAGAACATCGCCAGGAACCCGGCGCTGTTCAGCCCGAGCGCCACCACGGAGAACGACAGGCTCCGAGTGCGGAACAGCCGGAGCGGAATGAGCGGAGCCGCCGACCGCGATTCGACCAGCACGAACGCCCCGAGCAGCAGCACTCCCCCGGCAAGCAGCCCGATCACCTCGACCGAGCCCCAGCCGAGAGGTTCCGCGCGGATCACACCGAGCATGATCGCGAGCAGCCCGGTCGTGCTGAGCACCGCGCCCGCGATGTCGAAGGTGCGCCTGCCGGTGACCTCCGCGCGGCTCTCGTGCACGATGAGGAACGCGGCCACGATCACGATGACACCGATCGGCACGTTCACGAGGAACACCCAGCGCCAGCTGAGACTGTCGACCAGAACGCCGCCCACAATCGCGCCGAGCGTGCCGCCGAGGCCGGCGAGTCCGCCCCAGATGCCGAGCGCGATGTTCCGCCGGCGGCCGTGCTCGAAGGTCACGGTGAGGAGGGTCAGCGCACTCGCGGAGAGCATCGCACCGCCGAGTCCCTGCACCCCGCGGAAGAGGATCAGCTCGAACGGCGAGGTCGCGAGTCCGGCCGCGAGCGACGACAGCGCGAAGACGACGAGCCCGATCACGAACACGCGCCGGCGCCCGATCAGGTCGGCAGACCTCCCGCCGAGCAGCAGGAAACCGCCGAAGATCAACGTGTAGGCGCTGATCACCCACTGCAGGTCATCCGGAGCGAATCCGAGGTCGGTCTGCATGTTCGGCAGCGCGACGTTCACGATGGTCACGTCGAGCACCACCATGAACTGCGCTATCGCGAGCACGACCAGGGTGCTCCAGGGGCTCTGTCTCATTGTCTGTTCCTGCTTCCGCTCCTGTGCGACGCGCATCTACGCCGTACATTTACAATGTACATCTACGGCGTATAGGAGCGCAAGACCGGTCGGGATGTCGCGGGGCAGCGCCGGGCGGCCGAACCCTCCGTCGCCGCAGGCGGGTGCGCGACCTCTCAGGCGGGTTGGATGCCGAGAGTGCCGGCCACGAGAAAGTCGACGCCCCGGCCGAAGTAGGCATCCTCGCTCGGGCAGACCAGGAAGAACTCGGCGGACTCCAGCAGGGCAGGAAACTTCTTCGGATCCATCGACTCGAGCGCAGCGCGCTTGCTCCGCAGATGCGCATCGCGCGCCTCCGGATCCCCCAGGGCATCCTGCCCGGGCTCCATCGCCACGAGCTCCACCAGCGAGCAGAGCAGGAACATCCCGGTCTGGGCGGCCTCCGCCGGCGAGAACCGGGCCGATCGCAGCAGTCCGATCACGCGCTCGGCAATCCCGAGACCCGCCTCGGACTTCATGATGCGGGACGGCACCATCTCCGCGACCAGCGGATGCCCGCGCAGGGCCTCCAGCACGGCAACCAGCACAGCCTGCAGGTCGGCATCCCACGGGGAGACCCGATCCGGAAGCGCCACCTCCCCGTAGATGCGCTCGGCGATGCCGTCGAAGAGCGCCTCCTTGTCGGCGAAGTGCCAGTAGAGCGCCATCGGCGTGACCGAGTTGTCGGTCGCCACCCGGCGGATCGTCACCGCCTCGAGCCCCTCGCGATCGGCGATCTCGAGGGCGCTGGCCGCCAACACCCCGCGGCTCAGCCGCTCGCGGGACTTCCCTCGTGGCGTGGTTCCCGTGGATGCACTCATGCCTCCACTGTACTCCGTACAGGCGCACTCATCCTTGGCGCGGATCAGAGGAGAAAAAAGAACCCCCGACGCTTCACGGCTCAAGTCCGGAGAGGCGCGCTCGGGGGAATACCTGAAAACCATATCACAGCAAAACCGAATATAATTCATCTTCGACATGGAAACCCATCACCGAGCTGCCCTCGTGCGCGCAATATCGCCAGACCGCCTCCGTGCTTTCCGGCTCGAGTCCGCCCGGTCGGGTCGCGATGAACTACGTCTCTACCTCTGGGACCGCGATCTGTCAGCTGCCGCGATAGCCGATATCGCCATTCTCGAAGTCGCTCTGCGCAACGCCATGAACGACGCCCTGACACGATCCTCCGGACGGCCGGACTGGTACCGCCAGGCGATGGGACTCGACAACAGATCCCTTCAGGCCGTAGCCAGGGCTTGGAACGACGTTCCGGAGTCTCGGCGCACCCCTGGCCGTGTCGTCGCTCAGTTGATGTTCGGGTTCTGGCGAAACCTTCTCGAGGCCGGTGGCGATGTCGGTTTCGGTCCTCTCAAGCGATCGGTCGACTACGAAGACCTCTGGCGAGCGTCACTCCATTCCGCATTCCGGGGCGGCCGCGCCGTCGCACTGGCAGAACATGGACAGTTCACCCGCGCATGGACGCTCGACACCGTAAAGGAGGTCCAGGCGATCAGGAACCGGGCAGCTCACCACGAACCGCTTCTCAACGGCATTCCCATACCCGGCGCTAATCGACGGATAACGATCCAAGAGGGCCTGGCCAGATGCTTCAAACTCGCCCGCCTTCTCGACCGGGATCTTGAAACGTGGTTGCGCTCCAATAGCAGCCTTGCTGCCGCGCTCGCGATGGAGCCTGGTGACGATCTGTAGCCGAGACCGCCAGGCGCCCTGCCTACAATGGAGGCGAACCTCGGGAGGGTCCCCCTGTCACGTCTGCCCACGAGCGAATCGTCGCGCCGCGACATCCGCGCGCCGAGAACGCCGGGCGGGCAGCGGCTCGATGGGCAGCGGCTCGGCGGGCCGAACCCGTCGCTTCGTGACCTCACGCGCTCCGAATTCAACCCCGCCCCGCTGATCGGCATCGCTGCGGTGCTGGTGCTGCTCGGCATCCGCTGGCTGGCACCGCCCGGGCTGACCGCGTGGATGACCGACCCGGCCCGCGACTTCGTCACCCTCTCGATCAGCGTGATCATCGAGTCGCTGCCGTTCGTCTTTCTCGGAATCGTGCTCTCGAGCCTGGTACAGGTGTGGCTGCCGGAGGGCTTCCTGCTCAGGCGACTGCCCCGGAACCCCGCACTGAGAAGGCTCAGCATCTCGCTGCTGGGGGTGCTGCTGCCGGTCTGCGAGTGCGGGAACGTGCCCCTCTCCCGTGGCCTCATCATGAGCGGGCTCACCGTCGCGGATTCGATGACGTTCCTCTTCGCGGCCCCGATCATCAACCCGATCACGATCATCACCACCTACCAGGCCTTCGGCTGGAACGACGGTATCCTGGTCTCCCGCATCGTCGGGGGCCTGCTCATCGCCAACCTGGTCGGCTGGATCTTCAGCCGCCACCCGCAGCCCGAGACGTTGCTGACGCCCGGGTTCCAGGAGGCGTGCGCTGTGGATGCCGCCGCCCCCCGCACCGGCCGCGTGCGCCGCACCTTCCTGCAGTTCTCCACCGAGACCAGCGCGATGATGCCCGCCCTGTTCATCGGGGCCGGGATCGCCGGGCTCATCCAGGTCGCCGTCTCCCGCAACCTGCTCGTCGCACTCGGCAGCAACCCGCTCTGGTCTGTTCTGGCACTCATGCTGCTCGCGTTCGTCGTGGCCATCTGTTCGAACGTGGACGCGTTCTTCATCCTGTCGTTCGGATCGACCTTCCTCCCCGGCGGAATCGTCGCCTTCCTGGTCTTCGGACCGATGATCGACGTGAAGATGCTCGCACTGCTCCGCACCACGTTCACAGCAAAGACCCTCGTGCAGGTGAGTATCCTGATCGCGATGTGTGCTGCGACTCTCGGATTGGCCGTGAACTTTGTCTTTTAGCCGCCTCATCTCCCGCTGGCAGGGTCTCGCCCTGAGCCTCATCGGCGTCGTCGCCACGGTGTGGCTCGGTTTCGCCGGGCAGCTCGGGCTGTACATCCACCCGCGGTACTACGTATTCACCCTGATCATGGCGGCTGTCGCCGTGGTGCTGATCGTGGGTGCGTTCGCGGTTGTCCCTGCGTCCGATGACGACGGGCACGGCCACGCGGATGCCCACGACCACGACGGCCACGCACATCCCTCGACTCCCCGCCGCCGCAGACGGTTCTGGATGCTCGCCGGCAGCGCAGCGAGCCTCGCCGTCGTGGCGGCCGCCGTGGCGACCCTGCTCGTGGTGCCGCCCTCGACGCTGACCTCCTCGACGGTCGAGCAGCGCAGCATCAACAGCTCCTCCGCCACCCTCGGGAACACCAGCGCCCAGGCCGCCAGCACCACCGACGACACGTCCGCGTACACGGTCAAGAACTGGTCGCTGCTCATGCGGCAGGGCGTGGGGCTCGACTACTTCGGCGGCCGGGCCGAGAGCATCACCGGGTTCGTGACGCCCGACGCCGACGATCCCGACAACGTCTTCTTCGTCGCCCGTTTCGTGGTGACCTGCTGCGCGGTCGACGCCCAGCCCGTCGGCGTGGCCGTCTACCAGCCGGGCTGGCAGAGTTCGTACCCCGTCGACAGCTGGGTGAGCGTCGACGGCACGTTCGGCGCCGACCCGAGCGTGCTCAGCGCGGCATCGATCGTGTTGCAGCCCGACCGGATCGCCGCCATCGCCCAGCCCTCAGACCCCTATGTCTACTGAGTCGTCAGCCGGGCCCTCCGCACGCCGGTTCCGGATGCTCCTCTACGGCAGCATCGCCGTCTTCACCCTGCTCGCGGCCGGCCTCGTCGCACTGAACCTCACGCAGGGGCCGCGGCTGACCACCGCCCAGATGAACGTGCAGACCAGCGTCGAGCGTGCCGGTCAGCGGCTGCTCCTGCAGGCGAACGAGGTCATCGCTCCGGTCTCCGACGCGCAGGTGAGCGTGAGCCCCGCGGCGACCGTGAAGACGACCACGAACCAGACGAGCATCCAGGTCGAGTTCGGCAGTGTGCTCGCCTACAACACCACCTACACCGTGACGGCAACCGGCGTGCGGAGCGCGTCCCAGAATGCCACCTCCACCTTCACCTACTCCTTCACGACTCCGGATGCCGTGGTGTCCTACCTCGTTCCGGGTTCGACGACGGGCGTGGGCGCGGCGGGCGGCGCTGCGACAGACGACCGCATCGTGCGCGCCTCCCTCACGGGAGAAACCAGCGACACCGTCTTCAGCGCACCGGAGATCCGCCGCTTCACCACGATCGGCTCGAAACTCGTGGTGGCGACACCGGACACCGACGGCTACGACCTGCTCGACATCGTGTCGCCTGACGGATCAGCAGCCCCCATCCCCGTGCAGCTGGCAGGCCCCGGAACCGTGACCGGGCTCGCCTCCTCGGTGAAGAGCAATCTCTTCGGCTACACCTACCGCGCCGCGCCGTCGCCGTTCTACCCGACCTCCGCAGATCAGCTGTACATCTACGACACCACGCTCGGCCAGGCCTATTCGATCCCCGTCACCGGGCCGGATCACGAGCTGCTCGACGTGAAGTCGTGGGCCTTCCTGCCCGGAACCACGTCACTCGTTGTGCAGCGCCCCGACGGCGCCCTGTTCCTCGTCGACGCCCTGGGCCTGCTCGACGGCTCGTCGGCTGCCGTCCAGGTCGGTGCGGTGGATGACATGCTCGGCTTCCTCCCGAACACGAAGTCGCTCGTGACCGCGTCGGGCGGGTCAGCGGCGACGATCGACTTCGCCCAGCCGGGCACGCCCGTGACGGCGCCGTTCGCGCTCGCCGGAGCCGCAGTCGGAGCCGCCAACGGGGCGAGCACTCTCCTACCCGAACCCCTCGACAGCACCGGCGCAGTGGTCGCACCCGGCCCCGGCGCCACGAGCCTGCAGAAGGTCGACGGCACAGGTTCCGAGACACTGTTCAGCGCGCCCGCGGGCACCACGATCATCCGGTACTGCCTCTCAGCCAACGGCCGCTACGCCGTGGCAGAGGCGGCAGACGCCGCCACCGCAACCGCAACAGTACCCACCACCGCGGTACCCACCGCAGCGGCACCCACCATCGCAGCCACCACCACCACCTACATCCCGCTCGACGACCCCACGGCATCCCGCACCGTCACCGGCTCGCAACCCGACTGGTGCAGCGCAGGCTGAGTGCGCGCTGGGAGCCTGCGCGAGTGCACCATCTGCCGGAACACCGGCGCCGAGCCGACTGTTGTACCGGATGTCGAACGCAAAGGAGACAACACCATGGCTGAATTCGAGAAGGCGATCCTCGCGGGCGGCTGCTTCTGGGGCATGCAGGACCTGATCCGCAAGCGTCCAGGCGTCGTGACCACCCGCGTCGGATACACCGGCGGCGACGTCGAGAATGCCACCTACCGGCACCACGGCCTACACGCCGAGGCTATCGAGATCACCTTCGACCCGGCCAAGACGAGCTACCGCGAGCTGCTGGAGTTCTTCTTCCAGATCCACGACCCGTCGACGAAGAACCGCCAGGGCGGTGACCGCGGAACCAGCTACCGTTCGGCGATCTACTACATCGGCGACGCCCAGCTGAACACCGCACTCGACACCATCGAGGACGTCGATGCCTCAGGTCTCTGGCCGGGAAAGGTCGTCACCGAGGTCGAGGCCGCCGGCGACTTCTGGGAGGCAGAACCCGAGCACCAGGACTACCTCGACGTCTACCCGAACGGCTACACCTGCCACTTCGTGCGCCCCGGCTGGAAGCTCCCCCGCCGCGAGTCCCAGCAGGCCTAGGACACCTGGGGAAGCGCTACCGTTTGTCGCATCCGCGGGTGCGCGCGCAGGCGCGGAAGCGACAAACCACCGCGGAACCGTTCAGGCGGGGTACGCGCGCAGCGCGGGCAGGCAGCGCGGGGTCAGTTGCCGCCGGTGAGGATGCCGAAGATCCCGGTGCCGAGGAAGTACAGGCCCACGGCCGCGACGCCGATCCAGATCGCGATGCGCGTGTTCGTGGGCCGCTTCGGGTTCTTCGGATCCGTCGGCTCTTCGGGTGCGGGGGTGTAGCTCACGGTGGGGGACCAGTCTCGTCGGCGAAAACAGCATCGTCTCACACATTCCGGCCCGGATGGTGAGTATGTGACTGTCACACGGGGCGCCGGGCTTCGAGCGAGCGGGGGCATAATGAACCCGTGCCATCCGACCCGACCCGCAGCCGCGCCCCGAGCATCCGCGATGTCGCGCGGCTTGCCGGGGTGTCGTACCAGACGGTCTCCCGGGTACTGAACGACTCCCCGAACCTCCGCGAGGAGACCAAGCTCCGCGTGCAGCAGGTGATGGACGACCTGCAGTACCGCCCCAACCGGGCCGCACGGATGCTGGTCACCAGCCGCTCGCGCACCATCGGCATCCTCTCTGCGTCGAGCTCCCAGTACGGCCCCGCCTCGAGCATCACCGCCATCGAGCAGGCGGCCCGGGCGGAGGGCTACTTCGTGAACACGGTCAACCTCGACGGCAGCGACCGCGAGTCGATCGAGCGCGCGCTGAACCACCTGCTCGACCAGGCCATCGAGGGCCTCGTGGTGATCGCACCCCAGGTGCGTGTCTTCAACACCTTCACCCAGATGAACCTCTCGGTGCCGTTCGTGACGCTGCAGTCGACAGGCACCTCCGACCATGCGCTCTCGGTCGACCAGATCGCGGGCGCCAGGCTGGCGACGAGACACCTGATCGAACTCGGGCATCGCAACATCTACCACCTCGCCGGCCCGCAGGACTGGATCGAGGCCGAGGCCCGGATGCACGGGTTCCTCACCGAGATGAGCGAGCACGATGTGGTGGCGACCGCACCGATCCTCGGCGACTGGACCGCAGAGTTCGGCTACTTCGCCGGCCGGGAGCTGCTGAGGGTGCGCGACTTCACGGCGATCTTCTCCTCGAACGACCAGATGGCCCTCGGACTGATGCACGCGGTGCGGGATGCCGGACTCGACATCCCCGGCGACATCAGCATCGTCGGGTTCGACGACATCCCCGAGGCGCGGCACTTCTGGCCGCCGCTCACAACCGTTCGCCAGGACTTCGGCGAGCTCGGCCGCCGGGCCATCGAGCTGCTGCTGAACGGGGGCGGCCAGCTCGGCGGCCCGTCGCCGAGCGGCATCATCCCGGAGCTCATCGTGCGGCAGAGCACCGGAACCAGCCGGTTCTGAGCCGATCCACCCTGCCGGCGTGCACGCCGTCGAGCTCGCACATCGGCAGTTACCGAACTGTGACAACTTGCGCTTGACAGGCGTTGTGCGCTTGTGGCTAACATGAGTCCAGCCCAATGTGACCGTTCACATACGGCGTCACACCAGATCACCAGCCTGACGAACACACACCGTGCGAGCCACATCCGAGACGAAGGAGTCCGTGACATGAACTACGGCCCTGAGACCGAAGTGCTCATCGCAGGTCTTCGCGAAGATGTCTCCCGACTGCACTCCGAGCTCACCCGCTACGGGCTCATCGCCTGGACGAGCGGCAACGTCTCCGCCCGCATCCCGGGCCGCGAACTGTTCGTCATCAAGCCGTCCGGCGTGCGTTACGACGACCTCGCCCCCGAGAACATGATCCTCTGCGACTTCGACGGCGAGGTCATCTCCGAGACCCCCGGCAGCCACCGCCAGCCCTCGAGCGACACAGCGGCGCACGCCTACATCTACCGCAACATGCCCCAGGTCGGCGGCGTCGTGCACACCCACTCGACCTACGCCACGGCATGGTCCGCCCGGGGCGAGGCGATTCCCTGCGTCATCACGGCGATGGCCGACGAATTCGGCGGCCCGATCCCGATCGGTCCGTTCGCCGTCATCGGCGACGACTCGATCGGCGTGGGCGTCGTCGAGACGCTGACCGGACACCGCTCCCGCGCCGTGCTGATGCAGAACCACGGTGTCTTCACGATCGGCCGCGACGCGAACGACGCGGTCAAGGCCGCCGTCATGGTCGAGGATGTCGCGCACACCGTGCACGTCGCCCGCCAGCTCGGTGACCCCATCCCCCTGCCGCAAGAGAGCATCGACGCCCTCTTCGCCCGCTACCAGAACGTCTACGGCCAGGCGCCGGAAGGTGCTCTCCAGTGACCACCGCAGCAGTGACCATCACCCCACCAGTACCCACCGCACCCCGCGCGCCAGGCGCGCCCCACGATTTCTCGCTCCCGGCGAGACACCAGACCTGCACGAACCCTCACCGGGGAACGCGCCGGACACACAGCACCTGCTGACAACGAAGTCCCTCCCCTGCACAAATCGAAAGGAAACAAAGTGAAGAAGAAAGTTGTACTTTCCCTCCTGGCCTCCGCGGCCATGGTGGTTTCACTCGCCGCCTGCTCCTCGGGCAGCTCATCAGGCTCCTCCACCGACGGCGCTGCCGCCGGTGCCAGTGGCCTCATCGGTGTCGCGATGCCGACGAAGTCGTCGGAGCGCTGGATCGCCGACGGCAACAGCATCAAGACGCAGCTCGAAGCCGCCGGTTACACCGTCGACCTCGAGTACGCCGAAGACGACATCCCCACCCAGGTCAGCCAGCTCGAGAACATGATCACCAAGGGCGCCAAGGCCCTGATCGTCGCCTCGATCGACGGCACCACGCTCACCAACACGCTCCAGAACGCCAAAGACAACAACATTCCTGTCATTGCCTATGACCGCCTGATCCGTGACTCGGAGAACGTCGACTACTACGCGACGTTCGACAACTACAAGGTCGGCGTCGAGCAGGGCACGTCCCTCCTCACCGGCCTCGGTGTCCTCGACGCGAGCGGCAACAAGACCGGCACCAAGGGCCCGTTCAACATCGAGCTGTTCGCCGGTAGCCCCGACGACAACAACGCGACGTTCTTCTTCAACGGAGCGATGGACACCCTGAAGCCGTTCATCGCCGACGGCACCCTCGTCGTCAAGAGCGGCCAGACCGACTTCAACACGGTCGCCACCCTCCGTTGGGACCCGGCAACCGCCCAGTCGCGCATGGAGAACATCCTCACGTCGACGTACTCCGACGGAACCACGAAGGTCAACGGCATCCTGTCGCCCTACGACGGTATCTCGCGCGGCCTGATCTCCGCCGTCACCTCGGCGGGTTACACCGTCGGCGCCTCGTTCCCGATCATCACCGGCCAGGACGCTGAGCTCGACTCGGTCAAGGCCATCAACGGCGGCGAGCAGTACTCGACCATCTACAAGGACACTCGCGAGCTCGCGAAGGTCGCTGTGGCCATGGCCAGCGCTGTGCTCGAGGGCAAGACCCCCGAGACCAACGACGACAAGACGTACGACAACGGCAAGAAGGTCGTTCCGGCCGAGCTGCTGCAGCCGGTCGTCGTGACCAAGGGCGACATCAAGAAGGTCCTGATCGACGGCGGTTACTACACCGACGCCCAGATCAACGGCTAGTTCGCTCCACCCGGAATCCGCCCGGCCCAGCTTCCACAGTGGGCCGGGCGGAAACCTCATTGCACCACCCCCACACTTTTTAGAGGAAGAGATGTTGTGACCACCAATATCCTGGAAATGCGCAGCATCACGAAGACGTTCCCCGGCGTCAAGGCGCTGCAGAACGTCACGCTCGACGTGGCTCGCGGCGAAGTGCACGCGATCTGCGGCGAGAACGGCGCCGGCAAGTCGACGCTGATGAAGGTGCTGAGCGGGGTCTACCCGTTCGGAACCTACGAGGGCGACATCGTATTCGAGAACGAGACGATGGAGTTCTCGGGCATCCGGGACAGCGAAGCCAAGGGCATCGTCATCATCCACCAGGAGCTGGCGCTCAGCCCGTTCCTCTCGATCGCCGAGAACATCTTCCTCAACAACGAGATCAAGGGCGCGTTCGGCCTGATCGACTGGAACAAGACCAACACCGAGGCCTCCAAGCTCCTCGCCCGCGTCGGTCTCCGCGAGAACCCCACCACGAAGGTGCGGGAACTCGGTGTCGGCAAGCAGCAGCTCGTCGAGATCGCCAAGGCCCTCTCGAAGCGCGTGAAGCTGCTGATCCTGGATGAGCCGACCGCCGCCCTCAACGACGAGGACAGCGACCACCTCCTCGACCTGATCCTGAGCCTCAAGGGCCAGAACATCACGTCGATCATCATCAGCCACAAACTCAACGAGATCAAGAAGATCTCGGACACGGTCACGGTCATCCGCGACGGCAAGGCGATCGAGACGATCGCGAAGTCAGACGTGACCGAGGAGCGCATCATCAAGGACATGGTGGGCCGCGACCTCGAACACCGCTACCCCGACCACACCCCGCACATCGGCGAGGAGATCCTGCGCGTCGAGAACTGGACGGCCTACCACCCGCAGGACCCGAACCGCATCATGGTCGACAATGTGAACCTGAACGTGAAGCGCGGCGAGATCGTCGGCATCGCAGGGCTCATGGGCGCCGGGCGCACCGAGTTCGCGATGAGCCTGTTCGGCCGTTCGTACGGCACGAAGATCTCCGGCCAGGTCTACAAGCACGGCGTCGAGATCAAGACCCGCACCGTGACGGAGGCCATCGACAACGGACTCGCGTACGCCACAGAGGATCGCAAGTTCTACGGTCTCAACCTCATCGAGGACATCAAACGCAACATCTCGATGGCGTCGCTGAAGAAGCTCGAGCGCGGCGGTCTCGTCGACGACAACAAGGAGTACGAGGTCGCCGACGGCTACCGCAAGTCGATGAACATCAAGGCGCCCTCGGTGCTCTCGAAGGTCGGCAAGCTGTCCGGTGGCAACCAGCAGAAGGTCGTGCTGAGCAAGTGGATCTACTCCGACCCCGACGTGCTCATCCTCGACGAGCCGACCCGCGGAATCGACGTGGGCGCGAAGTACGAGATCTACACGATCATCAACAAGCTGGCCGCCGAGGGCAAGGGCGTCATCGTCATCTCGAGCGAGCTGCCCGAACTCCTCGGCATCTGCGACCGGATCTACGCCATCGCCGAAGGCCGCATCACCGGTGAACTGCCCATCGCAGAAGCCACCCCCGAAACACTGATCAAGTACATGACCATGGAAAAGGAACGCGCCTGATGTCCAACCTCGAAACGAAGCCGTCAGACGACACGGCCGCCGGTGGCCGGGTCAACCCGGTCGAGAACAAGTTCACCACCGCCCTCAGCCACGTTCTGAGCGACCTGGGCAAGAACGGCATCTTCATCGCCCTCGTGCTCGTGGTCGTGGTGTTCCAGATCCTGACCAACGGAGTGCTGCTCCGCCCGCAGAACGTCTCGAACCTGATCGTTCAGAACGGCTACATCCTGATCCTCGCGATCGGCATGGTGATGGTCATCGTCGCGGGCCACATCGACCTGTCGGTCGGATCCGTCGCCGCCTTCGTCGGCGCCGTCTCCGGTGTGTTCGCCGTGAACATGGGCCTGCCGTGGTGGCTGTCGATCATCCTGTCGCTGCTGATCGGTGCAGCAGTGGGAGCGTGGCAGGGCTTCTGGATCGCCTACGTGGGCATACCGGCGTTCATCGTGACGCTGGCCGGCATGCTCATCTTCCGCGGGCTCGCGCTCGTGGTTCTGGGCTCCGCGAACATCGGTTCGTTCCCCGAGGAGTACCGCGCCATCGGCAACGGCTTCCTGACGAACGTCTTCGGCGAATTCGCCGTCGACCCGCTGACGATGGGCGTCGCCGTCATCGCCATCATCGCTCTCATCGTTCAGTCGGTGCGAACGCGCCGCGGTCGCCAGAGCTACGGCCAGTCGGTGGAGCCGTCCGGCTGGTTCGTCGGCAAGCTCGTGCTGGTCACTGTCGCCGTTCTCGCTTTCGCCTACGCACTCGCCGCCTTCAAGGGCATCCCGGTCACCCTCATCGTGCTCGCCGTGCTCATCCTCATCTACGGCGTCGTCATGGGACGTTCGGTCTTCGGCCGTCACATCTACGCGATCGGTGGCAACCTGCACGCCGCCGAGCTGTCGGGCATCAAGACCCGCAACGTGACGTTCTGGCTGTTCGTGAACATGGGCGTGCTCGCTGCCCTCGCCGGTCTCGTCTTCACCGCCCGCCTGAACCTCGCCGGCCCGAAGGCCGGTGACGGCTTCGAGCTCGAGGCCATCTCCGCCGCCTTCATCGGTGGCGCGGCCGTCACCGGCGGCGTCGGCACCATCGGCGGCGCCATCATCGGTGGTCTCATCATCGGTGTTCTTAACAACGGTATGTCGATCATGGGTATCGGCATCGAGTGGCAGCAGGCCGTCAAGGGCCTCGTGCTGTTGCTCGCCGTGGCCTTCGACGTCTACAACAAGCGTCGCTCGGGCGGTCGTTGATCCGGCTCGCCTGACTCGGTCAACTCCTCGATACGTCGTCTGAACGGATGCCCGTGCACGGCCCGTCCCTCCTCCTGAGCTCCGTCTCAGCGAGGTCGGCGGCCGGCACGGGCATCCGTTCTGTGTCGTTCCAGGTGCCGGGCGGAAGCGTGCACGGCATCCTCGGCGAGAACCTGTCGGGGGCATCCGAAGTGCTCGCAGTGATCGGCGGCTTTCTGCCGGTCGCCGACGGAACACTCACGATCGGTGGGATACCACGTCGGTTCGGGGGTTCCGCTGAGGCCCAGGCGGCCGGCGTGCGGGTGATCCGCGGCGAGCCCTCCGTCGTGCCGCACAGCTCGGTCGCCGAGAACATCCACCTCGGGCACGAAACGTCGGCCGGCGGCTTCGTGCGGTTCGGCCGCATGAACGCCAACACCGCCGACCTCCTCACCCGATTCGGCCTGGGCAGAGCGGTCGATCCGGCCGGCCGGGCGGGCGACCTCGGCCGGGCCGAGCGCTGGATCGTCGAATTCTGCCGCTGCCTGGTCGCGGAACGCTCGGTCGTACTGCTCGACGAGCCGTTCACCGGTCTGGATGCCCGGGGCCTCGCCCTCGTCGCGGGCGGCATCCGGCGGCTCTCCGCCGAGGGGGTCACCGTGGCCGTCGCCACCCATCGTCTCGATCTGCTCCGCCAGGTCGCGTCGGGCGTCACGGTGCTCTCGCGGGGTGCCGCCGTGGAGACGGTCGCACTCACAGCGAACACGCCCTCGACCGAACAGCTCGTGCGTCACATGACCGCGAACATCCAGGTCACCCCGAGGGCCCAGCACGAAGAGCTGGAGCCCGGCCCAGTGGCGTTCGAAATCGCGTCGTGGACCGCCCAGCACCCCGTCGACACCGACCGCAGCGTGGTGCGGGATGTCTCGCTCACAGCCCGTCGCGGGGAGATCGTCGGGCTGGCCGGGCTCGAGGGGTCGGGCATCAGCGAGCTGGCCCTGAGCCTCTTCGGGCGCACGTTCAGCTCCCGGGTGAGCGGAACGATGCTGGTCGACGGCCGTCCGCTCGTCGCCGCGACACCCGAGGAGTCGGTCGCGGGGGGCGTGGGTCTCTCCACGGCCGCCGACCTCAAATACGATCTGAACCTCATCGGCGGCATCCCGTCGCGCATCTCTGCGGGCATGCTGGCCCGGCTGGCGCGACTCGGTCTCGTCGACCGGGATCGCGACTACCGCACGACGGATGCGCCCGCGTTCGGGCTCGGCGGCATCTCGGCGCTCGTGGGCCGGCGGGGCGGGGCGGGTTCGGACGCGGGATCGGCCGGGGCCGGTGCAGCACGAGGCGCCGCCGCCGCGCGAACCACCGGGCCCGGCGATCAGGCAGACGGTGCCGGCTGGCCGGCGGGAGCCCGGCGCCACTTCGATGCGCTCCGCACCTGGCTCGACCTGCCACTCGGCCAGCGACCCGTGGTGGTCGTGCTCGATCATCCGACCGCCGCGCTCGACGCCGCACGGGTGGCCGTGGTGCGTGACCTCATTGTCGAGCTGTCCGCCGGGGGGACGGCCGTGCTCCTCGCGTCCGACGACCTCGACGAGCTGCTGGTGCTGACCTCGCGTGTCTACACCCTCGCCGGCGGACGCGTCACCGCCGAGCTCCTCACCCGCGACGCGACACCGGCCGGGCTCCTCGCGAAGATGATGGGCTGAAGGCCCCTCCGGAACGGGACGCGCAGCCCCGTCTCGGCCTGCCCCGTCTCGGCCTGCCCCGTCTCGGCCGCCGACTGGGCGCCCAACACCCTCGGCAGCAGAATCGACTGGGGAGTACCGGTCGCTTCGGTACCCCGATACCGACCGGAACTCCCGACCCGATCACAGGCACCTACCCCGCAACGGTCGAAACCCCGAAAACTGTCGCTCCGGATCACGGATACCGACAGTTTTCGGGGTTTCGATTGGCGCAGGGCGGGCTGCGCCGGGTGAGACGCGAGAGGCTACTCCTCGAGGGCAGCGTCGAGCGTGATCTCGACTCCGGTCAACGCCTTCGACACGGGGCAGGTGTTCTTGGCGTCGGTCGCGGCCTGCAGGAAGGTCGCGGCGTCGATGCCGGTCACCTCGCCGCGAACGCGGAGCGCGATGCCGGTGAGACGGAAGCCGCCCTCCGGGTCCGGGCCGAGCGAGACGTCGGCGCGCACATCGAGCGCCTCGACGGTTCCGCCAGCGGCACCGAGCACAGCCGAGAACTGCATTGCATAGCAGGCCGAGTGCGCCGCGGCGAGCAGCTCTTCGGGGCTGGTGGCGCCGTTGGCGTCGTCGGCTGCGCGCTTCGGGAACGACACGTCGTAGGTGCCGAGCTTCGAGCTCGAGAGTTCGACCTGGCCCTCGCCGGTCTCGAGGCTTCCGTTCCAGGCAGTGCGTGCGGTACGTGTGGGCATTGTGCTCTCTTTTCTCTGGTTTCCTGCGGTGTGGATGACCGGGGGGAGCCGGTCGGGTCGGTCAGGTTGAAGGGGGGCTAGGCGGAGGCCCTGATGTGTTCCGCGACGTCTGCCACCCGGTCGCGGAGCGCATGGATCTGGGGCAGGGCCAGTCCGGTGGCCCCGCAGATCTGCTCCTGGATGCCCACCGTGCTCGCCCGGAGCGCCTCGCCGTCTGCTGTGAGCGAGACGAGCACCGAGCGCTCGTCTCGGGGCAGCCGGCCGCGCTCGACGAGGCCGGCCGCGTCGAGCCGCCGGAGCAGCGGCGACAGCGTGCCCGAGTCGAGCAGGAGTCGCTCACTGAGGTGGGCGACCGTCGACGGCCCCTGCTCCCACAGCACCAGCAGAACGAGATATTGCGGGTAGGTGAGCCCGAGCGGCTCGAGCAGCACACGGTAACGCGCGGTCAGCGCCCGCGACGCGTTGTAGAGCGCGAAGCAGATCTGGTCATCCAGCAGGGGTGCGGATGCGGGGCTCGAAGGCATGACTCGACCCTAACACATTGTGTGCAACTGAATTGTGCGCAATGCAATTATGCCGACTGCAATCGTGCGCACTGCAATCTCCGCGCATCGCGGCCTCGCCCGAGAGGGCGGGGGGGGGCGCGCGGCCCTCCTCAGAACCCCTTGCCCGGGTTCAGCGTGCCGAGCGGATCCAGCCCCTGCTTGATCGCCTCGTGCATCCGGATGACCGGCTCCCCCAGCTCCGACCGGGCCCCGTCGAGCTTCAGCAGCCCGACCCCGTGCTCGCCGGTGACGGTTCCACCGAGGGCCAAGCAGTCGGCCACGATGCGGTCGAACGCCGTCTTGGCCCGATCCTTCGCCTCGTCGTCGCCCACGGGAGCGATGATCAGCGGGTGCAGGTTGCCGTCACCCGCATGCGCGATGTTGGCGATCACGACGTCGTTCTCGGCGGCCGTCTGCTGGATGCGCTGGAGCATCTCCGGCACGGCGGATCGCGGCACACAGATGTCCTCTGTGAGGACAGGCCCGAGCCGCTCGAGCGCGGGGTAGGCGAGTCGGCGGGCGAGGAAGAGGCGCGCGATCTCCGCCGCATCCGTGGCCCGCTCGACGTTCGATCCGCCGGCCTCGACGAAGACGTCTGCAACCCGGTCGGCGAGCGCCTCCCCCGCCGGCCCGGCCTCGTCGACCTTCGCCAGCAGCAGCGCCTTCGCGCTCGACGGCAGACCGAGGTGCTGCCATTCGTCGACGGCGACCAGGCAGGTGTGGTCGATGAGTTCGAGCGCGGCCGGGATGATGCCGGCCCGCGAGATGGCGGCGACGGCCACGCCCGCCGCTTCGAGGGAGGGGAAGTACCCGATGACCGCGCGTTCGTCGCGGCCCGCCAGCGGGAGCAGCCGCACGGTCAGTTCGGTGATGATGCCGAGCGTGCCCTCCGAGCCCACCATGAGCCCGGCGAGATCGTAGCCCGTGACCCCCTTGGCGGTTGCGTGGCCAAGCGACACGATCTCACCGCTCGCGAGCACCACGGTCATCCGCAGCACGTAGTCGCGGGTGACGCCGTACTTCACGCAGCAGATGCCGCCCGCGTTGGTCGCAGCGTTGCCGCCGATCGTGGAGATCGCCGAACTGGCCGGATCCGGCGGATACCAGAGCCCGAATCCAGCGACGTGCGCGCGGAGGGCATCGTTGATGACGCCGGGCTGGGTGATGGCATAGCGCTCGTCGACATTGACGCTCAGCACCTCGTTCATGAGTTCGAGCGAGACCACGATCGAGTTCGCCATGCTGTTCGCGCCGCCCGAGAGGCCGGTTCCCGCGCCCCGCGGAACGACGCGCACGCCTCGCGCGGCCGCCCAGCGCACCACATTCGCGACCTCGTCGGTCGACCTGGCGAGCACGACGGCGAGCGGCGGCACGAAATCGGCCCACTCGGCGTCGTCGTGGCTGTAACGCTCGAGGGATTCCGCGTCGGTCAGAACCCGGCCGGGCGCGAGCTGTTCGAGCTGGCCGGGCTGTTCGAGCCGGCCGGGGCCTGCGGGCTGGCCGAGGTCTACGAGCTGGTCTGTTGTCATGCTCCCAGCGTAGACACCCCGCCGCCCTCAACCGCCGAGCGCGCGGCGCTCGCTCAGCCAGCGGGCGTACAGCGACCACGGGTCGTCGACGCCCCGCGCGAGCACCCCGATGTGCGCCACGAGCTCCGGATGCACGGCGAACCACTCGCTGCGTGGCACCCGGTGCTCCGCGAACTGCGCGTGACGGCGCCGTTCGGTCATCCGACCGCCCGGCTCGAACGCCAGCAGCTCCTCGTAGTAGAGACTCCCGAGTCGCTGCCGCGGATTGGCAGACGTACCGATCTTGATCCGCTCGCCCGAACGGATGTAGTAGACCACCTCCACACGGGAGACTCCGGAGCCCGGGTCGGAGTCCGGAACCTCCCCCACCTTCCACTCGCACACCGCGCAGAGCCAGCCCGACGGGTACCGCACTCCCAGCCGCGAACCGCATGCGAGGCACGGCGACGGAAGCACGTCGGTCACCCCGAGCTCGCGGGCGACCCAGTCGTGGGCGAGCTGCAGGTGATGCGCGCAGAGCGCCACCGGAGCATCCACCTCCACCGGCTCCTCGCACGGCCGCCCGCCCGCGTCGCCGCCCCCCGCGGTTTCGACGCTGCAACAGGATGCCCGGCTCATGTCCCGCACGCTACGCCATCCCACCGACACCCCGCCCGCCCCCATCCAATCGAGTGGGCAGTTCGGTCCCTGAAACGGCGGGGCCAGGGCCCGAACTGCCCACTCAATTGAGGTGGGAGGGGCGGGCGGGCGGGGGGCGAGGAGCGGAGGCGGGAGGCGGGGACGGGGAGCGGAGGCGGGGGTCAGCGCGACTCGTTGTGGCGCCAGACCGCGTCGGTCACCCAGGAGAGCTCGCGGCTGAAGCGCTGCAGCAGGCGGGAGAAGTCGGCGCGATCCTCCTCGTTCCACTTGCCGACGAGGGTGTTGTAGACGTCCTGCGCGATGCGGCGGTGCCGTTCGATCGCCACCGCCCCGGCCTCCGTCGCGCTCACCAGCACGGCGCGACGGTCGGCGGGGTCGGGCTCCCGCGCCACCAGACCGGCCAGCTCGAGCCGCCGCACCTCGGTGGTCATCGTCGACTTGTCGACTTCGAGCCACTCGGCGAGCCGCGACATCCGGATCGGCTTCGAGGCGACGAGGCGTTCGAGCAACCAGGAGTCCGTGCTGGACAGTGCCGCACCTTCGGCGTCATGGAGACTCCGACGGTTCTCGGCTCGGGTCGACCAGCGCTGGATGAGGGCGAGGGTCGACTCGATCGACTCGCCGACGTCGACCGGTTCGGGAGTGTCTGGATCCATAGCTGAAAGTTTCCTGACTAATCGGGGATCAGATTTGGTTGGATCGCTCCAACCAATATAGTGGGAGCACACCAACTAAATTACACCCCCCACCCACCCCCCACCCAACCCCACTCACCCTCCGAACACCCAGGAGCATTCAACCCATGGAAATCCCCGGCTACGTCTGGCTGCTGACAATCGTCGGCATCCTGGCCCTCCTCGCCTTCGACTTCTTCTTCCACGTACGCAAAGCCCACGAGCCCACCCTGAAGGAGGCCGCCAAGTGGTCGGCCATCTACGTCGGCATCGCTGTCGCGTTCGGCATCGGCGTGCTGGTCTTCGGCGGGCAGACGCTCGGCACCGAATACTTCGCCGGCTACATCACCGAGAAGGCGCTGAGCGTCGACAACCTCTTCGTGTTCCTGATCATCATCGCGAGCTTCCGGGTGCCGCGTGCCGACCAGCAGAAGGTGCTGCTCTTCGGCATCGTCTTCGCGCTGATCGCCCGCACCGGGTTCATCTTCATCGGTGCCGCCGCGATCAACTCCTTCGCGTGGCTGTTCTACCTGTTCGGCGGGTTCCTCATCTTCACCGCGATCAAGCTGCTGCGCCCCGAATCAGAGGGCGACGACGCCGACAACGTGATCATCCGCCTGGCGAAGCGCATCTTCAACACCACCGAGCGCTACGACGGCGACAAGTTCTTCACGATCGAGAACGGCAAGAAGGTCCTCACGCCGATGCTCCTCGTGATGGTCGCCATCGGTGGAACCGACCTGCTCTTCGCGCTCGACTCCGTGCCCGCGATCTTCGGTCTCACGCAGAACACCTACATCGTGTTCACCGCCACCGCGTTCTCGCTGATGGGTCTCCGCCAGCTGTTCTTCCTGATCGACGGCCTCCTCGACCGCCTCATCTTCCTCAGCTACGGCCTCGCCGCGATCCTCGCCTTCATCGGCGTGAAGCTGGTGCTGCACGCCCTGCACGAGAACAACCTGCCGTTCCTGAACGGTGGCCAGCCGATCCCGGTCTTCGAGATCAGCACCGAGCTCTCGCTGATCGTCATCATCGGCGTTCTCACCGTCACCGTTCTCGCCTCACTGTTCAGCCCGGCGGGCAAGGCGAACACGGTCATCAGCGACTCACGCATCCAGGCCAGGAAGTTCGTCGAACACGACTTCAAGGGCGACGAGGCCGAGCGCACCGCGACGTACGAGCGCATGGTGGCCCGCGAGAAGGCCATCCAGACACTCTCCGACAAGCAGCGCGCAAAGGCCGCAGACGACGAAGAACTCGTCGCCCTGCTGGCTCAGGCTCACGAACTGCACGGCCAGAGCGCAAAGTAACGCCGTATCCTCTAGCGTGGGGAGAGCATCCCCACGCTCCGAATGCACTACACAAGGAGAAAACACCATGGGTCTCAGCTTGGAAAAGGGCCAGTCGCTCTCATTGACGAAGAAAGACGGCGGGGCTCTCACGAGGATCCGCCTGGGGCTCGGCTGGGACAGCGCCGCCCCCGTGAAGCGCGGCCTCTTCGGCCGGGCGAAACCTGCGGACGAGATCGACCTCGACGCGTCGGCGATCTTCTTCGACGCATCGGGCAAGGTGCTCGACACCGTCTGGTTCCAGCAGCTGGCCAGCAAGGACGGATCGGCCACCCACACCGGCGACAACCTCACCGGTGCCGGCGACGGTGACGACGAGACCATCCTGGTCGACCTCTCGAAGGTCTCCCCGGCGGTGTCGCAGATCGTCTTCGTGATCTCCAGCTACACCCAGCAGTCGTTCGACATGGTCGAGAACGCCTTCAGCCGTGTCGTCGACGACTCCGCCCCCGGAGCGCCCGAGGTGGCCCGCTACCAGCTGACCGACTCCGGCACCCACACCGCGATGATCATGTCGAAGGTCTCCCGGGATGGCGCCGGCTGGAGCTTCAAGGCGATCGGCAACCGCGCGAACGGCCGCTCCGTGATGGACCTGCTGACCCCCGCCGCGCAGGCACTGTAATTCACCGGGCACTGTAGTTCACCAGGCACTGTAGACAGACACAAACCCGCACCATCCAACAAAGGAGCACTGATTCACATGGCAGGACTCACCCTCGCGAAGGGCAACAACCTCTCGCTCACCAAGACCAGCCCCGGGCTCACCGTCGCCACGGTCGGCTTGGGCTGGGACCCGCGCACCACCAGCGGCGAACAGTTCGACCTCGACGCCTCGGCACTGCTGCTGGGCGCTGACGGCAAGGTGCGCTCGAGCGCCGACTTCATCTTCTACAACCAGCCCGCGACCCCCGACGAGTCGGTCAAGCACATGGGCGACAACCGCACCGGTGACGGCGACGGTGACGACGAGCAGATCAACATCGACCTGCAGAAGGTCGGCTCCGACGTGCAGCGCATCGTCATCGCCGTGTCGATCGACAAGGCCGACGACCGTCGCCAGAACTTCGGCCAGGTGCGCGCAGCGTACTGCCGCGTCGTCGACCAGGACGGCCAGGAGATCGTGCGCTTCGATCTCAGCGAAGACGCCGCCCCCGAGACTGCGATGGTCTTCGCCGAGGTGTACCGGAACGGCGCCGAATGGAAGTTCAAGGCCGTGGGCCAGGGCTACATCACCGGCCTCGCAGGAATCGCCGGCGACTTCGGCGTTCAACTGGGCTAGAAAGGCTCCCTCCATGAGTACACCGCTCACTCCCCCCGACAGCAGCGACGTCGCCCAGGCGTCATCGTTGGTGCTGCGAGCACCGGATGCTCCCGACATCGTCGTGGCCGACGCGGCGCCGGGCATGGTTCCGGTGCCGTCCGAGCGCCAGACCGAGATCTCCCGCCAGGCGCGGGAGTTCGTGGCGGAGGTCAGCTCGCTCGACCCCCGGAGCCCCGAGTTCCAGACCAAGGTCGAGGGCATCTCGCAGATCGGCGGGGCCGAGATGGTGCAGTCGGGCGGATACTCGACGCGGATGCTCGAACGCTCATCCACCTCCGTGGCGGGCGCGAAGAAGACCGGCAACAGCGCGCAGATCACCGTCGCCAACACCCTGGGCGATCTCCGCACCACGGTCGAAGACCTGACGCCGAACGCGGCAGACCTCGGCGTGGGCCGGAAGATCCTGGGATTCATCCCCGGCGGCAACAAGCTGGCGCGCTACTTCCAGAAGTACGAGAGCGCCCAGACCCAGCTCGACAAAATCATCAAGTCACTGATGGCCGGCCAGGACGAACTGCTGAAGGACAACGCCGCGCTCGCCGGCGAGAAGGTGCAGCTCTGGGAGACGATGCAGGCGCTCAGCGAGTACGCCGTCTTCGCGAAGGCCCTGGATGCCGCGACCGTCGAGAAGATCGCCTCCAGCCGGGCATCCGGGCAGATCGAGGAGGCGCAGAAGCTCGAAGCCGACGTGCTGTTCCCGATCCGGCAGCGCCACCAGGACATCCTGACGCAGCTCGCGGTGTCGGTGCAGGGCTATCTCGCGATGGACCTGATCCGCAAGAACAACCTCGAGCTGATCAAGGGCGTCGACCGGGCCCGCACCACCACGATCGCGGCGCTTCGCACGGCAGTCATCGTGGCGCAGGCTCTGGCGAACCAGAAGATGGTGCTCGACCAGATCGACGCGATCAACACCACCACGAACAACATGATCCTGAAGACCAGCGAGATGCTCAAGGACCAGACCGTTCGTATCCAGGAGCAGGCCGGCAGTTCGGGCGTGAGCGTCGAGACGCTGCAGAAGGCATTCGACAACGTGTTCCAGACCATGGATGCGATCGACACCTTCCGCGCGTCGGCTGCCAAGAACATGGAGGGCACCGTCGCGGCCCTCGAGACGGGCATCCAGAAGGCGAAGCCGTACCTCGAGCGCAGCCGCCAGGGCGACCAGGGTGAGGTCAGCCGGTGACCCTGAGGTGACGCGGTGACGTTCGGCCGTTTCGTGAACTCGCTGTTCGGCGGGCCCGCACCCGAGGCCACGCCGACGGTGGTCGACGACGTGCCCGCAGCGGCCACCCTCACCGAAGACGAGCAGACCGCGAAGGCTCTGGATGACCTGCGGAGCACGGTTCGCCGCGCGGGCCGCGAGCTGCCGACGGTGCTCTCGTCGCGCCTCGGCCAGATCGACGATGTGCTGCATGACGTGGTCGCCACGATTGCCGCGCAGGGCGCCTCGACCGAACAGCGGGTGCTGTTGGAGGCGATGGTGCGCGACTACATCCCCACGCCGCTCCACGCGTTCCTCGCCCTGCCCGAACGGGACCGCACCGACGATGCGGCGGCGACCGCGCTGTTCGCCGACCAGCTGGAACTCCTCGAAGGGACCGTGCGCGACATGCTGAACCAGGTGCGGATCGGCGCCATCGAGGAGCTCTCGACGCATGGGCGCTTTCTCGCCGACAAGTTCCAGGCGCCGGATCCGGGTCTCACGCTGGGCGGTCGGTGATGGCCTCGCTCATCCCGGGGGCCAATGCTGCCCTCACCGCAGAGAACCCCGGCCTCACGGAGGTTCTCGTCGGGTTCGGCTGGGAGGTGATCCCGAGCCGCGGGCCGCGCGCCGAACTCGTGCCGCTCGCGATCATGTGCGACGCAGACGACAAGGCGATCTCGAACGACCACCTGGTCTTCTTCAACCAGCTCGAGAGCCAGGACGGGTCTGTGCAGTTCGCCGACACGGCCGACGCCGAGGAGATCGACGTGGATCTGTCACGGGTGCCCGAGGTGGTCGAGAAGATCGCCTTCCTCGTCTACGTCGACCCCGACGTGCGCGGTGCTGCCGACTTCTCGGCGGTGCGATCGGCTTACGTGCGCGTCGCCATGAAAGACGGGCGGGAGCTCGTGCGGTTCGACGTGCCCCTCGCCGACAACAACCGCAACGTGCACGCGATGCTCTTCGGCGAGCTGTACCGGCACCGTGCGGACTGGAAGTTCCGGGCCATCGGCCAGGGCTACGCCAACGGTCTCACCGGGGTGGCGCGCGACTTCCGGATCGAGCTGTAGCCCGTGGCGCTGAACCGGGCGGCGGTGCGCCGCGACCTGCCCTACCTGCGGCGGCGCGTCAAGCCGGTGGCGGTGGATGTCGCGGCCGCGGTCGCCCCTGCCGCCGAGGCCAGCGCCGCACCGTCCGTACCCTCCACCTCCGGCGGGCTCAGCCTCCGACCCGCTGCAGCCACGGCCGCGGCAGCAGCCGCGCCGGCCGCCAGGCCGGCTGCGGCGCCCGGGTTCCGGCCGGCACCGGCATCCGCGGCCCCCGGCAGTGCCCGCCCAGCAAATCCAGCCCGACCCGTGCGGCCGAGCCTCCCCGAACCGTTCCCCGCCCCTCCGATCGGCGAGGTGCGGGAGCTCGGCCCCGAACATCCCGTGCTGCGGCTGGATGCCCGTCGCTCCGCCATCGGCAGCCTCATCGTGTCGGGGGTGCACGCCATCGCCTGGGAGAGCACAGACCTCGTGACCGGCGCCCTCACCCTCACGTCGGGCGGAGTCGACACAGCCGGCACACCCGTGATGACGCCCGGCAACAGGGCTCTTGTCGGCTTCGACGACGGTGACGCGATCGTGGCGCTCCGCCACCTGCGGAGCCTCCGCCGCGCGCTGTTCATCGGCAACGGGTCGGAGCCGATCGGCGTGCAGCTGTTCGACGGCTCGCACGTCAGCGTCGCCGTCACCTTCACCGCTTCGTCCGAGCCCGGTGCCGGCGGGGCATCCGGCGACCGGATGTCCGTGCTCACCCTGCTACGGATCGGAGCCCTCATCGAACTGCGCGCCGAGCCGGTAGCACGCGCGCTCTCCCCCGCCGAACTCCACCGCGAGTTCGGTTTCCAGCTGACCGCCCGTTTCGACGCGCGCCAGCCCCGCACGAGATAGCCGATGCGTCACTTCCGATCCGTCAGCGATGCCGAGGCAGGCACGCTGTTCCATCGTCTGCCCGGTGAACTCCGCATTGATTCGCCGCCCGACCTGCTGGCGGCGGCGCTCGGTGCGACTCTCTACGTTCCGGGTGACCGGCCCGAGATCGCGCGCGATGTCACCAAGCAGGCGGCGCGGGGCTGCATCAGCATGGTGCTGTGCCTCGAAGACTCGATAGCCGATTCGTCGGTGGCGTTCGCCGAGGCGAATGTCGCCGGCGCGATCCAGAGCCTCTGGGAGCGGCCGCCCGGGGAGCCGAGCGAGCTGCCGCTGCTGTTCATCCGCGTGCGCACACCGGGGCAGATGCTCCGGATGGCCGAGCTCTGCGGCTCGGGGCTCGCGCTGCTGAGCGGTTTCGTGGTCCCGAAGTTCGAGAACGACGCGGGCTACGCCGACCGGTTCTTCGAGGCGCTGGGGCGGATCCACGAGCGGTTCGGGGATGCGGGCGATGCTGGCGCCCGGCGCCTCCGCGTGATGCCGATCCTCGAATCGCCCTCGATGGTGCACACCGAGACGCGCACCGGAGCCCTCCGATCGATCGTCGACGTGCTGCAGGAGCACCGCGACGACATCCTCGCCGTGCGGATCGGCGCCACCGACCTGTCGAGCGTGTTCGGGCTGCGACGGTCGCGTGAGCTCACGGTCTACGACGTGAAGGTCGTCGCCGCGGTGATCGCCGACATCGTGAACGTGCTCGGCCGCCCCTCCGACAACTTCGTCATCACCGGGCCCGTCTGGGAACACTTCGACACCTCGGAGCGGATCCTCAGGCCGCAGCTGCGCCTCACACCGTTCACCGACGCCAACGAGCCCGAGCTGAGGCAGCGCCTCATGCTCGGCGGGCTCGACGGCCTGATCAAGGAGATCTCGCTCGACCAGGCGAACGGGTTGCTCGGAAAGACGGTCATCCACCCGACGCATGTTCCGGTGGTGCACGCGCTTTCGGTGGTCAGCCACGAGGAATACGTCGACGCCGTGGCGATCGTCGGCAACGTCGGTGGTGGCGCGAGCGCGTCGCCGTACCGCAACAAGATGAACGAGATGAAGCCGCACCAGTCCTGGGCCGAGAAGACCCTGGTGCGCGCGGAGGCGTTCGGGGTGGCCGCCGAGGACACGACGTTCGTCGACCTACTCGAAGCGAGCATGCGGTGAGCGGGGCGGGCGCCGGGGAGACTCCCGCCACGTGGACGGGCGGTTTTGCGGAACGCGAGGTCGGTATCCGGGTGCGAACGGATGCCCGGCGGAGCCTCGTGCCCGTCGAACTCCTCGTCGGAGTCGCCCTCCGGCGAAACCCCCGCCGCGCGCAGCTGCTGGTCTCGACGGTGCTGGCCAAGCACGTGCCCACCGCGCCCGGGATCGTGATCGTGGCGGCCGAGCTGCTAGGGCTGCTCGTCGGGGGCGAACTCGACGGGGGGCGCCCACCGGCCGGCCTGTTCGCGCGGCTCGCGAGCATCCTGCAGCAGACGGCGGCCGGCGCGGCGGCGGATGCGGCTGCGGCTGCTCCGCCCTCCGAGGTCGCAGAGCTCAGGTCCGAAGTCGCCGGGCTCCGGTCGCGGCATCCGGAAGTCGTCACCATCGGTTACGCCGAGACCGCCACCGGGCTCGGGCAGCTCGTCGCCTCGACGATCGGCTCGTACTACATCCACTCGACCAGGCACGCTCCGGCCGATCGCGCACCCTTCGCCGGCTTCGAGGAGGAGCACTCGCACGCCACCAGCCACCAGCTCTACCCGGCGCGTCCCGACTGGCTGCGCCCGGGCGGCACCGTCGTGCTCGTCGACGACGAGCTGAGCACCGGCACCACGATCGTCAACACGATCCGGGCCCTGCACTCCGCGGTGCCGCAGTCGCGCTGGGTCGTGGCGTCGCTGATCGACCTGCGCTCAGAGGCCGACCGCGCCCGGTTCGACACCCTCGCCCTGACGCTCGGCACCTCGATCGCGGTCGTCGCGCTGGGTTCCGGCTCGATCGATCTGCCCCCTGACGTGCTGGCGCGCGCCGCGCGCGCCCTCCCACCCGCGCCCGGTCCCGCGCCCAGCCTCGCATCGCTGCCGAAGGAACCAGGCTCGCTCACGCTCGTCGAGGTCGAGGTCGAGTGCGGCTTCCACAGAAGCGCGCGGTTCGGCATCGACGCTCGCCCGGGTGACGACGACCGTGCGGCCGCCCGGATCGTCGCAGCGCTCGACCCCGAGCTGCCGGATGGCTCGATCCTCGTGCTCGGCTCCGAGGAGCACATCGCACTACCCCTGGCGGTCGCGGACCAGATCAGCAACCCCGACCAGCGCACCCCGCCCCACCAGCTCTCCCACCCCGACCCGCTCCGCCAGCGCACCGTGCGCTTCTCCACCACCACGCGTTCCCCCATCACACCGATCGACCGCGCCGACTACGCCATTGCGAGCGCCATCACGTTCCCGAGCCACGACCTCACAAGTGACGGGTTCGGGCCTCGATTCGCCTACAACCTCACGCGCGGCGGGCAACGTTTCGACGCGATCGTCTTCCTCCCCGAACCCGATGCCGATCGCGACCGGATGCTCGCCGCCGACGGTGTGGCCGAGGCCCTCCGCCGCGTGACAGACCACGTGTTCGTCGTACTCACCGCACCCACTGCACCCGCTGCACCCGCTGCACTCATTGCACCCACCCACCCCGAGGAGCCGGCCACCCCGTGACCCCCACCCCCAGCACCCCCACCCCCAGCACCCCCACCCCCAGCACACCCGCCGCGACATCCGGCACTACGCCGTTCCCCGCACCGCTCACCGGCCCCGCCTTCGGCTCGTATTCGGCCGCCGACGTGCAGTGGCTGCTGAAGGACCTCGGTGACGTCGAACTCGAGGCTCCCGCCGCCCAACGTGAGCGCGACATCCAGAGCGGGCGAGCGAACTACGCCGAGACGCTGCCCGTCGAGTATGTGCCGAGCCCGGAGTACCGGCAGCTGTTCGCCGAGGCCCTCGAGCGCTCGAGTCGTCGCGTCGCTGTCGCCGTGGGGATCGTGTCCGAACTGGTGCACTCCGCGCGCGCGGGCCAGCCCGTGCTGGTGTCCCTCGCCCGGGCGGGCACACCGATCGGCATCCTCATGAAGCGGTGGACCGAACGGATGCACGGCACCGACGTTCCGCACCTCACGATGAGCATCGTGCGAGGGGTCGGGCTCGACCAGACAGCCCTCGGCTACCTGGCCGCGACTTTCGACCCCGGTCGCGTCGTCTTCGTCGACGGCTGGACCGGCAAGGGGGCCATCGCCCGCGAACTCACCGCCGCGCTCGCGCTTTTCGCCGAGACCGACGGGACCGTCTTCGGTGACGACCTCGCGGTGCTCGCCGATCCGGGGCACTGCGTGAGCATCTTCGGCACACGCGACGACTACCTCATCCCGTCGGCGTGCCTGAACTCGACCGTCTCGGGTCTCGTCTCTCGCACCGTGTTCAACCGGCAGCTGATCGGTGAGAGCGACTTCCACGGAGCGAAGTTCTACGCTGGTCTCCGGGATGACGACGTCTCAGCCGTCTTCCTCGATGCCGTCTGCACGCATTTCGACGACGAGTCGGTCAGAGCCGAGGTCGCAGAAGGCGTCAGAGAGGCGGCCGCCGAGACCCGCGCCGGCGAGCGCGTGCCCACCTGGTCGGGCTGGCAGGCTGTCGAACGCATCAGCGCCGACTACGGAATCGACAACGTGAACCTCGTGAAGCCCGGCGTCGGCGAGACCACCCGGGTGCTGCTGAGGCGAGTGCCGTGGAAGATCCTGGTGCGCCCCGGTGCCCGCGAGGACATCGCCCACGTGCTGCTGCTCGCCGAGCAGCGCGGAGTGCCGATCGAGGAGGTGGATGACCTGCCGTACAGCTGCGTCGGCCTGATCAATCCGCTTGCGACGAGCGAGGCGGCCGACCGGTGAACACCCCCGGCAGCGCCCCCGGCACCACCCTCGCCGCCTGCGACCTCGACCGCACGCTCATCTACTCCCCGCGCGCCTTCTGGCTCGAGTCCGCCGACGCCGACGCCCCCGGAATGGTCGTCTCCGAACTCTACAGAGGCACCCCGATCTCGTTCATGACGCGACAGGCCGAGGCGCTGCTCGCAGACTTGCGCGCCGCAAGCGTGTTCGTGCCGGTGACGACCCGCACGGTCATCCAGTACCGACGCGTGCAGCTGCCCGGGCCGACACCCGCCTACGCCATCACCAGCAACGGCGGGGTCCTCCTTGTCGACGGAGTTCCGGATGCCGCGTGGGCGGACTCGGTGCGTCGGCGCCTGGCAGCGGAGGCCGCGCCACTGGCCGAGGTGACCGCCCTGCTCACAGACCCTGCGGCCGCGGCGTGGATCGAGAAGGTCAACAACGCCGAAGACCTCTTCGTGTACGCCATCGTCGACCGTCGAGCGATGCCGTCGGCGTGGGAGGCGCAGCTCGAGGCGACCTGCCGTGCGCTCGGCTGGTCGGTCTCGGTGCAGGGGCGGAAGCTCTACTGCGTGCCGCATCCGGTGACGAAGGGCGACGCGGTCGCCGAGGTGCGGCAACGGTCCGGGGCATCCGTGGTGCTCGCCGCGGGCGACTCCCTGCTCGACCAGCGGATGCTCGAGGAGGCCGATCTCGCCTTCCGGCCGGCCCACGGGGAACTCGACGAGGCCGGCTTCGTGAACGCCAACCTGACGATCACGCGCAGCCGCGGCATCCTGGCCGGAGAGGAGCTGCTGCGGTTGATGATCGCAGCGGCGGCCGCGTAGCCGCGGATCGCCCCCCGGCCCGCACACACCGGCCCGCACACACCGGCCCGATCGCGTACGGTGGGGGCTGTGCGGCATCCGAGCACACGTGGCCCAGGCGGGCCTCTGGGTGTGCGGCGCCGAGAGCTTTGCGTTGGGAACCCCATGGCCGGCACGGACGACGGGCCGCTCGACGCCTCCGCCACTCCTCGGCCGGCCCCTGCCCCACCCCCCGACTGGCAGCACCAGCTCCTCAGGCCCTTCCTCACGGCCCTGCCGATCACCGGCCTCTCGCTCTCGGTCACCGGCTCTTCGGGGCAGGAGTCGACGCTCTCCGAGTCCGACGCCACCGCAACGAGGCTCAGCGAACTGCAGTTCGCGAGGGGCCAGGGACCACACTGGGAAGCCCTGAGGACGGGGCGGCCGGTACTGGTTCCGGATGTCTCGGCCTCCGCTGCCGACTGGCCTCTGTTCGGCGAAGCCCTTGCGGGCCTCCCCGTGGGGGCGATCTTCGCCTTCCCCCTCCGGATCGGAGCCGTCGTCGTCGGAGTGGTCGACCTGTACAGCAGCGCGATCGGCACTCTCACCGAGCGGCAGGTGTTCACCGCGACGGGTCTCGCCCAGGCCGCGACGGGTGAGGCCGTGCGACGGGCGACGGAGAGTGCGAACGACGACGACACGCTCTCGTCGAGCCCGGTGCCCGAGACCCGGCGCGAGGTGCAGCAGGCGACGGGGATGATCCTCGCGCAACTGGATGTGTCGGCCACCGATGCGTTCTACCGGCTGAGGATGCACGCGTTCTCGACCGGCCGTTCGATCCAGTCGGTCGCGGCCGACGTGATCGCCCGCGCGTTGGATTTCCGCGAGCTGGAGTAATGACAGACAATGAGACCACAACCGTCGAACAGCACGATGAGAGCAGCCCAGTGAGCGATATGTCACGCGAAATGCTCCTCAGCGCAGCGTTCGTGAAACTCGCCGACACCCTCGTCGACGATTTCGACATCGTCGACCTGCTGCAGACCCTCGTCGAGGAGTGCAAGCGCATCCTGAACATCGAGGCCGCCGGTCTCATGCTGACGAACCAGAACGAACAGCTCGAGCTCGTTGCGTCCACCAGCGAGGAGGCGGAACTGGTCGAGATCATGCAGATCAACGCGAGCGCCGGGCCCTGCGTCGATGCCTACACGAGCGGTGATCCGATCGCCGTCCCCGACATTGCCGCCGGGAGCACCCGCTGGCCGGCCTTCAGCTCCGCTGCCCTCGACCAGGGTTTCCAGTCGGTCTACGCCACACCGATGAAGCTCCGGGGGCGCGTGATCGGCACCCTGAACCTGCTCAGCACCACCATCGGCGCGATGGCCGAACGTGACGCGAGCGCCGCGCGGGCGCTGGCCGACGCGGCGACCATCGCCATCCTGCAGGAACGACTGCTGCGGGAGACGACGATCGTGACCGAGCAGCTGAACCATGCCCTGGAGAGCCGCATCTTCATCGAACAGGCCAAGGGCGCCATCGCCCAGACCTACTCGGTGTCGATGGACGAAGCCTTCCAGCTGCTCCGCGACTACGCGCGCCGGAACAACCGGCGCCTCCAGGTCGTCGCCGCAGGCATCGCCGATCGCAGCATCGCCGTCTCGGAGCTGACCACGCGCGCATGAGCGTGTACGAGACGGACATCGTCATCGTCGGCGGTGGCATCGCCGGCCAGTCCCTTGCCGCGGCACTGGTCGACGCGGCCGGTGCCGGCCGGGGCGCGGCCGGGGGTGTCGGCAGCGGTACTGTGCGCGTGGTCGTCGTGGAGAGCGAGAACACGCTCGGCCACCACACCAGCAGTCGTTCCGCATCGCAGATGCAGCCGTCGTACGGTCCGCCGGGGATCCGGGCACTCACCGCTGCCACGCTCGGCCTCATGCCCGGCATCGAGCGAGCGCTCGGAACGAGCATCCTGAGCCCCCGCCCCCTCATCTGGTGCGGCCTCCGCGGCTCTGCGGCGCAGGCCGATTCGGTGCTCGCCTCGGTTCCGGATGCCCGGGAGGGCTCGATCGCCGAGGCGGTCTCCCGGCTGCCCGCGCTTCGCGCCAGCGCCCTCGAATCGATCGCCTTCGACAAGAACGCCCAGGAGGTCGACGTCACCGCCCTGCTCGGCTACTACCGCGAGCGCATGCGCACCGGCGGGGTGACGGTGCTGTACGGATCGGCGGTGTCGGATGCCCAGCCCTTCGCCGACGGTTGGAGAGTGACGGCGGGTTCGAACGAGATCCGCGCCCGCATCGTGGTGAACGCCGCGGGGGCCTGGGCGGATCCGCTCGCCGGGCTCTTCGGCAAGGCACCCCGAGGGCTGCAGCCCTACCGGCGCACCATCACCGTCGCGGCAGCCACCGGCCGGGCCGTCGACCCGTCGTGGCCGATGGCCAGTGACATGGGGGACACGTTCTACTTCCGGCCGCAGGGAACCGAGATCCTCGCCTCACCGCTCGAAGACACACCGAGCGTCGCCGAAGACGCCAGGCCGCGCCCATCCGACGTGGCGGACGTCACCCAGCGCATCAACGCCGTGACCGACCTCGCCCTCGGCAGGTCGACCCGCTCGTGGACAGGCCTTCGCACGCTCAGCCCCTCCGGCCTGCCGATCGTGGGCCGCGAGCCCGGCGACCCCACGTTCTACTGGCTGGCCGGGCAGGGAGGGTACGGCATCCAGACGTCGGCGGCACTCGGCAGGATGGTCGCAGCCGACCTGCTGGGGCACGATGCCGGCCTCGGGGACGACGTCGCGGCGGCCTTCGCTCGCCTGGCGCCCGAGCCTGGCCCCGCGACCGCCTGAGCGCCAGGCGATTCGCCGGGCGAGGCGTCAGGCGCGACGTCAGGCGAGGCGGCGGGCGCGCAGAACGACGTCGTGGGTGTGGTGGGACCCCGCCCCCGTGGCGACATGCCGGGGACGCACCTCGTCGACCTCGATCATCCAGGAGTCGTCGAGAAGGGCGGCCACGTCGGCGGGTCCCACGTAGTCGTCGGGATGGAAGCCGTGGGACCGGGCCTCCTCGGGCGTCGGGGCCGGGTGGTGCACCACGAGCAGGGTTCCGCCGGGTGCGACAGCATCGAGGAGCGCGTGCTCGGCAACATGGCCGGGCGTGCGGAACAGGGCGGGGTACTGAGCGGAGACCAGGTCGAAACTCCGCGCCGGCAGGGCAGCCTCGACGAGCCCGGAGTGCAGCCAGTGCACATCGACTCTCCGTCGACGCCCCTCGGCCTCGGCGCGCTCGAGCGCGACCCGCGAAACATCGAGCGCGGTCACCCGCCAGCCCTGCTCGGCGAGCCAGAGCGCGTCGGCGCCCTCCCCGCAGCCGACGTCGAGCACGGTGCCGACCGCCAGCCCCTCCGTCTCGGCGACCAGCGTGCCGTTCGGCGCACCGCTCCAGAGCCGGCCCGGGCCGGAATACCGTTCGTCCCAGACGGCCTCGACGGCGGCGCTCGCAGTCTCGTCGGGGGCGATCAGCGAGGGATCGGTTTCAGCCATGCTCTCAGCATGCCGCCTCTGCTGGATTTCTGCCGAATCCCTCTGCCAGACTGGCAAAGAAGCCAGAATGGCAAACTCGTCTGGAGACACCTGATGCGCTCACTCACCGCCGGCCTGTTCATGTCGATCGACGGCGTCGTCGAATCCCCGAACCTCTGGCAGTTCGACAGTTTCGACGACGAACTCGGCGCCCAGATGACCGCGATGATGGGAGCGGTGCAGACCGCCGTGCTCGGTCGCTCCGGCTACCAGGACTGGTCAGCCTACTGGCCTGGCGCCGGCGACGGGGATCCGTTCGGCGCCTTCATCAACCCGGTTGAGAAGCTGGTCGCCTCCCGCACGCTGACCGGCCCGCTCGACTGGCAGAACTCCACGCTGATCGAGGGGGATGTGCTCGATTTCCTCGCCGACCTCAAGCAGACCGACGGCGGCGACATCTCGCTCTTCTCCAGCATCTCGCTCACCCGCCAGCTCCTCTTCGCCGGCCTCCTCGACGAGCTCACCCTGATGATCCACCCCGTCGTCGCCGGCGCGGGCAGGCACCTCTTCGAACCCGACGACCCGACCACCCGCCTCGAACTCGTGCGTTCCACGATCACGGGCAAGGGCAACGCCGTGCTCACCTATCGCGCCCGCGCCGCCTGACCCGCCCCACCCACGCCACCCCGTCTTCCCGCCCGTCATGCCGTGGCGCGGGCGAACACCGGAGCGAATCTGCTCAACTCACTCTCCGGGAGGGAATGGGAACGCGCGATGTGCTCCCATTCCTTCGCTACAAGATCTGTCATCGCCCGAAACTCTTCTCGTGCTGCACTTTCGGTCAGCCTGCACGAACCGGCAAACTCCATCAGTCCGCCGAGTTCGTCATCGACACTCACCGCTCCGCAGATGCTGGTCACACGATCTGAACGGAGATCGGGATTTGGATTGATGTCGAAGACGGGCGACAGAGACCATCCTCCGGGAATGGCCCTCAAGAAACCGTGGTTCCTGAGGTGATCATCGGTGTTGTGGATGACAATCGAAAACGCAACTCGTCGCCACAGTTCGCGGAGATCTCCGACTACCCTGCTGCCCTGGTCCTCCAGTGCTTCGGCCACTTCGAGATAGTCATGGCTCTCTCCGTCTGTTCCACCGACGATTGTCATTGCACTGATATAGGGGATCCGGGCACCATCTGACGCCCGGTCGAAACGGTCGAGCACGAGCACATGCTTCCCATCGACCGAGATCAAATCCGTCGCCGGCACACTGATCCCGCATCGCTCCGCCAGTTCCAGCGACGTGCGTTCCCAGGCCATCACATCCCAGTCGTCGCTCGTCACATTGGGGAACTTGGCGATCTTCAGAAGATCTCCATCCCGCACCGAGGCCTTCGGACGCGCACCACCAAGGGAACCCGTGCCAGCATCGAGGAGCCGTTTGACGGCGGGCTGATTGTCGGGATTCCGCGTCACGTCGTCGGCGGCCCGGAGGAGGGCAGGAAGCTCGATCATCTTCGGAACGTCGAAGTCTGGCGACTCGAATTCACCCGTCGGTGAAGTCTTGAACCTCAGTGCACCCTGACGGTTGTGGTCTGACACGCCGAGAAGGAAGTCGACATCGGTCGGCCTCGCAGTGCTCGCGGCCTGCGTGGCACGCTTTGTGATGAGACCGCGACCCCAGCGGTCAGGCGAAGCATCGGCGAAACATCCGGGCAACTTGCCGGGAGTGGCGATGGCTCCACCCACCAGCGGAAGCTCGGGTTCCAGTGCGTAGGCCCGCGCACTGGCCAGCCAGGTCTGCCCGTATCGAAATGTCGTCGAAATCGGCCCCCCGCGGCGCTGAGTGAAGTAGGCAGTTCCGACGAAGTCCGAGCTTCCATTCTCATCGTCGACGAAGACAGAGGCTTCGGATGTCACGAGCGGACCCGCTTTGGGAGGAGGTCCTCAGCGCGCGCGCGCCCAAGGTCGCTCTCGAACGGATCCACGGATTTCACGAGCTGGTCAAGCACGCCCAGTGCCCGACAGATCTCGAGGACGATGCCCATACCGACAGATCCGTCCCCCCGCTCCAGTCGTGCGACAGTCTGGCGGGTGGTTCGAGCGCGTTCCGCCACCTGCTCGATGGTCAGGGAGTGTAGCTTTCGCCACGCGCGAAGCTGTTCACCGAGATCTCGCTGTGCGCGAGCGACTCGAGGCGATTCGACGCGCGCCATCCGTCCTCCTTAAGTTACTTGTGAATAACATTACCGCGGTTAACGTTGCATCGGCCCGCGAACATGAGCAACCCGAACGCACACCGCGCCAGGTGCGACCGCCTCTTCGAGAAAACCACCCCAGAACCAGGAAAACCCCCGCCGAGGCGAGGGTTTTCGGGTGGTGCGCCCGGAGGGATTCGAACCCCCGGCCTTCTGATCCGTAGTCAGACGCTCTATCCAGCTGAGCTACGGGCGCAAATCACACAAGAGATGACTCTACCATAGGCCGGGCGCCCCGAGGTGCAGCAGCCCGGCCCGCGGCACGGAGACTACTGGGCCGCGTAGCCGCCGTCGACGAGGTGGTAGCTCCCGGAGATGAAGGAGGCGGCGTCGCTGGCGAGGAATGCCACAAGCGAAGCGACTTCCTCCGGCTGGCCGAGGCGGCCGAGTGCGTGCTTGGCAGCGAGAGCGGCCTGCATCTCATCGCTGAGGTTCGCATCCACCAACGGGGTGTGGATGAAGCCGGGGCCGACCGCATTGGTGCGCACGCCGGCTGCGCCGTATTCGAGTGCTGCGTTCTTCGTGAGGCCCACGAGGCCGTGTTTGGCGGTCACGTACGCCGACGACTGGGCGATGCCCACGCTGCCGAGCACGGAGGCCATGTTGATGATGGATCCACCACCGTTGGCGGCCATCGCGGGAAGCTGGGCCTTGAGGCCGTAGAAGACCGCGTTGAGGTTGATCTCGATGACCTTCTGCCAGCTCTCGACGGTGTAGTCGCCGATGGTCGCGGCCATTCCACCGATGCCGGCGTTGTTCACCGCGATCTTCAGCGGCGCGAGGGCATTCGCCGCAACCACGGCCGCTTCGGAGAAGGCCGGGTCGGAGACGTCACCGATGAGTGCTTCAGCGGTTCCACCCGCAGCGCGAATCTCGTCGACGACGGCCTTCGCGCCCGTCTCGTTGAGGTCGGTCACCAGAACCGAGGCGCCGTTGGCGGCCAGCTCCACGGCGATCGCCCGCCCGATTCCCGAACCTGCTCCAGTGACGATCGCCGAACGGTCTGCGACATCGTAAGTTGCCATGATCTCGTGCTTCTCTCTTAAATCAGACGTTCCATACGAACGAATGATCCTAATAGTACTCCTTTTATCCGACATCTGTCGGATACCATGGGACGATGGATGCCCGACAGCGCCGAAGCCGCGAGAACCTCCGCCGAGCCATCCTGGGACTCGCCGCCCTCACCCCCGCCAGCGACATCCTGGCCTCGGAGGTGGCCTCGGTCGCGAAGGTGAACAGGTCGACGTTCTACGACCATGCCTCGTCACCGACCGCGTTGCTCGAAGACGTTCTGCGGGAGGAACTCGATGCGCTGCGGGCCGAGTTCCTGAGCGAGGTACCCCCCGAAGGCGCGGCGGCGGCGATCGCCGGAGTCACGCGCTCTGTGCTCGAACACATCGACGCGCACCGGGCGATCTACCTTCTCGGCCTCGACGAGAACAGCGGCCCCGCGAGCCTTCATCCGATGCTCGCGGGGCACTTCGAGGCATCCATCCGCCTGCTGGTCAAACGGGGCACCATCCGCTACGAGAGCACAGCCCCTGGAGGCGCGGGAACCCTGCAGGAGGAGTTCCGCGCCGAGATGGCGGTGCGGATGATCGCCGACGGGTCGGTCGGAGCGATCCTGGCCTGGCTGCAGCTGCCCGCCGCTCAGCCCGCGACCGTCGACGAGTTCCTGGAGCTGTACGGCGAGCTGCTGCCGTCGTGGTTCCCGTTCGCAGCCTGACCGCCCCAGCCATCCGGAGCCGTCCCGGGCATCCGGAACCGTTCCGGGCGTCCGGAGCCGCCCCCAGCCATCCGGAGCCGCCAGCGCCCCGCGAGTCAGGCCGCGAAGGTCTCCGGCGCCGTGAACGGCAGGCCGAGAGCCGACGCGACCAGCGCGTTCGTCACCTGGCCGTCGTGCACGTTGAGACCGCGCGCGAGGGCGGCGTCGTCGGCGATCGCGCGCTGCCAGCCCTTGTCGGCGAGGGTCAGCACGTAGGGCAGGGTCGCGTTGGTGAGCGCCGTGGTCGACGTCTCCGGAACCGCGCCCGGCATGTTCGCCACGCAGTAGAACACGCTGTTGTGCACCGGGAAGATGGGGTCGTCGTGGGTGGTCGGGTGCGACCCCTCGAAGCAGCCACCCTGGTCGATGGCGATGTCGACGAGCACCGAACCGGGCTTCATCGCGGCGACCATCTCGTCGGTGACGAGCTTCGGCGCAGCGGCGCCCGGGATCAGCACCGATCCGACGACAAGATCCGCGTCCCGCACCTGGGCCGCGATCTCATACGCACTCGACGCACGGGTCTGGATGCGCCCGCCGAACTGCACCTCGAGCTGGCGGAGGCGGCGCAGGGAGAGGTCGATGACCGTGACATCCGCGCCCATGCCGAGCGCGTTCGCCGCGGCGTGCTCGCCCGCGACGCCGCCACCGATCACGACGACCTTGGCCTTGCGCGTGCCGGGCACGCCACCGAGCAGCACACCGCGACCGCCGGCCGCACTCATCAGGTGGTACCCGCCCACCTGCACAGACAGGCGGCCGGCCACCTCGCTCATCGGCGAGAGAAGCGGGAGGCTGCGGTTCTCCAGCTGCACCGTCTCGTAGGCGATCGCCGTCGTGCCCGAGCGCACCAGCGCGTCGGTGCACTCGCGGCTGGCAGCGAGGTGGAGGTAGGTGAAGAGAACCTGGCCGCTCCGCAGCCGGCCGTACTCGCTGGCGATCGGCTCCTTGACCTTCAACAGCAGGTCGGCCTGGGCCCAGACCTCGTCGGCGGTGCCGAGGATGCTCGCGCCTGCGGCGATGTAGTCGTCGTCGGTGATGCGCGATCCGAGACCTGCACCGCTCTCTACGACGACGTCGTGGCCGCGACGGGAGAGCTCGTGCACGCCAGCGGGCGTGATCGCCACGCGCTCCTCGTTGTTCTTGACCTCGCTCGGGATGCCTACGCGCATGTTCGTCTTCTCTCGCAGAGTCTGATGTGGTGCACCCGTCGTGCACGGGTGCCTCTATTCTGCGAATTGCGCGTTTCCAACACATTACTTCCGCAGATACTGCTGCGCCGAGGCGTCCCCATTCTGTATTCTTCGGGCAGGGAGGCTGAAACCGATGGTGACAATGAACAATCCACGGGGGCCGGGACCGCTGGACGAGGTCGACAGCACGCTCGTCGAACTCCTCAAGGAGAACGCACGAATGCCCAACAGCCGCCTCGCGGAACTGGCCGGCATCGCGCAGTCGACCTGCATCGCGCGCGTGAGGTCGCTCGAGGAACGCGGTGTGATCACGGGTTACACCGCGCGCCTCTCGCCCGCAGCACTCGGTTTCACACTGCAGGCGCTGATCAGCGTGAGCATCAAGTCGGGTGCCCGGCACAACCTCTCGTCGTTCAGCGACGAGATCCGCACCCGCACAGAGGTCGTCGAGCTGTTCTTCCTCGGCGGGGCGGAGGACTTCGTGATCCACGTCGCCACCCGGGACAGCGACCACCTCCGGGAATTCGTGGTGTCGAACCTCTCGGCCCACCCGGCCGTCGCCGCCACGCGCACAAGCATTGTGTTCGATCACATTGTGAACTGAGGTTGATTCAGCGTAACTTCTAGGCACTGGCACTCACCGCAGAGCGCCGCCGAAGAAGTGGAGCACCGACCATGTCATCTGTCGACAGCTACGTTCAGGGCGCGCCCTGCTGGATCGACCTCGTCACGACCGACGTCGACTCGGCACGAACCTTCTACAGCGGGTTGTTCGGGTGGTCGTACGACGACTACCCGATGCCGGGCAGCGCGGGCGAGATGACCTACTACATGAGCACCATCGACGGACGGAATGTCGCCGGTCTGATGCAGCAGGCTCCCGAGATGGTCGGTGATGCGCCGAGCTGGCAGACCTACATCGCCGTCGACGATGCGGAGGCCGCCGCTGAGCGTGTCGCCGAGGAGGGCGGCACCGTGCTGTTCCCGGTCGATGAGATCCCCGGTTCGGGGCGGATGACGATCGCGTTCGACACCGCGGGCGCCAAATTCGGACTGTGGCAGACGATCGGCCACATCGGGTCCGCCGTCGTCAACCAGCACGGTGCTCCGATCTGGCACGAGCTGCAGGCTCCGGATCCGGCCGCAGCCGCGGCCTTCTACAGCGCGGTGATGGGAGTCGAACCGAAGACCGCCGACGTCGGCGGCATCCCCTACACCGAGCTCTTCGCCTCCGGGAAGTCCTCGGCCGGCATCATGCCGAAACAGGACGCCGACCAGCCCAGCATGTGGCTGGTCTACTTAGGGGCAGACAACCCCGATGAGACGGCGGCCAGGGCTGCCGAGCTCGGCGGAACCGTACTGCAACCGGCGTTCGACATCCCCGGGATCGGGCGGATGGCCGTGCTGGCCGATCCGCAGGGCGTCGTGTTCGCGGTGATGCGGGGGGAGAGCTAACGTGAGGTCATGGCCCATCTCCTGCACCTCGACTCCTCCGCCGACCCAGAGCGCTCCCGGTCGCGGGCGATCGGCCGAACCTTCGCCGATGCATGGCTGAAGGCGGACCCGTCGAACACCATCACCTACCGGGACCTCCACGCCCGGCCCGTGCCGCACCTCGCCGACGCTTCCCTACACTGGCCAGCGCGCCTTCGCCCGGCAGGATCCACCCCGCCTGCAGAGGCTGAGGCGCTGCAGGCGGAGCTCATCGCCGAACTGGTCGCGGCAGACGTTCTCGTGGTGGGCGCACCGCTCTACAACTACTCCCTCCCGTCGACGCTGAAGGCCTGGATCGACCACATCCACGTGCCGGCCGTGACCGCACCGTTCGACGTCGACACCCAGCCGATGAGGGGGAAAGCCGCGGTCATCCTCTCGAGCCGTGGCGCCTCCTACGACGCCGGCACGCCCACGGCCGACTGGGACCACGAGGTGCCCGCGCTCAGCCTGATCCTCGGCGCAGCCCTCGGAATGCAGATCACCGTCATCCAGACGAGCCTGACCCTCGCCGACAGTGTGGCTGCTCTCGCTCCGCAGCTCGACCGCAGCAACGCAGAGTTGGCCGCGGCCCACCGGGCAGCTGCCGAGGCTGCGACACGGCTCGGAACATCTGCCGCTACGCCCAGCGCCTGATCCACACGGCTGCACGTGCCCCACACGGCTGCACCTGACCCACACGGCCGCGCCTGACCCACACGGCCGCGCGCCGCAAGCCCCACGGGTGGATTGGCCGGTTGCGGCGGCGGCTGCGAACATCGAGTGAACGGCCACACGTGCCGCTCGGGTGAGGTGCAGCATGAAGGTCGTCGTCGTCGGAGCCACAGGAAACCTCGGTACGGCGACATTCCGCCGGTTGCAGGGCGCGCCGGGCGTCACGGCGTTGGTCGGGGTGGCACGCCGCCTGCCGGACGACCACGCCGAACCCTACAAGGGTGCCGAATGGCACAGCGTGGATGTCGGGGCGCCCGATGCGAAGGCCGCCCTCACAGCGGCCTTCGCCGGGGCCGACGCGGTCATCCACCTCGCCTGGGCACTCCAGCCCAGCCACGACGAGAGGAGCCAGTGGCGCACCAACGTCACCGGCACGGCGAACGTGCTGGGCGCGGCATCCGTAGCCGGTGTGGGACACGTGCTCGTCGCGTCATCGGTGGGTGCCTACAGCCCGGGCCCGAAACACAGGCGCGTCGACGAGAGCTGGCCGACCGGAGGCATCCACACCTCGCACTATGCACGTCACAAAGCCGTGAACGAGAGGGCCTTCGACCGGTTCGAGCTCGAGCACCCGGACGTGGCTCTCACCCGGTTCCGGCCCGGGCTGGTGTTCCAGGAGGGAGCCGGGCACGAGATCCGGGGGCTCTTCCTCGGCGGCCTGCCGATGGGCTGGCTGAAGTACGTGCGGCCTCCGGTCGTTCCGCTGCCTGTGCAGATGGTCTTCCAGGCCGTGCACGCCAGCGATGTCGGCGAGGCCTTCTGGCGCGCGGTCGAACGCCGGACCGGCGGGGCGTTCAACATCGCTGCCGAGCCGGTGCTCGACCCCGAGACGATAGCCGCGGTGATCGGAGCGCGTCGGGCTGTGCCGGTGCGGCTCGTCGCGGCCAAGTTCCTGGTCTGGCTCACCTGGCGGTTGCGCATCCAGCCGACCCCGCCGGGCTGGGTGGACATCGCGGCCACCGTTCCGATCATGTCGACAGAGAAGGCACGGGAGGTGCTCGGCTGGGAGCCCCGGGTGTCATCGACCGACGCTCTCGCCTCGATCGTCGCCGGACTGGCGCACGACACGCGAATCGCCGGGTCAGGCCCGCTCGGGAGTTGAACGATGACGATCCGCGAGCGGCGAGCCGGGCATCCGACCAGCCCGTCGTCCGGCCCTCAGGCCAGCCGCCGGCTCAGAGCCCCCGGCGCTCCAACCGGGCGGCTCTCTTCTGTGCCGCCGCGGCCTGGAGGTTCGAGACCATCACGAGCACTTCGGGCAGCGTGCCGAGAAGGAACGCCGCGTAGAGCGGAACAGAGACGATCAGCAGGCCCCACGCCGCCACGAAGACCGCCAGTGAGGTGCGACCGCCGGCATGCACGACGATCGGTGGATCGGGGAACTCGCGGCGAGCTGCCTCGCCGGGATCCGTCTCATCTGTCATGCGTTGAAGTATCGCACCCGAACCCGACCGTGTTCCCGGGAGCCCGGCCGAGCACTCCGATGGGGGCTCGAAGGGGCTCACTGCCTCTAGTGTCGAAGACTATGGACCCCTGGATGAGCGGCCTCGCCGGCCTCGTGCCGACTCTCGTCGCCGTGCTGCTGCTCGCCGCAGTGACGGTGGTCGTGCTCACGGCATCGCGGGTCCCCCGGCCCATCGCTCCGTTCTGGGCGATCCTCAGAGGGGCTCTACAACTGGCCGCGCTCAGCCTTGTGCTCAGCGGCATCATCACGAACCCGCTGTGGGTGACGCTCGGACTGGTTGTCATGTTCGTCGCGGCGGTCTACACCGCGGCCCAGCGCATCCATGCCGATCGTGCCCAGCTGATCTCCGTGGCATTGGCCATGTTCACCGGCAACACCGTCGTTCTCGCGGTCGTCTTCGCGACCGGCGCCATCGAGTTCTCGCCGCGTTATGCGCTCGCCATCGGGGGAATCATCATCGGTAACACGATGAGTATCGCCACCCTCAGCGGTCGCACCTTCCACACCACCGTGCGTGACCACTGGGACGAGGTCGAAGGGTGGCTCGCCCTCGGCGCCCGGCCGCTCGAGTCCACCAGGGAGCTCTCGAGGAGCGCCATCTTCTCGGCGATCGTCCCCTCGATCGACCAGACGCGGACCACCGGGATCGTGGTGCTGCCGGGCGCCTTCGTCGGGGCGATCTTCGGCGGGGTCTCGCCACTCGAGGCCGGGCGGTTCCAGATCGTCGTGCTGGCGGGCATCCTCGCCGCTGGCGCGATCACCGCCGTCGTCCTGCTGCGTCTGATCGGCGCGGTCACTCTCAAGCCTGATGTAGAAGACTTCGGTAGAAGGAAGGTTCACCAGCGATGACCCGAGACGACACCGGCGCCGGCCGCGGCAGCGCCCAGGGCCGTGCCCACGGCAGCGCCCAAGGCGGCGCCGACGGCGACAAACCCCGCACGAAGCCCCAGGAGTTGCTCAGGGGGCAGCCGAGCGAGCAAGGACCCCGGGGCGAACTGGGCAGAGACCGCCACATCGGCAGCACCGACCTCACGCACTGGTACACCCCTCTCGGTCGCCAGACGGTGAGACTGGCCGAAAGAGCCAACAACCGCCTGGGCCCGAATGCGACGCTCATCGTGACACTGGTGGTCGGTCTCATCATCGCAATCGCATTCAGCGCCGCAGCTGTGCAGGTGTACGACGCCGTCACCGACGCTGACGGGGTCGCCGGGTTCGACCAGCCCCTCCTGAACTTCGCGATCACCCTGCGCTCGCCCTGGTTCGACGCAATCGCCACGGGGTACACCGACATAGCCGGGCCGATCGGGATGCCCATCCTGGCCGTCGGCACCCTGCTGGTGCTCGGCATCCACCGCCGATCGTGGACCCCGGTGATCCTGATCGTCGCAGCCGGCGGCGGATCACTGCTGATGACGATCGCCGGAAAGGACTTCATCGGGCGGGTGCGTCCCCCGCTCGCCGAAGCAGTGCCGCCGTACGAGTACTCTCCCTCGTTCCCGAGCGGGCACACGTTGAACGCGGTGGTTGTGGCCGGCATCATCGCATACCTCCTCATCCTGCGCCAGGAACGCCTGAGGAGCCGCGTGCTTCTCATCTCCGCCGCAGTACTCTTCTCGCTGACCATCGGTCTCAGCCGCGTCTTCCTCGGCCACCACTGGTTCACCGATGTACTTGCCGGCTGGATCCTCGGCGCCGCCTGGCTCGCACTTGTGATCACCGCGCACCGGCTGTATCTGACGGTGCGCGCAGACCACGAGCGCGCGAAAGCTGTGGCCAGGTCGGCGCCCTGACTGCGGTCGACGGGCGACTCGGGTGATGCTGACGCCGCTGCTGCTAGCGGTACCGCTGCTGCCGCGCCCTTCGGGCTTGCCGTCGGCTGGATGGGTTCTGGATGCGCATGGCTGGGTCGGTGGTGCGCGATGACCGGCGACGATACGAAACATGGATGGTCGGCTGTGTTGGCCGGGTGCAGGGCGTCGCGAAATGACGTCGGTGAAGGGCGCCGATAGAGGTCGTCGGTGGAGGGCCCGGGTGAGGGCGTCGTTTTACCCGGTGTCGCTGTGATGGTCATCTTGCTGCCCGTCGCCTGATCGATGGTCTGGTGGGTGATGGCCGGGCGGCAACTGCCTGGCCCTGTTCTGTTGGCAGGGTCTCGGGGTCTGATTCCAGTCAAGTGACGCGGGTGGGATGACGTGGGGGGTGCCATTTCGGATGGTCAGTTTCCAGCGTGTTTTGTGCACGTTCGAGTGGTGGAAGTGGCAGAGCAGGGCCCCATTGTCGAGATCCGTCAGCCCACCCGGATGCGATTTCGATAGCCACCCGTCGACATGATGCGACTCGCACCAAGACGGTGGTGCGTTGCAGCCTGGCCAGACACACCCGCCGTCGCGTGCGGCGAGGGCCCGGTTCTGGGCGGTGGTGAACAGGCGCCGGGTCTTTCCGTGCTGGAGGACCTGCCCGTGCTCCCCGAACAGGGTCGTGATGACGTCCCCGTGACACAGGAGCGTCTCAACGGTGCTGTAGGGGACGGGACCGGTGAGCCCGTCGATCCAGCCCACACCCCGCCCCGAGGTCACGTCGTCGAGGGTGGCGTGCAGGTTCACGGTCGGAGCCGCACCATTCAGCCGTGGCACGGCTGGGTCCTTCGCCCCCAGCTCGATCAGCTGCACCAGAGCGTCGGCGCGTTTCTGACCCGCACTCCGAACATCCGCGGTAGTCGCGTCAGCCTGTGCGCTGCCATCGGACGTATCCGAAGCAAGCGGCTCCGGGGCGTCGGGTTGGAAGGACACGATCCGGGGGGAGGTGAAGGGTTCCAGGGCGGCGCCGATGATCCCGGCCATCGAGCCTGTCAGCATCCCCGTGACACGGGTCATCCCCGAACAGTGCGGCGTCAACGTCAGGAAGCGGCGTTCGAACAGGTCCGCGTCCCGGGGTTCCGTACCGTCAGGGTCGAGGTGCTCCCGGTACCGAATCGCAAGATCATCGACCTCCCGAACCGAATACCCAAACC
>NZ_NBXA01000001.1 GCF_003399625.1 Subtercola boreus | reverse complement strand
GTCGTATGCGTGCGGGTGGCGAGCCGAAGGCGATCCTGAACCGTCCGCTTCGACGCCTGCGTCACCGACTCCAGAAACAGTTGCACTGACCGGAACCCGTGAGACTTCGACAACCCCTCATCGCCGTACTCGACAGCAGACAAAGCCGCCACCTCCCCCGCCATCCGCACACGCAAGCCATCCACGATCCGGCCTAGTGACTCAACCTCCGCAGTCGCGACCATGACGTCCTCGTCGGCAAGCCCGCAGGGCGCGGCAGCCCCAACCCCAGACCCTGGCAGCACGCCCAACCCCTGCAGCGCATCCACCAAACTATGCATCACCGAAGCGATGTCAATGGAGGCGGCGGCTGGCTGGTTCATACCAACAGTCAAACATCAACCACTGACATTCCCTCAGCAAATCAGGGTCCCCGCAGGCCCAGATCCAAAACTCTCAGAAACAAATTCTGAGTCCGCAATCCCGGCAGACTGTTCCACACCCCCGACCTCACGTTTCGGCGTCCCCGAGCGTCTACAGAATGTGAACATGAAACCGCCCTTCGAAAAGGTGGTCGCCGAGCACGGCGCCACCGTACTGCGCGTGTGTCGCGCTGTGCTCGGGATGCCCGATGCCGACGATGCCTGGTCAGAAACCTTTCTCTCCGCCCTCGGCGCCTACCCCGAGCTCCCGCCCGACGCGAACGTCGAAGCGTGGCTCGTCACGATCGCCCACCGGAAGGCGATCGACCAGACGCGGATGCGCAGCCGTCAACCGATCCCGGTCGAGGAACTGCCGGAACGGGCATCCAGAACCGGAAGCGCCAGCGAAGGGGCCACGGGCGGCGACGCACACAACGACAGCAGCGACTCCCTGGCTCTCTGGCAGGCGGTCGGACTGCTCCCCGAGAAGCAACGCCTCGCCGTGGCCTACCACTTCCTCGGCGGGCTGCCGTTCGCCGAGGTAGCCAGGCTTCTCGGCGGGAGCGTCGAAGCGGCGAGGCGCGCGTCATCCGATGGGGTGCGGGCGCTCCGCCTCGTCTACCTGCCAGAGGGCGCCTCCGGCACCGCAACCAACGAACCGAAGGGAATGCCGCGATGAACACCACACACAGCTCGAACGCCGCCGAGCGGTTCGATTTCACTCCACTCGCAAAGGAGTCCATCGAACTCGACTCGGCCATCACCCAGCTGCACGCCCGACTCGAACAGCAGGCTCTGGATGCCCACCTGCTCGACCTCGCGTACACGACGGTCGACACCCCAGTGGGGTCCCTGCTGCTCGCCGCCACCGAGATCGGACTGGTTCGTGTCGCCTACGACATCGAGGATCACGATGCCGTTTTGCAGACGCTCGCGGCGCGAGTGAGCACGCGGATCCTGCGCGCACCGAGACGACTCGACGCCGTGGCCTACGAGCTTGACGAGTACTTCGCCGGCACCCGCCGCGGGTTCGATGTTCCGCTCGACCTGTCGCTGTCGAGCGGCTTCCGCCAGCTCGTGCAGCGGCACCTGCCGGAGATCGCCTACGGACGCACCGAGACGTACAAGCAGGTGGCCGAGTCTGTGGGCAGCCCGCGGGCGGTGCGGGCGGTCGGATCGGCGTGTGCGACGAATCCGCTGCCGGTCGTGGTGCCATGCCATCGTGTGCTGCGGAGCGATGGCGGGTTGGGCGGGTACATCGGCGGGCTCGCAGCGAAGACGGCGCTGCTCGCGCTGGAGGCGCGGCCGCATTAGGTGTGGGCGTGGTCGCCTGGCCGGAGAGAGGATGCGCGGCCCTTTGTCGCTTTCGCGCGTGCGCGCCGGGGCGCGGAAGCGACAAAACGTAGCGGAAACGGAGGCGCGCCGCGCGGGCGGGGGCGGGGGCGGGGGCGCGGGGGGGGCGGGGCGGGCGGGGCGTCAGCCGACCAGCTCGCCCGGGTGCGTCAGGCGCCAGAACGGATCCGGCCCCTCGAGATCCGTCTCGAGCCGGAGCGGCACGGTGATGGTCTCGCCGCCCACGCCGAAGCGCAGGTCGCCGGCGGCGGAGCCCGCGGAACCCTCGCTGAGCGACACCGTGTCTCCCGCCACGCTCACCGGAGTGCTCGACCAGACGACGGTGGAGGCATCCTGAGCCGCCACGATCGGCACGGTCGCGCCCCAGGCAGAGGTGTAGCTTCCGACGACCTGGCCCGCGGTCGCCAGGGACACGCTCGTGAACCCGAGTTTCGCGCTGTCGAGCAGCGCGGTCACCGCCTGGCGTGCCGACTCCGAGCTGGCGGCGCCCAGCACCACGCCGACGACGCTGAACGGTTTGCCTGCGACGGTGAAGTCCGCCGAGAAGAGCAGGCATGAACCCGCCTCGTCGGTGGTGCCCGTCTTCAGCCCGTCGATGCCGTCGGAGCCGAGCAGGGTGTTCGTGTTGGTGAGCTCGGAGAGGCCGGGGATGCTCTCCTTCTGCGTCGACACGACGGCGGCCAGCACAGGGTTGTCGAGCGCGAGCGACGCGAGCTTCAGCAGGTCGGTGGTGGTGCTCACGCTGGCAGGGTTGAGCCCGCTCGAGTCCACGACGGAGGTGCCGGCCAGTCCCTGCGCCTGGATGAAGGCCTCTGCGGCGGTGAGGTAGCCAGCCATCGATCCGAACGCCCAGGTGACAAGGGTCTCGCTGTAGTTGTTGGCAGACTCCATCAGCATGATCTCGATCACCTGCCGTTCGGTGAGTACCTGGCCCTCATTGACGAGCACGTAGGATCCGCCTTCCGCCCTCGTCGAGTCGAGGAACGCCACGTCGGCTGCGGTCATCGTGATGCTCGGACCGTCGTCGGTGGGGGTCAACGGTTTCGCCTGCAGCACCACCAGCGCGGTGAGGATCTTGGTGACGCTCGCGATCGGCACCGGCCCGGACTGCCCGCTCGAAGCCAGCACCTCGCCCGAATCCTGGAGGGAGATCGCGCTCGACCCCTGCGCAGGCGCCGACACCGCGGCCGCCGGGGCAGCCTGCACCGCCGGCGGTTCGAGGGTGACCGCAGCGGCGGGAAGGGGCGCCGTGAGCACCACAGGCACGTAGATGCCGGCCGCGACGACGAGGAACAGGATGCCGAGAACCACCACCCTCCGAACGAGGAACTGGCGGCGGGTCGGGGTCACCCGGCCATCGTAGTCGTGGCCGGCTGACAGTCAGGTGGAGGCGGCTGTCCTGTCTGCACGCGGCGACGGCAGCGGGCGTCGCCGTCAGCGGGCGGCGCCCTCAGCGGGCAGCTTCGTCCGCGCGCTCTGCGTCAGCGAGCAGCCCGTCGAAGTTCGCCTCAGGATCGCGCACCAGCGCGGCGCTGGCGGCGGCATGGATGCGCACCCCGCTCCGGGCATCGGCGCTGCGCGCTTCCAGCGGCGGGAGCGCGACCTCCCCGAGCGCGGCGAAGGCCCGGCCGAGGCTCCGCTGGGTCTCGGGTGAACCGCGCCCGAGCTGGGCGCACAACTCCTCGGCGAGACCGGCCTCTTCGCCGGCCGGAACCAGGCCGGACGCCGTGCGCCACGCGCTGCGGGCCACGTCGTCGTCGGGATCCCGAAGGAGCTCGGCGCTGATGGCCGCCCACCCCCTCGGGTCGCCGATCTTCGACAGCGTGTGGAGTGCCTGGCTGCGTGCCTGCGACCCGTCGTCGCCGACCTCGTAGACCAGCCGGGGCACGGTCTTGGAGGTCGGATGGCGAAGGAGCGCCCAGGTGAGCATGTCCCGCACGAAGAAGTCCGGCTCCACCGCGCACCGGCGCACGAGCACCTCGACGTACGACGGATCCGGCCGGGTTCCCGCGGCGAGCGCACTCGCGAGTCGGTTCGACGACGACTCGTCCTGGAGCGCGCTGCTCAGGCGATCGGCGGCGCTCCCACTGGCTTCGACATTCATGTTCACTGCCAGTTTAGGCGCGGCCACTGTCAGGCAAGCAGCTGAGGGACACAGAACTGACAGACAAATAGCCCGAAGCCACGACGACGCGGATTCGAGCTATTTCCTGCCTGTAAAAAAGTGCGGAGCCGGTGGGATTTGAACCCACGGTGGGCTTGACGCCCACTCCACCTTAGCAGGGTGGTGCACTAGGCCGAACTATGCGACAGCTCCAAGGGTGATGCCTGAGCAATCATAGCCGACGACGCAAGCGACCGTCGACACGGGTCGATCGGGGAGCTGCTGTGCGCGGCCGGCGGGGCGGCAGCCGGAGTGGGCGAGGCGGCCGGCGGGGCGGCAGCGGCAGTGCCCGGCGCGTAGGCTCGCCGGATGCAGATCTTCCACATCGCCCGGGCCGCCGACTGGCAGGCCGCGAAGATGGCCGGCACGTACACCGTCTCGTCGAGCACGGCCACGCTCGCCGAGGAGGGCTTCATCCACGCCTCCACCGCCGCCCAGCTCGAAGCGACCGCGGGGCGGTTCTACCGCGACATCCACGAGCCGCTCGTTGTGCTCATCATGGACGACCAGCAGATCACGGCCGCCGGAACAGCCGTCGTGCACGAGGAGGCCGGCAACGGCGAGCGCTACCCGCACATCTTCGGTCCCGTCGATCCGGCCTGGGTTCTGGACGCGCGCCCCGCCCACTTCGACGAGACCGGCCACTTCGTGTTCTGACCCGCCCCGCCGCGGTCCGGGCTACTGCATGCCGCCGAACGCCGGCGGCGCGAAGATCGCCCAGAGCAGCGCCAGGAACGTCGCCACGAAGATCGTCGGCGTCACGAACTTCACCACATTCGAAAAACCCGCCTGCGAAACGATCCGCCGGCTCACGGCGCTTTGGGCACCGAGCGCCGTGAGGTCGTCGGCTATCGCCTGGGCTTCGGATGCCGCCGAGAACTGCACGAGCGCACCCAGGATTCCGGTCGACAGCAGAATGAGCGCGGCAGCGAGGCGGATCGGGGTGGGCTGGTGCCCGAGCCCGGCCATCACGAGGGCGACGCTCGCCGTCAGCAGCACGATGGGGCCGAGTTGCGACAGGATGATCTGCAGCCGTGCTGACGCCCACATCGTGTGGAGCTCGTGTTCGGTCATCCGCCTGCCCGCCTTCCGGAGCACCGGATGCCGGTGCGCCTGACTCGACCCTACGTCAGGCTGCGGGCCCCTGCCACCGGGTGGGCACGGTGCGCCGCGGCGCCGCCCCAGCCGCGTAGTCTGGGGCGGGTGAACAGCGAACTGATGCGCCACTTCGTCGAAGCTGCTGAGCAGCTGAACTTCGCGCACGCCGCCCGTTCGCAGGGAGTCTCGCGGGCGACGCTCGTGGCATCGATCAAAGAGCTCGAGGCCGAGCTCGGGTACCCGCTGTTCGACTACTCCGCACCGACGACGACGCTCACGCCCGCCGGCGAGGCCCTTCTGGCCACCACGCTCGTTCAGTGGGCGAAGTCGGCCGCCGCGGCTGCCGCCGATGTGCCTGCGCCGGGCGGCAAGGCGAAGGCGTCGAAGGGCAAGGGCCGCGCGCCCGCCGTCAAGGGCGCGTCGCGCTCGGGCAAGCGCCGCCAGTCGCGCTGACGCGCCGTCCGTGCGGCGCCGCCGCTCAGGCGGAGGTGCGGAGGCTGCCCGTCGGCATCGCCGTCGCGATCTCGGTGGTGGTGCGGAGCCCCACCTGGCGGAGCTCCAGCTGGCTGACCACCAGGGCGGCGAGATCCTGGAGGTTCGCGATCTCGGCGCCCGTCGCCGTGCCGGGCAGGAAGTGCATCACGCAGAGGGTACCGATGACGGTTCCGTCGCCGCGTTTCAGGGGCACTCCCACGTAGAACCGCATCCCGAGCGGGCCGGTCACGAGAACGTGCTCACGCGTGCGGGGATCGGATCGGGCATCCTCGACCACCACCGGCTCGGCCGACGGCAGCGAACTCATCGTCAGGTCGAGCTCACGGGCGATGCGTTCCACGTCGGGTTCGTAGTGCGCCTTGAACCACACCCGGTCGTGGTCGGAGATGCTGACCAGCGAGATGGGTGCCGAGAACAGCCGCGCCGCCATCGCGGTCACCCGGTCGAGCGCCTCATCGGGCAGGGTGTCGAGCACGTCGGGCTGGGTCACCGGGCCGGGCGTCGCCGCCGAGCCCGCCGCGGGGAAGAGCGGCTCGAGCTCCTCGTCGCGATGCCGGCCGCTCTCGGCGATCACGAGCATCTTGAGCAGGGCCACGAGTTCGTTTCGGCTGGGCCGGGCATCCGGATCCCGCGCCGTCATCGCGGCCAGAAGCTGCTGCCAGTGCTCGGGCAGGCCCTCTGGGATGCGGGGATCGCGGGAGAGCCGGGCCATCGCCGACTCGACGACGCTCCCCGCGAACTCGAGATGCTGCGTGAAGCACTCCAGCAGCACGAGACCAAGGGAGTAGACGTCGGTCGCGGGGCCGACGGGTCGTCCCGACGCCTGCTCGGGGCTGAGGTAGCCGGCCGTTCCGGTCGTGGCACCCTCTTTGGTCATCCGTTCGACGTCGTCGGCGAGCGCGACCCCGAAGTCGGTGAGCTTCGCGCGGGCACGGGTGGACCCGTCGCCGTAGTCCACGAGCAGGATGTTCGACGGCTTGATGTCCCGGTGCACCACATTGTGCGCGTGGATGTAGTCGAGCGCCTCGGCCATGTCGTACCCGAGCTCGGCGATGTGCCGCGCCGACAGCGGGGCGGTGCGGATGCGCTGGTGCAGGTCGCTGCCGTTCACCAGGGCCATCACGATGTAGCGGTGCGAGCGACCGTAGTCGTCGGTGTCGAGCCCCGCGTCGTGAAGCTGCACCAGCGCGTGATGGTCGAGACCCGCCAGCACGGCGAGCTCGCCCTCCTGCCGCCCCGCCTCGATCTCGCTGTTGTGGAACAGCTTGACCGCGACATCCCGCCCGAGAACCTCGTCGCGCGCCCGGAAGACCGTTGCCATTCCGCCCTGGCCGATCGCCTGCTCGAGCCGGTAGCGGCCGCCGAGAGTCTTGTCGACGGGGAGTTCGCGTGCGCCAGTCACTGGGGATCCACTTTCCGGGAGGCAGGACACGGATGACCGGCAGACGACAGGCGACACAGAACGCCTACCCGCACATCGTAACTCAGGCCAGCATGGTCCTGACCGCGCTTGCCACCTCGGGGAAGCTCGTGTACCCGTCGTCGGCGCGGAAGTGCCCGCCGACCGGAACCACCGTCACATCGGCCTCGAGTGCTTCCGCCAGATCGCGGCTGAATGCGGGGGCGACGATCTCATCGTTGTCCGAGACGATCATCCGCCTGTTGCGGGTGCTCTGGATGATCGGGCCGTAGTCGAGCGTCTGGGCGGTGAATCCGTCGAGTTCCGGCAGATTGGCGAGGGGAGCATCGAAGCCGGAGACGAGCACGAGGCCGGCCAGCTGCCACGCACCGGCGCCGCCGTGCGGCAGCCCGGCGAGCGCCTTCACCGCGGTGATGCTGCCGAGGCTGTGGCCGATGACCACGAGCCCCGCATCCGGAGCACCGATCGCCTCACGGGCAGCGGCCAGCCAGGCATCGAGTGACGGGTTCGCCGAATCGGGCAGGGCAGGGGTCGAGACGGCGATGCCGTCGGGCGCGAGCTCGGCAGCCAACCAGTCGAACCAGTGCTTGCCGGGGTTCGCGTTGTAGCCGTGCAGCACGACGACGCGCTTCGGAGGTATGGCTTCGGACATGCGCTCCACTCTAGGGGCGGCCGGGGCTGGCGGGGCCGGCCCCGCGGATGCGCGGCCTTTTGTCGCTTCCGCGCCTGCGCGCGCAGTAGCGGAAGCGACAAAAGCTGGCGGTCGCGGTGGGACGGCGCCGGCGGGGCGGCGGGACGGGGCGGGGCGGGGCGGGGCGGGATGGGGCAGGACGGGGCGGGGCGGCGGGGCGGCGGGGCGCCGGCGTCAGCCGGCCCGGCGGGCGCGGAACGGGCGGAAGAACTCGCGGAGTTCTGCGGCGTACAGTTCCGGCTGCTCGAAGGGCGCGAAGTGGCCGCCGAGCGCGGGCTCCGTGATACGCACCGCGTTGGCCGACCTCTCGATCCACTCCCGCGGCGGGCGCACGATGTCGCCCGGAAAGAGCGAGAATCCCGACGGCACCTCCACCCGGCGGGCCAGCTGCTCGCCCGGGATGGCGGCGTTGGCGCTGTACATGCGCATCGACGACCCGATGGTGCCGGTGAGCCAGAAGATCGTGACATTCGTGAGGATCTCGTCCATCGTGTACGCCTCGACCCCGCCGTCGCTCCACGCGTGGAGCTTCTCGACGATCCAGGCTGCGAGGCCGACCGGCGAGTCGGTGAGCGCCGCCGCCGCGGTCTGCGGCTTCGTGCGATGCATGGTCCCGTAGGCGCCCTCGGCCTGGCCCCACGCGGCGGAAGCCTCGAACCACTGCCGCTCGGCCGGGGAGAGCTCCGACGGGTCACCGGCCCAGAACAGGAGTCCGGCATCCATCCGGTGCACCGCAGACACCCGCTCCGGGAAGTCGAGGGCGAGGTAGCGCGAGACGTGGCTGCCGATGTCGCCCCCGGCTGTGACGAAACGGTCGTGACCGAGGGCCTTCATCAGCTGGGCCCAGAGGGCGGCGACCTCGGGAGACGAGAGGGCGGCGCCGGTGGGCGCATCCGAGTATCCGAAGCCCGGCATGTCGGGAACGATCACGTCGAACGCGTCGTCGGGGTCGGCGCCGTGCGCGCCCGGGTCGGCCAGCAGCTCGATCACCTTCGAGTAGCGCCAGAAGGAGTCCGGCCAGCCATGGTTCAGCAGAAGCGGAAGGGGCGGCCTGCCGGATGGCGTAGGCACAGCGCGGGCATGCACGAAGTGGATGCCCAGCCCTCCCACCTCGGTGCGGAACCGCGGGAGGCGGGCGAGCTTCGCCTCCTCCCGCGGCCAGTCGAACCCGTCGATCCAGTGCGCGACCAGGGCGCGGAGGTAGCGCTGGTCTGTGCCGAGCGACCAGCCGGCGTCAGGGGCATCTGGGGCATCTGGTGTATCCGGCCAGCGTGTCGCTACGAGCCTGGCCCGCAGGTCGGCGAGCACCTCGGCCGAAGCGCGCTCGTCGAAACGATGGATGACCGCAGACCCGTCTGGCATGCGACCCACGCTACCGCTCGGGCGCTGCGGGCCGGGAGGTGAGGCGGAGGGCGGTCAGGCTCGGTCGTGCAGCGTGATCTGGTAGCCGTCGGGGTCGGCGAACGTGAAGGTGCGGCCGAATGGCCCGTCGATCGGGGCCGAGGTGATGGTCGCTCCGGCCGCCACGAGGGCGTCGTGGATGCCCTGGGAGTCTGCGGCGTGCATCCAGATTCCGACACCGAGCCCCAGCTGCGTGACGGAATCGAGGTCGACACCGGGTGCCGCGTCGCGCACGGCGAACGCGGCGGGCTTCGTGTCGAAGACGACGGCGTGCGGCGGCCCGGCCTGGCGATTGAGCCCCAGGTGGGTCTCGTAGAACGTGGCGGAGGCTTCGATATCCCGAACCTGGAGGGAGATGAACCCGGGGCCTGACGTGGTCTGCATGATGTGTCCGATCTTTGTGTCAGTTAGCTGACATCATCGACTCTATGTCAGAATGTTGACATGAGTCAAGAGCCAGCCGCAGTGCAGTCGCCAGACAGAGTGCACCTGCCCACGTCCGTCGGCTATCTGCTGAAGGAGGCGGCCAGCGCGCTGCGTTCGGCCATGGAGGCCGTGCTCCGCCCCCTCGGCATGAATGTCACGCACTACTCCTGCCTGGAGCTCCTTGCGCAACGCCCGGGGCTGTCGAACTCCGAGCTGGCCCGCGGCGCCTTCGTCACGCGGCAGTCGATGAACGTGCTTCTGGTGGCCCTCGAACGCGACGGGCTGGTCAGCCGGGCCGAGCACGCGAGCTCCGGCCGGGCGCTGCCCACCGAACTCACCCCGAAGGGCCGACGCCAGCTCGCCACGGCGAGCGCCGCTGTTTGGGCCGTCGAAGTCCGCATGACCGCGTCATTCAGCGACGCCGAACGCGCCGGGCTCGGCGACCTGCTGTCGCGTGCGGTGTCGTCCCTCCGCGCGGAAGACCCCGCGGCCTGACACCCGCGCCATGCGCTCACGACCGCTGACACCCACGAGCCCCGCTCAGCCGGGCAGCTCCCACAGCTCGATCGGCAGCCCCTCGGGATCATGGATCCGCACGAACCGTCCGTACTCGCTCTCCCACTCGGCCCGCCGCTCGACGGGGATGCCTGCCGCCTCCAGCCGCCCGGCGAGCTCGTCGAGCCCCGTCACCCGGAGGTTCAGCATGAAGGGCTGGGCCGCATCGAAGTACGCGGAGTCGGCGGGGAAGGGCGCGAAGACGGTCATCCCCGACTCCTGCTCCCACACGCTCTCGGCGCCGGCCGGGATGCCGAGGTGTTCCCGGTACCAGGCGGCCCGGGCATCCGGATCGCTGCTCCGAAAGAAGATGCCGCCGATTCCCGTCACACCCATGATCTGCCTCCTTGCGCCCCTGCACCTGCCTGAGGATCATTGTGTCCCAACAGGATCATTGCGTCGCAACAGAGAGGGGCAGCGCATGACCGGCAGTATCCACATCGACCACTTCACCACCCTCGACGGCGTCGCCCAGGCACCCGGCGGCCCTGACGAAGACCCCTCGGGCGGGTTCGCCTTCGGCGGCTGGCAGGTACCACTGGGTGACGAGACGAGCGGTACGCAGATCTTCGCCGGCATCGAGGCGACGGATGCCCTGCTGCTCGGTCGGCGCACCTATGACATCTTCGCCGCCTACTGGCCGCGCCAGACGGAAGGGCCCGGCCCGGACTCCCTTGTCGCACGCACGTTCAACGCCATACCGAAATTCGTGGCCTCCCGCGGCGCGCCCGACCTCAGCTGGAGCGGCTCCCAGTTGCTCGGCCCCGACCTCACGGCGGAGATCGCCACCCTCCGCAGCCGCTACGAGCAGATCCACGTGGTCGGCAGCATCGACTTCGCGCGCACGCTCGTTGCCGAGGGCCTGTTCGACCAGCTGAACATCTGGGTGTACCCGGTCGTCGTCGGCCACGGAAAACGGCTGTTCCCCGACAGCGGGCCGCCCCTCGCGCTCCAGCTCCTCTCGGCAGAGCCCGCCTCGGAGAACGGCGTGGTGCTGCTGCGGTACGGCTCGACAGGCAGGGTGCCCGCGACCGGCGACATGTCAGAGGCCTGATCTACGCTGGGGAGAGGGAGTCATCCCGCACCCAGGCCGACCGGTCGGCCTGGCCGACCGATGTGACGAGAAGAGCAATTGTGGAACACGTTCAACGAGACGTCGCCATCATCGGCGCGGGTGTCACCGGCCTCACAGCGGCCGACAGCCTCCGAGCGGCCGGCCTCACCGTCATCGTGCTGGAGGCCCGCGAACGGGTCGGCGGCCGCCTCTGGACCGACCACATCGACGGCCAGCTGTTCGAGCTCGGCGGCCAGTGGGTCTCCCCCGACCAGACCGCGCTGATCGAGACCCTCGACGAGCTCGGGCTCGGTACCTACTCCCGGTACCGCGAGGGCGAGAGCGTCTACATCGGGCCGGGCGGCGCACCCGCGCGCTTCACGGGCGACATCTTCCCGGCCGGCGAGCACACGCAGGCCGAGCTCGAGCGGCTGATCGCCCTGCTCGACGATCTGGTGGCGGCCACGGATCCGGCAGCCCCCTGGGCCCAGGAACGCGCCGCCGAGTTCGACCGCATCTCCTTCCGCAGCTGGCTCGAGCAGCAGTCGGGCGATGCGGAGGCGCGGGAGAACATCTCCCTCTTCATCGCCGACGCGATGCTCACCAAGCCTGCGCACGCGTTCTCCCTGCTGCAGGCGCTCCTGATGGCTGCGAGTGCCGGCAGCTTCAGCAACCTCGTCGACGCCGACTTCATCCTCGACAAGCGTGTCACGGGCGGCCTCCAGCAGGTGCCGCTGCGGCTCGCCGAGCGCCTCGACGACGCTGATCTCCGGCTCGGGCATCCGGTGCGCTCGATCGCCTGGGGCGACGCCGGCGCGGTGGGCAGTGTCGGAGCGCTGGGCGACGCCGGCGGGTCGACGGGCAGCACCGGCGCGACGGTGAGCACCGCCGAGCTGGAGGTCGAAGCCCGCCACGTGATCGTCGCGGTGCCGCCGAACCTGCAGTCGCGCATCGACTTCGCTCCCCCGTTGCCGCGCCTTCGCCAGCAGCTCTGGCAGCACCAGTCTTTGGGGCTCGTCATCAAGGTGCACGCCACCTACGAGACCCCGTTCTGGCGGGCCGACGGCCTCTCGGGCACCGCTTTCAGCCCCTACCAGCTGGTGCATGAGGCCTACGACAACACCAACTTCGGCGAGACGCGCGGAACCCTGGTCGGTTTCGTCTCCGACGAGAAGGCCGACCGGATGCTCGCCCTGCCGCCCGCGGAACGCCAACGAGCGATCCTCGAATCGCTCGCGGCCTACTACGGCCCGGCCGCTCTCGAGCCGGTGGTGTACTACGAGAGCGACTGGGCCGCTGAGGAGTGGACGCAGGGCGCCTACGCCGCCAGTTTCGACCTCGGCGGCCTCACCCGGTACGGCGCCCTGCAGCTCGAGCCGGTCGGGCCGATCCGTTTCGGCTCGAGCGATGTCGCCGCCGAGGGGTACCAGCACGTCGACGGCGCGATCCGGGTCGGCCGGCGCCTCGCTGAGGAGATTCTCGCCGAGCGCGAATGACCGCTGGCCGGCCAGAGAGCCAGTGAGCCCGTCGCGTTCGGCGCGCGCCGTCTGCAGCCGGAAGGAATAGTGTTGGAGAGGCCCGTTCTGCGGCGACGCAGGAGACCCCGGCCATCCACCGTTCCGGCGTTCAGGAGTGCACAGTGACCGAATCCGTTCCCGTCGATTCCACCCAGTCAGCCGCATGGCAGACGCTCGCGGGCATCGCCGAGGGCTTCACGCCCGACCTCCGCGCCTGGTTCGCGGCCGATCCGTCGCGCGCCTCGCGCCTCACCTTCCAGGCCGCAGACCTCACGGTCGACCTGTCGAAGTCGTTCCTCACCGACGAGATCCTCGCCGCACTGCTGCAGCTCGCGGAGGATGCCGGCGTCGCCGGTCGCTACCGCGCCATGATCGAGGGCGAGCACATCAACGTCACCGAGAACCGTGCCGTGCTGCACACCGCCCTCCGGCGCCCGAAGAGCGGAACAGACCTGGTGCCGCCCGCCGGCTTCGTGGTCGACGGGCAGGACGTCGACGCCGACGTGCACGCCACGCTCGAGAAGGTGTACGCCTTCGCAGAGAAGGTGCGCTCGGGCGAGTGGACGGGTGTCACCGGCAAGCGCATCCAGACCGTGGTGAACATCGGCATCGGCGGGTCGGATCTCGGCCCGGTGATGGTCTACGAGGCCCTGAAGCCCTATGCCCAGGCCGGCCTCGAGGCGCGCTTCGTGTCAAACATCGACCCGAGCGACGTGTACGAGAAGACGAAGGATCTCGACCCGGAGACCACGTTGTTCATCGTGGCGTCGAAGACCTTCGGCACCCTCGAGACCCTCACGAACGCCCGTCTGGCCCGGCAGTGGCTCTGGGAACGGCTCACGGCATCCGGAGCCATCGGCGACAGCGACGACGACCGGACCGGCGCCGTCGCCAAGCACTTCGTCGCCGTCTCGACCGCTCTCGACAAGGTCGAGGCGTTCGGCATCGACCCCGAGAACGCGTTCGGATTCTGGGACTGGGTCGGTGGCCGGTACTCGGTCGACTCGGCCATCGGAACCTCGGTCGTGATCGCCATCGGGCCGTCGAACTGGCAGGACTTCCTCGCCGGTTTCCACGCCGTCGACGAGCACATGCGCACCGCGCCTCTCGAACAGAACGTGCCCGTGCTGATGGGCCTGTTGAACGTCTGGTACACGAACTTCCTGGGGGCGCAGAGCCACGCGGTGCTGCCCTATGCGCAGTACCTGCACCGCTTCCCGGCCTACCTGCAGCAGCTCACGATGGAGTCGAACGGCAAGAGCGTGCGCTGGGACGGCTCGCCCGTGACCACCGACACCGGCGAGATCTTCTGGGGCGAGCCCGGCACCAACGGCCAGCACGCGTTCTACCAGCTGATCCACCAGGGCACCCGGCTGATCCCGGCTGACTTCATCGCGGTGGCGAACCCGGCCCACCCGCTGAAGGACCAGACCGGGGACGGCGGCGGCGTGGCACCCGGACAAGACGTGCACGACCTGTTCATGGCCAATTTCTTCGCCCAGACCAAGGCGCTCGCCTTCGGCAAGACGGCCGAGGAGGTGCGTGCGGAAGGCACGGCAGAGGCAGTCGTGCCCGCGCGCGTCTTCGCCGGCAACAAGCCCACCACGTCGATCCTCGCTCCCGCTCTCACACCCGGCGTGCTGGGCCAGCTCATCGCCCTCTACGAGCACATCGTGTTCACCGAAGGCACGATCTGGGGAATCGACTCGTTCGACCAGTGGGGCGTGGAGCTCGGCAAGCAGCTCGCGCTGCAGGTCACGCCGGCCGTCGGCGGCGACGCGGCCGCGCTCGGGGAGCAGGACTCGTCGACCAAGGCGCTCATCGAGAGGTACCTGGCGCTCCGGAGCGCCTGACCGGGCAGCCGGGGCGGTCCCGGCCGGTCAGGCCTCCGGCGCGAGCACGATGTCGAATCGCGTCCGCGTCCACGGTTCGTGCAACTCGCGGCCGTCGGGCGTGGGGATGCCTGCGCCCTGCTCGGCGAAGTCGACCACCAGGGACTCCTTCACCCCGAAGACCGAGTCCCGCGCCAGGAGTTCGTCACCACTGACGAAGATGTGCGTGACGAGTGTGCGCCAGCCGGGCGCCGTGACCATGAAGTGCAGGTGCGACGCCCGGTACGGTGACCGGCCGGTGGCCGCCAGGAGGCGCCCGACGGGGCCGTCATCCGGGATCGGATACGGAGTCGGCGTGAGCCCCCAGAACCGGAAACTCCCGTCGTCCCGCGAGAAGAGGTGGGCCCGGGCCGCGACGCGTCCGTCGTCGTACTGCACGTCGTAGAACCCGTCTTCGTCGGCCTCCCACACCTCTATCCGGGCACCGGCGATCGGCGCGCCCGACGTGTCGCTGACGCTCCCCTCCACCCAGCACGGCTGGCCGGGCGCCCCTCCGGAGAGGTCGCCGCCGTCTTCGATCAGCGGAGCATCCTTGGTGAAGAACGGCCCGAACACCGTCGCCTCCGTGGCGTTCCCGTAGGCCTCGTTGTTGACGGCCACGGTCTGCATCGAGAGGCCGAGCACGTCGGAGAGCAGGATGAACTCCTGCCGCCGCTCGTCGGTGATGGCTCCGGCGGCCGTGAGGAAGGCGATGGCCTCGTTCCACTCGCTCTCGGTGAGTCGCACATCGCGCACGAAGGCGTGCAGGTGCCGGGTCAACGACTCCATCACGAGCCGGAGGCGCGGGTCGGGGGTGCTCGCGAACGAGGCCACGACCGTCTCGACGAGGTCGGCCTCGCGCTGGGCCTGTTCGGCCGAACTGTTCTCTGTCATGCGACGTTCTCCCAACGGACATCCTCGGGTGGCGTTCCGGCCCAGGCGGCCCGGAGCAGGGTGACCAGGTCGGCGAAGCTGACCGGCCTCGGGTTCGACTCGGGCACAGCCGGCAAGATGATCGCCGCAGCCTCCTCGATCTGCGACCGGTCGAAACCGAGGTCGGCGAGCGAGCGGGGTGCGTCCAGGTCGGCCCGCAACTGGTTCAGACCGCTGAGCGCATCCTCTGATTCGAACGCCCGCGCGATCCGGCGACCGGCCTCCGGCGCGGCCGGCACGTTGAACGCTGTCACGTAGGGCAGCACCACGGAATGCGTCTCGGCATGCGGCAGGCCGTAGGTGCCGCCGAGCACGTGGCAGATCTTGTGGTGGAGACCAGAACCCGCCGACGCGAAGGCGACCGCCGAGAGGTAGGCGCCGTACTGGGCCGCCTCGCGGCCGGCCAGGCCGGTGCGATCATCCGGCTCGCCGTCCCTTGGTTCCGAATGGGAGGGGCCGACGATCAGGCGGAGCCCCCGGGCGAGAGAGGCGATGCCCTCCGCCGCCAGCGTGGCGTTGATCGGGTCGGCCCCGGGTGCCCACAGCGAGTCGATGCAGTGTGCGATGCCGTTGAGTCCGGATGCCACGGCCAAAGCCCGCGGCAGGCCCTCGGTCAGCGTCGCGTCGTAGATCACCGAGACCGGCAGCACCCGGGCATCCACCCCCGTGCGCTTGCGGGAGTGCTCGGTGAGGCCCCACACGGGAGTCGCCTCCGAGCCCGCGAAGGTGGTCGGCACGGCGACGATCGGGATGCCCGTGGTGAGCGCGACCGCTTTGGCCATGCCGATCGTCGAACCGCCGCCCAGCGCCACGATGAGATCGATGTCGTGGGCAGCCGCGGCGGCCCGAGCCGCCTCGGCGCGTTCGACCGGTACGTGCTGCGGGGCTTCCTGCCAGCGCAGGGCGACGTCGAGCCCGTCGAGGGCGGTACCCGCGCGCTCGACCTGCCCGGCCGTGCAGACCAGCATCACCCGTCGGGCACCCAGCCGGAGGGCCTCGTCGCTGAGGTGGCGACCGGCGTGGCCCGCACCGAACAGCACGCGCTGGGCCAGGGTGTCATGGCTGAAGGCGAGTGGCACGATCACTCCGCCCGGCTGAGGATCGAGGCCAGAGCGCGGTGGAGCTGCTCGCCGGGATCGTCGACGAGGTGGTGGGAGCGCCACGCGACGATCTTGTCGGGCCGTACCAGGATCACTCCGTCTTCCGCGACCTCACGCACCCGGGCCCAGTCGAAGTAGAGGTCGTCGTAGCGCTGGCCGGGACCGATCACGACCGCTCCGAGGGCGATTCCGAGCCGTGCGCCGACGCTCGCCGCGACATCCGCCCACGCCCCGCCGGTGATCCCCGTGAAGAGGGTGAACTGCGTGCTCGGGGCCAGGTCGAGGGTCGACACCTTCTCGTGCGAGTCGCCCACCCAGACGTGCGGGAGGGGCGAGCCGGGAACCGTCGACGCCTCGTAGTACAGTTCGGCATCCCGTGCCGGCGCTGGCTTCACCGACCCGTCGGAGAGCACCGCGCTCGAGGTGTAGAACTGCCCCATCTCCACGCCGTGCGCGTTGAATTCGTAGTTCTTCAGCTCCATGGCGGTCTGGATCGCCTCCCGTTTGCGAGCTCCCGCCGGGGTGTCGGCCTTCCGTTCGTCGATGCGCTCGATCATCTCCTCCGCCGTCTTCGCCGTGGTGATCCCGAGCGCCTCGAAGAGCGCCCCGAACTCACGCCCTGACGTGTTCGCGCGGGTCACGATCTGCCGGGCGACCGGCGCCCGCTCGCTCGTGTAGGTCTCGAGGAGCTGCTCACCGGCCTGGCCGCGGATGACCGCCGCCAGCTTCCAGGCGAGGTTGTAGGCATCCTGGATCGAGGTGTTCGAGCCGAGACCGTTGCTCGGCGGATGACGGTGGATCGCATCCCCCGCACAGAAGACCCGGCCCTTCTGCAGCCGCGTCGCGAACATCTCGTTGTTGCCCCAGATCGAGGTGCCCGTGATCGTGACCTCGAGCTCCGGCATGCCGAGGAGGTTCCGCACGATCTGCGTCGCGGCGGCGGTGTCGACCACGGGGGCCGGCTGGGTGATGTCGTATCCCCAGACGATCAGCCACTCCTTCCACGGCCGCACCATGCGCACCAGCCCGGCGCCGATTCCGCCGATGTTCGACCCGGGCTGCACCACCCAGTAGAGAACCGACGGGCGATGCCCGACCAGCTGTTCGAGGTCGGCCGTGAAGGTGATGTTCATCGACCCGGCGATGTCCATCGCACCCTCCATCGGCAGGTCGATGTGCGCCGCGACCGCCGAACGGGCACCGTCGGTGCCGATCAGGTACTTCGCGCGAACCGTGTACGGGCGCCCCGTGACCCGGTCGAGCACCTGGACGGTGACCCCGTCGGCATCCTGCGTGTGCGAGAGGTACTCGCTCGAGAAGCGGGTCTGGGTTCCGCGCGCGGTGGCATTCTTGACGAGAATCGGTTCGAGATAGTTCTGCGGGATGTCGCAGTTCAGGGTCGGCGAGGCCTGCACGTAGTCCGCGTGCCGCGCCGGATGCGTGCCCCAGGTGAGGATGCGACCGATCTCCTCGCCGGCGATCGAGGTGCAGAACACTGTGTCGCCGATCAGCTCGTGCGGGGTCGACTCGGCCTTCACCTGCTCTTCGATGCCCATGTCGCGGAAGAACTCCATGGCGCGCTGGTTGGTGATGTGCGCCCGCGGGGTGTTCGCCGTCCAGCGGTACTTCGTGATCATCATGTTCGGCACGCCGAGCGTCGACAGGGCGAGAGCTGCGGATGCCCCAGCCGGCCCCGAGCCGACAATGAGCACATCGGTCTCGACCATTCCGGCATCCGGCAGTGTCGTATCGGCTATGCCGTCGTGAAAAGTCGCCATCGGGGTGTCTTCCTTCGTCGGCGCCACGTCGTCGTTGGCGTCACGCCAGTATGGCCACAGGCCGGCCGCGTCGCGGAGCGTCTGGCCGGAATCGGCAAGCGGTTGGCCGGAATCGGCAAGCCGCCGGCCGTCATCGGCGGGCGCCGGTCCCGCGGCGGTGATCCGGTGGGCAGTTCGGGCCCCTCGAAACGAGTTTCGGGGCCCGAACTGCCCACTCGATCGGTGTCAGCGTTCGTTCGCGCGGGTCGCGCGAACACGGGCGGGAGTGACTCCGAACCGGTCGCGGTAGACGCGCGTGAAGTGCGAGTGCGATGAGAACCCGCACGCCGCCGCCACCTCTCCGACACTCGCCAGTGTCGACGCAGGGTCGCGCAGGGTCCGATCGGCGAGCTCCAGGCGCAGGTCGAGGAGGACCCGGGCGGGTCCCGTCCCACTCTCGGCGAAAGCCCGGGACAGCTGCCGCTCGCTGACGCCGATCTCGTCGGCGATGTGCCGTACCGACAGCCCGGGGTCGCGAAGGCGCCGGCCGAGAGCGGAATGGGCGGCACTCCGCACGGCAGCCAGACCTCGCAGGTCGTCGTTCGAGAGGATCGAGCGGAGGAGGTCGACGACACGGGGCTCGACGTCGGCGGCGGTGCCGAGCGCGTGCGGGGATCTTTGGTCCGCGACATCCAGTGACGGAAGCTCCATCGCGGCCGAGACGAGGGCGGCAAGCGTGCGAGCGGCGGTTCGGGCTGTCGGCCGGGACGAGAAGTCCATCGTGACCGGCCCGCGCCCGAGAGGGCTGTCGCCCCCGATATGGTCGACGAGACGACGAGGCACCCTCAGCACCAATTCTTCGAGCCCCCCGGCGAAACCCCTCCTGAAGGGCTGGTTCACATCGCAGATGAGGAGGGTTCCCGGCCGCAGAACGTGCACACCGTCGCGCTGATAGAAGAACGACTCGCCCCGGAGCGTGAAGTAGAGGGCCAGACCTTCGGTTTCGGTCGCGCTGATCTCACGGGCGGTGCGTTCGATGACGTGCGGTGTCGCTGTCACCCGAGCGCAGCTGAGGGAGCCGAGATCGACGTTCGCCTCGCTGGCGTCGAGGGGTTCGTCATCCAGCGTCCGGCACTGGAGGCTGAGCAGGGCACGGGCATTGTGCTGCTCCCAGAGGGCGACCCGGCTGGCCGAGCGGACATCGCGCGTGGTGAAATGCTCGACCACGCCCATCGCTCGATCCTTCCGCCCGGTCTGCGCTGACACCAGAGGGCAAGTCTACGACTCACCGCCCAGCGCAGCCCGGAAAGGGGCCGCGAGGCTACTTCGTCGGCACTCCGAGCTGCTCGAGGTCGTCCACTCCGGCGGCTGCAGCCTCGCGGCGGCGGGCGCGCACCGATGGCGCCACGATTGCGGCGATGATCGCCAGAACCCCGACCCCGGCCGAAGCCCAGAAGCCGATCGTGAACGCTGCATCGGTGGGCGCGCCCTGCGCGGTGACGTTCGACGAGATGAGCGCGGCGATCACAGCCGTGCCGATGCTGCTGCCGACGGTACGGATGACGGTGTTGGCGCTGATCGCCTCGCCCGTCTGGGCAGCGGGCACGCTCTCGACGATGGCGTTGGATGTCGCGGCGAGCGCCATCCCGATCCCGATGCCCGTGAGGATGCCCGAGACCAGGATCTGCCACGTCTCCGCGTGCCCGAGAGCCGGGATGAGAAAGGCCACGGTCACGGCGATTCCCCCGACGATCATCGGGATCTTCGGCCCGATCCTGCGGATCAGGATGCCGGCGGCCACGCCGGAGACCACCATCGCGACGACAGTCGGCAGCAGATAGAGGCCGGCTTCGCTGACCGACTTTCCGAACCCGTAGCCGAGCACTGTCGGAAGCTGAAGCAGAGTCGGCACCAGGATGAACGTGCCGAACATCGCGAACCCGAACGCCAGGGCGACGACGTGCGCCGTCCAGACACCGCGGTGCTTGAACAGGCGCATGTCGATCAGCGGCTCCTTGACGCGCAGCTCCACGATCACGAAGATCACGAGCGCGACGGCTCCCAGGATGAGCAGGCCGACGGTCTTGACGTCGCCCCAACCCCACTTCTGGCCCTCCCCGATGGCGAGCAGCAGGGAGACGAGGCCCACGGAGAGAATGAACGTGCCGACCAGATCGAGCCGGCCGGGGGTGCGCACCGGCGACTCGGGGATGCCGAAGATCGCACCGAGGAGGGCGATGGCGACGAGAACCGCCGGGAGCCAGAACAGCCAGTGCCACGACAGGGCCTCGACGATGGGGCCCGCTGCAACGATGCCGACGCCCGCGCCGATACCGAAGATCGCGGAGAGCAGGCCGATGGTGACGCTGACGCGCTCCCTCGGCAGTTCGTCGCGCACAATCCCGATGGAGAGCGGCATCACCGCGCCGGCAGCCCCCTGCAGCACGCGTGCCAGGATCAGCACGCCGAGGCTCGGGGCGAGCGCCGCGAGAACCGTTCCGACGAGCAGCAGCGCGAGGACGACAATGATCACCTTGCGCTTGCCGACCATGTCGCCGAGGCGGCCGAGGATCGGGGTCAGCACGCTCGCGGAGAGGAGGTAGGCGGTCAGCACCCAGCTGGCGTCGGTGGTCGAGACACCCAGGTCTTTCCCGATCGTGCCGAGGGCCGGGGCGACCAGGGACTGAAGCACGGCGAAGGAGAGTCCGCCGAGCGAGAGGAACAGGATGATCGCGGTGCCGCGCTTCCGCGGCGCATCCGTGATCTGGCCGGGCTTGCTCGCCCGTGCCGGATGTGAGCCCGTGGCCGGACCCTGGGTTGTGACGGACATTCTTCTCCTCGCAATGTAAGCAGTTGCTGACTTGACGAGTATTGCCGAGTTGTTGCGCTATGTCAACAAATGCTTACCTGCTTGACCGAAGCAGTAGCATGGGTGTCGGGAAGTGAGAGATGAGCACAGAGGACGAGACATCGGAGTCGCGTGGACTGCTCGACGTCCAAGCGCAGGCGGTCGTGGTCGCGGATTCGGTCGCGGTCGCTGTCGGGGTCGCGGAGGTGAAGGCTGTCGGGGTCGCGGATGATGAGCTGATCCGCTCCGGTCGGGATGCGTCTGCCACGCGTCGCGCCCTGGTGCGAGCTGCGCGGCGGCGATTCGCCACCGACGGATACCGTGCAACGACGGTTCGGCAGATCGCAGGGGACGCGGGAGTCAACGTCGCTCTGATCAATCGCTACTTCGTCTCGAAGGAGGGCCTCTTCGAAGCGTGCATGCTCCGCACCTCAGACGAACTCGACACGCAGAATCCAGCCCGGACCGCCGATATCGACGGGGTCGTAGCCCGACTCGTGGAGCACGCCGTGAACGCGCCGAACGGCGACGACCCGCTCCAGCTGCTCCTGCTGCTGCGCTCCTCAGGCGACGAGAATGCCGACAGGATCCGTCGCCGCACCCTCGAGCACTTCACACGGCGGCTCGCGGCGGCGGCGGGCTGGAACCCCGACGACCCCGCTACCGCACCGGTGCTGTTGCGAGCGCAACTCGCGATCGCGACGATGCTCGGCGTGGTGATGCTCCGCACCTCGACTGCCGTGGAGCCGGTCGCCTCGGCGGGAGCATCGGAGCTGGCCGGCCCGCTGGACGAGCTGTTCAGAACGCTGCTCGACGACAGGTCTCACCGAGCCTGACCCCCGACTACCTCGCCCTGGCCCGGTCTCCCAGCCCCGGGCCCGGTCGCACAGCCCCGGGCCCGGTCGCACAGCCCCGGGCCCGGTCGCACAGCCACAGGGCGCTTCTTCTGCGGAGGGCGCGAGATTCGAACTCGCGAGACATTTCTGCCCACCAGTTTTCAAGACTGGCTCCATCGGCCGCTCGGACAGCCCTCCCTGTCGTCTGGGCACATCAGCCCAGCGACAGCTTCAGTGTATCCGACCGCGCCCGCGCGTCCCGATGACGCTCGGAACGGCGACCGCGGACGGATCACCGGATGTTCAAGCGGATCGGCGGCGGCGCAGCAGCATCGCTCCCGAACCGAGTAGCGCGAGAAACGCGGCTCCACCGGCGAGGCCGAGGGTTGCGGATCCGTCGACCCCGGTGTGTGCCAACGTGCCCGTCGAAGAGCCATTACCACCCGAACCCGAACCAGAGCCCGCACCAGTTCCCGCACCCGTTCCGGTGCCGCCGCCCGTCCCTGTCCCACCGGTCGGAGTCGGGGTGGGAGTGGGCGTTGCCGTCGAGGGAGCAGCGGCCACATCGAACGAGATCGTGGCTGCGGCACTTCGACCGATGACAGACAACGCCTGCACTGTGAAGGAGAACGAGCCGGCGGCCGGCGGCGTGCCGGTGAGCTTTCCGGTGGCCGGATCGAGCTTGAGCCATGCCGGAAGCAGTCCTGAGGAGAAGCTCATGCTGTCGACCCCCGTGGTCGAAATGCTGGCCGAGATGGGCACGCCGGCCGTGAACGGCCCGAGCGTCGACGTCGTCACACGTGTCTCCAGATTGATCGAGGAGATGGTGTCGGTCGTTTGGCTGGAGACCAGCAACTTCCCGTCAGACGAGATCGCCAGTGACGCCGGTTTGGTCGAAGCGAACGTCGTCACGGTGCGCGGCGTCGACTCCCCCGGAACGATCACACTAACGGCCTTGGTGCCCCGAAGGGCCACGAACACGTTGTCGAACTCGTCGACCGTCAGCGCCGTCGGGCCGGAACCTGTCGGAAGCGGGAAGACCGTGACGGGTGCCGTCCCGTCAGGGAGTGACGTGTCCAATTCGACTACATTCGCCGACTTGTAGTTCGCGACGAACAGCATTCCCTTCGAATTGATGGCAACCGCATACGGTCCCACACCCGTGCCGAACACCGAATAAGTGGAGACAACACCCGCCGGCGTCACCTTGGAGACCGTGTCGTTGCCGTAGTTCGCCGTGTAGATGTTGCCCTTGGCATCGGCCACGACACCCTCTGGACCCGATCCCGTCGGCAGCTTGGCGAAAGACAACGTCACCACATCGGCCGGCGTGATGCGCGCGATCTCGTCGTTCTTCTTCGTCACATACAGGTTGCGTGTCGAATCGAGTGCGAGGAATTGTGGCACGTCAGCTGCTGGGAGAACGAACGGCTTGATCGTATTGTCACTCGTCTTCACCTTGGAGACGGAATGCGTGCCCGGGTTTGCAACGTAGAGCGACCCGTACTGGTCATTCACCATCGCGCTGGAGAGCGACCCGCTGGGCAGGAGAGCTGCACTTGCTCCGATCTGCGCACCCGTAGCGTTGTAGTGGGTGACGCTGTCGGGCCCGCTGTTGAGCGAGTAGAACTCACCGTTGGTTCCGGCCACGACCGCGATGGGCGCGGCACCCGACGACAGGGTGACGAGCGGATCGGACACAACAGGCACAGCGAAGGCACCGCCCCCCACCGCGAGGAGGCCGACACAGAGAACAGGAGCGGCGATCCGCGTGAGAAGTTTCATGCAGGTGAGATTAGCTCATTAAGTGAGCATCCCGCAACTTCTTCAGAACAGAGGTTGCATCGACGTCACCTCAGCGTCGCGAGCGCCTCCGCCAGCCCGTCGTCATCCAGCGGCGACGTCACCTCCGAGGCCACGGCCTTCACGTCGTCGGGCGCCTGGCCCATGGCCACAGCACGACCCTCCACCGCAGCCCAGGTCAGCATCTCGATGTCGTTCCGCCCGTCGCCAGCGACAAGCACCTGAGACGAGTGGATGCCGAGAAGCTGTCGAACGCGCTCGAGCGCGGTGGATTTGTTCACACCGTCGGGCGCGATGTCGAGCCACGCCGTCCAGCCGACCGAGTATGAGACCCGGTGGAGGCCCATGGTCTCGACGATGGCGAGGAAGTCGTCCATATCGTGTCCGGGCGAGATCACGACCACTCGGGTGGCTTCCACGTCGAGGAGTTCGTCGAATGTCACGGCCTCGCCCCCGATGTTCGCGGGAGCGTTCGGGAACTCCCCCGTGTACCGGAAGTACCCGTCCGCATCCTCGACCGCATAGTGCCCGTTCTCGAGGTGCGAGCGGATCTGCGTCAGCACAGCGCCGGGATTGAACGTCTCGACGATCTCCCGCCGGTAGCCGAGGGGGGCATCCGGGTCGCGCTGCAACGTGATGGCACCGTTCGAGCAGACGACATAGGTGGGGGTGATGCCGAGCAGGTCGAGGATCGGGAGCGTCGCGGCAACCGAACGGCCGGTCGCGAGCATGACCTCGTGGCCGAGGCCAGTGAGGCGCGCGACCTGGTCGATCACGCCGTCGGAGATGGACCCGTCTTCGTGGAGAACCGTGCCGTCGATATCGAGGGCGACGAGCCACCGGTCGGCGCGGGAAGGGTTGGTCTCCGGATGCCCGGCAGACCCCGGCGCGTCGTCGACGGCCTCGCGCGGCACGTCGAGCTGCCCCGGCCGCGCGGCGAAATCGGGGTGCGCGGTGCCGGCCGCACGCGGATCGGCCTCGTCGACCATCGGCACGTCGTCGGCACCGCCGCGCCGGGCCTCCGCCGCCGCCTCCTCTGCATCACCGTAGGGCAGGTCCGCCGGCGACTGGGCGCTCACGGGCGCCGCCCGTTCAGCGGCTCGATGACCTCGAGGCCGCCCAGATAGGGCCGCAGCACCTCGGGCACACGCACCGACCCGTCGGCCTGCTGGTGCGTCTCGAGCAGAGCGACGATCCAGCGGGTCGTCGCGAGGGTGCCGTTCAGCGTCGCCACGGGGGCGGTCTTGCCCGATTCGGTGCGGTACCGGGCATCCAGACGCCGCGCCTGGTACGTGGTGCAGTTGGAGGTCGAGGTCAGCTCGCGGAACGTGCCCTGCGTCGGAACCCACGCCTCGATGTCGTACTTGCGCGCGGCAGACGAGCCGAGGTCGCCGGCCGCGACGTCGATCACGCGGTAGTTGAGGCCGAGCGAGGTGAGCAGCTCCTCCTGGTACCCGAGCAGGCGCAGGTGTTCGGCCTCTGCCTCCTCCGGCAGTACGTAGGAGAACATCTCGAGCTTGTTGAACTGGTGCACGCGCAGGATGCCGCGGGTGTCCTTTCCGCCCGAGCCGGCCTCACGGCGGTAGCAGGTGGACCAGCCGGCGTAGCGATACGGCCCGTCGGTGAGGTCGAGGATCTCGTCGGAGTGGAACCCCGCGAGCGCCACCTCGCTCGTGCCCGTCAGGTAGAGGTCGTCGGCGGGGAGGTAGTAGATCTCGTCGGCGTGCTCGCCGAGAAAACCGGTTCCGCGCATGATCTCGGGGCGCACCAGCGTCGGCGTGATCATCGGCGTGAAGCCGGCGTCAAGGGCCTTCTGCAGGGCGTAGTTCATCAGCGCTAGCTCGAGGCGCGCGCCGATTCCGGTGAGGAAGTAGAAGCGCGCACCGCTGACCTTCGCGCCGCGGGCGAGGTCGAACGCCCCCACCAGCTCGCCGATCTCGACGTGGTCGCGCGGCTCGAAGTCGAACGTGGGGCGTTCGCCGACCTCGCGCAGCGTGATGAAGTTCTCCTCGCCGCCGGAGGGTACGCCCGCGAGCACAGGGTTGGCGATGGCGCCGGCGAGCTCGGTGAAGCTGAGTTCGGCATCCTGCACCCGCTGGTTGGCCTCCTTGACGCTCGCGGCAAGCGACTGGGCCTCGGCGACGAGTGCCTTCTTCTCGTCTTTCGGAGCCGCTGCGACCCGCTTGCCGAAGACGTTCTGCGAGGCGCGCAGGTTGTCGTACTCGCCGATGGCGGTGCGGCGCTCAGAATCCGCCGCCAGAGCACGGTCGACCAGTTCGACCGAGTCGCCGCGGGCCGCCTGGGACTGCCGGATGAGGTCGGGATTCTCGCGCAGGAGTACAGGATCGATCACCTGCACAATCTTAGCGATGCCCTACCCTATGACTTGTGGCCGTCGCAGAGCATCCCGCAGAAGAGCGCGGGCCCAGACGCGCCGCCGTCGTGCTGAATCCGATCAAGGTGGACGCCTCGAAGCTCCGCGAAGCTGTCGAACGCCACGCTTCTGCGGCCGGTTGGGGCGAAACACTCTGGTACGAGACAACGGTCGAGGATGCCGGACAACTCGTCACCGCCAGCGCGATCTCCGACGGGGCCGACGTCGTCATGGCCGCGGGCGGTGACGGCACGGTGCGCGCCGTGGCCGAAGCCCTGCGTGGAAGCGGCGTGCCCCTCGCGCTGCTGCCGTCGGGCACGGGCAACCTGCTCGCCCGCAACCTCGACCTGACGATGGACTTCGACGAGGGCATCGGCCTGATGTTCACCGGCTACGACCGGGACATCGACCTGGGGCTCATCGAGTTCGGGCCAGCGGGTGCCGCCGCGACATCCACTCACGTGTTCCTGGTGATCGCAGGGCTCGGCATCGACGCGAAGATGATTGCGAACACCAACACGAAGCTCAAGAAGGCTGTCGGATGGCTCGCCTACGTCGACGGCGGCATCCGGGCGCTTCCCGAACTGCACTCCATCAAAATGGCGGTGTCGATCGACGGCGAGGAGCCATGGCGCGACGTGTCGTCGCACTCGGTGATGGCGGGCAACTGCGGGCTCCTGCCGGGGGGCATCCTGCTGATGCCCGATGCGAAACCCGACGACGGCGTGCTCGACTTCATGGCGCTGCGGCCGCAGGGACCGTTCGGCTGGATCCGCGCGTGGAACAAGGTGACGATCGAGAACGGCGTGCTGGCGAAGTCCGCGGCCGGCCGGCGACTCATCGAGATCTCCCCCGACGTCAAAGATGTGGTCTACGCGCAGGGCACCGACCTGCGGCTGAAGCTCGAGTCGCCGCAGCAGATCCAGCTCGACGGGGACGAGTTCGGCGAGGCGTCCGAGCTCCACATCTGGGTGGACCCGGGCGCGTTGCGGGTGCGGGTCTAGGCCCCGGCTCCCCGGTTACTGCCAGGCTCAGGCGCCGGGCTCGCCGCTCACCAGCGAGCGCAGCCAGTCGCGCGCCTCGATGAAGACCCCGTCGTCGTAACGGTCGACATACTCGACCTGCGCCAGGTCGGCCCGCGGATACGAGCCGAGGAAGATCACGCGCGGGCTGAATCGGCGAACGCCCAGCAGGGCATCCGCCACCCGCTCGTCGAGGATGTGCCCGTCGGCGTCGATGATGAACCGGTACCGCCCCAGCGCGTCGCCGATGGGCCGCGACTGCAGCAGGCTCAGGTTGACCCCCCGCGTCGAGAACTGTTCGAGCAACTCGAGCAGGGCGCCCGAACGGTCGGCTGGCAGCTCGGCGATGATGCTCGTCTTGTCGGCACCCGTCGGCTCGGGCAGCTCGGTGGTGCGGCTGACGAGCACGAACCGCGTCACCGCGTTCTGGTTGTCGCCGATGTTCTCGGCCAGCACGTTCAGCTCGTGGTGGTCGACGATGCGGGGCGGAGCGATTGCGGCATCCGCGAGGTCGTTCTCGAAGAGGGCGAGCGCGCTGGCGACGTTCGACGTCGACGGAATGTGCCCGTGCGTCGGCAGGTTTGCCTCCAGCCAGCCGCGGCACTGCGCGTAGGCGACCGGATGCGCGTTGACGACGTTCACGTCCTTCAGCTCGATGCCGGGCCGGGCGACGAGCGCGAACTGCACCCTGACCAGGTATTCGCCGACGATGCGGAGGTTCGGGATGCTCGCCAGCGCATCCTGCGTGGCGCTCACGCCACCCTCGACGGAGTTCTCGATCGCGATCATCGCGGCGACGCTGCGTCCGCTGGTGACGTCGTCGAACGCCTCGCCGACGTTGTTGACGCTCTTCCAGATCTGGCCCGCGGCCTCGGGAACCTGGGCGAGTGCCGCCTCGGTGAAGGTGCCGGTGGGGCCGAGGTAGCTGTAGGTGCGCGTGGGAGCGGTCTCGGGCATGGGTTGAGCCTACTGCCCGGAGTTTTCCCTGAAAGTCCGGTGAATCGGCGTAAGGGAATGGGGCGCATCCACTCTCTCCTCATAGGAACCCGGATCACGACCAGTAGGTTCCCGCTCGATTCGGGCGTCGGAAAGAAAGGAATGACTCGATGAAGTTGGCAAAAGTGTTGGCGGGGGCGGCCGTGGCCGTGTTGCTCGGGGTGGGCCTGGTCGCCGGTGGCGGCCAGGCGGCCTCGGCAGGTGGCCGGTCTCCCGGCCATGCACCCGTTGTCTGCAAGATGGCGAACGGCGGTCTCGGAGCGATCGACACGACCGGGCTCTGCCCCCAGATCGATCCCCGTACCGGGGCGCCCGTCGTCAGTTGGGACGCGAGCCTCTACAGGTACTACAACGACATCAGTCCCTACGTTCCCATCGCGGACCCGACGAAGTTTCCTCTCTCCGACGGCGGACTCAACTGCAACCTCGAGAACGATGGCACGCTCCGCTGCCAGCGCTGGGTTCCCTCTACGGCGACCGCGGGCCGCGATGGGTGCACGCTCGACCAGGTGAGCGATCCCCGCTCGTTCGCCTGCCGGGGGAGCGTGGTGCAGGCGATCCTGGACAGGGACGAGAACACTGCCGCGAGGGGGTCGAACATGTGCACCCCCGAGACCATCTACTACGGCAAGGGGAGTTCGGGCCAACCCCGGTACTGGTCGTCTGCGATCCAGTGCTACGACGGGGCGGGCCTGCCGACGGTGCCCTACGTCGAGTGGCACAAGTACGACGGGAAGGGCCCCGCGCACGCCGGCACCGTCCTGGGAGTCACCACGGGCTACCTGAAGTCAGGTAGTGCCGCGGATACACTGTCCGAACCCGCCGGGGCCGTGACCACCTCCTCGACCCTCACTCCCGGCCAGATGACAGCCCCCGGAGACCGGGCCGACTACACCGTCACCGTCCGCAGTTCGACTGCAGGATCTGCCGTCGTGGTCTTGCACGTGAGCGGGCTCACAGCGGGTATCGAAGACGTGGTTCCCGCCTCGTGGATTCGGGTCAGCTCGCTGTCGAAGGAGTACGTCACCTATCTCGTGCCGCATCTGAGCGCCGGCGAAGTCGCCACTGCCTCCCTTCACTTCACCGTCACCTCCCTCCGGCAGGCCTTCGTCTCGGTCGACACGAACGGAGCGACCGCCAGTTCCACCGTCGACATCCGCCCGGCGGCTCCACTCTGCACCAGTCCGGATGCCGCAGGCTCCGCGTCCGCATCGGGAGCCATCGCCGTCGCCGGAACGCAGCCCACGATCCTCGTCGGAGTCCTCTGTTCGGTGCAGCCCGGCACGACGCTCACCGCCTGGAAGGGCACCGACCGCGGTGCTGGAACGTTCACGGTCGACGGTGGCAGCATCCGGTACGTCCCGGCTTCTCCCGACTTCCGCGGAAGCGACACGATCTACGTCTACACCTCGAACGAGATCGGGGTCGCAAGCCTCCCGACCGCTGTTCACGTGAACGTGGTCGACAGGGCCGCACCCGTGAACGACGAGTACACCGTGAAGATGGAGACGCGACTGACGGTGGATGCAGCGCACGGACTGATGGCGAACGACACGTTCCCCGGCGGCGCCGACGGGTGGAGCGTTGTGAGCAACGGCATCGAGGCTGATGGCGCCATTCACATCGGCGAGCACGGTGAACTCACCGTCGAACCGGGTCGGCACTTCACCGGCGACCTCACCTTCGAGTACAAGCTGGGTGCACCCGGGCAGGGAACCGATCCCGCAACGGTGACGATCCACGTGGTCGGATAGCGGCCTCGCATGCCGCGGTCAGGCCGCCTCTCCTCCACAGGATAGGGGGCCTGACCACTTCTCCACAGATGCGGCAAATGCTCGCGGGGCGGCCTGCACCGGTGCCAAGATGAAGGCATGAACGAGCGCGCCGGGCTGCAGGCCCTTCCCGAAGACCTGGTCGACATCGATGCCCTGGTGTCGGCGTACTACGAGTTGAAGCCCGATGTGACGAACCCGGAGCAGAAGGTGATCTTCGGCACGAGCGGGCACCGCGGTTCGTCCCTCGACACCGCGTTCAACGAGAACCACATCCTGGCCATCACGCAGGCGATCGTCGAGTACCGCGCGCTGCAGGGCATCACCGGTCCCCTCTTCATCGGGCGCGACACCCACGGTCTCTCGAAGCCCGCCGAAGACACCGCCCTCGAGGTGCTGAACGCCAACCACGTGACGGTGTGGACGGATTCGCGTGACAGCTTCACTCCGACGCCCGCGGTGTCGCACGCCATCCTGCGCTACAACAATGCCGCCTCAGGGCACTCCGACCAGGCCGATGGCATCGTGATCACGCCGAGCCACAACCCGCCCCGAGACGGGGGCTTCAAGTACAACCCCCCGCACGGTGGGCCGGCCGACTCCGATGCGACGGGATGGATCGCGGCACGCGCCAACGAGTTGATCGAAGCCGGTCTCGTGGAGGTGCTGCGCGGGGAAGCGACTCCGAGCGACACCTACGACTTCCGCGAGCACTACGTGGCCGACCTGCCGAGCGTCATCGACCTCGACAAGATCGCGAAGTCGGGCATCCACATCGGCGCGGACCCACTCGGTGGCGCCAGCGTCGAGTACTGGGAGCTCATCGGCGAGCGCTTCGGGCTGAACCTCGAGGTCGTCAACACCACGGTCGACCCGCAATGGGCATTCATGACGCTCGACTGGGACGGCAAGATCCGCATGGACTGCTCCTCCCCCTACGCGATGGCATCGTTGGTCGAGCGTCGACACGACTACGACATCTCGACGGGCAACGATGCGGATGCCGACCGGCACGGTGTCGTCACGCCCGACGCGGGCATCATGAACCCGAACCACTACCTCGCCGTTGCGATCCAGTACCTCTACGGCAACCGCACGTCGTGGCGACCGGATGCCGCCATCGGCAAGACCCTCGTCTCCTCCACGATGATCGACCGGGTCGCGTCGTCGCTCGGGCGTCGCCTCTGGGAGGTCCCCGTGGGGTTCAAGTGGTTCGTGCCCGGTCTCATCGACGGAAGTGTGGCGTTCGGCGGGGAGGAGTCGGCGGGAGCGTCGTTCCTCCGCTTCGACGGAACCGTCTGGACCACCGACAAAGACGGCATCATCCTCGCGCTGCTCGCCTCGGAGATCCTGGCGGTCACGGGCAAGACGCCGTCGCAGCACTACGCCGACCTCGTCGAGAAGTTCGGCGACCCGGTGTACGAGCGCATCGACGCCGCGGCCTCCAAGGCCCAGAAGGCGCAGCTGGCAAAACTCGATGGCGACGACATCCCCGCCTCGACCCTCGCCGGCGAGCCGATCATCGCGAAGCTGAGCCGGGCACCCGGCAACGACGCCCCCGTCGGCGGCGTGAAGGTCGTCACCGAGAACGCCTGGTTCGCCGCGCGCCCATCGGGCACCGAAGACGTCTACAAGATCTATGCCGAGTCGTTCCTCGGCGCCGAGCACCTGAAGGAGGTGCAGGCCGAAGCAAAAGTCATCGTCGACGGCGCCCTCGGCGCCTGAGCGCCCCCAGACCGGCGGAGAGGGGCGCGAAGCGGCCTCCTCTGGCGACGGGTGGGCGAGACGGGTGGCGGGAGGTCAGCCTGCGTAGTCGGGGGCTGCCGGCAGGCCGAAGAACTCCTCGAGGGTTTCGACGCCGGTGTTGTGCATCTCGGTGGCCAGGTCGACCCCCACGAAACGGAAGTGCCACGGCTCGTACTCGTAGCCCGTCACGGCGGTCTTGTCGGCCGGGTAGCGCAGGATGAATCCGAACCGGTAGGCGTTGGCGGCGAGCCACACGCCTGACGGCGCACTCCCGAAGCAGGGGGTCTCGAGGTCGCAGCCACTCGAGGTGTCCATGATGTCCATGGCAAGTCCGGTCTGATGCTCGCTGAAACCGGGACGCGCACTGGTCTTGTCAGCGCCGGCGACTCCGAGGGCGTCCTTGTAGTGCTGATACGCCCGCACCTGCACGCTGTAGTCGCGATAGCCGCTCTGGGCGATCAGCTGGGTTCCCACCTCGGCTTTGTCCGCGGCGAACATCGAGTGCAGGGCATCAGCCGCGTCGGAACGCAGCATGTACCCGAGCGGATCGGGCATGTCTCTGGGCAGATCGACGAGGTTCGGGGGGACGAAGTTCGCGCCGTCGGCGAGAGGGCGCTGCTTGTTCACGACCACCCAGATGCTGTTCGGGTCGTCGATCGAGTGGGCCGTCTTGTCGAACGCGGGCGGTACGGGCGGCGCAGTCGGCGCCGCCGGAACCGCTGTGTCGCTCGGCGAGGGCGGAACCGAGGGCGTGGAGGAGGGCGCCGACGGGGATTCCGTCGGCGCGGGGAGGGCCGCCGCTGCCGCGCCCGCCTGGAACTGGTGCGCGACCGCGTTCAGCGCGATCACCGTCCCGCCGACGAATGCCGCGATCACGACGACGATCAGCACCGCCGCGAGAATTCGGCGCCGCCGCAGTTGCCGCCGCCGGTCATCCGGAGCCTGCGGTGTCTCGCGGGAGAGCGGGGACCCCGCACGACCTTCGGCACTGCGAGGTCGGCGATCGGGTGGGACGGCATCGGACACCCGCCCAGTGTAAGGGCCGAAATCCTGTCAAACGTAAAGAACGTACTCGCAAACCTATCTAAATAGGGGTGCCAGGCTGCAAGCCGCCTCAGGCGATGCTGTAGAAGTGGGCGGTCCCGCCCGGGTTCTCAATCGTGATCGCCCCGTCGAGGTCGCGGTACTGCGCATCGAGGGTGTGCCCGACGAGCTTGATTGCGTTGGTGCCGTCGGGGTTCAGGTCCACCCGGGAGACGAGCATTGTGTGATCCACCCCGTTGTCGTTCTCAGGGTCCCAGTCGAACATCACGACATCGCCCACCTTAACGGACGCACGCTCAGAGAGTTCCAGCCGCGTGGTGTCGTCACGGGAATTGAGGTAGTCGTCCATCTCGTTGCCGCGGATCCAGCTCAGGCTGTAGTCGCCAGTCGTGGCGTAGTCGCTGTACCAGTCGCTGTTCTGCTGCCAGCCGCGCGCGAGCAGGGTCTGATTGACGAAGTTGCCGCAATCGTTGTCGCTGAACCGGCTCCACTGGGCCAGGTTGTAGTCCTGCCAGTAGGTGAAGGCGTACTGGAGCTGTCGATCGACAGCCGTGACAGCCTGATAGGCGAAGGGCGTGCCGGCATCGAGGCTGGTTCCGTCTCTGAACGCCAGCGCGATCGCGGCGGCCGCCGGCTGGTAGTCCACCGCAGCGGGCGTCAGGAACGAGACCGCACCAGTTCCGTCGACGGCGAGGGATGTCGCGGCAGCGCCTCCCACGGTCACTCCGACGACGTCGGCGAGTCCCGACCCGGTGAGGCTCACAGCCGTGCCACCCGTCAGGGACCCGGACGCGACGCTCACCCCGGTGACAGTCGGCGCGGCGGCTGCGGAGGCAGTGGGGGCCGATTCACCGAAAGCGTTGCTGTCGGCGCAGCCCGCGAGGGCGAGGAGTCCGGATCCGGCCATCAGAGTAATAAAAGAGCGTCGCGTAGTAACTGTCACTCTTCAACCACAACATACATATCTATGAGGAACCTCTGGGTTGCAATTGCAAGCCCTACGGAGGTAGAAGCTTGCCATCTTGCAAGGAAGTTTCGTCGGGTGTAACTTTGCAGTCTCCGCAAACTTTTTCAGATCAGGACCTCCATGTCACGCACAACCACTTCAGGCCAGGCCCGGGCCCAGTCGATCAAGGACGCCGGCGGCGTGATGACCCACCGTCAGATCCTGGTGATCATCTTCGCGCTGATGGCAGGGATGTTCCTGTCGGCCCTCGACCAGACGATCGTCGGCACCTCCATGCGCACGATCGCCGACGACCTCGACGGGCTCGCCCTGCAGGCGTGGGTGACCACCGCCTACCTCATCCTGTCGACGATCAGCACGCCGATCTACGGCAAGCTGAGCGACATCTTCGGTCGCCGTCCGCTGTTCATCATCGCGATCAGCATCTTCCTGGTCGGATCTCTCCTCTCCGGCCTCTCGACCTCGATGTACGAACTGGCGATCTTCCGCGGCATCCAGGGCCTCGGCGCCGGTGGCCTGATGGCTCTCCCGCTCGCGATCATGGGCGACATGCTCGCTCCCCGCGAGCGCGCCAAGTACCAGGGCTACTTCCTGGCCACCTTCGGTATCGCCAGCGTCATCGGACCGCTTCTCGGTGGCCTGCTCTCCGGCGCTCCCGAGATCGTCTTCATCACCGGCTGGCGCTGGGTGTTCCTGATCAACATCCCGATCGGCATCGTCGCTCTCGGCGTCGTCCTGCGGTTCCTCCACCTGCCGTTCACGAAGCGCCCGGGCGTGCGCATCGACTGGTGGGGCGCTGCCACGGTCATCCTCGCGCTCGTTCCGTTGCTGCTGATCGCCGAACAGGGCCGCGAATGGGGCTGGGGATCGGGTGGGGCGTGGCTCTGCTACATCCTGTCGGCCGCCGGCATCGCCGCCTTCCTGTTCGTCGAGCGCAGAATGGGTGATGACGCGCTGATCCCCTTGAAACTGTTCCGCTCCTCCACGTTCTCGGTGGCCACCGTTCTGGGTGTGCTGGTGGGGTTCGGGATGTTCGGGGCCCTCCTCACGCTGCCGCTCTACCTGCAGCTGGTGAAGGGCGCGACGCCCACGGAGTCGGGCTTCCTGATGCTGCCGATGATCCTCGGCCTGATGACGGCATCCATCGTCAGCGGCCAGCTCATCGCTCGCACCGGACGGTACAAGAAGTTCCCCGTGATCGGCACCGCGCTGATGGCCATCGGGTTCTTCATCATGACCTTCCTCCGGGTCGACACCCAGATCTGGTACGTGATGGTCGGCATGTTCATCATCGGCCTGGGGCTCGGCCAGATGATGCAGACGCTCACCATCGCCTCGCAGAACTCGGTCGGGCCGCGCGACATCGGCGTGGCGACGAGCGCCTCGACGTTCTTCCGCCAGATCGGTGGAACGCTCGGCACCGCTGTCGTGTTCTCGTTCATCTTCACGCGCCTGCCGCAGACCGTGACAGACGCGTTCGCCCAGCCGTCGACGCAGGCGGGGATCGCAGCCGCCGCCCAGGATCCGGCCGTCACCGGCAACCCCGCCAATACGCAGATCCTCGGCTGGATCCAGACGCAGGACTTCACGGCGATCAGCAACGCCCTGAACGGCGACACGTCGTTCCTGAACGTGATCGACCCGCGCCTGGCCTTCCCGTTCCTCAGCGGGTTCTCGTTCGCGATCGCCTCCGTGTTCTGGATCACCATGGCCGTCGTCACCGTGGCGTTCGTGCTGGCCCTGTTCCTGAAGGCTCCCCCGCTCCGGCAGAAGTCGGCCATGCAGGAGGCTAGCGATCTGGATGCCGCGGAAGGCGCCTTGGCCGCCGAGGCGCTCTCTGCCGCCAACACGACGGGCGCGATGGTCGAGCCCGGCACGACGGGCGAAGGCGACCGGGGACCGGTGGAACCGGCATCCGGAGCCGCGCACCAGCCGAGGCACGGGGCCTGACGCGCCCGCGTCACTCCCCCCGCACCACCCCCCAGGCGCCTGCCTGCCGCGACCTACTCGAAGGTCGCGGCAGGCAGGCGCTTCTGCATGACCGCGATCGCCTCGGGGTTCTGGTCGATCAGAAGGAATCGGCGCCCGAGCGCTGACGCCACCGCGCCCGTCGTTCCGCTGCCCGCGAAGAAGTCGAGCACGAGATCCCCCTCCCGCGACGACGCCTGCACGATGCGCCGGAGCACCCCCTCGGGCTTCTGGGTGGGATAGCCGGTCTTCTCGCGGCCGGTCGGCGACACGATCGTGTGCCACCAGACATCGGTCGGGAGCTTGCCGCGCGCCGCGCGCTCCGGAGTCACCAGCCCGGGCGCCATGTACGGTTCGCGGTCGACCGTCTCAGAGTCGAAGTAGTAGCCCTGCGGGTTCTTCACGTAGACCAGGATCGTGTCGTGCTTCGTCGGCCAGCGTGTCTTCGCCTTCGCGCCGTAGTCGTAGGCCCAGATGATCTCGTTCAGAAAGCTCTCCCGCCCGAAGAGCGCATCCAGCAGCACCTTCGCGTAGTGCGCCTCGCGATAGTCGAGGTGCAGGTAGAGCGTTCCGTCGTCGGCGAGCAGGCGCCAGGCTTCCAGGAGGCGGGGTTCGAGGAACTCCCAGTAGTTCTCGAAGGCGTCGTCGTAGCGCAGCAGATCGCCCTTGATGCGATCGTAGCTGTTGCCCTTGAAGCCGGTGATGGATCCGGTTCCGGCCTCCGAGCGTACGGCGGTCGTACCCTGCCGGCGCTGGACGCGACCGGTGTTGAACGGCGGATCGAGGTAGATCAGAGTGACGGATCCGCTCTCGAGGGTGGGGAGCACGTCGAGGTTGTCGGCCCGGACGACACGGCCGTTCGCGCCCGCCGGCATCGGATTCACGCGGGGCGGGGTGGGCATGCTCTCATTGTGGCAGTCCGCGCGCCACCCCCGGAGCGGCAACTCGCAGTCGCCGGATGCCCGGCGTACTGTCGAGGTCAATGAGCACCTTGATCCGTCACGAAGCTGACCACCATCGCTACGTTCTCGTCGTCGACGACCGGGAAGCCGGGCTCGCCGACTACCGCACGGTGGGTGACGCCATCGTCTTCACCCACACAGAGGTGGATCCGTCCCGCCGGAAGAGCGGACTCGGTAGCAACCTCGTGAAGGGTGCGCTGGATGATGTGCGCATCAACACCGGGCTGAAAGTCGTTCCCGAATGCCCGTTCGTCGCGGGCTGGATCGACGGGCATCCGGAGTACCACGAACTGGTCGAGCGCGGCTGAGCTCGCGGCCCGGGCCGCTCACCGCACGATCACCCGCCTGTCACCCGTTGACCAACCCTCCAGCACCCGTCGATCAGGGAACGCGCTCGATCCACTCGCGGGTGCCGAACTTCGTCTCCACCAGGGTGGCTGCCTGGGCGTATTCGTCTTCGGTGACGTCACCGGTGGTGGCGCCGTACAGCGACGTGAAGGTGTCGATCATCCGGTCGATGATCTCCTCGCGGGAGAGCCCCGTCTGGCTGCGGAGAGGGTCGACGCGCTTCGCCGCGGACTTCGTGCCCTTGTCGCTCATCTTCTCGCGACCGATGCGCAGAACCTGCACCATCTTCTCGCCGTCGATGTCGTAGCTCATCGTGACGTGATGCAACACCGCACCGTTGCCGAGGCGCTTCTGGGCGGCTCCGCCGATCTTGCCGCTGGGGCTCGAGATGTCATTGAGGGGAACGTAGCTGGCGTCGATTCCGAGTGATTTGAGCGCAATCAGCACCCATTCGTCGAGAAACGCGTAGGAATCCGCGAAACTGAGGCCCTGCACGAGATCGGCCGGGGCGTAGATCGAATAGGTGACGACCGAGCCGGCCTCCATGAACATCGCCCCGCCGCCACTGACCCGGCGCACCACGTCGAAGCCGAACTTCGCAGCGTTCTCGGGGTCGACCTCGTTCTTCAGAGACTGGAAGCTGCCGATCACGACGGCGGGCGAATCCCACTCCCAGATGCGCAGCGTCGGCGCCCGGCGCCCCTCGCCCACCTCGACGGCCAACACCTCATCGAGCGCCATCTGCATCACGGGCGGCACGGCCTTCGAGTGGATCACCTGCCAGTCGTAATCGCGCCAGCTCGTCGCCTTCGCAAGTGAACGGCGGATCGCCACGGCGACGCCCTCGGCGCTGAAACCGAGCATCGTCACGTCCTTCGAGAGGGCTGCCTTGATCGCGGCGGCGATGGCAGAGGCCTCGCTGTCGGCGGAGAGACCGTTCACAGCGCGGTTGATGTCGTCGAGCGCACTGTCGGGCTCGAGGAAGAAGTCGCCCGCCAGCCGAAAGTCGGCGAACACCCCGTCCCGAACCTCGAGGTCGACCACGACCAGCTTGCCGCCCGGAACCTTGTATTCACCATGCATAGCTTCATCGTAAACCTCGCACTCCCGCCCGCCAGCCCTCGCCGACCAGCTCTCGCCGAGACACCGAAAACTGTCGGTATGCGGGTGTCTGAGCGACAGTTTCCGGTGAGTCGATTGCGCCGGTCGGGGGGTGGCGGGGTCGGGGGGGGTGGCGGGGGCGGGCGGGGGTCAGGCCGGGAGGGGGGCGTGGGCGGCGAGCCAGGCGGAGAGGTCGGCGACGACCTCGGCGCGATTGGTCTCGCGCAGCACCTCGTGGCGGGCATCCGGGTACAGGTGCACCGTCACGTCGGTGAGACCACCGCGCCGGTACGCCGACGCGAGCTTCTGGGCGCTCTTCTCCCCGCCGAGGATGTCGTCGGTTCCCGACAGGATGAGCACCGGCAGGTCGCTGTCGAAGTGGCGCGCGGGGCGACCGAAGAGACGCAGGCCGTCTGCCAGGCCGAACAGCTTCAGAACTTTCGCTTCGAACATGAACTCGTCGTCGGACGCTGCCGTCTGCACGGCCTCATCGCGACTGAGCCATTCGTACCCGTGGCCTCCGCCGCCGGGCGGGCGGTGGCGGCGGCTGAGGTCTCCGCCATCCATGGATCCGGGCATCCGGTACGCCGACCCGACCAGCACGACACCGGCGTAGGGGCGCGACGAACCGTTGACGATGATCTGTGCCATCAGCGAGCCCCAGCTCTGGGCGAGGAGGAACAGCGGCAGCCCCGGGTTCTTGCCCGCGATGAGGGCGGTGAACTGGCGGACTCCGGCAATCGTCGCCCGCAGCCCGCCGGGGCCGAGGCGCCCGAACTGGGTGCGGTCGCCGTGATGCTGGTCGAGGCCGGTCTGGCCGTGACCGCGGTGGTCGTTCGCGTAGACGGAATAGCCCGCCGCATTCAGCTCGCCCGCGAGCTCGACGTACCGGCCGGCATACTCACCGAGCCCGTGCGAGATCTGCACCACACCCCGCGGGTTCTCGACCAGCCAGCGGTAGTAGGTGATGCGAACGCCGTGTTCGTCGGTGAAGTGGGGCACAGTCCCATTGTGCCCGCTCCTCGCCCGCCCGCGGGCTCCGCCGTCCGGCGGGTCCCCCGGGTTCCGGCGCCCGCGCCCGGCGCCCGGCGCCCTGCGCCCCGCGCAAAAGAGGATGGGAGCCGCGGTGGCGCACCCAGGAACGTGTCTGCCCGCGCCATCCTCTTTTACGCGGGCCGCAGGGGCGGGGGCGCAGGGGGAGAGGGAGGGGGGCGAGGGGGGAGGGGGCGAGGGGCCGCGGGGGGAGGGAGGGGAGGGGCCCACCCGGCTCAGGCCTCGCGCGTGAACCCGGCTCAGGCCTCGCGCGTGATCTCCACCTTCACGAAGAGGCGCGAGCCGAACGGGCCGGCGTACACCCCGCGAAGCGGCGCCACGTCGTTGTAGTCGCGCCCGCGCCCGACGGTCACGTGCCGGTCGCCGATGTCGATCAAGTTCGTCGGGTCGAAGCCCCGCCAGTCGCCGCAGAACCATTCGACCCAGGCGTGCGACTCCCCCGTCACCGTCTCCCCGACCCCCGCAGAGGGACGAGGGTGCAGGTACCCGGAGACGTACCGCGCCGGGATCCCCACCGATCGGAGCGCCCCGAGGGCGATGTGCGTGATGTCCTGGCAGACACCCTTCTTCTCGACCCAGGCCTCCCGCGCGTTCGTATGCACGCCCGTCACTCCGGTCATGTATTCGACCTGATTGCCGATCTCGGCACAGATGGCAAGAGCTGCGTCGCAGACGTTGTCATGCGATGCGGCAATGGTGCGGGCCAGCGCAGCGACCTCTGCCGGCGGGTCGGTGAGCTTGGTCTGCTTCACCTGTTCGATGGTCGATGTCACCCGCGCCGCGGCCTCATGCAACGCCTCCCAGCTGAGCTGGTGCGGTGGATGCACGCGGGGCCGCACCTCGATCAGCGAGTTCGCCGTGAGGGAGAGCTCCTTGTGCGGCGTCAGCACCTCGAACGACGACACCCGGGTACCCCAGTAGTCGAGGTAGGTGTGATTCGACGACAGCGGCGAGATGTCGAGCTGGGAGAACAGCACGAACTGTCCATCGGACGACACCGGAAGCATCCGCGCCTCGTTGTACGACGCACCCACCTCGCCTTCGTAGCGGTAGCCGGTGACGTGCTTGATCCGGAGGCGGTTCATACGTTCTCTCCCACCCAGCTCGGTGCGGCGTTCGTTGGGAAGTACCGCTGGCGGATGGCCTCGGATGCCTCGCTGGTCGCCTCCTGCACGAGGTCCATCTGGTGCGGGAGGTCGTGCAGGATGTCCATGATCGGTCGGTACTCCAGTTGGCTGCGGATCTGGCCGAGCAGGCGCTGCGCCTGGTCGGTGACCGCGAGGCGGGTGTTCCGCGGTTCGATGTCGCGAAGGCTCTGCTCGGCGCGTGACACCGAGTAGAGGATCGAGCGCGGGAAGAGCCGGTCGAGCAGCAGGAACTCGGCGGCGTTCCGCGCCGACGGCACCCCGCGGTACGTGCGGAGGTACGACTCGTATGCTCCGCACGAGCGGAGGATCGTCGTCCATGACGGCCCCGACGCCTCGGTCAGCGACCGGGTCGCGAGCAGCCTGGCCGTCATGTCGGCGCGTTCGAGCGAGCGGCCGAGCGTGAAGAAGTGCCACGCCTCGTCTCTGGATGCCGCGGACTCCTGGATGCCGACGGCCAGCGCCGAGCGCTCCCTGACCCACGCGAAGAACTCGTGCGTCTTCTCGACGGCGATGCGGCGCGGCATGCGCGCGCGCGTCGTGTTGAGACACTCCCAGAGTTCGGTCGAGACGATCTCGCGGGCGCGGCGGGCGTTCTCGCGGGCGGCACCGAGCGAGTAGGCGATCGATGCGGGCTGGGTGCGGTCGACGGCGAGGATGTCCAGCACGTCGGCGCGGGTCAGCTCGTGGTCGTCCGGCGGGATGTCGGCACCCATCACGGCCAAAAGCGACCGGCAGGCGAGGTTCTCCTCGATCCACGGGTCTTCGAGCAGCAACTGCAGGTGCACATCCAGGATGCGCGCGGTGCCGTCGCTTCGTTCGATGTAGCGCCCGATCCAGAACAGGCTCTCAGCAATGCGGCTCAGCATCAGCGATCACCCTCACGCTCGGTACGGGCATCCTGAGCCTGATCGACCCCCGGGAGAGGCAGGCGGAGGGGGGCGCCGAGGCGCACCTGCTGCTGCTGCTCCTGCTGGTCGTGATGCGAGCGCGGCTTGTCGTAGGGCGAATGGTCGGGGGTGTGTTTCACGATCGGGATGGCCTGGGTGTTGGCGGCCTGGTCGGCCACCAGCCCCTGGATGTTCTGCGCGACCGGTGCAGTGCCGTCGATCGGCGAGAATCCGCCCGCGAAGCCGACCACCCAGGTGTCCTTCGATCCGCCGCCCTGCGACGAGTTCACCACGAGCTCGCCCTCGGGCAGCGCTACGCGGGTGAGGCCGCCGGGCAGCACCCAGACGTCCTTCCCGTCGTTGACAGCGAACGGGCGGAGATCGGCGTGCCGCGGACGCATGCCGTCTTCGACCAGCGTCGGAATCGTCGAGAGCTGGATGACCGGCTGCGCGATCCATCCGCGCGGATCCTTGATCAGGCGTCTCCGAAGAGCGTCGAGCTCCTTCTTCGAAGCCGCGGGCCCGACGACCAGCCCCTTGCCACCCGAGCCATCGACGGGCTTCACGACGAGCTCGTCGAGCCTGTCGAGCACCTCTTCGAGCGCTCCCGGGTCTTCGAGCCGCCAGGTGTCGACGTTCGGCAGCAGGGGGTCCTCCGAGAGGTAGTACCTGATCAGGTCGGGCAGGTAGGTGTAGACGAGCTTGTCGTCGGCCACGCCGTTTCCGACTGCATTCGCGATGGTGACGTTGCCGAGCCGGGCGGCGAGCAGGATGCCCGGGGAGCCCAGCATCGAGTCCGCGCGGAACTGCAACGGGTCGAGGAACTCGTCGTCGACGCGCCGGTAGATCACGTCGACGCGCGTCGGCCCTGCCGTCGTGCGCATCCAGACCCGTCCGCCGGAGCAGAACAGGTCACGGCCCTCGACGAGCTCGATGCCCATCAGACGGGCGAGCAGGGTGTGCTCGAAGTACGCCGAGTTGTAGACACCCGGTGTGAGAACGACCACGTTCGGGTCTTCGACGCCTTCGGGAGCGGATGCCCGGAGGGCCTGGAGCAGCTTGTTGGGGTAGTCGCCGACAGGTCGCACCCGCATCGAGACGAACAGTTCCGGCAGGGTCTGGGCCATCACCCGGCGGTTCGAGATGACGTAGCTCACACCGGACGGCACGCGCACGTTGTCTTCGAGAACGCGCCAGGCACCCTTCTCGTCGCGGATCAGGTCGATGCCCGAGACCTGGATGCGCACACCGTTCGCGCTCACAATACCCGCGGCCTCGCGGTGGAAATGGCTCGATGAGCTCACCAGCCCCGCCGGGATGACGCCGTCGCGCACAGCGTTCTGGGCGCCGTAGATGTCGGCGAGAAAGGCTTCGAGCGCACGGACGCGCTGCTTGATGCCGGCCTCGACGCCGATCCATTCCTTTTGCTCTATGACGCGCGGAACCGCATCGAGCGGGAACGGGCGCTCCTCGCCGGCGAAGTCGAACGTCACACCCTGGGCGAGGTACGAACTCGCGAGCGCATCGGTACGGCCCCGCAACTCCTCCTGGGTCATCCGGGCGAGCGCCGTGTAGATGTCCTTGTAGGCCGCGCGGGCCTGAACCGGTGACGACGAGTCGGGCTCCGGGAACATCTCGTCGTAGGCGTGCGCACCCTTGATCGGCTTGCGGGGCAGGAGTGTGGCGCCATAACCGGCGAACAGGTCAACCATGCTGAGAGCCTAACCCGGCGTTGTTGCCGGTGTGTTTCCGGGAGAGCAGCCCGCAGGCCCAATACACCATTGGGGTGAGGAAGGCCAAATCGATACCCCCTCGAATGGTTTGATACTCCGGAACATCGGCTGTCGGTGTTTTGTCGACATCGATCGGTTGGGGAACCCATGTCCAAGCACGTCAACAAGAAGAAGCGCATCGTCGCGATCGTCACCGCCGCAGTGCTGGTGCTCGGTGGGGGCAGCGCCGCCTTCGCCTACTGGACCTCCACCGGTGTCGGGAACGGGACCACCACGACCGGCACGAGCGTCGCGTTCGCCGTTGCGCAGACCACGACCGCCGGTGGCCCCATCACGCCGGGGGGAGCACCGGAGACGGTCTCCTTCACCGTCACCAACCCCGGAACAGGCAACCAGCGCCTGAACGCCGTGGCGGTCACCATCGCCAACACCGACGCCACCGCGTTCTCGGTGACGACCGGCGGGAACCCCGCCTGCACCGCCGCCGACTACACGATCGGGACCATCACGGTGCCGACCGGCGACATCGCCCCCGGCGCAGCCGTCACCGGCACCGTGGTGGTCAGCATGAACAACCTCGGCACCAACCAGGACTCCTGCAAGCTCGCGGTCGTGCCACTGCACTACGTCGCCAGCTAGCCGACCGACGCGCGATACCCGGGCCGCAGAACCGGGTGTCCCGCCCTTCTCGAAACAGGTCGAACGGCCAGCTGAACCATGAGCGCCGCAACATCCCGACACGGCAGGCGCACCCACAGATCATCGTGGGTGCGCCTGCCGTTCGGCATGCATGCACGGCCGCAGTCGTGGCTGAGCGGGATGCTCGTGCTGCTCCTGCTGGTCGTCGGCGGCCTCGTGGCGGGCGTCACCGCTGAGGCGTTCTGGCGGGCGACCGGTACAGGGAACGGGTCGGCGACGACGGGAACACTGAACCCGCCGACCGCCGTCACCGCGTCGTCCACCGCCGGTACCGCAACCGTGAGTGTGGGCTGGAGCGCTTCGACGGGCGCAACCGTGCCGACGGGGTACTACGTCACCCGCACCTCCGGCGGAACGACGACGGCGGCGTGCGGCAGTTCGGCCACGAGCCTGCTCTCCGCGACATCCTGCACCGACCCGGGCGTTCCCGACGGGAGCTACACGTACACCGTCACGGCGGTCTTCCGAACCTGGAGCGCGCCTGGCGCCGCGAGCGGCCCGGTCACGATCCTCGTTGCGACGAAGCTGGCCTACGGCATCCAACCGGGCACCACGGTGGCCGGAACGACCATCGCCCCCGCCGTGACCGTCGCCCTGCAGAGCATCTCGGGCACGGCTGTGCCGACCGCCGGTGTGCCGGTGACGATCGCGATCGGTACGAACCCGTCGAGCGGCACGCTCTCGGGAACACTCACCGCGACCACGAATGCCAGCGGTGTGGCGACCTTCTCGACGCTGTCGATCGACAGGTCCGGCGTCGGCTACACCCTCGTCTCGTCGAGCACCGGCCTGACAGCAGCGACGAGCTCAGCCTTCACCATCACACCGGCCGCGGCCACGAGACTCGTCTTCACTTCGGCGACCCGCTCCGCCGTCGCCTCGGCCACGACGAACGGCGGCGCCGTCACCGTGCAACGCCAGGACGCCCTCGGCAACCCGGCGCCCGTGGCCGGCGCGACCACCCTGACCCTGTCCTCGAATTCGGCGGGCACCGCAGTGTTCGCGCCGACGAGCGGTGCGGCATCCACGACCGTCAGCCTCGCCGCCGGATCGAGCAGCGCCACCTTCTACTACGGCGACACCCGGGTGGGCACACCGACGATCACCGCCGCGCTCGCCGGGCTCACCTCGGCGACGCAGGGCGAGACCGTCACCCCGGCCGCTGCGTCGAAACTCGTCTTCACCTCGGCCGGCAGCAGCGCCGTCGCGTCGGCGACCACGAACAGCAGCGCGATCACCGTGCAGCAGCAGGATGCCTTCGGCAACCCGGTGGCATTCGCCTCCGCCACGGTTCTCGGGCTCACTTCCAGCACGACGGGCACAGCGGTGTTCGCCCCGACGAGCGGTTCGGCATCCGGAACCGTCACGTTCGCCGCCGGCTCCAGCTCCGCCACCTTCTACTACGGCGACACCGTCGCCGGCTCTCCGACGATCACCGCCGCACTCGCCGGGCTCACCTCGGCGACCCAGATCGAGACGATCACCGCGGCGGTCGCCACGAAGCTGGTGTTCACCTCGGCCCCACTCACGTCAGCCGCATCGGCGACGACCAATGGCTCCGCCATCACAGTGCAGCGCCAGGATGCGTTCGGCAACCCGGTGCCATTCACCTCAGCCACCACACTCGGGCTGGCCTCGACCTCGACCGGCACCGCGATCTTCGCGCCGACCTTCGGCAGCGCGGGAGCACCGGTCACCTTCGCCGCCGGCGCGAGCACGACGACCCTCTACTACGGTGACACCCGAGCGGGCAATCCCACCCTGACGGCCACGATCACCGGGCTCACCGCCGCAACCCAGGCCGAGACCGTCACGGCGGCGGCGGCGTCCGCTCTGGTCATCACCTCCGCTCCGAGCAGCCAGATCGCCTCGGCGAGCACGAACGGCAGCGCGATCACCGTGCAGCGGCAGGATGCGTTCGGCAACCCGGCGCCCTTCGGCTCGGTCACCACGCTCGGGCTGGCCTCGACCTCGACCGGCACCGCCGTCTTCGCACCGACGAGTGGTGCGGCATCCACGGCCGTCAGCTTCGCCGCCGGATCGAGCACAGTGACCTTCTACTACGGCGACACCCGGGCGGGCACTCCCACCATCACGGCCGCCGTGGCCGGGCTCGCCTCAGCAACGCAGATCGAGACCATCACGGCCGCGCCCGCGACCAAGCTCGTCTTCACCACGACCGCCGGAAGCCAGACGGCCTCGGCCACCACGACCGGCAGCGCGATCACCGTGCAGCGGCAGGATGCGTTCGGCAACGCCTCCGCCGTCGCCTCCGTCACCACCCTCGGTCTGGCGTCGGGCTCGACCGGCACTGCGGTGTTCGCGCCGACCAGCGGTGCAGCATCCACCCCCGTCAGCTTCGCCGCCGGGGCGAGCACCGCGACCTTCTACTACGGCGACACGCGAGCCGGCACGCCCACCGTCACCGCGACGCTCTCGGGGCTGACCTCGGCGAGCCAGGTGCAGACCGTCACAGCTGCAGCGGCCTCGAAGCTCGTCTTCACCTCGACGGCCAGCAGCCAGGCGGCCTCCGCCACCACGACCGGCAGCGCGATCACCGTGCAGCGCCAGGACACCTTCGGCAACCCGGCGGCCGTCGCCTCGACCACGACACTGACGCTCGCCTCGAGCTCCACCGGTACCGCGATCTTCGCCCCCACGAGCGGGGCAGCCGGATCTGCCGTCGCCTTCGCCACCGGATCGAGCACGGCGACCTTCTACTACGGCGACACCCGCGCCGGCACACCGACCATCACGGCCAGCCTTGCGGGGCTCAGCTCGGCCACGCAGACCGAGACGATCGCTGCCCTCGCGGCGTCGAGGCTCGGCTTCACCTCGGCCCCGTTCACCGCCAGCGCTTCGGCGAGCACGAACAGCGGCGCGATCACTGTGCAGCGCCAGGACACCTTCGGCAACGCCGTGGCCTCGGGCACCGCGACATCGCTGACCCTCACGTCGAACTCCAGCGGCACGACGTACTTCGCTCCGACCTCCGGGGCCACCGCCACGGCGACCGTGACGATACCGGCCCTCGCCGACACCGCCACGTTCTTCTACGCCGACGCGAAGTCCGGCACGCCGATCATCACCGCCGCTGCCACCGGTCTCACCGCGGCCACTCAGACCGAGACCATCACGGCCGCCTCCGCGACCAGGCTCATCTTCCTCACGGCGGCCTTCTCGGCCATCGCATCGGCCACCACGAACAGCCCGGCGATCACGGTGCAGCGCCAGGACCAGTTCGGCAATCCGGCACCGGTGCCGTCGACCACGACGCTGAACCTGGCCTCGAGCTCCACCGGCACGGCGATCTTCGCCCCCACGAGCGCCGCCGGAGGTTCTGCCGTCGCGTTCGCCGCGACCTCGAGCACTGCGACGTTCTACTACGGCGACAACAGGGCCGGCACGCCGACGATCACCGCCACCCAGGGAACGCTCACGGCCGCTACGCAGGGGGAGACCATCACTCCCGCGGCCGCCGCCAAGCTCGCGTTCACCTCCGCCGCCTTCTCGGCGGTGGCCTCGGCGACGACCAACAGCGGCGCGATCACCGTGCAGCGCCAGGATGCGTTCGGCAACCCGGTGATCGCCGCGACGGCCACGGCCCTGACGCTCGCGTCGAACTCCACGGGCACGGCGATCTTCGCCCTGGCGAACGCCTCGGGTACGGGGACGATTTCGGTCACGATTGCGGCGAATGCGAGCACCGCCACCTTCTTCGCCGGCGACACGAAGGCGGGCACGCCGACGATCACCGTGTCGTTCTCCGGACTCACCTCGGCCACGCAGGCAGAGACGATCACACCGGGCGCCGCCAACAACCTCGTCTTCTCGGCGCCGCCCACGGCCATCACTGCCGGCCAGCCCTTCTCCCCCACCGTGAAGGTGACCGTGCGCGATGTCTACCTCAACCCGGTCGTCGCCACGAGCACCGTCAGTCTGGTGATCGGCAAGAACACCTCCCTCGGCGGTCGGCTGTTCCTGAACGGCACCCAGACAAGCCCTGTCGCCGTCACGACGGATGCCACGGGATCGGCCACTTTCACCGGGATCACCATCACCACATCGCTCATCGGTGTCGGAACGAGCGGCACCTACAACTTCATCGCGACCGTTCCCGCGACGCCCAGCGCGCTGACGGTGACCAGCGCCGACTTCACCGTGACAGGGATCCTGTGATGACCGGGATCAGTTGCGGGCTGCCGCAGCGAACGCGGGCCGGATGATCCCCGCCGCTGCGTGCGAGCTGTCGAACACCGGACTGCCCGTGGCCGCGTTCGTCGTCGTGGGGTTGGTGTGCCTGCTCGCCGGGGCTGCCGTGTTCGTGGTTCTCGGTGCGCGGAACCGTCGCGCACGCACGGGTGGAGCGCTGGTGCTGCTGCTGCTCGTCGGCGGCGTGCTCGGAGTCGTCGGTGGAGCGCCGTCCGCGCAGGCGGCCGCGGTCACTGTCGTGGTATCGGCTGCGGGCGCGACCGCTCCGGCGAGCGACGACTGCCCCGACGGCAGCGGCGGCGGGGGCGGTAGGGGCGGCGGCGGCAGCGGCGCGGACAACACCCTCACGATCATCCAGACCTCGGTGAACAGCGGGATCGCACCGGGCGGCGCGCCGACAACACTGGTCGGCACCATCACGAACCACGGCACGGCGAGCGCCCGCATCAGCGTGGTGACGGTGTCGATCGAACGCGTCACGAAGGCGAGCGGGGCGACCGAGGGCGCGTGCGACGCGAGCGACTACGTGCTGCGGGATGCCGCGATGCCGGTCGGCCGCACGCTCGAGCCCGAAGAGACGGCCGGGTTCAGCGGGGCATCCATCGGCTTCAGCGAGAAGGGCACGAACCAGGACGCCTGCAAGGGCGCGATTCTGCACCTCACCTACGTCAGTTCCTGACCCGAACCGCAGACCGCTGAACGGGCGGGGCCGGCTACCGGAGGAACGCGGCCGCGACCCCGGCGTCGACCGGGATGTGCAGGCCCGTCGTGTGGCTGAGGTCTGCGCTGCAGAGCACGAACACGGCGTTGGCCACGTTCTCGGGCAGCACTTCACGCTTCAGCAGCGTGCGCTGTGCGTAGTAGAGGCCGAGCTCCTCCTCGGGAACACCGTACGTCGCCGCGCGTTTGGCACCCCAGCCGCCCGAGAAGATGCCCGAGCCGCGCACGACGCCGTCGGGGTTGATGCCGTTGACCTTGACGCCGTAGCCGCCGAGTTCCGCGGCCAGCAGGCGCACCTGGTGGGACTGGTCGGCCTTCGTGGAGGAGTAGCCGATGTTGTCGGGGCCGGCGAAGATCGAGTTCTTCGAAGAGATGTAGACGATGTCGCCGCCGAGCTTCTGGTCGATGAGCACGCGCGCCGCGGCCTTCGAGACGAAGAACGATCCCTTCGACATGACGTCGTGCTGGATGTCCCAGTCCGCCTCGCTGGTCTCGAGGAGCGATCGCGCCAGCACGAGGCCGGCGTTGTTCACGACGAGGTCGAGCCCGCCGAAGGCCAGCACGGCGGCGTGCACCGAGGCGATGACCTCGGCCTCGCTGGTGACGTCGGCCTTGACGCCGATCGCGACATCGGTGTTGCCGATCTCGGCCGCGGCGGCCTGCGCCTTCGCGAGATCGAGGTCGGCGATCACGACGCAGGCCCCCTCGGCGGCGAGCCGGTGGGCGATGGCCCTGCCGATCCCGGATGCGGCACCGGTCACGAGGGCGATGCGGGTGGCGAGCGGCTTCGGCTTCGGCATCCGCGCGAGCTTCGCCTCCTCCAGCGCCCAGTACTCGATGCGGAACTTCTCGGCCTCGGAGATCGGAGCGTACGTCGACAGAGCCTCGGCGCCGCGCATCGCGTTGATCGCGTTGACGAAGTACTCACCGGCCACCCGGGCGGTCTGCTTGTTCGCGCCCCAGCTGAACATGCCGACACCCGGAATCATCACGATCGCCGGGTCGGCTCCGCGGATGGCGGGCGAGTCGGGCGTCGCATTGCGGTCGTAATACGCCTGGTAGTCGACGCGGTACTGCTCGCTGAGCTCGGCGAGGCGGGCGACCGACTCCTCGACGCTGGCGGAGGCCGGCAGGTCGAGCACGAGCGGCTTGATCTTCGTACGCAGAAAGTGGTCGGGGCAGCTGGTGCCGAGGTCGGCGAGCCGCGGATGCTCGGCCGAGCTGAGGAAGTCGAGCACCTCGGCGCTGTCGGTGAAGTGGCCGACCTGCACCCTGTCGGTCGACACGAGGGCGCGGATGTGCGGCGCCAGCAGCGCCGCCTTCGTGCGCCGCTCGTCTTCGGGGAGGGCTTCGTAGCCCGCGAGCACCGGGCCGAAGGGATCCGCCCTGCCGTGAGACGTGATGTAGGCCTCTGCCGTGTCGACGATCCAGAGGCTGTTCGCCTCGGCCTCGTCGCTGGTGTCACCCCACGCGGTGATGCCGTGCCCGCCGAGGATCGCACCGATCGTGCCGGGGTTCTCCGCCTTGATGCGGGCCATGTCGAGGCCGAGCTGGAAGCCGGGGCGACGCCAGTTCACCCACGCCACGCGGTCGCCGAAGATCGTCGCGGTAAGGGCCTCACCGTCGGCCGAGGTCGCGATGGCGATGCCGGAGTCGGGGTGCAGGTGGTCGACGTGCGCCGCATCCACCAGCGCGTGCATCGACGTGTCGATCGAGGGGGCCGCTCCGCCCGTGCCGAACAGCACGTACGGGAACGCCTCGATCATCTCGTCTTCGCGCTCGACGCCGGGGTAGACATCCACCAGGTCGCGGAAGCGGTCGAGGCGGAGCACCGACAGGCCGTCCTCGGTCAGGGTGCCGAGGTCTCCACCCGAACCCTTCACCCAGAGGAGTTCGACCGGCTTACCCGACGCCGGTTCGATCTCCGTGCCCTTCGCCGAGGTGTTTCCGCCCGCATAGTTGGTGACCCGCGGATCAGAGCCGAGCCGATTCGACCTGGCGATGAGGTCGGATTTCGGGGTGGGTGTCATGACAGCAGTCCTTCGACAGTGGAGGGTGTGGGGGGGTGGGGGCCGGGGCCAATCTATGAGCAGCAGTACCCTCTGTCAAGCACAATGCTTCCTTTCGAAAGTCGTTTCTCTTTCGTAACTTTTCAAATCTTGACGCAATGTTTACTTTCGGATAGGTTCACCACAACGACGAAAGCCAACTGCTTTCGACCCGTCACCACTCTTCGCCACTGCAGCCGAACGGAGCACCGATGTCTGAAAGCTACGACTTCGTGCGTGAAGAGGTCATCCTCCACGAGCTCACGCTGACGGGCCGCGTCATGGTCAACGACCTCGCCCGCACGCTCGGCGTCTCGACGGTCACGGTGCGAAAAGACCTCGACTCCCTCGAGAAGCGCTCCCTGCTGCGACGCGTGCGCGGCGGCGCCGTCGCTCCCTCGACCGGCGAAGAGGGCGCGTTCAGTGAGCGGATGCGCCGCGACTCGACGGTGAAGAGCCTCTTGGCGAAGGAGGTCGCGAAACTCGTCGACGACGGGGACGTCATCGCCATCGACTCCTCGACCACCTCCTACTACCTCGCGCAGGAACTCCTCGAGCACCGCGACCTGATCGTCATCACCTACGGCCTCCGCGTCACGATGCTGCTGATGGACCACTCGAACGCGACCGTGGTGGTTCCGGGCGGCGTGCTGCGGCGGGCATCCGGATCCCTCGTCGGGGCCTTCTCCGACGTGCTGAAGGGCCGCGGACGCATCGACAAGGGCTTCTTCGGCCTCGCCGCCGCCTCGACCGAACTCGGCATGCTCGAGCTGGTGGCCGAGGAAGCCACCTCCAAGCGAACCCTGATGGCCTCGTGCGACAAGATCTTCGTCACCATGCCCTCGTCGAAGGTCAACGGTTTCGGGCTGCACTCCTGGGGCACACCGGGCGAGATCACGCGCCTCTACACCGACGAGCGCGCCGACGACAGCTTCGTCGACGCCTGGACCGCGGCCGGCTCGCCGGTCACCCGCGTCGCCGGCACGGGCGCCTCGCTCGACAACGGCGAGCGCTCCATCGATGCCGTCACCTCCCGCACCCTCCGGGCGGTCGACGAATGAGCGGCCTCACCGTGGCCGCCGTCGACCTCGGTGCCGAGAGCGGGCGGGTCGCCGCAGCCCGTTTCGACGGCAGCCGCATCGACCTCGAGATCGTGCACCGTTTCGCGAACACCCCCCGGGAGACCGGTGGCTGGCTGCGCTGGAACGTGGATGCCCTCTGGAACGACATCGCTCAGGGCCTCAGCACGCTCGGCGACCGCGAGAGCGTCGCGTCGGTGGGTGTCGATACCTGGGGAATCGACTACGGGCTCTACCGGGGCGGCGCTCTGCTCGACGACCCCGTCACCTATCGCGACTCACACCGCATCGAAGCTTTCGAACGCGCGCTCGCCGAGTTCGGCAGCGACCGGCTGTACAGCGCCACGGGCATCCAACTCATCGAGATCACAGCCCTGTTCGGGATGCTCGCCGACGCGCATGAGCGGCCCGAGGTGCTCGAGGCGGCCGACCTGATGCTGATGATGCCCGACATCTTCCACAATCAGTTGAGCGGCAGCCGCGTCACCGAGTTCTCCGTCGCCTCGACGACCGGCCTCTACGACCTCGCCTCGGGCGGCTGGGCACTCGGGCTCTTCGCCGACCTCGGACTGCCCGCGCAGGTGCTCCCCACCGTCGTTCCGGCCGGAACGGACGTCGGCGGCATCGTTGGCGAGCTGGCCCGGGGCGGGCTCTCGACGACCCGCGTCATCCTCCCCTCCGCCCACGACACGTCGAGCGCCGTGCTCTCGATCCCGAACGCCGGAGCCGACACGCTCTTCATCTCCTCAGGAACCTGGTCGCTCGTCGGCGTCGTTCTCGACGAGCCGATCGTCACTCGCGAGTCACGGCTGCTGAACCTCACGAACGAGGGCGGCTACGACGGCAGCGTGCGGTTCCTCAGAAACGTCATGGGCCTCTGGGTGCTGCAGGAGTGCCGCCGCCAGTGGCAGCGCGAAGGCATCGACGTGAGCTACGAGCGACTCGTCGAGCTGGCGGATGCCGCGACCCCCCTCGTGAGCGTCATCGACCTCAACGCGACCGAGTTCCTCGCCCCAGGCGACATGCCGGCGCGCATCCGTGGGTACTGCGCCAGCCGCGCGCTCGTCGTGCCGGCCGGAATGGGCGAGATAGCGCGGGCCATCTTCGACTCGCTCGCGCTCAGCTACCGCCTCGTGCTGGAGGACATCGAGCAGCTGACCGGCGTGCCGATCAGCTCCGTGGCCGTCGTCGGCGGGGGCGGCCTGAACGCCCTGCTGCAGCAGGCCACCGCCTCGGCGACCGGCCGCCCTGTCGTCTGCTGGGCGAAGGAGGCCACCGCCCTCGGCAACGCGGCGGCGCAGCTGCGGTCGCTCGGCGAACTCGACTCGGTCGAACAGATCTGGGAGGTGGCGGCAGCGAGCACCCAGACGCGCTCGTTCCAGCCACAGCCCGACAGCCGCTGGGATGACGCGGCCCACAGACTTCGGAACCTCGAACGCGCGGAGTCAGCGCGTCGGGGGCTCGGGGATTCCTACCAGGAACTCACACTCCACCACGAGGCAGGTCGCACAGTCGCGTCTGCCCGCACAACAAGAGAGGCAACACAGTGATCAGCAAGAAGAAAGTCATCGCCGTCGGTGCGATCGCACTCGCCGCCGTTCTCACCGTCTCGGGCTGCACCAGCCGCACCGATTCATCCTCGGGCGGCAGCACCGCCGCCGCCGGCGCCGGCGATGCGAAGATCACCGTCGCCTTCGTTCCGAAGCTGCAGGGCATCCCCTACTTCGAAGCGATGAACGCCGGTGGCAAGAAGGCGGCAGAAGAGCTCGGCATCACCTGGCTCTACCAGGGTCCGACCACCGCCGATGCAGCAGCACAGGCCGACATCGTGCGCTCGTACATCCAGCAGAACGTCTCGGCACTCATCGTGGCCCCGAACGACCCCGACTCGATGGCTCCCCTCCTGAAGGAAGCCGCTGACAAGGGCATCAAGGTTCTGACCGCTGACACCGACGCACCCGACTCGGTGCGCGAAGTGTTCGTGAACCAGGCCTCCGTCGAAGGTATCGGCGAGGCCCTGACCGACCAGCTGATGACCGCCATGGGCGGCAAGGGCAAGTACGCGATCGTCTCCTGTGGAGAGACCGCGGCAAACCTGAACGCATGGATCGCTGTGCAGAAGGCCTACACGGCTTCGAAGTACCCGGACGCCACCCTCGTGAACGTCGTCTACGCCGGTGAAGACCAGGCTGCTGCGACCTCGATGGCAACCGACCTGATGAACGCCAACCCCGACCTCACCGGTCTCGTCGGCGAGTGCACCTCGTCGGCTCCCGGCGTGGCACAGGCAGTGAAGGATGCCGGCAAGACCGGAACCGTCTTCACCGACGGCCTCGGCACCCCGCAGTCGATGGCTCCGTACCTGAAGGACGGCTCCTCCAGCGCCTCGATCCTCTGGGACGTGCAGAACCTCGGCTACCTCGCAGCGTGGGCCGGCGACCAGCTCGCCACCGGCAAGACCCTTGCCGCGACGAACGACGTCAACGCCGACCTGAAGGGTATCGCCTACGACTCCTCCTCGAAGGTGCTCCTTTTGGGTGACCCGCTGGTCATCACCAAGGACAACGTCGACACGTTCAGCTACTAGGCACCACCTGGCGGTACGGGATGCTCCTCACCGGGCGTCCCGTACCGCCTCCCTCCCCTCTTTCACTACCTCCCGAAGGAAATCGCTGCCCATGAGCGCAGACACTCCGGTCGCCACCGCGACGTACCGCCTCGAGTTGCAGGACATCGTCAAGAGCTACGGGGGCGTGCGCGCCATCCGTCATGCCGACTTCGCCCTGAAGCCCGGAACCGTGCACGCGCTGGTGGGCGAGAACGGCGCCGGCAAGTCGACGCTGATCAAGATCATCGCGGGCGCCGAGATCCCCGACGCCGGCACGATCGCGTTCGACGGCAGCGCCAAGACGATCTCCTCCACCTCCGACTCGATCGCCCTCGGCGTGCAGACGGTCTACCAGGAGCCGCAGCTGTTCCCCGAGCTGAGCGTCGCCGAGAACGTCTTCGTCGGCCGCGAACTGAAGAAGGGCGGCCGGGTCGACTGGAAGGCCGAGGCCGACCAGATCCAGGGCCTCCTCGACACCGTCGGTCTGCCCGCCCGCATCGCGACCGTGCCCGTCGGGACCCTCTCGATCGCCGAGCAGCAGCAGGTCTCCATCGCGAAGGCGCTGGCCGGACAGGCGTCGGTGCTCATCCTCGACGAACCGTCGGCCATCCTGACGGACTCCGAGATCGAGGTGCTCTTCACGGTCATCCGTCGCCTCACCGCCACCGGCGTCTCCGTCATCTACATCTCGCACCGGCTCGATGAACTGTTCGTCATCGCCGACGAGGTCACGGTCATGCGCGACGGCGAGACCATCACCACTCGGCCGATCGGCGAGCTCTCGGTTCGCGAGATCGCCGAACTCATGGTCGGCGGCGTTCTCGCCGAGGCTCGGCCGAAGGGATCGGGCACCTCGGGCGAGACGGTGCTCGAGCTGTTGAACCTGTCGCGCACGGGAAAATTCGAGAACGTCAGCCTCACAGTGCGCTCCGGCGAGATCGTCGGGCTCTACGGGCTCGTCGGCTCGGGTGCCGGCGACATCGCGGGCGTCATCTACGGCATGGACAAGGCCACCTCGGGCACGATGCGCCTCTCCGGCAGCGAGGTCGTCGTGAAACGGCCCTCGCAGGCCAAGAGAATCGGCATCCGGTTGCTCCCGGCGAACCGTTCGGCGCAGGGCTCCTTCAGCTTCCAGAGCATCTCGCTGAACATCGTGATCGGCGAACTCGGCAAGCTCAGCCGGGTACCGGGCTGGGTGAGCGGCCGCGTGCAGCGGGACATCGCCCGCGACTTCGTCAAACGCCTCGCCGTGAAGACCCCGTCGGAGAAGCAGCCGATCAGCGCCATGTCGGGCGGCAACGCGCAGAAGGTCGTGCTCGCCCGGCAACTCGTGCAGACGCCGAAGCTGCTGGTGCTCGCCGAGCCCACCCAGGGCGTCGACGTGGGTGCCAAGGAGGAGATCCACCGCATCATCTCGAACCTCGCAGACGACGGATCCGCCGTGCTCGTGGTGACGAGCGACCTGGGTGAGGTGCTGCGCATCTCCGACCGCATCCTTGTCATCCGGGCCGGCGAAGTCGCCGCCGAATTCACCCCTCAAGCCACGCAGGTCGAGATCCTCGCCGCAGCGGCCGGAGACCAGACAACGGAAGAACTCTCATGACCCTCGACGAGCGCACCAAGCCTGCGCCCCAGTCCGGCCGGCCGGCCGGCTCCTCCACCGCGACGGCGAAGCGCATCCTGCCGCTACCGGTCACCGGCCAGGAGTTCGTGCTGATCGGCGTGCTGATCGTGCTGTGGATCCTGCTCGGCATCTTCACGCCGGCGTTCCTCACGCCCAACTCGATCCAGCCCCTGTTGGTCTCCGTCGCCCCGATCGCCCTGATCGGCGTCGGCATGACGTTCATCATCATCACGGCCGGCATCGACGTCTCCGTCGGCGGGGCGATCATGCTCTGCGCGGTGATCGTCGCAAAGACCATGGTCAGCGTCGACATCCCGCTGATCGGTGCGGTCGCGCTGGCGATCGTCGTCGGGCTCGTGCTCGGCGTGGTCAACGGCGTGCTGATCGCCTACGGCCGGGTCGCCGCGATCATCATCACGTTCGGTACGGCGAACATCTTCCAGTTCCTCGCGCTCCGCGTCTTCGGATCCTCGACGGTCAACGGCATCCCCTCGACCCTCGAAGTGTTCGGTCGCGGCGAGGCCGGCCGCACGCTCGGTGTACCGAACAGCTTCGCGATCATGATCGTGATCGCGGCGGTCGCCTGGTGGTACCTCCGGCACGCTTCGGGCGGCCGCCACCTGTTCGCGATCGGCGGCAACGCGAACGCCGCCCGCCTCGTGGGCATCAAGGTGCAGCCGCGGTTGCTGGTCGCCTACGCCCTCACCGGCGCCCTCGTCGGGCTCGGTGCGTGCTTCATCCTCGCCTCGGGAACCGCGACGCTCGACCAGTCGGTCGGCTCCGGCAAGGAGCTGCAGGTCATCGCCGCGGTGGTGATCGGTGGAACATCCATCCTCGGCGGCCGCGGCTCGGTCATCGGCACCGTGCTCGGCGCCATCCTGGTGCAGACCGTGACCTCCGGCGTCACGCAGCTCGGCTGGCCCAGTCAGCTCGCGAACCTGTTCGTGGGCATCTTCATCATCATTGCTGTCGGCACTGACCTGCTGCGTGAGCGTGCAAGGAGAAAAGCATGACACTCGTCAACGAGACCACGCACATCCAGGTGCCGAAGAATCCGAAGAAGCCGGGCGGTCGGTCGCTGCCCTCCAGGGGCCTCGAAGCCCTGCTGACGAACCGCGTCGTGCTGCTCGCTGTGCTGATCGTCGTCGTGCTCGTCGTGATGACGATCCTCGACTCGGCCGGCCAGCTGAGCGGTGCGTACAACGCCGACTACCTCGCCTCCTCGCTGATCAGCGCTGTTCCGCTGGCGATGCTCGGCATGGCGCAGCTGCTGGTGATCCTGTCGGGCAAGGGCGGCATCGACCTCTCGGTCGGCTCGATCGTCTCACTCACGGGCATCCTGTTCGGCCTCGCCTATGGCCCGGGCGGTTGGGACTTCGTTCCTGCGCTGATCCTGGCCGTGGTCGCCGGTGGCGTGTTCGGCGCGATCAACGGCGTGCTCATCGCGTACATCGGCTTCCCGCCGCTGATCGCGACGCTCGCGACCTACTACGCCTACCGTTCGCTCGCCCTGGTGATCTCGAACCAGAAGCCCGTCTCGTCGGAGTCGATCCAGAACTTCTACTCAGCGGCGCAGTCGGTCGAGATCCCGGTGATCGGTGCCACGATCCCCCTGATCCCGCTCGGCATCTTCACGTTCCTCATCCCGACCGTCATCGTGGTCTGGGTCGTGCTCAACAAGACGACCTTCGGCCGGCGCCTCTACGCCATCGGCACCAACGATGTCGCGGCCGAGTGGTCGGGCATCAACGTGCGGCCGAACCGGATGGCCGTCTACGCCATCTCGGGTGTGATCGCCGGCCTCGTGTCGGTCGTCACGGTCGCGCAGTTCGCCTCGGCCCGGCCCGATGCCGGAACCTCGGGCAACGGCATGGCGCTGCCCGCCATCACGATCGCCGTGCTCGGTGGTGTCGCCATCACCGGCGGCATCGGCCGGGTCAGCGGAATCGTGCTCGCCACGCTGCTCATCGTCTGGCTGAATGCGGGCATCCTCCTCGCCCTGCCCGGTAACGACGGATCGCAGTTCCAGCTGCTCGCGCTCGGCCTCGTGCTGGTCTTCGCGTCGCTGCTCAACGGACTCACCAAACGCAAATACGGAGGAATCTAATGGCCACGAACTGGCTGCCCGAACTCGTCAGCGACGAATTGGTCGCGCTGACCCGCTCGCTCGGCGAACCGGCCAAAGACCTGGTGATCCTCGCGGAGGGCAACGTCTCCCAGCGTCTGGCCGACGGCCGCATCGCGATCAAGACGTCGGGCTCCTACATGGCCCGCTCGGATGCCTCGCAATTCGTGGTCGTGGATGTCGCACCCCTCGTCGAGCTGATGATGGCCGAATCGACCACCCAGGCGGAGCTCACCGCGATGCTGGATGCGGGTGTGCACGACGGCATCCGTCGCCGCGGCTCGATCGAGACCCTGGTGCACGCGGCGGTGCAGTCGATCCAGCCCACCGCCTTCGTGGCGCACACCCACCCGACGGCGATCGTCTCGCTGCTCGCGTCGGTGCACGCGGCGACCGCGTTCGACGAGTGGGTCTACTCGGACGAGGCCGTCGTGATCGGCAAACCTCTCTTCGTGCCCTACGCCGAACCGGGCATCCAGCTCGGACGGCTGTACCTGACGAAGCTCCGCGAGTACTTCGCCCTCCATGGGGAGCTGCCCTCGCTGGTGCTGCTCGGCAACCACGGCATGGTCGCGATCGGCGGCAGTGCGGAGGCAGCCGAGGCCATCACACTGATGGCCGTCAAGGGTGCGCGCGTGCGGCTCGAAGCGCTGTCGGTCGGCGGGGTGCGCGGACTCGGCGGCGACACGGTGTCGCACTACTTCGAACGCGAAGACATGGCTGAGCGCCGGAAGGCGCTGGCCGGAACCAACTGATGGCTGAAGCTCCTTCCATTCGGGCCGTCTTCTGCGACGTCGGCGGGCCGATCTACGATGACGAGAACTTCGTCGCCGCTGTGCTGCGCGCCGCCGATGAACTGCGTGCAGCCGACGGGCTCGGTGCCCTCGACCGCGGGCGGTTCCGGTCGATCTACGACAGGGTGCGTGCCGAGCAGGGCGGGGTGTCGCTCCGGGCGTCCATCGCGCGGGAGTTCCTCGGATCGGAGTCGCGGAAGCGCGAGCTGCACGAGCTGACGCGGGAGTACTGGTCGCATCCGGTCGGCACGCTGTACTCCGACGTGCTGCCGTTCTTCGCCTCGCTTGCCGGACGGGTGAAGATCGGGATCCTGGCGAACCAGGAGGAGACGGTGATCCGCTCGCTCGAACGCGACGGCCTCGCGCCCTACATCGACGTGTGGGGGGTGTCTGCGGTAGTGGGCTTCGAGAAGCCGTCGCCCGAATTCTTCACGTGGGCGCTGGCGGCGGCCGACGTTGCTGCGTCGGAGGCCGTGCACATCGGCAACCGGCTCGACACCGACGTGCGCCCGGCGGCGGCCCTCGGGCTGTCGACGGTGTGGGTGCTGCGCGGTGAGGCGCCCTCGGCGCCGACCGCGGCCCAGCTCGCAGAGCCGGACATCGCGGTCTGGACGCTCGACGGCCTCGCCGAGCGCATCTTCACGGAGCTGCCGGCCGCCCGGCCCGCTGCGGCGGTGGCCTCGTGAGCGTCGTGCTCGGCATCGACCTCGCCACCGGCGACGCCCGCGTGCTGGCAGTCGACGCCGAGACGGGGGAACACCTCGCCGAGCGGTCGACCGCGCTGCCGACGGTGAGCACCGCCGGAACCCGTGAGCAGCCGGCGGTCTACGCCGAGGCCGTCTTCGCGCTGATCGCGGCTGTCACCGCCGCACTCGGAGCACGGGCATCCGACATCGCCGCCCTCTCGACCACCGGCACCTCGGGCACGGTCGTACCGACCGACCTGCAGGGCCGCCCGGTCGGCAACGCGCTGCTCTACAACGACCCGCGCGGCTCCGACGAGCTTGCCCTCCTTGCCACGGCTGGCCTCGGCGTCCGGCCGTCGGGTGCGCTGGCACGCGCGGCCTGGATGCACGCCCACACCCCCTCGCCCCTCTACCTCTCCACGCCCGACGTGGTCGCCGCGGCCCTCGCGGGCACGGTGCTGGCCAGCGATACCTCACACGCGCTCAAGAGCGGAATCGACGCCGTCGACGCCTCGTGGGATGCGGCGGCCCTTGACGTGTTGGGCCTTCCCGCCGCGTCGCTCCCGACCCTCGCCCGGCCCGCCCGTGCCATCGGCGTCGTCTCCGGCTCGGTCGCGTCGTCGCTCGGCCTGCCGCGCGACGTGCTCATCGTCTCCGGAATGACCGACGGCAGCACCGCGCAACTCGCAACGGGAGCCGTGCGCCCCGGCGACACGGTGGGAGTGCTCGGCACGACGCTGGTGCTCAAGGCGGCGTCGCGCACGATGCTCACCGACGGGGCATCCGGAATCTACTCGCACGTCGCCCCCGACGGAACCTTCTGGGCCGGCGGCGCCTCGAACACTGGGGCGGGCGTCTTGCGGCACGGGCTCACGGCCGGGCTCGATGTGCGGGAGGCCGACCGTGCCGCGGTGGCGCTGGGAGTGTCGCCGGTGGTGGCGTATCCGCTGGTGGGGCTCGGCGAGCGGTTTCCGGTGGTGAATGCCGCGTTCGGTGGTTTCGACGTCACCCTGGTCGGGGCGCCCTCTGTGTACAGCGATGCTGCCGCCTGGGCAGATCCTGCTCTTGTGCGCTTTCGCGCTGTGCTCGAGGGTGTGGCCTTCGTGGAGCGGCTGGGAATCGAGCGGCTGTCGGCGCTGGCCGGCGCGGGTGCGGGCGGTGCAGCAGCCGCGACTGGCCACCACCATGTCGGCGGCGGCGCCTCGGGCAGCGCGGTGTGGAACACCATCCGCGCGTCGGTACTCGGACGACCCGTCGTGGTGCCGGGCAACCGGTCGAGCGCGTTCGGCGCCGCGATGCTCGCCGCCGCAGGACTGCCGGGTGAGACCTACCAGGGCGTGATCGACAGGCTCGCCTCCCCCGGGCGCTTCGTCGACCCCGATCCGGCGCAGGTTCCGGCGCTCGAAGACCGGTACGCGGTGTTCACCGAGACTCTCGGTGAACGTCTCGGTGCGCGGGCGGTGGCCTGATGGCCGGACTGCAGCGAGTCTGCTTCCAATTGCAGGTGAATCCCGCGCGACTCGACGAGTACCGGCGAAGGCACGCGGCCGTCTGGCCCGAGTTCCTGCTGGAGCTTCGGCGCACGGGCTGGCAGAACTACTCGCTGTTCCTCCGCGACGACGGACTGCTGATCGGGTACTTCGAGACGCCCGACCTCGCGGCGGCCCAGGCGGACATGGCTGAGACGGCAGTGAACGAGCGCTGGCAGAGCGAGATGGCCGGGTTCTTCGAGGGGCTCTCGGGAAGCCCCGACCAGGGCTTCCTCCAGCTCACCGAGATCTTCAACCTCGACGACCAGCTCGACCAGCTCGACCCGTCCGACCCCACCGCCGCCAGATATAGTGATTGAATCGTTTCAACCCACGTTCCACCCGCAAGATTACGGAGAATTCCCATGGTGCAGTTCAGCGACATCGCCGCAGACCTCGAGGCCCAGGCCATTGAGCTCCCCTCTTGGGCGTTCGGCAACTCAGGGACCCGCTTCAAGGTGTTCGGCACGCCCGGCACTCCCCGCACGCCCGAGGAGAAGATCGCCGACGCCGCGCAGGTGAACACGCACACCGGGCTGTCGCCGAAGGTCGCGATCCACATCCCGTGGGACAAGGTCGACGACTTCGGCGCCCTCGGCCGCTACGCGAACGACCTCGGAGTGTCGCTCGGAACTGTCAACTCGAACACCTTCCAGGACGACGACTACAAGTTCGGCAGCCTGACGCACATCGATCCGGTCATCCGCCAGAAGGCCATCGACCACCACTTCGAGTGCATCGACATCATGAGCGAGATCGGGTCACAGGACCTGAAGGTCTGGCTCGCCGACGGCACCAACTACCCCGGCCAGGGCGACATTCGCGGCCGGCAGGATCGGCTCGCGACATCCCTCGCCGCCATCTACGACCGCATCGGCGAGAACCAGCGCCTCGTGCTCGAATACAAGTTCTTCGAGCCGGCTTTCTATCACACGGATGTTCCGGACTGGGGAACCTCGTACACCCAGGTTGCGGCGCTCGGCGATCGCGCGATGGTCTGCCTCGACACCGGGCACCACGCACCGGGCACGAACATCGAGTTCATCGTGATGCAGCTCCTCCGCCTCGGCAAGCTCGGCTCGTTCGACTTCAACTCGCGCTTCTACGCCGACGACGACCTGATCGTGGGGGCGGCCGACCCGTTCCAACTGTTCCGGATCCTCGTGGAGGTCGTGCGCGGGGGCGGCTACGGCCCCTCCTCGCCGGTCGCGTTCATGCTCGACCAGTGCCACAACGTCGAAGACAAGATCCCCGGGCAGATCCGTTCGGTGCTGAACGTGCAGGAGATGACGGCCCGTGCGCTGCTCGTCGACCGCGACGCCCTCGATGCGGCCCAGTCCGCCGGCGACGTGCTCGGGGCCAACGGCATCCTGATGGACGCCTTCTACACCGACGTGCGCTCCGACCTCGCGGCCTGGCGCGAATCACGCGGCCTCCCCGCCGACCCCATGGCGGCCTACGCCGCCTCCGGCTACCAGGCCACCATCGCCGCGGCCCGCGCCGGCGGCACCCAGGCCGGCTGGGGCGCCTGACCCCCCTCTCCCTCCCTCCCTCCCTCCCTCCCCATCCCCCCCCATCACCCCCTTCCCCAAATCGAGTGGGCAGTTCGGGCCCCGAAACACTCCACCCCAGGGCCGGAACTGCCCACTCGATTGACCACCCGCCCCACGCACCCCCGAACCAGGAAGAGCACCATGACGAATCCCGCAGCCCGCGAGCTGATCGAGCGGTCGAACCGGCTCGGTTCAGACCCGAAGAACACGAACTACGCGGGCGGCAACACGTCGGCGAAGGGACTCGAACGCGACCCCGTGACCGGTGAGGATGTCGAACTGCTCTGGGTCAAGGGCTCGGGCGGCGACCTCGGCACGCTGAAGGAGCAGGGTCTGGCCGTGCTGCGGCTCGACCGCCTCCGCGCGCTGAAAGGCGTCTACCGCGGAATCGAACACGAAGACGAGATGGTCGCCGCCTTCGACCACACCTTGTTCGGCAAGGGCGGGGCGACACCGTCGATCGACACCGCCATGCACGGGCTGGTGGATGCGGCCCACGTCGACCACCTGCACCCCGATTCCGGCATCTCCATCGCGACGGCAGCCGACGGCGCAGCGCTCACCGCGACGATCTTCGGTGGCCGCGTCGCGTGGGTCGACTGGCGTCGCCCCGGCTTCCAGCTCGGCCTCGACATCGCCGCGATCAAGGAGGCGAATCCGCTCACGATCGGCGTGATCCTCGGCGGCCACGGCATCACCGCCTGGGGCGACACCAGCAGCGAAGCGGAGGCGAACTCGCTCTGGATCATCGAGACCGCCGCCGCGTACATCGACGAGCACGGCACGGCCGAACCGTTCGGGCCTGCCCTCGAGGGCTACGCGTCGCTCCCGCCCGCCGAGCGACGAGCCAGAGCGGCAGCGCTCGCCCCGAGCATCCGGGGCCTCGCTTCGACCGACCGCGCCCAGGTCGGGTCGTTCACCGATGCCGATGTGGTGCTCGACTTCCTGGCTTCCGCCGAACATCCGCGACTCGGGGCTCTCGGCACCAGCTGCCCCGACCACTTTCTCCGCACGAAGGTGAAGCCGCTCATCCTGGACCTGCCGGCCACGGCCACGGTGGAGGAGCAGATCGCCCGCCTGAAGGAGCTGCACGAGCAGTACCGCAGCGACTATGCGGCCTACTACGACCGCCACGCGACGCCCGACAGCCCTAGCATGCGCGGCGCAGACCCGGCGATCGTGCTGATCCCCGGCGTCGGCATGTTCTCGTACGGCGCCACGGCCCAGACCGCCCGCGTCGCCGGCGAGTTCTACATCAACGCGATCAACGTCATGCGGGGGGCCGAGGCGCTCTCGACGTATGCTCCGATCGACGAGTCCGAGAAGTTCCGCATCGAATACTGGGCCCTCGAAGAGGCGAAACTGCAGCGTCTGCCGAAGCCCGCCTCGCATGCCACCCGCATCGCATTGGTGACCGGTGCAGCATCCGGGATCGGCAAGGCCATCGCGACCCGGCTGGCCGCCGAGGGAGCATGCGTTGTCATAGCCGACCTCGACCTCGACAAGGCCGTCGCCGCCGCGGCCGAGCTGGGGTCGACAGATGTCGCCATCGGCGTGCAGGCGAACGTGACGAGCGCCGTCGAGATCCAGGCGGCGGTGGATGCCGCGCTGCTCGCCTTCGGAGGACTCGACCTCATCGTGAACAACGCCGGACTCTCGCTGTCGAAGTCGCTCCTCGACACGACCGACGCGGACTGGGATCTGCAGCACAACGTGATGGCGAAGGGCTCGTTCATGGTCTCCCGCGCCGCGGCCCGGGTGCTCATCGATCAGGGACTCGGCGGGGACATCGTCTACATCTCGTCGAAGAACTCCGTCTTCGCCGGGCCCAACAACATCGCCTATTCAGCGACCAAGGCCGACCAGGCGCACCAGGTGCGGCTGCTCGCGGCAGAGCTCGGCGAGTACGGCGTACGGGTGAACGGGATCAACCCCGACGGGGTCGTGCGCGGATCGGGCATCTTCGCCGGCGGCTGGGGCGCCAAGCGCGCGGCCGTGTACGGGGTGCCGGAAGAGGACCTTGGCGCGTACTACGCAAAGCGAACGCTGCTGAAGCGGGAGGTGCTGCCCGAGAACGTCGCCAACGCGGTCGCGGTGCTGACCGGCGACGACCTGTCGCACACGACGGGGCTGCACATCCCGGTGGACGCGGGCGTGGCCGCGGCGTTCCTGCGATGAGCGCTGAGGTTGCGGGCCCACCCGGAGGCGGTACGGCACCCGGAGGCGGAGGCGGTGGCGCAGCCGCAGGCGGTGCGGCACCCGGCGGGGGCGCGGCACTCACAGGCGGCGTCGTCGCCGCCATCGACCTCGGCGCCACGAGCGGGCGAGTCATGCTCGGCTACGTCGGCCCCGATGGGATTCGCCTCGAACCGGTCGCCCGCTTCCCGAACACCCCCGTGCGCACGATCGACGGCCTGCACTGGAACATCCTCGAGCTCTACCGGAACGTGCTCACCGGCCTCGCCGAAGCGGTGCGCCGCGAACCGACCCTCGCGAGCATCGCTGTCGACTCCTGGGCCGTCGACTATGCACTTCTTCGAGGCGACCGGATGCTCGGCAACCCGTTCCACTATCGCGACGACCGCACCGCGCGTGGCGTCGACGCCATCCACCACGCCGTGCCGTTCGCGGAGCTGTATCGAGCGAGCGGGTTGCAGTTCCTCACGATCAACACCGTCTACCAGCTCGGGGCCGAGCCCCGGGACATCCTGGACCAGGCGGATGCGCTGCTGCTCATCCCCGACCTCATCGGCTACTGGCTGACAGGTGAACGCCGCGCCGAACGCACGAATGCATCGACGACGGGCCTCCTCAACGTGCAGACGCGCGAATGGGATGACACCCTCGTCGCCGCGCTCGGACTGCCGCGAGCGCTCTTCCCCGCCCTGATCGAGCCGGGCGAGACCGTAGGGCAGCTGCTGCCCGCGGTCGCCGAGGAGATCGGCGCGGCGCACCTCACCAGGCCGCTGCCCGTCACGGCGATCGGTTCGCACGACACGGCCTCCGCCGTGATGGCGGTGCCCGCCGTGGACGACGACTTCGCGTACATCTCGAGCGGAACCTGGTCCCTCGTGGGTGTCGAGCTCGAGCATCCGGTGGTCAGCGAGGAGAGCCGCGCCGCGAACTTCACCAACGAGGGCGGGGTGGATGGCCGGGTCAGGTTTCTGCAGAACGTCTCCGGGCTGTGGCTGCTGTCCGAGTCCGTTCGCACGTGGGAGCGGTCCGGCGAGGTCATCGACCTGCCCTCTCTTCTGGCGGATGCTGCGGCCGTCGCCGCGCCGGTCGCCGTGTTCGAGGTCGGGGATGCCCGCTTCGTCGCGCCCGGCGACATGCCGGCACGTATCGCGGCGTGGTGCAGAGACCACGATCAACCCGTGCCCACATCTCGGGCGGAGGTCGTTCGGAGCATCCTCGAAAGTCTCGCCGAGGCATACTCCTCTTCGCTCGCTACGGCGGCGGAACTGTCGGGAAAGATCATCCGCACCATCCACATCGTCGGTGGCGGGTCGCAGAATGCGCTGCTCTGCCAGCTGACAGCGGATCGAACGGGCCTTCCCGTGCTCGCGGGGCCGGTCGAGGCGACCGCGATCGGCAACGTGCTGACGCAGGCGCGGGCCGTCGGGCTCGTGTCGGGCGACCTCGCGGCGCTGCGGGCGCTCGTTGCGGCGTCGTTCCCACCCGTGCGGTACGAACCCGCGGGCTGAGCCGCAGGGGGAAGCCGCGGGGAGGGCGCGGGGGAAGGGGGCGCATGGGGAGGGGCTGCCTCAGGCGGGCTGCGCTCCGAGCCAGCCGACCGAGCGGGCCGCGGCAGCGCTGGCTGCCGCCATCGCGGAGGCGTGGTCGTCTCCTCGAGCGAGACGCGCTGCGAGCGTGCCGCAGTAGGAGTCGCCCGCCCCTGTCGTGTCGACGACATGCGCCACTCGGGTGGCCGCGACGTCGACAGCTCCCCAGCGCGAGCCCTCCGAACCCAGGGTCACGAGTAGCGAGCCGGGAGTCGCACCGGATGCCCGGAGCTGCTCGGCCTCGTGTTCGTTCACGATGACAGGGTCGGCGAGCGCAAGCACCCCGGGTGAGAGCTCGGCGAACGGGGCCAGGTTCAGCACGACGCGCGCTCCTGCACCGGACGCGATACGTACCGCTTCGGCGACCACATCGAAATCGAGCTCGAGCGACACCAGGAGCACATCGCTGCCCGTGATACCCGACGGTTCGGAGTCGTAGACGGTGTCGGTGGTCTCGAGGCCACCGCTGTCGGCACCGCCGCGGAGAACGTCGAGGTCGGCGACCGTCACTCGCGCGTTCGCTCCCGGCGAGACGATGATCGTGTTCTCCCCGCTGGCTGAGACGGCGATCATCGCGTGGCCGGTGCTTGCGCCGCGCGTGACCCGGAGCGGTCGCACGTCGATGGATCGCGACGCGAGGCGCGTGCGGTACTCGGCGCCCTTCGCATCGTCGCCCACCCGCCCGACGAAGACCACATCGGCACCGGCCTCGGCTGCAGCAACCGCCTGATTCGCTCCCTTGCCACCCCAGTAGGTGGTGAGGTCACCGCCCATCAGGGTCTCGCCCGGCGCGGGATGCCGTTCGACCCGCACGACCGAATCGACATTCAACGAACCGACAACGAACACACGACCCACGGGTGGCACCTTTCACTTCGACGTCGCCAGCCTATCCGCGACCCTGCCCGGCCGGGGTTGGCCGATGCGAGCACGCGGGGTGGGGCTAACGCCCTTCCCCGAGTTCGAGGGTGACTCTGCCGTCGGGGAAGGGATCCCCGGCGAGAGGGGCCGGCGCAGGCATCTCCGTCTGGGCGACCCAGATGAGGTCGGCTTGGTGCGCCCCCGGGTGGAAGATCTCGTCGGCGATGCCGATCATGCCCGCGGTCGGGGTGCGCTTGCGCTGCTCCCGCTCCGAACGCACCATCCACGGAATGCCCACCAGGGCGACCGCGATCGCGCCGACCATCGCCAGGCACATGAGGGCGATCGATTCTGTTTCCGACACCCTTCATTGTGGCCACGGTCTCACGGGATCGCCTCCGGTTCACAGTGAATTCGAGGATTGGTCGACATTTGTTCGATTCCCCTGTCTGGCTGCGGATGCTCAGGACTGGCTTGCGGCGGATGCCGTCGTCAGGTCGTAGAGCGTCGTACCGTCGACCGTTGTGGCGGTGAAGGTCGACGCGACCCAGCTCGCGATCTCGGAGGAGACCGAACTGCCACCGTTGGAGGCACCGATCAATCCGGCCGAGATGAAGTAGTGGATCTTGCCCGAGGCTACGAGGGCCTTGAACTCGTCGAGGGTCGGCGAGGGGTCGCTGCCGTTGAACCCGCCGAGGGGCATGACGGCCACCTGGCTGGCGAGCTGATAGCTGGCCGCGTTCTGCGAGCCGACCGTCGCCGCGGCCCAGGTGAAGCTCGAGGCGTTCGCCGTGAGGAGCGCGCTGACCTGGCTGCTCACGGTGGCCCCTCCGAGGAGTCCACCTCCGCCCGCACCGCGGGTGCCCGTGCCTCCCCGGGTCGTACCGGCACCCGTTGCGCCAGTGGCGCTGCCGGGGGTGCCGGTCGCTCCCGGGGTGGTCCCGCCGGGCGGAGTGCCGCCGGGACCACCAGTCGTCGTGCCACCAGTCGTCGAGCCACCGGTCGTGGTTCCACCCGGTCGCGCGCCGCCGGCAAATCCACCTGCACCGCCGAAACCGCCTCCGCGGCCGAAGCCGGTCGACGATGCCACGGTCGGACCAGCAGTCACCAGGGAACCGGTGTGCGCCGTCGAGAGCGTCTGGAGCGTGTAGGCGACCGGGGCGAGGAGCGACGCCGTGAGAGCCACCGCGAGCGCGGCCACCCGGAAGGCGCGTCGCTTCCAGCGGATCACGAGCATCCCGGCCCCGATGATGGCGAGCACGAGCACGACGAACTTGAGCCACGGCAGCCACTCGGCGGCCCGAGTCAGGAGCGAATAGGCCCAGACTCCTGTGCCGAGAACGACGACCGCGGCGACGATGCGGGCCCAGAGATGCCGACGGGTGTTCCAGAGGAGGATCGCACCAGCTCCGACCGTTCCCGCGATGGCTGGGGCGAGGGCGACCGTGTAGTACGCATGGAAGATGCCGGCCATGAAGCTGAAGACGAGACCGGTGATGACGAGCCAACCGCCGAACATGATGAGGATGGCGCGGCGGGCATCCACTCGCTTCTGTCGGCGCAGCAACACGAAGCCGACAGCGAGCAGAACGAGGGCGGCCGGAATCAGCCAGGCGATCTGGCCACCGAACTCGCCGTCGAGGAGGCGGGTGATGCCCGTGGCGCCCCATTGACCACCGGTGGTGGCGCCGCCACCACCGGTGACGCTGCCGGTCTCTGCGCCGGTGAGGCGACCGAACCCGTTGTAGCCGAACGTCAGTTCGAGGAAGTCGTTGTTCTGCGACCCTCCGACATAGGGCCGCATCGAGGCCGGGACGAGTTCGACAAGAGCAACCCACCACCCGGCGGAGACGATGACGGCAGCCAGCGCGGCCAGCAGGTGAAGCATCCGCTTGCCGAACTTCACGGGGCCCGCCAGGCCGTAGGCGAGAGCGAGTGGGGGAAGGACGACGAATGCCTGCAGCTGTTTCGTGAGGAACCCGAATCCGATCATCGCCCCAGCGAGCAGCAGCCAGCGCACACGCCCGCTCTCGATGGCACGGAGGGTGAAGTAGACCGATGCGGTCATCAGCAGCACGAGCAGGGCGTCCGGGTTGTTGAAGCGGAACATCAGGGCAGCGACCGGGGTCGAAGCGAGCACGCCGCCGGCCAGCAGCGCTGCACCGGGAGAGAAGTGCCGACGCACGATCACGTAGACGAGAGCCACTGTCACGAGGCCCATGAGCACCTCAGGCATCAGGATGGCGAAGGAGCTCAGGCCGAAGACGCGAACAGACAGCGCCATCACCCAGAGCGACGCCGGGGGCTTGTCGACGGTGATCGAGTTGCCGGCGTCGGAGGACCCGAAGAGGAACGCCTCCCAGTTCGTCGATCCGGCCTGGACGGCTGCCGAGTAGAACTCGTTGGCGTAGCCGCTGGCGGTGAGGTTGTAGAAGTACGCGATCGCCGTGACGAGGAGGAGCCCGAGGAACGCGGGGCGCTCCCAGGCGGCATGGGTGGCCCGTCCGCGGATGACGGAGCGGCCGAGCATACGGATCCGGCCGCCGAGAGCGGATGCCCCCAGCGCGGAGGGCGCAGAGGGCCTGGGAAGAGTGCTGCTGGACATCAGGCGGCGCTCGCTTTCTGTGAAGAAGAAGAAGAGGTGGGAGAGACGGTGGAGGCGGGAGGCAATGAGGTGGAGGAGGAAGAAGCGAGTGACGAGGCGTCGGATCGGGACGTGGCCCCATCCTGCGCGACGGCCAACACGGGGCGGCCGACCGCAGAGGGATCTGTGGACAACTCGACCGAATCCCCGGTTGGGGAGGAGGAGACCTGCGGAGCCCGGAACACCCAGCGACGCAGGAGTACGAACCGTACGGCGGTGGCCACCAGGTTCGCCGCCGTCAGTGTGACCAGCTCCACGAAAGTGGGAGCATCCGGAGCCAGCACGTTCAGCGCCACCAGCGAACCCGACGTGATGACCCAGGCGACACCGAAGACAATCAGGCCCTGGAACTGGTGAGTGGCAGCTTTTTCGGGTCCGCGGATCCTGAACGTGAAGCGCCGGTTCGCCCAGGTGTTCGCGACCGCCGTGAGCAGCAACGCCGTGAAGTTCGCACCCTGCGCTCCGAGAGCACCCTGGAACAGCAGGTAGAGGAGGGCATAGGCGAGCGTCGATGCCACCCCGACAACACCGAAACGCACCACTTGCCCGAGGAACGACGGCCTCGCGACCGGGCCGATCGGCGATCGACCGAGCTCGGCGTAGACCGCCTGCACCGGGATCACCCCGCGCATCAGGTCCCGCCCCACTCGCACGACCCCGCGGAGATCCTCCATCGCCGTCGGCACGATGTCGACGCGCGAATCGAGGTCGTCGATCCAGTCGACCGGCACCTCGTGGATGCGCAGGCCGCTCCGTTGCGCGATCACCAGCAGTTCGGTGTCGAAGAACCACGCGTCATCCTGCACGAGGGGAAGGAGTTTGGCTGCGACATCCGATCGAATGGCCTTGAATCCGCACTGGGCATCGGAGAAGCTCGCCCCGAGCATCCCGTGCAGCAGCACGTTGTAACTGCGGGAGATGAACTCGCGCTTGCCCCCGCGCACCACGCGGGACGAGCGGGAGAGCCGCGTGCCGATCGCCAGGTCTGAGTGCCCCGACAGCAATGGCGCGATCAGTGGCGGTAGAGCAGACAGGTCGGTCGAGAGATCCACGTCGACATAGGCGAGCACGTGAGCCATCGACGTCCCCCAGGCGAGCTTGAGTGCGTGCCCGCGGCCCTTCCGCACCGTGTGGATGACGCGCACATTCGGATATCGCTCGGCGATCGAATCGGCGATGGCCGGCGTCTGGTCGATGCTCGCATTGTCGGCGATCGTGATCTGCCACGGTACGCGAACAGCGTCGGTGAGGTAGTCGGCGAGGCGGCGGATGCTCGGCTCGAGGGCCACCTGTTCGTTGTACACGGGCACCACGACATCAAGAGCGAGAAAGGAGTCTGGCGAGGTCATGCAGACACTCTGCGCCCGCAGTCTTCTGACGCACCTTGCTGCAGCTATGAGCTGGCTATGACAATTCAGGCCGACCGGAAGAGGGATTGTGGCTGGTCTTCTGGGGCGGAGCAGCGTAATGTGTGGTCTGACCACATGGTCTGACCACACATCGAAGTGGCAGTCCTGTACACCCTCACAGTCGAAGGCTCCGGATGATCGGCGAAACCCTCTCCCCCGCGTCCACCCGCGCGTGGCAGGAGGTGCTCACCCACATCGAGAACGACCTGCTCTCGGGTGCGCTCGGGCCAGGAGATCACCTCCCGTCGGAGCGAACGCTGGCCGCCGAGCTCGGCGTCGGGCGCTCCTCCGTTCGCGAGGCGCTTCGGGTGCTCGAAGTGCTCGGTCTGCTCCGAACACAGACCGGATCGGGCCCGGGGTCTGGAGCGATCATCATCGCGAGGCCCTCCGGAGGGATGTCGTCACTGATCCGGTTGCAGGTCGCAGCGCAGGGATTCCGGGTCGATGACGTGGTCGCGACCCGGCTGATCCTCGAGACCGCGGTGGCAGCGCAGCTCGCCGCGAGTGGGCGTGACGACGCCGGAGCGAGTGCGAGCGTGATCGCCGACACGAGCGTGGAGAGGGCCGCGACCCCCCGCCCCGATCTCGCCCCCGCGACCGAGATCCTCGACGCCATGGAGGCGACGGGCGCCGCAGAACCGACACCCGGCGAGTTCCTCGCCCTCGATGCCCAGTTCCACTATTCGCTCGCCGAGATCGCCGGCAACGAGGTGATCGCCGCCATGATGACCGGCCTCCGCAACTCGATCGAGAGCTACGCCCTCGCCGGGGTTCCTCATCTGACGTCGTGGCGAACCACCTCCGATCGGCTCCGTCGGGAGCACCGCGCCATAGTCGCCGCGATCGAAGGCGGAGACCCCGTCGCGGCGAGCCAGACCGTCAACGATCACATCACCCAGTACTACGCGGAGGCCGGTTTCGGCACCCCCGCGACATCCACCCTCCCGAAAGGACCACACCATGGTTGAACGACGCCTTCCCAAGGTTCGAGACCTCGCGCCCCTCATGCACTTCAAGGCACCTGACCTGAATGCGAAGAGGCGTCGGCTCGACAAAGCGCTCACCATTGCCGACCTGCAGAAGATCGCCCGGCGGCGCACCCCGAAGGCCGCCTTCGACTACACAGAGGGCGCTGCCGAGGGCGAGATCAGCCTGGCCCGGGCCCGGCAGGCGTTCGAGGACATCCAGTTCAACCCGGCGATCCTCCGCGACGTGTCGACCGTGAAGACGGGCTGGGATGTTCTCGGCGCCCCTGTCTCGCTTCCGTTCGGCATCGCGCCCACCGGCTTCACGCGCATGATGCAGACGGAGGGCGAGATCGCGGGAGCAGGCGCGGCTGCGGCGGCAGGCATCCCGTTCTCGCTGTCGACGATGGGCACGACGGCCATCGAAGACGTGAAGGCGACCAACCCGAACGGTCGCAACTGGTTCCAGCTGTACATGTGGAAGGATCGGGACCGCTCGATGGCGCTCGTCGACCGGGCAGCAGCCGCTGGCTTCGACACCCTGCTCGTAACGGTCGACGTGCCCGTGGCCGGTGCGCGCCTCCGCGACAAGCGCAATGGCTTCTCGATCCCGCCGCAGCTCACACTCGGCACGGTGGTCAACGCGCTGCCGAGGCCCGAATGGTGGATCAACTTCCTCACCACGGAGCCTCTCGCCTTCGCCTCGCTCGATCGCTGGTCGGGCACTGTCGGTGAACTGCTGGACTCGATGTTCGACCCGACCGTGACGTTCGACGACCTGGCCTGGATCAAGGCGCAGTGGCCTGGCAAAATCGTCGTCAAGGGTGTGCAAAACCTTTCGGATGCCCGCCAACTCGCCGATCTCGGCGTCGACGGCATCGTGCTCTCGAACCACGGCGGGCGCCAGCTCGACCGGGCCCCGATCCCGTTTCACCTGCTGCCGGAGGTGGTGCGCGAGGTGGGATCTGAGTACGAGGTGCACCTCGACACGGGCATCATGTCCGGGGCCGACATCGTGGCAGCCGTGGCGCTCGGCGCCCGCTTCACGCTGGTCGGCCGCGCTTACCTCTATGGCCTGATGGCCGGCGGGAGGGAGGGTGTGGACCGCATGATCCAGATTCTCGGCGGCGAGATCACGCGCACGATGCGCCTGCTCGGGGTGAATTCGCTCGAAGAGCTCGAGCCGGGCCACGTGACGCAGCTCGAGCGCCTCATCCCGCGCGCCCGCGCCGAGGCCGCGGAGCGCGAGCCCAGCGGCCTGTAGCCCGAACGGTGTCCATCCGGTGCCTCCGTGGTCTAGTATGAGATTTACTCATTACGACTGAAGGAGACCCTCGTGGACTGTCTGGCGGAAACGGGACTGCCGATCGGCGGGTTGCTCGCGCTTGCAACCGTGGGACTCGTGGCAGGCCTGACGGTGGCTGTCTTCGGCGGGAGGCGACGTCGCAAGGGCGGAATGGCACTCGGGCTGCTGCTCCTTCTCCTGGGAGGTGGAGCTCTCAGCACGGCCGGAGCTCCTCCCTCGCAAGCTGCGCCGATGTCCGCCGGATCCTGCGCGCCAGGAGGCCACGGCGGAGCTCTGGCCACCTCGTCTGCCTCGGCCACCTCGTCCGCCTCGGCATCGGCGGGTCAGGGGAACACTGCGTCCCAGATACCGGGCCCGACAACGACGGTGACCGTCACCGCGGTTCCGACCCCGACACGCACCCCAGACGGGCCGATCACCACTACCGCTCCGCCGGACTCACCCGTCATCGATCTCGCTCTCGGTGCGACGGTGAGCCCGCCCAGCGTGCCGAGCAACCGTGCCACACCTGTCGCGATGAGCCTCGTTGTCGAGAACGTGAAAGCCGCGGCAAGCACCGGGCCCGTCACGGTCAAGATCCCGAAGCTCGCCGGCCCGGAAGCCGGCGGACTTCTCGTGACCGGCCTGAACTGGACCGTCGACGACGCCTCCGACCCCGCCAACCACGTACTCACCTACGCAGTGCCGATCCCCGGCTTCGGCCACTCGAGCACCGCCGTCGTCGGCTACCTCGGCTGGACGGTGCGGGATGCCCTGACCGTGCCCTCGATGATCGTGACGGGCAGCGCAGGCGACACCAACCCCACGAACAACGCGACCAGCGTCACGGTCGTGGTCAACTGATCCCTCCCCGAGGCCTGATGGCAGATGGGTCGCGTCAGCGGACACCTGCCATCAGGCGCCTCACGAAGGGGGTCGCGAGGGCGAGCAGCAAGCCGATCATGATCGCGATTCCTCCGAGCGCGCCGAAGTACGGGGCCTGGTTGGCGAGGTCGTAGAGCGAGGCGAGCTGGCCCGAGATGGCTGTGCCCAGCGCGATCGACAGGCCGACCGGGGACATGAGCAGCTCGGCGATCGTGAAGACGAGCAGGACGGTAGGGAGTTCCGACGATCGAGGTGGCGTTCGCCTTGAGCCCGCCGATGGCGATGGCGATGCCGATGGCGATCGTGACGAGGCCGATGGCCACGCCCACTACGCGCCGACCATGCCCGCGGCAGTGTCCTTCGGGATGCCGCTCGCCGTCGAGTTTCCCGTTGGCGCGACATTTTGCGAGAATCGCCGCGCAAACGGGAAAGTCGACGGGACGGGAAGGGGCGGGGAGGGCGGGGCGGGGAGGGGGCGCTACGCCGCGCCGAGTTCCTGCAGCACCGCCGCGAGCTGGTCGACCGCCCAGTCGAGATCGGCCTCCGAGACGACCAGCGGAGGGGCCAGGCGGATCGTCGAACCGTGCGTGTCCTTCGCGAGAACGCCGCGTTCCATCAGCCGCTCGCAGACCTCGCGGCCGGTGGCGAGCGCCGGGTCGATGTCGATCCCGGCCCAGAGCCCTGCGGTGCGCACGGCGAGGACACCGTGGCCGAGGAGCGCCTCGAGGCGCGCCGCCAGGAGGGAGCCCCGGGCATCCGCGAGCCGCTGGTACTCGCCGGTGGCGAGCATCGCCACAACAGCACTGCCGACCGCGGCGGCGAGCGGATTGCCGCCGAACGTCGAGCCGTGTTCGCCGGGGCGGAGCACGCCCAGGATGTCGGCGTTGCCGACCACGGCCGAGACGGGAACGATGCCGCCGCCGAGCGCTTTGCCGAGCAGGTAGAGGTCGGGAACGACGCCGACCCGGTCGCAGGCGAACGTCGTGCCGGTGCGGCCGAGTCCGGACTGGATCTCATCCGCGATCATCAGCACGTTGTGGGAAGTGCAGATGTCTCGCACGGCGGGAAGATAGCTGGCGGGTGGAACGATGATGCCGGCCTCGCCCTGGATCGGCTCGAGCAGCACGGCTACAGTGTTCTCGTCGATGGCAGCCTCGATCGCCGCCGGATCACCGTACGGCACCGAGCGGAACCCGGGTGTGAACGGCCCGAACCCATCACGCGCTGAGGCGTCGTCGGAGAAGCTGACGATCGAGATCGTGCGACCGTGGAAGTTGCCGTCAGCCACGACGATGTTCGCCATTCCGTCGGCAACACCTTTGACCCGGTACCCCCAGGCGCGTGCAACCTTGATTCCCGACTCCACGGCTTCGGCGCCGGTGTTCATCGGCAGCACCATCTCCTTGCCCGCAAGCGCGGCGAGCGCCTCGACGAACGGGCCGAGCTGATCGTTGTGGAAGGCGCGCGACGTGAGCGTGATGCGGCCGAGTTGCGCGCGTGCGGCATCCAGCAGAACGGGGTTCGAATGCCCGAAGTTCACCGCGGAGTAGGCGGCGAGACAGTCGAGGTAGCGACGGCCGTCGACGGCGGTCACCCACGCCCCGTCACCGGATTCGACGACGATCGGCAGCGGGTGGTAGTTGTGCGCGGCGTGCTCCTCCTCGCGGGCGATGGCCCGGTCGGTGAGGGTGGCGGAGTCGACGGAGATCATCGGCGGAGCTCCAGCGTGCAGCACTTGACCCCGCCGCCGCCGAGCAGCAGCTCGCTGAGGTCGACGCCGATCGGGTTGTAGCCGCGCTCCCGCAGTTGCGCCTCGAAGCCGGTGGCACGCGAGGCGATCACCACGTTGTAGCCGTCGGAGATCGAGTTCAGGCCGAGCACCGCGGCGTCGGTCTCGCTGACGAGGATCGCGTCGGGGTACCGGCGCTCGAGTTCGGCGCGGCTCGGGGCGTCGAAGGCGCTCGGCAGGTAGGCGATGGTGGCGGCATCCGGAGCTTCGTCTGCCGACTCGTTCAGAACAGCGATGGCGGTGTCGAGGTGGTAGAAGTTCGGGTTCACGAGGTTGAGGGTCACCACCTCACGGTTGAAGAGCGCGGCGACCTCAGCGTGCGAGTCGGAAGCACTCCGGAACCCGGTTCCGGCGAGGATCGTGTCGCCGACGAGCATGAAGTCGCCCTCGCCCTCGTTGATGTTCTGCGGCTCGTGCACGGCGTAGCCGGCATCCGCGAACCAGCGCATGTACGCGGGGCCCTCGGCCTGGCGCTCGACGTGCGTGAAGCTCGCGCCGTAGGCCACATTGTCGACGACGAAGCCACCGTTGGCCGAGTAGACCATGTCGGGCAGGCCGTCGATCTGGTCGATGAGTTCGACGGTGTGGCCGAGAGCGATGAAGGTGTCGTAGAGGGTCTGCCACTGGGCCAGCGCGAGGGCGGTGTCGGTGGGGAGGGCCGGATCCATCCACGGGTTGATCTTGTAGGTGACGGTGAAGAACTCGGGGCGGCACATCAGGTAGGTGTGCGGTTTCGCCTTTCGAACGCGAGGTTCTGAGGGAAAGATTCCTGGGAGGGTATCGGAAACGGGCAACGAGGTAGACACGGGCATCCTTCGTTCGACGGATGGCGGACGAAGGTCCTGAGGCTCCGAAGAGCACGCCAGGCGACCAGTCTGGCACGCTCGTAATGTCGTTAGTCGATCATCCCGCGCTGGAAAACTGCGTAGAGCAAGGCGGAATGCAAGAAAACGTCGTAAGCTCGGTCGAATGGACAACCTCGACTTTCGTATCATCGACCTCCTGAAGCTCAACGCCCGCACGGGATACGGGGACATCGGCCAGGTCATCGGGCTGTCGGCGTCGGCCGTGAAACGGCGGATCGACCGGCTCATTGCCGACGGGATCATCCGGGGCTTCACCGTGCTGCTCGACACCTCGCTCGACGGCAAGGTGACGGAGGCCTACGTCGAACTGTTCTGCCGGGGCACGGTCGCGCCGGCGGAGCTGAAACGCATTCTGTCGGGCGTGCCCGAGGTCGTCGACGCAGGCACCGTGACCGGCAGTGCCGACGCGATCGTACACATGCGTTCGCGCGACATCCCGAGCCTGGAGCTGGCGCTTGAACGGGTTCGGATCGCGCCGAACGTCGATCACACGCGGAGCGCGATCGTGCTGTCGAACCTCATCAAGCGCTAGCGGCGCGCCGCGGGGGGGGTGGTGGCGGGGTGTCCGGGTCAGGCGATCCGCACGTGCGCAACCGGGCTCGGCCTGCCGCGGCGAACCGTCGCCACGCTCACCGTCTGCTCCGCGAGGAACGGCAGCAGCTCGATCCGCCCCGCCCGCGTGGCCTCGCCCGCATGGATCGCCACGTCGGGCGAACCGCCGACCGCCTCGGCGAGCGCGCGCGGGTCTCCCCCGATCATCCTGATTCGCGACGAACCGATGCCCACCTTCGCTGCCCGCGCCAGCCAGGTCTCATCGCTCTCGACGAACACTCGCACGCGCCGTTCTTTCAGCAGCGCGCGGAGCGGTCGCGGCAGTTTCAGCGCCGTACTGAGCCCGAGGGAGGCCCGTGCCCGGGTTCCCGCGGCGAGTACCCGTACGAGCGCATCGAGCGGCTCTCCCTCGGAAAGCCTGATCACGACGGGAACCGGCCGGTAGCGCAACACCCTCCGCCCGGCGGCGGGAAGCTCGACCGCCGCGAACGCGCCCTTCCATGCCGCCTCATCGCTCAGTGCCGCGCGTCTCACGAAGTCGAACTGCCGCCAGTCGAGTCCCGGCGTCGCCGCTTCGATGAGCTCGCGCACCTTCGGGTCGAGGGTGCCGAGCGCCAGATCGGTGCTCTCCTCGCCCGCCTCGGTCGCCCACTGTCCGAGGCCGAGCAGCGCGTTCGGCCCGCCGATCGCTCCACCCGGCCCGACGGATGACCGCTTCCAGCCCCGCGCGGGCCACCGGTCGCCGAGGCTCCCCGCGATCGGTCGGTTCACCGAGAGACTCCCGGCGTCGACGGCGTCGAGCCAGCGCTCGACCTCGGCCGGATCCAGGGAGTGGATGCCCGCCGCCAACCCGAAGGCCGTGCTGTTCTGCAGCGCGATGGCCTCCTCGAGGGTCGCCACCTGCGTCACGCCGAGCACGGGGCCCGCGTCTTCGGCACGAGAAAATGCCGAGCCGGCCGTCACTCCCGCCCGCAGTCCGGGCGACCACAGCAGGCCCGCCTCATCGAGTCTCCGAGGTTCGACGAGCCAGCGCTCGTCGTCGCCCAGCGTCGTGAGGGCAGCCAACAGGCCACCGTCGGCGGGGCGGATGATCGGACCCATCCCGCTCGAGAGGGCCGTCGCCTCCCCGACCTTCAGCGACGCCACGGCATCGACGAGCTGGCGCGTGAACCGGGCTGACTTCGCGACCGAACCGACGAGAATGACAAGGTGCGCCGCCCCGGGGTGCTGGCCGGAGTGGGAGAACGCACTGGCCACGACATCGGTCACGGCGAGATCGACGTCGGCGCTCGGGGTGACGATGAGGGAATTTCGACCGCCCGTCGAGGCGATCAGCGGCAGGTCGGGGCGCCACGACCTGAGCTCTTCCGCGGTCTCGAACGAACCGGTGAGGAGCACGCGGTCGACGCGCGGGTCGGTGAAGAGCTGGCGGCGCAGGGCCGTGGTGCTCGGATGATCGGCGTCGTCCGAATGCCCGGCGACGGAATGCTCCGGCACGCCGAGCTCGACCAGGAGCAGCACCTCGCGGGGAATGCCCACCTCCCACAGCACCTCGCAGAGGAGCGCGGATGACCGGCCCGCCTCATCCGCCGGCTGCAGCACCACGGCAGCACCCGCGCCCAACGCCGCGAACACGCCGCCGGCCGGGTCGGAGACGGGGTGGCTCCAGGAGGGTGCGACCACGACGAGCGCAGACGGAACGAATCGGGCTCCGTCCACGTCGCCGAGTTCTTCGGCCAGATCGGCGCTGTGGGCGGAGAGCTCCACGGCGCGGCTCACGTCGGATTCGGCGTCCTGGAAGATCAGGCCGGTCTCGCTCACCATCACTTCGACGAGCAGGTCGCGGTTGACGTCGACCGCCTCCGCCGCACGTCGGAGCATGGTTGCCCGCTCGAGGGCCGGCCGTGCCCCCCAGGCCGCACCTGCCGCCGCGGCCCTTTCGACCAGCGCGTCGAGAGTGGAGGGGGCGACGATCCTGGCCGCCGCGTCGGTCGCGCTGCCGAGACGGGAGCGCGACGCACGATCCAGGATGCGGCGGGCTCGCTCCCGATCGGCCGGGAGAGAGCCATCGGGGTGAGCGGCGCCCGCGACACCCTCGGAATCCTCCCGCGAACCCGCCGGCCCCGAACTGCGCTGCGACGCGAGGAACCTGTCGCGCTCCCTCACGAACACGTGCTGGTCGACTTCGGGATCGAATGCCGACGCCAGCTGATTCCCGTCGCCGGCGGCCTCGCCGAGTCGGTCGATGAGGTAGTCGGTCACAGCTGCGAACTCGCGTGGATGTACAACGGGTGCGTGCAGCAGCACGTTGCCGACACTCCCGCGGACCGCCGCACGAAGCCTCGCGGATGTGCCGGACTCCAGCTCGACAGCGAGCCGGTCGGCCACGCCCCGTCGCTCGGCGAGCAGCCACGCGAAGGCGGTCTCGAACAGGCTGCAGCGCGCGATGACGATCCGCACCGCATCCGAATCCTGTGCCGTCAGCGCGGCGGCGAGCAGGCTCTCGAGGGCGGCGCCGCCGGCGCTTGGGGAGCTCGGATGCTTCTGCACCACCCGAACCGTGGTGCCCGCGCCGCCCGCTTCGACCCGCGCGCTCGCCCACTGCTGCAGTCGGTCCAGCACTGTGAGCGCGCCGGGCAGTCCGACCGGGAGCGTGATCCCGGCCTCGAGCCCACGGAATTCGGCACGGGAGAGGATGCTCTGGAAGACCGCGGCCGCCAGCTCGAGCTGATGGGGCTCCTCGAAGTCGAGGGTGAGGAAGACCGCCCCCGTTCGGCGGTCTTCCCTCGGCAGAGCCTGTTCGTACAGTGGGACGAGAGCTTCCGCCACCCGCTCGACCGTCTCGTCGAAATCCCAGAGCGCGCGGCCGTCCGCGATCGAGGGCAGGGCCATCAGCACGTGGTCCACGTCATCGCGCGCAAGAAGAGCGCTCACTGCGGCCCGGCACCGGGCGGCACCGGCCTCGCCGAGCACCGGCTCGCCCACCGGGGCGAGGTTCACGCGTGAACCGTCGGCGGTGAGACGCGCCATCGTCTCGCCCAGCTTCGACGGGGTCGCGTCGGCGATGAGGGGCGCGACCATCCGGCGCAGCAGGCGCGCCGACGGGGGAACGACAGCCCACGGAAGCGCCTCGCCCACGGTGCTTCCCACGCGGATGGCTGACCGCAGGCGCGCCGGAAGCGACTCGGGTACCCGGGAACTGAGGCGTTCGAGGTTGCCTGCGGCCACAGCGTTGTCGTCGGGGCGGACGACACCGTCGACGAACTCGACGGCGAAGGCGAGACCGTCGGGTTCGCGGAGCAGGCCGACGAGCCGGGCGGCCGGAGAGTCGGGGGCCCTGCCAGCCGCATCGGCACTTCTGCCGGACGCCTCACCCGAAGCGGCGCCGGTACGCGGCGCGTCCTCGTGCAACCAGGTGCGCACCAGCACCACGGCCTCCGCGCCGAGGCCCGCGAGGTCGCCCGAATCGCCCGAATCGCCCTGGTCGCCGACGGTGGTCGCCCCGGCCTGGTCCGCGCGCACCACGTCGTCGTCCGCGGCATCCGGAGCCGCATCGGCCACACGATCATCGGACTTCTGGTCGACCATGCTCCGACCCTAACGCTGCGCGGCCGACGAACGATCGGGGGACACGCCTCAGTGCCAGCGGTGATCCTGGATCGTGGCGCGCGGCCCGAACTTCGGCTTCGGCACCCCGCTCGCGAGGATCAGACGGACCAGGCGCTGGCGGTGTCCGCGCCAGGGCTCCAGCAGCTCGAGCATCCCCTCGTCGTCCACCGGTTCGCCGATGAGCACCCAGCCCACGTGTGCGGCCAGATGGAAGTCGCCGACACTCACGGCGTCAGGATGCCCGTGGGAGCGTTGGCTCGTCTCGGCGGCCGTCCACGGGCCGATGCCGTGCACGGTCTGGAGTTTCTCGAGCACACCGTCGTACCCCGCGGCTCGAGTGCCACCCGGGCCGGCGGGCGGGCCGGCGGGCGGGCCGGCAGGCGCGAGCCGGTCGAGCCCCGCGGCGACCGCGGCCGCCGCCAGCACCGCACGGGACCGGTTCGGTCCCACCCCTGCGCGGTGCCACTCCCACGACGGCACGAGCTGCCACTGCCGCGGGCTCGGCTGCACCCGCATCCCCTCGGGCGCAGGGCCAGGCGGGATCTCGCCGTACTTCGCAACGAGGTAACGCCACGCCCGACGGGCCTCGATCGTCGTGACCTTCTGCTCCAGGATGCTCGGCACCAGCGACTCGAACACGAGCGCCGTCGAGGTGAGCCAGAGGCCCGGATGCCGCCTCCGCACCTCGGCCAGCGGCGGGATGCGTTCCAGGTCGAACCCGCTCCAGTCGTCGCCGTCGCCCAGCAGGCCGGGCAGAGCATCCAGAGCCCACCCTGCACCCGCGCCCCAGGCGGTCGCCTCCACCCGGCCGCCCGCACGCGCCTCTGCGTGCAGCGTCGCGGTTCCCTCAGGCGAGCGGATGATGCGCCAGAACCCGTTCGGAGTGAGGCGCATCGTCGGCTCGTGAACACCCCGCAGCAGCGGACCGACCGTCTGGCGGAGGTTCACCGGGCGCGCGGGCGCGTACGTCGTCGTGAGGGGCCGCGTATCGGCGAGCAGGGCATCCATCCTGCCGCCACCCTAGTTCGCCCCGCCGACACTCGCGACCTCCGCCGCCGCCCCGCGCCCCCCGCGCCCCCACGCCGCCCTCCTCAACCGACACGCTCAATCGAGTGGGCAGTTCGGGCCCTGCAACCGCAATCACGGGGCCCGAACTGCCCACTCGATCAGACGGCCACCGCCCGGGCGTAGGCGTGGGGGGCGCGGGGGGCGCGGGCAGAGGCCGCGGACGCGACTTCCCGCAGCAGCACGGCCGTCGTGTCCCAGTCGATGCACGCATCGGTGACGCTCTGGCCGTAGACGAGCGTGCCCGCACCCTCAGCACCCGCGGCCGCATCGAGCTTCTGCGCGCCGCCGACCAGGAAGCTCTCCATCATGATCCCCGAGATCGCGTCGCCCGCGGCCACCTGGGCGGCGAGCTCCCGCACGACCGAGACCTGGCGCACGTGGTCCTTGCCGCTGTTGGCATGGCTGGCGTCCACGATCACGCGGGCTGGCAGACCGGCCCGGGCGAGCAGCGCCGACGCCGCCGCAACCGACGCCGACGCCGAGTTGGGCCCGCCGCGTCCGCCACGGAGGATCACGTGACCCGCCGCGTTGCCGGTCGTCTCCACGGCCGCAGCCATCCCGAGCTCGTCGATTCCGAAGAAGACGTGCGGCTCGGCCGACGACACGCAGCCGTCGACCGCCACCTGCACGTCGCCGTCGGTCGCGTTCTTGAACCCGACCGGCATGGAGAGACCCGAGGCGAGCTGGCGGTGGATCTGGCTCTCCGTCGTGCGCGCCCCGATCGCCCCCCAGCTGACCGCATCCGCGATGTACTGCGGGCTCGTCGGCTCGAGGAACTCGCATCCCACCGGCAGTCCGAGGTCGAGGATGTCGCGCAGCAGCAACCGCGCAATGCGGAGTCCATCGGCCACCCGGTGCGTTCCATCCAGGTACGGATCGTTGATGAGACCCTTCCATCCGCCCGTCGACCGGGGCTTCTCGAAGTACACCCGCATCACGATCAGCACGGAGTCCGCGAGGGACGCGGCGAGCGGGGCGAGGCGGCGTGCGTACTCGAGTGCGGCATCCGGATCGTGCACCGAACACGGCCCGACGACGAGCAGCAGGCGCGGGTCGTCGCCGCGGAGGATCGCCTCGATCTCTGCCCTCGAGCTCGACACGAGCTCGGACTGCGCGGGCGAGAGCGGCAGCTCGCTCCGGAGCTCCAGGGGCGTCGGCAGCGGTGCGAAGCGGGTGACGCGCAGGTCTTCGGTGGTGCTCATGAAACGGTTCCGTTCCGGCGAGCAGCTTCCTCAGCCAACCCGCCATTAATGGCGAAAGGCAGAGACTGTTGTCTCTGCCCGTTGGCTCTGGAAGGTGGTGTGCGCGATTACAGCGTCGGCCCTCCCGGAGCCAACTCGAAATACGCATACCAACGACTGTGCATGCGAACACCCTAGCGCGAGATGGCCGGATCCGTATGCTTCAGGGATGACCGATCATCCACTCCCCGACGACGCCGTCGGCGCGCACAGTGACGAAGCCGCCGATGCCCTCGGTGAGTCCGTCGACGTCGCCATCGTCGGCGGCGGGCACAACGGGCTCGTCGCGGCGGCCTACCTCGCCCGCGCGGGCCTCTCCGTCACCGTTCTCGAACGCCTGCCCGACGTCGGCGGCGCGGCGGTCTCGGCGTCGCCGTTCGACGGAATGGATGCCCGCCTCTCCCGGTACTCGTACCTCGTGAGCCTGCTCCCCCCGCAGATCATCGACGATCTCGGACTCGACATCACGCTGATCAGGCGGCGTTTCTCGTCGTACACCCCCGTGCCCGGCACCGATCGCGGCCTCCTCGTCGACACCGGGGATGCCGCGGCCACGGCCGCCTCGTTCGCCTCCATCGGGGCAGGTGCCGACACGGCGCTCTTCGCCGAGTTCTACGAGCACTGCGCCTCGCTCGCGCGCCAGCTCTGGCCCACCCTGACCCGGCCGCTCCGGCGCCGTTCGGAGCTCCGGGCGCAGGTCGTCGACGCGGGAGCACCGCTCGTCTGGAACGCTGTGGTCGAACGCCCGATCGGCGAGGTCATCGAGGCGCACCTCCAGAACGACACGGTGCGCGGGGTGGTGCTGACCGACGCGCTGATCGGCACATTCGCCCGGGCCCACGACGCGGATCTGGCCCAGAACATCTGCTTCCTCTACCACCTGATCGGCGGCGGAACCGGCGACTGGGACGTTCCGGTCGGCGGAATGGGCGCGGTCTCGGCGGCACTGCTGAAGGCGGCTCTGGATGCCGGAGCCACCGTCGTGACGAACGCCGAGGTCATTGCGGTGTCGCCCGGCGGCGTGGTGACGTACCGCGCGCCCGCGGGCCCCGCCGCCACCCTCCGCTCCACCTCTGTGCATGCGGGAACCGTTCTCGCGAACGTCGCCCCCGCCGTGCTCGACGGCCTGCTCGCCGACGGCCTCCCTCCGACCGGGGCCGGGGCCAGAACAGAGGCAGGGGCCGGGTCCGGAACCGGAACCAGAGCCGGTCGCGAAGCGCCGGAGGGCGCCCAGGCCAAGGTGAACCTGCTGCTGACACGCCTGCCGCGGCTCCGCGACGAGACGGTCACCCCTGAAGCGGCGTTCGGTGGAACCTTCCACATCAACGAGGGGTACCAGCAGCTCGACGACGCCCATCGCGCGGCGGCCGGCGGCGCTCTACCCGATCCACTCCCTGCCGAGATCTACTGCCATTCGCTCACCGATCCGAGCATCCTGTCTGCCGAGTTGCAGGCATCCGGGGCCCAGACCCTCACGGTGTTCGCGTTGCATGTTCCGCACCGATTGGTCACCGAGGCCACGAACGACGCCTTCCGCGCCGAGATCCAGGCGGCCGTGCTCGCGTCGCTGAACAGCGTGCTCGCCGAACCGATCGAGAACTGCCTGGCGCTGGATGCCGCGGGCGAACCGTGTATCGAGACGAAGACCACGCTCGATCTCGAGCATGCGCTCAGGATGCCCGGGGGCAACATCTTCCACGGCCCGCTCTCCTGGCCCTGGGCCGACGACGACGAACCGCTCGACACGCCCGCCGAGCGGTGGGGCGTCGCGACGGCGCTTGGGAACATCCTGCTCTGCGGTTCCGGTTCCCGGCGGGGAGGCGCGGTGAGCGGGCTCGGCGGGCACAGCGCCGCCATGGCTGTGCTCGAAGCGCGCGGCATGCAGCTTCCCGGCGCAGAATGAGGGACGGGCCTGCCACCGCACACCCCCACTGCACGAACGACCACGAGACGGGCATCCAGTGACCATCACAGACAACGCGGTCTACGTCGACGGCCGCCGGGTCGTCGAACCGAAGACCCTCGACGAGACCTTCGAAGTGTTGCGAGAGCACCACGGTGTCGCGTGGATCGACCTGAGCCACCCCGACAAGACGGAACTCCAGGCCGTCGCCGACGAGCTGGGCCTCCACCACCTCGCCGTGGAGGACGCCCTCACCGGGCACCAGCGCGCGAAGCTCGAGCGCTACGGGGAGACGCTCTTCATTGTGCTGCGGCCCGCCCACTACCTCGACGACGTCGAGAAAGTGAAGTTCGGCGAGGTGCACATCTTCATGGGGAAGGACTTCGTCGTATCGGTGAACCACTCCGACTTTCCCGAGATAGCCGCGGTGCGGAAGCGACTCGAGGAGCGCCCGCAGCTGCTCGCTGAGGGTCCTCACACCATTGTGTACGGCATCCTCGACCTGGTCGTCGACGAGTACGCGCCCGTTCTGGCGGGCCTCGAGAACGACATCGACGAGATCGAGGACCAACTCTTCAACGGCGACCGCGCCGTGTCGAAACGCATCTACGACCTGCTGCGTGAGGTGATCTCGTTCCAGCGCGCGACCCGGCCACTCGTCGACATGCTCGCCCGGGTCGTCGACGGGCTCGAGGGCGACTCCGAACTCGAGATCAAACGGCACTATCGCGACGTGGCCGACCATGCAACGCGCATCACCGATCGCACGGATTCCTTCCGATCGCTCCTCGAGAACGCACTGACCGTGCACTCGACTCTGATTGCAGAACGCCAGAACGACGAGATGACGCGCATGACAGAGACGAGCCTGGCGCAGGGCGAGCAGGTGAAGAAGATCTCGTCGTGGGCCGCAGTGCTGTTCGCACCCACCCTGGTGGCGGCGATCTACGGGATGAACTTCGCGAACATGCCCGAGCTGCAGTGGCCCCTCGGCTACCCCTTCGCGCTCGCTCTGATGCTCGGATCGGGCGTGGCGCTGTACTTCGCGTTCAAGAAGCGCGGCTGGCTCTGATTCCGGATGCCCGGCCACACCCCGGGCATCCGGAGACCGTAAAATCGGGGCGTGGCCGTTTCGAAGATCATCCTGTTCTACGTGTTCGCGCCGCTGGCCGATCCTGATGCGCTGCGCCTCTGGCAGCGCGACCTCTGCGAGAGCCTGGGGCTCCGGGGCCGCATCCTGCTGTCGTCGCAGGGCATCAACGCGACGCTCGGGGGCGAGCTCGATGCGGTGAAGAAATACCTGCGGAAGACACGCGAGTACCCCGCCTTCAAAGGCGTCGATGTGAAGTGGAGTGAAGGCACGGGGCTCGATGGCACAGGTCTCTCCCTCGACTTTCCCCGGTTGAGCGTGAAGGTGCGTGATGAGATCGTCAGCTTCGGCGCCCCCGGCGAGCTGCGGGTGGATGATCGGGGTGTCGTCGGCGGCGGAATCCGCCTGTCGCCGCCCGAGCTGCACACCCTCGTCGACCAGCAGCGCGATGCCGGCGACGACGTGGTGTTCTTCGACGGGCGCAACTCGTTCGAGGCGGAGATCGGCCGGTTCGAGGGCGCGGTCGTTCCCGCCGTGGCCAACACCCGCGATTTCGTCGCGGAGCTCGACAGCGGAGCCTACGACCACCTCAAGGACAAGACCGTGGTGACGTACTGCACGGGCGGGATCCGCTGCGAGGTGCTTTCGTCGCTGATGGTGTCGCGCGGATTCTCGAACGTCTACCAACTCGACGGCGGCATAGTGCGCTACGGCGAGACATACGGCGACTCGGGGCTCTGGAAGGGCTCGCTGTATGTGTTCGACGACCGGATGTCGGTGGACTTCACACCGGATGCCCGGCCGATCGGTTCGTGTCACCGCTGCGGAGCATCCACCAGCCGTATGCAGAACTGTCTCGACCCGGCGTGCCGCACCCAGCTCGTGGTGTGCACTGACTGCTCGTCCACAGCCTCCATCTTCTGCGAGTTCCACACAGGTGCCGCAACCCCCTGAGCCTGTTGTGGCCGGCCGATCTAGGCTGAAGCCATGACCCTCTCCCTTCAGTCCAAAGCTGACGAACTGCTCCGTCTGCACACCTCCCCCGAGATCCTGACGGTGGTGAACGTATGGGATGTGATCAGCGCCCGCGCCATCGCCGACATCCCCGAGACCACCGCGCTGGCCACCGCCAGCCACAGCATCGCCGCGCTCTACGGCTACGACGACGGTGAGAACATCCCCGTCGAGCTGATGATCGACATGGTCGGCCGCATCGCCGCCTCGACCACGTTGCCCGTGAGCGCAGATCTCGAGGCCGGCTATGGCGCCCCCGGGGAGACCGTCCGCAAGGCGATCGGAGTCGGCATCGTCGGCGCCAACCTCGAAGACCAGATGAAGCCGTTCGACGAAGCGGTCGCCGCCGTCTCAGCTGTGGTTGCCGCTGCTTCGTCAGAGAACGTGAACTTCGTGCTGAATGCCCGCACCGACGCCTTCGTCAAGGCCGGCGACCGCCCCCACGACGAGGTCGTCGCCGACGCCATCGCGCGTGGCCGCGCCTTCCTCGACGCGGGCGCCGCCTGCGTCTTCGTGCCCGGCAGGCTCGACCTCACCACCGTCGAGCGCCTCGTCGAGGGCCTCGGCCAGCAACGTGTCAGCGTCATCAACGTTCCCGGCTCCCTCGCCCCCGCCACCCTCGAGAAGCTCGGTGTCGCGCGCATCTCCTACGGCCCCTGGACCCAGCGCGTCGCCCTCACGGCTCTCGCCGACCTCGCCATCAGCCTCTATGCGAACGGCGAGCTGCCGGGCGGTACCCGCCCCCTGAACTGACGCGCGTGGTGTCGTCGGTCGAAGAAATCGGTGCGCTCAGGCGGCGAGTTCCTTCTGGCCGACAAGAACGCCGGCGGCACGGCGCGTCTCACGCGCGGCCCTCCGCCGAATGCGGCGCTGGCGCGCGAAGACCCTGGCGTCGGCGGAAGACAGCGAGAACAGCACGAGAATGTCGAACGAGAGATTCACCAGTCCCGTCGTGAGCGTGATCGCCGTACCGTTCGTGAAGTAGTCGATCGCCACCGTTCCAGCACCCAGCAGGCTTACTCCGAGCACCAGGAATCGGGCCCAGTTGAACCCCGCGAAGACCAGCTGGGCGAGCAGCAGGTAGACCACATAGGCGATGATCGCGCCACCGATCACGATCCAGAGAACGATGTTCGCGAGGTCGCGCGAGTCGACATCCGGGCCCACCGGCAGCTCGATCGTCACCGTCTTGATGGAATCGGCCCAGGCCGTGAGCACGGCGACCACCGAGCCCGCGCCGATCGCACCGCGAACCACCATCAGCAGGTAGCTCACGTAGATCGAGATCGGCCGCTTCACGCGGTTCGACGATCCGGAGTCGCGCGCCGTCTCGATGACGTTCTGGCCGAGCAGCAGGGCATCTGCCGGCATGCCCGTCGAATCGACCTCAGCGGCGCTCCGGGCGCCCTCGGCCGATGGCTCCACTGCACGCAGGTCGATGATCGGCAGATCGCCGTCTGTCGTGATCGCGTCGCCCCCGCCGTTCACGGCGTGGTACCCCGTGGAGAAATTGCGGATGACCGTGAAGACGCCCCGCGGATTCGCCTGTTCGAGCGTGGTCACGATGTGGTCGCGCTCGATGTCGGTCTCGCGCTCGATGCGGTGCGTGACCTGCAGGGTGAAGAGGGAGAGCCCGACGTTGCGGTCGTACGTTCCCGCGGCCATCCACTCGGCCGAGTACCCGCCGGGGAGCAACCAGCCCGGAGGGGTCTTCCAGAACCGCACATGGTGACGCTTGGCAGGATTACCCGCCACCTCCTGCTGGTAGGTGAAGTCCTGGATGTTTCCGAAGAGGTAGAGCGGGCTCACGGGCGCATCGGAGTAGCTGCGGCGGAAGATCGTCGACGACACGATTCGGAGCGCGCTGCGGAAGCCGACCTCGTCGGCTTTGTGCCATCCGGCGGCCAGCATCGCGGTGTGCAGCTGAGCCTCCGTGCCGAAGAGCGCGAGATTGACCGGATCGCCGAGCAGCCCCTCGTGCGTGCGGGCCCGCCCGATGAAGTAGTCGGGCACGTAGATGAGCGTCAGCATGCTGTGGATGCGCGGCAGCAGCAGATACGCGAGCAACAACCAGAAGACGAGCAGGAACCAGACGTACTGGAGCCCCCGGCTGAAGGTCTCTGAGAGCACCAGGTAGGCGAGCCAGCCCGCGGCGAGCGCACCAAGGAAGAAGAAGACGTTGTCGAGCACCACTTCGAACGACGCGCGGCGACGCTCGGGAATGGGGAGCGCTCTGGCGGAGCGCGGCACGAACGGCGCGGGCGAGTTCTCCGTCTGCGGCGTCTCGATCTGCGTCATGCCTCAACCGTAAAGCACCACTGCCGCCGCGACCACGACTGAGAGACAACTGAGTAAACGTCAGATTAGACTGGTGTTTCCCCTAGCCTCTGCAGTGGGACCGATCACGAGAAGAAGGACACCCGCATGTCGAGCACCGCAACGCGCCCGCGGGGTCGCGAGCACCGCAGCCCGGAGACCGGCGCCTACTCCGTCGGAGTGGCCGTTGTGCGCCCGCGAGCGGAACGCCCGGAACGTCCGGCACGTCCGGAACGTCCGGCACGTCCGGCACGTCCGGACAGCTCCGAACGCCCGGAACGCTCCGAAGACTCCGCGGGCTCTGAGGGCTTCGAGGTCGACAGCTGGTTGCGGCGCACTCCGGTGCGCCTGTTCGGCCACGATGGTCGGATGATCGGGGTCGACGCGGCTCGTGGCCTGGCCGTCGTCGGTCTCGTGATCGGGGTGCTCGTACCGGCCCTCGGCGCAGTGGTGGGTGGCGGCGGGGCTGCCGGGGCTGCAGAGTCCGGAGCTGTGGATGCCCGTGTTCTGGATGCCGGAGCCCTGGATGCCGGAGCGGTCCATATCAGTGGGCTGCTCGCTCTCGTCACGACGGCGTTGTTCGTGCTGGTTGCCGGCGCCTCGGCCTCCCGGCTGATGGGAGGGGGGCCGGGTGGGCCGCTGCGGATCGCCGTTCGGGCCGGCGTGCTCTTCGCGGGCGGCGCCATCGCGGGCGGTGCTGCGGGCGGCGCCATCGCGGGCGGTGCTGCGGGCGGTGGCGGCACGCCTGCCGAGAGCATCGTCACCCAGCCGGCGGTGATGCTGCAGATGCTCGGAGCGCTCACCTTCCTCGCTCTCTTTCTGGGGAGACTACGCGCACGAAGCCTTTTCGCGATCGCCGGTGCGGGCATCCTCGTTCTCCCTGCCTGCAACGCCGCACTGATGATCTGGGCCACCAGTCCGACAGGTGCCGCCGGCCAGAACGGAGTCGGCGGCCAGAACCTGTCCGTCCTCCTCCGGGAGTCCGTGCTCCTGATCACCTCGGGCGCCTTCCCCGTGCTCACCTGGTGTGCTCCATTCCTCGCGGGGCTGGCGATAGGGCGGATGGCCGAGGCTCGCCTGTGGCGGCCCTTCGCGCTGTTCGCCGCGGGAGGGATCTGCTGTGCACTCGCTGCGGGTCTCTCACTCCTGGTCGACCGCGGCTTCGACCCGGGGAGCCGCGGATACCAGATCCTCGGATCGCTCTTCCCTTCCGCACCGACGACGGCGGGCTCTGCGCTGCGCGTCGACACTGCGGGGGCCGTCGACATTCTCGGGGCCACGGCGGTCGCGCTCACCCTGTTGGCCCTCTGCCTGCTTGTCGCGCGGACGCTCCGTTGGATCGCACTTCCCCTCAGTGCGCTCGGGTCCCTCGCCCTGACGACATCGACAGCGCTCTTCGCCGCACTCCTACTCGCACCGAGGGCGGTCGACGACGGCTGGACTCTGGTCAGCTCCCGCGCTTCCGGGGTCTCGGCCGAATTCGGAACGTCACTGGCACTTGCCGCCGTGCTGGCCGCGATGGCGCTGATCGCCACGCTCTGGAGGGCCCTGCTCGGAAGCGGGCCGGTGGAACGTGCCGTGGCTCTGGCCGGAACCCTCTCGGAGCGAGTGCCGTTCGACGCTGGTGTCGCGAAGGGAGAATCGACCAGCCCTCTCCGGCGGTCGTCCTTCGCGCCGGAGACCACGGAGCCGGAAGCCCCGGCCACGGCGGCTGCTCCCACCCCGGCACCTGCTCCCGCCCCGGCGCCCTCTCCTGCCCCTCCACCATCCCCTGCACGGGCATTCGGTGAGCGAGATGCATCGCGGCGCGGGCCGGACCTCCTGCCCGAGGTGGCCCCCGAGGTGGTTCCCGAGCCGCGAGCTCGCTTCTCACTCAGACAGCCCCCGCCGGTGGCTGTGGCAGCCCCAGGCAGCGCTGGTCCCATCGGCGACGACAGCGCAGACCCGGCAGAGGGCGGAGAGCTGGGTGGAGCATCCACACGGCGCCGACCCCCGCGCCAGAGGCAGGGCCTGCCGGGCCGCACCACTTCGGCGCCGAAGCCGAAGCGGAGTCGGAGTCGAGACACCGTGCCCACACCCGAACCTCAGGGCGAACGGGAGACGGTGCCTGCCGCCTCTTCACCGAACCCTGCCCCACCCGTGGGTGCCCGAACCGGCGGTACCGAGCCGACCCTTCCTCCCAGCACCCGCTGGAACTCGGGACAGTCCCTCGGCCGACTCCCCTACTGACATTCGCGCCACGGCAGTGCCCACACTCATCTGCCCGACGATCCTGAGTACGAAAGACGGGTGAGACTCCCCCTTCCATGCAGTATGAAAAGCACGCAGAACGACTCCTCCGCGAAGGTGACCGCCTTCCCGGGGGAGCCCTTCAGCGCGCGCTGTTCGATGAGGCGACGCGCGTCGCGGGGCTGTCCGACGACGAGTCCCTGCTCTACAGAGCTCGACTCCGGATCGTCGCGTCGTCCGCCCGGACAGGCAACACCCAAGACCTTCTCACGAATATGGAGTGGTGTCTCGACAGGCACCTCGAAGACTCGGATGAGTTCCCGGCCGCGCTCGGAAGTGCTGAGGCATCCGCGATCGAAGCCGGGATGACCGTTGACCTGGCTGTCGAATTTGCGGCCATCCCGCCGGCGCTCGCTTCCAGCACCGTCCACTCCCTCGAAACCATCGACGAGTCACTCGATGAGCTCCGGGAACTGCTCATCGAACGCGTCGAGCGGATGCCGCACACCGAGCAGTCCCAGAGGGAGGGCGACATCCTGCTCACCGCGGCGAGGGCGGAGGCCTTCGACAGCTGCGGCCGGGAGCGTCAGGCGAGCGAGCAGCGGACACGCCTGAAGCAGCTCCTCCACGACCACAACAGGACAGCGACCGACGGCGGCGCCGTCGGCGGGAGCGACGCAGGTCACCCTGCCGAGCACCCACTTCTCCGGGTGCGTGGTGCGTTCTCACCGGGGCGGCGGATAGCCGAGTCGCTGTTGCCCCTGCTTGCGCGAGGCCAGCTCTCCGACGCGTACCTCGAGCACCTGCGCGGCTACGACATGCTGCGGAACGAGCCGGGACAGCTCGGTACCCTCGTGTTGCACCTCCGGTTCCTGCTCGAGAGCGGCAGTCTCGAGCGAGGGCTTCTTCTGGCGGAACGGCACCTGCACTGGCTCGCCGCAGATCCGCTCGACGAGCGCTCGTCGTTCGATGCGCTGCTGGTGATCGGTGAGCTCCTCGATGCCATCTGCGAGGCGGCGACCGGCACCGTCGCGTCGGGTTCCGTCGCATCGGGTTCCGACGCATCGGGTTCCGGCGAGCGAGGACCCGGCACGACGGGCGCCGACCGACGGATCACGGCGGCGGAGCATCCGGCGCTCGTCGACGTGTGGGGGCAGCTCGTCACCCCGGTCACGGCAGAGGTGCTGGGGGATGCCTGCTGGGGAGCTGCTGCGCGACGAGCCACCGCCTTCGACACGAGGAACGGCACCCGCTCCTTCGATGACCAGTTGGCGCGCGCCGAGGCACGGAGCGACATCCGCTGCGAGGCTCTTGCGCGCCGGGATGGGGGCGGCGAGACTGCCCCGTCACCGTCACAGCCGACGGGCAGCACCGCCGGGCTCGACCTCGCAACGACGCCCTGGTGGGGTGAGGAGCGCAGCACCCTGACCAGCGCAGACTGGCTGCAGGTCGCAAAGGAACGGGCGAGCGTAGAGGATCCGGTCGGGGCCCGAGCCGCACTCCGGCAGGCCCATGACCTGCTCGACCGGGAAGAGGCGGAGCGGAGCCTCCCGCCGGTGGCCGACCTTCGGGGCCCGGCGCGCGCGCGGCGGAGATCGCAGCGTGGCAGCTCTCGAACCCTCGATCGACCGCACCCGGAAGTGGGTGGATCCGAGCACCCGGCCTTCGACGACCTCGTCACAGGAGCCGCCCGGCCCGGCAAGACGATCTCCCGGGGCAGTGCGAGTGGCGCTGCCGGCCCCGGTACGGAGGTCGGCACCTCTGGCACCTCTGGCACAGCCGGTACGGCTGACACAGTCCGCACCGCAGATACCGCAGGCACCTTCGGCATCGCGGGTACCACCGACACGGCCCGAGGACCCGGCGGCACCCGGCCGACCAGCGTCGGCGATTCTGTCTCGGTGACCAGATGCGCGCTCCTCGACCTCGAGATCCGGCTGGCCATCGAGCAGGGCGACCTCACACTCGCCGAGGAACTCGCCTCCTCTCGCGTCGGGCTGCTGGTCGCCGACGGTCGACAGGATCTCGCCGACGTGGAACTCGAGCTCGGGCTGCTGATGTTCGGTGTGCCTCCCCAGCGCCGGAGCGGAGATCTCGAGCGCGCCCTCACACTCCTCCGCGATGGCGAATTCGACGCCGATGCCGAACGGGGCGTGCTGAACGCCCTCGGTGAACTGCGTCTCAGGGAAGGTCGCTCCGAGGAGGCGATCGGCTATCTTCTCGCCGCTGTGGCCCTCTGCGGCCACGATCCCGACAGCACCATCGTGCAACGCCCCCTGGCCCTGCTCGCACATGCCCAGCTGAACACCGCTCAGCCCGCCTGGGCGAGGGCGACGCTCGACCGGCTGTTGCGTCACGACCTCGATCGAGCGATGCGGGCGAGGGCGCTCCTGATGCGGGCGCGGGTGCTCCAACAGTCCGCGGATCTCCGAGTTGCGCTCGACGATGCGGATCGGGCACTCTCCCTGCATCTGGAACTGCGCTACAGCAAGGGTGTCGTCGATGCCTGCGCGACACTCGCCTCGCTGCTCGAGGAGCTCGGCATTCGAGCGGGTGTGGTCGAAGCATGGAGAATGGCCGTGACGGAGGCCCAGAACTCCTCGGGACGACCCGTGGCCGGTCATCCGTTCCCCGAGCATCTCGATGAGCACCCGGATCTGCGGATGCTGCGGCTGAGGCTCGCCCGGGCACTGGTCTCCGCCGAACGAGGCGACGAAGCCGCGGCGGAACTCCTCCGCCTGTACGACCAGTCGCCGGGCGATGTCGGCGGTGCGCCCGGCGACACCGTTCCGGGCGATGCAGTATCACCAGCCACCACGGTCGGGCACGCAGAGATCCTCTTCTGGCTGGGGCACGCCCAGCGGCTCGCAGACGACGACGAGGCCGCCTACGCATCGTGGAGCCTCGCCCTGCGCCTGACCTCCGCTCTACGGGATGCCCGGGGTGCCGTGCGCTCCGGCCTCGCCCTCGGGCGGCTCCTGCTCGACGACGACGATCCTGACGGCCTCGACGTGCTGAAGCACACGCTCGACCAGGCGCGGCTCCTCACAGAGGATCCCTCCTCCGAGGTCGACGCGCTGCACCTCCTCGGCATCGCCCAGTGCGCGTTCGGCGACGCGACCGGTCTCGAAACGCTCGACGACGCCCTCGATCTCGCAGCACGGACCGCCTTCGACATCGATGCGCTCATCGCAGAGATCGCGGAGTCGCGGGCACGGGCCTTCGACGATCTGGGCCTCGAAACCGAGGCACTGATCAGCTCCGCCCGTGCCGCCCGGTTGTACGAACGACTGTGCGACCGGGCATCCGCGGGCCGGTCGCACCTGTTCACGGCCCGGCTCCTCGTGACGCTCGGCCGACACGAGGAAGCCCTACCCGTCTACCGGCGGAGCCTCGACATGCTGCCGCCGGACACTCCGGTGGTGGAGCTGGCCCTGCAGGAGTGGCACGCCGCGCGAGCGAGTCTCGCGGCGATCGGCGCCGGCCCGAGTACCCCGCAACTCCCCGGCTCCGCCTCGTGAAGACAGGAGCCTGAGACGATGGCACGACATGGCCTCGGCCACTGCCCCCACCCGACTGGCCGGAACCCAGGTCGGATCCCTAGTTCGCGGCGATCTCCGTCGCCGCGGCAGCCTCAGCCGGCGGCAGCCTCAGCGCGCGAAGCAGCGTGAGCGAATGCCGGGTCGTCACGATGACGCGTGAGAACTCCGCCCCGTCGATGTCGATGACGACCGAGGTACGGGTGCCCTTGATCAGCAGGAAATCCTTGCCGTCGTGGAACTTCCACGACCCCACGGCGAGAGTCAGCGGCACCGCGGTGCCCGGGGCACGGATGCCGCGAACCCAGATCCACGGATCGTCGGTCAGAACGGCCGAACGGATGCTGTCGAGTGGCACCTCGATGTCGCCGCGACGGAACGACATCAGCTTCTCGGCGCGCGTCAACCGGATCTCGAGCCGATCGGGATGCACGAACAGAACTGCCATGCGCCTAGTCTGCCGGGGAAACCTCAGCAGCGGAACGTGCCGCGCCCGGGAGGGCCGAGACGATGCGGTCGATTGCGTTCTCATCGAGCGCTGCCGAGACGAACCACGCTTCGAACACCGAGGGTGGCAGGGAGATCCCCGCGTCGAGCATGGAGTGGAAGAACGGCGCATAACGGAACGATTCCTGCGCCTGGACCTCTGCATATGTTCGCGGCCCGCCGCCGGCGAAGTCGCCGAAGGCGAAGCTGAACAGGTTGCCCGCACGTTGCACCGAGTGGGCGACTCCCTCTGCCGCGAGCGCATCAGACACAGCGTTCGAGAGCACGAGCGCGGTGGAGTCGAGCGCCCGATAGACCTCCGCGTCGGCGAGGCGCAGGGTGGCGAGGCCCGCAGCGACGGCCACCGGATTGCCGGAGAGTGTGCCCGCCTGGTAGACCGGGCCGAGGGGGGCGAGGTGGTCCATCACGTCGGCTCGTCCGCCGAGTGCGGCGAGAGGCATGCCCCCGCCGACGACCTTGCCGAAGGTGAAGAGGTCGGGCTGGTAGGGCAGGGCGGCGACGTCCAGGCCCCACCACCCGGCGGGACCCACGCGGAAGCCGGTGAGCACCTCATCGATGATGAGGAGGGCGCCGTTCTCATGCACGATGTCGGCGAGGGCGGCATTGAAACCGGGATCGGGGGCGACCACGCCCATGTTGGCGGCGGCGGCCTCGGTGATGACGGCGGCGATGCGACCCTCGTGGGCCGCGAAGACCTCCCGCACCGCATCGAGGTCGTTGTAGGGCAGTACCAGAGTCTGGGCAGCGTTCGCGGCCGTCACTCCGGCCGACGCCGGCAGTGCGAGGGTTGCGAGCCCCGAACCGGCTTCGGCGAGGAGCGAGTCGGAATGACCGTGGTAGTGGCCGGCGAACTTGACGAGCAGGTCGCGGCCTGTGAAACCCCGAGCCAGGCGGATGGCTGTCATCGTGGCCTCCGTGCCCGTCGACACCAGCCTCACCTTCTCGACCGGCGACAGGCCCGCTGCAGAGACCCGCGCCCTGATGGCCTCGGCGAGCTCGGTCTCACCCGGGGTCGATGCGCCGAACGAGAGGCCCCTGGCCGCAGCATCCTGAACCGCCTGAACGACCTCAGGATGGGCGTGGCCGAGGATGGCCGGACCCCAGGAGTTGACGAGGTCGACATATTCCACGCCGTCGGCATCCGTGACGTGCGGGCCTTTGGCCGACACGAGGAAACGAGGGGTTCCGCCGACTGAACGGAAGGCGCGCACCGGCGAGTTGACCCCGCCCGGGATGGAAACGCTCGCACGGGCGAAGAGAACGTCGGATTCAGACACGGAACTGCCTTTCAAAAGCTGTGGAGGTATATGTTCACTGCTCGCGCAGGATGCGGGCGATCTCGGGCGCGAAGTAGGTCAGCACAGCATCTGCTCCGGCACGGCGGATGCCCGTCACCGACTCGAAGACGGCCCGCTCACGGTCGATCCAGCCGTTGGCCGCAGCGGCTTCGATCATCGCGTACTCACCGGACACCTGGTAGGCCCAGACCGGCACGGGTGACACAGCAGCAACGTCGGCGAGCACGTCGAGGTAGCTCATGGCAGGTTTCACCATCACGATGTCCGCGCCCTGCTCGAGGTCGAGGAGTGTCTCCCGCATGCCCTCACGACGGTTCGCCGGATCCTGCTGGTAGGTCTTGCGGTCGCCCTTCAGCGTCGAACCGACCGCCTCGCGGAACGGTCCGTAGAATGCCGATGCGTACTTTGCCGAGTAGGCGAGGATCGCGGTGTCCTGGAAGCCGCGCGCATCGAGTTCGTCACGCACTGCGGCAACCTGGCCATCCATCATGCCCGACAGCCCGACCAACTCGGAGCCGCTCTCGGCCTGGGCGACCGCCATGTCGCGGTAACGCAGGAGGGTCGCGTCGTTGTCCACCCGCCCCTCCGAATCGAGCACACCACAGTGGCCGTGGTCGGTGAACTCGTCGAGGCAGAGGTCGGTCTGCACGACGAGAGCATCGCCGACCTCCGCGGCGACGACCCGCGTCGCCAGGTTCAGGATGCCGTCAGGGTCTGTCGCCCCCGACCCGATCGCGTCTTTCGAGTCGGGAACACCGAACAGCATCACCCCGCCGAGCCCCAGATCGGCCGCTTCGTTGACGACGGCTCGAACACTCTCGGTGGTGTGCTGCGTGATGCCCGGCATCGAGCTGATCGGCAGCGGATCGGTTCCCTCCCGCACGAACAGGGGCAGGATCAGGTCTGCGGGGTGCAGCCGCGTCTCGGAGACGAGGCGGCGCATCGCCGGCGTGGCGCGGAGACGACGCGGTCGAACAGTCAGATCGGCAGGCGCGCCGTTCCTGTGGGAAGTCATGCACCAACCCTACGCTCCGCGGCTGGGCGGGCGCCGTCCGCGCGTCAGCGCAGCGCGCCCGCCGCCTCGATCAGGGTCTCGATGAGCGACTCCGCCGATCTTTCCGCTGCCACGAGGTCGACACGGAGGCCATAGCTGCGGGCATCCTGCGCCGTCACCGGGCCGATGCACGCCACGATTGTGGTCTCCGGAATAGGCCCCAACTGCAGTTGGACCTGCTCGGCAACACTCCCCGACGTGACGAGGATGGCCCTGATCAAGCCCGCGGTCACCTCTTCGCGGATGTTCGGGTCGACCTGCACGCCGATCGTCCGGTAGGCGACGACCGACTCCACGGAATGCCCGCGTTGGACGAGCCCCTGGCTCAGCACGGGCTTCGCGATCTCGCTCCGGAGGGTGAGGATGCGAAGCGAAGCTCCCGCCTCCTCGAACTGTTTCATCTCGCTGAGCAGGCCTTTTGCCGAATTGTCTTCGAGCGGTACCAGGTCGACCCGGTAGCCGGCCGAGGTCAGGGCACTGGCCGTCGTCTCCCCGACGGCTGCGATGCGCGTCGAGGTCGGCACGAGTGCCTGGTGGGCGGAGAGCACGTCGACGGTCGTTGCGCTCGTCACCGTGAGCCAGTCGAAGGCGCCCGACGCGAGACGCTCCAGCGCACTCTCGAGCGACGCGCTGTCTTCGGTGGGTGCGAAGTTGATGAGCGGCGCGACGATCGGCGTAGCCCCGACCGCCCTCAGGTCTGACGCGACGCCATGCCCCCAGGGCCCTCCGCGGGGAACGAGGATACGCCAGCCCGCGAGGGGCTTCGGCGAAACGGTGTGGGAGGTCATCGGATGCCCGCCCCGAGTTCTGCGAGTTCGTCCGCGCCGTCCGAGAGGAGTTGCGCGGCGACTGCGGAGCCGAGGGCAACCGCGGCGGCTTCCCGGGCCGCGAGGTCGCCGGGGGATTCCAGCGTCACCGACCGCGTGCTGCCGAGCTCAGCCGATCCGTCGGCACTGTAGACGACGGCGTTGAGCGTGAGAGTGTCGCCGTCGAGTGTCGACGAAGCGCCGATGGGCGCACTGCAGCCCGCCTCGAGCGCTGCGAGCACCGCCCGTTCAGCTCCGATGCCGATGCGGGTGCCGTCGTGCTGGATCTCGTTGAGTTCGGGAATGCTGTCCTCCTCGCGCGCTTCGATCGCCAGCGCCCCCTGGCCGGGCGCAGTAGGCCAGACAGAGAGATCGAAGAATTCGGACACAGCGTCAAGTCTCCCCAGACGAGTGAGACCGGCGGCAGCAAGCACCACAGCGTCCAATTCCCCGCTCGACACCTTTGCCAACCTGGTGTCGACATTACCTCTAATGTCGATCACGCGGAGATCCGGTCTCAGACTGAGCAGCTGCGCAACCCGCCGGGGCGACCCTGTGCCGACGCGGGAACCCTCGGGAAGCTCCTCCAGAGTCAATCCGTCGCGGGAGCAGAGGGCATCGCGCGGATCCTCGCGGAGGGGCACCGCACCGATCACCAGCCCCGGGTAGGCGGCAGTCGGCAGGTCTTTCAGCGAGTGCACGACCAGGTCGCAACCGCCTTCGTCGAGGGATGCCCGGAGCGCACTCGCGAAGACGCCGGTGCCGCCGATGCTCGCAAGCGACGCCCGGGAGGTGTCGCCCTCGGTCGTCACCACCGTGATGGTGACCTCGACGCCGGTCAACCGGGTCAGTTCGGCCGCGATCATCCCGGTCTGGGCCAGGGCGAGCGCGCTGCCACGAGTGGCGATTCTGAGCTTTCGGGTCATGGGGCCAAACCGGCGAGGGCGGGTCGGAAGCCGAGCCGGACGTTCTCGCAGCATCCCGAGCGGCAGACGTCGTACCAGGGCCCGAGGGGTGTCACGGAGGGTCGGTCGGCGGTCGGCACACCGTTCACTCGCTCGAGAACGAGGTCGATGAGGCCGCTGACGTACTGCTGGTGTACTCCCGGCGTCGGCACGCGAACACTGTACAACGCATTCTCGTTCGCGGTGTCGGTGGCCTCCTTGTCGAGGTCCCACTTCACTTCCATGTGGTCACTCACGAAGCCGAGCGGCACGATCACGACAGCACGGATGCCGCGGGCCGGAAGCTCGCCGATGGCGTCGTTGATGTCGGGGTCGAGCCACGGCTGGGTGGGCGGGCCACTGCGGCTCTGGAACACGAGCTGCCAGTTCGGCATGGATGACCGGCCGACGCCGACCGCCTCCATGACGACTTCGGCCACCGCCAGGTGCTGGGCCTGGTAGGCGCCGCCCGGGCCGAAACCGCGTTCGGGCGGGCCGGAGCGGTCCGCATCCGTCGAGGGGATCGAGTGGGTCGAGAACAGCACCTCGACCTCGGAGCCCAGGTCGATACCGGGCAGGGCCGCCTCGATCTCGTCGTAGGCCGCCGAAACGCCGTCGATGAAGGGTGCGACGAAACCGGGGTGGTCGAAGAACTGGCGGACCTTGTCGATCTGCAGCGTGCCCTCGAGCCCGGTCTCGGTCAGCGCCTTGGCATAGTCCTCGCGGTACTGGCGGCAGCTGGAGTACGAGCTGTAGGCGCTCGTGCCGATCGCGATGAGCTTGGTGAACCCGCGCTCGTTCGCCTCGCGGAGGGCCTCGGGCAGGTAGGGCGCCCAGTTGCGGTTGCCCCAGAGCACGGGCAGGTCGATGCCGCGGCGTGCGAGTTCAGCCTCGAGAGCCGCCTTCAGCTCGCGGTTCTGCTCATTGATCGGGCTGATTCCGCCGAATGCCCGGTAGTGGTGGGCGACCTCCTCGAGGCGTTCGTCGGGGATGCCGCGACCGCGTGTCACATTCCGGAGAAAGGGGATGACGTCGTCCTGGCCCTCAGGCCCGCCGAAGGAGGCGAGCAGGATGGCGTCGTAGGCCACGGCCTCCTCGACATGTTCGGCTCCGGATGCCGCGGCGGAGGTCGCCGCTCGCACGATGACACCCTCGGGGAAGGCGTTCGGGTCCGCCGCAGGGGCGGAGTCGGTGGCCGGGCCGACCGGTTCGGGCCGATCGACTGCTGCTGCGTCACTCACTGCAATACCTCCACGATCTCGGCGGTGCCGATACGGCGCCCCGTGTAGAACGGAACCTCTTCGCGAACGTGCCGGCGGGCTTCCGTCTGCCTGAGGTCTCTCATCATGTCGACCAGGTTCAGCAGGTCGTCGTCTTCGAGCGCGAGAATCCACTCGTAGTCGCCGAGCGCGAAGCTCGCGACGGTGTTGGCCAGCGTCGTCCGGAACGCCGAACCCTTCATGCCGTGGTCGCGGAGCATGGCGCTCCGTTCCTCCTCGGGCAGCAGGTACCACTCGTACGAGCGCACGAACGGGTACACCGTCACCCAGCCCTGCGGCGGCTTACCCAGCATGAACGAGGGCATGTGGCGCTTGTTGAACTCGGCGTCGCGGTGCACGCCGAGGGCATTCCACACCGGGAGGAGGCTCTTCAACAGGGTCGTCCGGCGGAGCTGGCGAAGGGCCCACTGCAGGGTCTCGGGTGTCTCGCCGTGGATCCAGACCATGAGGTCGGCGTCGGCGCGGAGCCCCGAGACGTCGTAGAAGCCGCGCACGGTCACGTCTTCGCCCTCGACGCTCAGCACGGCGTCATCCAGTTCGCCGACAACCGAGGGTACGTCGTACCCGTCGATCTCGAACGGGGCGTCGGGGTTACGACGGAACACCGCCCAGAGTGCATACGCGGTGACGAGCTCGCCCGTCGGCTCGGATGTCGAAGCGATGGTCGTGGGGGCTGGGTCTGTCATTGTCTACTCTCTGAAGCGGCCGCCCCCGCGTCCGGTCGTGATGGGAGCCCCCCGCTGCGGTGGTGTGGTCTGGTGGTGTGGTCTGGTGATGTCGCGGTGATGCGGGTGTCAGCGCCGTATGGCTGAGCGCACGCCGAAGAAGATGCCGGTGCCGAGGAGCGCTGCGACACCCGCGATGCCGGCGACCAGGGCAGCCGGGTTCTCCTCACGGAGGGTCTCGAGCTTCGACTTCAGCTGCGCCGTCTCGTACTTGGCGCGCTTCGGGATGTTCAGTTTGAATTCGATCGCGTCGAGGGTCTGCGCGAGGTTGTCACGGTTCTTGGCGACGTCGGTCTTGATCTGCTCGTGCGAACGGGTGTCCTCGGGCTTGTCGGGCTTCGGCGGCTGGTTCTTCTTCAGCGCAGAGGCTGCCGCCTTGGACGCCGCTCCGGTTCGTGAGCCCGCGCTGAGCGCCTTCTTGTCACTCATGGGTCTCACCCAGTCCCTTCACTGCGTTGACGTCCTTCTTCAGGCTGGCGATGGTGTCTTCGGGCACGGGAGGCGCGCCCTTCTTGATCTGGGCGATGCCGACCAGGATCAGGATGATCGCAACGACGAGCAGCGCACCGGCCACGATGAGCGCCGACAGCCAGCCCGGCAGCGCGGTCGCGATGCCGAGCACCGCGGCCGCGACGAGCACCGCGAAGACGAAGAACAGCAGGAAGAGCGCCGCGGCGATGAGGCCGGCACCGATGCCGAGTTTCGAGACACGGCTGACGACCTCGGACTTCAGAAGCGTCAGCTCGTCTTTGACGAGCGCGACGAGAAGTCCCGGGAGCGCGGTCACCAGTTCGGCGAGTGACTGCTTCGTCTTCGGGTTGCGAGGGTTCGTGTAGGTCGCGTCAGGATCAGCCACAGTGATCTTCCGACTACTCGACGAAACCGGTCAACGGAGGAACGACGGTACCCGATCCGGTTCCCGATCCCGAAGCACCCGACCGGGCACCGGGGGTGGTTCGGGCGGAGTTCTTCTCTGCACTGGCGGCAGACCTGTCGAGTCGCAGGACCGCACCGAGACCCTTGCGCACGCCGTCGGCGATCCTTCCCGAAGCGGCGTCCAGTCGCTGGTTGGCGAACCCCTGAACCTGGCTGACGCCAGCCTGAACGGGCTGCGACTGCCAGACCTTGTCTGCGCCGGCCTTGATCTGCTCGTACCGCTGGCGGCCTGCCCGGGAACCCAGTACATAACCTGCACCGATGCCGACCACGAAAAGCAGCTTTCCGCGCATGATTACTCCGATCAGTCGTGAATTGCCTGTTGGTAAATCGTAGCCCTATGAACTGAGGAGACTTGCAGCAAGCTCGGAGGCCTTGACCTTGGCTCCGTCGATGACGTAGGCGAGGCCCGTGCCCGAAATCCAGGCTCCGACGACCTCGAGCCCCGGATGCTCGTGCACGGCTTCGACCACGGCATCGACCCGCGCGCGGTGCCCGCCCGTCGCGAAGGCGAGCGAGTCGCGCCATTCGACGAGGGCGAATCCGCGAACCTGGCTGTCGGCGAGTGGCACGCCGAGCAGTGTGGAGGCGTCGCGGAGGGCCTGGGCGCGGGTGACGACGGGGGCCTGGGGCTGCTGGGGCTGGGGCTGGGGCTGCTGGGGCTGGGTTCGGGATTCGGATGTCGCGGGGGCGGATGTCGCGGGGGCGGATGTCGCGGGTGCGCCCCGCCCATAGGAGAGGCGCACGACGTGCCGGCCCTCGCCGGCGGCGGCGGCGAGCCATCCCCACTTCGCGGTCGCGTGGGTCAGAGCCTTCGCGCCGACGCTCGTGACATCCTCGGCCACGAGCACACCGGTGCCGCGTGGTGCCCGATCGAGTTCGGGGGCGTCGAGCACGAGGGTCGCGAGGGTGACGGCCGAAGAACCGGGCCACCGCTGGCTCGAGGTCTGCTCGCGCAGCCCGGCGGTCCCGCTCAGCTCTGTGGTCCCGCTCAGCTCTGCGGTCCCGCTCAGCCCGTCGACCCCGTTTATCCCGTTTATCCCGTCTATCCCGTCTATCCCGTGGAGCAGCGTGAGCGCCGCCCGGAAACCGGCCGCGACGATCACCCCGTGCGAGCCCAGTACCGAGCCGTCGTCGAGCACGGTCATCCACTCGGCGGACGCCTCGCCGCGCGACACGCCCCCCGACTCGACCGACGAAGGAACGCTGTCTGCTCCAGGAGCCTCGTCATGGAGCATTGTGGGGCCGTCCGTCGGCTCCGTCGGCGCGTCCGTGGGGGCGGCGCGGGCGTGTGACATGTCGACGCGGCGGAGCTCCCGCACGCCGACGCCGAAACGCAAGTCGACTCCGAATCGCACACAGTCGGCGACGAGCGCCTCGACGAGGCGGAACATGCCGCCGTCGATGCCGCCCACGGCCGAACCCGCCTTCGCGCCCGCCACGCCCGCGACTCCCGGTCCACTCGCTGCATCTGCAGGTGCGGCCGCCGGTCGCCCGCCGCCTGCAGTTGCCGTACCGCGCCGAGCGATCAGCGACATCACCGCGCCCGACAGCGACCCCTGCACCCCCATCGCGGCGAGGAGCCCCGGCGCCACGGCTTCCACGTCGACGAGGTCGGGGTGGGCGGAGTGCACTCCCGAGACGATGGGCGCGACCAGCCTGTCGAGCACCTTCTGGCCCATCCGCCTCCGCACGAGGTCGCCGAGCGACTTCGACTTGCCGACACGCACGAGCGGGATGTAGCGGTCGAGTTGGGCGCGGAGCACCCCCGACCAGCCGACGATGCGCCGCACCTCATCCGCGAGGGGAACACCCGGGATGCCCAGCACCGTGTTCCTCGGGAGGGGAGCCGCGTCGCCCTCGAGCTGCACCCAGGCGCCCTTCGGATTCGGCACCACGATCTCGCCGCCGAGGCCGAGCTCGGCCAGGTGGGCCGCCACGGTGCCGCCCCTCGTGGCGAAGCTCTCCGCTCCCGCGTCGAGCCGGACTCCCGCCACCTCATGGGTCGCGACACAGCCGCCGGGCGTCGCAGAGGACTCCAGAACGGTCACCCGGAACCCTTTTCGGGCGAGTGTGCGCGCGGCGACGAGGCCGGCGACTCCCGCACCGACGATGACGACGCTCTGGCCGGCGGGCACGGCGCTCAGGAGGTGGAGGTCTCGGCGGATGTCGTCGCGGACGTGCCAGCGTCGGCATCGGAGCCTCGAGCCGCGGCATCCCCCGCCACGTCGTGTACGAACGACACCACACGCGTGATGACCACAGGATCCGTGTCGGGCGGCACCCCGTGGCCGAGGTTCAGCACGTGCGACGGCGCGGCCCGCCCCCGGTCGAGCACGTCGAGCACGTGCGCCTCGAGCACCGGCCAGGGGGCTGCGAGGAACGCCGGGTCGATGTTGCCCTGCAGCGGTACGGTTCCGCCGAGCCGGCGCGAGGCCTCATCGAGCGGGATCCGGTAGTCGACGCCCATGACGTCGGCGCCGACGTCGTGCATCGCGCCGAGCAGCTCGCCGGTTCCGACGCCGAAGTGCACGATCGGAACAGTGCGGGTCGCTGCATCCGGAGCCGTGTACTGCAGGCCGTGCACGCGCGAGAGCGCGAGGGCCGAGGCGGGGGCGACCTTGGCGGTGTAGTCGGCGAGCGAAAGAGCGCCGGCCCAGGAGTCGAAGAGCTGGGCCGCACTGGCGCCCGCCATGAGCTGGGCGCGGAGGAACGCACCGGTGATGGTGGCCGTCCAGCGCATGAGGCCCTGCCAGGTCTCCGGGTCGGAGTGCATCATCGTTCGGGCGGCGATGTGATCCTTCGACGGGCCGCCCTCGACGAGGTAGGCCGCAAGCGTGAACGGGGCGCCGGCGAATCCGATGAGAGGGGTGTCGCCGAGCGCGGCCACGGTGAGCGCGACCGCCTCGGAGATCGGGGCGAGGGCGGCTTCGTCGAGGTCGGGGAGGGCCGCGACATCCGCTGCCGTGCGCACCGGATGGGGCAGAACAGGGCCCTTGCCGGCGACGATCGACACGTCGACGCCCGCCAGTTTGATGGGCACGACGATGTCGCTGAAGAAGATGCCGGCGTCGACGCCGTGGCGGCGCACGGGTTGCAGGGTGATCTCGCTGGCCATTGCCGGGTCGAGGCAGGCGTCGAGCATGTCGGTGCCGACCCTCAGCGCCCGGTATTCGGGAAGGGATCGCCCCGCCTGCCGCATCATCCAGATCGGGGTGACCGCGCCGCGGGTGCCCTGGTAGGTGGTGACGAGGGGGCTGGCGGATGTTCGGCCGCTCTGCAGCGGATGGTCAGCCGGCAGCACCTGCACATCGGCCTCAATCGTGGGAAGACTCACGTACTCCAGTGTCTCAGGGTTTGCTCCTGTTTTCCCCAATGGGCGTTTCGGTGGAGTTCTGCACACATCTCACCTGCGGGTCGCCCGCGCTGCCTCGCATCTGATTCTCTGAATTCATGACGAATACTCTAGTAATGCCGACTCCCGAGACGTACCATGATCGGTACCACTTCATGAGGAGCTCCACCATGGCCATCACCGCGTCCGAAGCCCGTAAGAACCTGTTCAAACTCATCGAGCAGGTCAACGACGACGCTCTCGACATCGAGATCACCTCACGGCGGGGCAACGCCGTGCTGATTGCCAAGGCCGAGTACGACTCCATGCGCGAGTTCGAGCACCTCATGCGTCACCCTGCCAATGCTCGCAGACTCCTCGAGGCGATGGCACGGGTCCAGGCGGGCGAGTACGAAGAACACGAACTCGATCTGTCATGAAACTCTCCTTTGATCCCGAGGGCTGGAATGACTACGTTTTCTGGCAGCAGGAGGATCGCGTGATGCTGAAGCGGGTCAATCGACTGATCCAGGAGATCCTTCGAGACGCTCGCCGCGGAATCGGCAAACCGGAGCTGCTCCGCTTCGAGCTCGGCGAGGTGTGGTCGAGGCGCATCACGAGCGAGCATCGGATGGTCTATTCGATCACCGACGAGTTGTTGGTGATCTGGCAGTGCAGGCAGCACTACTGATGGTGGGATGTTCTGGCACGCGTTCTGGGGCGGGTGCGAGTTCTACAAGACGTCGTAGTTCACCAGCAATCTCGATTACGATGGCTTGGTGCTCATCTGCCTGACTGCGAGTCATCGGAATGCGAGCTTCACCCTCCTGGAGAAGCTCTCCATCGGTGCACCGTCCGTGGCCCCCTCACTAGTCGATGACAGCAATTTCATCCAGGGCGCCGTCGTTCTGGCGACGTGCAATCGTTTCGAGGCCTACCTCGATGTGGACGAGCCGCTCACCGCCGGCAGCGCACTCGCCACACGTGAGGTGATCGAGGCCGTGAGCCGCGCATCCGACGTCGACCCGGCCGATGTGTTCGAGGCCGTGAGCGTGCTGTCGGGCGATGCCGTGGCCGAGCACCTCTTCTCGGTGTCGAGCGGGCTCGAGTCGGTCGTCGTCGGCGAAGACGAGATCGCCGGCCAGGTCAAGCGAGCCCTCCAGACTGCGCGGGTGGAGGGCACCACATCCTCAGCGCTCGAGAGACTGTTCCAACGGGCATCGCACACCTCCCGTGACGTCAAGACGAAGACCGGGGTCGGCGGTGCCGGTCGATCGCTGGTGCGTCTTGCGCTCGACCTCGCCGAGAGCCGCGTCACGGACTGGTCGGGAACACGCATCCTGCTCGTCGGAACCGGCAAGTACGCGCGCGTCAGCCTCCTCGCCCTACAGGAGCGGGGCGCCACCGAGTTCTCCGTGTACTCCCCCTCGGGCCGCGTCGCGCCGTTCGCCGCGCGCCACGGCATTCCCCAGATCTGGGCCGACGACCTTGTGGCGGCGATCGCCGCCTCCGATGTGATCGTCACCGCGAGCCAGTCGCCGGTCGCCGTGCTCACAGCCACCCACTTCGCTGCCGCACAGGCCGCGCCGGATGCTCTCGAGCGCCGCCTCGTCATCGATCTCGGACTGCCACGCAACGTCGATACTGCCGTCTCGTCGGTGGCAGGCGTCGAACTGCTCGACCTCGAGACCATCAGCCTGCACGCACCCATCGACGAGTTCGCCTCGACCACGAGTGCCCGAGCGATGGTGGACGAGGCTGCTGCGGAGTACAGTGCAGCCCGCGTCGAGGCAGAGGTCACTCCTGCCGTCGTCGCGCTCCGCTCCCACTTCTTCGATGTGCTCGACGCCGAGATCGGCCGCGCCAAGGGTCGGGGTGACAGCTCGCCCGAAACCGAGGCGGCTCTCCGCCACCTCGTCGGCGTGCTGCTGCACACCCCTTCGGTGCGCGCCCGCGAACTCGCCCGTGCCGGCGAGGGCGAGTCGTTCGTCGCCGCCCTGGAGTCGCTGTTCGGTGTGAAGCCGGCCGCGGCAGTCACGCCGATCGTGCGCCTCGGTGCCGCTGCGCGCCTCGCCGCAAGCAGCCCCTCCGCCGGCGCATCCGGCGGCGCCGCGTCGGACTCCTCCGCTTCGGACTCCTCCGAGGCGTCCTGACGCCCCGTCGGACCGCCGCTCGGAATCCCCTCACGCCTGATCGAGTGGGCAGTTCGGTCCCTGTGAAGCGGCCGCGAGGGACGAAAGTGCCCACTCGATTGAGGTCGGAGGCGCGGCGGGGCGGGGCCGTGCGGAGCGGGGCGGGGCGGGGGTGATGGCAGAGTGGGAGCATGAGTTCCTTTGCGCCGATCGAGACCGAGCGGCTCACGCTGCGGCTGCTGCGCGCGAGTGACGCCGAAGACATCAACGCGTACCAGCGGCTGCCCGAGGTCGTCAAGTTCATGTTCTGGGAGGTGCGCACGCTCGACGAGACACGCGAGCACCTCGCGCGTCGGCTCCAGACCACCGCACTCGAGGCGGATGGGGACGTGCTGGTCGTCGGCGTCGAGCTGTCCGGCACCGGCGAAGGACTCATCCCGTCCCGCCCGAGGCTGATCGGGGAGATCACCGTTTTCCTGCACAGCCTCTCGAACGCCCAGGCCGAGATCGGCTGGGCGTTCCATCCCGACTTCCAGGGCCGCGGCTACGCCTCGGAAGCGGCAGGGCGGATGCTCGACTGGGCCTTCACGACCCTCGGCGTGCATCGCGTCGAAGCTCACCTCGACCCGCGCAACACCGCCTCCGCCGCCGTGTGCAGACGGCTCGGAATGACGCCCGACGCCTTGCTTCGCGAGAACCTCTGGTTCAAGGGCGCCTGGGGCGACACCGCTGTCTACGGGATCCTGGCAGCGGAACGCGCGGCCAGTGTGAACACGCTCAGGGGTGGCGATTCAGCCCGAGCAGACGGCATGCAGGCCATCCGGGTCGCGGCCGTCGTGTTGCTGCGGGAGCGGCGCGTCCTCATGGTCACTGCACGGGGCCGCGACGTGCTCTACCTGCCCGGTGGCAAGATCGACGCGGGCGAGACCGCCGCCGAGGCGCTCGTGCGGGAATGCCGCGAGGAGATCGCGGTCGAGCTCGACGGGGCGAGCATCCGGAGCCTGTTCACGGTCACCGTGCAGGCACACGGCGAGCCGGAGGGGCGGATGGTCGCGATGGAGCTCTTCGCCGCGACTGCGCTCGACGAGCCGACGGCGTCGTCGGAGGTGGATTCGGTGCACTGGGTGACCTCGACCGATGCCCACCGCTGCCCACCCGCCGGCGTCGAGACGCTCTCCCGCCTCGTCGCCCTCGACCTCATCGACTGACGGCGTCCCTCTGCGCCTCAGTACACGTACTCGAGGATGTCGGTGCCGAGCGTGCGCATGCCCTCGAGCACCGCGAGCCGGCCGGGCAGCTCTGCGTCGTTGAACCGCATCGTGATCGCGTAGGCCACGCTCGCCCGCGGTCCACGCAGCACGCCCACCTCCGAACGGATGCCCGCACCCGAGCCTGTCTTGTTGATCAGCAGCAGGCCGTGATCGGAGTGCACGTGCGAGAGCGGATCGAGCCCGAAGGCGCTGGCCACCATCGACAGGTCGCTGCCGAGGCCGAGCCAGGCGAGCACCTGCTGGCTGGTCGCGACGTCGACGACATTGCCCTCGGCGAGGTTGCGGAAGAGCGTGGCGAGCTCACGCGCAGAGCCCACCGAGAAGTGCGGTGCGTCGTCGGGACCGCGGAAGTCCCGGACCTTGTCGAGCAGGAACGTGCGGTGCAGCCCCAGCGACTCACCACGCGCGCGAACCGCATCGAGGCCGATGTGCCGCAGCAGCACGTTGGTCGCCAGGTTGTCGCTCGTCGCGCCGACCAGCACCGCGAGGTCGGCGACCGGCAGTGTCGGCACCTGCAGGTGCTGCCAGAGTCCGGTGTCGGCGGCCGAATCCACGACGGTTCGGTCGAGCAGCCCGTGCGCCGAGATGTCACGGTGGGTGAGCCGGGCGGCGACCTCGATGAGCAGCAGCACTTTGCCGAGGCTCGCAGTGGGCACCGACAGGTGGTCGTCGATGGAGAAGAGCACCTTCTCGGTGCCGACATCCAGGGCCGAAGCGGTGATCTGCACGCCCGAGAGAGCAAGTTTCGTCAGGGAGACAAACCCACGCTTGAACGTCTCGCTGTCGTGCGGGGCGCTCGAGCGTCGCCCGCTCGGCGGGCCGGGCTGGCCCCGCCGCCGGTCTTTGCGCATCGGTTGTGCCACCGTTGTTTCCTTCGCCTGCGGCCCCGGGAGCCACGTCACATGCACGGGCGCCGGGGCCCCGCGACCCCGGCTGTCAGATGTCGAAACTACCAGATGGTCACACGATCATCCGGAGCCAGCCAGAGCGCATCGCCCTCGCCGACGGAGAATGCCTCGTAGAACTCGCCGATGTTCCGCACGATCTGATTGCATCGGAATTCGTTCGGCGAATGCGGGTCGATCGCCAGCAGACGGATCACCTCTTCGTCTCTCGACTTCTGCTGCCAGGCCTGCGCCCAGGAGAGGAAGAACCTCTGCGCACCGGTCAGTCCGTCGATCACCGGCGGTTCACTGCCGTCGAGCGAGATCAGGTAGGCCTTCCATGCGATGCCGAGTCCGCCGAGATCGCCGATGTTCTCACCGATTGTCAGCGAGCCGTTCACGTGGTGCTCGGGCACCTGCGCGGGCGCGAGTGCGTCGTACTGCGCGATGAGCGAGGCGGTCAGCTTCTCGAAGGCTTCGCGGTCTTCGGATGTCCACCAGTCCGTCAGGCGTCCGTCGCCGTCGAACCGGGAGCCCTGGTCGTCGAAACCGTGGCCGATCTCGTGCCCGATGACGGCTCCGATCGCGCCGTAGTTGGACGCGGCATCCCGTGCCTCGTCGAAGAACGGGTACTGCAGGATGGCGGCGGGGAACACGATCTCGTTGAAGCCCGGGTTGTAGTAGGCGTTGATGGTCTGCGGGGTCATGAACCACTCGTCGCGGTCGAGTGGCTTGCCGACCTTGCCGAGTTCGCGCTGGAACTCGAACTCGCTCGTCGCCCGCACATTGTCGAACAGGCTCGACGCGTCGAGCTCGAGCGCGGAGTAGTCGCGCCACTTCGCCGGGAAACCGATCTTCGGCGTGAACTTCTCGAGCTTCTCCAGTGCCCGCTCGCGGGTGGAGGGAGTCATCCAGGAGAGGTCGGTGATCGACTGCCGGTAGGCCTCGATGAGGTTGGCGACCAGCACGTCCATCGCGGCTTTCGCCGTGCTGCCGAAGTGGCGGTCGACGTAGATGCGGCCGACGGCCTCGCCCATGGAGCCCTCGACGAGGGAGACGCCGCGCTTCCAGCGGGCACGGATCGAGGGCGTTCCGGTGAGCGTGTGGCCGTAGAACTCGAAGTTCTCGGCGACGAAGGCGTCGGGGAGGAAGGCGGCTGCGCCGTGGATGATCTTCCACGAGAGCCAGTCCTTCCACTCTGCGAGGCGGTCCTCGGTGATGAGGCTCGAGAGACCCTCGAGGAAGCTCGGCTCGCGCACGACGACCTCGTCGAGCACCCCGGCGGGCACATCGAGGGCATCACGCCAGATCGTGAGCGCGCCGGCGGGCGAGTCGTCGGCTGCCGCTCCGGTGAACAGCGCGAGGAGGTCGGCCCAGGAGAGCAGGTTGTAGGTGGCCTGGGCGTCACGGGTCTTCACGTTGTCCCAGTGCTTCGACGCGATCGCCGTCTCGAGGTCGAAGACGCGCTGGGCGCGGCGCCCGTGGGCATCCTCGCGCTGGGCGCGGCGCCCGTGGGCATCGTCGCGCTGGGCGCGGTCGGCGGCGGTGCCGGGGGCGGTGCCTGCCGACGCATCGGCTCCGGCTCCGGCGAGCTCGAACATGCGCTGGATGTGTGAGACGTACGACTCCCGGATCGACGCGAACTTCTCGTCGCGGTAGTAGCTCTCATCGGGCAGCGTAATGCCGCCCTGCTCGACGAAGACGAGGTATCGCTCGGGGTTTCCCGGGTCGTTGTCGACGAACAGGTGGAAGAATCCGCCCACGCCCTGCCGTTCGAGACGCCCGACGGTTCGAACGAGATCTTCGACCGAGGCGACGGCGTCGACCAGGGCGAGCTGGGCGTCGATCGGGGCCGTGCCCAGCTCCTCGATGCGCTCCTCATCCATGAAGCTCGTGTAGAGGTCGCCGAATTTGCGCATCTCAGTGCCCTCATCGGCGCCCTGCGCCTCGGTGATGATCTGCTGCACGGCCTTCTCGGCCTCTTCGGCGAGCTCGTAGAACGACCCGTACCGCGCTTTGTCGGCCGGGATCTCGGTGCGCGCGATCCACCGCCCGTTCACGTGCCGGAACAGGTCGTCCTGCGCACGGGTGTCGGGGTCGAGTTCGGTGGTGTCGATGCCGGTTTCGCTCATGCGTCCAGAGTACCTGCGCGCCCTGACACTGCCGCGAGCGCGACCGGTTCTGTTGAGTGCGGCACGCAGGCCGGTCGCTCTCAGCCGGGCGGGCCGCACTCACGAAAGTGGTGGCGCGAGTGCCGGTCGTGCTGGCTACGGTTGGTGGATGCCCACACCGCCCGCCCCGAGCCTCGACCGCGACATCCTGCGCCTCGCCGTGCCCGCGCTCGGCGCCCTCGTTGCGGAGCCGCTCTTCCTGCTGACCGACACCGCCCTCATCGGACATCTCGGCGAGGTGCCGCTCGCAGCCCTCGGCATCGCGAGCGCCATCGTGCAGACGGTGATCGGGCTGCTCATCTTCCTCGCCTATGCGACGACACCCGCCGTGGCCCGGCGGATGGGCGCCGGGGACCGCACGGGCGCGATCCGGGCCGGCATCGACGGGCTGTGGCTGGCCCTCGGGCTGGGTGTGGTCGTCGTCGTTCTCGGCCTGCTCTTCGCGCGGCCGGTCGTGGGGCTGTTCACGGGCGATCCGGATGTCGCGGCCGACGCCGTGACGTACCTCACCGTCTCGCTCGCCGGACTGCCCGCCATACTGCTGGTGATCGCCGCAACCGGGCTCTTGCGGGGCCTCCAGGACACCCGCACCCCCCTCATCGTGGCGGTCGCCGGATTTGCAGCGAATGCCGGGTTGAACGCCGTGTTCATCTACGGGTTCGGCTGGGGGATCGCGGGTTCAGCGGCAGGAACCGTCCTCGCCCAGTGGGCGATGGCAGCGGTCTACATCGTGATCGCAGTGCGGGCGGCGCGGCAGAGCGGTGCGCGGCTCCGACCGGGGCTCGACGGGGCCCTGTCGGCCGCGACATCCGGGGCCTGGCTGTTCGTGCGCACGGCTTCGCTCAGGGCGGCGATCCTCGCGACGGTGGCCGTCGCGGCGACGTTCGGTGTCGCAGAGCTCGGTGCGTTCCAGATCGCGCTCACCCTCTTCACCACGCTGGCGTTCGTGCTCGACGCCCTCGCGATCGCCGGGCAGGCGATGGTGGGCCACGGCCTCGGGTCGGGCGACCTCGAGCGGGTCGGGCTCGTCACGCGTCGGCTCGTGCGATGGGGCTGGGGTGTGGGCGCGCTGCTCGGGGCGGGCATCGCGCTGGTGGCGGCGCTCGGGCTGCTCGGGCCGGTGTTCACCTCGAGCCCGGATGTCGCGGCGGCACTTGCCGTCACGGCCCTCGCGATGGGGTTCGGCATCCCGCTCGCGGGCTACGTGTTCGTGCTCGACGGAGTGCTGATCGGCGCCGGAGACTCCCGGTATCTCGCGCTCAGCGGCCTCGTGAACGTCGCGATCTACGCGCCCTTGCTCACGCTCGTGGCGCTGTTCGCGCCCGCCGGCGACGCGGGGCTGGCCTGGTTGTGGGCGGTGTTCGGCTACGGCTACATCGGTGCGCGGGCGCTCACGCTCGGGCTTCGCGCGCGCACCGACAGATGGATGGTGGCCGGCGCCGCCGCCTGACGGGCCGCGCGCGCGGCGCCGGGTGGATGGCGGGTGGCGGCGGGCGGGCGGCGGCGGGCGGGTGGCGGGCGGGCGGGCGGGCGGCGGCTGGCGCCTCGTAGGCGGGGGGACCAACCCGAGCAGGTGCGGGACGCGGGCGCAGCGTCAGACCAGGAAGGTCGCGCCGGACTCTGCCACGCGCACCTCTCCCGCAAAGGTGGCACGGGCGCGCGCGACTGCTGCGGCGGGGTCGAGATTCTCGGCGATGTGGGTGAGCACGAGGGTGGCGACGCCCGCCTCTGTCGCCTGCCGGCCCGCGTCCTCGGGGGTGCAGTGCACATATTCCCCGAAGGGCGCGGTGTCATAAGCGGCCTCGCAGAGCAGGGTGCCCGACTCCTCGGCGAGTTCGACGAGGGACATGCAGGGCGCGGTGTCGCCCGAGTAGGTGAGGCCGGCCCGCGACACCGACTCAGCGGCTGGGGATGTCGCGGCCGCAGAGGTTGCGGCGTCGCGCTCGACGACCGTCAGTCCGAAGGCGGGCACGCCGTGCGAGACCGGGCCCCACGACAGATCGAGGTCACCCACGCTGGCCTCGCCCCACCCGTGCAGCTCGGTGAAGTCGAACACCGCCTCCAGTCCGGCGAGCGCCGTGGGCCCGAGGTAGGCGGCGAGCCTCCCGGCGAGGCCCTCCGGCCCGAACACCGTGATGCGCCTCGCGCCGCGCGCGGCGAACGCCGGCCCCGTGCCGAACCGGTAGGCATAGGAGGCCACGAGGAGGTCGGCGGTGTGGTCCGCGTGCCGGTGTGAGACGAAGATCGCATCGAGTTCCCCCGGCGCTATGTGCCGCTGCAGCTCGGCGAAGGTGCCGGTGCCGGCGTCGATCCAGAGCGAGGTGGGGCGAACATCCGCAGCGACAGCCCCGCCCGCCCGCAGCAGATACCCCGAGCACGCATTGCCGGGCACGGGAAACGGGGCGGCGGTGCCGAGCACGGTGAGCTGCATGCATCCATCCTGCCGCCCGCGCCCCCCTCCCGCCGCCGGAGCCGCGCCACGGGTGGGAAACCTCGCAGCGCTGAAACCCGGCGACCCTTTGTTTAGGGGATGACAACGAGTCGTGTTTGAATGGCAGCGCTTGTTTCATCTCACAGCGGGGGTTCATGTGAGGCTCTTCGAGGCCATTCGGCGCCACAAGGCGACGTTTGCCTCTGTGGCGACCGTCTCTGTCGTGTCACTTGCGGTGACCACGATGGCGATCCTCTACCAGGGCGTCTCGACGGCGAACGTGCAGCTGAACGACGGCGGCGTCTGGGTGTCGAAGCCGAGCGGGCTCCTGCTCGGCCACCTCAACTACCCCTCCCAGGTGCTCGACAGCGGCCTCCGCATGACGAGCGGCAATTTCGGCATCCTGCAGGACGGCGACACGGTCATCGCCGTCGACCCGGCCTCCTCGACGATGCAGACGGTCGACCCCGCCACGGTCTCCGTCGGCAACCCGGTCGCCGTTCCCGCCGACGCGCAGGTCTCGCTCGGGGCCGACACGCTGTCGGTGCTCGACCCGGCGAGCGGGATGCTCTGGGCCACGTCGCCCGAGTCGCTGGCCAGCTTCCTGCCTTCCCCGCAGGCGCCGCTCTACCGCTTGGGGTCGGGAGCCTCAGCCACCGTCGACAGCAGTGGCGGCATCCATGGCCTCTCGCTGACCGACCGCACGCTGGTGACGATCCCGGCGGATGCCCAGGCCGCGCCGGTTCCGGATGAGCAGAGTTCAGACGCACCCGCCACCGACACGGCCACCCCGGCAGCGACCGCCCCGGCCACCCCCGCAGCCGGGAGCGCCGCCACGCCCACACCCTCCACGAGCGCCGCCCCCACCGTCGACAGCCGCACCGGCACCACCTCGAAGAGCCCCGACATCACCACCAGCGCTCTGCCCGCTGTCGCCGACGACGCGAAGCTCACCCTCGCCACCGTCGGCACCGATGCGGTCGTGTTCGACAGCGTGAACGGCACCGTCTTCCTGCCGGGCGGCAAGACCGTCACACTCGACAGCACCAAGGGTGGAATCCTGCAGCAGAACGGGCCCGGGTCGGCCACCGTGCTGATCGCCACCCCGACAGCGCTCATCGAACAGCCCCTCGGCGGAGGCGAGGCCACCACGGTCGACGCGCCCCCCAGCAGCACCGGCGCCGTCGGCCGGCCCACCGCGCCTGTCGCCCTCGGCGGCTGCGCCTACGCGGCCTGGTCGGGCGCCTCCACCTACCTCCGCGACTGCGAGGGCAGCGCGAACGACGTCGCCCGGGCGATCGACGGACTGGGCGACAACGCCGACCTGCTCTTCCGCGTCAATCGCGATGTCGTCGTGCTGAACGACCTCACCAGCGGGGCCGTCTGGCTGGTCAACCAGGACATGAAGAAGGTCGAGAACTGGGACGACGTGGTTCCCCCCGCCGACCAGACCCAGAAGGACAACAACGACGACACCCCCGAAGACGTGCTGCAGCAGGTGCTGCCCAACCGCACTGAGAAGAACAACCCGCCGATCGCCGCGAACGACAAGTTCGGCGTGCGAGCGGGCCGCACGACCATCCTGCCGGTGCTCGACAACGACTCGGACCCCGACGGTGACGTGCTGACGGCGAGCCTCACCGGCGCACAGCCGAAGCTCGGCTCGGTGCAACCCATTCTGAACGGGGCCGCCCTGCAGATCTCGGTGCCGGCCGGCGCGACGAGCGGCAACACCTTCACGTACACGGCCGACGACGGCCGGGGCGGGCAGGACACGGCCTCCGTCACCCTCACGGTGAGCGCGACCGGCACGAACAGCGCGCCTGTCGAGAAACGCATCGCGACCGTGCCCGTCGAGCAGGGCTCCACCGTGTCGTACAACGTGCTGCCCGACTGGATCGATCCCGACGGCGACGACATCTTCGTGACGAATGCAACGGCCGACGGCGCCAACCAGGTGCAGTTCCGCGCCGACGGCCAGATCACGTTCACCGCGCTCGATGCGGAACCGGGGCGGAAGGATGTGAAGGTCACGGTCTCCGACGGCCAGGCCGGAACCCAGACCGAGGGCACGATCCATTTCGAGATGCGCGCCGCGGGCACTCTGCCCCCCATCACGAACGCCGACCACTACATCACCCGCCCGAACCAGCAGGTCACCGCGTCTCCGCTCCTGAACGACCTCAGCCCGAGCGGCACGCAGCTCCGGCTCGCCAAGGTGAACGAGGTCGCCGGCGCGACGGTCGTTCCCGACTACACCACCGGCACCTTCAGCTTCGTCTCGGCGACGCCCGGCACCTACTACGTGCGCTACGCCGTCACGAACGGTCCGAAGTCGGCGACGAACCTGGTGCGAGTGGATGTTCTCGCCGACGTGGCGACGGATGCCGCGCCCATCGCCGTGCGCGACGTCGCCCTGCTCACCAAGGGCCACAGCGTGCTGGTCAACGTACTCGGCAACGACTTCGACCCGGCCGGCGGCATCCTCGCCGTGCAGTCGATCGACAACCCCGCCGATTCCGGGGTGAGCGTGGAGGTGCTGGAGCACGAGACGCTCCGCGTCACCGATGTTCCCGGCATCACGATCCCCACGACCATCCACTACACCGTCACGAACGGTTCGAAGTCGGCGCTCGGCGAGGTCTACATCATCCCCGTGCCGGCCCCGGCGAAGCTGCTTCCACCGGTCGCGGTCGATGACAGCGTGACCGTGCGGGCGGGGGATGTGGCGACCATCCCGGTTCTCGCCAACGACTACAGCCCCAACGGTGACACGATCACGCTCGCGCCGAAGCTCGTCGAGCCGCTGATCGACCCGGCCGACGGCGACATGTTCGTGGCGCAGGACACGCTGCGCTTCAAGGCCGGACCCACCGCGAAGACCGTGTACGCGACCTACGAGGTCGTCGACAGCCAGGGCCAGCGCGACGCCGGCTACGTGACCATCCAGATCGTGGGCGCCGACGCCGGGGCGAACTCGCCGCCCCGCCCCCGCGATGTGACCGTTCGGGCGCTCCAGGGTACGACGGTGCGCATTCCCATCACGCTGGACGGCATCGACCCCGACGGCGACTCCGTGCAGCTCGTCGGCCAGGCGAGCGCTCCGAGCAAGGGCCGCATCGTGAACGTCGGCGAATCGTGGCTCGAGTACGAGGCCTACCCGGTGTCGACCGGCACCGACACGTTCGCCTATTCCGTGCGCGACCGCCTCGGCGCAGAGGCGACGGCGACAGTGCAGGTGGGGATCGTGCCGAGCTCGGCAGCGAACCAGAACCCGTACGCGGTGCCGGATGCCGTGAGCGTGAGGCCGGGCCGGAGCGTCGCTGTGGATGTGCTGGCGAACGACTCTGATCCCGACGGCGACCCGATCGCGCTCCGCGACAACGGGCTGCAGCTGCCCGACGGGATGACAGCCGAGATCACGCGCGGCCGCGTGGTCGTGAACGCCCCCTCGACGCCCGGCCAGTACGCCGTGCAGTACACGGTCGTCGACCAGTACGGGGCCACGGCGGTCGGCGCCCTGCTGGTGAGTGTCGATCCGAATGCCCCACTCGTGGCACCGATCGCCCGCGACGACATCATCGGTGTCGCCGACGTCATGGGCAAGGCGTCGACGACGGTTCCGGTGCGGGAGAACGACGACGACCCCGACGGCACGGTCGACGATCTGAAGGTATCGGTGAACGACCCGAATGCGAGCGTCACCGCGGATGGCCAGCTCACGGTCATCCTGCAGCCCGCGGCACAGATCATCACCTACACGGTGACCGACGTCGACGGCCTGACCGCATCGGCATTCGTCTACGCCCCCGGAACCGACACCGAGGCGCCGACTCTGAAGCCCGGCACGAAGCCGATCACGGTGAACAGCGGTGAGACCGTGAGCGTGGCGCTCAGCGACTACGTGCTCGTCGCCCCCGGCAAGACGGTGCGCATCACCGAGGCCGGGAAGGTGAGCGCGTCGCACGCGAACGGCGCTTCGCTGGTGACGGATGCCTCGACCCTCAGCTACACGTCGAACGCCGACTACTTCGGGCCCGACGCCCTGAACTTCGAGGTCACCGACGGCACGGGGCCCGACGATCCGGAGGGGCACAAGGCCACCCTGGTCATCCCGATCACCGTGGTGTCGACAATCAACCACTCGCCGACCTTCAGTGGTGGCAGCCTCGACGTGTCACCCGACGACGGCCCGAAGACCCTGAACCTCCGCACGCTCGCGCGCGATTCGGACAAGGGCGACCTCGACAGGCTCGTCTACCGCATAACGAACGACCCGGCCTCCGGACTCGACGCGAAGATCGACGGTAACACCCTCACCGTGACCGCGAGTCCTTCGGCGACGAAGGGACCTTCGACTCTCCAGATCTCGGCCGACGACGGCCAGAGTGAACCGGGCACCGGGGTCGTGACCGTCACCGTGCTGACGACGACGAAGCCGAAACCGATCGCCGGCGACGATGAGATCGGCAATGCCGACCAGGGCAAGACCCGAACGGTCGACGTGCTCGCGAATGACACCAACCCGTTCCCTGACACCCCACTGAAGATCCTCGGCGCCACCGTCGAGACCGGCGACGGTGCGGCGCGCGTCAACGGAAGCCGAGTGGATGTGACACCGGGTCCGGACTTCGTGGGCCGGATGGTCGTGAGCTATCGCATCTCGGATGCCACGAACGACCCGACCCGCGAGGCCGACGGACGCATCCTGCTCACCGTTCAGGGCCGGCCCGACAACGTGACGACGCCCTCGGTGACCTCCATCCAGGACAAGACCGTCGTTCTCTCCTGGACACCGCCGAGCGACAACGGCGCTCCGATCACGGGCTACACCGTGTCGAGCCCGCAGGGGTACAGCAAGCAGTGCGCCTCGACGACGTGCACTCTGAACGGCCTCACCAACAATGTGGAGTACACCTTCACGGTCACGGCCACGAACTCGGTCGGCGTCTCCGATCCGTCTCCCGCGTCTGCGGTGGCCCGGCCGGATGCCCGCCCCGACCGCCCCGCCGCGCCGACGCTCGTCTTCGGAGACAAGAGCCTCACCGTGACCTGGGTGACCCCGAACACCACCGGCTCGCCGGTGACCTCCTACAACCTGGAGATCTCGCCCGCGCCGGCGAAGGGCGCCATCCAGAAGACCGGAGTGACCGGCAACACCGTGAAATGGGAGGGGCTCGACAACGGCACCCCCTACGAGGTGCGGGTGCAGGCCGTGAACCGGGCCCCGAGCCCGAGCGACTTCAGCCCGTACTCTGCTGCCGAGATCCCGGCCGGAAAGCCCGACGCTCCCGCCGCACCCACCGTGACCCGTCTCGACCCGGTCGGCGACCAGGCCCAGTTGCAGGTCAACTGGAAGGCCCCGGCGGCCAACGGAGACCCGATCAAGGGCTACTCGCTCCAGGTGATTCGCGGGGGCTCGGTCATCCGCACCCTCACGCCCGGCGCGGGCGAGACGTCCCAGGCCATCCCGGTGGACTACTCGGAGACCAACTACACTTTCGCGCTGACCGCCAGGAACAAGGCGGGCACGAGTGAGAGCTCGGGCGAATCCGCGCCGCGCCGCGCCTTCGTGGCCCCGGGCGCACCCTCGAATGTGCAAGCCAGCGCCGGCGACAACACGGTCACCGTCTCGTATGGGGCCGCCGACGGCAAGGGTGCCCGGCAGAGCGAACTCGCCTACCAGTACAGCGTCAATGGCGGCGGCTGGATCGGGATGCCCGGGGACAAGGTCATCCGGAGCGGAGTGCCGAACAACGGCTCCTACAGCGTGAAGGTCCGAGCGGTCACCCAGCTCGACGGCGAGTCCTACCAGGGAGCGGCCAGCGGGGCATCCAACACCGTCAGCCCCTACGGCGCGCCCGGCAACCCGACCGCGAGCGCGAGCGGCAACGCCAAGAGCGTCACAGTGAGCTGGGGGGCTCCCAGCCGGAACGGCCAGGACTTCCACATCGAGATCAGCATCGACGGTGGCGGCTGGGAGAACGTCGGCACCGTCGGCGGGAGCCGCGAGGTCGGCGACGGGTACAGCCAGAACCACTCGATCGACGCCCGCACCGTCGACGCGACGGGAGCTGTCAGCGGAACCGCCTCGGCGGCTGCAGCGAGCGGTGCCGAACCGATCCTCACCGCGGTGAATGTCGCCAAGGGCGCTCCGGTGCGCACTGCGCAGTGCGCGACGTCCGGATGCGCCTACGTCGAGCTGCGCATCACCGACGCGAAACCCGGGGCGTACACGCTGACCTACTTCAGCAACTGCGCCAGCGGTGGCAACTGCGTGTCGCCATGGCTGACGAAGACCGTCAACGTCGGCTCGAGCGGAAATCTGACCATCCCCAACAACGCCTACTTCGGATTCACCGGATCGTCGGTCTACGCGACCATCAACGGCCCGAGCGGATCCTTCGAGTCCAACCACATCACCTGGTAACCCGGGTTAGGAGAAGAACACTGTGAGCATGACCTCCGAACAGGCGACCTGGTTCGCCGGAACGTTCGACCGGCTCGTCGGCAACGTCGGGCAGGCCGTTCTCGGCAAGCAGGGCGTCATCCGGCTCACGATCATGGCCATGATCGCCGAGGGGCACGTGCTGCTGGAGGACGCTCCCGGCACCGGCAAGACGTCGCTCGCCCGCGCGATCGCCGCGACGGTGCAGGGCACGCACCAGCGCATCCAGTTCACCCCCGACCTGCTGCCCTCGGATGTCACGGGCGTGACGATCTACGACCAGAACAGCCATGCGTTCGAGTTCCACAGAGGGCCCGTGTTCGCGTCGATCGTTCTGGCCGACGAGATCAACCGTGCATCGCCGAAGACGCAGTCGGCCCTGCTCGAGGTGATGGAGGAGTCGCGGGTCACTGTAGACGGTGTGGCGCACAGCGTGGGCCGCCCGTTCCTCGTGATCGCCACGCAGAACCCGATCGAACAGGCCGGCACCTACCGCCTGCCCGAAGCGCAGCTCGACCGATTCCTGATCAAGACGTCGATCGGCTACCCCGACCTCGCGTCGGCCGAGCTGATCCTGGCCGGCGCGTCGATCCGCGATTCCTCGGCGGCGCTGACGCCGATCATCACGACGAGCGCTGTCGCCGACATGGCCGACCTCGCCGCGACGGTGCATGTCGACAGCGCGATCCTGAGGTACACGGCGCAGCTCGCCGAGGCCACCCGGGATGCGCCCGAGAGCCGCGTGGGTGTGTCTGTGCGCGGGGCGATGGCCCTGATCAGGGCGTCGAAGGTCTGGGCTGCGGCCCAGGGCCGCCACTTCGTGCTGCCCGACGACATCAAGGAGCTGGCCCCGCACGTGTGGACGCACCGCTTCGTGCTCGACCCGGAGGCCGAGTTCGCCGGCACGACCGCCGCCCAGGTGCTCGCGCGAGTGCTGGCCGACGTGGCGGCACCACAGGCGCGGCAGCCCGCGACTGTCGCGGTCTAGCCCGCCTCTCGCGCTGTCGCGACCACAACCGCCCCGACATTCCAGGAGACTTCCGATGACCCCGAGCACAGCACGTGACCGCTCACGGGCTGCTGCGCGCGTCGCCGGCCGGGTCGTGGGCGAGCGGATCGGCCGGCCGGCGGCGGCCGCCGCTCGACCAGCCTGGCGGGCCATCGCACGCCTCGCATCGCCCATCGTGTCGGTCGTCTCGCCGTTCGGCTGGGTCGTGCTGGCCGCCGGAGTGGCCGCACTCGTCGCGGGGCTGGCGTTCGGCTGGCAGGAACTCCTCGTGATCGCGTTCGCCAGTTTCGCCGTGCTCGCGCTCTCCGTGGTCTTCGTGGTCGGCCGGTCGGCCTACACCGTGGAACTGAACCTCGCGGCGAACCGTGTCGTCGTCGGCACTCGCGCCGTCGGCAGCATCGTGATCGGCAACGACTCCGCGCGTGCGCTTCTGCCGTCGCGCATCGAACTGCCCGTGGGAGCCGGACTAGCCTCATTCCACGTGCCGCGTCTCGTGCCGGGGGCCTCGCACGACGACCTCTTCGGCATCCCGACCGCGCGCCGTGCCGTGCTGAACGTCGGCCCGGTGAAGTCGGTGCGCGGCGACCCGCTGGGGCTGCTGCGGCGGGAGATCCGGTGGACCGACGCGATCGAGCTCTACGTGCATCCGCGAACCGTACGCCTGGAGGGATCGTCGGCCGGATTCATCCGCGATCTCGAGGGCCAGACCACCAAAGACCTCTCGAACGACGACGTCTCGTTCCACGCGCTCCGGGAGTATGTGGCCGGGGATGACCGGCGGAACATCCACTGGAAGACCAGTGCCCGCACAGGGACCCTGATGGTGCGCCAGTTCGAGGAGACCCGGCGCTCCCACCTCGCGCTGGCCCTCTCGACCAGCCTGGCCGACTACGGCGACCCCGACGAGTTCGAACTCGCCGTCTCGTCGTGCGGATCGCTCGGCATCCAGGCCCTCATCGAGGAGCGGGACGTCACGGTGATGGTGCAGTCGCGCACCCTCCACACCGAGACCGGGCGGCGCCTGCTCGACGATCTCTCCGGCATCGACCAGCGGCAGAGCCGGGAATCGATCGTGCACCTCGCGAAGACGGCGGGCGAAGCGGTGCCGAACGCCTCGGTCGCGGTGCTGCTCTTCGGTGCGTCCGTCACGCCCACCGAGATGCGGAAAGCCTCCGTGCAACTCCCCTTCGGTGTCAGGGTCATCGCTGTGCGCTGCCAACCGGGCGCACCGGTCGGCCGGCGGATGATCGGGGAGCTCACCCTTCTCACGATCGGTGACCTCACCGAACTCGCCCCCGCTCTGCGGCGGGTGAACGCCTGATGGCCGGCAGGAGAGCGGCGGATCGGGCGCCCGCGCGGCCCCGGCCGTTCTGGCGACCGGCGCTGGACTCCGCAGCGATGCTCGCGCTCCTGGTGTCGGGGCTCGTCGGCTTCGCGCCGGCGTTTGGCGGCAGCGGCTTCGTGCTCGCGGCCGGCGGTGGGCTCGTTCTGGGCTCCGTGATCGCTGCCGTGGGAGCGCGATTCCGCCTCAACCTGTTCATCCTCACCGCGCTCACGCTGGTCGCCTACCTCCTGTTCGGATCCCTGCTCGCGGTGCCGTCAGCCGCCATCGCGGGCGTCGTACCCACACTCGAATCCCTCCGGCAGCTGGTGCTCGGCATCGTCTTCTCCTGGAAGGACGTGCTCACCCTCCAGACGCCGGTCGGCGGCTTCCCGGGCACGCTCGTGGTGCCGCTGCTCCTCAGCCTGGTGGCATCGGTTCTGACCCTGAGCCTCGCGCTCCGGTTCCGGCGCGGGGCGGCCTGGGCTCTCATGCCTGCAGCGGCATATTTCATCGCCGCGATCGTCTTCGGCACCCGGGATGCCGCACTCCCCGTGCTGCAGGGCGCGGTCTTCATCGGCGTCGCACTCAGCTGGTGGGCTGTGCGGCGTACCGAACTGGCGGCCGATCGGAGGAACCGGCCCGGCTACGCGGCTGGGAGTGGTTCTGCCCCGGATGCAGCCGGAGCGGATCCGTCTCAGGTCTCCGCGGCCCGGAGTCTCCGAACGACACGCCTCGCCGGCGGCGCCGGCCTGGTCGTCGTCGCACTGGTCATCGGTGCTGTCGCCGGTGGCGCCGCAGGAGAACCCGTCACCCGCGACGCCCTCCGCGACCAGATCGAGCCGCCGCTCGACATCCACGCCTATGCCAGCCCGCTGGTCTCCTTTCGCAAATACGTGCGCGACGACAAGGAGAACGTGCTCTTCACCGTGCAGGGCCTCCCCGACAACGCGAGGGTGAGGCTCGCCACTCTCGACGCCTACGACGGAATCGTCTACAACGTGGCCGCCGACGGGTCGGCGGCATCCGGAGACTTCCGACGGGTGAGCGAGGAGGTGCCGTCGTCCGCGAACGCCAGCACCGTGCCGACGACACCCGCCACGCTCAACGTGACAGTCGGTGACCTCACCGGCCCGTGGGTGCCCGACGTCGGGTCCGTCGATGCGGTGACCTTCAGCCCAGACACCGGCCGCGCGAAGGAGCTGGCGAATTCGCTCCACTACAACGCGGCGACAGGCGTCAGTCTCAGCACGCTCGGCCTCACCACGGGCGATTCCTACTCGATGAATGTCTCGATCCCGGTGATCCCGAGCGACGACGCCCTCAAGACCGACAGCATCGCTCCCGTCGCCATGCCGAAGGTCTCGGGGGTGGCCGACGCGGTCAGCTCACTCGGTTCGAACTACGCCGGGGACGCCTCGGATCCGCTCACCCAGATCCGCAACCTCGCGACGTCTCTCAGCCAGAACGGGTTCTTCAGCCATGGCCTCGAGGGCGAGTCACCGTCCCGCGCGGGCCACGGCGAGGAACGGCTCTCGTCGATGCTCTCCGCACCCCAGATGGTGGGCGACGACGAGCAGTACGCGGTCATGATGGCGCTCATGGCGCGGGAGCTCGGCTACCCCGCCCGCGTCGTGATGGGGTTCTATCCCGCGAAGTACGAAGGCGCATCCGCCGCCCAGCAGATCACCGGCGACGACCTGCACGCCTGGGTCGAGGTCGACTTCCAGAAGGCGGGCTGGGTGCCCTTCGACCCGACGCCGCCGAAAGACCAGGTTCCGACGGCCGAGGCGCCCAAACCGCGCTCCGACCCGAAGGCCCAGGTGCTGCAGCCGCCGCCCCCGCCGCAGGAGCCGGCAGATCTGCCACCCGATGTGCGCACCGACAATGCCGACCAGAACCAGCAGCCCCAGCAGGACGGCTTCCCTGTCTTCGTGTACTACGCGGCCGGTGGCGGATTGCTGCTCCTCCTCGTGCTGCTCACACCCCTCCTCGTGGTCGGGGCGCTGAAACTGCGCCGCCGGAAGCGCCGCCGGAACGCCGAGCAGGCCGCAGACCGGTTGAGCGGGGGCTGGGACGAGATCGTCGACCGCGCCGGCGACCTCGGCACCCCCGTGCCGGTGGGAGTGACCCGCCGGGAGACCGCGAGCACTCTCGCTGAGGCGTATCCGACCGTCGGTGTGGTGGGCGTCGCCGAACGTGCCGACAACGGCATATTCGGCCCCGGCGAACCGACACCGGCAGATGTTGAAGGTTTCTGGGCCGAAGTTGAGGCTATCGTCAAGGGTATGGGGAGCTCACGAAGCGGTTGGCGACGCCTGCGGGCACGCACCTCGCTCGCCTCGTTCCGGGCCCGGCGTGCCGAACGACGCGCCGCCCGACGCCGGGGCCACCAGTCGTGAGCGGCATCACTCCGGCGGCCCGGGCCGACGGCAGCTTCCCCTGTACCCAGTGCGGATCGGCCGTGCCCGCGAACGCTCCCTTCTGCCTGGCCTGCGGCACGCCCGTGTCGTCGCGCAGCCGGGTCACCGCGCTGGGACTCGATTCGGTGCAGCCCGCAACCGGCTCGCTGCCTTCGGGCCTGCCTGACGCCGGTTCCCTCCCGGCCGCCTCCCCGCCACCGGGGGCCGCAGCCGACTGGCGGCCCACCCCGGTCGTCGCTCCGTTGCACGCCGAGACAATCCTGAGCGCGAACTACGGCCGCCGCGTGCTCGCCTATCTGGTCGACGCCGCCTTCGCCACCCTTCTCTCCCTGGTCGTTGTCGCGGTGGTTGCCCTCACCGGGGGTTTCACCTCTGCGCGCCCCGGCGCGATCGCGATCGACGGCTGGCGGCTCGTCGTCGTCGTCGCGGGCTCTCTGCTCTATCCCCTGGCGGGGCTGCTGATGCAGGCGTTCCTCGGCTACACCGTCGGCAAACGGATGCTCGGTCTCCGCCTGGTGCGATCGGACTCGTTCACCACCCCCGGGCTCGGCCGGATGATCGTGCGCTCCCTGATCGTGGCAGCAGGCTCGCTCGTACTCGGCGTCGGCCGCCTCGTGGTGTACCTCTCGCCGCTCTGGGATCCTGCCGGGCAGAACCGCGGCTGGCATGACCGGATCGCGAAGATCCGGGTGATCGATGTGGCGCACGGGCCCGACCCACTGCGGATCGGGCTCGGCGAGCTCGTCGGCGCGGCGCCGGTGGCGGTGGCGGTGGCGGTCGCCGCGAGTCCGGCGGCACCTGCACCTGCACCTGCACCGGCACCCGCACCCGCACCCGCACCCGCACCGATCATCTCCGCCGTGCCGGGCTTCGCGCCACCGGAACCTGTCGTTGCCGAGCCAGAACCCGATCCCCAGCCCGTTGTCCTCCCCGTCGCCATCCCTGCCGCAGACACCGACCTCGACAGCACCCGCCTGAGCCCTCCGGCCGCCCCGCGGGCGACCGCCTTCGCCTTCCGCCTCGACACCGGTGAACTCCTCGCCGTCGACCGGCCCGGCGTGCTCGGCCGAGACCCCGCGTCACCGAACGGCAACCCCGCCGACCTGCTGCTGCGGGTGACGGGAGACAGCGCATCCGTCTCCAAGACCCACCTCGACGTGCACCCTGCGCCGTGGATCAGCGACCGCGGTTCGACCAACGGCACCCGGCTCGAACGGGACGGCGTCGTCACGCGCCTTCACCCGGGCACGCGCACCACCCTGCAGACGGGCGACATCGTTCGGGTCGGAACCCGATCCTTCACCGTCGTGGAGGTGCCGGCACGATGACGACTCCGGAATCGCTCTCGCTCAGCGCCCTCGGCCTCCGCTCGGCCTCGGCGACCGACGTCGGCCTCCGCCGGGCGGCCAACGAGGACGCCCTGCTCGACAGCGCACCGATCTTCGTCGTGGCCGATGGCATGGGAGGTCACGATGCCGGGGAGGTTGCCAGCGCTCTCGCCGTCGATGCATTCCGCGCGCTGTCCGGCGCCCCGTCGGCGAGCCCCGCTGAGGTGCGCCAGGCCTTCGACCGGGCCGCCGCCGACATCGCAGCCATCCTCCCGGGCGGCAAGCGCCGCGCCGGTACGACCGTCACGGGCGTCGCTATCTCCGAGATCGAGGGCGAGGCGTACTGGCTCGTCTTCAACCTCGGCGACTCCCGCACCTATCGCCTCTCCGCCGGCGCACTCGAACAGATCAGCGTCGACCACTCCGTCGTGCAGGAACTCGTCGACGAAGGCGAGATCGACCGTGCGGCAGCGGCCGTTCATCCGGGGCGGAACATCATCACCCGAGCCCTCGGAGCGGGTGGCGTGTACCGGCCCGACTACTGGCTCGTGCCCGTCGAACCCGGCGATCGGATCCTGCTCTGCTCCGACGGCGTCTCGGGCGAACTCGACGACGACGCCATCCTCGCGGCGCTCAGCGAGGAGGCCGACCCGCAGGTGGCCGCAGACCGGCTCGTGCGCGAAGGAATCCTCCGGGGAGGCCGCGACAATCTCACAGCGATCGTGATCGATGCGTTCGACACGACTCTGGATGCTCCACCGCAGCCCGGCCACGCGGGCCCACCCGTCGACACGCACAATCGCCGGGAACCCGACGAAGACACCGTCCCGAGGTCCCCGCTCTCCGCCGGAAAGGCGCCCTGACATGACCCGACAGACCTATCTGCCCGGAACCTGGCTCGCCGTCGTGAGCGACCACGGCGTGGCGTTGCTGCCCGGTGACCTCCCTGCCGATCTCGCCGACACCGTCTGGGCCGCTCTCGACGGCGGTCACGGACTCGGAGCGGTACTCGAGTCCCTGACGGAGGCCTTCGGCACCAGCCTCGCCGCGATCCCGCCCTTCGCCGTGGCGATCTTCTCCGGCGCCGAGGTCCGTCTTGCCGTGCGCGGCACCCTCGCCATCTCGGTCACCGAGCCGGGCGCCGCCCCGCTGACGGTGTCGGGCAAGGACATCACCACGTGGAGCGAGCGCGTGGTCACGGGAGCGGAGACGCTCCTGCTGGGTGCAGCAGGCTCGGTTCCGGATGCTCGCGCCGAGGCGCCTCGGAACGGTCTTGGCATTCGGAGCGGGGTGGTACTCGCCGAGGCGGTGCAGGTACTGCTGGTGCCGCCGACGGGCGGGGTACCCGCGCCGCCGGCCATCTCCGAGCCTGCGACGACCACCACAACGCTGGCGTCACTCGCCAAGCCCGCCGAGCCAGTCGAGCCAGTCGAGCCTGCCGAGCCCATCCAGCCGACCACGGTCGACGAGGTGCACGAACTTCTTCCCGATGCGATCGAGGACACCCGCACCGACATTCCCGACGAGGCATACGACCATCTGTGGGGTGCCACAGTCGTCAAGTCGGTCGAATCTGCTGCGGTGCGCGAGATCGACGACGAGGACGAGACCGGGGCCTCCGAGCCGCAGCCCACAGCTCATGCCGCGCCGGTCGCTCCACCCGCACCGACCGCCTCGCCCGGGCCCGCTTCCACCCCGACAGCACCCACCCCACCCGCACCCGCCGACTGGACAGCGCCTCCCGCCACTGGCCTGATCGACCGTGTGCCCGGCTTCTCGCCCGCCATCGGCGCGCCTGCCCCGGCGCCCGCGACCGAGGCCGACCCAGACCACGACGCAGACCCAGACACCGACACCGACACCGACACCGACACCGACACCGACACAGACCACGACGGACTCACCGTCACCGTGTCCGAACTCGACGCGATGCGCCGCCTCGGCGGCGCCACATCCGGAGCCGGCGACTCGGCCGCAACCCACGACCACGAACCTGACCCCACCGCGAGTGCCCCAGCCGACCACCCGGCGCACGGCAGCATCCACCTCTCCACCGGAGACACCGTCACCCTCGACCGCACGATCATCATCGGCAGGCGGCCGCGCGCCAACCGCGTCGATGCTGACCGGATGCCCACTCTCGTCACCGTCCCAAGCCCTGAACAGGACATCTCCCGCAACCACCTCGAAGTACGGATCGAAGGTCGGCACGTGCTCGCGGTCGACCTTGAGACGACGAACGGCTCGGTGCTGCACCGGGAGGGCACTCCGCCGGCCCGCCTGACCCCCCGCGAGCCGGTGCTGCTGCTCGAAGGCGACGTCATCGACATCGGGGACGGCGTCACGCTCACCTTCGAAGGCCTCTCGTGAGCGCACGCCGCCCGCCGTCGCTCCCGCCGGAGATCGCCGGCTTCAGCTACGTCGAACTGCTCGGATCGGGCGGGTTCGCCGACGTCTTCCTCTACGAGCAGCGGATGCCCCGCCGCCGCGTCGCGATCAAGGTGCTGTTGCCCGAGACCCTGTCGGCGAACGCCCGCACGAGCTTCGACGCGGAGGCCAACCTGATGGCGCAGCTCTCGACCCACCCGTCGATCGTCACCATCTACCAAGCGGACATCTCGGCCGACGGCCGGCCGTACCTCGCCATGGAGTACTGCCCCCGGCCCAACCTCGGAGCCCGGTACCGACGCGAGAAGATCGGTGTCGCCGAGGTGCTCCGCATCGGCATCCAGGTGGCGGGCGCCGTCGAGACGTCGCACCGGGCGGGCATCCTGCACCGGGACATCAAGCCGGCGAATATTCTCACGACGGAATACAACCGTCCCGCCCTCACCGACTTCGGAATCTCCGTCGCACTCGTGGGGGGCGCCGAACGGGAATCGGTGGGAATGTCGATCCCCTGGTCGCCTCCCGAGGTGTTCGACCAGACCCCCACCAGCGGTCGTGCTGCCGACATCTACTCTCTGGGAGCGACGGTCTACACCCTGCTCGCCGGTCGGTCGCCGTTCGAACAGTCCGGGGCATCGAACGCCGGCCTCGACCTGATCGCGCGCATCCAGAACTCGCGGCTCGAGCCGACGGGCCGTGCCGACGTTCCCGACTCGCTAGAGCAGGTTCTCGCCATCTCGATGAGCAAGAAGGCGAGCGACCGCTACGGCTCGGCCCTCGAATTCGCGCGCGCCCTGCAGAAGGTGCAGCTCGAACTGAGCCTCAGCGTGACGCCAGCCGATGTGCTCGACGACGCGCTCCCCGCCCAGGTGGAGGAAGACGAGGACGACGGGAACACGCGCATCCGCGGCATCGTCACGATCGACCCGGTTGCGCCCTCCACGACACGTGCCCCGATCATCCCCGCCGCGCCCGTGGCCCCAGCCCGGCCACAGCCGACGCCCCGGCAGCCGCCGCTCGAGCAGACGGTGGAGCGACGGGGCGCCCTGCCCACGGCGGGCTCCCCTTTCGGCTCCACACCCGCATCCGCTGCCGGCCCGACACTCGCTGCCATGGCCCCGGCCCCGCCCGTCGAGGAGACGGTGCGCCGCGACCAACAGCCGAGCCGGGCCGACGCGCCGCTCCCCGAAGCGCCAGCCCGTCGCACGCGTCTCCCGCTCCTCATCGGCGGCGGTGCCCTCCTCGTGGTCGTCATCGTTCTCGGTGTGGTGTTCGCCCTGAACGCCGGAGGCGGCAGTCCCGCCGCCCAGGTCACGTCCAGCGCAGATGCTCCGGTGGACATCCAGCCGGCCGAACGCGTGCCCGCCGTGAGCGGCATCGCCGCCCAGACGTCGGCAGCCGGGATCGTCTTCAGCTGGCAGAATCCGAAACCGGAAGACGGCGACGTCTTTCTCTGGGGCACCGTGAGCCCGGGCGTCGAACCGAAGCTCGCCCGCGTCACCGACCCGACGGTCACCGTTCCCGCTGCGGCATCGGGCCAGGTCTGCATCGAGGTCATCATCCGTCGAACGGATGGCCGCGCGTCCGATCCCGTGACGAAGTGCCTGCCGTGACCGGCACAGACCGGGCACCCGACACGAATCCACCGACCGGCACCAACCAGGCCTCGGTCGAGTACTGCGGCGAGTGGTACCGCCTCGACCCCGACACCGCGTTCACCGTGGGGCGGGACGCCGACCTCGACATCGACGACAACCAGTACCTGCACCGCCACTTCCTGCAGATCACCTTCAGCGACGGCCTGTGGTGGCTGAACAACGTGGGTTCGCGGCTGTCGGCGTCGATGTCCGACTCGGCCGGCGGCGTGCAGGCGTGGCTCGCCCCGGGTGCGCGACTGCCGATCGTCTTCCGGCTCACCACCGTGGTCTTCACCGCGGGGCCGACCAGCTACGAGTTCGCCGTGCACACCTCGCTCCCCCCGTTCATCGACACCTCGACCGTGCCCGACGGTGACGGCGCGACCACCTTCGGTGCGATCGCGTTCACGTCGTCGCAGAGGCTGCTGATCCTGGCCCTGGCGGAACCGATGCTGAAACGCGACGGATCGGGAACCAGCGAGATTCCCTCGTCGGCCGCGGCTGCCGAACGGCTGGGCTGGGCGATCAGCCGGTTCAACCGCAAGCTCGACAACGTGTGCGACAAGCTCGCCCGCTCGGGCGTCGATGGATTGCGTGGCGGGGTCGGCGCCCTCGCCACGAACCGCCGGGCGCGGCTGGTCGAGTACGCCGTGCTCTCCCGCATCGTGACGCGCGACCAGCTTCCGCTTCTCGACGAGCCGCAGGAACCCGGATCCTCCACCCCCACCGACCGGAACGCGAGACTGTAGACCGTGCGAATCAAGATCACCCTGCAGCGCCCCGGTGGGAGCACCGCCGACCTCGCCGTAACCGCCGACGCCACCACCCGGGTGAGCAACGTCGCGGATGCGCTGTTCGCCGCAGATCCGCTGAACGCCGGCGCAGCCGGAGCCGCTGCGGTGACCGGAGCCGCCACATCCGCTCCCCTCCGGCCCCGCCGCCTCACGCTCCAGGTCACCGGCCCCACCGGTGAGCCGCGCCTGCTCGACCCCGAGTCGAACCTCCTCGAATCGGGGTTCCGTTCCGGCTCCGTCGTCGAGCTCCGCCCGTTCAGCGACAATTTCTCGAGCGGCCAGGGCCGGGGACCTGCGGCAGCGACCCTGCGCGTTCTGAGCGGTCCCGACGCGGGTGCCGAGTTCGAACTGCCGTTCGGATCCAGCCACGTCGGCCGCGAGCGCGGCATCGATGTGCGCCTCAGCGACACTCTCGTCTCCAAACGCCATGCGCGCATCAACATCGGTGAGAACGTCGAGATCATCGACCTGAACTCCGCGAACGGGCTGTTGATGGGCGGTGAGCAGGTCGCCCGCACCGTGCTCGGCCCCGCAGACGTCGTCGTGCTCGGCGACACGGCAGTGAGCGTCATCCCGCTGCAACGACTCGGCGGAGCCGCGCCCTCCACCCCGGTCATCGAGTACAACCGTTCGCCGCGGGTCGTCGCGCGCTACCCCGGCGCCGAATACCCGGCGCCTGCACCGCCCACCCGGCCGCAGGCGCAGCGCTTCCCGATCATTGCCCTCGTTGCACCGCTCATCATGGGCGCGGTGCTGTTCGCCGTCACGCAGTCGCTCCTGAGTGTCGTCTTCGTCGCCCTCAGTCCCCTGCTGATGGTCGGCACCTACGTCGACCATCGCATCACCACCCGGCGGCAACTGCGGGACGCGATCAGAGCGTTCACCCAGTCGCTGAACACCTATGTAGGCCGGTTGCACGACCGCCAGCGCGTGCAGCGGGCGGTCCGCCTCACCGAGGCACCGGCCGTCGCCGACACCGTCGAGGCCGCCCTCCGCCTCTCGTCACCGCTCTGGACCCACCGTCCCGAACACGACGCCTTCCTCACCGTGCGGCTCGGCATCGGCCGCGCCTTCAGCCGCGACCGGGTCGGCCTGCCCTCGAACAACGACTCCCTGCCCGAATACTGGGCGCAGCTCGAGGAGGTCGCCGAACAGTTCGCGGTGATCGACGACGTGCCGGTCGTCGTCGAGCTGCGAAGCGCGGGCGCCCTCGGCGTCGCCGGCCCCGCCGAGCTTCGGGGCGGAGTGGCACGGTCGCTCGTCGCCCAGCTGGCAGGCCTCCACTCGCCCGCCGAACTCGTCGTCTGCGCCCTTGTCTCGCCGACCTCCCGCGCCACTTGGGAGTGGCTGCAGTGGCTGCCGCACACCTCGTCGCCGCACAGTCCGCTGAGCGGCGACCACCTCACCGACAACGCCGGTAGCGGCCTCGCCCTGCTCGCACGGCTCGAAGAACTCGTCGCCAGGCGCACCCGCAACGCCGTCTCACTCCGCGGGCCCGTCGACACCGGCGGCCCGGCCGGTGGCTCCGTCAGCGGCGTCGCGATCGGTTCCAGCCGGTCGGCCGGCGCCACGGCGGGCGGGCCCGCGAAAAAGGACGAACAGGTTCCGCCCCTCGTGCCGGCGGTCATCCTCGTCATCGAAGACGACGCGCCCGTCGACCGCGGCCGCCTCACCCGCCTCGTCGAGCGCGGCGCGGATGCGAACATCCACATCGTCTGGGCGGCCCCCTCGATCGGCAGCCTGCCCGCCGCCTGCCGGAGCTTCGTCAGCATTGAACAGACGCCGGAGGGTGCCACCGCCGGACAGGTGAGGCTCGGAGAGAACACCTTCCCTGTCGTCTGCGAGGTCGTCGACGGAGCTCTCGCCCACCGCTTCGCCAAGCAGCTCGCCCCCGTCGTCGACGTCGGCGCGCCCATCGACGACGCCTCCGACCTCCCCCAGTCGGTCTCGTACCTCGCCCTCGCGGGCACCGAGCTCGCCGAGGCTCCGGATGCCGTGCTCGACCGGTGGCGCGAGAACAACTCGATCAGCCGCCGTGACGGCTCCCCGCACATCCGCCGCTCGAAAGAGGGCAATCTGCGTGCGTTGGTGGGGCACACCGGTACCGAACCGTTCTACCTGGACATCCGCAGCCAGGGCCCGCACGCCCTCGTCGGCGGAACGACGGGCGCCGGCAAGAGCGAATTCCTGCAGTCCTGGGTGCTCGGCATGGCCGCCGCGCACTCCCCCGACCGCGCGACCTTCCTCTTCGTCGACTACAAGGGCGGCGCGGCCTTCGCCGACTGCGTGGGACTGCCGCACACCGTCGGGCTCGTCACCGACCTCTCACCGCACCTCGTGCGCCGCGCGCTCACGTCGCTCCGGGCTGAGCTCCGCTACCGCGAGCACCTCCTCAACAGCAAGAAGGCCAAGGATCTCGCCTCGCTCGAGAAGACCGGCGACCCGGATGCCCCGCCGAGCCTCCTGATCGTGGTCGACGAGTTCGCCGCCCTCGTCAACGAGGTGCCCGAGTTCGTCGACGGCGTCGTGGATGTCGCGCAGCGGGGTCGCTCGCTCGGACTTCACCTCATCCTCGCCACGCAACGCCCGGCCGGCGTCATCAAGGACAACCTGCGCGCCAACACCAACCTCCGGATCGCCCTGCGGATGGCGGACGCCGACGACTCCAGCGACATCCTCGGCAACCCGAGCGCTGCATACTTCGACCAGTCCATCCCGGGCCGGGGTGCCGCCAAGACCGGGCCCGGCCGCATCGCCGCCTTCCAGACGGGCTACGCCGGCGGCTGGACCACCGACGAGCCCCCTGTGCCCCGCATCGACATCGTCGAGATGAACTTCGGATCCGGTGTCGCGTGGGAGGCCCCCGCGCCCGAAGACGCCGCCCCCCTCACCGACCAGGGGCCGAACGACATCGCCCGCCTCGTCACGTCGATCACTGCCGCCTCGGCCCTCGCGCGCATCCCCCAGCCGCGAAAGCCCTGGCTCGACGAACTCGCACCGGTCTACGACTTCTCGCTCCTGCCGAACCCGCGCACCGACGAACGCCTGTTGGTCGGCGTGATCGACGAGCCCGAGAACCAGGCCCAGCCGACCGTCTTCTACGAGCCCGACCGCGACGGCAACATGGCCGTCTACGGCACCGGCGGCTCCGGCAAGAGCGCCACCCTCAGAAGCATCGCTGTCGCTGCAGCCGTCACCCCGCGCGGTGGCCCCGTGCACGTCTACGGCCTCGACTTCGGCTCCAGCGGGCTCGCCATGCTGGAAGAACTGCCGCACGTCGGCGCCATCATCGCGGGCGACGACCAGGAACGTGTCATCCGACTGCTCCGCATGCTCCGCGACCTGGTGGATGACCGGTCCATCCGGTACGCGGCGGTTCGGGCCGGCTCGATCGGGGAGTACCGGGCCATGGCGTCAGAGCCCGGAGCGGCTGCCGAGCCGCGCATCCTCGTGCTCGTCGACGGCATCGGAGCGTTCCGCGAGCAGTACGAGTTCGGCGGCCACTCCGCGTGGTTCACCGTCTTCTCGCAGATCGCCACCGACGGCCGCCAGGTCGGCGTGCACATCGTCGTCGCCGGCGACCGCCCGAACGCCGTGCCCGCCTCGCTCGGCTCCACCATCCAGCGCCGCATCGTGCTGCGCATGGCCAACCCCGACGACTACTCCCTCGTCGGAGCGCCGAAGGATGCCCTCTCTGCCGTCTCACCTCCCGGCCGCGGCCTGATGGCCGGCAACGAAGTGCAGATCGCCGTTCTCGGCGGAGACTCCAACATCGCCATCCAGGCACGCGAGATCGCGCGGCTCGCCGACTCGATGCGCCGCCAGGGCGTCGCACCCGCCATCCCGGTCGGCCGCCTCGCCGACGCGGTGTCGCTCTCGGAGCTGCCCGTGCTCGCCGGCCCCGGCGCATCCGCTCACCCCTCCCTCGGCCTCCGCGACGAGGATCTCGCCCCGTTCGGAGTCGCCCAGCGCGGCGGATTCCTGGTCGCGGGGTCGACGGGCAGCGGCCGGTCGAACGCCCTCGCGACCATCGCCACGGCGATCCATCGGGCCCGCCCCGCCGTGCGGCTCGTTCACGTGTCACCGCGCCCCACCACCCTCTCGAAGCTGCCGTTCTGGGCACTCTCGATCTCCGACCCGGCCCAGCTCTCGGCCTTCGCCGATGACGTCTCCGCCCAGCTCGACGCGGGAACCCTCGGGGCCGCCGACTTCGTGCTGGTCTTCGAGAACATCGGCGAGCTGAACGGATCCCCCCTCGAGGCCGACGTCGACCGCCTCGTCAAGCGGGCCCTCCGCGACGACGTCTTCGTCATCGGCGAGAGCGAGTCCTCCACCTGGTCGGGCGCCTGGACCCTCGCCGGCCCCTTCAAGACCGCCAAACGCGGCCTGCTGCTGGTGCCCGGGGAACTCGACGGGGACTCCCTGCTCGGCACGTCCCTCGGGCGCTTCAAGCGCACCGACTTCCCGCCGGGCCGCGGCTTCCTCGTGCATCAGGGCCGCGTCACGAAGGTGCAGATCGCCCTCGCGAACGCCTGAGGTCCCGACCATCACAGTGGACTTCGCTCACCGGGCGGGCTAGCGTTGAAACTGATCCTGAGGAGGTTCTCATGATGTTGTTCTGGTTCGCCGTCGGATTCGCGGCACTTCTTGTCGCGCTCATGGTGCTGTTGATCATCCGCCAACACCGGGCGAAGGATTTCCAGGAGACGCTCGATCCGCGCGATCTCCCCCGCCAGAAGGACTCCCTCGGCAGGGAGTTCGACGCGGGCGTCCATCGCGGCGGCGGCAACGGCGCAGGCCCGGGCGGGTTCTGACCGGCATCCCGCGCATGGGGAGTTCTCCCCATCGACCAATCGGCCACTCGCCCATACTGTTGAAACGTGAGAGAAAACCTCACAGGATTCAGGGGGAACCGGAGCATCCGGTCTCGCGCCAACAAAGGAGAGAAAAATGGCCGTATGGGGTCTCGACGTCGAGCAGGTTCGCTCACTCAGCAAGCAGCTCAACACGCAGTCGCAGCAGGTGCAGCAGATCCTCACCACTCTGACCAGCGCGCTCCAGAACGTGCAGTGGACCGGTCCGGATGCTGAAGGTTTCCGCAGCGAGTGGAACACCACTCACACCGCCGCGCTGAAGCAGGTCATCGCCGCTCTCGAAGACGCGTCGCAGAAGTCGGCGAAGAACGCCTCCGACCAGGAAGCAACCTCGAACGCCTAGCACCGACCGAAGGCGGGGACCGATCGTTGGTCCCCGCCTTCGTCGTCTCCGGATTCGGCGAAAGACAGAAGGAGTGGTTGGAATGGCCGGTGGTTTCTACGGAGCGGATGTCGCATCCCTCCGCACCCTTGCACAGCAGTTCGATACGGCTGCGACCCGCCTGGCGGGCCTGACGTCGACCCTGACGACGAACGTCAACGCCGCGCACGCCTGGCAGGGTCCGGATGCCCAGGGCTTCCGAAGCGATTGGAACGGTTCGCACACCGCGAGCCTGAAGTCCGCGATCCGCGCGCTCTCGGCCGGCAGCGCCGACCTGTTGCGGAACGCCGATGAACAGAACGCGGCCTCGACAGACGGGGTGGGTGGGGCGGGCGGGGCGGGCGGGGCGGGCGGCGGCTCCGGCACCGGCTCCGGATCGGGTTCAGCGCCGGGCTCCGGCCCCGGATCGGGCACTCCCTCCGCCACACTGCCCGGGGGCATCCGCATCACCCCTGACAAGATCTCGTGGGGAACCACCGGGCCCCTCAAGGGCGACGGCGCTGCCGGCGGCGGTTCGCTCTACGTCGAGAACGGCACGGGCCACGCAAACGCAGAGACCACCTACGGCCCGAACGGTGCCACCGACCACAGTGCGACGGCGGGCTGGGGATGGGGTGTCGGCGGTGAAGCGCACGGCACCTTCCGTGCCGGGGACATCGTCGGCAGCGGCAGCGTCGACCGGTTCGACGGCGTGAAGGGCGACGCCGGGGCCCACGCCGGCGTCACGGAAGACGGCCAGTACTACGCGAAGTCCGACGCCAGCGGAATGGTCGGCGAGGAGTTCAACGCCACGGGAGACGTGAAGCTGAACGACTTCGGCAGCCTCGGCGGCAACATCAACGCCCTCGGCGGCGCGGCGGTCGACGGAAACGCCGGCGGAACCATCGGACCGCAGGGCGCGGGAGTCAACGCGGGCGGCGAAGTGTTCGCCGGCGCGAAAGTCGGCGCAGACGGCACGATCACCGTCGGTGGGATCAGCGAGAAGGTGGGCTACGAAGTCAGCACCGGCATCGGCGCACACGCCAACCTCGACGCCGACGTGACCTGGGACAAGGTCCAGCTCGGCTGGGACGCCGGCGTCACCTTCGGCATCGGTGGTGGCTTCTCGCAGGAGCTCACCTTCAGCCCGAAGGACCTCGTGGACAACGTGGGCGACATCTTCGGCTTCTAGCCGGTGGTTTCGCCGGCACCCTGCTCGCATTCCCTCCCCTCCACCCGCAAGAAAGGTCTCACCGTGACATCCACCCTCGTCTTCCCCAGCGATTCCGCCCCCGCCTACCCGTCGATCAGCCTCGAGCTGCCCGACGACTGGGCCTCATTCGGCGCGGCAGGGGCGGTCATCGCCGCCGGACGCGCCGCGCCGTCGGGCGAATTCCGTCCGAATGTGATCGTCGCCGTCTCGCGGTTCGGAGCCGGCTACACCCTCGAACAGGCCACCGCGGAGGTCACTGCGCAGGTCACATCGATCGAGGGTGTCGTCGAGCTCGGCCGTGACACCCTCCCCGTGCTCGGAGGCGAGGGCTTCCGCATCGAGTTCAGCTACACGGATGCCCGCGTCGGCACCCTCATGCAGGGCGTGCGCATCGCCGTCATCGAGAACGGACCCGTCACCGACCTCGTGCAGATCACGGCAACGGCCACGGGCGAGCAGGCCACCACCCTCTGGGGCGAGCTCCGCGACATCCAGTCCTCGGCCGCCCTCGCGCGCCCCTGACCCCCGGCTCCCCTCCCCCCCGCCTCAATCGAGTGGGCGGTTCGGGCCCGTGAACGGGCGTGCTCGGGGCCCGAACTGCCCACTCGATTTGGGTGCGGGGGGCGCGGGGCGCGGGGGCGCGGGCGGGTGCCGTCAGGCGAGCGGGGCAGACGTCGTGCCCACGTGCAGGGCGCAGGTGAAGTGGGCGTCGGGTGGATGCCCGCCCGACAGCAGCTCCGTCACCGCACGCCCGGCGGCCCGGCCCTTCTCCGTCGCGGGCTGCACCATCGTCGTCAGGTCGTGGTCGCTGAGGCCTTCGATCCGTGCGCCGTCGAACCCGACCACCGTCAGATCGCCGGGAACCTTCAGCCCCAGCGACTCGGCCGCCCGGATCACGCCCACCGCAAGCAGGTCGCTCTGCGCGATGATGGCCGTCGGCCGCCTCCACTCGTCGCCCGCGCGTGTAGACCCGCCCGCGACATCCGCGCCGGCCGCCCCGGCTGCACGCACGTCGCCCGAACCGCCCCCATCGCCCGCACCACCCAGCACCAGCAGCCCGGCCGCGAACCCGTCGTCGCTCGCCGAATTCGCCGCCACATACCCACCGAGCCCCGGGTACACCTCGCGCGCGCCGCCCAGCCGTTCCATCGACACCGCCGTCGTCGCGTGCGCCACGATCTCGTCGGTCAGCGCACGGAGCTCCCGCACCGCGTCCATCGGCAGCGTCACGACCGCGACATCCCGGTGCCCCAGGTCATACACATGCTGCGCAAGCCGCGTCGCTGCCTCACGATTGTCGAGCGCCACGCTCAGAACGCCGTCGAAATGCTGCGCCTCGATCGCCACCATCGGAATGTTCCGTTGCCGCATCACCTCGATCGACCGGGTCAGCCGGGGGCTGCAGCCGAGGAACACCGCCGCATCGAACACGGCGCTCTGGATGCTCGACTCGCCCACGCCCGTCGAGGTCAGCAGAAGCATCCCGCCGTTCTCGTTCCCGAGTTCCTGGGAGATGCCGTCGAGCACCGCGATGGTCATCGGGTCGCGGAACGAGTGGATGACGCGATCCTCGAGCACAACACCGACGATCCCCGAACGCCCCTGCCGCAGCGACCGCGCCCGGGGGTCGGGGCCGAAGTAGCGCAACTCGTCGGCGGCTCTCAGGATGCGTTCGCGGGTCGCCTCCGAGATGGAGCCGACCCCACTGAACGCGATCGACGCCGTCGACGCCGACACGCCCGCGCGTTTCGCGACGGTGGCGAGCGTGGCCCGCGGATGCTCGACCGACGATGCGCCGGAGGGAGCTGCAGAGGGCCCCGAATCCGGTCCGTCATCGGGGTGAGGTTGATTGTTTGCACTCACATCCCCTAGCGTAGTCGAAACGGAATCGAATCGATTCGATTCCTGTCACAGCAAGGAATTACGCCCCATGTCACCGTCGGCCGAGCCCGCATCGCCGAACCTCACGGTTCCCCTCAGCCAGGCCGCGGCATCCGTGAGCCTGAAGGCGTGGCGGAATGCCGTCTTCGTCATCTTCACGCTGAGCGGCCTGGCGATCGCCACCTGGGTCTCCCGTCTGCCCGCGGTGCGCGACGACCTCCGCCTCGATACCTCGGAGGTGGGCCTGCTCATCCTCGGTCTCGCCGTGGGCGCCGTGCTCGGCCTCGTCGCCTCGCAGCAGTTGCTGCACCTCCTCGGCCCCCGCGCCGGCATCGCGCTCTGCATGGTGCTCGTTGCGCTCGGCCTCGCCGGCATCGGCATCACCGCCACGTTCGTTCCCGAACTCGCCCTCGGCATGGTCTCCCTGGCCGTGCTCGGGTTCGGCAACGGCGCCATGGACGTGATGATGAACCTCGAGGGCGCCGCCGCCGAGCGGTCCATCGGGCGCACCCTCCTCCCCCTGATGCACGCCTTCTTCAGCCTCGGAACGGTGGTCGGCGCGGCCCTCGGCGCCGCCGCATCCGCCCTCGCGGTGCCTGTCATCTGGCATCTCACCGTGATCGCTGCGCTCATCGCCCTGATCGGTATCGTCGCCGTGCGCTTCCTCCCCCAGCACGTCGAGACCGAGGCGGAGATCGCAGCGGCAGCAGACGGCACGGGCGCCGGCGCGGTTGCCGGCACGAATGCGGGCGTGAGCACGAGCACAGGCAACAGCGCCAAGCTCCCGCTGAAGCAGCGCCTCCGCGAGAGCCTCGCCGTCTGGGCCGACACCCGCCTGCTGCTGATCGGCCTGATCATGCTCGGAATGGCCTTCGCCGAAGGTTCCGCCAACGACTGGCTCGCCATCGCCACCGTCGACGGTCACCACCAGTCGAACACCACCGGCGCCATCGTGTTCGGCGTGTTCGTCGCGGCGATGACGATCGGCCGGGTCGCGGGCGGCCCCGTCCTCGACCGATTCGGCCGGGTGCCGATCCTCCGCTGGTCGGCACTGATCGGCGCAATCGGCCTGCTCGGATTCATCCTCGCTCCGAGTCTCTGGATGGCCGTGGTCGGCGCCGTGCTCTGGGGCCTCGGCGCCTCGCTGGGCTTCCCTGTCGGCATGTCGGCTGCCTCCGACGACCCCGAGAAGGCCACGGCGAGCGTCAGCGCCGTGGCCATGATCGGCTACCTCGCCTTCCTCGCCGGCCCGCCGCTGATCGGATTCCTCGGGCAGCAGTTCGGCATCCTGAACGCCCTGTACGTGATTCTGGTGCTGCTGATCGTCGCGGCCTTCGCCGCCCCGGCAGCCCGCGAGCGCTCCGGCCGGTTCGCGCGCGGCTGACGCTCCCCGCTGCCCGGCCCGGACCGGCGCACCGCCCACGGCGCTCACGCGTACCGCCTAAACTCGCTGTGTGCGACTTGTCATAGCCCGATGCGCCGTCGACTACGCCGGTCGACTGAGCGCCCACCTCCCACTCGCCACCCGCCTGCTGATGCTGAAGAACGACGGCAGCATCCTCGTGCACAGCGACGGCGGATCGTACAAACCGCTCAACTGGATGAGCCCGCCGTGCACCCTGCAGGTGATGGAACCCGACGTCGAGCAGCGGGATGCCGGCATCACCGAGCTCTGGAAGGTCACCCACGCGAAAACGGCCGATCTTCTCGTCGTCTCCATCCACGAGGTGTTCACCGACTCGTCGCACGACCTCGGGGTCGACCCCGGGCTCGTGAAGGACGGCGTCGAAGCCCACCTCCAGAAGCTCCTCGCCGAACAGATCGAACTCCTCGGCGACGGCCACGTGCTGGTGCGCCGGGAGTACATGACGGCGATCGGGCCGGTCGACATCCTCGCCCGCGACGCGAACGGCGCCGCGGTCGCCGTCGAGCTGAAGCGCCGGGGCGACATCGACGGCGTCGAGCAACTCACCCGCTACCTCGAGCTGATGAACCGCGATCCGCACCTCGCCCCCGTCACCGGCATCTTCGCTGCCCAGGAGATCAAACCGCAGGCACGAACGCTCGCCCACGATCGCGGGATCCGCACCCTGCTGCTCGACTACGACGCCATGCGCGGCCTCGACGACAGCGACTCGCGGCTGTTCTGATTGTGCGCCGCCGCCTCTGCGGCGCACCGTGGGGGAACTGTCGCCACAAACGCTCGGCCCCGACTGACGGTGGGGCGCGACGTACACGCCGCCGCGCCCCACCCGACCCCGCTTCCGCGCCGCGCCCAACCCCGCGCCGCACCGCCGCTTCCGCGCCATCCTGCGCCACCCCGCGCCGCACCGCCGCTTCCGCGCCACCCCGCGCCGCACCGCCGCTTCCGCGCCCCGCGCCGCACCACCCCGCGCCGCACCGCCGCTTCCGCGCCAACCCGCACCCACCCCGCGCCTCACCGCACGCCAGCACTCCGACTTCGACTTTCCCGTTTGCGCGGCGCAGCGTCGAATTTGCCGCGCAAACGGGAAAGTCGGCAGCATAGAAACAGAAGGGGGAGTGCTAGGGAGCGCCGGCCGAAAGCCAGAGCGCCAGCACGGCCAGCGGCACCGTGACGACCACCGCCACCAGACCGGCCAGCATGAACCGGCCCCAACGGATCGTGACCCCCTGCGACACCACCTTCTGGTGCCAGAGCAGGGTCGCGAGCGACGCCCACGGCGTGATGAGCGGCCCGAGGTTCACCCCGATCAGCAGCGCGATGAGCCGCACCGGCGACCCCGCGGCCGGCTCCAGCACGAGGTACGCCGGGAGGTTGTTGATACCGTTTGCCGAGACCACCCCGAGACCGGCCAGCTGCAGCAGGGCGGGGAACGAGGAACCCGATCCGGCGACCGCCCCCACCACCGAACCCAGCCCGTGCACCTGCGCCGCCTCGACGAGCACGAACAGGCCCGCCGCGATGCCGACCGGCGCCCACGGGATGAGCCCCACGCCGAGCGCCGAGGGCCGCCGCAGCGCGAAGACCGCAACCAGCACGACCGCGCCCCCGGTCGCGGGAATCCACACCGGCAGCCCCGACACCAGCAGCGGCAGCAGCACGACCACCACGACGGCCGACACAATGAGCAGCACCCGGTCGTCGATGGATGCCCGTTCCGGAACCCGATACGTGCCGTGGAGCTGCCGGCGGAACAGCAGAGTCAGCAGCACGACGGGCACGATGATGCCCACCAGGGCGGGCGCCCACACGATCGACGCGAAACCGAATGGCGACGCAATATCGACGCTCGACCCGGCAGGCGCGACGCTCGCGATCTTCGTCGCTGCCAGCAGGTTCGTGAGATTCGAGATCGGCAGCAGTAGCGACGCCGTGTTCGCCAACCACACCGTCGCGAGCGCGAACGGGATCGGCGGCAGTCCGGCATCGAGTGCGAGCAGCACCACAACCGGCGTCACCAGCACCGCCGTCGTGTCGAGCGACAGGAAGATCGTGCTCAGGGTCGCCAGCACGATGACGAAGAGCCAGAGCATCCAGACCCGGCGGCCGCCGCGCCTCGCGAGCCACCCGGAGAGCACCGAGAACAACCCCGCCCCCGCCGCCAGCTCGGTCACGATCGTGATCGCCGCGACGAAGCCGAGCACCGGAACGACGCGGTCGGCGAGCGCAGCAGTGTCCGGCGCTGGCAGAACACCGGTGGCGATCACCACAGCTGCGGCAACGACGAGTGCGAGGCTCAGGATGCCCGTGGCCGACGGTCTCGCGCACCGTGGACGGGGGGATGCAGTGGTCTCGATCTGACGATTTTACATGCGCGCCGTAGGATGTGGGGCGATGACTCACACACCTGTCGCACCCCAGAAACCGTGGTCGTGCATCCTCTTCGACCTCGACGGAACCATCACCGATTCGGCTCCCGGCATCATCGGCAGGCTTTCGCGCACGCTCCTCGCGCTCGGGCGTCCGGTTCCGCCGCCCGCAGACCTGGTGCAGTTCGTCGGCCCGCCCATCCTCGAGGGTTTCGAACTCGTGGCCGGCATGAACGAGGCGGAGGCGCTCGAGGCCCTGCACATCTACCGCGGCCTCGCTGCCAGCGAAGGCCCGCAGGACGACGCGGTCACCTTCCCCGGCATGGTCGGGTTGGTGAAGTTCCTGCACAAGGCCGGGATCCCGCTGGCCATCACCACCTCCAAGTCTGAGGTGCAGGCGCACCGCATCCTCGAACACCTCGGGCTCGAACACGCGTTCGTGGTCATCACGGGTGCGAGCGAGGATGAGACCCGCAGCGCGAAGGCCGACGTGATCGATGAGGCACTGGCCCGGTTGCGTGCGGCCGGCGTCGACCTGTCGAACCTGGTGCTCGTGGGGGATCGCATCCACGACATGGAGGGTGCGGCCGCTCACGGTGTCCCGCCGATCATGGTCGAGTGGGGCTACGGATCCCCCGCCGAGGCGGCCGGGGCCATCGCGGTGGTTCACTCGGTCGACCAGCTGCGCGCCCTGCTGATCTAGCGTCCAGTGTGACGCCGGGTTACGCGGCACAGGTTTCCGAGGAAACGCCGACGTAGTGTCGACCCATGTCGAATGCACCCAGCACCCTTGCCGCCCAGGTCACCGAATTCAACCAGGGCTTCGAGGCCCAGATCGGCCCCGACCTCTCCGCCGTCTTCGCCTCCGAGCAGGCCGCACTCATCGCGAACGGAGTCCCCGCCGACGCTGTCGCCGTGGGCGACACCGTGCCCGACACCGAGCTCGTCACCCCCGACGGCGGCACCACGTCGCTCCAGGCCGCGATCGGCAGCGGCCCGGCCGTGCTCGTCTTCTACCGTGGCGCCTGGTGCCCGTACTGCAACCTCACCCTGAAGACCTACCAGCGCGACCTGTTGCCGGCCCTCCGCGAGCAGGGTGTGGGCCTCATCGCCATCAGCCCGCAGACTCCGGATGGATCGCGGGCTGCCGTCGAGGGCGGAGAGCTCGAGTTCCCCGTGCTCTCCGACGCCTCGAACGTGCTCGTGCGAGAGCTCGGCCTGCTCACCGAACCGACCGCGGACGCCCGCGCAGCCCACACCGCGCTCGGCTTCGACGTGGCCGACAGCAACGCGGACGCCACCGGCGACATCCCGTTCCCGACGGTGCTCATCGTCGACGCCGACCGCACGGTGCGATTCGCCGACGTGCACGTCGACTACACCACGCGCACCGAGGTCTCGACGATCCTCGAGGCGCTGGCGGGCGCCCGGGTCTGAGGCGGCAGGCAGAAGAGCCGCGGATCAGCCCTGGCGGCGCTTCTGCTCGCGGATGAGGTCGGCGGCGGTGAACTTGTGCGTCCGACCCGGGATCATGTCCGTGGTAAGTCCGGTCACCCACACCCCGGGATCGGCGTTCATCGCCCCCGCCAACGCGACGATCGTCGAGAGACTCGGGTTGGTCTGGCCGCGCTCGATCTTGCCCACGTTCGTGACGTGCATCTCGGCGAGCTCGGCCACATCCTCCTGGCTCAGCCCAAGGCGCTGACGCGTCTCCTTCATGCGCTCACCGACGAGGCGCGCCGCTTCGGAGTGGGGTTCGGCCATACCTCAGGACTACCGGCCCGACCACTCTGCAGCCAGAGCGCCCGCACCTGAGGCGTTTGAACCTCGGTAATCCTGGCCTTTTTCAGTTCAGGGCGGCGCGGGCGTGGCCCGGCCCGACAAAAGAAGGCCCCCGAACCGGATACACCGGTCGGGGGCCTTCTTCAGTGCTGGTGCGCGAAGGGGGACTTGAACCCCCACGTCCTTACGAACACACGGACCTGAACCGTGCGCGTCTACCAATTCCGCCACTCGCGCCAACTCAGCGAGATTAGCACTGATGCGGCCGAATCCGAAAACGAGCAGACCGGGCATCCTCTCGTCCACAGGTCACAGATCGACCAGAAGATACTCACTGCAGGCCTTTAACACGTATGGCCAGTACTATCTGTCGTAGCATTCATGCCGGCACCTCGTACACGGCGCACCGTCGGGCACACAGAAATTGGGAGACGTGTGGGAATACTGGACAACTTCGAGAAAGGTCTCGAACGCGCTGTGAACGGCGCGTTCGCCAAGACCTTCCGCTCGGGGCTGCAGCCGGTTGAGATCAGCTCCGCCCTCAAGCGGGAGCTCGACACCAAGGCGGCCGTGGTCTCACGCGACCGCATCCTCGTGCCCAACAGCTTTCGCGTGCTGGTGGGTTCAAGCGACTTCCAGCGTATGAAGAGCCTCGGCCCGACCCTTGTCGACGAACTCACGCAGGTCGTTCAGAAGCATGCCGGCGCGCAGGGCTTCCAGTTCGCCGGCAGCGTGAGTGTCACGCTGGTCGAGCAGCCGCGCCTGAGCGCGGGACTGCTCGAGATCGAGAGTTCGACGGTGCAGCGCGACGTCGTCTGGGCTCCGGTTCTGGATGTCGCGGGCAAGCGCTACCCGATCACCCGCTCACGCACGGTCATCGGCCGTGGCCGCGAGGCCGACATCACCGTCGAAGACACCGGTATCTCCCGCAAGCACATCGAGATCCTCTGGGATGGCAGGCGTGCGGAGGTGCGGGACCTCGACTCGACGAACGGGTCGCAGCTGAACGGCCAGGCTGTCAGCCGAGCTGTTGTCGAACCGGATTCCGTCATCCAGATCGGGCGCACCCGCGTGGTGTTCCGGGTTCTGGCCCAGGCCTCCGACGTGCAGGCCTTCGCCGAGGCCGAGCAGCCCGCTCCCCGCAGAGTTGATGCTCCTCCCGCCGTCGCCGCCTCCGCGGCTCCTGCCCGATCCTCGCCGGCTCCCGCCCTGCCGGCTCCCGCCCTGCCGGCTCCCGCCCCGCTGCCTCCCGCACCCGCGCGCCCCCCGGCATCCGACTCCCCCCGCCGTGCGGCAGCGGCCGCCGCCGAAGCCGAGCGGGCCGAGTCTCCACGGAGGGCCAAGCGGGCACCCCAGAGACCCCGCCGGGCCGACCGCGACGACAACGGCGACAGTGCCGGCGCTGGCAACAGCAGAGCGGCCGGGGCTGCGGACTCCGACGCACCGTTCCCGCTCGACGCACCCGCACCGGAGAAGGATCCACCGGAACCCGGCGGATTCCGGTGGAATCTATGAGCGAACTCACCCTCCTGATACTTCGCTTCGGCTTTCTCGCACTGCTCTGGGTCTTCGTGTTCGTCATCGTGTACGCGATGCGCTCCGACCTGTTCGGCCAGCGTGTTCGCAAGATGCGCGACCCCGCGGGCACCGCGGCAGCACCGCCCGGGAGCTCAGGCGCTCCCGGCTTCTCGCCGCCGCCCGTCAACGCAGCCGTCGGTGCGCCTCCGGTCCAACCCTCTGCCGCTTCGCGTGGAGCCCAGGGCGTCGTCGTCGGGGCAGCAGCGTCCGCTGCCGGGCTGCCGGGAACGTCCCATCCGCCGACTCCGCCGCCGCAGTCGAAGATCCCCGTGTTCACGCCCCTCGAAGGGTCGAGCGCCGGGGTGCATCCGCGTGCCACCACGAGCAACGCGCACAAGCTGGTCATCACCTCGGGCACGAAGGCGGGAACCGAGATCGAGCTCGGCGTCGACCCCCTGACCATCGGCCGTTCGACGGACTCGAGTGTGGTCATCCGCGACGACTACACCTCCACCCACCACGCGCGCCTGCTCAACTGGAACAACGAGTGGGTCATCCAGGACCTCGACTCCACCAACGGCACCTACCTCGACGGCAAGCGCGTGACCCAGCCCACTCCCGTCGCCCTCAACACCCCGGTCAGAATTGGTTCCACCAGTTTTGAACTGCGGCGCTAGGCGGGCCGGTCATGCCATTGGTGACGGAGAGCGCCGCGGTCTCCCATGTGGGCCGCGTGCGGGCGAACAACCAGGACAGCGGTTATGCCGGCCAGTCCCTGTTCGCTGTTGCCGACGGCATGGGCGGCCACGCCGGCGGTGACGTGGCCAGCGCCCTGGCGCTGAACAAACTCCTCGAGATCGACGGCGAGTACAGTTCGGCCGTCGATGCGGAGTTCGCACTGCAGGAAGCCATTGTCAGCGCAAACGCGATCCTTGCCGAAGCCGTGTACGAGCATCCAGAACTCACCGGAATGGGCACGACCCTCTCGGCACTGGTGCGCGTCGGCCACAGCGTCGCCCTCGCCCACATCGGCGACTCGCGCATCTACCGGTTCCGCGACGGCAAGCTCACCCAGATCACCACCGACCACACCTTCGTGCAGCGCCTGGTCGACAACGGGCGCATCACCGCCGAGGAGGCAAAGGTGCATCCGCGGCGCTCGGTGCTGATGCGGGTTCTCGGCGATGTCGACTCCACCCCCGACGTCGACCTGCAGGTGATGGACACCCGGCCGGGTGACCGCTGGCTGCTCTGCTCCGACGGGCTGACCGGTGTGGTCGAGAACGACGACATCGCGAAGGCCCTCGCTGAGAACCCGGCCCCGCAGGCCGTCGCAGACACGCTCGTCGCAGAGAGCCTCGACCACGGGGCACCGGACAACGTCACCGTCGTGGTCGTCGACATCAGCGAGTCCTTCACCGGCAGCACCTACATCCCACAGACCGTCGGAGCGGCATCCCGACCTGTCGCCTACGGTGGCGCGCAGGGCCGCAAGTCGTCACGGATGCCCGGGCTCCGCCTGCACCCGAGAGGCAGTGGTTCCCAGGAACCCTCCCACTTCGAGGCGCAGGGCGACGACTATCTCGACGAGTTGATCGACGAGGACCGCCGCCGCAGCCGCAGACGCAAGGTCACCTGGCTCATCGGCAGCATCGTCGTGCTGCTGGTGATCGCCGCGAGCCTGCTGCTCGCCTACCAGTGGACGCAGTCGCGCTACTTCGTCGGCCAGACGAACGGCCACGTTGCGATCTACCAGGGCGTTCAGCAGACCCTGGGGCCCATCACCCTCTCGCATGTCTATGAAGACACCGGCATCAGCGTCGACAAACTGCCGATGTACATGCAGACCCAGGTGCAGAACACGATCAGCGCCGATTCCATCGATGCCGCGCGGGCGACCGTGCAGAGCATCAGCCTGACGGTGCCGAGTGGCTAGCGGCGGCGGCGTGGTGGCGGCATCCACCACGGAGGCGGCCCCGGCGACCAAGCCGGTGCGGCGCATCCATGTGCCCGAAAAGCTCCGCAACCTCGAGATCTTCCTTCTCCTCCTCGCCTGCCTCGTGAACGCGGGCGCTGTGGTACTCGTGCAGCTCGGTGCGAAAGGCGCCGTGGACTACGGTCAGGTCGCCCTGCTCGGTGCCGGCCTCTCGGTGCTCGTGATCGGCGCCCACATCGCGCTGCGGTTCGTCGCGCCCAACGCCGACCCGTTCATCCTCCCGATCGCGACCCTGCTGAACGGCATCGGCATCGCCGAGATCTACCGCATCGACCTGCAGATCCCGGGGTCGACGGGCTGGGACAGCACGGCCGTCCGCCAGGTCGTCTGGAGCGCCATCGCGATCGTCGCGGCTCTCGTCGTGATCATCGCGCTCCGCAACCACCGGGTGCTGCAGCGGTACACCTACGTCTTCATGGCCCTGTCGGGCGTGCTGCTCGTTCTGCCGCTCCTGCCCGGGATCGGCAAGGAGATCTACGGGGCCCGGGTCTGGATCGGTATCGGTCCGCTCAGCTTCCAACCGGGCGAGGTCGCCAAGATCGCCCTGGCGATCTTCTTCGCCGGGTATCTCGTCTCCCGGCGCGACAGCCTGTCGGTCGTCGGTCGCAAGTTCCTCGGCATGCGCTTCCCGCGCGGGCGCGACCTCGGCCCCATTCTCGTCATCTGGGCCGCCTCGATGTCGGTCATCATCTTCCAGCGCGACCTGGGCACCGCCCTGCTCTACTTCGGGCTCTTCGTCGTGATGATCTACGTTGCGACGGCCCGGCTCAGCTGGGTGATCATCGGCGTCGGGCTGTTCCTCGGCGGCGCCCTCATCGCCAGCCGGGTGCTCGTCTATGTGAACGACCGCTTCTTGAACTGGCTCGACCCCTTCTCCACGACCAACTACGACGCCCAGGGCGGCAGTTACCAGCTCGTCCAGGGCCTGTTCGGCCTCGCGAACGGCGGGCTCATCGGCACAGGCCTCGGCCAGGGCCAGCCCGACATCACCCCGCTCGCCCAGAGCGACTACATCGTCGCAAGCCTCGGCGAGGAGCTCGGGATGGCCGGCCTGTTCGCGATCCTCGCGCTCTACCTGCTCTTCATCGCACGGGGGCTCCGGATCAGCTTCGCCGGCACAGACGACTTCGGTCGGCTGCTCGGGATCGGCCTCACCTTCGTCATCGCCCTGCAGTGCTTCATCGTCATCGGCGGCGTCACCCGGGTCATCCCGCTCACCGGCCTCACAACCCCGTTCCTCGCCGCCGGTGGGTCATCCCTGGTCGCGAACTGGATCATCGTCGCGCTGCTGCTCCGCCTGTCGGACACCGTCCGCAATCAGCCCAGGCTGGTGGTCTAGAGCCCATGAACCGCGAACTCAAACGTGTGACCATCGTGATCCTGGCGATGTTCGCCGCACTCTTCCTGTCGGTCACGACCATCCAGTTCTTCTCGGCGGATGCCCTGGCCGGCGATTCCCGCAACGCGCGCACGATCAACAACAGCTACTCGAACCAGCGCGGGGCGATCCTCGTCGACGGGCAGCCGATCGCCCAGAGCGTGCCCTCTGCAGACCAGTACAAGTACCAGCGCACCTACACGAACGGGCCGCTCTACAGCGCCGTCACGGGGTACTACACGCTCGACCAGGGTTCGAGCGGCATCGAGGACGCCCTCGACGAGGAGCTCAGCGGAACTTCCGGATCGCAGTTCCTCAGCCAACTGAACAACATCGTCACCGGCCAGAACCCCCAGGGCGCCTCTGTGGAGTTGACCATCGACCCGAAGGTGCAGCAAGCCGCCTACGACGCCCTCGGTGACCTCCAGGGCGCCATCGTGGCCGTCGAACCGAAGACCGGGCGCATCCTCGCCATGGTCTCGAAGCCCGACTACGACCCGAACGTGCTCGCCGTGCACGACACCGACTCCGTGATCGCGCAGTACAACGCGCTCATCGCCGACTCCGGCAACCCCCTGATCAACCGCACGCTCAACGGCAACTTCGATCCGCCCGGCTCGACCTTCAAGATCGTCACCTCGTCCGCCGCCCTGCAGAACGCCGGCCTGACCGAAGACCACCAGTTGCCGAACCCTGCTCTCTACAACCTGCCCGAGAGCGATCGCACCGTGCAGAATGCGGGCGGTGGAACATGCGGCCCCGGCGGCACGGTCAGCATCAAGACCGCCTTCGTGCTCTCCTGCAACATCCCGATGGCGGAACTCGGCGTCGAGATGGGCCAGAAGGGCCTCACCGACATGGCGAAGGCCTACGGCTACGACGCAGGGTTCGATACACCCATCCCCGTGCAGGCGAGCCAGTTCCCGCCCGTGGAGGACGACGCGACGCTCGCGCTCTCATCGTTCGGCCAGGCCAGCGTGCGGGCATCCCCGATGCAGATCGTCGAGCAGTCGATGGCGGTGGCGAACGCAGGATCGATCATGCAGCCGAACCTCGTCGACGACATCCGCGCGCCCGACCTGACCGTTCTGAAGCAGTTCGAGCCGAAGACCCTCTCGCAACCGATCACTTCGGTAACAGCTTCGACACTTTCCTCATGGATGGTCGAGGCTGTCAATTCCGGCGCAGCGACTAATGCAAGAATAGAGGGAGTCAGTGTGGCCGGTAAGACGGGAACAGCGGAGAACGGGACGGGCGATCCGTACACCCTCTGGTTCACAGGTTTCGCTCCTGCAGACAACCCACAGGTTGCAGTTGCAGTAGTGGTACAAAATGGCGGCGGACTAGGCGAATCCGGGTCAGGCAACGAAGTTGCTGCTCCGATCGCCAAAAAAGTACTTGAGGCGGTGCTGAACAAATGAGACCCACAGCAGGGCTCACCTTCGGGGGAAGGTACGAGCTTTCCACGCGTATCGCGATCGGTGGAATGGGCGAGGTCTGGCAGGCGACCGACCTTGTCATCGGTCGGAACGTCGCGATCAAGATCCTGAAAGACGAGTACCTCGGCGACCCGGGCTTCCTCGAACGCTTCCGCGCCGAGGCACGCCACGCGGCCCTGGTCAACCACGAGGGCATCGCCAACGTGTTCGACTACGGCGAAGAAGAGGGCAGCGCCTACCTCGTCATGGAACTCGTGCCGGGCGAGGCACTGTCGGCCATCCTCGAGCGGGAGCATGTGCTCTCGACCGACCGGGTGCTCGACATCGTCGCACAGACGGCATCCGCTCTCCAGGCCGCACACAACGCCGGTCTGGTGCACCGCGACATCAAGCCGGGCAACCTGCTGATCACACCCGACGGCCGCGTGAAGATCACCGACTTCGGCATCGCCCGCATCGCAGACCAGGTGCCGCTCACGGCAACCGGGCAGGTCATGGGAACCGTGCAGTACCTCTCGCCCGAACAGGCGAGTGGTCAGTCCGCCTCATCCACCACCGACATCTACTCCCTCGGCATCGTCGCCTACGAGTCCCTCGCCGGCAAACGCCCGTTCACCGGCGAGTCCCAGGTCGCGATCGCGATGGCGCAGATCAACGATGCGCCCCCGCCCCTTCCGACGAGCATCCCCGAACCCGTGCGCAACCTGGTGCTCAGTTGCATCGCCAAGAAGCCGGCAGACCGTCCGGCTTCGTGTGCAGCTCTCGCTCGCGCCGCCACGGCGCTCCGCCAGGGTGACATCGCGCTTGCGGCCGCTGCTGTACCCGCCATTCTCGGCAGCGGATCCGCTCCCGCCGACACCGCCACCATGCTGATGCCGACAGCGGGCGGCGAAGCGGCAGATACGACGCAGGCGACGACCGTGCTCGGCACGGCCGGTGCTGCAGGAGCGGGTGCGGCATTCGGTTCGCTGATCGGCGGCGCCGGCACCGGATCCGGGACTCCCAACGGCCCCGCAACGGCATCGATCCTCGCCGGTGGCGGTGACGACGGCGAACCGGTCAAGAAGTCACGGAGCCCGTGGACGTGGCCGCTCATCGTGCTGATCATCATCCTCGTGCTCGTGCTGGGTGGCACGATCTTCGCCCTGGCGACGAACAACAGTTCGAACACTGCCACTCCGGCGACCAACTCGTCGACCCCTGCATCCTCGCCCGCTCCGAGTTCACCGCCGCCGAGCACCCCTACGCCGACGACCGCCTCCAACACGGTGGTCGTCAACGAGGCGGATCTGAAGGGCAAGTCGTTCGACCAGGCGGCTGCGGTGCTCTCGGCACTCGGCCTCGGAGCCGAGCGCGTCACGAAGAACTCCGCCCCGAGCACGGACCTCGTCGATGTGGTCTACTCGGTCAGCCCTGTCGGCAACATCCCCAAGGGCACGACCATCAACCTCACCGTCTACGGTGATGCGGTGGCCCCGCCCACTCCGACCTCCACCCCGACGGCAACGCCGAAGTCGGTCACCACCGGTACCGAGTTCCGGCTGGCCTGGGGCGCCTACAACTGCCCGTCGGGCACGAACCTCACGAGCTACGACCTCGATGCCGGTGGAGCGACGGTGAACATCCAGCCCGGAACCACCCCGGGCGCCGCACTCACTGCGCCGGCCACAGCGGGGCCCATCACCATCAGCTACAAGGTGACCTGCACGGCAACCGGAGCATCGAGCGGATTGCAGTCGGAGTCCTCGCCGACCCTGGAACTCACCATCTCCGCCCCGACAACCCCGACGCCGTCAGCGACACCCTCGTCACCGGCCAAGGGCTGAATTCCCCCGTTCGTCCAGCATCAGACCGTCCTTCCGCCACCTGACCCCGTACTGGCCCTCCGGCCAACAGAGCATGGAGCCTCACCGTGACCGATGACAATCGCCTTCTTGCCGGGCGATACCGCATTGGTGAGATCATCGGCCGCGGAGGGATGTCCAACGTCTATGTCGGCCGCGACGAGCGGCTCGGCCGACCGGTGGCGATCAAGCTCCTGAAGTCATCGCTCGCCGGGGATCCGATCTTCCGCACGCGGTTCCGCCAGGAAGCGCAGGCCGCCTCGCGGATGGCGCACCCGACCATCGTTCGCGTCTTCGATGCCGGGGAGGAGCGTGTCGCCGAGACGGGCGGCAGCGAAGCCATCGTGCCCTTCATCGTGATGGAGTATGTGCAGGGCATCCTGCTGAAGGATCTCATCCGGCAGGGTCCTGTCGATCCGGCAGAGGCCGTGCGAATCACCGACGGCATCCTCACCGCCCTCGAGTACTCGCACCGCGCCGGTGTCGTGCACCGCGACATCAAGCCCGGCAACATCATGCTCACCACCTCCGGCCAGGTGAAGGTGATGGACTTCGGGATCGCCCGCGCCATCTCGGACTCGTCGGCCACGGTCGCCCAGACCACCGCCATCCTCGGAACAGCGCAGTACTTCTCGCCGGAACAGGCACGCGGCGAATCGGTGGATGCCCGCACCGACCTGTACTCGACCGGCATCGTGCTGTTCGAGCTCCTCACCGGCCGTGCGCCGTTCCGGGGCGAGACCCCGGTCGCCGTCGCCTACCAGCACGTCAGCGAGGCCCCGGTGGCGCCGAGCTCGATCAACCCGAAGGTGTCTCCGGCGCTCGACCAGGTGGTCGCCCACGCACTGGCCAAAGACAAGTTCGCACGGTTCCAGAGCGCCGCCGACTTCAAGGTCGACCTGCAGATCGCCGGTGCCGGGAAGATCCCCTCGAAACGTCTTCCGAAAGAGGACTTCCAGTCCTCGCTCTTCGGCGCTCCGCCGACCCTGACGGCCGGATCCGACACGGCACTGACGCAGCTCGCCGGTGACGACGAGTACACGGTGCGCACCCAGTCCCGTCCGCCGGTCATCTGGATCTGGGCCGGCATCATCGCTGTTGCGGTGATTCTCATCTCCATCCTCTTCTGGGTGTTCGGGCTCAAAGAGGGCAACCCGATCTCCACCGTCTATCCGGTGGTTCCCGCGATGACGGGCCAGACCTACGACAGCGCGAACGCGACGCTGCAGCAGCTTGATCTCGTGACCCAGCGGTACGACGTCAACGACGCCACCGTGCCGACGGGTGAGGTGGTGCGCACCGATCCCGATGCGGGCACCGTCGTGCAACCGAAGACCCTCATCAGCGTCTATGTGTCACTCGGCCCGAAGCCGGTCTCCATGCCGAGCGTCGTGGGCACCACCGTCGCAGCGGCGACGCCGACGATCACCGCGCTCGGGATGACGGTCGGAGCCACGACGAAACAGAATTCGGCCACCATCCCCGCCGACGTCATCATCAGTACGACCCCGACGGCCGGAACACAGAGCTTCGCTGGAAACACAGTGACCTTCGTCGTGTCGAACGGGCTCGTGACCGTACCGAACGTCGTCAACATGCCCCTCGACCAGGCCACCGTCTCCCTGCAGGCGATCAGTTACCGGGTGAGCGCCGCAGCGGACGACACCTGCGCGGCCAGCGGCCAGAGCCCCGTCACGAACCAGTCCATCGCAGCGGGGGACGGCCCGCAGGCGGCCGACATCACGCTCACCTACTGCACGGGAGCTCCGCCGCCGCCGCCGCCGACGTCCACACCGACGCCATCGGCGACACCCGCGGGCTGAACTGCGGCCTGCCGTATCCCGTCGGTTCAGCCGATCCGAACCAGCGGACTGAGACCGTCGGCGGCCTCCTGTGCCGAAGCAAGACCCGCGACGCCGAGCCAGTTGGCGAGCATCCGGTATCCGCCCTCCGTGAGCACCGACTCGGGGTGGAACTGGACTCCGAAGACAGGTGCACTCAGATGCCGGAGTCCCATGATGACGCCGCCCTCAGTGCGTGATGTCACGACGAGAACGTCGGGCACCGTTCCGTCGACCACAGCAAGCGAGTGGTACCGTGTCGCCAGGAAGTTCTGGCTGACACCCTCGTAGAACGGGCTCTGGTCGTGCACGATCACCGACGTCTTGCCGTGCATCAGCTCCTCGGCGTTGGTCACCGTCGCCCCCATCGCCTCCGCGATGGCCTGGTGCCCGAGGCACACTCCGAGCAAGGGCTTGGCCGAAGCGATGGCCGCGTGCACGATGGCGATCGAGACCCCGGCGTCTGATGGCTTGCCGGGCCCGGGGGAGATCAGCACGGCGTCGTAGTTCTCCAGCGCTGCGGCAGCATCGTTTACGGTGAAGGCATCGTTCCGCACGACGGTCGTCTCAGCACCGAGCTGGTGCAGGTACCCGTTCAGCGTGTAGACGAAGCTGTCGTAGTTGTCGATGACGAGCACGTGGGTCATGGATCAACCGTAACGGGTTGGCCGGGTGTCAACAGCCCGTCGACGAGCGGGAAGACCCAGGTCGAGAGGGCGAACAGGATGATCGCCACAGCGACGACGACCATCAGGATGCGCAGCCACACGGGCCCGGGAAGCACTCTCCACAGCGAACCGTACACGGATCAGGCCCCCTTTCCGGTGAGGCCGGCGATCTCGGCGGGGGCGCCGGCGCTCCGCGGAGTGAACGAGTCGAGCACACCGTAGGCGATGATCCGCTCAGACGCGATGTACAGGGGATTGCAGCTCGTCAGCGTGATGAGCCGGTCGGTGGGTGCAGCATCCGGAACCTGGGGCACAGCGCTCAGCACGTCGACCCCCTCAGGCGTGACGTACTCGGTGTCGCGATAGCGGTAGGTGTACCACCCGTCCTGCGTCTCGACATAGATGGGGTCACCGATCTTCAACTCGTTGATCTTGATGAACGGGCTGCCCCAGCCATCGCGGTGGGCGGCGATCGCGAAGTTGCCCATGGCACCCGGCATCGCGCTCTGTTCGTAGTGCCCGGCGCCGCCGGCGTTCAACACCGCTTTGGCATCCACACCCTCAGCGATCGTTCGCTTGTAGTCCGCGCCGAACCGGGGTACGTAGAGAACAGCGAACTGTTTTGTCTCGGCGGGTGCCGCCATGACAATGGGAGCCACACCGCCCGACCCGTCTGCGGGCGGAGCACCGGTCGACGCAGCGGGGTCGGTGCTCGCAGGGGCAACAGGCCCGACGGGCGAGGCGTTCCACTGCTGGGAGAGGCCCGACGCCTCGTTCGTCTGCGTGTTGTTCAGGGCGATGCCCTGGATCCAGAGCTGCCAGCCGAGGAAGAGGAAGACGAGGACGCCAGCGGTGATGAGCAACTCACCGGCGACGCCGATCGCGCTCCGCACCACGGAGCGCGATCGGCCACGGTTGTCGCGGGGCCGCCTGTCGCTGCTCGGCCCAGACGCGGGCTGGCCTGTCGGCTCCCCCTCGGGAGCCTCCGGCTCTCTGCGGGCGCGTCGCTCTGGCTCGGGCTCGCCCGGAAGAAGTGAGAATATATCTGTCACGCCGGCCATCTTAGGAGAACTGGATCGCGGGATGCTGAATCCATGCCCAGCGTATCAAGGGTGCACATCCTGCAGGCCGCCAGTATTCCCAGCTAGAATCATCGGCATGGCCCGCGAAAAGACCCGTTCCCAGCAAGTCGTTCAGAGAACGAGTGAAGAGTCGCGCCCGAATCCGGTCTGGTTCAAGCCCGTGATGTTCGGCTTCATGCTCCTCGGCCTCACCTGGATCATCGTGTTCTACGTGAGCCAGGGCGTGCTGCCCGTTCCGGGTCTCGGCAGCTGGAACATCCTCATCGGCTTCGGGATCGCCTTCATCGGCTTCCTCATGACGACCCGCTGGCGCTGACCTGAAGTTCCCGACCGCTGGCTTCAGCGCCCGGGGCTAATTACACGGGTGTAATTATCCCCAATGTTAATAAACCTGTGGATAACTTGTCTGTTTCCACAATTCTCTACACAGATGTCTGTGCAGAACTCTGGGGTGGCACACGTCCGGCGCCAGTCCTCAGACGAGTGAGCGGACGACAGTCGCGGCGATGATCAGGGCGAGCACCGACGCTGTGAGGAGTATCTGCGCGGGTTGCCGCTGCCGCTGCCTTGTCTCTATGTAGATCAGTCCCACAAGGCCGCCCGCAATCAGGCCGCCGATATGGGCCTGCCACGAGATTCCCGGGATGATGAACCCGATGGCCAGGTTGAGCACAACCAGAACGATCAGCTGCGAGGTGTTGCCGCCGAGTTTCCGCGCGATGATGAAGAACGCAGCCATCAGACCGAAGATCGCACCCGATGCGCCGATGACCGGCTGGCCGGGGCCGTTGAGCAGGTCGACCGACAGCGCACCTCCCACCGCGGAGATCACGTACAGCGCAAGGAAACGCCAACGACCGATCATCGGCTCGAGGATCCGCCCGAAGATGTAGAGCGAATACATGTTGAAGAGAATGTGCAGGATCGTGAACGGCGAACTGATCGCGAACGGCGTGTGCACCAGCGCGTAGGTGATCATGCGCCAGGGTTCGAACCCGACCGAATAGCCGGCGCCGGGCTGCACATAGGCACCGGCGAACTGCAGGGCGCCAGTCACACCCAACCCGGGAATCGCCTGCAGGATGAAGACGAAAACCGTGACCGCCATGATGGCGTACGTCACGACAGGTGTGCTCGACGAACGACCGGCCGATCGCGCCGCCCGAACAAATGCGGGCCGCCGCTTGTACTGACCACCCTGCCGGGCCTCCCGCGCACAGTCCACGCAGTGCACCCCGACCGCCGCCTGCACGGAACACTCCGGGCAGACCGTCTTTCCACACCGCTGGCAGAGAATGTAACTCTGCCGGTCGGGATGGCGATAGCAGACGTTCGACGACGTCTCAGGAACGGATGTCACGGGAACACCATCGCGCGTCGCCGGCTGCTCGACCGCCTCACCTACGCGTCGGCGACCTCGACGCTCTCGATCACGATGGCGTCGAGGGGGCGGTCGTACGAGTCCGTGGCAACCGCTGCGAGCTTGTCGACGATACGCCGTGACGAGTCGTCGGCGACCTCACCGAAGATCGTGTGCTTGCCCTGGAGCCACGTCGTGGCGCCGACGGTGATGAAGAACTGGGAACCGTTGGTTCCCTGGCCGCCCTGGATGCCGGCATTGGCCATGGCGAGGATATAGGACTGGGTGAAGTCGAGGTCGGGGCTGATCTCGTCGTTGAAACGATAACCGGGGCCGCCGGTGCCGTTGCCGAGCGGGTCGCCGCCCTGGATCATGAAGCCCGGGATGATGCGGTGGAAGATGCTGCCGTCGTAGAGCTTGGCGTTCGTAGCGGTTCCCGTCTTCGGGTCCGTCCACTCACGGGAGCCCTGCGCGAGCTCGACGAAGTTCTTGACAGTCTGCGGAGCGTGGTTGCCGAAGAGGTTGACGGTGATGTCGCCGAGATTCGTGTGGAGAGTCGCGACGTGGGTGTGCTTGGCCATGCCTCAATTCTCACACATGGGCTGCCGCACACAGTCAAGGGTCAGCGTAAAGTCGGAGGATAGTCAGGTCTCGATGTGTGGCCGCGCTTCATTGCGTGGCAAGATTGTCCCGACCGCGTTCAGCCGATGGAGGTTTCTGATGAGTCTCACCCGTAAACGCCAGAAGGCGCTCAAGAATCTGCGTTCGAGTGCAGACAAGCTCTGGAGTGACCAGCAGGAGATCCTGGATCGTGCCAACCACGTTGCACGCGAGGCGAAGCTCCAGCTCGGTGAGTACACGAAGGAAGAGGTCGTTCCCCGCGTCCGCACCGCGACGAAGAGCGCATCCGACTCGATCGCCCAGTCGACGGCTCACAGCCTTGCTTCCGTGAGGGTCGCAGGCGACCAGGCCAAGAAGAAGTTCAACTCCGATGTGCTTCCCGCTATCGGCGGCGGTCTGGCCTCGGCTGCCGGGGCCGTCGGCCTCAGCGACAACAAGACCGTCAAGGGCGCCATCGCCAAGGTCAGCCCCAAGGCTGCGAAGAAGTCGTCGCACGCCGGCACCTATGTCGCCCTGGTCACGGGTGCGGTCGCCCTGGTGGGCATCGGCTACGCCGTCTGGCAGACGTTCCGTGCCGACGACGAGCTGTGGATCTCCGAAGACGAGATCGACACCCCCACAGCCTGACCCCCGCAAGACCTGGGAGAAGCCCGGCGCCCTATGGGGTCGCCGGGCTTTTTCATTGATCGTCTGTGGCTGGACGAAAATGGCGAAGCGAAAAGCGTGGCGCCCGCGCGCGGCGCGCTTTTCGCCGCGTTCGCCGGGCAGGGACCGGCGAAGCCAGGAATAGGCATCGCAGCTCCACGTAAAAAGACCGGCCGAAGCCGGTCTTTTTACGTGGAGCCTAGGAGAATCGAACTCCTGACCTCCTGCTTGCAAAGCAGGCGCTCTACCAATTGAGCTAAGGCCCCAGTTCCGCCGCAGGACGCGATTGCACGGCAATCGCTCTGTCCAGCCAACACGGGTGGGGGTACCGGGATTTGAACCTGGGACCTCTTCATTATCAGTGAAGCGCTCTAACCAACTGAGCTATACCCCCGTCTGGGCTGTCGCACCCCCCGGATCTCTCCAAGAAACGCAACTTTACGATCTTACCCAAAACCTACTTGTTTGTGAAACCGAGCATCACTCCGCCGGTGATCTTCACCGTCAGGTTGTAGAGAACGGCGGCGATTGCGCCGAGCGCGGTGATCACGATCACGTCGAGAATCGCCACGATGATCGCGAATCCCATCACCTGGCCGAGGGATGCGAACTCATTGATGTTGAAGTTGCTGCCCGTTCCGGCGATCTCCGTGAGCACCTTGTTCACGGAGTCGAAGACTCCGGTCTGGTTCAGCAGCGACCAGATGAGGAACGTCGCGACGACGGTGACGATGCCGAGGATGATCGACCAGAGGAACGACAGCTTCAGGATCGACCAGAAGTCGACGTACACCAGGCGCAGACGCACCTGCTTGGCTTGGGCGGGACGTGATGACTTCTTGGCGAGCTTCTCGGCCACATTACTCATGGGTCTAGCTTTCCTCTCCAGCATCCGCCGCTTCGTCGAGAGGCTCGACCGGCGCTTCCGCGTCGGCGATCTCTTCCAGAACAACGGTGCGTTCGGTGTTCTTGGCCAACGCGATGATCCGATCGTCTTCAGCGAATCTCGCGAAGACAACACCCATGGTGTCTCGGCCCTTGGCCGGGACTTCAGCCACGGAGGAGCGTACCACCTTGCCGCTGGCAAGAACCACCAAGACCTCGTCCTCCTCGTCGACGATCAAGGAGCCGGCGAGGTCTCCCCGGGCCTCCTGCAGTTTCGCCACCTTGATGCCGAGACCACCTCTGCCCTGAAGCCGGTACTGGTCGACCGAGGTGCGCTTCGCGAACCCGCCCTCGGTCACCACGAACACGAACCCGTTGTCGGACACGACCGAGGCATCGAGCAGGTAGTCGTCGTTACGGAACTTCATGCCGATGACGCCCGCGGTCGATCGTCCCATCGGCCGGAGGGCCTCGTTCGACGCGGTGAACCGGATGCTCATGCCCTTCTTCGACACGAGGAGCACATCACTCGTCTCCTCCACCAGGAGGGCCGAGACGAGCTCGTCGCCTTCACGGAGGTTGATCGCGATGATGCCACCGGAACGGTTCGTGTCGTACTCGCTGAGCGCCGTCTTCTTGAGCAGCCCGTCGCGCGTGGCGAGAGTCAGGTACGTGGCTGTCTTGTAGTCCCGGATGTCGAGGATCTGGGCGATCTTCTCATCGGGTGCCAGCGCGAGCAGGTTTGCGACGTGCTGTCCCTTCGCGTCCCGCCCGGCCTCCTGCAACTCGTAGGCCTTTGCGCGGTAGACCCGCCCCGTGTTGGTGAAGAACAGAAGCCAGTGGTGGGTCGTGGTGACGAAGAAGTGGTCGACGACGTCATCCGCCCGCAGCTGCGCTCCCTTGACGCCCTTGCCGCCGCGGTGCTGGCTGCGATAGTTGTCACTCCGGGTGCGCTTGATGTAACCGCCCCGGGTGACGGTGACGACCATCTCCTCTTCGGGGATCAGGTCTTCCATGTTCATGTCGCCGTCGAAACCGAACATGATCTCGGTGCGCCGGTCGTCACCGAACTTCGCCGCGATCTCGCTCACTTCGGAGATGATGATCTCGCGCTGGCGCTCCGGGCTGCCGAGAATGACATGGAAACCATCGATCTCGACTTGCAGTTCGGATGCCTCGTCGACGATCTTCTGTCGTTCGAGAGCCGCCAGGCGACGCAGCTGCATCGCCAGGATCGCGTCGGCCTGGAGTTCATCGACATCGAGGAGGTCCATCAGACCGGTTCGTGCGTCATCGACGGTCGATGAGCGCCGGATGAGCGCGATCACTTCGTCGAGGGCATCCAGAGCCTTCAGGTACCCACGCAGAATGTGCATGCGCTCTTCGGCGCGGCGCAGCCGGAACTGGGTGCGCCTGACGATGACATCGATCTGGTGGGCGACCCACTCGGTGATGAAGCCGTCGACCGGCAACGTGCGCGGGATTCCATCGACGATGGCGAGCATGTTGGCGCCGAAGTTCTCCTGCAGCGAGGTGTGCTTGTAGAGGTTGTTCAGCACGACCTTCGCGACCGCGTCGCGCTTCAGCACGATGACGAGGCGTTGGCCGGTGCGACCGGAGGTCTCGTCACGGATGTCGGCGATGCCGCCGATCTTGCCGTCCTTGACCAGTTCCGCGATCTTGATCGCGAGATTGTCGGGGTTGACCTGGTAGGGGAGTTCGGTGACCACGAGGCAAGTGCGGCCCTGCAGTTCCTCAACACTGACGACGGCCCGCATCGTGATCGACCCGCGGCCGGTGCGATAGGCGTCGTGGATGCCCTTGACACCGAGGATCTGCGCGCCGGTCGGGAAGTCGGGCCCCTTGATGCGCTGGATCAGTGCATCCTGCAACTCTTCGCGCGTGGCATCGGGGTTCTCGAGGTACCAGACGGCGCCGGAGACCACCTCGCGGAGGTTGTGCGGCGGGATGTTCGTGGCCATTCCCACCGCGATGCCGACGGATCCGTTGACCAGCAGGTTCGGGAACCGGCTCGGCAGCACGACGGGCTCGAGCGTGCGGCCATCGTAGTTGTCCTGGAAGTCGACCGTCTCCTCTTGGATGTCGCGCACCATCTCGAGCGCGAGCGGAGCCATCTTCGTCTCGGTGTACCGGGGGGCAGCAGCGCCATCGTTGCCGGCCGAACCGAAGTTGCCCTGGCCGAGGGCCAGCGGATAGCGGAGACTCCACGGCTGGATGAGACGCACCAGAGCGTCGTAGATCGATGTGTCACCGTGCGGATGGAACTGTCCCATCACTTCGCCGACGACGCGAGCCGACTTCGAGAAGGCCCGATCGGGCCGGTAACCGCCGTCGTACATCGCGTAGATCACACGGCGGTGAACGGGCTTCAGGCCGTCGCGCACGTCGGGAAGCGCGCGCCCGACGATGACGCTCATCGCGTAGTCGAGGTACGAGCGCTGCATCTCGAGCTGGAGGTCGACCTGCTCGATACGGTCGGTCGTCATGCCGCGCGAATCGGGGGCGATCGAGTCGGCGGGCACGCCGGGGTCGACCGGAGGATTTTCGTCAGTCATAGTTCTCTTCGATCAGTTGGAGGGCGCCCGCTTGCAGGGCGCCCTGGGAGTATCAGATGTCGAGGAAACGAACGTCTTTGGCGTTCTTCTGGATGAAGTTGCGCCTCGACTCGACGTCTTCGCCCATCAGCGTCGAGAAGATCTCGTCTGCTGCAGCCGCATCGTCGAGGGTGATCTGTCGGAGCGTGCGAGTCTCGGGATCCATCGTGGTGTCCCAGAGCTCGCGGTAGTCCATCTCGCCCAGACCCTTGTAGCGCTGGATGGCGTTCTCCTTCGGAATGCGCTTCCCGGAGGCCTGGCCATGGGCGAGCAGCGCATCCCGCTCCGCATCCGAGTAGACGTACTCGTGCGGCGCGTTCGACCACTTCAGGCGGTAGAGCGGAGGCATTGCGAGGTAGACATAGCCGAGTTCGATGAGCGGGCGCATATAACGGAACACGAGCGTGAGCAGCAGGGTGGTGATGTGCTGCCCATCGACATCGGCGTCTGCCATGAGCACGATCTTGTGGTATCTGGCCTTGTCGGGATTGAAGTCCTCGCCGATGCCCGCGCCGAAGGCGGTGATCATCGCCTGGACCTCGTTGTTTCCGAGGGCCCGATCAAGTCGCGCCTTCTCGACGTTCAGGATCTTGCCGCGAAGGGGCAGGATCGCCTGCGTCTCAGGGTTGCGACCCTGGATCGCGGAACCGCCGGCGGAGTCACCCTCGACGATGAAGATCTCGCTCTTGACGGGGTCACGGCTCGAGCAGTCCTTCAGCTTGCCGGGCATGCCGCCACCCTCGAGCAGGCCTTTCCGACGAGTCTGCTCGCGCGCTTTACGAGCAGCCATTCGTGCCTGCGAAGCCTGGATGGCCTTGCGGATGATCTCGCGGGCCTCTGTCGGCTTGCGGTCGAACCAGTCGGCGAGCTCCTTGCCGGCGACACGCTGCACGAACGCCTTCGCTTCGGTGTTGCCGAGCTTGGTCTTCGTCTGGCCCTCGAACTGCGGTTCTGCGAGCTTGATGGAGACGACGGCAGTGAGACCCTCGCGAACGTCGTCGCCCGTCAGGTTCTCGTCCTTCTCCTTCAGGATCTGCTTCTCGCGGGCGTACCTGTTGACAAGGGAGGTGAGCGCAGCGCGGAACCCCTCTTCGTGCGTGCCGCCCTCGTGCGTGTTGATGGTGTTCGCGTAGGTGTGCACGCTCTCGGTGTACCCGTTGGTCCACTGCATCGCCACTTCGAGCGAGATCTTGCGGTCGGTGTCCTCGCTCTCGAACGAGATGACCTCATCGTGTACGAGTTCGCTCTTCTTCGAGCGATTGAGGTACTCGACATAGTCGACGAGACCCTTCTCATAGAGGTAGCTGACGACGACGTCTTCTTCCCCGCGCTCGTCTGTGAGGGTGAGACGGAGTCCCTTGTTCAGGAACGCCATCTGCTGGAAGCGTGCCCGGAGGGTCTCGTAGTCGAATTCGACCGTCTCGAAGGTCTCGCGGCTCGGCCAGAATGTGACCGTCGTCCCGGTCTCGGCCGAGGCCTCACCCTGTTCGAGTGGAGCCTCGGGAACTCCGTGCTTGTAACTCTGCCGAAAGACGTGGCCCTGGCGGCGCACCTCGACATCGAGTTCTGCGGAGAGGGCGTTCACGACGGAGATTCCCACACCGTGGAGGCCACCGGACACGGAGTACCCACCGCCACCGAACTTGCCGCCCGCGTGCAGGATGGTCAGCACCACTTCGACGGTCGACTTGTTCTCATGCTTGTTCAGATCGACCGGGATGCCACGGCCGTTGTCGACGACACGGATGCCGCCATCCTTTCGCATGGTGATGCCAATGGTGTCGCAGTACCCGGCGAGTGCCTCGTCGACCGAATTGTCGACGACCTCGTAGACCAGGTGGTGGAGCCCCCGCGGACCAGTGGAACCGATGTACATGCCGGGGCGTTTGCGAACCGCTTCGAGGCCTTCGAGGATCTGGATGGCGTCGGCGCCATATTCATCTTCGGAGTCGGCTTGGTCAAGTGGGGATGTCATGGATATAAGGGCTCCAAAGCAGATTGGCAGACCCTTCATTCTAACAAAACAATGCTTCGACAGGCGGCTTTGAAGGCCTTCTGGCGGCTTTATTTCTGCCCGGTGACCTGTTTTGCCTTGCTACCCGTAGGTATCGCGTGGACCCCGCCCTGGAATTGATCTGGAGCCTCTTTTCCAGGACGGGGCGTCAGGGGCCAAAAACCGAACTGACTCAATCCCGGCCTCGGGGAACTGTTGGGCGATGCGTGTCAGGATCATCGTGCGCATCAATCGCAACTGAGTTGCCCAGGCGGTGGAATCGCATTGCACGCTCAGAACCTGGTCTGTGATTCCTACCGGATGACTGTGTTCAGCTGTTTCGTCGCCGGCGATCTCCTTCCACGCGAGCATGAGGTCGGACTTCGCCAGTGACCCGGACCAACCCAGCTCGTTGGTGAGGGAATCCATCACCGAACTGATCCCCCTGGGATCTCTCCCCAGACCATACGGAACGGTCTCGCCTGCGGGCTGCCGGCGTTGCCGTAGTCGCGTCCTGCTCATCAGCCGCGAATCGCCGAAGACCTTCTTGAACCGCAGATAGACGGCCTGCGATTCGTTCTCGGGAAGCGCCGCCGCCTCGTCGACGGGATCCGCATCAGGCACCGACGGCCTCCGTCACGATCGTTCCCGCCGAGATGTGCACGGTGTGCGCGGTGAGCCCGTCGGGAACATCGCCGAACACCGCGGCGGTGATGAGAACCTGTTCGTAGTCGGCAACCGCAGCTGCCAGCCGGGAACGCCGCGCCTTGTCGAGTTCGGCGAAGACATCGTCGAGGATGACGACGGGATCCCCCGTCGCCGAGTCCGTGCGGAGGAGATCTGCCGAGGCCAGTTTGAGGGCGAGTGCGAACGACCAGGATTCGCCGTGGCTTGCGTATCCCTTTGCGGGGAGCCCATTGAGCTCGAAGAGGAGATCGTCTCGATGCGGACCGCAGAGCGTGATTCCGCGGTCGAGCTCCTGTCGGCGGAGCCCGGCAAGGGCGGCGCGGAACTGCACCTCGACCTCGGACCGTCGAAACGGCGAGCCGAAGCGTTCCGCCGAAACACCGGTCTGGTCGTCGAGTTCGTCGTCCGAGCCACCAGACGAAGCGGACGACGGCGACAGGATACTGAGCCGGCTGGTGATCCTCGGTGAGTGATCGGCCCCCGCCACAGCGAGATAGGCCTTCTCGACAAAGGGTCGCAATTGCGTGACCAGCGCATCGCGCTCGGCAATGAGTTCGGATCCGAGAACCACGAGCCGGTCATCCCAGATCTCCAGTGTCGAGAGCTGATTGGTCTTGACACCGGAATTGCGGGCAGACTTCAACAGGGTGTTCCGCTGGCGGAGCACCCTGTCGTAGTCGGTGGCGACACCCGCCAGTCGGGGACTGCGTGCGAACAACAACTGGTCGATGAAGCGCCGGCGGCCTGAAGGATCGCCCCGCACGAGTGCCAGGTCTTCGGGAGCGAAAAGCACGCTCGAGAAGAAACGGGGGATCTCGCGGAGCTTTGTCACCGACCGGTTGACCTGGGCGCGGTTCGCCTCCGAGCGGTTGATCTGCACCTCGACCAGGATCTCCCGGTTCTGGTGCTCGAGCCGGGCCCGGATGATCGCGGCCTGCTGTCCCATCCTGACCAGGGCCTGATCGCCTGACACGCGATGCGAACCGAGCGTACTCAGATATCCGAGCGCCTCGACGAGATTCGTCTTTCCCTGCCCGTTGCTCCCCACGAAGAGATTCGGGCCGGCATCCAGCTCGACGTCGGCGACAGAGTAGTTGCGAAAGTCGGTGAGGCTGAGATGTCGAACGAGCACGAGAAACTTCTCACAGGAGGGGATGCGTCACGCTGTGTCGCGTGGCGCTCTCACCTTCTGTCAGTCGGCCTTCTTGACAGCGTGGCCGCCGAACTGGTTGCGGAGCGCTGCCACAGCCTTCATCGACGGCGAGTCCTCCTGGCGGGAGACGAATCGCGCGAAGATCGACGCGCTGATCGTCGGAACGGGCACCGCGTTGGCGAGCGCTTCCTCGATGGTCCAGCGACCCTCACCCGAATCGTCGACGTACCCCTCGATGTCCTCGAATTCAGGATCCTGTTCGAGAGCCAGAACCAGGAGCTCGAGGAGCCAGGAGCGCACCACGGTGCCGCGCTGCCAGGCCTTGAACGTTCCGGTGACATCCTTGATGATGTCCTTCTTGGTGTCGAGCAACTCGTAGCCCTCGGCATACGCCTGCATCAGCGCGTACTCGATGCCGTTGTGCACCATCTTGGCGTAGTGGCCCGCTCCGACCTCGCCCGCGTGGACGAACCCCTCGTCGCGCGGGCCCTCGGGACGGAGCGCATCGAAGATCGGCATGGCGCGGTCGACGTCGTCCTTCTTACCGCCGACCATGAGCCCGTATCCGTTCTTGAGACCCCAGATGCCTCCGGAGACACCGGCATCCATGAAGGAGATCCCCTTGGGTGCGAGGAGTTCTGCATGCTTGAAGTCTTCGGTGAACCGTGAATTGCCACCGTCGATGACGAGGTCACCCGCTTCGAGCACACCGGCGAGGTCGTTGATGACGGAATCCGTGATGGCGCCCGAGGGAACCATGACCCAGACGATGCGGGGTGCCGGCAGGGCTGCTGCCAGAGCTGCGAGATCCGCCACGTCGCTCACGGCCGGATTGTTGTCGTAACCGACCACGTCGATGTCGGCTGCGCGCAGACGCTCGCGCATGTTGTTGCCCATTTTACCCAGGCCGATGAGTCCGAGATTCACGATGTCTCCTCTGTGGCTGCAGCGCAGATCAAGCTCTAGCGCAGAAGCAGGTTCGGTTGAAGCAGGTACTTGTAGTCATCCGAACCCGGCTGATCCTTCGAGGACTGGCTCGTGATCAGAACAGGACCCGGCTTGTTGGGGTTGTCGGTCTTGGTGAAGGAGATCCGGACGTACTCGGAATGCACCGCTCCGAGACCGTCGAGCAGGAACTGGGGTTTCAGCGAGACGACGGTGTCTGTGCCGGTGAGCAGGGCGTCGATCGATTCGGAGGCCTGGGCCTGTTCAGAACCGATCGCCTCGAGAGTGACCCCATCGATGGTGAAGGTGAACCGAAGCGCGGCTTCACGCTCGAGCACGAGCGAGACACGCCTGGTCGCCTCGATGAGGTCGGCTGTGTTGATGACCGCATAGTTCTCGACGGATTCGGGGAAGAGCCGCTTGACCGGCGGGAAGTTCCCCTTGATCAGAAGTGAGGTCACCGTCTTGCGGTCGGCTCTGAACGCGATGAGTTCGCGATCGTCGGTGTTCGTGATGGCCACCGAGATCGTGCCGCTGTTGCCGAACGTCTTGCCGATCTCCTGGAGTGTCTTGGCCGGCACGAGTGCAGTCGCGGTCTCGATGTCCGACGTTCCCGAATCCCAGTCGATGTTGCGGACCGCGACTCGGTATCGGTCGGTCGCCACCAGCGAGAGGCTGTTGTTCGAGATCTCGAGTTGTACCCCGGTGATGACGGGGGTCACGTCGTCACGGGATGCGGCGACCGCCACCTGGGCGATCGCCGCGGAGAAGTCGTCGGACTTCAACAGGCCGGACTGTTCGCCGACGACGGGGAGGCTCGGATATTCCTCGACCGGCATGTTCAGCAGCGTGAACTTCGCCGAGCCCGCAGTGACGATGATGTGGGTGTCCTCGGTGTAGAAGCGCACCGGAGCATTGGGAAGCCTGTTCGCGATGTCGGAGAGCAGTCTTCCCGAAACCAGGACCCGGCCGGGCTCTTCGACGTCGGCCGTGATCTGCGTCTGCGAAGACACCTCGTAGTCGAAGGATGAGAGGGTCAGCCCGTCACCGCTGGCTTCGATCAGCACACCACTCAGGATCGGCAGGGTGGTTCGTTGCGGCAGCAGCTTGACGGCGAAGGATACGGCTTCGCTGAAAACGTCTCTGTTGGCTTGGAACTTCACTCTTCACCTCAGTGGTCACGTGTCTCGGTCGGGTCAATGCTAGCCCGTAGCGGGAGGGAGCGTGTGCGCCGAACCTCGCTGAAGTGCTGCCCGTAAAAGTTGTTGGCCGGATTGATTAATGGATTAAGAATTAATGTTCTTAACCGACGTGGATATGTGGAGAACCGGTGTGGATCACTGTATTCGTATGGGAACTACAACCGTGTGAGATGTAGAAACTCTGCGGAGAACTCTTGTCATTCAGATGATGTGGACGACAGGACGGCCGACCCGATCCCACAACTTCCCACAGACAGTGAACAATTCCGGGGCAGTTATACACAGGGTTGTGCACAACATGTGGAAACAGCCTTTTCAGATGCCTTTGTAGCGCTGATTGTGCTTGATCCTGCTGCTGATCTCTGTCACCTGGTTGTAGATCGAACGCTTCTCTGTCATGAGCTTGCCGATCTTGTTGTTCGCGTACATGACCGTGGTGTGGTCACGCCCTCCGAACAGCTGGCCGATCTTCGGCAGGGACAGGCTTGTCAGTTCGCGGCAGAGATACATAGCGATCTGTCGGGCTGTGGCGATGGCCTGGGAGCGCGAGGAACCGTAGAGGTCATCCACCGACAGCTTGAAGTACTCCGCGGTGTGTCCGATGATGTCGACCGGCGCGATGACGTTGTCGTCGTCGAGGGTGATGAGGTCCTTCAAGACGGTCTGCACCAGGGCGAGATCGACAGGGTTCCGCGTGAGACTGGCGTAGGCGGTGACACGGATGAGCGTGCCCTCCAGCTCGCGCACATTGGAGGAGACCTTGGAGGCCATGTATTCGAGGATCTCGTCGGGGACCTGGAGCCTTTCGCTCTGGGCCTTCTTTCGAAGGATCGCGATACGCGTCTCGAGGTCGGGAGTCTGCACGTCGGTGATGAGACCCCACTCGAACCGTGTTCGCATCCGGTCCTCGAAACCGGTGAGGTGCTTCGGTGGCAGGTCGCTTGTGATGACCACCTGTTTGTTGTGATCGTGCAGCGTATTGAAGGTGTGGAAGAACGCTTCCTGGGTCTCCGCTTTGCCCTGCAGGAATTGGATGTCGTCGATCAGCAGTAGATCGATGTCCCGGTAGCGCGAATGGAAGGCGGCACCCCGGTTGTTGGCGATCGAGTTGATGAAGTCGTTCGTGAACTCCTCAGAGCTGACGTAGCGAACCCGCACACCGGGATAGAGGCTCATCGCGTAGTGACCGATGGCGTGCAGCAGATGTGTCTTGCCGAGCCCCGAATCGCCGTAGATGAAGAGGGGGTTGTACGCCTTGGCCGGTGCTTCGGCGACGGCGACGGCTGCCGCGTGGGCGAACCTGTTGGATCCCCCGATCACGAAGTTGTCGAAACTGTACTTCGGGTTGAGGCGGGTGTCGTTGTTGCGAAGAGGACCGACTGTCTCCTGCACCGGTGTCGTCTCGACATAACCGGCCGGGGGTGTCGGGACGATCTCGCTGACCTCTGCCTGCTGGAGGTAGTCGTTGCCGCTGATGTCGGGGTTGACGACCACCGCGAAGTTGCTCACGCCATAGGATTCGTCGAGGCGGCCCAGGGCTGACAGCAGCGGAACCCGGATGCGCTGTTCGAGCATCCCACGGGTCAGATCGTTCGGCACTTCGAGGTAGAAGGATCCCGCCATGATGCCCTTGGGTACGACGAGCCCCAGGAAGCCGTGCAGTTGGGGCGTTATTCTCTCGTCATTCGACAGAGCAGTGAGAACGGTGCGCCAGTTGGCTTCCGGTGAACCGGGATCGTCGGCCATGGAACTCCTGTCGAGAGGGGTGAGTGGATCCGAGCGGATGCCGGGAAGACCACATGGAATGCGTGACTGCTTCCCCAAGACCACTGTCACAAACCTAAGGATCTAAGCTAGTGACTGCCGGGAGCCAGATCAAGTCGATTGTGACCCACGCCGCGTGTCTTCGCGAGCCTCTGGTAATCGACTGTGGATAATTGGGCGTTTGGCCGGTTTGAGTTTGACCATTGGCACCTCAAGCCGTAGTTTTAATCAGTTGACTTGTGTGCAGAAGCACACCCTTACGAAGCTTCCCGGCGCAAATGGCTGGGCCACGGAGAAAACATCATGAGCAAAAGAACCTTCCAGCCGAACAACCGTCGTCGCGCCAAGGTGCACGGTTTCCGCCTGCGCATGCGTACCCGCGCCGGTCGCGCGATCCTCTCGGCACGTCGTCGCAAGGGCCGCACCGAGCTCTCGGCGTAACTCCTCGCGCGAATACCCTTCGAGACGATTTCGCTCCAGGTGCTGGCCAAGACCGCTCGGGTGACGACAGCAGACGAATATCGTGCTGCCGTACGTCGGGGCGCCAGATTCTCGGGGCCGAACACGGTGACCTACATTCGCCGTGACGGTGGATCGCCGGCTCGTTTCGGTTTCATCGTCTCGAAGGCTGTCGGTGTGGCTGTGACACGCAACCGTGTGCGGCGCCGATTGAAAGCTGTCTGCTATTCCCTTCAGTCGACCGTCGAACCGGGCATCGAGATCGTGATCCGGGCGCTTCCGGGTGCCGCGACATCCAGCTTCGCGTCCCTCGAACGCGAAGTGATCCGCTCGTTCACCAAGGCTAAGGTGATTTCGTGAGCTCTCTGGTTGCAACACAGAGTGTTTCGCTGGTGTCAGTGATCCGGATGATCGCCTTCGGCCTCTACCTCCTCCCCCGGAATGCGGCGGTGTTGCTCCTGAGGGGCTATCGCGCTGTGATCTCGCCGCTGTACGGCGACGTCTGCCGGTACTACCCCTCATGTTCGTCGTATACCCTGCAAGCAATCCAACAGCGGGGACTAGTTCTCGGCACGGCGCTCGGTGTCTATCGCCTGGTGCGTTGCCACCCGTGGGCTGCCGGCGGAATCGACGACGTTCCCCCGGCTCGCAGACAATCCTTCCGTGTCACCAGATTCGGTTTCGTCGTAGCCAGTAGCCACGGAAAGGGCTAACCCGAAGCATGGACATCCCCGGTTTCATCAGCACCATCCTCTGGCCCATCAAGTGGGTCGTCGAGGGGCTGCTCGTTCTCTTCCACACCGTGCTCGCCGGGCTGGGGATGGATCCGGCAGAGGGCCTCACCTGGGTTCTGTCGATCGTGGGAATGGTGCTGGTCATCCGTGCCGCGCTGATCCCGATCTTCGTGCGCCAGATCAAGAGCCAGCGCAAGATGCTCGAGGTCGCGCCACAGCTGAAGAAGATCCAGGACAAGTACAAGGGCAAGAAGGACCAGTTCTCCCGGGAGGCAATGTCCCGGGAGACGATGGAGCTGTACAAGAAGACGGGTACCAACCCTCTGAGCTCCTGTCTTCCTCTCCTTCTGCAGATGCCGATCTTCTTCTCCCTGTTCTCCGTGCTGAACGATGCCCAGAAGGGCACGGCGGGCGTGTTCTGGCTGAACTCGGATCTCGCGCTGCAATTCGGCAACGCGAAGTTGTTCGGTGTCGCACCGCTTCATGAGAGCTTCCAGCAGGCGACCGCCACGGGCCATGTCGCCGTCATGATCATCGCCGTCATCATGGTCATTTTGATGACGGGTTCGCAGTTCATCACGCAGCTGCAGATCATGTCGCGGAACCAGTCCCCCGAGGCCAAGAACAGCCCGATGTTCAAGCAGCAGCGGATCCTGCTGTACATCCTCCCCCTGGTGTTCGCGTTCTCCGGTTTCAGCTTCCCGCTCGGTGTCATGTTCTACTGGCTCACCTCGAACTTCTGGACCATGGGCCAGCAGTTCCTCGTCATCCGCAACATGCCGACACCCGGCAGTGAGGCGGCTAAGGCGCGTGAGGCCCGGTTGGCGAAGAAGGGTAAGTTGAACATCGCCACGGCGGCAGACGGCAGCGTGAACCACGTCGTTCTGGAGGCGGCGAAGCCGACCCAGCGCCAGCAGCCCGTGGGCAAGACCAGAGCGAAGAAGCAGGGTGAGAAGAAGTGAACAACGACGTGACGGAGATCAACGCCGCCGACATCGAGGTCGAGACGGGCAGTGCTGCCCTTCGCGATGATTCCCTCGATGCGGGGATTCTGGCAGAGCACGTGTATGTGCCGGATGAGCCGGATGCGCCAGTCCAGGATGCGCCAGTCCAGGACGGGTCTGTTCAGGATGGTCCAGTTCAGGGTCTTGGTTCCCAAGCTCTCGAAGACGAGGGTGACATCGCGGCCGACTATATCGAGGAACTTCTCGACATCTGCGACCTCGACGGTGACATCGACATCGATGCCCGTGGCGGCCGTGCGTATGTCTCTGTGAACTCCTCCGAGGACAGCAACCTGCGGCTCCTGTCGCAGCCCGATACGGTGCAGGCTCTGCAGGAGTTGACGCGGCTTGCTGTGCAGACGAAGACGGGTGGCTTCTCGCGTCTCATCCTTGATGTCGGAGGAAGTCGTCAGATCCGGGAAGCCGAGCTGGCGAGCCTGGTGACGGCAGCTGTCGACCGCATCGAGGTCGGAGGTGAGGTGTCCGTCGCGCTGGAGCCGATGTCGTCGTACGAGCGCAAGGTCGTTCACGACATCGTGGCCGAGCGTGGATTCGTCTCCAATTCCGAAGGCGAAGGCCGAGACCGACACACGGTGATTACGAAGGCCTGACTTGGATTTACCAATCCAAGTGTTTCACGTGAAACAGCCGTACTGTTCAACTGTTCTGATTGAAGGACGCCGGCCTGAAGAGAGAGTTGACGACGGTGCCTGAGTTGCCTGAAAGTCTGGAATCAGAGCCGGATGTAGCGGCTGTGCTGTTCGGAGAGTCGTTAAAGACCGCTCAACAATTCACTGCGAATCTCGCCATTCACGGCGAGGAGTATGGCCTCATAGGCCCCTTGGAACTCCCGCGGCTGTGGAGTCGTCATATTGTCAACAGCGTTCTCGTAGCACCACTGCTTCGGCCTGGCAGGGTGGGTGACATCGGTAGCGGGGCGGGGCTACCGGGGCTGGTCTTGGCTATCGCCCGGCCCGACGTTGAGTTCTTTCTGATCGAGCCCATGGAACGCCGAGTGAAGTGGCTCGACGAGCAGGCGTCTGAACTCGGCCTCACCAATGTCACTGTCTTGCGCGGCCGTGCCGAAGATGTGGGCTTCACGGGGGGCCTCGACCAACTCACGGCTCGAGCAGTGAGCGCATTCTCCAAACTGATTCCGATGTGTGCTCCTCTCGTTCGCCCTGATGGAGAGCTGGTACTCATGAAGGGTGCTGGTGCTGCGGCAGAAGTCGAAGCGGCTTCCAAGCAGATCAAGCGTTTCAAGCTGGCCGACGTCGAGGTGCGCGAGCTCGGGGTCGGGTTGGTCGAGGACATCACCCGGGTGATTACCGCCACAGTTCGATAGGTCTGGCGCTGCGATGCGCGAGGTATCGCGGTGCACAGACGTGAAGTCGCCCAGACACGCCGGTCGAGTATTCATTGGACGTTGAACCGGGTAGCTTGGGTGGGGATGTTTCACGTGAAACACCGTCAGTCACTTGGCAACCCCGATCTGACGGACGCCATGTTTCACGTGAAACATGACTATGGAATGACACCGCCCCACAGAAAGACCAGATGACAAGCGAACCGATCGGCTACGACGCTTCGACGCCCCTTGCGAGGGAGATTGCCGACCTGTCACGGCGGCGTAAAGCAGCTGCGGTTGCTGAGTATCCCCTCCCCCACGAGACCCGGGTACTCACGATCGCCAATCAGAAGGGTGGCGTGGGCAAGACCACGACAACGGTCAATCTTGCTGCCGCGATGGCCAAGGCCGGCGCCAAGGTCCTCGTGGTGGATCTGGACCCACAGGGCAATGCGTCCACAGCCGTCGGCGCCGATCATCGGGCGGAGATCCCCAGCGTCTACGACGTGCTGATCCACGACAGTCCGCTGGAGGACGTCGTTCAGCAGAGTGCAGAGTTCCCTTCTCTCTACTGTGTACCCGCCACCATCCACCTTGCCGGGGCCGAGATCGAGCTGGTGCCGATGGTGGCCCGTGAACTCCGCTTGCGAGAGAGCCTCGAAGGCTACCTGTCACGAGCGGCAGCGGACGGAAGCCCGTACCAATACGTCTTCATCGACTGTCCCCCGTCTCTCGGCCTGCTGACGATCAACGCGTTCGTGGCAGCCCGCGAAGTTCTCATTCCCATCCAGTGCGAGTACTACGCCCTGGAAGGGCTCAGCCAGCTGCTTTCGAACATCGCTCTCATCGAGAAACACCTCAACCCGCACCTCGGTGTCTCCACGATCCTCCTGACGATGTACGACGGTCGTACCCGTCTCGCAACGCAGGTCGCGGAAGATGTGCGGAATCATTTTCCCGCGGAGACCCTCGCAGCGATCATCCCCCGCACGGTTCGGATATCCGAGGCCCCCAGTTACGGCCAGACGGTCATCAGTTACGATCCGCAGTCGACAGGTGCACTCTCGTACCTCGAAGCAGCATCAGAAATAGCACGAAGAGGAGCAAGAAGAAATGGCTAACCCCAAGCGCACAGGTCTCGGTCGGGGAATCGGATCCCTGATTCCCACCCTCGACGAGACCCGCTCGGTGAGCCCCGTCGACGTCTTCTTCGCCGAACGCAGCGAGACGGAGCCGGAGTTGGTCTCCGTGCCAGGCGCTCGCTTGGCCAATCTGGCCCCGAAAAGCATCGTTCCGAACGCGAAACAGCCCCGAATCGAGTTCGACGCGGACGATCTGGCCGAATTGGTTGCCTCCATTCGCGAAGTCGGCGTTCTGCAGCCGATCGTGGTGCGTGAGCTGACAAAGGTCGGTGCCGCCGATCAGCAGTACGAACTCGTCATGGGGGAGCGTCGTCTGCGCGCAAGCCGGGAACTGGGCCTCGAAACGATCCCTGCGGTCATCAAGGAGACCGCGGACGAGAACATGCTGCGCGACGCACTCCTGGAGAACCTGCACCGGTCGCAGCTCAACCCATTGGAAGAGGCGTCGGCCTACCAGCAGCTGCTGGCCGACTTCGACATCACCCAGGACCAGCTGGCGACCCGGATCGGGCGATCGCGGCCTCAGATCACCAACACGATCCGGCTTCTGAAGCTTCCCACCAGCGTGCAGCGGCGGGTAGCGGCCGGCGTACTGAGCGCCGGACACGCTCGCGCCATCCTTTCGGTGGTCGACGCGGAAGAGATGAGCAGGCTCGCGGACAAGATCGTCAACGAGGATCTGTCCGTGCGTGCTGCAGAGGCTGTTGCATCCCGAGCACCCCGGGCCAAACGCGTGCGCCCCACGGCTGGGCGCCGTAACGATCACCTCGACGAGATCGCCGAACGACTCGGCGACCGCCTGAACACGCGGGTCAAGGTGAGCCTCGGCGCCACCAGAGGCCAGATCGTCATCGATTTTGCAACGATCCAGGACCTCAACCGCATCCTGGCGGAGATGGGGGAGCCGACCTTCGGGTCGGCCGGCCCTCGCTTTGAGTAGAAGGCCCCGGTCCGAGTAACGCGGTCGAGTATCGCAGTCAGCGTCGACTGACCGGTCACGTGACCCGGCGGTTCGCCTCAGCGGGCGTCGCGAATCGCGACCTCGCCGAGTGCCTCGTAGACCGCCCCAAGGTCCAGACCAGCAGCGAGGATGGCCTGGGGCACCAGCGAGGTCTCGGTGAGGCCGGGCATCACGTTGGCCTCGAGGAACCGGGGTGTGCCCGAGGAGTCGATGATCAGGTCGATGCGGGAGAGGTGCCGAAGACCCAGCGTCTGGTGGATGGCCAGTGCCGCCTCAGACGCGGCGGCTGCGACGCTCGCGTCCAGCCGCGCAGGAGTGAAGAACTGTGTCTCCCCCGCGCTGTAGCGTGCCTCGAAGGAATAAACCCCTGATCGGGGCACTATTTCGACCGCAGGAAGAGAAAAAGGACCCTCGCCGGTGTCGATGACTCCGACAGAGACTTCTGTGCCCAGGACCTTCTTCTCGATCAAGCCGATGTCGCCATACGTGTAGGCGTCGACGACTGCTCTGGGCAGATCCGACGCCTCTGCGACGACGGTGACCCCCTGGGCTGACCCGCCCATGGCGGGTTTGACGACGAGGGGCGTGCCCAGATGCTTCAACACGCCGTCGAGCACCTGGGTGGCGCCGAGCTCGCGGAAGGTCTCGCGCGGAAGTGTGATCGACCCCGGGGTCTGGAATCCGGCCCGGGAGACCAACACCTTTGCGGTGGGCTTGTGCCAGGCCAGCTGTGCGGCCGCGGCCTCCGAACCGACATAGGCGATCCCCTGGGCGTCGAGTAGAGCCCGGAGGGACCCATCCTCACCGCTCGCTCCGTGAAGCGCCGGCCAGACGAGGTCGGGGGCAGAGGATTCCAGAAAAGCGAGCAGGGACGAATCGGGCTCGCGCATGGTGACTCGATGCCCGCGCGCCAGAAGCGAATCCGCAACACGCCTTCCCGACCTCAGGGAGACATCGCGCTCATGGGAGATACCGCCGGCCAGTACGACGACGGTTCGAGTTGCTCTGGTGTCGGTCATTGTCAGTCCATGTCTGGTGGTGGGGCAGAGAACGATTGGGCGGATCGGACGGTGGCGAGCGGGCCGGTGGCGTGGAAGGTCTCCAGCAGGTCGATCTCGCCATTGATGACGGTGGTCAGACGTCGGATACCGAGCTTGATCTGGTCGGGTGTCGGGTAGCAGTAGGAGAGCCGGATCTTGTTGCGTCCGCCTCCGTCGGCATAGAAGGCGGTTCCCGGGGTGTAGGCGACGAGTTCCTTCACCGCACGTGGGAGCATCTGCTTGGCGTCGAGGTAGTCGGGCAGAGTCAACCAGACGTAGAAACCGCCGTTGGGCTTGGTCCAGCTGAGTTCGGGGAGGTATTCGGTGAGGGCCGCGAGCATAGTGTTCTTGCGCTCCTCGTAGACACCCCGGAAGGTGTTGATCTGACCCTTCCAATCGGCCGTCTCGAGGTACTCGGAGATGACCAGCTGGCTGAAGGAGCTGGGACAGAGGATCGCGGATTCTGCGGCCAGAACGAGCTTCTCCCGAATTGCATGCGGTGCAATTGCCCATCCGATACGAAATCCGGGCGCCAGAGTCTTCGAGAACGATCCGAGATAGATGACGCCTTCGTCTTCTGTACTCCGCAGCGCCTGGGGCGGGGGCCCGTCGAAGTAGAGCAGACCGTAGGGATTGTCCTCGAGCACGAGGATCCCCTCGGACCGACAGATCTGCAGTACTTCCTCACGCCGTTCGGCGGAGAGCGTCACCCCGGCCGGGTTGTGGAAGTTCGGAATCGTGTACAGGAACTTGATGGTGCGCCCGGAGGACTTGACGCGCACGATCGCCTCCCGCAGAGCATCCGGAATCAGACCGTCGTCGTCCATGAGCACGTGCTCGACGTCGGCCTGGTAGGAGCGGAACACCCCGATCGCACCCACATAACTCGGCGCCTCGGCCAGGATGACGTCACCCGGGTTGATGAAGAGCTTGGTGATGAGATCGAGGGCCTGTTGCGATCCGGTGGTCACGACCACGTCATCGACGCTGCCCCGGATGCCCTCCAGAGCCATCACTTCGAGAATGTGTTCGCGGAGCCTCGGCACACCCTGGCCCGAACCGTACTGCAGCGCGACAGGACCGTGGTCGACCATCACACGGTTCATGGCATCGATCACCAGATCCTGGGGAAGCGCCGACACGTACGGCATTCCACCGGCCAGGGAGACGACCTCGGGCCGGGAGGCCACAGCGAACAGGGCCCGCACCTCGGACACCGACAGGCCGGCTGCCCGCTCGGCGTAGTTGTTGTACCAGGGATCGAGGTTGGTTCCCGATGACGACGGGGTGTTTTGGCTGCTCACGTGCACTTCCATCAAGAGGCGAAATTCCATGCTATCGAAAAAGAAAAAGGGTCCGGACCCACATCGTGTGGTCCGGACCCTGGGGGCCTGACGGGCAAGAGTGCTGCCGATCGGGCTCGTGCGGTTCTGTCGTGACCCTCGCTCTAGGCGAGGTAGGCGGCCAGGTCGCTCTCGAGCGCGGCCTTCGGCTTGGCACCGATGATGGTCTTGACGACCTCTCCGCCGCGGTACACCTTCATCGCCGGGATCGACGTGATCTGGTACTTCGCAGCGGTCTGCGGGTTCTCGTCCACGTTGAGCTTGACGATCTTGATCTTGCTGGAGTGCTCGGATGCGATCTGGTCGAGGATGGGCGACACGGCGCGACACGGGCCACACCACTCGGCCCAGAAGTCGACGAGGATCGTCTCGTCCGAGTTCAGTACATCGGCTTCGAAGCTGGCATCGGTCACTGCTGAGGCATTTGACATGGTTTACTCACTCTCTTTTTCAAAAACGATTGTGATCAGGGGTTTCAGGACCGGGTGGACTGCAGTGAATCGACGAGCTCGATTTCTGCTTCGGCGTCGCGCAGCTCAGCGATGGCCGAAGCCTCCGCCAAACCCGCGAGGTAGTGCTCGGCGTCCAGCGCAGCAACGGTACCGGAGGCCGCCGCGGTGGCGGCCTGGCGGTAGGTGTCGTCGATGACGTCACCCGCGGCGAACACGCCCGCGATGTTGGTCTTCGACGAGCGGCCGGCAACCGCAATCGTGCCGGAAGCCGTCAGGTCGAGCTGGCCGTGCACCAGGTGGGTGCGCGGGTCGTTACCGATCGCCACGAACAGTCCCTGTACGGGAAGCTCGCTCAGTTCGCCGGTGACCGTGTTCTGGAGCTTCAGGCTCTCGACTGTGTTCTCGCCGTTGATGCCCACGACGGCCGAGTTGAAGACGAACTCGATCTTGTCGTTCGCGAACGCTCGCTCCTGCATGATCTTGGATGCCCGCAAGGTGTCCTTCCGATGGATGAGGTACACCTTGTCGGCGAAGCGCGTGAGGAAGGTCGCCTCCTCCATCGCCGAGTCGCCGCCGCCGATCACGGCGATCGTCTTCTTCTTGAAGAAGAACCCGTCGCAGGTGGCACACCAGGAGACACCACGGCCGCTCAGGCGCTCTTCGTCGTCAAGACCGAGCTTGCGGTAGGCGGAACCCGTGGAGAAGATCACGGCCGGGGCTTCGAAGTCGCCGCTGTAGCCCGTGGAGATCTTCTTGATGTCGCCGGAGAAGTCGACACTCGTCACATCGTCGAGAAGCACTTCTGTGCCGAACTTCTCGGCCTGCTCCTGCAGCTTGGTCATGAGGTCGGGGCCCTGGATACCCTCGGGGAAGCCGGGGAAGTTCTCGACTTCCGTGGTCTTCATGAGCTCTCCGCCAGCCTCGACGCTCGACGCGATCAGCAGGGGCTCGAGGCCCGCACGCGCGGCGTAGATTGCTGCAGTGAACCCGGCAGGACCGGACCCGATGATGATGATCTGTCGCATCGACAAGCTCCTTGATTGCGGTGACGGCGTCACCGGCTTCTGTGGTACTGAAGGCTTCAACACATCCTAACCGTCGCGTATTCCAGCGCTCCGGGTTTGTGCACAGGCATGATGGGAGGGTGAGCGAAGCATTCAATCCCGTCGACGGCACACGCATTGCATACCAGGAGGTCGGCACCGGCACGCCACTCGTCCTCGTGCACGGGTCAGCTCTGTCACGGGCCATCTGGCGCGGGTTCGGGTACGTGAAGGCGCTCCGCAACGACTACCGGCTGATCCTCCTCGACATGCGCGGGCACGGCCTGAGCGGCAAGCCGCACGGTCCGGCCGACTACGCGATGACGCTCGTGCTCCAGGATCTCCTCGCCGTGTACGACGTTGCCGGAATCGACGCCGCGCACTTCATGGGCTACTCCTTCGGCGCCCGGGTGGGGTTTTCCCTGGCCGACGCGCACCCCGAACGGATGCTCTCCCTCATCTCGGCCGGCGGGACCTACCGATTGGGGAAGGGCACCGTCAGCTCCCTGTTCTTTCCGGGCTACGACGAGGCGCTCGAATCGGGCGGGATGCGTGCGTTCCTCGACGGCTGGGAGGCAGAAGCGGGTGTCGCGATCGATCCGGCCACGACGAACGCCTTTCTCGCGAACGACCCGGTCGCGCTGCAGGCGTACTTCCGGCAGTTGGCGGTCGAACAGGGTGTGGACGAGAAGAGGCTTGCGAGCATCCAGACCCCGGCTCTGCTGCTGGCGGGCACGGATGACCGGCAGCGCTACATCGACTCCGAGCGTGCCGCGGGGCTGATGCCGCACGCGCGCTTCGAGCCGCTGCCCGGGCGTGGGCACGGTGACACGCTGTTCCCGGCGGGCCCGGTGCTGGAGCTCGTGCAGCCGTTCCTCGCCGGGATCGACGCTATGCGCTCCGTCTGAGCCGGCCGAGGATGGGTCGCAGGGCATCCGTCAGCTCTGAGGAGCGCAGCGCCCGCAGGCCGCCGAGGTACACCAACGCCATTGCAGCCCCGACGATCACCATCACCACGATCGCCTGGAACCGGCCGGAGAGGGCGAAGCCGTCGGCCGACGCCCCGCCGAAGAGCAGGAGCACCACGACACCCGTCGCCGCGGCGGGAACGGCGGCGACGGCATCTTTGCCGAAGCTCGAAACCACCCGGCGGCCGCCCCCGCCGAGCTTTCGACGCATGATGAACGCCGCCAGGAGTGTCTGGAGGGTGCCGGCGCCGGAGAGGCAGAGCGCCACGCCGACACCGACGAACTCCTTGGGCACGAGAACCAGTACGAGCAGGCTGCCGATCGAGAAGACGATGGCCTGGAAGAGATTGGTGAAGAATGGCGTGCGCGTGTCGCCGAGAGCGAAGAAGGCGCGCTGGAGAACGAACAGAACGCTGAAGGCGGGTAGGCCGAGAAGAAAGGCGATGAGCACGGAGCCGATGCCGGTCGCCCCTGAGAACGAGTCGATCATCACGCGTCCGAACGGGAAGGCGACAACGACCAGAACCGTGCCGGCCAGCACCATGATGACGGTGATCTGCCGGATCGAGGCCGACAGGTCTGCCCGCACACCCTCCGTGCTGCCGATCGACGCGTTCTCACTCATCCGCGTGAAGTAGGCGGTGGCGATCGAGACGGCGACAACCGAGTGCGGCAGCATGAAGATCAGCCACGCGTTCGCCAGGACGGCGAGCGAGGCCTTGCCGTCACCGGATGCGGTCGAGACCACGTTGGTCTCGACCAGCCCGGCGGCAGTGGTGACGAGGATCATGCCGAACGACCAGCTGGCAATCCTGCCTGTCTCCTTCAGGCCCACCCCGCGCCAGCGGAAGTCGGGCCGGTAGCGGAGGCCCACACGCCGCCAGAAGAAGAACAGAACGAGCCCCTGAACGGCGATGCCGAGCGTGGCCGAGCCGGCCAGTAGGGCGATGGAGGACGGCGTCCACCAGCTGAGTGGCAGGTAACCGTTCGGGTCGGAGCCGAACACCGCGATGAACACGACGAGCCCTGCGAGCGCGACGATGTTGTTGAGGATCGGCGCCAGGGTGAAAGGACCGAAGGAGTTGCGGGCGTTCAGCACCTCGCCGAGGATCGTGTAGACCCCGTAGAAGAAGATCTGGGGAAGGCACCAGTAGGCGAAGGCGATGGCAAGGTCGGTCTGCTCGGGTGTGAGCCCCGACACGGTGAGCCGAACCAGCAGTGGCGCCAGCAGCGTGGCGACAAGCGCTGCCGCGGCTAGCACGAGGAGGGCGATGGTGACGAGCTTGTTGATGTAGGCGACACCGCCGTCGGAGTGCAGGGCGCTGCGGACGATCTGCGGCACCAGAACCGCACTCAGGGCGCCGCCGGCGACGATGACGTAGATCGTGTTGGGCAGCTGGTTTCCCGCTGCGAAAGCGTCACCGGATGCGGCCAGGCCGATTGCCCCCGCCAGGACGATGGCCTTGATGAACCCGAGGATGCGCGAGATGATCGTGCCACCGGCGAGCAGGGTGCTGGAACGGACGATGCTGCGCTCAGCCATGGAATCCGCTCTCGGTGGGGGGAGCATCCGGAGCCGGCGCGGGAGCATCCGGAGCTTTCGGGGGAGACTGCGACTCGGCAGCGCGCACGGCCTTCGCCCTTCGACGCTTCAGAACCTGCCGCACGATGCCGAAAGCCAGCAGGGCGGCGGCCAGGACGCCGATCACGATCGTGCCGATGCCCTCCCAGTCCGCGCTCACATTGATCTGGCGCGGTGCAGCCTGGTTGATGGAGACGCCTGACGGGCTGAAGATCTCCAGGCGCAGGTCGACCTGGCCGCTCGCCACGGCGGCCTTCACGGGCACGCGGGCCGTCTTCTGCGACTTCGCCTCGACCACGACCTCGATGCGCCCCGGTTCGACGACGAGGCGACCGTTCGAGGGGGTGACCTGCAGTTCGACGGTGACGGGCTGATTGAGATCGTTGCTGATGAGCACGGGCACCTCGCTGCTCGTGGCAAAGAGATTGATGTTGCTGCCGTCGATGATCTTGACCGAGTCGAGCACCGTCGTCGTGAGGTTCGCGTAGTCGCCCTCGGCTCCGGTGCGGCCGGTCGGGTCAGCGGACCAGGACTGCGCGAGCACCGCGAGCAGCGTTGCGCGCTGTCGGCCGGTGAGGAGTTCGGGCGCGGCCAGCACGGAAGCGAAATTCCCGACCTGTCGCTCGAATTCCAGCATTGCGGCGACGGTGTCCCGCCGCGTGGACGGCTCGTCGCTGTTCTTCACGCTCACTCCGAGGCTCGGCACGCTGAGCACGTCGGAGAGCCCACGGTTGGCCGACCAGGGCAGTGATTCGACGAGGTCGAGGGCCCGGCCGACGCCGAATGCCGTGGCGGGAGCTTGTCGGCCGAGGTCGACTACGAGTGCCGGAGGAGCCTGGCCGCCCTGGGCGTCGACGATCGCGAGCATGCCGGACACTTCGGCCAGGGCCGCGTCGAGCCCCGTGTCGGTGGTTGCGGCGGCGGCCGTCTGCAGGGCATCCGAGAGCCCGGCATCGACGAGCACGGCGCTCTTGTCGCCGATGGTGGCGGGGGCGCTGGGCGTGAGGTCGTCCTCCGAGGCGGGTAGGGCGACGTTGTCGGTGCTCAGGATGCTCGTGCCGAGCCCTGCGGCTGCGAAGAAGTTGAGGTCGTCGGTTGTCACCGTGCCCGCTGCGGGCCAGGCGAGATCGGTGCGGGTGTACTTCCACGCGGTGAGGTCGGCCAGAGTGGGTAGCGCTCCGGGCGCCGGCGCGGTGGTGGGTGCCGGGGTGGAGCCTGCGGTGGTGGGGCTGGCCGTGGCATTGTTGCTGCCCGCCGTGCCCGAGCCCGTGCCCGAGGCATCCGTCGCCACCTGCCCCGGCAGGGCGAACGGATCGGGTGTTGGCGTGCCCTGGAAGTTCGCGCTCGAGAGTGCGTAGTCGAAGGAGGTCGGCGCGAGCAGGCTCGTGGCGCCGGCCTGGCGCTCGATCGCGATGTCGGAGTCGGCGTACGACAGTGGGAACGTGGGGTTCGTGGCGGAGGCGAGCCGGGCCAGCCAGTCGAGCGACGACTGCGGTGCAGCCGTGCCGAGCACCCTGATCGAGACGATGACCATCGGATCGATCGCGAGCGTGACGGGCCGGTCGACGACCGAGTCGAGCTTGCGGGCGAGCACACCGCCCGTCGAGGTGTAGCTGTCGAGCTCTGCTGCGGTGAGCAGTCCCTGCACTCCGGCGGGGGCGGTGAGCGGCATGATCGCCGCGACTGAGGTCTCACGCTCGGGGGAACCGGCCGCCCACACGACGGTGTTCCGGGTGTCGACGAGGGTCGTGTCGGCGGCGTAGGTGGCCTCGATCCCGTAGGCGCCGAAGGTGCTGAGCCCGAGCGCCGCGGCGGGCAGCGTCGCCCGGAAGGTGCCGGTCGCGCCAGCAGCCAGCCCGGGTGTTGAGACGTCCGTCGCCACCGAGTCGCGTGACTGCGTCGAGCTCGTCGAGGGAGTGAGCCAGGTGCTCAGATCGTCCCGGGTGCTGAGGGGGGTGCGGTCGAGCCAGAGGTGGATGCTCCCCGGTGCCATCGCGGAGCCCGTCGTGTTGGCGACGCTCACCGTGACGGCCAGGTCGGCTCCGGTCGCCAGCACTCCGGCGCTGTCGGGAGCGAGCGACACGACGACGGTGCCGGTTGCGGCGGTGCTGCCTGGTGCGGCGGCGGGTCCGGTGTTCACGTCGCCCGCAGGCGGAGTGGTCGCAGGTGCGGGGGGTGCCGGCGTGCTTGCGGCTTCGGCCGGGGCGGTGCCGCCGAGCATCCAGAGCAGTGCGAGCGTGACGACGGCGACAACCGCCGCCAGACGACGGAACCGGCCCGCCGCGGCCAGCCGGAAGGCACGTCTCGGGCTGCGGCGGACGCCCGAATCTAACGCCGCATCCATGCCAGTGATTCTAGGGTGTCGGCCTGAGGAGCACGGGTAGGCCTCGCTGGTCGGCAGCTTCGGCCAGTAGGGTGACGGGGTGCGTTCCGTGGCAGACTCCCTCAGCTTCCTGGCCGAACTGGCGGCATCGTCGCCCATCTCCGAGCTCGCCGGGGCGTTCCGGGCGGCTGGTTTCGACCTCGCGCTGGTGGGCGGGCCGGTGCGCGATGCCTTCCTCGGTCGCGCCGTGCACGACCTCGATCTCACGACGGATGCGACGCCCGACGAGATCCTCCGGATCGTGAAGCCGCTCGCCGACGCCCACTGGGACATCGGCCGGGCCTTCGGCACGATCGGCGCCCGCATCGCCGGCGAGACCGTGGAGATCACGACGTACCGTTCGGACGTCTACGACCAGGCCAGTCGTAAGCCCTCCGTGGAGTTCGGCACCTCACTCGAGGCCGATCTGCTGCGGCGTGACTTCACGGTGAACGCGCTTGCGCTGAAGCTCCCCGAGCTGGTTCTCGTCGATCCCTCCGGGGGGATGGACGACCTGCTCGCCGGTGTGCTCCGAACCCCCTCGACGCCCGAGGTGTCGTTCGGCGACGACCCGCTCCGGATGCTCCGGGCCGTGCGTTTCACCGCACAGCTCGGTTTCGCGGTCGACGACGAGACCCGGTTCGCCCTCGACGAGATGGCCGGTCGGATCGAGATCATCAGCGCCGAGCGTGTCAACGAGGAGCTGAGTAAACTGCTGCTCTCCCCGGCCCCTCGCCGCGGCATCGAATTGCTGGTCGAGTCTGGGCTCGCCGCCTTCGTGCTTCCCGAGATCCCCGCACTCAGCCTCGAGATGGACGAACACCACCACCACAAAGACGTCTACCAGCACAGCCTGACGGTGCTCGACCAGGCCATCGACCTCGAGCGTTCGCGGCAGTTCGACGGCGCCCCCGACCTCGTGCTGCGGCTCGCAGCGCTGCTGCACGACATCGGCAAACCGGCGACGAGGCGGCTCGAACCCGGTGGGGTCGTGTCGTTCCACCACCACGACCTGGTCGGGTCGAAGCTCGCGAAGAAGCGGCTGAAGGCGCTGCGTTTCGACAACGACACGATCGCGGCGGTCGCGCGGCTGATCGAGCTGCACCTGCGGTTCTTCGGCTACACCGACGGCGCCTGGACCGACTCGGCGGTTCGCCGGTATGTTCGGGATGCAGGACCACTCCTCGAGCGACTGCACATCCTCGTGCGGGCAGACGTGACCACTCGGAACGTCCGGAAAGCGGATCGCCTCTCGTTTGCATACGACGACCTCGAGACGCGGATCGCCGAACTCGCCTCGCAGGAGGAGCTCGATTCGACGAGGCCCGACCTCAATGGCGAACAGATCATGGCGATCCTCGGCCTCACGCCCGGCCGTGACGTCGGCGAGGCCTACCGTTTCCTCCTGGAGCTGCGCCTCGAGGAGGGCCCACTCGGTGAGGAGGAGGCTACCCGCCGCCTGCTGGCCTGGTTCGCCGCGCGCTGACCGAGGCCGATCTGGACGCCCGGCTCCGTCAGTTCATCGGGGCCGGAGCCACTGGTTCTCCCTGACGGCATCCCGGTAGGCCATCAGCGTGAGCTCGGCGGTGAGTCTCCAGGTGTGCTGCGACGCGTGCCGGGTCGCCTTGAGCGAGAGCGAGCCGAGCTGCCCGGAGTCGGAGAGCAGCTCGTCGATGGCCTGCCCCCAGGCTGCCGGGTCGCGGGTCCCGAGCAGCACTCCAGTGGAGCGATGGATGACTGAACTGCCCGTTCCCGTGCTGCGGGAGGCGATGACGGGGGTACCCGATGCCGCCGCTTCGAGAGCGACCAGCCCGAACGTCTCCGAGTGCGACGGGATGAGCAGCAGCGCGGACTGCCTGATGAGCTCGGCCGCGACATCCCGGGTCTGGGTTCCGGCGAAGACCACGTCATCGGCCAGGCCGAGTTCGTCGACGAGAGTGTGCAGCGACTTCTCGTACTTCTTCTCACCCGGTGTCGATGCACCTGCAATGGTGAGCAGGGGCCGGCGTTCGGCAGGTATCTCAGCGAGGGCACGGATGGCGAGATCCTGGCCCTTCAGCGGCTGGATGCGGCCGAGCACGAGGATGCCGCGTCTCTTCTCCTCGTCCACAGGGGCCGGCCAGTCGAAGATCCTCGGCCCGTCTACCTGCCTGACCGGATGGAACAGTCCGGTGTCGACCCCCGGGGGAACGATCTTCACACGCCCGTTCTCTGCGTCGTACGCCTGCACGATCGCGCGTGCCTCCTCGAGGGTGGAGGCGATCGTCGCTGCCGAGTCCTGAACGAGCCTCTGCTCCGCCCAGAGCCGCTCGTTCGGCTCCGGCCGGTCTCCGGGCGCCAGGTGTTCGTTCTTGAGGGCGGCGACGGTGTGCAGGCTCTGGATGTGCGGAATCCCCTGCTCCTCGGCCACCATCAGGGCGCCGGCGCCCGACAGCCAGTAGTGGGAATGCAGGAGATCGAACTGCGGTAGAGCCCTCAGGGCATCCCGGAACGCGTTCATGTGGCGAGCGAGATCGTCTTTCGGCACGGGCTCGGCAGGGCCTGCCCGAAGGAACCGCACCGGCACTCCGGCGTCGGTGTACCCGGTCTCCGGATGATCGGGGCTGGCCGCGCGCGTGAGGAGTTCGACCTCGAGCCCGAGCGCTGCGAGTTGCTCGGCCAGAGCCACCACGTAGACGTTCAGCCCGCCGGCATCACCCGATCCGGGAGTCGCGAGAGGAGAGGTGTGCAACGACACCAGACCGACCCGTTTGAGACCCACGAGGGTCACTCTAGTGGCGCCTCCCGATCGAAGACCAGATCTGGTAGGCTCTACAGGTTGTCTACACCCAGTGGGGTTCTCCCACGCGGGTCATGACTGCTGCACACACCCTCCTGTCACAGAACGTCTGTGACCGATCTAGTCCAAAGGAGGTGGGTTAGTGACGCACAAATACGAACTCATGGTCATCCTCGATCCAGAAATCGATGAGCGCACCGTGGCTCCGAGCCTCGACAAGTTCCTGAACGTCATCCGCAAGGATGGCGGCACCGTCGACAACGTCGACATCTGGGGACGCCGTCGCCTGGCTTACGAGATCAACAAGAAGACCGAAGGCATCTACGCCGTCGTGAAGCTCACGGCAACGGCCGACTCCACCAAGGAGCTCGACCGCCAGCTGAAGCTCTCCGAAGCCGTCATGCGCACCAAGGTGCTGCGTGCCGAAGAGGCCATCGCCCAGGTCGCCGAGGCTGCGAAGCTCGCCGAAGCCAAGGCTGCCCGCGCTGCCGCGAACCCGAAGTCCTCTTCGGCTCCGTCGTCTTCGTCGGCTCCCTCCTCGTCGTCCCAGGCCGCCGGCAAGTCGGCTCCTGCTGCACCCGCGGCTCGTGCCGCTGCTGCGGTCAAGGCTGCGTCGAAGCCTGCTGCTGACGCTGCGCCTGCTGCTGATGCCGCTCCGGCAGCTGCTGCTCCCGCCGCGCCTGCCGCTGCACCCGCCGAGTAGTCGACCATGGCTGGCGAAACCGTCATCACCGTGGTCGGCAACCTCACCGGAGATCCCGAGCTGCGTTACACGCAGAACGGGCTGGCGGTTGCCAACTTCACCATCGCTTCCACGCCGCGCACGTTCGATCGTGCGTCGAACGACTGGAAAGACGGCGAAGCACTGTTCCTTCGTGCAAGTGTCTGGCGTGAATTCGCTGAGCACGTGGCCGGATCACTGACGAAGGGCTCCCGCGTCGTTGCGACCGGTCGCCTGCGCCAGCGTTCCTACGAGACGAAAGAGGGCGAAAAGCGCACCTCCATCGAGCTCGAGGTCGACGAGATCGGTCCCAGCCTCCGTTATGCGACGGCCCAGGTCACCCGCGCCTCATCCTCCGGCTCTGCCGGTGGCGGTGGCGGCGGTCGTGGCCAGGTTGCCAGTGGCGGCGACGAGCCGTGGGCCGCAAGCGCGCCCGCAACGGCTACCTCCGGTGGCGGCGCTGATGTCTGGAACACTCCGGGCAGCTTCAGCGACGAGACCCCCTTCTAAACTTCACCTTTTTCAGAAAGCAGAACAACCATGGCTGGAAAGAGCAGCGGCGACCGCCGCAAGCCGATCCGCAAGGGGAAAGACGGCAAGAATGCCGCCCCCGCGAAGTCGATCCGCGTCGGCGTCATTGACTACAAAGACGTCAACACCCTCCGCAAGTTCATCTCCGAGCGCGGAAAGATCCGTGCTCGTCGCATCACCGGCGTCTCCGTGCAGGAGCAGCGTCTCATCGCCCGTGCAGTCAAGAACGCCCGCGAGATGGCCCTGCTGCCCTACGCCGGCTCGGGCAGGTAGGAACTCACAATGTCGAAACTCATTCTCACGCACGAGGTCTCCGGCCTCGGTTCCGCAGGTGATGTCGTCGAGGTCAAGAACGGCTTCGCACGCAACTACCTGATCCCCCAGGGCTTCGCGGTGACGTGGAGCCGCGGTGGCGAGAAGCAGATCGAATCGATCAAGGCTGCCCGTACCGCCCGCGAACTCGCAACGATCGAAGAGGCCCAGCACCTCAAGCAGGTTCTCGAGAACAACGTCGTCAAGCTCGCCATCAAGGCGGGCAAAGAAGGACGCCTGTTCGGTTCCGTCAAGCCGAGCGCGATCGCTGACGCGGTCGCTGCTGCGGGCTTCGGATCGATCGATCGTCGCAAGGTGGAGATCACCACGCCGATCAAGTCGACGGGTACTCACGAGGCGTCCATTCGCCTCCGTGACGACCTCAGCGCGACCATCACCATCCAGGTCGTAGCCGCAAAATAGTCTGTGACCCGAAGGAGGGGAGCGCTTTCGGGCGCTCCCCTCCTTCGTCGTTTTTGTCAAGTGTTTTGTACACAGGGCGTGTCGGGTTACCAACATTCAACTCCGCATTCAAACATTGATCAGTCCACAGGCTGTGGGAAATCTAAAACCCTGATCAAGTGCTGTTTCACCGCCAAAGATTCTTTTTTGTACACAACTGATTCCACATGTTGTGCACAAGACTCGCCGCGTTTACCGGTGTATTTCCACAGAGTTATACACAGCCCGATTTGTGCACCGCGACACGCGGTTCCTAGTCTTAGCCAGCATCGCTCGCGTGTCACTTCGCCCGGATGTCAGACGGTGGCGGTAAGCCTGGGATCACGAGAAGAGGAGTTCGGGTGTCGATAGCGCATCTCGGCCTGACAGGCGACACGAGGTCGATCGGCGAGACCCGGGGCCACGAACGCACTCCCCCGCATGACCTGCTGGCAGAGCAGAGTGCCCTCGGCGGAATGCTGCTCAGCAAAGACGCTGTGGCCGACGTCGTCGAGGTCGTGCGCGGCGCAGACTTCTACATCCCCAAGCACGAGTTCGTGTTCGACGCGATCCTGAACCTGTACTCGCACGGCGAGCCGACCGACGTCATCGCGGTGACCGACGAGCTCACGAAGTCCGGCGACCTCACACGGGCCGGTGGAGCCGAGTACCTGCACACGCTCACGAGCCTGGTGCCGACCGCAGCGAACGCCGGGTACTACGCGTCGATCGTGGCGGAGAAGGCCATCCTCCGGCGCCTCGTGGAGGCCGGTACGCGCATCGTGCAGATGGGCTACGCCAGCGAGGGCGAGGTGATGGACCTGGTGAACAACGCCCAGGCCGAGATCTATGCCGTCAACGGCAACACGGAGACCGAGGACTACGTGCCTCTGACGACCGCCGTGAGCGCGGCCATCGACGAGATCGAGGCGGCGAAGGGCCGCGAGGGCCAGATGACCGGCGTTCCCACCGGCTTCGCCGAACTCGACATGCTGACCAATGGCCTCCACCCGGGTCAGCTCATCATCGTCGCTGCGCGCCCCGCGCTCGGTAAGTCGACCCTCGCTCTCGACTTCGCACGCGCGGCATCCATCAAGCACGACATGCCCTCGATCTTCTTCTCGCTCGAGATGGGGCGGAGTGAGATCGCCATGCGACTGCTCTCCGCCGAATCATCCATTCCCCTGCAGAACATGAGGAAGGGAACCGTCGAGAGCAACGACTGGACCAAGATCGCCGCCACCCGGGGCCGCATCAACGATTCGCCGCTCTACATTGACGACAGCCCCAACATGACGCTCGTCGAGATCCGCGCGAAGTGCCGGCGGCTGAAGCAGCGGGTGGGCCTGAAGATGGTCATCATCGACTACCTGCAGCTGATGACGTCGGGAAAGCGCGTCGAATCCCGGCAGCAGGAGGTCAGTGAGTTCTCCCGGGCCCTGAAGCTGATGGCGAAGGAGCTCCAGGTTCCCGTCATCGCGCTCTCCCAGCTGAACCGTGGCCCCGAGCAGCGCGCCGACAAGAAGCCGGCCCTCTCCGACCTCCGCGAGTCGGGCTCCCTCGAGCAGGACGCCGACATGGTCATCCTGCTGCACCGTGAGAGCGCCTACGAGAAGGACAACCCGCGGGCCGGCGAGGCCGACCTCATCGTCGCCAAGCACCGCAACGGCCCGACGGCCACCGTCACCGTCGGCTTCCACGGGCACTTCTCGCGCTTCGCGGACATGCCGCACGCCTAGGTCGATCCCTGCGTGGTCGTAGATTTCTCCAACGTGTCCCTGTCGTGGGGGACGTGTCCTTGAAACGTCCGTACGGGCATTTCGAGAGGTGGTTGCCTTCGAGGGGTCGAATGGCGACCTAGGTCCATGGTGGTGCCGAAGGCGCTTACGCAGACTGGAATCGGCTCAGTTCTGAGCCGCCCTTATTCGCGTGCGCATCCAACGAGGTCTTGACATGGTCGACAAAAGAGTCTGGTTCGCCGTGGGTGCCGGAATTGTGCTCGTGGTCGCCGGCGTCGCGACCGCGGCCGCGCTCAGCACGGCGACCGCCGATCCGGCTGTCGGGTCAATGGCGCTCACTGGATCGGCCGCCTGTGAGAGCACCGACACCACCACGTCGACCATCACCTGGACGTTGGAGAACCGGAGCAGTCATCCTGCGACACTCCTCGGCTTCGACGGCACTGAACCGGTCGGAATCTCGCAATCACCCTCGGGGACCGAGATCCCGGCAGCCGGCCCCGGCGGGCCAGGCACCGTGACGTTCACGCAAGTGCTCGCCGGAACCGGCACAGCCGGCCTCACCGCGACAGTCGGGTGGGAGTTCGACGAGAGTCGTTCGACCACGTCCGAAGTCACCGTTCAGGGCAAGGACTGCCGCGTGCCCGTGTCCGTCGGCGAACTGACCGCCACTCAGCCGGATTGCGCAGCCGACGACCCAGGCCTCGACGGGACGCTGCTCGTCGAAGGGGCGGGCGACGGGGTGCGGTTCGAAGTCAGCGCCGACGGCGGCACTCCCGTCGTGATGTATCCCGGGGAGCGCTACAACGTCATCCTCGAGAAGGAGCCCGTCACGGCGGTGGTGACCCCGATCGTCGACGACGACCAGCGCCTCGACGGCTTCGACCCGGGCGACTGGACCGTCACTTTCGCTCTTCCGGCAGACTCCTGCTCTTGATTTCTTCCATCAGGTCCCGCGACCCGCGGGCATCACACGAGAAGGTACAACAATGACCACGCACGCCAAACTCGCTGCAGCCGCCGCAGCCATCGTGGCCATCGTCCTCTCCGGCTTCGTCGGACCGATCGATGCCGCCGTCGCGGCAGGCCAGAACGTGAAGGCCACGGTGTTCATCGCCGCGGATCGAACGACCCTGTCCGATGGACAGGACTACAACGGAGTCGTGGGCAGCTCGACCGCATTGAAGACGACCGTCGAGGGGGTCTCGGAGGTCTTTCAACTCTCCGGCGTCGCTTCTCAGAGCGGGAGTCCGTACCGGAGCGTGGCTTATCAGCTGGGCATGCTCGGGAAGACGACGGGATACTGGCTGACCCCGACCGTCACCTACAGCGTGACCCCTGGGGGGACGGAAGGATGGCGCGCATTCTGCAACGTTCACAAGGGCTATCCCGGTTGGGCAGGCACAACGGACGCGACGCAATGGAACTGTGCAGCCGAGGTCACCCAGGCTGGCTTGAATACGAAGATCACCTTCAAGGTTTCACAGAACCGCTTCGCCGAAGCATCCGGCAGCATACGCACGAGCGGACCGGTGACACTGAAAGACGGCACCTACGACGGTAACAATCTCCCCTATCTGGTGGCCGGCAGCAGGGAAGTCGGCCGAGACTCGGGCGCGGACTTCGCCGTCGTCATGCGGGAGGGCGACAAGCCGGTCGAGGGCGGAGATCTTGCGCGCGTTCGCTTCAGCTACCGGATACTGGACGAGGGTCGAGAGACCTCTTACTGGGTCATCGGATGGTCGCAGACGCTTCGCGCAGTCGCCTGGCACCACGGCGCCGCGTGTTTCATCACCGACCAACTGCCCGGCAAGAACAACGTCCCGTTGGACTCTCTCGACCGACAGCTGACGACCCCTTATCAGTGCACTATCCAGTCCGAGCACCCCGTGAACGGTGACGGGGGTACCTATGATACAAAGTTGCTCGTCGACAAGCGGGAGGTCACGACGGTCGACAACCCGGCAACGGCGGCCGATCTGGTTCGGAAGTACTGTTCGAGCGACAACGGCGACTGCAATGTCAACCTCACCGACGCCAAGAAGTTCATGAAGACCGTGGGCGACGACCGGAAGTGGCAGGCCGCCAACGATACCGACAAGCCCGTATGGGAGAGGAAGGTAGAGGTGGAGACGTCGGTGCAGACGACGCACAAGTACGCGACGGAGGTCACTGCATCGGCCGAGCAGTCGTTCATCGGCCAGAAGTTCGCATTCACCGTCAAACAGAGCTACGGGTTCGAGTATCAGCAGAAGACAGATATCAAGGAGACCATCCCCGTACCTGTCGGACCCCGGGAGATCACGTGGGTGGAGTACCAGGTGCCGATGATCGTCGCGGACGGTGACGTTCTGATCTTCGCCCGTGATCAAGGCATCAACTACCGTCTGCCCGACGTGCACGTCGAGATGCCGCAGCCGGGCGGCCAGACTCCGACGCTCAAGTGCGACCGACTGGCGGGATGGAGCGCAGACGCCAAGGGAGCGAGTTGCTTCCCGGGCAGTTCGACTCCGAAGCCGGTGCCGAGTTCGAACTGATCGCCTCTCGGCCAACCGCAGATCTGACGCGGCGTAGGACGGAGTTCACAACAGCGCCTGCGGCGCCTGATCGCGACAGGGGGAACGTGCGCCCGGGGGCGGGGAGCTCACAGGCCGGGCGCAATACAATGGATGGTCAGCACTTCGAGAAGAGGCCATTTCAGGTGAGCAGCCAGGTAGCACGCACGGAAGGTCGATCTCCCTACTGGGGGGTACCGGTCGCCCGGGCGATTCCGGCTCTCGTGGTGGGCGTGTTCCTTGCGTTCAGCCTCAATCACTCCGCGCAGGTCGGGCTCTTCGTGTTCGGTACCTACGCGGTTGTCTCCGGGGTGCTGGTGCTGCTTCTCTCGCCGCGGTATGTCGCGGTTCGGGTCACCCGCCGGCTCTTCGTGGCAGAAGGCATCGTCGGGATCCTCGTCGGAATCCTTGCACTCGTCTTCAACCAGGGCGGGGTTCCGTACTTCCTCTACCTCGTCACTCTGTTCGCGGCGCTCACCGGCTTCCTGGAGCTCTATGCGGGCCTCCGCAGCCGGCCGCGGAGCACGGTCGTCGAGCGCGGTTCCCGGGGTGGGGCAACCGATGAGCGTGAGACGGACGCCCTCGCGTCGAAGGACTGGCTTGCCGTCGGCGGCTTCACGGCGGTGCTCGCACTGGTGTTCCTGGCGCTGCCGCTCGACATCGTCACCGCGGTGGGCCTGTTCGGCGGGTACGCCGTCATCCTCGCCATCTTCCTCGTGATCGGTGGGCTGTCCCTCCGCTGGGGACAGCACGTCGACCACACTGCTCCGCTGAACCAGGAAACAATCTCGTGACTTCTGAAGACCCGAAACCACCCACCCGCCGCGAGATCCTGAAGCCCGTCGAACTGGTGCTGCTCTCGGCCGGCCTCGCACTGTTCGTGGGCGTCGTGGTGCTGCTCTCCACTCGCCAGCCCCTGCTGGCCGTGGTCTTCTTCGGCATTGCGTTCATCGTGTCACTGGTCGTGATCGCGATGTTCACCCTCACGTTCAAGCCGAACGCGGCTGAGCAGCAGGAGCTGCAGGGCGAAGACGAGGCGGGGACGGGTGCGGGCGGTGTGCCCGGCCCCTACCTCGGCCCGGGCCCGAAGGCTCACTGAGACAGGTAGTCGACCAGCTCGCTCGCCAGGCCCGTGTAGGTGGCGGGGGTGAGAGCGACGAGCCGGGCTTTGGCGTCGGCGCCGATGTCGAGGCCCGAGACGAACGCCACGAGTTCTGCCTGGCCGATCCGCTTTCCGCGCGTGAGTTCCTTGAGGAGCGCATATGGATCGCTGATCGAGCTGCGTCCAGCGGCGATCTCCGCACGCACGACGGTCTGGATCGCCTCGCCGAGCACCTCCCAGTTGCCGTCGAGGTCTTCGGCGAGCAGTCCGGCGTTCAGCGAGATCTGGCCGAGCCCTCCGAGGATGTTGTCGAGCGCGAGCAGCGAGTGTCCGAGTGCGACGCCGACGTTCCGCTGGGTGCTCGAGTCGGTGAGGTCGCGTTGGAGGCGCGACGTGACGAGAGTCTGGCTGAGCGAGTCGAGCAGCGCGCTCGAGAGCTCGAGGTTCGCTTCGGCGTTCTCGAACCGGATCGGGTTGATCTTGTGCGGCATCGTCGAGGAACCGGTGGCACCGGCCACCGGGATCTGTGTGAAGTAGCCGAGCGAGATGTAGGTCCAGATGTCGGTGCACAGGTTGTGCAGCACCCGGTTGGCATGGGCGACGCGCTGGTAGAGCTCCGCCTGCCAGTCGTGCGACTCGATCTGGGTGGTGAGCGGGTTCCAGGTGAGGCCGAGCGAGGTCACGAACTCCTCGGAGACATGCGGCCAGTCGGTCGACTCCGACGCGGCGAGATGCGCGGCGAACGTTCCGGTCGCCCCGCTGAACTTCGCGAGGTACTCGGTCTGTTCGAGCTGGCGGATGATGCGCTCCAACCGGTAGACGAACACCGCCAGCTCTTTGCCCATTGTGGTGGGCGTGGCCGGCTGTCCGTGGGTGCGCGCAAGCATCGGCACGGCACGGTGCTCGAACGCCTGGCGCCGCAGTTCTGTGACGACAAGACGGAGGGCGGGCATCCAGACCCCGGTGACCGCCTCGCGGATGGTGAGCGCGTAGGAGAGGTTGTTGATGTCCTCGCTGGTGCAGGCGAAGTGCGTGAGTTCTTCGACGGCGGTGAGGCCGAGCTGCTTCAGTTTGTTGCGCACGAGGTATTCGACGGCTTTGACGTCGTGCCGGGTGACGGCTTCGAGGCCGGCCAGCTCGTCGATCTCGGGCTGCCCGAAGTCGGTGACGAGCTGGCGGAGGCTGCGGCGCTGATCTTCGGTGAGTCGGGATGAGCCGAAGAACTCGTGGTCGGTGAGGTAGAGCAGCCATTCGACCTCGACCTCGACCCGCGCGCGGTTCAGGCCGGCCTCTGAGAGGAATTCGCCGAGGCCGGAGACGGCAGCCCGGTAACGGCCGTCGAGCGGGCTGAGGGGCTGGAGGGGGAGGGTCATGGCTGGACTCCGGAGAGGGCTGCGGCCGCGTCGGCGGCGGGTGTGGGCGGATGGGCGGGCGAGGTGTGCGGCGTGTGGCGGAGTGCCGGCTCGAGCTGGGCGAACAGTGCGCGGCACGACCGCTCGATCGTCAGGAGCACCCGGTCGAAGAGAGCGGCGTTCGAATAGTACGGATCGGGTACGTCGAGTTGTGAGCCCGCTTCGGGGTCGAAACTGGCGAGCAGGCGGATCTTGGAGCGGTCGGCATCGTTGTCGGCCCAGTCCCTGACGACCCGTTCGTGGCTCCGGTCGAGCACCACGACGAGATCGAGCCCCTCGAACCAGCTCGGGTCGAACTGTCGCGCCCGGTGAGCCTGGCCGTCGTAGCCGTGCTCGGTCAGGGAGGCGAGAGTGCGCGGGTCGGCCTGTTCGCCCACGTGCCAGTCGCCTGTTCCGGCCGAAGAGACGACGATCCGGTCATCCAATCCGCTCTTCAGAACGAGGTCGCGCAGCACCACTTCGGCCATCGGGGAGCGGCAGATGTTGCCAGTGCAGACCATGCAGACGCGGAACACGCCGTCGGGTCTGGGTGCGGTGTCGGCGGGCATGTGTCCATTGTCTCAGCCGGGCGCTGCCCGGTGTGGCGGCCGGGCAGGAGATCAGGCCCGGCTGGTGTTCCGGTCGACGCGGAAGATCGCCTTGAGGATCGCTCCGATGATGGCGGAGAGCACGGCGAGCACCAGTGCGCCGAGCACGGCCCACCAGAACCCGTCGACCTCGAGACCGAACCCGAAGAGACTGGTGATCCAGCCCGCCAGCAGCAGAAGTACGGCGTTGACGACCAACGAGATGAGGCCGAGGCTCAGGATGTAGAGGGGGAACGCCACGACCCTGATCGCTGTGCCGATGATGCCGTTCACGATTCCGAAGATGAGGGCCACGAAGAGGTACGAGAGGATCGCGGCGACCACACCGGTGTCGTAGGCGACGAGATTCACTCCCCCGACGATCTGCACGGTGGCCCAGAGGGCTATGGCATTCGCGACCAGGGAGACGAGGAATCTGCGCATGCCCCCACTATCCCAGCTAATGCCGGGGTGCGGTAGCCGGTCGTGCGTGCGGCGTACCGTGCGGCGTGCCCTGCGGTGTGCTCTGCGACGCGAGGAAGTCGTAGGCCCGCCGGGGGCCAGGCCACGCGCGGAGCTGCTCTCCGAGAGCCCGGGCACGCGACTGCGCGGACTGCTCAGAAGTCGCCCCATGACCGGAATGTTCCAGCAGGCGGATGCTCGCCGCTCGGAGCTCGGACACGCTGGCGGTGTTCGGGGCGAGGGCGATCCCGATTCCGGCGTCGACGACGCCGGCCGCCCCGGCGAACTGGTCGGTGCTGAAGGGCAGCACGAGCTGAGGGACTCCCGCGGTCGCCGCCTCCGTCACACTGTTGTTGCCCCCGTGCGTGACGATCAGACTCGCGCGTTCGAGCAGGGTCACCTGGGGCAGGAATCCCCGCACGAGCCAGTCGGCGGGAACGTCAGCGAAGGTGGCGGGATCGGAGGATCCGGTCGCCAGGGCGACCCTCACGTCGAGCGTCCGGAGGGCATCCGCGACCCGGCGAAGCACGTCGGAGCGTACCGAGAGAAAGCTGCCGAAGCTCACGTAGACGACGGGTCGGTCGCTGGCGGCGAGCCACCTTTCGACCTCCTGGTCGGCGGGCTCGGTGCGCACGGCCGACCCGAGGAACACGTGCCGGGGGAGGTCTGCGGTGCGGTGCGGTGGGTGAAGCGCTTCGGGGTAGTTCAGCATCAGCAGGTCGCCGTGCTCGGCGAACGCGTCGGTCGAGGGTCGGGCGTCCGGATTCAGAACGGCGAGGGCGGCATTCCATTCGGACGTGAATTGATCGCGGATCCTCTCATTCAGCGTGCGGAGTCCCCCGAGCTCCTGCGCTGACGGGCTGAAGGCCCCGGGCCAGAAAGGAGGGTGGCCGTACACCTCCCCGCCGACCGGGAGCGCACTCGGATGCCCGAGGACGACGTCTCCGTAGGTGAGGCCGGCGGCGTCCAACCCGAGGCGTGCTCCGAACGCGAGGTGATCGACGAGGATCTGGTCCGGCTGCAGCTTCTCCACCACAGCGAGCACTTCACGCGCTTTCTCCACAGGTCTGTACAACAGGTCACTGCTGCGGGCCTCGGCCTGGAAACGTAGGGTCTCGATCATGCCGGAGCGTGTGGCGGCGAAGAAACCCCGCAGGGCCTCGTCTTCGCCGACCGGCTGGTCTTCCGCACGAATGACCCCGGGGTTGGATCCCCGGCCCAGTTGGAGGGTGACCTGTGAGAAGCCGAAATCCGAGACGATGGACGCGGTGGCCGGCCCGGTCGCCACGACCACCTCCTCGCCGCGTTCCTGCCAGGCGGTGGCAAGCGTGGCCAGTGGCAGGAGGTGTGAGGCATAGTCCGGGCTGATGACGAGCAGGGTCACTGGATGATCTCCGTCACTGGGCGTTCTCCGTCACTTTGCGTACTCCGTCACTGGGCGTACTCTGCCCGCACGGGCTCGCTCGATCGACCGGCGACGTCGCTGTAGACGGCGGTGAGGGCGTGCGCCATGGCGCTCACGGTGAACTCGGCGTGCACCATGTTCTGGGCACGGCTGATCCTCGCGGAGTCGACGTCTTCCGGAGCGGCTGCGAGCTCGAGGGCGTTGCGGAGGCCGCTGCGGATGCCGGCCGGCGCCCGCGTATCCACCAGGAAACCGGTGACCCCATCGTCGATATACGTGGCGGGGCCTCCCCCGTTCGGCGCGATCACCACCAGACCGGCGGCGAGGGCTTCGAGCAGGGCGATGCCGAACTCCTCCTTGAGGCTGCCGCAGACATACACGCCGTGCGGGGCGATGAGGGGGCGCGCGGGCTGGTGCCCGTCGCGCTCGCTCCCGAAGCGTGTCGCGCCGAGCCACCGCGCCACCACGTCATTGGGGCGGTGGCCGGCGAGGACGAGCCCGTCACGGGCATCGGGGTGTTCCCGCAGGGTGCGCTCGATCCGGTCGAGCTGGCCCTGTTCGTCAGCTGACGGATTCGCGAGGTCGCCGCCCACGAGAACGAGGTTGCTCGCCTCGCGGAGTGCGGGATCCGCTGCCCACGCCTCGACGATGGTGGCCATCCCCTTGACGTGGTGCAGCCGGCCGACGGTGATGGCGAGGGGCAGACCGTGGCGGTGGGGCGGCAGGGCGCGCACCAGTTCGTCGAGGAGGTCGAAGGCCGCGTCGGCGGAGGACGCACCGGCCGCCTCCGCAGGATCCGCTTCAGCAGGACCCTCCGTACCGGGTTCTGCCCGCTTCTCGGCTTCGACGAGCGCCGATTCGATCACGGAGACGTCGATGCCTTCGGGCACGACGGTGAACCGCCCGGGGTCGTCGTCGATGTCGATGCCGAGCAGCTCGTGCAGGTCGTTCCGCAGCTCGGGCCGCGGGAACAGCACCGTGTGGGCGGCCTGGCCGGCCAACCGCTGCACGAGACGGGTGCGGAACCAGTAGTGCTCGTGCTCGTCGACGACGCCGAAGGACTCGCGAGTGAGTGTGCCGGCCATGTCGAGGGCATGGATGACGCCGTGCGGATCGGGCGCGAGCGTGAACACCACAGGGATGCCGAGGCGGGAGGCGACAGTGGCGGCCGCCATGCTGCCGACGTCCGCCATCCGGAGGTGCAGAACGTCGACGGGACCGAGGGCGAGCAGAGCACGCCGGATGCCGCGTTCTGCCGCGACGCGGGTGGGCCAGGCGCTCGCGGTCGACGTCGCTTCGGCAAGCAGAGGCACGGGCGCGAGGATGTGACGCTCGGGGTTCCCCTCCGCTTTGTCTGAGAGCCAGGTGTGCGCTCCCGGCAGTGCGGCCAGTGAGGCGTCAGCGCTCCCCCGGGAGAGCGTGATGACCCTGTCTATCCCCGGCTCGGCGAGCAGCGAGTCCCCGAGCCGCACCAGGAGGGTGGCGATTCCGCCGTTGTCGCCGGCGCCCGCGCGCGTGAGACCCCTGTCGATGTCGGCGTGCAGGAAGAGCTGGGCGATGGTCAGCCCGCGTTGTCGGCCGCCCCGCTCTTCGGCTGCGGGGCGGAAGCTGCCGGGCAGGGGTCTGGCCGGGTTCAGGGAGAGGTCGATGTCGTAGGCGGCGAGACGCGCAACATCCCCGATGAGTCCCTTCTGCTCGGCGAACTCCTGCACCACAGCTCGGGCACGGGCATCCACCGACCGGTCGCCGAGCGCTGCCATGGCGGCGACACGCACGACCTCCGTCTCTCCGGCGTCGGCGGCGAGAACGCACAGGGCGCGACCGGCTACCGGGCCGGGGATCAGCCCGAGCGTCTCTGCCAGCCGTGCGCGCGGCGCCGGCCGTTCCTCGCTGGCCAGCGCTCCTTCGAGAGCCAGGGCGATGTGGTCGGGTGTCGTGAGGGCCCACTGTTGCAGGGTGCGTTCCGCCAGGGCACCCGTGAAGCCTCCACCGATCACTCCCCTGACGAGCCGGGAGACGGCGTCGAGGCGGGGCAGGCGGGTCCAGAAGGCCCAGGCCGCATGCTCGCGGAGGTACGCCCGGTCGGAGGAGAGGAGTTCCGAGAGGGCGAACTCCGCCTTGTCGTCATAGATACGGGCCAGCGCATGGACGGCGGCGATCGACGTGAGGGCATCCGAGTCGTCGGAGATGAGCGACATGAGCGTCGGCACGGAGTCGGCGCCGAACCGATCGACGGCATCGGCGAGAACATCGGCCGACCTCAACACATCAAGGATGAACGGTGTTTCGTTCAGTCGTGCAATCGCTTGTTCCAGTTCCATGATCCAACAAGTGAAGCTCATTCGGCTGGGTACCGGCAACACCTTGACAAGGCACGAGCACCATACGGATCCTCCGTTGGGGGGAACGGGAGGTTACGACAGGTGGAACCAATAAACTGTGCCCATGGATGTACCCGAGACCTCCCCCGTCAAGCTGCGCCCGGAGATCGTCGCACTGCCGGCCTACCGCCAGGGGAAAGCGGTCGAGGGCGGCTTCAAGCTGTCGGCCAATGAGAATCCGTTCCCACCCCTTCCGGGTGTCCTGAAGGCGGCACAGGATGCCTCGGAGGTGCTGCACCGCTACCCGAACGGTCATGCACCCGAACTCTCCGCCCGGCTCGCCGAGAGGTTCGGAGTCAGCTCCGAACAGGTCATCATCGGTGCGGGATCGGTCTCCCTCCTCGCTCAGCTCGTCATCGCAGCCGCCGGGGTCGGCGACGAGGTTGTGTACTCCTGGCGCTCGTTCGAGGCCTATCCGCTTCTGCCTGTGATGAGCGGTGCCACCAGTGTGAAGGTGCCCAACCGGGCCGATCACGGGCACGATCTGCCCGCAATGGCGAAAGCGATCACCGAGCGCACCCGACTCGTCATCGTCTGTACGCCGAACAATCCCACCAGCACGATCGTGACGAACCGCGAGTTCGCCGAATTCATGGCGCAGGTGCCGCGTGACCTGCTGGTCATTCTCGATGAGGCATATGCCGAATTCGTGACGGACCCGGATGCCGTGAGTGGCATACCTCTTCTCTCCCGCTACCCGAACCTGGTGGTGCTCCGCACGTTCTCGAAGGCATACGGGCTGGCGGGTCTGCGCATCGGCTACGGGATCGGCCCTGTACCGGTGATCGATGCAGCCCGGAGTGCAAGCATTCCTCTGGCGGTGACGCACCAGGCCCAGCGTGCCGCCATGGCCTCGCTCGACCAGGAGGCCGAGCTGCTCGAGCGCGTCGCGCACATCGCGAAACTCCGCACGACCATCTGGAACGGACTCCTGGCCCAGGGCTGGACGGTGCCCGAACCGCAGGGCAACTTCGTCTGGCTGTCGACCGGCGAGAACACGGATGCCGCAGCGACCATCCTGCTCAGCCACGGCATCATGGCGAGACCCTTCTCGCCAGAGGGCATTCGTATCTCCATCGGGGAGTCGGAATCTGTAGACAAACTCTTGGCATCGACCCAGGAGATTGTGGATCTCCTCTCAAACCAGCCCGACGCCCAGCCGATACTGTGAAGCTGGCCCCAACACAGAAGCACGAGGTAAGCCACGTGGCAGAAGTTTCGCCAGCCGTACAGTTCCTCTCGATCGATGGCGCATTCGCCCCGAACGAGGCCGCTGAGGAGTACCTCCCCTACCTGCAGGAGCTGGATGAAGCGGATCACCGACGCTTCTATACAGACATGGCCGTGACGCGGCGCTTCGACGAGGAGTGCACGAACCTCCAGCGCCAGGGGCAGATGGGTCTCTGGCCGCCGAGCCACGGCCAGGAGGCTGCGCAGGTCGGCTCTGCCCGTGCCGCCCGCGCGCAGGACGTGATATTTCCGAGCTACCGCGAGCACGCGGTAGCGCTGGTGCGGGGGGTCGACATCGTCGACATCGTGAAGGTGATGCGCGGTGTGAGCATGGGTGGATGGGACGCCACGGATCCCGCCAACGGCAACTTCCGCAACTACTGCCTCGTGATCGGTTCCCAGACCCTGCATGCGACCGGTTACGCCACCGGCGTACGGTTCGACGGAGCATACGCAACGGGCGACGTCGAGTCCGATATAGCCGTGATGGCATACTTCGGCGACGGGGCCACGAGCCAGGGGGACGTGAGCGAGGCCTTCGTCTTCTCGGCGAGCGGCCAGAACCCGCAGGTGTTCTTCCTCCAGAACAACCACTGGGCGATCTCGGTGCCGGTCACCACCCAGTCGCGCACCCCGCTCTACCTCCGCGCAGCGGGCTTCGGTATCCCGAGCGTGCAGATAGACGGCAACGATGTGCTCGCGAGCTACGCGGTCTCGAGAAAGCACCTCGACGATGCTCGGAGCGGCGGCGGTCCGCAGCTCATCGAGGCGATGACCTACCGGATCGGCGCACACACGACCTCCGACGACCCGTCGAGGTACCAGACGCCCGAGCAGCTGGCGTACTGGGTGGCGAGGGATCCGATCATCCGGTTCGAGACCTACCTGCGTGCCCAGGGCGCCGACGATGCGTTCTTCGACGAGGTGCACACGCAGGCGGAGGACTTCTCCGCCGACCTCCGTCAGCGCACGCTCGAGCTCGGTGCCCCCCCGCTCTCGACGATCTTCGACAACGCCTACTCGGAACCGCACCCGGTGATCGATGAACAGAAGGCCTGGCTCCAGGCCTACGAGTCCTCGCTGACGGAAGGTGCCTGATGGTTGCGGCTACAGAAGAACTGCCTCTCGCCAAAGCGCTGAATGCAGGCCTCCGGGCTGCGCTGGCGGCAGATGACCGTGTTCTCCTGATGGGTGAGGACATCGGCAAGCTCGGCGGCGTCTTCCGGGTCACCGAGGGCCTCCAGGCCGAGTTCGGCACGAATCGGGTCATCGACACGCCTCTCGCCGAGTCCGGTATCGTCGGCTCGGCCATCGGCCTCGCGATGCGCGGATACCGACCGGTCTGCGAGATCCAGTTCGACGGATTCATCTATCCGGCATTCGACCAGATCACCAGCCAACTGGCCAAGTTCACGGCGCGGACGGCCGGCGCGGTACCGATGCCCGTGGTGATCCGTGTGCCCTACGGCGGTCACATCGGTGCGGTCGAACACCATCAGGAGAGCCCCGAAGCGTATTTCGCGCACACGGCCGGCCTTCGCGTGGTGAGCCCGAGCACCCCGAACGACGGCTACTGGATGATCCAGGAGGCCATCGCCTCGAACGACCCGGTGATGTTCTTCGAGCCGAAGAGCCGCTACTGGCCGAAGGGGCCTGTCGACTTCGCCCTGAGTGCGGCGCCCCTGCATTCGACCCGTGTGGTTCGGACCGGTACCGATGTGACAGTGATCGGCCACGGCGCCATGGTCGCCGGCCTCCTCCAGGCCGCGCAGGTCGCTGCGGAGGAGGGCATCAGCATCGAGGTTCTCGATCTTCGCTCGTTGAGCCCCGTCGACTACGCCCCGATCCTCGCCTCGGTCGAGAAGACCGGCCGGCTGGTCGTCTGCCAGGAGGCCACCGGCTTCGCGAGCGTCGGTTCGGAGATCGCTGCGACGGTGGCCGAGCGGGCCTTCTACTCGCTCGAGTCGCCGGTGCTCCGGGTGTCGGGCTTCGACACCCCCTATCCGGCGTCGAAGATCGAGTCGTTCTACCTCCCCGACGCCGACAGGGTGCTCGAGGCAGTCGACCGAGCGCTCGCGTTCTGAGCCCAGCCGCTCCGGTTCCGCTGCCGGTCATCCATCCGTCCCCATCCACCCCGCCGATCCCAGGAGTTCCCGTGAGTGATTCACTGTTCAGGTTGCCCGATGTGGGCGAAGGCCTGACCGAGGCTGAGATCGTCTCCTGGCGGGTGGCCGCCGGCGACACCATCGAGGTCAACCAGGTCATCGTCGAGATCGAGACGGCGAAGTCGCTGGTCGAGCTGCCGTCTCCTTTCGGGGGTGTCGTGGGCGAGCTCATGGTGAGCGAGGGGATGACCGTCGAGGTCGGTACCCCGATCATCCGGGTCACGGGCGGCGGTGCCAGTGCCAGTGCCAGTGCCAGTGCAAGTGCCAGTGCTGATGCAGGCTCGCAGCAGGTCGTCGCCGAGGTCACGCCCGCCGTGCAGGCAGAGCCAGCAGCGCCCGAGGAGGCCGAGGAGGCCGCGGGCGCGGTGCTGGTGGGTTACGGCACCAAGGGCCACGTCACCAGTCGCCGACGGCCCCGGAGCGCTCCGGCTCCCACCCCGAGCACTCCTGTTTCCCGCGCGGTCGCTGCACCGGCTGCAGCCGCCCCGTCTGCTCCGACGTCTGGGGCGACCGGCGCTGCACCGGTGGCCACCCGGCCTGTCGGGCACTCCTCGCCGGCGGTGACGGGCCTCCCGGTGATTGCCAAGCCGCCGATCCGCAAGCTCGCCAAAGACCTCGACGTGAACCTCAACGAGGTCACGCCCACGGGTCTGATCGGCGACATCACACGCGACGACGTGATCAGGCATGCCTCCCAGGCGAAGGTCTTCCACAACATCGAGACCCCCCAGTGGGCGGATGAGCGCGAGGAGCGCATCCCCGTCAAGGGCGTGCGCAAGCAGATCGCCAAGGCGATGGTCTCGAGTGCCTTCACCGCCCCGCACGTGGGCCTGTTCGTGGATGTGGACGCCTCCCGCACGATGGAGTTCGTGAAGCGGCTCAAGGGCTCCGCCGACTTCGTGGGCGTTCGTGTGTCGCCCCTGCTCATCCTCGCCAAGGCGATCATCTGGGCGGTTCGGCGAAACCCCATGGTCAACTCGGCGTGGACCGACACGGAGATCATCGTGCGGAACTACGTGAACCTCGGCATTGCCGCGGCCACTCCCCGGGGCCTGCTGGTGCCGAACGTCAAAGAGGCGCAGTCGATGACGCTCCGGGAGCTTGCGATCGCGCTCGAGAACCTCACTCTGACGGCCCGGGAGGGCCGGACGAGTCCGGCCGACATGGCGAACGGAACGATCACGATCACGAACATCGGCGTCTTCGGGATGGACACCGGTACGCCGATCCTCAATCCGGGCGAGGTGGCGATCGTCGCCCTCGGCACGATCAAACAGAAGCCCTGGGTCGTCGACGGTGAAGTGCGCCCCCGGTTCGTCACGACGCTGGGTGCGAGTTTCGACCACCGCGTGGTGGATGGCGACGTCGCGAGCCGTTTCCTCGCGGATGTCGCGGCGATCGTCGAGGAACCCGCGCTGCTGCTCGACTGACACTGTTCGCGTGGATCCCGCTATCGCTTTTGACAATCATTATCAATAAGCCCTAGCATCGGAACGTGCCCGAACGTGGCGCGTTCGCCCCCTGTCTAGATGGATCCCTCCAGCCATGCGCTCATTCCGTACCCCCACCAGGCTCGCCCTCATCGCGGCAACCGCGCTCGCTGCGGTGACGCTCGCCGGCTGCTCGTCCGGGTCACCCGCCGCTGATGGCGCTTCGACCGCCGCCGCATCCGGTTCCGGCCAGATCGCGGTCGTCGCCTCGACCGATGTCTGGGGCGACATCGCGGCCCAGGTCGGCGGAGATCTGGTCTCCGTCACGTCGATCATCGACGATCCGTCGAAAGACCCGCACGAGTACGAGGCCGACGCTCAGAACCAGCTCGCCCTGTCGAAGGCCGCTGTCGTCGTCGAGAACGGCGGGGGCTACGACGATTTCGTCGACACCATGCTCTCGAGCTCGAAGAACACGGGAGCGACGATCGTCACTGCCGCCACTGTGTCGGGCTACGACCTCGCACCGACGACCGGCGCCTTCAATGAGCACCTCTGGTACGACTTCCCGACCGTGAAGAAGGTCGTCGACCAGCTCGCCACCTCGTTCGCCGCCCTCGATCCGGCAGGCGCTTCGACCTTCACCGCCAACGCTGCGGCGTACAGCACGAAGCTCGACGGGCTCATCGCCTCAGAGGCCGAACTGAAGTCGAGTTTCCAGGGCACCGGCGCAGCGATCACCGAGCCGGTGCCGCTGTACCTGATGGACGCCTCCGGCCTCGTCGATGAGACCCCGGCCGAGTTCAGCGAAGCCATCGAGGGCGGCACGGATGTCGCCCCCGACGTGCTCGCCCAGACCCTTGCGCTCTTCTCCGCTAAGCAGGTGAAAGTGCTCGTTTACAACGAGCAGACGAGCGGCCCGCAGACCGACGCCGTTCTCGAGGCGGCCAAGGCGGGGAACGTTCCCGTCGTTCCCGTGACCGAGACCCTGCCCACCGGCACGAGCTATCTCGACTGGATGAGCGGCAACCTGGCGGCGCTGAAGAGCGCGCTTTCGCAGTAATCTTCGGTAGATGACCCTGCCTGATCCGACTTCCCGTCCGGCCGGTGCCCCCGCGGCGCCGGCCGATGCGGTGTTGGCCCTCCGTAATGCGACGCTCGGGTTCGGCAGCCGCACGCTCTGGAGTGGCCTCGACCTCGCGGTCACCGCCGGGGAGTTCATCGCCGTGATCGGGGCGAACGGATCCGGGAAGACGAGCCTGCTCAAGGTGATCCTCGGCCAGCAACGCCTGAGCGGGGGCACGGCACGCTTTCTGGGAGCACCGCTCCGACGGGGCAACCGTCGTATCGGATATATTCCGCAGCAGAAGCTGGCCGACGACGGCACGCCGCTCCGCGCTCGCGACCTGGTCGGTCTCGGCATCAGCGGGCACCGCTTCGGCGTGCCGCTGCCCTCCGCTTCGCGCCGCCACCAGGTCGACGAACTCCTCGCCGCTGTCGGGGCCACCCGCTACGCCGACGCCCCCATCTCCTCTCTCTCGGGTGGCGAGCAGCAGCGCCTGCGGGTCGGACAGGCCCTTGCGGGCAACCCGAGCCTCCTGCTCTGCGACGAACCTCTGCTCTCGCTCGACCTCAACTATCAGCGCACGGTGAGTGAGCTGATCGACACCCAGCGCAGGGCGCGCGATCTCGGTGTGCTCTTCGTGACCCATGACATCAATCCCATCCTCGACATGGTCGATCGTGTGCTCTATCTCGCCAACGGGCGCTTCCGCATCGGCACGCCCGACGAGGTGCTGCAGTCGTCGGTTCTCTCCGCCCTCTATGGCTCTCCTGTCGACGTGATTCGCACGCGGGGCCGGGTCATCGTGGTCGGCACGGCCGACGGCAGCCACGGGCATCCGGATGCCACCGGCGAAACCGCGCACCACGACCGGCACCTCACACCCGACGGACAGGCATCGTGATGACGGCGGACGCCGACTTCTGGTCGCAGATCTTCAACTTCACGAACTACGGCGAGCTGCTCGTGCTGCTGCAGAACTCCATCATCGCCGGTGCGGTGCTGGGGGTCGTCGGCGGCCTGATCGGCGTCTTCGTGATGTCGCGCGACATGGCGTTCGCCGTGCACGGAATCAGTGAGCTCTCGTTCGCCGGGGCATCCGCGGGCCTGCTCTTCGGTGTGGGCGTGGTCGAGGGGTCGCTGGTGGGCTCGCTCGTCGCGGCAGCCCTGATCGGCCTGCTCGGCACGCGGGCACGCGACCGCAACTCGATCATCGCGGTGCTGATGCCCTTCGGCCTCGGCCTCGGTATTCTCTGTCTCGCCCTGTATCCGGGGCGTTCGGCGAACAAGTTCGGGCTGCTGACCGGACAGATCGTGGCGGTGGACAACCCCCGCCTCGGCTCGCTGATCGCCATCTCGATCGTGGTGGTCGTCGGGCTCGCCGTCGTCTGGCGGCCACTCATGTTCGCCAGTGTCGACGTGGACGTCGCATCGGCCCGCGGTGTTCCCACGCGGTTCCTCTCCCTGTACTTCATGCTTCTCCTCGGTCTGGCAGTGGCCGTCTCCGTGCAGGTGGTCGGCTCTCTGCTCGTGCTGTCGATCCTGGTGACTCCCGCTGCGGCGGCCCTCCGGTTGTCGTCGTCGCCGGTTCTGGTACCGCTTCTCAGTTCTGTGTTCGCCGTCGTGTCGCTGGTGGGCGGGATCATGCTCGCCCTCGGTGGTTCGGTGCCGATCAGCCCCTATGTGACCACGATCTCCTTTCTCATCTACGTGGTCTGCCGGGTCATCGCCGCTCTTCGGAAGCGCCATGGCAATAGTGGGCGCACCGTCGATCCACTGCCGGCCCGGGGCTAAAATTGTGCAGAACTGACGGAACTAGGCATTGTGGAGGAGAGGAGTGGCGATGAAACGGAACACCTGGCAGCGGGAGGCCGTGCGCACAGCCCTCGGCACCCAGATGGGTTTCGTCAGCGCCCAGGACCTGCACTCGAACCTCAAGGGAACCGGCTCGCAGATCGGTCTCGCCACGGTCTACCGCGCCCTCGGCGACCTCGCCACAGAGGGTGAGGCTGATTCCCTCCAGTCGCCCGAGGGCGAGAGCCTCTATCGGGCATGCTCGACGGGCCACCACCATCATCTGATCTGCCGCGGTTGCGGACTCGCCGTCGAGATCGAGGCTGACGATGTGGAGCAGTGGGCGAAGAGCGTTGCGGCCCTGCACGGCTTCTCACAGGCCGAGCACGTCGTCGATGTGTTCGGTTACTGCTCCGCGTGCGTGCCTGCAGTGGGCTGAGCCGGCTCCACCAACCGGCTCTGCACGCTCTGCCGGCTCTGCGGGCTCTGCCCCTCTTCGGGGAGTTCGGGCTCGAGCCCTCCCGGGGTGCCGAGGAACATGCTCGGGGTGGTGGGCTCGTCGAGTTCCTCCCGCTCTCCGGCGGAGATCGTGTGGATCGTTCCAGTGTCTGTGGTGAGCAGCCCGTGCCGGTACAGGATCTCGTCGCGCTCACGGGTCAGGAACTCGCGGTTCGCCGTGTTCGCGTCGGCGAACATGGTGGTGCGCCCCGAGATCACCCGGCGGACGCGCCGCCACTCAAGGTACGGCTTGCCGACGAACATGAGCACAAGACCGACGACGGCGTAACCGGCCATCATGATGAAACCGCGGGCGAACCCCGGCCCCACCCCATAGAGCTCCCGTTTGAGCATCTCCGTGATGCCGCTGCCGACCACGACGTGGTTGAGCCACGCGAAGGGCTCCGGCATGAACCACGACGGATACGCGGCGCCGGAGGAGGGCATCGAGAGGAAGACGAAGATGATCATCGCAGGCACTGCGATGAAGCGCCCGGCGAAGTAGCTGAGGCCGTTCACGGCCAGGCCGACCGCGACGATCCAGCCCCATGCAATGAGGAACAGTGCGCCGAAGTGCCCGTCGACAGCGCCCACCACCGGACCGGCGAGAACGTTGGTGATGAGGGAGATCAGCGCTCCGCCGACGACGATCACGGCCATCCGGGACCTGTGGCGAAGCGGCGCCCCCATCAGTCCGATGAACATCGCCACCATATAGCCGCCGATGCACCAGGCGAGCATGAGGTACATCGAGACGGTGCCGTACTCGTCGTAGGGCGGGAGCGGGGCGAGGTCGAGTGTCGTCGGGGTGATGTTCTCGGCCTGCAGGGCAGGGGTGATCAGTACGGGCAGCAGGGCAGAGACCTGGTACTGGTGGGCGCTGGCCTTGAAGATGGTGGATGTCGCGGGGTCGAACGCCACGGCGACACGGCCCGAGAGCACGGCAGCCTTCGCCTCGTCGACCGTCGCCAGGCTCTCGACCGAGACCACGCCGGGCACCGTGCGGTCGAGATCGGACTCGAACTGCTGCGCGGAGCCGACGATGCCGACGGGCACATCGTGCGGGTGAGGGGCGTGGAAGGCGGCGACATAACAGAGGCAGAACGCCACGATGAAGAAGAGAGGCAGCCACAGTTGCAGGCCGATGAGCTGGAGGGAGGGGTGGAGGGTGGAGTACCAGCGGCGGTAGGCGCTCACCTCCGGCTTCAGGGGAGGGTTCACAGTCACCGGTCGCTTCCCTTCTCTCGGTTACCAGAATACCCAGCAAGGCTGCTAGTGTGGGTCGCTGGTCGGCGGTATCTCCGTCGGCCTTCGTATGCGCGCCCCAGCGAGTCTCGGGTGACGCATGCCGACAAGAGAACTTGGGTAGGGCATCCGCTCTACGGTAATTGGAGGAAAATCATGGCCGCAGTGTGCCAGGTGACTGGAGCCGTTCCCGGCTTCGGTCACGCAATCTCGCACTCGCACCGACGCACCAAGCGTCGTTTCGACCCGAATGTGCAGAAGAAGACCTACTACGTTCCGTCGCTGAAGCGCAACGTGAACCTGACCCTCTCGGCCAAAGGCATCAAGGTGATTGATGCACGCGGTATCGAGTCTGTCGTCAAAGAGATCCTGGCTCGTGGGGTGAAGATCTAATGGCTAAAGCACAAGACGTACGCCCGATCATCAAGCTTCGCTCGACGGCCGGCACCGGGTACACCTACGTGACCCGCAAGAACCGCCGCAACAACCCCGACCGTCTCGTACTGAAGAAGTACGACCCGGTCATCCGCAAGCACGTCGACTTCAGAGAGGAGCGGTAACACATGGCTAAGACAAGCAAGATCGCAAAGAACGAGCAGCGCAAGGTCATTGTGGCGCGCTGGGCAACCAAGCGCCTCGAACTGAAGAAGGCCCTCGTCGACATGAACGGCACCGACGAGTCCCGCGAGGCAGCTCGCCTGGGCCTCCAGAAGCTTCCCCGTGACGCTTCGCCGGTGCGCGTGCGCAACCGCGACGCCGTCGACGGCCGTCCCCGCGGTCACCTCTCGAACTTCGGGATCTCCCGTGTCCGCTTCCGTGAGATGGCTCACCGGGGCGAATTGCCGGGCATCACGAAGTCAAGCTGGTAGGTTACCCTCGCGCGTCGCATCTGTTGCGGCGCACCCGCACGACAGAATCATGAGATCCACACGAATTGCTGCTTCAGCAGCAGGATGGTCCGAGGAGGACACTAAATGGCTGACAAGTCACTGAACAAGACCGAGCTCGTCGCTGCAGTCGCCGCTTCATCCGGCCAGACGCAGACCGCCGTCAACGAGGTGCTCGACTCCCTGTTCGCAACCCTCGCCGACTCGGTGTCGAACGGCGTCAAGGTCACGATCCCGGGTTGGATCGCCGTCGAGCGCACCTCGCGTGCTGCTCGCACCGGCCGCAACCCGCAGACGGGTGAGGCAATCGAGATCGCCGCTGGCAACTCGGTCAAGATCAGCGCCGGCAGCAAGCTGAAGGCAGCAGTCAAGTAGTCACTACCTGATTCAGAGAGGGCCCCGCGCTTCTGCGCGGGGCCCTCTCTGCGTTTCGGACGCTCCTCCACAGCTGCGCTCAGGGACCCAGTTCTCCACAATCCCTGCTGCGGCGGGGTTCCCAGCTGTGCTGACGTAGGGTTGACGAGTGCCGAAAATGATCCGTGTCGCCGGCCCGGCCGCTCTGGTCGGGGTGGCTTTCGTCGCGCTCATTCTGGGTCTCGAATTCGGGGGAGGCGCGACCGCGCTCCTGCTGTCAGACCCGGGGCCTCTCGTGCGCTTCGGTCTGCCGATCGCGACGATGTTCGTCAACCTGAGCGTGGCCCTCACGATCGGGGCGCTCGTTCTCGCGCTCTTCGCCCTGCGCTCCGACAAGCCGGAGTTCAACCGGGCAATGGATGTCGCCGCCGCCGGTGCCGCGTTGCTCACGGTGACATCGGCGATCACCGGGTTCCTGAGTTTTCTGAACGTGACGTCGTCGTCGGCCAGCCTCGATTCGAAGTTCGGCGAGATCCTCGGACAGTTCCTGGTGTCCGTTCCGCTCGGCCAGGCCTGGCTCGAAACCACCCTCCTCGCGGCGGCCGTCACGGTGCTGTGTTTCGCTGTGCGCAATCTCACTGCCCTGGTGTTTGTCGCCGTGCTCGCCGTCGTCACGCTCGTTCCGATGGCCCAGCAGGGGCACGCCGCGGGAGCCGACGGGCACGATGCGGCGGTCACCGCCCTGTTCATCCACATCCTGTTCGCCGCGGTCTGGCTCGGCGGGCTGGCGGTGCTGGCGCTGCTGTCGAAGCAGCTCGACAACGCGCGGCTCGTCGAGGTGGTCTCGCGGTACTCCAGCGTGGCACTGGTCTGCTTCATCGCTGTCGCGGCATCGGGGTATGTCAGCGCGGAGCTGCGGGTCGGCTCGCTCGACCGGCTGCTCACGCCCTACGGCGTGCTCGTGCTCGTCAAGGTCGGCGCCCTCATCGTGCTCGGGCTCATCGGTGCGATGTACCGCCGGATGCTCATCCGACGCCTCGCCGATGGAGCCGGCCGCCGCACCTTCTGGAAGGTGGTCGTGGCCGAGCTCGCCTTCATGGGTGTCGCCTCCGGTGTCGCGGTGGCCCTCGCGCGCACCGCGACGCCCGTGCCCGAGACTGTTCCGCCTGAGGCGACGCCCGCACAGATTCTGACCGGCTCACCGCTTCCGGTGGAACTCACCTATGGCAACTTCCTCTCGGCGTGGAACTTCGACCTGCTCTGGATCCTCATCTGTGGTTTCGGCATCTTCTTCTACATCGCCGGGGTGGTGCGGCTTCGCCGGCGAGGCGACTCCTGGCCGCTGCACCGCACGATTCTCTGGGTGCTGGGCATGCTGTTGCTGCTCTTCGTCACCAACGGGTTCATGAACGTGTACGAGAAGTACCTGTTCAGCATCCACATGCTCGGGCACATGATCCTCGCCATGATGATCCCGATCCTGCTGGTGTCGGCGGGCCCCGTGACGCTCGCGCTTCGCGCCATCCACAGGCGCACCGACGGTACGCGCGGCGGTCGCGAATGGATCCTCCTCGCGGTGCACTCGAAGGTCGGCACCCTCCTCGCGAACCCGATCGTCGCCGCCGTGCTCTTCGCTACGAGCCTCCTCACCTTCTACTACACGCCTCTGTTCCGCTGGGCGACGACCGACCACATCGGGCACGAGTGGATGATCGTGCACTTCCTCATCGTGGGCTACCTCTTCGCGCAGGCGCTGATCGGCGTCGACCCCGTTCCCTATCGGCTGCCGTACCCGTTCCGACTGCTGCTGCTGCTCGCCACGATGGCGTTCCACGCCTTTTTCGGCCTCACGCTGATGACGGGATCCGGGCTGCTGCTGGCCGACTGGTACGGCTCGATGGGCAGGCCCTGGGGGGCGAGCGCCATCGCTGACCAGCAGGCAGGCGGTGGTATCGCCTGGAGCATCGGCGAGATCCCCACCCTGATCCTGGCCATTGCGGTGGCGATCCAGTGGGGGAGGAACGACACCAAGGAGACCAAGCGGCTCGACCGGAACGCCGACCGCACCAACGATGCCGAACTCACCGAGTACAACCGCATGTTGGAGCGATTGGACACCCGGCGGTGAGTGGCCCGGTCGGCGCAAAGACGCTCTCGGCTGAGCAGCAGCGGGTCTTCGAGCTCATCGAGAGCACGAAGAAGCACGTCTTCGTGACCGGGCGGGCGGGCACGGGCAAGTCGACGCTGCTGAACCATCTCGCCTGGAACACCGAGAAGCAACTGGTGATCTCCGCCCCGACAGGCGTCGCCGCCCTGAATGTGGGCGGCCAGACCATCCATTCGTTGTTCCGGCTGCCGATCGGTGTGATCGCCGATCACGACATCGACCAGAACGCCGAGGTGCGAAAGCTCCTCAACACCATCGACACGCTGGTCATCGACGAGGTGTCGATGGTCAATGCCGACCTGATGGACGCGATCGACCGCAGCCTGAGACAGGCCAGGCAGCGACCGCTCGAAGCGTTCGGTGGAGTGCAGGTGGTGCTGTTCGGCGACCCCTACCAGCTCGCCCCGGTGCCGGGCGACTCCGATGAACGGGCCTACTTCTCCGACCACTACGCCTCGATGTGGTTCTTCGACGCCAAGGTCTGGGGGGAGACGCAGCTGAACATCGTCGAACTGACCGAGATCCACCGGCAGAGCGACGACGACTTCAAATTCATGCTCAATGCGGTGCGGCACGGCATGGTCACCAAGGAGATCGCCGACGTTCTGAACGGTGCCGGCGCGCGCATTCCGCCGAACGACGGCACGATCACCCTCGCGACGCGCAATGACTCGGTCAACCGCATCAACGCAGAGGCGCTCAAGCGGCTGAAGGGCCCGGTGAAGACGGCGCGGGCGGAGGTCTCCGGTGACTTCGCCGGCCGCACCTTCCCGGCCGACGAGAGCCTCGAGTTGAAGGCCGGTGCGCGGGTGATGTTCCTCCGCAACGATTCCGAGCAGCGCTGGGTGAACGGCACCGTCGGGACGGTGACGAAGATCGCCGGATCCGTCTGGGTGGAGGTCGACGGCGACGTGCACGAGGTGGAGCCGGTGAGCTGGGAGAAGTACAAGTACTCCTATTCGGCCACGAGCAAGGAGCTCACCAAAGACGTGGTGGGGGAGTTCACCCAGTTCCCGTTGCGGCTGGCGTGGGCCGTCACCATCCACAAGTCGCAGGGAAAGACCTACGACTCCGCGATCGTCGACCTGGGGTCGCGGGTGTTCAGTTCGGGCCAGACGTACGTGGCACTCAGCAGGCTCACTTCCCTGGAGGGGCTCTACCTCACGAGGCCGCTCCGGCCGGCCGACATCATCGTCGACGCGAACGTGCAGCGCTTCATGCGCCGCGGCTGAGCGTCAGGCTGCGGCGACAGCCTTCGCGTGGGCGAGGTCGAGAAAGAGGTCGGTGTTGAAACCGTACGCGGCGACGACTTCGTCGATGACCCGCTCGCGCTCGTCGTCGCTCCAGCCGACGGCGTCGAGCTGGGCGCGGTAGGTGTCCTTGAACTCCCGCGGTTCGGCGATGTCGGCGAAGAGGTAGAAGCCGACGCCGTTCGTCTCGAAGCCGAACTGGCGCTGCATCAGCGTGCGGATGAACTGGCCGCCCGAGAGATCGCCCAGGTACCGGGTGTAGTGGTGGGCGATGAACCCGCCGCTCCATGTCGCCCCGACCTCGTTGATGCGGGCCACGTAACGGGCGGTTGTCGGCAGCGGCGTGATCTGCTCCGCCCAGTCGTCACCGATCAGGAAGCGCAGGTCTTCGGTGATCGCCGGCAGGCGCGTCAGTTTCGGAGAGATGAACGAGGCGGCCACAGGATCGTTCTTCATGCGCTCTGCGGCAGCCTCGATGGCCTCGTAGATGAAGAAGTGCTGGGCGACCAGCGCGATGTAGTCGTCGCGATTGCCCTTGCCGTTCATGAGGTCGGTCATGAACCCGGCGCTCTCACTCGCGCCGTGCCCAGACCAGGTGCGCTCGCGGAGGGCCTGCGAGAAGGGGATCACATTCGACACGGCGACTCCTGAGGTTAGGTTGCCCTTACCTTACCCGACGTGGTCGCGCGCAGGAAGACCCAGGGCCGAGGATGCGGCGTCGTAGAGTGCCACGATCTCCCGGCGGATCTCGCCTCGGGCGGCGATCGTGCCGGCGGGCCACGGGATGACCACCTGCACCGTCTCGTCTTCGGGGGCCAGCCACGCTGTCCACGTGCCCCCGATCGTGTCGAGGTCGACCATGGTGGCCCGTTCGGCATCCGGCGCACCGAAGGCCCGCACGATCACGAGGTTGTCGTCGGGGTGGTCGTTGTTCATGTGGGAGAGGATGGCGGCCACGACAGCGGACTCGAATGCAGTCATGGGGGCAACCGTAGCGGAAGCGGCGCGGCGTGCAGGGGTTGGCAGGAAGTCGTCGGGCGCTGTCCCGAACCGGGACGCGCTGCGGCTGGCGCCTTCGTAGGATGAGCGCATGACGATCGTTCCCGACACGAAGAACTGGACCTGGGTGCTCGAGCGAGAGTGCCCCGAATGCGGTTTCGACTCGGGCGCGATCACGCTCGGCGACGTTCCTGGCCTGGTCAGGGAGAATGCGGCGGCCTGGCTGGCCGTGCTCGCCCGGCCGGGAGTCGGCGACAGGCCGGACGCGTCGACCTGGTCCGACCTCGAGTACGCGGCTCACGTGCGCGACGTGTTCCGGATCTTCCGGGGGCGACTCGAGCTGATGCTGGCGGAAGACGATCCGGCCTTCCCGAACTGGGACCAGGACGCGACGGCACTCGAGAATCACTACAGCGAGCAGGACCCGGCGACTGTCTCAGGTGAACTGACCGAGGCTGCCGAGAAAGTCGCCCTGGCGTTCGAAGCCGTACCCGCAGGCGCAGGGCAGCGCACCGGTCGCCGCGGCGACGGCTCGTCCTTCACGGTCGAGAGCCTGGCCTGCTACTTCATCCATGACCCGGTGCACCACCTCCACGATGTGAGGGGCTGACGGGCTCAGTCGACCAGCTGCTCCTGCAGGAAGTTCGTCGACCGGGCGAACGCCAACGCCGCAGCATTCTTGTCGAGGCGCTCGATCAGGGTCGCGTTCGCGAAGATGTCGTTCGTGCCGACATAGGTGTGTCGGGTGACCGGGGTTCCCATCTCCTTCAGCCGGCTGACGAACTGGTCGGCTTCGATGCCGGTTCCCCACGTGCCGAGGTCTGAGTAGTTCAGCAGCACAGGGCAGGGCAGGATGCCCGATTCGCTCTCAGCCAGGCCTCCGGCGTACGAGACGACGGCATCCGCTGAGCCTGCCTGCCCGGCCTGGAGCCCCAGCCAGCCGCCGACCTCGAACCCGAGGATCCCGACTTTCGCCGCCGCCGACGTGGAGGTGGCCGCCGAGCCACCCCGCCCGAGCTCGATGGCATCGTCGAGGGTCGCCAGCGCGAAACCCAGATCCATGCCATCGTGGAGTTCGTCTGCGCTCGGTCCGTCGATCGTGGCGAGTCCGTTGAAGAGGTCGGGGACGACAACGAAGAAGCCACGGTTCGCCAGTGCTGTGGCGTAGGACTCGAGGTAGGGCAACCGACCGAACCGGTCATGGACGATCACCACGCAGGGACTTCCCGGTGTGCCGAAGGTGAGGGGCCAGCCGGGGGAGGGGATGTCGATGAACGCGCTCACGACTCATCCGGCGGGGCGACCTCTGCGGGGCGGGACTCGGCGACGGCGGTGAGGGCGGCGGCCATGCCGCGACGCATGTACTGCATCCAGAGCGGACCGATGACGCGTTTCACGAGAAACCGTCGGCCGGGCAGCGGGCGGTAGCCGTATGTCCACATGATGTGGGTGCGGCCGGTCGAGCCGGGTGCGTAGGTCCAGCGGGCGATGCCCTCGGAGACGATGCGGCTGAGGATGCCGGTGAACAGCGTGACGTCGTAGTCGAAGTGGCCCGCGGCATCCGGATCGGTCGTTCCCGGGCGCTCGTAGCGCACGATCTCCTCGCGGAACGAGCCGCCGTCGGAGAGCTTCACGGTTCTGGATGCCCCGGGGTGATCGTAGTCGCCGCCTTCGAAGTCGACCGTGTCGACCACGGCAGGGAGCACCTTGAGGTAGCCCTTGAAGAGGGTGCTGTCGTCACGCGGAACGACGATGTCGAACGCAATGTCGGGTGGCGAGAAGCTCACTCCGACCACAGTGAACATGACCAGTTGCTCGCGCTCCATGAGACTCCCACCAGGCGTTGTCGGTTGGTCAACTCTACTTCTCCCGACGTCGAACGGACTGTCGTCTAAACTGAAGCCGTGGCCCCGAGTGGCCGGCAGGCTCACCTGCCTTCGGGGCAGGGCGGTGAGGGTTCGTTGGTCTCGTCGGATTCGCTGCGCCCGGGGGAGCGCGCAGGGGAGCGACCCAGGGAGCGCCTTCGTGTCTTCGGGTCGTATGCCGACATTCTGGGCGTGCCCGGGTCGTGGCAGTTCACGCTGGCGGGCTGGCTGGGCCGGTTCGCCCGTTCGACGAGCGGAATCGCGACCATCCTGCTCATCTCCGCGCAGACCGGCAGTTTCACTCTGGCAGGTGCCGTTGCCGGAACCATCGTTCTCGGCATTGCGGTGGGTGGCCCGCTATGGTCGCGGGCGGCGGATGCGCGGGGCCAGGCCTTGGTGCTGCCGGTCAGCCTCGCCGCCACCGTGGTCGCGGCGGCGGCTCTCGCCCTCACGATCGTCGTCGGGGCACCGGTGTGGAGCTGGTTCGTCTGCGCGTTCGCGCTCGGGGCAGGCTCCCTCGACATGGGTTCTCTCGTTCGGGCGCGCTGGAGACGAGTGCTGAAGTCGAACGAGAGCCGGCACACCTCGCTTGCACTCGAGGCGGTCAACGATGAACTGGTGTTCGTGGTCGGCCCACCCGCTGTGACGCTGATCGCCGCGACAGCGGGACCGCTTGCGGGATTCACGGCGGGGGTGCTCGTGACGCTGGTCGGAGGAGTCGCCCTCTGGATGCAGCGCAGCACCATGCCGCGGGTGGTGCCGGTCCCGCCGTCTGCGATCGCTCTGCCCCTTGAGATCGTCCCGCCGCCTGCGATCGCTCTGCCTCTGCGTCAGCGCTTCCGCCTGCCCGCCGGTGTGGTCGGACTGCTGCCGGTCTACCTCGGTGTCGGGGTGGTCTTCGCGTCGGTCGATGTGGGGGCGATCAGCATCTCCCGCCAGGCGGAGGAGCCGTGGCTCGCGGGTGTCATCCTGGCTGTCTTCGCGACCGGAAGTGTCGTGGCGGGATTCGCCTTCGGGCCGCTGAGCGCCCGCTGGGCACCGGCCAGCCGGGTGCTCGTGGCGTCGCTCGCCTATGCGGTGGTGGTGCCGTGCCTGCTGGTGCTCCAGACGCCGGTCGCGCTCGCGAGCCTGATCTTCATCGCGGGGCTGGTCACGACTCCGGTGCTGATCTCGGGCACCTCGCTCATCGCCGGGCTGGTCGAGGATTCCCGGCTCACCGAGGCGCTCACCTGGCCATCCATCGGGCTCTCGGTCGGCGTCACGCTCGGCGGTGCTGTGGTCGGAGCCGCGATCGACCACGGCACGGCCTACAGCGCATTCGAGGTCGCAGCGTGGGCGGCACTCGTAGTCGGCGCGTTCGGTGTCGTGTGCGCCCTCAGCGAGCGGCGTCGGCCGGCGACCGCCGCCCGCTGAGCCACCACCGGCCGCTCTTCCACCGCGTTGATCTCCTAGGTGGCTGTCTGGGATGCCGCGAGAACGAGCACGCTGCCGAGTGCGACAAGGGCCATCAGGATCATCAGTGCCGCAAGGATCCCGAGCCGGACTCTTCCGCGGCGGGTGAGCAGCTGTGTGATGACCATCGAGACGTAGAGCAGCACGACCACCACGAGCGCGACCGCCGCGAGACCCTGCGGAGCGAACGACATCAACGCGAACAGCATCACGGCTGCGATCAGGGCGAAGAGGCCGCCGACGACCAGCCAGATGCGCCCCGTCGACGTGGTCAGCGAGGGTTGGCTCCTGACTCTGGTCGGGTCGAGGTCGGATGGTCGGTCGGAACCGGGGTTCGTCATTCCTCCGGTCTATCCCACCGGCGGTCCGGACGATAGCCCTTCTCACTGACTCGACGCCCGCTGGTTGTGCCTGTGAGCAAAATAATAGAACATACATTCGAATGTCTGTAGGCTGGCAGGATGAGCATTGCATTCCAGTCCTCCCTCTTCGACGACATCGACGCCGAGCCCGAACTCGAGACGCTCGGTGGTTCCGTGCGCCGTATTGTGCTGGACGAGGGCGCCTGGCTCGACATCCGGCCCGGGTGGGTGACGAACTCCGACGCGCTCTTCGAACGCCTGGCGCAGCACGTTCCGTGGCAGGCAGACAAGCGGGAGATGTACGACAGGGTGGTCGAGGTGCCGCGGCTCGTCTCGTGGTTCGGCCCGGAGGCGACTTTTCCCGACCCGGTGCTCGAGCGCGCCCAGAACGACCTCAACGATCACTACCGCCGCCCGGCAGACCAGGTCTTCGAGACCGCGGGCCTGTGCTTCTACCGCACCGGAGACGACAGTGTGGCGTGGCACGGCGACCGCGTCGGCCGGGCGATCAACCGGGACACCATGGTGGCGATCGTCTCGGTCGGAGCGGCCCGCACGCTGTCGCTGCGGCCGAAGGGCGGAGGAGAGGTGCAGCGGTTCCCCGTCGGTCATGGGGACCTGCTCGTGATGGGCGGCAGCTGCCAGCGAACGTACGAGCACGCGATCCTCAAATCGAAGCAGGCTGTCGGCCCGCGCATCAGCATTCAGTTCCGCCCGCACTGGAAGCGCCTGTCGGCGTGAGGGCGTAGTCCGCGGGGTCGAGGATCGTCACACCGCGGGTGTGGCTGAGCAGCTGCGCGCGGAGGCGCACCCCGCGACGGGAACAGTTCTCTGCGATGGCGCGGGCCCACGCCTGGTCGAGCTCAGTCAGCTTGCCTTTGCCGGGGCGCTCCCACACCAGCACGATCTGCACTGCTGCCACCTGGTGGAGCACGCCGGCGAGATGGCCGACGAGCACGTCGGTCTGTGCGCGATCCGGTACCCGGGGTAGATCGTCGAGCGGGATCACCACCGGCAGCTGGTCGTCGTCGTGATCGAGGAACATCATCCACAGCTGTCGGTGGCCGGCGGTGCCGATCAGGGCGAGCACGCGGTCTTCGATCTGGGCATCGGTGGTGAGCGGGGTTCGGTGGGCCGTGGCGGCCAGAAGAGTGTTCATACCGAGAAGAATGGCCCGGTCATCCACTGTCCGGGCGGCTGACCGCGGGATCTGTGGAGAACGGGGCCAGGAAGCGTTCTGGGGAGGAGCGGTTGGGAACGAGTGTGACACCGCCGGCCTTCAGGCGTAGCCGAGTTCTACTCGGAGCACGGCAGCACGACTTCGGCGCGCATGCCGCCGCCATTCCGTGGCTCGAGGCTCAGTGTGCCGCCCAGAGCATCGGCCGCCGATGCTGCGATGGCCAGGCCGAGGCCTGACCCGGGTGTGACGCCGAGCGAGCCTCCGATCTGGTTCGAGAGCCGTGTCGACGTGCCGCGGTGGAACGGCTTTACCAGGTCGGTGACAGGTTCGGCGAGCATTTCGCCTGTGTTCGAAATGACGAGCACCGCTTTATCCGCACGCTGTTCGCACTCGATGGTGATCGACCCCGCGTACTGGTTGTAGCGGATCGCGTTCGACAACAGATTGGTGAACAGCAGTGCGAAGAGCGACGTGTCGATCATCGCTCTGACCGAGGGTGGGCAGGCGTTCAGCACCACGATGTCGCGCTGAAGGGCCTGTTCGGCGTACGCGTCGATCTCGCCGCAGAGCAGAGGAAGGAGCCGCTGGGAGCTCTTCGAGGGGCGTTCGGCATTCTGCACCCCAGCAAGCGTCAGGAGCGACGAGATCAGGGACTCGCTCCGCTCGTTCGCCCGGAGTGCCCGCTCGATGCCAGTGCGTACATCTCCGGCGATGTGTGGTCGTCGAAGCGCCACCTCCAGACTGGTTCGAATCACAGCGAGCGGTGTTCTCAGTTCGTGGGATGCGTTCGCGATGAACACACCCTGCGACTCGAACGCGACCTGCAGCCGGGCGAGCATGTCGTCGAAGGTGTCGCCGAGAAGACGGATCTCGTCGCGCGGGCCAGTCAGTGCGAGCCGATCGGTCAAGTCGTGTTCGGAGATGTTCTGGGCGAGAGCGGTCACGTCCCGAATGCGGCGAAGCGGTCGACCTGCCAGCCACCAGGCGACGGCGGAGCCGAGAGCCGAGAAGGCGACGAGCGCGAGCGCCGACCAGAGAACCAGTCCGTTCAGCACTTCGTCCCGGGTGGCCGCCTGCGCATCGGCGACGATCGAGACGGTCGATCCCGCGTTCGAGTCGAGGAAGGCCCCGTCGCCGCTCTGGACGATCCATGAGGTCGCGGACGGGTCGGACACCGCTGACGGATCGTTCATCTCAGCCGGCGTGATGACGAACGCGTTGGCGAGGGAGCGGTCGAACAGGGCCGAGACGACACCGTATTCGATGATCAGCAGTGCAGCGGCCGCGACGACGAAGACGGCAAAGAACACCAGCGTGAGGCGAAGCCGGAAACCGGGTCGCGCGGCGAATCTCCCGCGGCTCACGGTTGTCCCAGCCGATAGCCGAGACCGTGTTGAGTCTCGAGGGGGTCGGGTTGCCCGAGTTTTCTCCGAAGGGAGTGGATGACCGCCTTGACCGCACCCCTCGACGGTTCGGAGTCCGCGGGCCACACCCGATCGGCGAACTCGGAGAAGGGCACCACCCGGCCAGCCGACGCCAGGAGGACGCGCAGACAGTCGAACTCCTTGGGAGCGAGGTCGACCGGTCTGCCTGACCGGGTCACCCGACGGGCCGCAGAGTCGAGGGAGAGGTCCCGCCAGGTCACGTCGAGTGCTGTGCCCGCTTGCCGCCGTTCGATGGCACGGAGCCGTGCAAGCAGGTCGTCGAAGCCGAATGGCTTGGTGATGTAGTCGTCGGCACCGAGGTCGAGTCCCTCGACACTTGCGCCCGGTAGTGACGCGGCGGTCAGCATGATGATGCGAGCCGGATACCGCAGGGCTGTCAGCGCGCGGCAGACGCTGTCGCCGCTCAGCAGCGGCAGATCGCGGTCGAGGAGTATCACGTCGAAGGAGAACACTTCAGTGAACGTCAGAGCGGAGGCTCCGTCATAGGCGACCTCGACCACGTGCCGCTCGGCGCGAAGACCTTCGGCGAGGGAATCGGCGAGGTCGGTCTCGTCTTCGGCTATCAGCACACGGAGCACGCCAGCCATCCATTCGTGAGAAGAACATGAGAAAGTATCGTCTAATTTACCACTGGTCGGGTGGTTAGAACGGTTGCGTACCCACAGAAAAGGAACTCCCTCATGAAACACCTCCGCCACGTGCCTCTTCTCCTGCTTCCGTTCGCTCTTGTCGCGGCATTCTCCCTGGCGGGATGCAGCTCGTCGGGTGAAGCAGCTGCATCCGCGCCAGCCAACTCGCCCGAGGTGGCCCGCGCGTACGCCGACTGTCTCACCGGTGAAGGTGTCGACGGCGTGTTCGTCAACGACACGAATTTCGTCGGAGTGAGCGTGGAGGCCAAGCCGGGCGGGATCAGCGAGGCGGGGGAGGATGATTCGAACGTCTTCGTGGATGCCTCCGCCGACGGCCCCTTCGGCGAGGCCGAGAAAGCGTGCTCCGCGCGAGTACCGGAGTATCACGCCGAAGTCTTCGACGAAGACCCCGCGCTAGCGGCCCAGATGATCGACCAGAGCCGCGCGTTCGCTGCCTGCGCGCGGCAGAACGGTCTCTCCGACTTCCCCGACCCCGACATCGCTGCCGAGGACACCCTGCTGGTGCCCGAGGGTACGACCAAGTCAGCGTTCTTCGCTGTGGTCACGGCGTGTGCCTCCGTGTTCGGGCAGGGCGCCCCGGTTACCGACCCGAGCGTCGACGCCAATGCCCAGGGAGGTCAGGGACAGACCTTCAGTATTGCGATGCCCACGTTCGGCGGAGCCTACGACAAAGCCTGGGCCCCGGAGGTCACTTCACTCCTGTTCGCCGCTCTTGAGCCGACCGAGGGCGCCGGGCAGTGAGTACTCCTTCGGTTGTGCGCCTGGCGGGTGTCGCCGCTCTCGGCCTCCTCCTCGGCGGAGGGCTCGTCGCCGCGCTCTGGCAGCCGTGGGCCGGTGCTGGGGGCAGCCCCGGATCTCCGCGTCAGACGGCAGTCGCCGAGCGCACCACACTCTCCGCCCATCTCGTTCTGAGTGCATCGCTCGAGTATTCCGCACCGACCGCACTGGTAGGGGTCGGTGGAACCCTCACCCGGCTTCCGCAGCCGGGTGAGGTCGTGGGCGCCGGGCAGGCGCTCTACGAGGTCGACGGGCACGCGGTCGTCGCTTTCCGGGGAGCGCGGCCACTCTGGCGATCTGTCGAGAGCGGGATGAGCGACGGGCCCGATGTGCAGCAGGTGGAGCAGAATCTGGCTGACCTCGGCTTCGGCGACGGACTCACGGTCGACAACACGTTCACGGCGGCGACCGAACGGGCGATCCGCGCATGGCAGAAGGCGGCCGGCAGAGAGAGAACCGGCGTCATCGAACAGGCAGACGTGGTGATGGTCTCGGCGCCCGCCGTCAGGATCAGTGGGATCAGCGCCCTCGTCGGTGCCAGTGCCACAGGCCCCGTCCTGTCGTACACAGAGCCGGGCATCCACGGCCGCATGAAGGTGACCGCAGCGCAACTGACGCAACTGGCCCCCGGGATGGCCGTCACAGTCAGGCTGCCGAGCGGCAGTGAGACGCCCGCGACGATTGCTGCGATCGACCCGGGAGGGGCGGCCACGAGCGATCCGGCGAAGACGACGACGCCGTCTGCTCGCGTCGAGTTCCCCGACCAGTCGCTCCTCGAGGGCCTGGGGCTTCCTGCGCTGCGGGTGACCGTGGGAACAGGTGGGGCCGAGAACGCACTTGTGGTTCCGGTGACGGCGTTGGTCGCGCTTGCCGGTGGCGGATACGCTGTCGAGATCGTGGATGCGGCCGACCCTCCGGCCACGCCCCCGCCCACCCCGCATGACACTTCGTCGGGCAGCTCTTCGGCAGGCGCTTCCGTGCCTGCCGGTTCCCGCTCGCACACTGTGCCCGTCGAGATCGGTCTCATCGCTGACTCGCGCGTGCAGATCACGGCAGGCGAGCTCGATGAAGGCGACAGGGTGGTGGTTCCCGGATGACGGGCGAATCCCTCGAGGCGGAGACGGTCCTCGAACTCGCCGGGGTCAGCCGGAGCTTCGGCGGTGCGGTTCCCGTTCGGGCGGTCGACGATGTGAGCCTCACGGTTAGGGCCGGCGAGATCGTCGCGCTGGTCGGCTCGTCGGGCTCAGGGAAGAGCACCCTTCTGGCGCTCATGGGCGCACTCGACGTCGCAGACCTCGGTGCGGTGCGAATTGCGGGACATGACGTCTCGGGCATGACGGACGCGCACCGCTCGGCAGTACGGGCACGATTCGTCGGTTTCGTCTTCCAGCAGTTCTTTCTGCTGCCCACTCTCAGTGCTGTCGAGAATGTCGCGCTCGGGCTCCTCTACACCGGCACCGATGCCCGTACCCGGCGCTCACGGGCTGCTCTCGCCCTGGAGCGGGTGGGACTCGGCGCCCGCCTCGCACACCGCCCGTCGCAGTTGTCCGGCGGAGAGCAGCAGAGGGTCGCCGTCGCGCGCGCGCTCGTCGGGGAACCCTCGCTCGTGCTGGCCGACGAACCGACGGGGGCGCTCGACTCCGTCTCTGGCGCCGGAGTCATGCGTCTGCTCCAGTCGGTCGCCGGCCGAGGCACGGCCGTCGTCGTGGTCACGCACGACCGTGAGATCGCAGGGGCACTGGATCGTCGCATCGTGCTGAGCGACGGGCGGATTCTGAGCGACGAGACGCGACGGGTTGCTGCGGCGCACGCCGCGGGCGTCGGTTCTCCGTCCGAAACAGAAGGGCACGTCTGATGGGAGAGCTGCGCGCTTCAACGGGAGGGTGCGTCGCTCCCTCCCGTCTCAGGCACATCGACGCCTGGCGCACCGCCCTCAGTGGTATCCGATCACGATCCACGCGGTCGGTGCTCTCGTCCCTCGGCATCGCCGTCAGCATCGCCGCATTGACCGCCATACTGGGGCTCTCCGCGTCGAACCAGGCAGATGTCCTTGCCGACCTCGATGCACAGGGCGCAAACCTCGTGGTCGTCACGCCGGTTGTCGGTGTCGACGGCGACGCCGCCGAGTTGCCCTCCAGCGCACCCGCTATGGTCGCTCGAATGCCGGCGGTTGAATCTGTGGCGGTTCTCCGATCCGTTCCCCGCGAAATGCATGCGTACCGGAACGATCTCGTGCCGGCGGGGGAGTCGAATGGGCTGACGGTCGCAGCCGTCGACCCCGGGTACTTCGCTGCCGTCGGTGCCGAGTTCGGCGCAGGGGAATCGTTCGGCGAGGCCGGGCGCGCTCTCCCCGAGGTGGTCCTGGGGCACGAAGCGGCCCGTCTTCTCGGTGTCGATCTTCTCGGTGTCGACCCTCTCGGTGTGGACCCTCTCGGTGTCGACCACGCTGCCCAACGCATCTGGGTGGGCTCGGAGTGGTACGCGGTCTCAGGCATCCTCGACCCGCGGCCGCGGGTGGCCGGGCTCGATACCTCCGTGCTGCTCGGTGATGCCTGGGCCGAGCAACGGCTCTGGTCCGACCACGACGCATCGCACATCATCTCGCTCACGATGAGGGTGAGAGCGGAGAGCCTCGACACGGTTCGTCGGATGCTCGCACCGACCGTCGACCCGTCGAACCCTCGCACTGTGAGTGTGTCGAACCCGTCAGCACTGGTCGCGACGAGGGCCATTGTCGACGACAGCATGTCGGTGCTCGTCGCGGGTCTGGCAGCCGTCGCGCTCCTGGTCGGCGCCATCGGAATCGCCAACACCATGGTGGTCGCGGTGCTCGAACGTCGCGGGGAGATCGGCCTGCGACGAGCACTCGGGGCCCGCGCGAATCACATCGCCCGGCAGTTCCTCCTCGAGTGCATCGTGCTGTCCGGGGTGGGAGGAATCGTCGGCTGGGCCGCTGGGGCAGTCGTCGTGGGAGTCGCGACGACAGTGAACGGCCAGGTGTTCGTGCTTCCGCTCGCGTCGGCGGCCCTGTTCCCGGGCGTCGCCGTGATCGTCGGGGTGTTGGCCGGCCTGCAGCCCGCCACGCGCGCAGCGCGCGTGCCACCCACGACCGCGCTGAAGGCGGGGTGAAGTCGCACGCGGGCCGCAGCGAGGCGTGGGCGCAGGGGGGCGCGGGTTACGCCGCAGCCTTCTCGGAGACAGCGGCCACGACGCCACGCACGACGGCTTCGAGCTGGCCGACGACCTCTGCGTCGTCCTTCGGGTGGATCTCAGCGAAACGCACGACCGAGCCGGGGATGGCCAGCTTGATGTCCTCGAGCACCGAGGCACCGGCGAGGGTCAGAGACTTGCGCGTCTCGTCCTGGGCCCAGACGCCGCCGAACTGGCCGTAGGCGCTGCCGATGGTGGCGACCGGCTTGCCCGAGATGGGGCTCGCGCCGAAGGGGCGCGAGGCCCAGTCGATGGCGTTCTTCAGCACGGCGGGGATGGTTCCGTTGTGCTCGGGGGTGATGACGAGCACGGCATCGGCTGCGGCGACAGCATCGCGGAAAGTGGTGGCCGCGGCGGGAACGGTGCCCTCGACGTCGATGTCCTCGTTGTAGAACGGGATGTCGGCGAGGCCTTCGAAGATGGTCAGTTCGACGCCTTCAGGGGCGACGCCGATGGCGGCTTCTGCGAGCTGGCGGTTGGTGGAGCCGGCGCGGAGGCTTCCGACGAGAACGAGGATCGAGGTGTCTGACATTGTTTCTCCTGAGAAAAGACGGCTGGGGGTGTCAGTGGATGCAACCGGACTATGGTCCGGTTATTCCCGGTTCGGTGGATTTTCTTCGCGGGGCCCCGGCGGCCGAGGTGCTACGGTCGGGGGATGGATGCCCGGCCGCTGCCGCCACGGCCTCTGCTCGTGGGGGAGCCAGCCGTTCCGCCGCGTGCCGACGCCGAACGCAACCGCGCCCTCGTCATCGCCGCGGCCCGCCGCATCCTCGCCGAGCGGGGGGTCGACGGCCTGACCATGGACCTGGTCGCGTCGGAGGCCGGCGTGGGCAAGGGAACCGTCTTCCGGCGCTTCGGATCGCGCACCGGGCTCATGCTCGCGCTGGTGAACGACATCGAGACCGACTTTCAGCGACGGTTCATGAGCGGCGAACCACCGCTCGGGCCGGGAGCGTCCGCGACTGATCGCCTCGTGGCCTTCGGTCGCGAACGGATCGCGATGCTCGAGGTTCAGGGCGACCTGCTGCGGGCGGCTGAGGATCGCCCCGACGACCGATATGCGTCGGCTCCGCGTTCTGCGAGTGCCCTGCACATCCACATGCTGTTGAACCGGGCGGGTTACGACGGCGATTCGGCCGTGATGGCGTTCAACCTGCTCGCGAGCCTCGACGCAACGCTGGTGCTCTACGAGAACCGCAGCCAGAACGTCACGATGGAGCGGGTGGCCGACGGCTGGGAGGATCTTGTGCGACGGGTCACGGCCCCCCGGGCATCCTGAGACGGCTTGTTAGGCTTGCCTTACTTCGAAGGAGCAAGCCGATGACATCACCGAACCCGAACACATCACCGAACCAGAACACGCCCCCGAACACATCCGCGACCCCGACCCAGCGCGCCGCCCGCCCGGCCCGCCCGCAGATCACTCTCGCCGTCGTGCGCCGTGAGCAGCTCACCCCCCACCTCGTTCGCATCGTGCTGGGCGGCGACGAGTTCGACGCATTCCAGACGAATGACTCCACCGACAAATATGTCAAGATCGCCTTCACCGCACCGGGGGAGCTGCCCGTCACGCGCACCTACACCGTGCGGGAGGTCGACCCGGTCGCCCGCACGCTCACCATCGACTTCGTGGTGCACGGCGACGACGGCCTCGCCGGACCGTGGGCAGCCGCAGCGGAGCCCGGCGACCCGCTGGCCTTCGCCGGCCCGGGTGGCGGTTATGCGCCCGATCCCGCTGCGGACTGGCACCTCTTCGCCGGCGACCAGTCCGCCCTGCCCGCCATCGCGTCGGCGCTGGCGGCTCTGCCCCGAACCGCTCGCGGCCTCGCGTTCGTGGAGGTGACGGATGCCGCCGACGAGCTGGTTCTGGATGCCCCGGCCGACGTGGCGGTGACCTGGATCCACAGCGCCCCCGGTGTGACGCTCGCTGCGGCAGTCGACGGTGCCGAATGGCTCGCGGGCCGGCCGCAGGTGTTCGCGCACGGCGAGCGGGAGTCGATGAAGGAGCTCCGCGACGTGTTCAAGCGCCGCGGCGTGCTGCGCTCTGAGCTGTCGCTCTCGGGCTACTGGGCCGCCGGCCGCACCGAGGATCGGTTCCAGGCCGAGAAGCGTGAACCGGTCGGGGTCATCGAGCCCGTCTCCGACTGAGCGCACCATTCCATATCGAAAAGCGTGCATTTCATATTGATATTCGATATGTTATCTCCTGTAGTTCACAGCGACAGGAGACCGGATGCCCACGCCCACCCCCATCCAGACGCCCGACTTCGGCATCTGGGACGACTATTTCGAAGCCAACACCGCGCGGCATGCGCGACTGGATGCGCTGATTCCCTGGCAGACGGTGTGCCTGCTCCCGCCCGCCGACGTGGTGGCGATCGCGCGCTCGCTGCAGCGTTTCGAGCTCGGCGAGAGCGGTGAGGGCAAGGGGTTGCTCGGCAAGGCAGCTCGCCGCCACGACCCCGCGTACGAATCGGCTCTGATCCGTTTCATCGGCGAGGAGCAGAAGCATTCCGCGCTGTTCGCCGCCGCTCTGGAACGGTTCGGCGAGAGCCGGTTGACCTCGCACTGGTCGGATGCCTCGTTCGTCGTGCTGCGGCGGATGCTCGGCCTCCGCACGGAGGTGACACTGTTCCTCATCGCCGAGACGACGGCGATGGAGTACTTCGGCGCGCTCAGCCGATCGAGCGATCCGGTCATCCACGGCGTCGCTCGCCGGGTGCTGACCGATGAAGTGGAGCATGTGAAGTTCCAGATCGACCAGTTGCGGGCCGGTTTCGCGCGCACTCCCCGGGCGGTACGGATGCTCGCGGCCGGCGCCGCATGGATCGTCGCCGTCGGGGCGGCCACGGTGCTCGCTGTCGACCACGGTGCCGCGATGCGCGCCCTGGGTCTCTCGCCAGCCGTGTTCTGGCGACGGGCGCTCGGCCAGTTCGGGCGAGCCGTTCCCGCGGCCTTCCGTCTTGAGGCCCAGCCGCCGGCGTTCGGCCCCGGGGTGGAGTCCCGCGAGTACTTCGCGGGTTACGCGCGGCGGGTGTAGTAGCCGGCCTCGAGGTCGGCCACCAGGCCGGGGTGGGTGGGCGTCCAGCCGAACCGCTCTTGGGTGAGCATGCTCGAGGCGGACATGTCGAGTGCGAAGAACATGCCGATCCAGCCGAAATGGCTGGCTGCGGCATCCGGAGCCACCGACTCGGCCGGCACACCGAGCTGGCGTCCGATGGTCTCGGCGATCTCGCGGGCGCTGATGCCCTCCTCGCCCACCGCGTGCACGATCGCACCGGCTTCGGCCTGCTCGAGCGCGAGGCGGACGAGCTTGGCGGCGTCGCTGCGATTGACGGCGGCCCAGCGGTTCGACCCGTCGCCGACGTAGCCCGAGACGCCGCGGTCGCGCGCGACGCCGGCGATCGTGGACAGGAAGCCGTGGTCGCCGTCGCCGTGCACGGTGGGGGCGAAGCGCAGCGAGACGGGGCGCACACCGCGCGAGGCGTACTCGAAGGCGAAGTTCTCGCCTCCGCCGCGGGGCGCATCGGGGCCGACCGCGGGCGACGGGTCGTTCTCGGTGACGGCGCGGCCCGGGGTGAGCCCGGCCACTCCAGCGGCGAACAGCAGGGGTCGGTCGGAGCCCGCGAGGGTGTCGCCGAGCGCTGTGACGGCGGCCCGCTCGGTGCGCCCGGCGCCCGCCATGTCGCTGAAGTCGTGCTTGAAGCCGAGGTGGATGACGCCATCGGAGTCGGCTGCGCCGGCCTTCAGGCTGTCGAGGTCGTCGAGGCTTCCGGCGATCGGTGCGACGCCAGCCGCGGTGAGAGCGTCGGCGGACGCCTGGCTGCGGGCGAGCCCGGTCACGGTGTGGCCGGCATCCAGAAGCTCGGGGACGACGGCCGAGCCGATCCAGCCGGAAGCGCCGGTGACGAATATGCGCATGATGTTCTCCATTCCTCCGGCTCGTCGGCCGGGCATCCATGTCAGTTGCTGACATCAGAACCGTAACACATGATGTCAGTCACCGACATCATGTGTTCGCCCGATTGCTAGACTGGGCAGATGGGACGATGGAAACCGGGCGCCGAGGGCCGCCTGATGCTGAGTGCCATGGAGCTGTATGTCGAGCGGGGCTTCGAGCAGACGACCGCGGCGGAGATCGCCGAGCGGGCCGGGGTGACCGAGCGCACGTTCTTCCGCTACTTCGCCGACAAGCGCGAGGTGCTCTTCGGGGGTGCGAGTGAGCTGCAGCGGATCGTGCTCGAAGCGATCGAGGCCGCGCCGACCGATGAGTCTCCGGTCGATGCGGTGTTCGCGGGGATGTTCGCGGGGGCGGAGCGCATCGGCGGCAACCGCGAATGGTCGTGCCAGCGAGCAGCCTTGCTTGCGGCGAACCCCAGCCTGATGGAGCGGGAGCTTCTCAAACTCTCCGCGCTGGGGGAGGCGGCCGCCGGTGCGCTCCGCCTGCGCGGTGTCGCGGCCCTTCCGGCCCGGCTCGCTGCCCACACCGGGGTCAGCGTGTTCTCGATCGGGTTCGACACCTGGGTGGGCGACGATCCGCCCGGTGACTTCGCCGAATGCATCCGCGTGGCGCTCGCGGAACTGCGGGAGCTGACCGCGGCACCCTGACGGATTCTGCGATGCGCGCAAGCCCTGTCGAAGCCCGGGGCGCGCGGGTGAGACTGCTTGTCTCGCATAAGCGCACTCGGAAGGATCCCCCCATGGAGCTCACTCGACGCCAAATCCTGATCGGTGCGGGGGCCGCATCCCTCCCGCTCCTCCTCGCGGGCTGCGGGTTCGCGCCCCCCGCGACCACGTCGGGCGGCGGGGCAACAGGCACGGGCGGCTCGGGCGCCACGGGCACTCTCACGTTCACGACCTGGGGCACCGACGCCGAACTGGCCGGCTTCCGGGCGGCCATCGACCGGTTCCAGCAGGCGAACGCCGGGGCGACGGTCTCGCTGAACTCCGTTCCCTACGGCCAGATGTTCACCAACATCGATGCCCAGTTGCAGGCGGGTAACCCGCCGGACATCTTCCGCGTTCCGTACTACACGTTCGGCAGCTACGCCGGGCGCGACCAGCTCCTCGACCTGAGCACGTACCTGCCCGCAGGCTTCAGTGACGCGTTCACGCCTGCGGCCTGGGCTGCCGTGCAGAGCAGGAAGACCCCCTTCGGTGTTCCCCACCACACCGACACCTCGGTCATCCTGTACAACAAGGCCGCCCTCGAGACGGCCGGCATCACCTCGATTCCGACCACTCTCGACGACGCGTGGAGCTGGGATGAATTCGGCTCCGTGCTGCAGAAGCTCCGTGGATCGCTGCCGGCTGACAAGTATCCGTACGCCGCGAACTGGCAGGGCAACGGTGTCACACGCTGGCTCAGCTGGCTGTTCGAATCCGACGGTGCGTTCCTGAACGACGACCTCACAACCCCGGCGATCGACTCGGATGCCGGCCGCCAGGCGGTCGACTACACGAAGAACTTCTTCAGCTCGAATTTCGTGCCGCAGAACAACTCGGTCAAGTCGACGACTCTCGCCAGCGACATCTGGTACGCCCAGACCTCGGCGATGGTGTCTGCAGGAGCCTTCCTGGTTCCGGATGCCACGTCGACGCTCGACTTCGAATGGGGAGCCACATTCTCCCCCCGCAACGTGCGCTCGGCGGGAGACTTCGGCGGCAACGCCCTGGTCGCCACCAAGGCGACCGCGAACCCGGAGCTCGCCAGCGCGTTCCTGCAGTTCGTCACCCAGGAGGAGGAGATGCGGCAGTTCTGTGCGGGAGCCTCGCTGCTGCCGACCCGCGCCGATCTCACGGCGAGCGGGATCGACTTCGCGGTGCGCCCCGAACTCTCGCCGGTGTTCGTCGGCCAGGCGTCGAGCGTGCAGGCCAAGGACTCCGGGCAGGTCACGTCACCGTCGATGTCGAAGATCATCACGGTGCTGCAGGACCAGCTCGAGCAGGCCTTCGTGGGCGGCCAGAGCACGTCCGACACGCTCGCCGCGATGACATCGGGGATCTCCGCCGCGACGGCCGGGTCATGACCGCTGCCGTCGGCCTCGGTGCGGGTGCTGCCGCCGCCCGTTCTGCCGCGCCGGGTACCTCCTCCGAAGCGGGCGCCCGCACGGCGAGCCCCCGGCGACGCGGACGCAGTCGTGCCCGCGAGACCCTCGCCGGCTACGCCTTCCTCACCCCGAACCTCCTGCTGCTCGGCCTTTTCGTCATCGTGCCGCTGGTCTCGGCCGTCGTCATCAGCTTCCAGCGCACCGACGGATTCGGCACCGGAACGTTCACCGGCATCGACAACTACGCCCGGCTGGCGACAGACCCCGTGTTCTGGCGTTCGACCATCAACACCGCTCTCTTCACGGCGATCGTCACGCCGCTGTCGATGCTGCTCGGCCTCGGGGCGGCCGTGCTGATGAACTCGGTGCTGCCCGCGCGGGGGCTCTTCCGCAGCATCCTGATCCTGCCGATGGCGATCTCCGGAGTCGCGACGGCCCTCATCGGCGTGCTGGTCTTCGACCAGAACAACGGGGTGCTCGACAAGCTGCTCAAGTTCGTGGGTCTGCCCGCGGTCGAATGGCAGTCGGGCGGTGCCGCCGCATTCGCCTCCGTGGTCATCGTGACACTGTGGTGGCGGGTCGGCTTCAACATGCTGATCTATCTGGCGGGACTGCAGGGGATCAGCCCCGAGCTCTATGAAGCAGCCCGGCTCGACGGGGCCGGCGGCTGGCAGCGTTTTCGGTTCGTGACCGTTCCCCTGGTCGGTCCGTCGTCGTTCTTCCTGCTGATCATGAATGTCATCTACTCGTTCCAGGTGTTCGACATCGTGTTCGTGCTCACCGGCGGCGGGCCCCAGAACGCGACATCCGTTCTCGTGACCTACGCCTACAACAACGGCTTCGTCACCCGGGACCAGGGCTACGCCGCCGCCATCGGGGTCGTGCTGCTGGTCATCACGCTCGTCTTCACCGCCGTGCAGTGGCGGGTCAGCCGAACCCGCGACCTGGTCGACTAGGAGAACCACTGTGACCGACACATACCGCTGGCGCATGGTGCGCGTCGCCCTTGCCGTCATCATCTCGATCATCGTGATCTTCCCGCTGTACTGGATGATCGTGGTGGCCTTCTCGAGCCGCGCCGACCTTCTCGGCGGCGAGCTCCGCCTCTGGCCCGAGAACCTCACGCTCGCGAACTTCGAGCGGGTGTTCGCGGCGTTCCCCGTCGTGACCTGGTTCGGCAACTCGACCGCGATCGCCGTCAGCGTGGCGATCATCACGGTGACCGTCAACCTGCTGGGCGGCTACGCTCTCGCGCACCTGCGCTTCCGGGGGTCGACCGTGCTGTTCCTGATCGCGCTGGCGACCCTGATGATCCCGGTGCAGGTCATCATGGTCCCGCTCTTCGGGCTGGTCACCGGGCTCGGGCTCTACGGCAGCTACTGGGCCGTCATCCTGCCGACCGCCGCCTCGGCGTTCGGGCTCTTCCTGGCCCGACAGTTCATCCTCGCCATCCCCCGCGACCTGATCGAGGCGGCACGGATGGACGGGGCCGGCAACTGGCGAGTGTTCACCCGGATCATCCTGCCGCTCTCGAAACCCCTGATCGCCGTGCTGTTCTTCATGAGCCTGCTGCAGACCTGGAACGACTTCGCCTGGCCGCTCATCGCCCTGAAGCAGAACGCGCTGTTCACGCTGCCGATCGGGTTGCTGTACCTGCAGGGCCAGTTCGGCGCGGACTACGGCGGAACCATGGCCTTCGCGCTCATCAACGTGCTGCCGATGGTGTTGCTGTTCCTGGTGTTCCAGCGGTACTTCGTGCAGGGCTTCGCGCGGAGCGGGATCCGCTGAGCCCGTGTTCGGCGCTCAGAGCGCCTTGCGCATCTCCATCTCGCGTTGGTGCGGGTTCAGGATGTACGGAAAGAGCACTCCCGTGGCGATATATCCACGGCGCTCATAGGCTGCGATGGCCCGTGCGTTCTCCGTGTGCACGTGCAGGTAGAGGGCATCGGACTCGCCGCGCGCCCACTCCTCGACGCCCCGGAGGAGCAGATCGGTGACACCGGAGGCGTGCCCGCGATGGTCGGGCGTCACGTAGACGCCCACCAGCATCGGACCCACCGGATCGCGGTACCCACCCATCGTGCCGACCCATCGCCCGCCTGCGCTCTCGTCGATCGCGACCAGTGCCGTACCGCGCGGGTTCTCACCCCGCCGGGCCCGCTCGCGCCACGCCGACTCCCCGAGAGACTCGGCGGCCGCGAGCGTCTCGCCGAAAGCGATGGGCGTGTCCGCGAGCATCTCGAGCCGCAGCGTGCGCACCGCGGCCCAGTCGCTCTCTGCGGTGCGGCGCACGGTGATCGACGGGGTGTTCACACCCACAGCCTAAACTCGCGCGGCCTCGCGTGCGGGCAGTGGGATGGTCGGTTGCGGCGTGCGGGTCGGCTGTTCGGAGCGGCCGGCAGACAAGGGCGCCTCGACGATGAGCGAAAATGGATCCTGTGACCCTGACGATCCTGCCCACCGACTGGAACCACCCCGACGGTGAGACCCTCCGCCGCGCCCAACGGGACGAACTCGACACCCGGTACGGTGCTGACACGGAACCGGGCGTGAAGCCCTCGGCCGACGACATCGCAGTGTTCCTGGTGGCCCGAGGCGAGAACGGTTCGGCCGTGGGCTGTGGTGCGCTCCGGATGCTCGGACCGTCCGAAGCCGAAGTGAAGCGGATGTTCGTGGTGAAGGCCGCGCGGGGAAGTGGTGTCTCCACGGCGATCCTCCGGGCCCTCGAAGCGGAGGCCGCCGCGCGCGGAGTCTCGACGCTCAAACTCGAGACGGGCCCCGCTCAACCCGACGCTGTGCGCTTCTACACGCGGGAGGGGTACACACGCATCCCCCTGTTCGGCCACTACGTGCACTCAGAGGGTTCGCTCTGCTTTGCCCGCGACCTCCGCGCCGCCGCGGGCTCGGTCGCCACTCCCGTCTGACTCGCCGCGCCCCCGCGCGGCTGTCCCAATGGCCGGTGCTTCAAGCCCGGCCGTGCGCCGCCTGTGCGGTGGTCTGGGCTTCGCTTGCGCTGCCCTCGCGGTGCCCACGAGGTGCTGGAGCTGGCCGCATCGATCCGCTCCCGACGCCGAGTCTTTGACGTTGCCAGCTGCCCCGGCTGCCCCAGCTGCCCCGGGGGCCACGGGTGGGGCCTCGGGCGAAGGGTGTCGGGTGATCTGGCCGAGTTCCCGGTTAGGGAGGGGGCGGTCAGGAGGGTGGCGCCGGCGTTGCCTTGCATCAGAAGGGTGGTGGTGTGGTGGGCTCGTTGTCGAATCTGACGGTGGGTGGTGCGATGGGGGTGGGGTGGGTGGTGTATTCGTGTCCGGCGGGTGAGGTCCAGGTGATGGTGCCGTGGGGGGTTTGTTGGAGGGTCCATTCGGTGTGGTGTTTGACTTTGTGGTGGCTGG